>CAVXFQ010000003.1:0-645181 GCA_963761085.1 uncultured Actinomycetota bacterium
TGCCGCCGATCACCGCGACGTCCGCTCGAGGGTTCACGGGCCCAACCTGCCATCGCCCCCGGCTGATCTCCATCGGCGGACCCAGGTGTCAGCGAACGGTAAGAGGTCGGAGCGGGTGAATCACCCAGGGAGGGTGAGGCCCACCCGCGTCGGGGATCGGGAGAGTCGGGAGGTGGCCTCGCCCGGGGCCTCGGAGGATCTCGAGCCTCCCCCCGTGGTCTCGGACCGACTCTCCGAGGTCTCCCATGAAGCTCTCCTCGCTCAAGCATCTCGGGCTCGTGTTGGTCATGCTCGCCGCTGTGCCACTCTCCGGTTGTGGCGGTGGCTCCGGCGTAGGGGGCGAGCGGAATGCGCCGAACTCGATCATGGTGCTGGCCGACGAGTCGTTGAAGGACGCCTTCACGCAGATCGGCCAGAGGTTCGAGCGCGACACACCGGGGAGCCACGTGACCTTCACGTTCGGCCCGTCGTCCTCGATCGCCGACACCGCTCAGGCGGGCAAGACCGGCGACCTGTTCACGACCGCCGACCGTGTGATCATGGACAGCACCCACAGCGTGCAGCTCGACGAGCCGAGGGTCTTCGCCAGGAAGGGGCCCGCGACCTATGCGATCGCGCGCCTGCTCCAGTCGAGGAACACCTCGTTGAGCCAGCAGTTCATCAAGTACCTCGTCGAGCCGGCCAGCCAGGGGATCCTGCACGAGAAGGGGTTCGAGGCTCCCTGAGCGCTGCCCGGCTCTGCATTGGGGCAGCCTCCAGCCGGACCCGGACGCCGTGGTGGTCGGAGAACGTCTGCGATATCCGGACGATCCCGTCGAACGACCACGACGGGCTCCAGTAGAAGTAGCCAGCGCACTCGTGTCCGATCGTCGGGCCGGTGGTCGCTCGGGAACCCCACCCGGTGAACCGCGCGTAGGGGAACCCGCGCCAGTGGGGTTCCACGTCCCAGGGGTGGTCGAGGTTCCAGTCGCCGCCGACGATCACCGGGTGATGTCTGGCGAGCCGTACGGCGAGATGGTGGAGGCGGCCGGTCGCGCACCGGTAGAGCCTCGGTCTCTGCGTCGCCCGGGTGATCAGGTGGACGCAGACTGTGGCGATAGTGATCGGGTTGCCGCGCCGTCCTCGGAGCACGACTACCAGCGCCGCCTGCTGTCGGTCCAGGTGAGCGGGACCAGCTCGGTCCGGATCCGGGCCCAGCGGGAGCGGTCCCAGACCGTCGCGCAGTCGCCGCGGCGATGGCTGCCGAGGTAGTGGGCCGTTCCCCAACCCGGTGGGGCCAGCCGGCGGGCGTGACGGTGACCCATCTCTTGGGTGAACAGGATCGGGGACCCGGAGGCGGCTCGCGCCATGTCGTGCCGGGCCTCGGTCGGAGGGAGCGTGAGCTGGACGTTCTGGGTGGAGACGACGACGGCAGTCCCTGCGGCCGGGGAATGGAGAGCCAGGACCGACGCAGGCACGAGCACCAGCCGTTCGAGGAGCTGCCACTGACCTTGCCCGAGACCCGCCCGCATGCTCGACCCCCTGCACCTCCCGATCGGCTTGTCCTACAGGGTGAGCAGGCGCGATCCGTCGAATCGAGCAGCGCGCGGCACGATGGCCTGCATGGCCGACGTTCCGCTGCACCCGCTTCTCGCCACCCGCTGGAGCCCGACGGCGTTCGACCCCACCCGAGCGGCGCGGCCGGCCCAGGTCGACTCGCTCCTGCAGGCAGCCAGGTGGGCGCCGTCCGCGGGCAACTCCCAACCCTGGGCCTTCATCGTCGGTGTGCGTGGCGGCAGCGACCACCGACGTCTGGTGCGTCACCTGGCCCCGAGCGCTCGCCGATGAGCCCCTGATGCCGCCCTGCTCTTCGCCAACCTGGCTCACCGGCACGTCGCGGACACCGACTGGGACTACTCCGAGTTCTCGACCTACGACCTGGGACAGGCGGTGGCCCACCTGACGGTGCAGGCACGCTCGCTCGGTCTCTACGTGCGGCAGGTCCGAGCCTTCGACCGCGAGGGCCTGGTCACCGAGTTCGGCGTGCCCGCCCACTGGGAGATCGCGACGATGTCCGCCAGCGGATGGGTGCCTGCTGGCTCCGAACCCGCCGCGCCCGAGAACCAGCCCGAACGCGAACGACGTCCTCTCGACGAGCTGCGCTGGCCCGCGGCAGGCCTCGCCGACCGGATCTGAGGCGGGAAGCAGACGTCTATCAGAGCTCGATGGGCAGGCCGGCGTAGTTCTCGGCCAGGCCGGTGGCGCCGGCCCGGCTGGAGGTGACCCACTCCAGCTGCGAGAGCTGGAGCTGGGCGTCGAACGGGTCGCCGCTCGTGTGGAGCATCGTGGTCATCCACCACGAGAAGTGGGTGCAGCGCCAGACGCGCCGTAGCGCGGTCGCCGAGTAGGCATCGCCCAGCGTGTCGTCCCCCTTGCGGAGAAGTCGCTCGAGCGCGGGTGCCAGGAGCGCGACGTCGGCGATGGCGAGGTTCAGGCCCTTGGCGCCGGTGGGCGGCACGATGTGTGCGGCGTCGCCGGCCAGGAAGAGCCGCTGGTGCCGCATCGGGGTCTGCACGAACGACCGCATCGGGAGCACGGACTTCTCGGTGATCGGTCCGGTGGTCAGCTGCCAGCCGTCCTGACCGTCGCCCAACCTGGTCGCGAGGGACTCCCAGACGAGCTCGTCCGGCCACGCGCCGACGTCGGTGCCGTTCGGCACCTGCAGGTAGAACCGCGACACGGACGGCGAGCGCATCGAGTGCAGGGCGAAGCCGTCGGGGTGCCAGGCGTAGATGAGCTCGTCGGTCGACGGTGCGACGTCGGCGAGGATGCCAAGCCAGGAGTAGGGGTAGGTCCGCTCCCAGGTGGTGCGGACGCCGGCGGGGATCGCGTCGCGGGAGGGTCCGAACGACCCGTCACACCCGACCACGACATCGGCACGGAGCACGTGCGACCGGTCGCGGTCGTCGACCCAGGTCACCGACGGTCGCCGGCTGCCGAGGTCGTGCAGGGCTGTCTCGGCGATGTCGTAGACGACCTCCTGCCCCCGTTGCCGGGCGGCGGAGACGAGGTCCTTCTGCAGCTCGGTCTGCCCGTAGACGGTGACCGACCTGCCGACCAGGTCGACGAAGTCCAGGTGGTGCCGGACGCCGGGCCACTGCAGGTAGATGCCGCGGTGCTCGTCGCCATCGGTGGCCACGCGGTCGCCCAGACCCGCTGACCTCAGGACGTCGACGCTGGACTGCTCGAGGATCCCGGCCCGGATGCGCGAGGCGACGTACGCCTCCGAACGACGCTCGACCACCACCGACGCCACGCCGGCGAGCGCCAGGAGGTGGCTGAGGAGCATGCCGGCGGGCCCGGCTCCGATGATCGCGACCTCGGTCGTGTGCTCAGGCACGACCGCTCCCGGTGAGGCTCGTCGACGCGCCGAGCGCTCGCCCGATGCCGGCCGACGCCACCTGGAGGGCAGCGACCAGACGCCGCCGGTCGCGGGCCAGGCGGGGCACCACCACACCGATGGCGGCGACCACCTCCCGCTCCCTCCGGACAGGCACGGCGACCGAGCAGGCGCCGAGGCTCATCTCCTCGACCGTCGTCGCGTAGTCGTCGCGGAGCACCGCGTCGAGCTGGCGCCGCAGGATCCCGGGGCGCGTGACGGTGTACGTCGTGACGCGGGCGAGCGGCGCTCGCAACACGGTCTCCTGCACGGCGTCCGGCGCATGAGCCAGCAGCACCTTCCCTACGCCAGTGGCGTGCAGCGGCAGGCGGGAGCCCACCGTGCTGACGATCGGCACGCAGGTGTGACCCCGGAGCCGATGGAGGTAGAGCACCTCGAGCTCGTCGCGCACCGCGAGGTGCACGGTGGCCAGGGTCGCGACGTACAGGTCGTGGAGGTAGGGCGACGCGACCTCCACCAGATCGGCCCGCACCGGGGCCAGCAGCCCGAGGTCCCAGAGCCGCCGCCCGATCACGTAGTCGCCGGAGGGAGACCTGTCGAGCGCCCCCCAAGCAACCAGCTCGCCGGTGAGGCGGTGCGCCGTCGCGATCGGCAGGCCCGCGCGGGCGGCGAGCTCGCTGAGCGTGAGCCGGCGGTGTTCCTCGTCGAACGCCGCCACGAGCGCGAGCGCGCGGCTCGTGACGCTGGTTCCCGCTTCCGAGACGTTCCCTGCCACGGCGCCATTCTCACCGGGAATTCCGTCCAGTGGAACCCGCAGAGCGGGGGAGACCCGGAGCGGTCCTACGGTTCCCCCGTGACGACGACTCCCGTACCGTCCGCGGCGCCGACCCAGCAGGAGATCAGCGCCGAGATGGCGTTGCTCGCCGAGCAGTACGACGGGCTCGCCGGCGAGGAGACGGGACCCCGGCTCGACTACCCGCCCTACCGGTCGAGCATCCTGCGGCACCCGACCAAGGAGCCCCGGCAGGTGGACCCCGAGGGGGTGGAGCTGTGGGCGCCGGTCTTCGGCGAGCGGGACGTCGCGCCCGTCGAGCACGACCTGACCGTGCAGCGGGGTGGGGAGCCGATCGGCGAGCGGATCGTCGTCTCCGGCCGGGTGCTCGACGGCGACGGACGACCGGTCCGGCACCAGCTCGTCGAGATCTGGCAGGCCAACGCCGCCGGCCGCTACCGCCACCAAGGCGACCAGCACCCGGCGCCGCTCGACCCCCACTTCGCCGGCGCGGGCCGTTGCCTCACCGACGCGGACGGGCGGTACTCGTTCACCACCGTCAAGCCCGGCCCCTATCCCTGGCGCAACCACGCCAACGCGTGGCGGCCGGCGCACATCCACTTCTCCCTGTTCGGGACCGAGCTCACCCAGCGGCTCATCACCCAGATGTACTTCCCCGGAGACCCGCTGTTCGCCCTCGACCCGATCTACCAGTCCCTCCGCGACCCTCGCGCCCGCGAACGTCTGGTCGCGACCTACGACCACGACCTCACCGAGCCCGAGGCGCACACCGGATACCGGTGGGACGTCGTGCTCACCGGACCCCACCGCACCCTCTTCGACGACGCCGAGGGTGTGGCATGAGCGGCGAGCGCGTCCCCTCGCCGGGACAGACGATCGGCCCCTTCTACGGCTTCGCCCTGCCCTACGACGGCGACCACCTGCTGGTCCCCGCAGGGCAGGCGGGCGCCGTACGTCTGCACGGCCGTGTGCTCGACGGAGCCGGCTCGCCCGTGCCCGACGCGCTGGTCGAGGTCTGGCAGCCGGATCCGGACGGGCGCGTCGTGCAGGCCGAGGGGTCGCTGCACCGCGACGCCTTCACCTTCACCGGCTGGGGGAGGGCGGCGACGGACCGGACCGGGCACTACTGGTTCTCCACCCTGACCCCGGGCGCCATGGACGGACGTGCGCCCTTCTTCAGCCTGACGGTCTTCGCGCGCGGACTGCTCGACCGGCTGCTCACGCGCGCCTACCTCCCGGACGCGGCTGCCGACTCCGACCCGTTCCTGGCATCGGTCGACCCGATGCGGCGCTCCACCCTGCTCGCCGTCCGTGATGACACCGGATACCGGTTCGACATCCGCCTCCAAGGGGAGGGCGAGACCGTCTTCCTCGCCCATCCGCGACACTGACCTCATGAGCGACCTCCTGTGGCCGGGCGACCATCGCGCGGGAGACCTGTTCACGGACCGGGCGTTCCTCGAGGCGATGGTCCTCGTCGAGGGCGCCTGGGTCGGCGCGGAGCTCGCCCTCCCCGAGGTCGACCTCGACGCCGAGCAGGGTGGCAATCCGGTGATCCCGTTGGTCGAAGCGCTGCGGTCGGCCCGCCCCGACCTCGACCTGCACGCGGGCCTGACCAGCCAGGACGTGGTCGACTCCGCACTCATGCTGCTGCTCCGCGATGCGGTGAGAGTCATCGGTGACCATGTGGGCAGGGCGCTGGCCGCCCTCCAGCCGCTGGCCGAGGAGCACGGGTCGACATCGATGACCGGTCGCACGCTCACCCAGTGGGCGCTGCCGATCACGTTCGGCGACAAGCTCAGGGGCTGGCGGGCGGGGCTCGAGGACGCGCGGGCCGACCTCGCCGCACTCACCTACCCGGTGCAGAGCGGGGGCCCGGTCGGTATGTCCCAGGAGGGCGGGCAGCTCGCGGAGAGGCTCGGCCTGTCCGCCGCCCCTTCCTGGCACACACAACGGCGTCCGGTGACCCGGGCCGGCGACGCCTTGGTCGCCACCACCGATGCCTGCGGGCATGTGGCTCGCGACGTACTCCTGATGTCTCGGTCCGAGATCGGAGAGCTCAGCGAGGGACATGGTGGCGGGTCGTCGTCCATGCCCCACAAGGCCAACCCGGTGCTGTCGGTTCTGGTACGACGCGCGGCACTGACGACGCCCCAGCTCGGCGCGACCCTCCACCTGTGCGCCGCCGACCAGGTCGACGAGCGCGCTGACGGAGCCTGGCACGCCGAGTGGGACACGCTGCGGATCCTGGTGCGTCGTACCGCGATCGCGTCCGGCCAGACCGCCGACCTCCTCCAGGGGCTCCGCGTCCACCACGACCGGATGGCCTCCAACCTCGCGGCCGCCGAGGCCGCCCGATGACGGCCACGCTCGTCCTCGGGCCCTCGCTCGGGACGTCGGCCGCCACGTTGTGGGGCCCGTGCGCGGACCTGATGCGGGACGAGCTCGACGTGGTCGCCTGGGACCTGCCCGGCCACGGCGCCGACCCGGGCCCCGCTCCGCCCGACCTCACCGTCGCCCGGCTCGCCGCGCGGGTCCTCGACCTCGTCGAGGGACCCTTTCACTACGCGGGCGACTCCGTGGGCGGCGCGGTCGGGCTCCAGCTGGCTCTGGACGCCCCCGACCGGCTGCAGTCCCTCGTCGTGCTGTGCAGCGGAGCCAGGCTCGGGACGCCCGAGTCGTGGCAGGAGCGCATCGACCTCGTCAGCCGCGCCGGCACGTCGGTGATGGTCGGACCTTCGTCACGCCGATGGTTCGGGCCCGGGTTCGTCGAGCGAGAGCCGGACCGGGCCGGTGCCCTGCTGAACGCGCTGGCCGCCACCACCGACGAGGGCTATCTCGCGGTGTGCCATGCGCTCTCGGTTTTCGACGTCCGAGACCGGCTCCCCGAGATCGCCCCACCGGTGCTCGCGATCGCCGGAGCCGACGACACCGTCACCCCGCCGGCCAGCCTCCGGGAGGTCGCCGACCACGTGCCCGACGGCCGGCTGGTCGTCCTCGACGGCGTCGCGCACCTGGCGCCGGTCGAGCGACCGCTCGACGTCGCACGGCTCGTACTCGAGCACTGCGCCCGATACCCGAGCAGGAGGACGGCATGAGCAGCTATGACGACGGGATGCGCGTACGACGGGAGGTGCTGGGCGACGACCACGTCGACCGCGCCACCGAAGGCACGACGGAGCTCACCGCCGACTTCCAACGGCTGATCACGGAGTACGCCTGGGGGAGCATCTGGACGAGGCCCGGCCTCGACCGGCGTACCCGGTCGCTGATCACGATCATGGCCCTGGTCGCCCGGGGACACCACGCGGAGCTCGCCCTCCACCTGCGGGCGGCCCTCCGCAACGGCGTGACGCCCGACGAGATCAAGGAGACGCTGCTCCAGTCCGCCATTTACTGCGGCGTCCCCGATGCCAACACGGCCTTCCGCATCGCCCAGGACGTGCTCGAGGAGAGCTGACAGATTTCGGCCTCGTCGGCACCTCCGCAGATCTGGCCCGAGGGTGCGGTCCGAAGCTGCACACGCGTCTGGTGTCGTAGGCCCACATGGCGATCTCGACGCGGTTGCGGGCGCCGAGCTTGGTCAGCAGACGAGGCGACGTGGGTCTTGACGGTGCTCAGGCCGATGAAGAGCTCGGCGGCGATCTCGGCATTGGTGCGGCCCCGCGCCACCAGCGCCAGCACCTCCTCCTCGCGCTCGGTGAGCGGGTCGATGGGCTGGACCGGCACCACCGGCGCCTGGTCGGCGAAGGTCGCCAACAGCCGGCGGGTGACGTTGGGGGCGATCAGCGCGTCCCCGTCGGCCGCCGCGTGGATGGCCTGCACGAGGAGCTCCGGCCCGGCGTCCTTGAGCAGGAAGCCGCGGGCGCCGGCGCGTAGGGCGCCGAGGACGTACTCGTCGAGGTCGAAGGTGGTGATCACGACGACCGCCATCGGGTCCGTCACGTCCGGCCCGGCCAGGCGCCGCGTCACCTCGACGCCGTCGAGCCCGGGCATCCGGATGTCGACGAGGAGGACGTCGGGACGCAGCCGGGTCGCCAGGTCGAGCGCCTCGAGCCCGTCTGCTGCCTCCCCCACGACCTCGAGGTCGGGTTGCGCGCCGAGGATCATCACCAGCCCGGTCCGGACCAGGTCCTGGTCGTCGGCCACGACGACGCGGATGCTCATGCCGGCGCCTCCACCGGCAGCACGGCCTCGACCACCCAGCCACCCTCGGGCCCCGGCCCGGCGGAGAGCGATCCGCCGAGGAGCTGGGCGCGTTCGGCCATGCCCAGCAGGCCGAACCCGGGCTCCGGGGCCGGCCCCGGCTCGGTCCGTCCGTCGTCGGTGACCCGCAGCCTGACGGCGTCGCCCTCCCGGCGTACGTCGATCTCGACGCGGGTCGCGGCTCCACGCATGCCGTACGGCGTTGGTCAGGGCCTCTTGCGCGAGCCGGTAGACCGCGGCGTCCACGGGTCGCGCCAGCCCGGTCAACGAGCCGGCCAGCGAGACCTCGACGGTGGGCGTCGCGTCGGCGCGCGCCAGAGCAGGCAGGTCCGCGACGCCCAGCTGCGGTGAGTAGGCGACCGCGCTTCCTCCTCACGCAGCACCCGCACCATGGATCTCATCTCCGCCAGGGTCCGCGACGCCTCCGACTCGATCGCGGCCAGGACCTCCGCCGCCTTCTCGGGCTGGGTGCCGGCCACCACGCCACCGGCCTGCGCCTGGACCGCGATGGCCGAGACGTGGTGGGCCACGGTGTCGTGCAGCTCGCGAGCCAGCGCCACCCGCTCCTGGTTGCGGATCTCGAGCTCCTGGCGAAGCCAGAGGTCCGCGCGGTAGCGGAACACCGCGGCGAGGGCGACGAACAGCAGCAGGAAGACGGTCCCGCCGAAGACGTCGGCCCAGCCCACGAAGGAGACGTAGAGCCCGAGCGCGACGACGACGGTCACGAACGCCATCCCCAGGACCACCTCCCGTCCCGAGCCCCACCGCACGAGGGAGTAGAGCAGGATCAGGACGACCATCATGGAGTAGAGGCCGAGGTCGCCGGTGTCTCCGGCCAGCTGGAGGACCGAGAGCAGCCCGGCGACGCCGAAGCCGATCAGCGCGGCCGCCAGCGGCCGGCTCCGCCGCAGCAGCAGGGCGGGGATCGTCGCCATCGCGAGCAGGGTGACCAGGGGTCGCCAGGTCACGTCCGGGCGGACGATGCCCTCGACCACGGCGGCGGCCTCGAACGCGCCGACCAGGAGCCAGTCGAGACGGCCGAGCGGCGGGGCGTCGGCAGGCCGGGGCTCGTGCCAGATGGAGCGCCGGGCTGTGACCACGGCTCCAGCCTAGGGATCCGCGAGCCTCGGCGTACCCGCCGAAAGAACGAGCCGCGTCCTGGCCGGAAGGCGGACCCGACGCCGGCCTCGACGCCGATCCGTTCGACCCCCTTGCGGCGGGACGGTGGAGGTAGCCGGGCAACGGGCCCGCAACAGTCCGAGCCGAGGAGGCTCCCATGTCACACATCCTGTATCGCTGGGGTCGTTGGGCGGCCGGTCACCCGTGGAGGACGGTGGGCGTCTGGGTCGTGCTCGCGGTCGCCGTGGCGGCGCTGGCGAACACGGCGGGACATGCTCTCGACAACACCATGGAGGCGCCCGGCACCGACTCCCAGGCGGCGGCGGAACTGCTGGCGCGCGCCGACACCGGGACCGGCGGCCTCACGTCGTACGTCGTGGCGACACCGCGCGACAAGGGTGAGACGTTCCTCGACTCCCGCCAGGCACGGCGCGACCTCGCCTCTGTGGAGCACCACCTGAAGGGGCTGAAGGACGAGCTCGGCGTGACCGACCCGGCCGGCCTGCTGGCCGAGGACCCGCAGGCGGCCGTCGCGGCCCAGATGGTCTCCTCGGATGGTCGGGTCGCCATCATCCGGTTGCAGTACCCCGTGATCGAGAAGACCGACAAGTCCGCGCTCGCCGCGTTGACCTCGGCGATCGCCGCCGCACAGTCCGGGTCCAGCCTCCGTCTCGAGGGAGGCGGTGACCTGTTCTACAGCTTCTCCGAGGCGCCGATGAGCCTCTACGAAGCCGGCGGCATCCTCACCGCCCTCGTCATCCTCCTCGTCGCGTTCGGCTCGGTGGTCGCGGCCGGCCTACCCATCGTCATCGGGCTCTTCGGCCTGCTGGTCGGCACGAGCGCGCTCTCGCTCGCGGCCTACGGGGTCGACATCCCCCAGTGGGCACCGGTCATGGCCTCGATGGTCGGGCTCGGCGCCGGCATCGACTACGCCCTGTTCCTGGTGACCCGGCACCGCGAGCACCTGGCAGAAGGGCTGTCCGTCCCCGAGTCCGTCGGCCGTTCCCTGGCCACGTCGGGTCAGGCGGTCCTGTTCGCAGGTGGCACCGTCGTCCTCGCGATCCTCGGGCTGGCCTTCGCCGGTCTGCCGTTCGTGGCCGCCGGCGGCATCGGGATGTCCCTGGTCGTGCTGGTGATGGTCCTCGCCGCGTTGACCCTGCTGCCGGCGATGCTGGGACTGGCAGGCTGCCGGATCACCCGCCGGCGTGCCCGTCGTACGTCGAGTGCAACCCAGCGGTGGACACGTTGGGGTGCCCACGTCACCCGGCACCCGGTCGCCTACCTGGTCGGTGGCACCGCGCTGCTGCTCGCGTTGGCCGCGCCGGTGACGGCGCTGCGGCTGGGCCTGCCCGATGAGGGCAACTACCCGCAGGAGCGCACCGAGCGCCGTGCCTACGACCTCATCGCCGACGGCTTCGGACCGGGCGCCATCAGCCCGCTCGTCATCGCCGTCGACCCGGCCGGCGACCGCAACGCTCCTGAGCGGATCGCGGCCGCAGTGGCGAAGGACCCGGGCATCACCACCGCCTCGGTGATCAGCACCGCGCCCGACCTCAGCATCGTCACCGCGCAAGCCACCACCACGCCGCAGGACGAGCGCACCCAGCTGACCTTGGAGCGCCTGCGGTCCGACGTCATTCCCACGGCCCTCGACCGGAGCCCTGCGACGGCGCACGTGGGCGGCTACACCGCCACGATCACCGACATGAGCACCAGGGTGCAGGACCGGCTCCCGGTCTTCCTGGTCGCCGTCGTGCTGCTGTCCTTCCTGCTCCTGGTCTTGGTCTTCCGCTCCATCGCAGTGCCGGCCAAGGCCGCCGTCCTCAACCTGCTCAGCGTCGGTGCGGCCTACGGCGTCCTCGTGATGGTCTTCCAGTGGGGCTGGGCCAAGGACCTGATCGGGCTGCACGCGACCGTGCCGATCATCTCCTTCATCCCGCTGTTCATGTTCGCCATCCTGTTCGGCCTCTCGATGGACTACGAGGTCTTCCTGCTCTCACGGATCCGCGAGGAGTACCTGCGCACCGGTGACAGCGACCACGCCGTCGTCCACGGCATCGGCGCCACCGCCCGCACCATCTCCGCCGGCGCCGCCATCATGGTCGCCGTGTTCGCAGGATTCGTCGCCGGCAACGACCCCGTCATCAAGATGCTGGGTCTCGGGCTGGCAACCGCTGTTCTCGTCGACGCGACCCTCGTACGCCTGGTGCTGGTGCCGGCCGCGATGAAGCTGCTCGGCGGCCTCAACTGGTGGCTCCCCGCCTGGCTCGACCGGCTGCTGCCGCAGCTGGACGGCAACCAGGTGTACGACGCCGACCCCCGGCCCGGAGCACCTCGGCGTCGTGCCGACACTCTCTTCGCCTACTTCGGAGCCCACGAGCCACGTCGGTGAAGGGACATGGGGCCAGGGTCCGAACAGCAGCCCGACCCGCGTCCGGATCACGGAGGGTCCGCACGGGGTGGCGACGCGTTCCTATCGCTCGACGTAGACTGTGAACGGGGGAATGACACCGTGCGACTCGGCCTGGGCCGCGACGTCGGGCGGCATCGACTCGAGCATCGCCTTCAAGGCATCCAAGTCGTCGGTCTCGAAGGTCACGGCGGCCTGGCCGCTGCCGTCGAGAGCGACGAGGTCGGTGACCCGGGCAGTACCCGGCATCACCGCCGCCCGTTCGTCCTTGCCGGCCAACCAGCGGTCCACGTCGCGGATGTTGTGGGTGATGATGACTCGGGGCATGGCTCACTCCTCTGGGGTTGGTGCCGGATCCGGCGGGTGCCGGGATCGGCGCGATCAGATCCTGTTGGTGTCGAAATCGAGGGCCAGTTGTGCCGAGCGGACGGCCTCGGCCCAGCTGATGCCGTTGACCTGGCGGACGTGGTCGCGGAACCAGTGGTCGAACGGCTCGTCCGAGGTCTCGAGGACCATGAGTGCGATGTCGAGATCGTCGGCATCCAGAAGGACCACCGCGAGGTCACCGCCGGGCGTGGTCTGGATCCAGACCGCCTCGCGGATGATTCCCGCGCGGCGGCGCGAGTCCTGGTGTGCTTCCCTGCGCCCACCCAGCCAGCACGAGGTCAGCTCGTTCCGGTGCGACTCGGTTCGGCCCGAAAGCAGTGGGACGGCAATGGCAATGGTCTGCATGAGCGACCGATCACGGGTCAGTGATGCGCGACCGGGACTGGCACGGCGCCCGGCTCCACCGGTTCCTCAGCCGGCGGACGGTGCCGCACCCGCGAGCGCGGCCACGACCTCGCCGTAGGTCGCCATCGCTGCGCGTGGCTCGACCACAGGCATGATCTCAACGTCCATGAACGGCGTGAACGGGTTCTCGGCCACGATCCGGTTCAGCTCGGCCGAGTCGTCGATGTCGGCCAGGAGCAGCCCGCCGCCGACGACGAAGAACTCCAACGTCGAGAATCGCCTCGAGTAGGTCTCGACCCAGTGGCCCAGGGCTTCCATCAGCATGGGACCCGCCTCGAACGGTGCTGCGCTCCTCGGCCGGTAGATGACTGCAACCTTCACGACGTCCTCTCCTCTGTGTGACCTGCCTCGAGCCGGCAGGAACGATCCGGCGGCACTTCCGCGGTGTACCCGAGCTCGCAGACCTGGAGTGTCGTGGGATGGGGCCCGGGCAGACATCACTCGATCGAGCGATCTCCCTAGACCGGAGCACCGGAAGGCACGACGCCCAGCTGTTGCATGAGCGACAGGAGGTCCGCGACCCCCCAGTGCTCGCAGACACGTCCGGCGTCGTCAAACCGCATGATGTCGATGACCTGCACGTCCACCGTTGCCCCGGTGGCGGGGATCCCGGTGAACTCACCCTGGTGTGTTCCTGTCAGCCTGACCCGCGCCACAGCCTTGTCGTCGTCGACGACCAGGTCCTCGACCTCCATGCGCAGATCCGGGAATGCGTCAGCCAACGCTCGGAAGAAGTCGAGGGTGCCCTCTTTGGTGGCCGGGAACCCGGGGCCGCCCTGGTGCTCGACGAACCCGTCCGCGACCAAGGTGCCGAAGCCGTCGATGTCCCCGGCGTTGATCCGCTCGTACGTGCATCGCATCGTCGCCGCGTTGTCCATGGTTGCGCTCCCTTGGCTCCCGTAGGCAGCCTGCCTGACTGCCTGCCATCGAAGGTGCTCGCAACCGACGGCGACGACATCACTCGATCGAGTGATGCACCACCGTGGCGAGCTCCACGCGGTTCGACACCGCCAGCTTGGCGAACACGTGCCGAAGGTGGGTGTTCACGGTATGCGGCGAGATGTACAGCCGCCTGGCCACGGCCCCGTTCGTCAGACCCTCGGCGACCAGCAATGACACCGCGCGCTCCGTGCTCGTGAGACTGTCCCAGCCGCTGGACGGCCGCAGTCGTGACCCGTGCGGGCTGGGGTGGACGCCCAGGGACCGCAGCTGGGCCCGGACCCTGCCGGCCCACGCGTCGGCACCGGCCGACTCGTAGCGGTGCAGCGCCTCGGCCAGCAGCCCGGTGGCATCGTCTCGCCACCCGTTCTTCAGCAACAGGGCCGCCGCGTCCTCGCAGGCGCCGGCGTGGTCGATCAGGAGTGGTGACCGCCGGCTCAGCGCGACCGCCTCGATCATGACGTCCGGGTCGGCGGCGACGAGGCCCTGACAGCGCAACGCCAGGCTGCTCACCGTCGGCACCTCGGGGGCCAGCGCCGCACCTGCTGTGACTGTGTCGGCCACCTCGGATGCCACGTCACGATCACCCAGGTCCAGGGCCAGGCGCACGAGGTCCGGGGCCAGTCGGCGGTGGTAGAAGCGGCAGTCGCGGCCGACGTCGTACCGCCAGCACCGCAGCAGCAGGTCGTAGGCACCCCGCTGGTCTCCCTCGGCGATCCTCAACCCGGCGGCAGCGAACGCCAGAATGCCGGCGTTGTAGCTGAGCCGGTCGCCCTCCAGTGAGCCGATGAAGCCGTCGACGAGCTCGCGGGCGGCACCGTGGTTGCCGACGCCAGTCGCGAGGACCGCGCGGTAGGCCATGGACTGGGACACCAGGAGCGGGTTGCCTTTCTCCTGCGCGGCGAGACCGCCGGCGACCAGGCCGGGAAGCGCGTCGTCCCACTCGCCGACCGCGAAGGCGGCCTGTGCGTCGGCCAGCAGTGTCTCTGAGAGCCACCACGCCGAACCGAACTCGTCATCAAGGGCCGCCCGGAACGCGGTGCGCGCCTCCTCCACCAGATCGCAGTCGAAGAGCGCCAGGCCGAGGAAGAACTTCGGCTGCAACGGAAGTGACCGCGTGTCGTGTGACTCAGCCGCGAGGGCCGCAGCCCGCCGCGCTTGCGCCAGCGCCTCGCCGTACCGGCCCTGTCGCCCCACTGCGACCACCAAAGCCGTCAGTGCCCAGACCTGGCTCGACGCGTCGTTCGCCTGCTCCGCGACGACCAGCCCCCGAGCAGCTGCCGTCTCGCCTCCGCCGGGGTCGCCGGTGTAGGTGAAGGCCCAGCTCTGCTGGGCCAAGACCATCACCTCATCCGAGGGACGGAGCAGCGCCGGCCCCTCCAGGGCGTCCTCTGCCACAGCGATGACCTCGTCTGCTCGGTTCTGGAGAGCAAGTGCACCCAGCAACGACAGTCGCATGGCCATGTCCACAGCCGGGGCGTGCTGCCGGGTCAGCACGGCCTGGGCTCGCGCCGCAGCCTCGGTCACCCTGCCGGCACGCAGCAAGGCCTGGACCACCTCCGACGACACGACGTCGGCCTCGGGATGCCCGCCGGGAAGGAGCGCCTCGGCACGACGTACCAGCTCGAGGGTGACCAACGGCGCCTGCCCCGAGGCTTCACGGGCAGCGTCTCGCAGCCAGGCGGCCGCCTCCTCGTCACCCCGTTCGGCACCCAGCATCAGATGGTCCGCCACGTCCAGCCGATCCGCGCCTGCGGCCATCAAGGCCACCGCGGCTTCGCGGTGCAACAGCTGGCGCACCGATCGGGGCATGTGTTGGTAGATCGCGTCGTGCACCAGCTGGTGTCGGAACACGACTCGTCCATCGGCCTCATCGAGGAGCTGGGACTCGAACGCGTGGTTCAGTCCTCCGGCCACATCGGCCGGTGGTCTGCGAGCGACGGCGGCGACGTCACGAAGTGAGACCGCATCACCGAGCACCGCGGTGACCCGCAGCAGCTCCAACGTCGGGTCCGGCAGGTGCTGCAAACGGTGCACCACCAGCTCGCTCAGCGAGGTCGGCAGCTCCGAGGACGTCACCTCGACCCTCCCGCCGCTCCGGTGCAGCATCCCCTCGTCAGCCAGTGAACGCAGCATCGCCGCGACCCACAGCGGGTTGCCGCCGGCCTTGACCAACATCGAGGTCAGGGCCGGGCCGGGTTCCGCCCCGAGCGCCCGGCCGGCCAGCAAAGCCACGTCCTCGGACTGAAGGGGGTGCAGACGCAGAGACGTCGCGCCCCCCGACGCGAGATCATCGAGCAGCCGAACCACCTCGGATGGCTGCGGAGCCGGCCTTGCCGTGACCACCACGAGCAACGCCGCCAGTGGCAGCCGTCGTATCACCGACGAGATGGCCACGACGCTTGCACTGTCCGCCCAGTGCACGTCCTCGACCACCAGGACCATCGGGCGCTCGGCGCACCAGGACTCCACCAGGTCCACGATCTCCTCGACGACCTGGAACTGGAGTCCACCGACCGGCCCGACGGCTGCCTGCGAACGTCGACCGGCCAACAACGCCCCGATAGCAGCTCTGCGCCGGTCACCTGACCGCCGATCCAGATCCAGTGCCGCGGCAACCACACCGAACGGCCGGGAACGCTCGAACGGATGGGCCTGACCGGAGAAGACGGCCACGTCCCGGGATCGCGCATCCTCGACGAGGCTCTGCACCAAGCGGGTCTTGCCGATGCCTGCTTCGCCCTCGATCACCAGTGCCGCCGCATGCCCGTCGCGGAGACGGCGCATCGCCGCCGCAGCCAGTGCGATCTCGGGCTCCCGCCCCACAAGTCCCTCAGCGGAACCCACACCCAGAGGCTCCCGTACCTCGCACCCCCCGTCCACCCCCGTCGGACGAGAGGCCGCACCCACTCGCGATGCCGATCAGGTCGGCACCACCCGCACCGCCCCTGCGCACCCCATGTGTGCCCCGCCAGTTGGTGCTCATGCCCGTCCGCACGGTCGAGAACTTGGATGTTGTACAGATGTTCAGTAAGTTGCACACATGTTCAGTGGCACTGGTCTACGCGACCTCACCGCGAAGGCTCGGATCCGCGAGACGGCGCTGCAGCTGTACGCCGACCGGGGGCCCGACCGGGTCACCGTGCGCGACGTGGCAGCGGCGGCGGGAGTCTCGCCGTCGCTGGTGATCCATCATTTCGGCAGCAAGGCCGGCCTCCGCAAGGCGGTGGACGAGCACGTGGCCTCCAGCTTCGACGCGGTGCTGGACGCCCTTACCGGCGACGGGATCGAAGACGCGCTGAGCGGTGGCGACTCGGCATCACTGGCCGAGGCCTTCGTCGCCGGCTTTCCGCCCGGGTCTTCGGTGCCGGACTACCTGCGCCGGCTGCTGCTGAGCAACGACCCCACCGGTGATCGGGTCTTCGCCCACTGGTTCGCCGTGAGCGAACGAGTGCTGACCGACCTGGAGGCGGCCGGCATCGCAAGGCCTAGTCAGAACCTGAAGGTGCGGGCTGCCTTCCTGTTCGTCAATGACCTGGCAGCGATCCTGCTGGCTCGGCACATCGGGCAGGTGTGCGGAATCGACCTACTCACGACCGAGGGCATGACCCGGTGGGCTGCCGAAGCGGTCGACGTCTATAGCCAAGGCGCGTTCCGCGCCAAAGAAGAAGGAGAGACATGAGCGACCACATCATCCAGATCGAGGGCCTGGTCAAGCAGTTCGGCAGCTTCCGCGCGCTGAACGGCCTCCACCTCGACGTACACCGAGGGGAGGTCCACGGGTTCCTCGGACCCAACGGCGCCGGGAAGTCCACCACGATCAGGATCCTGCTCGGCCTGATGCGCCGCGATGGCGGCCGGATCACCCTCTTCGGCCGCGATCCCTGGAGCGAGGGCACCAAGCTGCGGGGCGACGTGGCCTACGTCCCGGGCGACGTCTCGCTGTGGGCAGGTCTGACCGGCGGGGAGTGCATGGACATCCTGGCCGGCGTCCACGGTGGGATGGACCCCACCCGGCGTGCGGACCTGATCGAACGCTTCGATCTCGACCCGACCAAGCGGGCACGCGACTACTCCAAGGGCAACCGGCAGAAGGTCTCCCTCGTCGCGGCGCTGGCGAGCGAGGTGAAGCTGATCGTCCTCGACGAGCCGACCTCGGGACTCGACCCCTTGATGGAGCAGGTGTTCCAGTCCGTGATCCGCGAACGCTGCGAGCAGGGCGCGACAGTCCTGCTGTCCAGCCACATCCTCTCGGAGGTGGAGGCGCTCGCCGACCGGGTGAGCATCATCCGGCGCGGCAAGACGGTGACCTCCGGAACTCTCGCGGACCTTCGCCGACACACCCGCACCAGCGTCCACGCGCTGACCGGATCCGCCGTCGCGTCGCTGGACTCCGTCGCCGGCCTGGAGAGCCTGACCACGGGTCAGGTCGACGGAACCATGGAGACCCGGTTCACCGTCGGTGCTGACGAGCTCGACCAGGCGATGGGCCTGATCCACGCCGCCGGCATCCGTGGTCTCACGGTGGAGCCGCCGAGCCTGGACGAGCTGTTCCTGCGCAACTACAGCGACGACGAGTCCGCGACGGTGATGGCATGACGGGCATCCGGGCCATGCTGGCCGTCCAGTGGCGCGCGCAGCGCCGACGTCTCGCGGTGTGGGTGCTCGCGACCGTCGGCACCCTTGCCTTCACCGCGGTCGCCGTGGCCCAGCTCTACAACACGCCCGAGGAGATCGCCTCCTACGGCCAGGCCGTCGTGAGCGACGCCCTGGTCGCGATCAACGGCCATGTGGAGGGGATCGACACCCTGGGGGGCATCATCCAGGACGAGTTCGGCTTCATCGCCTCGTTCCTGATGCCGCTGATCGGGCTGGCCCTGATCGCGGGCATGACACGGGGCGAGGAGGAGTCCGGACGTCTCGAGGCGCTGCTGGCAGGGCGGATCGACCGTCGGGCCCCGGTCGTCAGTGCGCTGTCTCTGGTGGTGGCCACGGTGGCGGTGATGGACGTCGGGTTCGTGCTCTCCCTGCTCCTTGTCGGGATCGAGCTCGGCTCCGCCGTGCTCTACGCCCTGGCGCTCGGCATGGTGACCGTCGTCTTCGCTGCGCTCGGGGCGGTTCTCGGCCAAGTGGTGCTGCACAGCAGAGGTGTGTATGCGCTCGGCTTCACAGCCCTCGGGCTCTCCTACGTCCTGCGTGGTGTGGGCGACGTCAACGGCACCTTCTGGGTGTGGCTCTCTCCGCTCGGCTGGCTGGAGAAGACCGCTCCCTTCGCCGATGAGCAGCGGTGGTGGGTCCTGCTCATCCCTGTACTCGTCGCGACCGCCCTGTCCGTCCTCGCCGTCGTGCTGGCTCGGCGCCGGGATCTCGGTGCCGCGCTCTACCGTCAAGGACCAGGTGAGCCTTCGGCCACGCCCTGGCTGGTCCGCCCCGTCGGGCTGGCGATGCACGGGCAGCGCGGCTCGTTCCTCGGCTGGCTGGTCGGATCGGTGGCGCTGGCTGCGGTCATGGGTGCCCTGTCCCAACAAGTCGTCGGCGCCATCGTCGGCAACCCATCGGTCAGCAAGGCCATGGGGATCACCCAGCAGGACGCCGCCGACGGATTCCTCGCCTCGACCCAGGTCTATCTGGCGATCATCGCCTGCGGCTATGTCGTCCAGTCACTCGGTCTGCTGCGACGCGAGGAGGCGGGGGGCCGCCTCGAACCCGTCCTCGCCGGAGCGTGGGGGAGGGTGAGGTGGCTCGGTGCACAAGTGCTGGTCGTCACCACCGGCCTGGTCCTACTGGTCGTGGTCTCGGCGGTAGTGTTCGGCGCCACCACCGCGCTCTCGACCGGTGACTCCGGCTACGTCGCCACGTTGCTGAAGTCCGGCCTGGCCTACCTGCCGGCGGAGCTGGTGATCGCCGCCGTCGCCGTCCTGCTCTACGGGTTCATCCCGCGGGCCTTCGCCCTGGCCTGGGCGGCGTTCGGCATGGTCACGTTCATCGGGCTGCTCGGCTCGGGTCTCCAGCTTCCGGGCTGGGTGCTGAACCTGTCTCCGCTGACCCATGTGGGGAAGCCACCGGTCGACGCCATCGACACGACCGCGCTGGCCTGGCTGGGGCTCGTGGCCGCTCTCCTGGCTGGTGCGGCGTTCGCCGGTTTCCGACGGCGCCTGATACCGCAAGGCTGAGCGGGGTACGGCGCACAGATCGCTCGAGCAGTGACGTCGCGGTCACAGCGCGGCGAAGACAGTGGCGGCGACCGCGCCGATCATCAGGGTCAGCAACGGATGGGGAGACCGACGCGCGAGGAGCAGGGTGGTCGCCGTCGCCGCGACGACGGGCCACCCGGACAGCGACCCGTCACCGGCCGCGGTGGTGGAGACGGCTGCGGCGGCCAGCGCGGCGAATGCGGCCGGTGCGGCATGTCGGAGCAGGCCGCCCAGTGTTCGGGGCCTCCACTTCGCGGGCGCGAGGCCGATGAAGGCCACCCGCAGCATCCAGGTCACGAGCCCACTCGCGGTGAGCACGGCCAGCGTCCTCATCGCAGCTCCCCCCTCTCTGCCCCCCAGCCGGCCACCGCACCGGCGAGGAGGCCGACGAGCACGCGTGACGGCCCGGGCACGGGTGCGCCGACCGTCACGGTTGCCGCCGTGGCTGCCGCGACGGTCGACCGCCAGTCGGTGAGCTTCGTCCGAGCAGGCCGAGGAACGCGGAGATGGGCAACATCGTCATGGCGGGAAGGTCCGGCACGGCCGGGCCGAGGAGGACACCGACCGACATCGCGGTCGTCCACGAGACGAGGATCAGGCCGCTGACCGTGAGCCAGTACGTGCGGAAGCGGGCGGGTTCGTCCAGGTCCTTCCGGCGCTGGACGAGGCCGTAGACCTGGTCGACGATGAAGTGCGGTGCCAGCCACCGGAACCACCGTGGCTGATCCACGAAGTACGGCGCCAGCGCGGCGCTGTAGACGAGAAACCGGGCATTGACCATGGCGACCGTGACCACGACCGTCAGCCCTGGGGCACCGCGGTGCAGCAGCGCCATGGCGCTCAGGTGCGCCGACCCTGAGTAGAGCAGCGGCGCGCCGGCCAGACCGGCGAGCCGGTTTCCGCCGCCGGTACCGATGGTCACGCCGATGATCGCGGCGTACGGTGGAAGCGCCGCCATGAGCGGCACCGCGTCGCGGATGGCCGCCTGATGTGCGCCGACCCGAGGATCGCGGGTGCCTGCTCGCGTGGAGGTGGCCGGGCGCATCACGCACAGCCCACGGCCGCGCACGGCTCACCTATGCCCAGCGGGGCCGCGGGTGCCTGCCCGGGCAGGGTTACCCGATACTCCACCGTCGCTCCGTCCCGCGCGACGACGGTGAGGGTGCCCAGCTTCTCGAGCAGCCGCTTGGACCGCGTGTTGTCGGCCGACATCAGCGCCGTGAACCGTGCGACCCCCTCGCCTCGGGCGCGTGCCGCCAGATGTCTCCCCAACAGTGAGCCGACGCCACGGCCCTGCCATTCGTCGACGACCTCCACGGCCACCTCTGCCGACGTCGGGTCGTCCCGGTGACGGACGAACCGGGCGATGCCGACCGGCTCCGCCCGCAGCCGGGTGAGGGCGATGACGGCCTCGTGCTCGTGGTGGTCGACATCGGTGAAGTAGTGCAGCTCAGCGGCGGTGAGCCGCCACTTCGGGACCAGGAAGCGACTGAGGCGCGACGCGGGGCTGAGCCCGTCGAAGATGTCAGCCAGAAGGGCGGAGTCCCCGGAGCGGGCCTGGCGGACCACCACAGTGAGCCGGCTCGCAGGCGGAAACCGGCGGACAGGAGTGTCGGCCGCGGGCGGTCGGAGGCCGGAGCGGTGCTCGACGGCGAGGTCAGCAGCGATGTCGGTCGTCAAGGCCGGGATGGTCATGGAGATCTGCGTTCTCTCGTGGGTCGGACAGTGGGTTTGGTTTTCCTACTGCGTGTCGACCATAGCCGCACAGAGTTGGTATTTCCAACCCTGTATGACATCATCGAGGGCGTGACTCCCGTCTCCCGTGTCGCCACCCCTCGCCACTGCTCCATCGCCGGCGCCCTCGACCTGGTCGGCGAGAAATGGTCGTTGCTCGTGGTGCGCGAGCTGTTCCTCGGCGTACGACGGTTCAGCGAGATCGCCGCCAACACCGGCGCCCCGCGCGACATCCTCACCACCCGGCTCCGCCGGTTGGAGGACGTCGGCGTCCTCGAACGGTCGGCGTACTCCGACCGGCCGCCACGCTACGAGTACCGCCTCACTCACGCGGGCCGTGACCTCCTGCCCGTGATCATGGCGCTGCGAGCATGGGGTGAACGACACGTCACCGGTGAGGCGCTCCCACCCACCTATGTTCACGCCTGCGGCGCGACCTTCGAGCCCCGCATGGACTGCGCTGCCTGTGGAGAGCCCGCTGACGTCCGCTCGCTCACGCTCCAGGACGCGTAGCGGCTCCGTCGGAAGGACGAGGTTCCACCGACGAAGCGCTCGCCCCCACGCTCATCCGGCAAGCCGGTGGGGAAGGTCGCGGGAAGGCGCCGCTCCTAGCGTCTCGGCACGCCCCGGCTGTGGCCGCGCCCATGTGCGGCCTTGAGCGTCACTCGTGGTCGCCCGGTGTCGGGGCGCGCAGGTTTCCACCCCGGGAGCGCGCCCCCTCGGCGAGTCCCAGTACCAGCACGGAGCAGAGCCATGACCCAGAGAAGCGAGCACACGCGCACCGCACCGATCATCACCGTCGCCAGGTCCGGGCCCCTGGGCCGGTGGGGGACGTGGATGGTCGACCATCGCCGATCTGTCCTGTCGATCTGGTTCGTCGTGCTGATCGGGCTCGGCGTCCTCGCGCCGAGCGCCGAACGCCAGCTCTCCGGTGCTGGGTGGCAGGCGGACAGCTCCGAGTCGGTGACGGTCCGCCAGCTGGTGCAGGAGCACTTCGCGGGCAACGGGAGCTACGCGATCCAGGTGGTGGTGCACAGCACCGCGGGGCCGCTGACCGGCGCTGACGGAAGGCAGGTCATCACGCAGGTGACCCGGATCCTCCAGGCCGATCCGCGCCTCAACGACGTCGTGGCCCCGGTGCCCGGTGTCACCCTCTCCCGGGATGGCCGGACAGCGGTCGTCCTCGGGGGCGCCGGAGTCGACACGAACCGGATGGTCCGCGTGGCTGCTGATCTCAAGGGTCCGCTCCAGGCGTTGTCGACCCCGGACGTGGAGGTGAACCCGACGGGTGCATCGGTCCTGTGGTCGGACTTCAACGACGCGAACCTGCACGCGATGTTGTCATCGGAGCTGTTCTCCTGGCCGGTCACCATGATCATCCTGGTCCTCGCCTTCGGCGCGTTGGTCGCTGCCGGGCTGCCGCTGGTGCTGACCCTGGCCGGCCTGGTCGCCTCGGCCGGCTGTCTCGTGCTGATCAACGAGCTGGTCCCGGTGTCCATCTGGGCGATGAACTTCGCGCTGATGTTCTCCCTCGCCCTGGGCATCGACTACGCACTCTTCCTCGTGGTCCGCTACCGGTCCGCTCGGGGACACCGATCGGCCCGGGAAGCCGTGGCCGAGACCATGGACACCGCAGGCAAGGCCGTGCTGCTGTCCGGGGTCACCATGCTGCTCTCGTTGTCGGCAGTGTTGCTCGTCCCGTCACCCTCGTTCCGTTCGGCGGCCGGCGGCATCATCCTCTCGGTGGCCTTCGTCCTCGCCGCCACGCTCACCCTCCTGCCGCTCACCTTGTTCACCCTCGACGACAAGCTGAACCGCTTCGCCCTCCCGTGGACCCGAACGAGCGCAGCCGGCTCGCTCGTGTTCGCCAGGTGGGGGGAGTGGTTGTGGCGACGCCCGGTGGCCTGGGGTCTCAGCGCGCTCGTCGTCCTGCTCGCGGTCTCCGCGCCGGTGATCGGCGTCCGCACGGCGATGCCCTCCATCAAGGTGCTCCCCGAGCATGCCCCGGCACGGGTCGGCTATCGACAGGTCCAGGAGGCATTCGGTCCCGGGGCCCCGGCGATGCTTCAGGTCGTCGTCGACCGGGCCGAGGCACCAGCCGCCGAGGCGACCTTGTCCCGTGACCCAGCGATCACCGGCGTGCTGCCGCCGGCCTCCCCGTTCGACGGAAGCGACCACGAGCTGTTGCAGGCCATCCCGAGCACGGACCCGTCCGATCCCGGACTGGCCGAGGTGGTCTCCCGACTTCGCGCCGAGCTGCCTGCGTCGGCGCAGGTGGGCGGTTTCGCGGTCGAGGACCTGGACCTGAAGGCGCAGCTGGACAGGTCCACGCCCATCGTGATCGAAGTGATCCTGGGCCTCGGCTTCCTGCTCGTCCTGTTCGCTCTCCAGGCGCCGCTGGTCGCACTCCTCGGGACTGCGGTGAGCCTGCTGTCGACGGCCGGCGCGTTCGGACTCGCACGCTGGGTGTTCCAGGACGGCCATGGCTCCGGACTGCTCGGTTTCGAGCCCCAGGGCTTCCTCGACGCCTGGGCTCCGGTCTTCTTCTTCGCGATGATCTTCGCCATCGCGATGGACTACACCGTGTTCCTCCTCGCGGTCGCCAAGGAGCAGTGGGAGCTGAGCAAGGACCCATACCAGGCGATGGTGGGCGCCATGGCCCGGTCGGGCCGGGTCATCTTCGCCGCCGGCGGCGTCATGGTGGCGGTGTTCTTCACCTTCGCGCTGGCCGCTCAGCTGCCGGTCAAGGAGATGGGAACGATCTTGGGGTTCGCTGTCCTGCTCGACGCCTTCCTCGTCCGGCTCACCCTGCTCCCGGTCCTGCTCCGGCTCACCGGCGCTGCCGCCTGGTACACGCCCCGTTGGCTCAGCCGAGTCCTGCCTGCGATCACCTTCGCCCACGGCTGACCAGGACGTCGAGGGAAGGTCCCGGGAAGGCCCGGTTCCTAACGTCCTCGTTGTTCATCCATCACCACGAGATCGACCGGATCATCCGGTCGCGAGGAGAATCATCATGACCACCACGACCGAGCACCAGCACCTCAACGGGGTGGACATCGCGACCCTGTTGGCAACCCGCGATGCGGTGCGAGCCGACAACCCCATCGCGAAGTTCCAGTTCCGCGCCACCAACGCCTGGGCCTCCGGCGTCCACTCCAGTTCCACGATCGACGGTTTCCACGGCGTCGGCCAGGAGATGGCCCATCGGCAGCCCACCGAGGTCGTCTCGGACCACCCCGAGGTACTGGTGGGCACCGACCACGGACCGACGCCTGTGGAGTACCTCCTGCACGCGATCGCTGCCTGCCTGACCGCTGGGATCGCCAACATCGCCACAGCCCGCGGGGTGACGCTGACCAAGGTCGAGTCCTCGGTCGAGGGCGACATCGACCTCCTCGGCATCCTCGGCCTCTCGGACGGCTCGGTCCGCAACGGCTACGAGCAGATCCGGGTGCGGTTCACGATCGAGGGCGATGCGGACGACGAGACCCTGCGCAGCATCGTCGAGCAGTCACGGCGTCGGTCTGCGGTGTACGACGCGCTGACGCAGCCGAGCCCCGTCGTCATCGACGTCGTCACGGCCTGAGCGACCTGCCATGCCCACCGTCGACACCGTCGTCATCGGAGCCGGTCACGCCGGGCTTGCCACCAGCCGCCTGCTGACCGAGGCCGGGAACGACCACGTCGTCCTCGAGCGAGGCAGGATCGGCGAGCGTTGGAGGTCGGAGCGCTGGGACTCCCTGCGCCTGCTCACGCCGAACTGGATGCTTCGTCTCCCCGGCTCGAGGTACGGCGGGAACGACCCCGACGGCTTCCAGTCGAGCGTCGAGCTCGTGGCGATGCTCGAGGCATACGCCGACTCGTTCGCGGCGCCGGTCGTCGACGGCACCACCGTGGAGGATGTCCGCGCCTCGGGGCGCGGAACCTCCCGCTATCGCGTCACCACCGACACAGGAACCTGGTGGGCCCGGCACTTGGTCGTCGCGACGGGTCCCCACGGCGTACCGGTGCTCCCGGCCGGCCTGGCCCGGGCCCATCCCGGGTCCGTGGACCTCGTCGCGGCCCGGGACTACCGCAATCCCGCTCAGATCGCACCAGGCGGTGTCCTCGTCGTGGGCGCGTCTGCCTCGGGGGTGCAGATCGCTGAAGAGCTTCAGAAGGCGGGCCGCCAGGTCACGCTGGCGGTAGGTCGCCACACCCGACTGCCGCGCAGCTACCGGGGGTTCGACATCTACTGGTGGCTGGAGAGCACCGGCCGTCTGGCGCGCACGCTCGACGAGATGCCCGACCGTGCGGCGGCGTACGCAGAGGCTTCGCTCCAGCTCATCGGGCGACCCCCCGCCGGGCGATCCGGGTCCGACGTCGACCTCGCAGCACTGCAGCGGCGTGGCGTGCGGCTCGTGGGGCGACTGCTCGAGATCACCGACGGGACCGCTCTGTTCGGCGACGACCTGCCGGTGCGGATCAGCGATGCCGATGCGCGGATGCACAGGTTCCTCGACGCGGCCGACGAGCACGCGCACCGCTGGGGACTGGAGCGGGAGATCTGGGGTCCCGAGCGCCCCGCACCCGTGCCCGTGCCCGAGGCGCCCACACGCCTGGACCTCGCGGCCGAGCGCATCGCCACGGTGGTGGTCGCAGCCGGATACCGACCTCACCATCCCTGGCTCAAGCTCCCGATCGTCACCCCGGAGGGCTCGATCGAGCAGTGCCGCGGCATGACCTCTGCGCCAGGGTGCTTCTCGGTCGGTCAGCGCTTCCAGCACCGACGCGACTCGGGTCTCATCACCGGCGCGCGGCACGACGCCGCTCACGTGGTCGACCACATCTCCGGTGCCGTCCGACGGTCTTGCAACAGCCAGGAAGCGACACCGTGAGCCACTACGACGTCGTGGTCGTGGGCGGCCGAGTCGCGGGCGCCTCGACCGCTCTCCTCCTGGCCAGGAGAGGTGCTCGGGTGGCCGTGGTCGAACGCGGCACCCTCGACCAGGACCCGGTCTCGACCCACGCACTGATGCGTGCCGGCGTGCTGCAGCTCGCCCGGTGGGGGGTCCTGGACGCGATCGTCGCCCGGGGCACCCCGCCGTCGCGGCAGACCACGTTCCGCTACCCCGACGGCGAGCGCGTGCGGGTCTCGATCCGAGCCGCCGATGGCGTGGATGCGCTCTACGCCCCCCGGAGAACCCTGCTGGACCGACTCCTGATCGACGTTGCCGAGGAGGCCGGCGCGGAGGTGTACCGGTGTACGGCCGTGAGCGGGGTGACGCGGACGAGGGAGGGTCGGGTGAACGGCGTCGCCATCCGGCGTGGCTCGACCGACACTGCGTTGCGCGCCGACCTCGTGATCGGCGCCGACGGGTTCCGTTCGACCGTCGCGCGTGACGTGGATGCGGCCACCCTGCTACGCGGGAGCGCAGCCAGCTCGGTGCTCTACCGCTACGTACGTGGCTTGGACGTTCGCGGCTACGAGTGGCTGTACGGCGACCGAGCCGCTGCCGGGCTCATCCCGACGAACGACGAGGCGACCTGCGTCTTCGTCAGCGCCACCCCCGCGCGGATGCGTCAGCTGCGACGGGGCGGACGCCGACATGCTTTCCTGTCGCTGCTCCAGGCGTGCGGCCCGGAGGTGCACGACCTCGTGCGGGACGCCCCCGAGCGCAGTGCCGTGCGTGGCTGGCGCGGGGCGGCCGGTCGAGTCCGCCAGTCCTGGGGACCAGGGTGGGCGCTGGTCGGAGACGCCGGCTACTACAAGGATCCCGTCACAGCCCACGGCATCACCGACGCGCTCCGCGACGCCGAGCTGCTGGCGGACGCCGTCCTGGCAACCAGCGCGAGCCGAGACAGGGCCCTCGCGATGGCGGCGTACCAGGACAAGCGGGACCAGCTCTCCCGCGCGTTCTGGGACGCGACCGAGGAGGTGGCCGGCTTCGCCTGGGATGCCGCCCGGGTGCGAGCTCTGCTGCGCGCGGCGAGCGCGGCGATGAGCGACGAGGTCGACCATCTCTCCCGGGTACCGGGAAGGGCGTCGGGCGTCCGGTCCGCCGTGGAGCCCCTGTCGGGGTCGTCACCACGCCGGTAGCGTGCTGCATCTTGGAGGGGACGGGCCGTCGTGACCACGCAGATCCAGCTGCTCGGGGGCTTCGATGTCGTCAACGATGGATCACGCGTGCCCGCGGACCGGTGGTCGAGGCGGCAGGTCGCGACGTTCGTCAAGATCCTGGCCCTTGCGCCCGGGCGCCGTCTTCATCGGGAGCAGGTCATCGACGCGCTGTGGCCAGGGACCTCCATCCGCGATGCCGGCCCGCGGCTGCACAAGGTCGCCCATTACGCACGTCGTGCCCTCACCGACGAGGACGGGGTTCTGCTGCGCAACGAGATGGTGAGCCTGCTTCCCGAGCGTCAGGTCGAGGTGGACGTCGAGGTGTTCCGCACGCTCGCTCGCAGTGCCAAGGAATCCGGTGACCCCGGCGACCTCGCGGCAGCCGTCGAGACCTACACCGGACCGCTGCTGCCCGACGACCTCTACGAGGCGTGGTCTGCCGCTCCTCGGGAGGAGCTGCGGAGCCTGTACCTCGGTCTGCTGCGCGACGCCCTCCGGTGGGAGGACGTGCTGGCAGAGGAACCGGCCGACGAAGAAGCCCATCTAGCCTTGATTCGCGACTTCCTCGAACGCGGTGACCTGCGCGCCGCCCACCGTCAGTTCGAGCGGCTGGACCATGCCCTGCTGCGCGAGCTCGGCACCCGCCCGAGTGCTGCGGCCGAGGAGCTGCGTGCCCGGTTGGACAGCCCGGCCCGAGAGCCTTCGTCACGCGGTGTGCGCCTCGTGGGTCGACGTGCCGCCGGCGACCGGGTTCGCGCGGCCATGGCTCAAGCCGGAACCGGCCACGGAACGACGCTGCTGGTCTCGGGACCTCCTGGCGTCGGCAAGACCGAGATCCTCCGGCTGGCCGAGTCGCTCGGCCGGCGCGATGGCTGGCGCACCGGCCGCGGGACCGCGTCGTCGGTCGAGGGGCCTTGGCCGTACGCCACGCTGCTGGAGGCCTTCGCGGACCTGTGCCGACAGCATCCCGCACTCCTCGACGGGCTCGAGGACGCCTACTACCAGGAGATCGAGCGGGCCCTGTCCGGCAACGACGTCCTCTGGTCCGGGGACTCCGGCCACCAGCGACTGTTCGTTGCCGTCGCCGAGCTGATGCGCCTGGCGGCCACCGGCCATGGCCTCCTGCTCCTGGTCGACGATCTCCAGGACGCAGACGAGGCATCCCTCCGGCTGCTCCACTACCTCTCCCGGTGTGCCATGACCGAACGCGTCGTGATCGTGGTCGGTCACCGGTCCCGCCTCCCGACCAGCGCGCAGCAGGTGGTGGAGGGCCTGGTCCGCAAGGGCGGAGGCTCGGTGCTGCAGCTGAGCCCCCTGGATGCCAAGTCCGTACGCCGCCTCCTCGCCGCGGACTTCGGTCACCTCGACGAGGATCAGGTCGCCCAGATCGTCCAGGCGAGCGGCGGCCTTCCCTTCACCGTCCTGGAGCTCGCGCGCAGCCTCGATCGCGACGGTCTCACCGGCGTCCCGGCGCTGTCGTTGCCCACGACCGAGACGTTGCAGCGCCTTGCCCTCCTCGGTGGTGCTTTCACCACCGACGAGATGCTCGCCATGTCCCACGTCGGCGAGGACGAGACCTACGACCAGCTGGAAGAAGCGCTCTCGGCCCGGGTCATCGAGCCGGCCGATGCCGGATACCGGTTCTTCCATCCCCTGCTGCGGGAGCGGCTGGTCGACGCCGTGCCGTCACACCGTCGCGCCGCGATCTTGCGAGACGTGGCCGAGCGCATGGCCGAGCTGGGGGGATCGCCGGTCCGACTGGCTCACCTCTTCATCGCCGCCGGGCTGTACTCCCGCGCGGTCCCCTACGCGCTGCGGGCGGCCGATACGTCCGGTGCGCTCGGGGCCTACCGCGATGCGCTCACCCTGATCGACGCGGTCCGCGACCACACGTCCGCTGACGAGCTGCCCCGACTTCTGACCAGACGCGGCGACCTCCTTCAGGCCCTCGGCGACCCGGACGCCGTGTCGGCGTACCTGGAGGCGGTCCCCATCACCACGGGCACCGAGCACCGTCTGGTCCGGGCGCGGCTCGCCCGAGCCGCGCAGCTCGTGGGCGAAGTCGAGATCGCCCACGACGCACTGGCCGGCCTCGAACCCGAGGGGGACGCCGCCGACGGACTGATCCTCGTCGCCCAGGGGCACGTCGCCTTCTTCGCCGGCGACCTCCAGGGTGCTTGGGAGATCGCCAACGAAGGCAGCCTGACGCCACCAGCGGACCCGATGGCCTTCCAGGATCTGGTCACCCTCCAAGGCCTGATCGCACATTCGCGTGGCGAGTGGTTCGACCGCTTCCGGCTCGAGCTCGGGCGCACTCGAGGGCGGCAGCGGCTCGTCAGCGCTCTGTTCGAGGCGCACCTCTGCGTCGCCGAGTACGTGCTCTACGGACCGGTGCCCTACCAGGAGGTGATCGACGACGCCCAGGACCTGCTGGCCCAGGCAGAGCGCGTGGGGGCTCTGCGAGGCGTGGCCTTCGCGCGGGCCCTCATCGGCGAGGCCGCCCTGCTCATGGGCGACCTCGAGCGGGCCGAGCGCGAGCTGTCCGAGGCCGTCGAGCTGCACCACGACACCGATGCGGCGGCCGGTGAGGCCCACGCGCTGCAGCGCCTGGCAGAGATCCGACTCGCACACGGAGACCCCGTCGAAGCGCGACAGCTCCTGCAGCGTGCACTGCCCCTGGCCCGCTGGTCGATGATGGCCAAGCACCTCCTGCACCGCATCTACGGGACCATGATCGCCGCGGCCCCGACGCCGGACGCCGCCCGAGCCGTCGTGGACCAAGCACGAGCGACACTGGGGGACAACGATGACTGCGGCTTCTGCGTCGTCATGTTCGCGGTGCCCGCCTCGATCGCCTGCGCCCGGGTCGGAGACCTCGACTCCGCGCGCGAGCTCATCCGGATCGGAACCGCCTCCACCGAGACCTGGCCGAACACCGCCTGGGCTGCGGGCCTCGACGAGGCGCGAGCTCACGTCGCCTTCGCCGAAGGGAGTCCTGACCATGCGGCCGACCTCCTCACCCGCGCGGTCCATGGCTTCGACGCAGCAGGTCAACCCGGGGACTCCGCTCGCTGCCGGCACACCCTTGCCGGGTTCATGAGCCTTGCCTCGGCGCGCGGGCGAGTCATAGGCCCTTGAGCGTGATGACCAGGCGGGCGCCGGACTTCTGGCCTTGTCCGGTGATGGTGCCGCTGACTCCGGCGAACCTGCCGGTTCCCCCGGTCACGGTTCCGCTCACAGCGCCGGTGGTGTTGTCGAGGCGGAGGGCGCCGCGCACGGTTCCGCCTCTGGTCCCGAGGTCCAGGGCGCACCGGGCGACCTTGACCCCGGCTTGGGCGGCGCCTGGACAGGTGAGGAGGGCGAGTCCGAAGCCGGTGGCGTGGCGGGAGACCTTCTCGGACTCGAGGTAGGTCTTGCCCACGATCCGCTGGCCGGTGGACTTCACGACGAGGTGCCAGGTGGTCTGGCCGGCACGCGCCTCCGGGTGGCCGGCGTGTGCGTGTGCCGCCACCGCGCCGGCTGGGAGGACAGCAGAGAGGGTGGCGACAGCGGGAATCAGGATCTTCGAGCGCATGGTGTTCTCCTTGGACGGTGGTGCGGATCGATGGGTGGTGCGCCGGCTACGAGGCGGGGTTGGCGCGGCGGGAGGTGGTCCTGCGTCGAAGGGCCGCGGTGGTGTTCAGCACGAGCACCCCGACTGCGAGGGAGGCGGCCTGGACGAGCCAGTAGGCAGCCGTGGAGCTGCCGTGCCCGGGGCCGAAGACGACCGCGGTCTGGGCGGCCAGGACGATGACGAACCCCGCGATCAGCCACCGGTTGGCGCGTGCTTGCGGACGACCCCAGATACCGAGGGCCAGACCGCCGATGATCATCGTGACGGGAACCATCTCTCCTCCAGTTCGGCCGGCTGACGACGTGGGTGCCGGCGCCTGGTCATGATCAGGAGCTCGTCGTCTCGTCGTCATGAGTCGACCTCACGCGGTCATCGTGCATCTCTCCTGGTGCGGTCGGGAGCCGCGAACCGGCACACTGACGCCGTGGAGCCGATCGGCCGCCGCCCGCGCACCGACACCCAGCTGACAGCGTCCCTGTTGGCGATCCGTGCATTGGCGGCCGCGGCGGCGGGGGCCGCGCTCGCCGCGGCCGTTCTCCTCGTGGTGAACAGGGGCCACCCGGTTCCGAGCTCGACCTACGACCTGGACCAACAGCTGGGACAGCCGACCTTCATGGCGGTCAAGATCGTCTCGGCGCTGCTGCTCGCCGTGGCCGCCTGGCTGGTGACGACGACCAGCCGCCCAGCCGCCCTCCTCGGGTACGCCGTGGTGGGAGCGGGACTGGCCGATGCCGTCGGGGTGCTCGCCGGTGAGTGGGTGATCTTCGGGCGTCTCGGGAGTCAGAGCACTCCCGCCCTGGACGTCGCGCTGTGGATCGGGTCGTGGACCTTCGCCGTCGAGCCGGTCGCCGTGGTGACGCTCTACTGGCTGTATCCACACGGAACCAGGGCCCGAGGGATCACCGGGTCGGCCGGAGGCGTGGCCGTGGGGGCGTGCCTTCTCGGGCTTGCGGCCAGCGTGATGGCCCCCCTTCACCCCGACCCGGCCGGGCCGTTCGCCGGGCTGCACAACCCGCTGGGAATCTCGGGAGTGCCGGGGCTGGATGCCTTGATCGGCGTGGGGTTGCTGCTCGGCAACGGCGTACTGGTCGTGCGCTGGCTGCGTAGCGGCGAGAACGAGCGCCGGGCGTTCCGGACCTTGGGCGTGGTCGCGTTGATCGGGTTCGTGCTCCCGTTGCTGCCGGTCTCGACCGGGGCGGCGCGCCTGCTCTACCAGGTCCACACCCTGGTCCTGGTGCTGGTGGTGCTCGCTGCGGTGCTTCGCCACCAGCTGTTCGGGATCGACCTCGTTCTCAACCGCACGCTGGTCTACGTCACCTTGTCGGCCTTGATCGCCGGCGTCTACGCGGGGCTCGCGGCGGTGGCCGGGGTCGCCCGGGGCGGCTACGGGTCGCCGGGTGAGGTGCCGGCGGCGGTGGTGGCGGCGCTGTGTCTGATCCCGGCGCGCGATCGGGTGCAGCGGCTGGTCAACCGGCTGATGTACGGCGAGCGGGACGAGCCGTTCGCGGTCGTCTCCCGCATCGCCTCGCACCTGGAGACCTCCGCCGATCCCGAACAGCTCCTCGAGCGACTGCTCGGCTCCATCGTCTCGTCGTTGCGGCTGCCGGCCGCCCGTCTCACCTTGGACGACGGAGAGGGAACCACCCGCGTCATCACGGCCGGGGACACCGGGCGGGAGAAGCCTCACAGCCCTGACCGCCCTGACCGCCCGGAGCCGGTCGTGGATGGGGACGACCCGACCGCGGAGCGCTTCCCGCTGGTCTACCAGGGCTCGCTGCTGGGTGAGCTGCGGGTGAACCGACGTCAGGGCCAGACGGCCTTGGCGACCGACGAGTCGCGACTGCTCGCCCATACCGCGACCCAAGCGGCAGCGGCCGCCCAGGAGCTCCTGCTCCGCGAGCAGCTCCTCCGTTCCCGAGAACGGGTGATCGGGGTGGCCGAGGAGGAGCGGCGCCGGCTTCGCCAAGACCTCCACGACGGTCTGGGACCCCTGTTGACCGCGGCCGCTTCGAGGATCGATGCCTGCCACGGCTTCCTCGGGCGCGACAACACCAGGGTGGCCACGCTCCTGGACGACGCCCGCGGTGACCTCACCGAGGGGATCGGGGACCTGCGGCGCCTGGTCAACGCCCTGAGACCCGTCGTCCTCGACGAGCTCGGACTCGTCGAGGCCGTCCGGCAACGCTGCGACCGCTCACCGGTCCCGACCACGTTGCGCCTCGACGGCGCCCTCCCGTGCCTGCCCGCTGCTGTGGAGCTCGCGGCGTACCGCATCATCGCCGAGGCCCTGACCAACGTCGCCCGTCACGCCGGCGCACGCACGTGCACTGTCACGCTCCGTCTTCGGGGCGGGCTGGTGATCGAGGTCGTCGACGACGGGACAGCGAGCACCCACTGGCAACCTGGAGTGGGCCTGACCTCCATGAGAGAACGGGCTACCGAGCTCGGCGGCCGGTTCACGGCGGGCCCGGCGGCCCACGGGGGGCAGATCCGCGCCGTCCTGCCACTCGTGCTGGCGGGGGTCCCCACATGAACACGACCGATTCGATACGCGTGGTCATCGTCGACGACCACCCGGTTGTGGTCGACGGGCTCCGTGCCTCGCTGGAGTCGAGTCCCGGCTTCGAGGTCGTCGGAGAGGCCGGCTCGGGCGAGGAAGCGCTCAAGCAGGTCGACCAGGTGCGTCCGGACGTGGTGCTGATGGACCTCGAGATGCCCGGCATGGGCGGTCTGCAAGCCATCCGCCACCTCGCCCGCCGACACCCAGACGTCGCCGTCCTGGTGCTCACGATGTTCGACCAGGACGAGCTCGTCCTCAGCGCACTCCGCGCCGGCGCGCGCGGCTACCTCCTCAAAGGCGCACCGCGCGCCGACGTGGTCCGCAGCATCACCGCCGTCGCCCAGGGGGACGCCGTCTTCGGACGTGACGTCGCCGACCGGCTCCTCGGCATGGTCGCCTCAGGGACATCGCTCCCCACGGCGTTCCCCGAGCTCAGCGACCGGGAACGAGAGGTCCTGTCGCTCCTTGCGGACGGCACCTCCAACGGCGCCATCGCCAGGAGGCTCGGCATCAGCCCCCGCACCGTGGCCAACCACGTCTCCAACATCCTGCCCAAGATCCACGCCGCAGACCGCGCCCAAGCCGTTATCGCCGCCCGCGACGCCGGACTCGGCAAGCCGCCCGGAATTGCGTCTCGATGAGCGTGGCAGATGCCTTCCCGGCGGTCTGCCGAGGAGCGGAACGGCAGGTGCCGTAGTTCTGATGCCGCAGCTGGTGTGACCCGGGGCAGACTCGTGGTCTCGAGCGTGCTGGGCCGCGGCGGGGGGTTGCGGGTTCGGCACACGGTCGACGAGGGCCACGCTGTCAGAACGTGAGCACTTGGTCGGCTCTCACGACCCAGTCGCGAGTTCGTCCATGGTCGACCTGTGTGCCGCGCCGATGAGGTGCCCCTCGGTCAGCCCGCGTGCATCGAGGCAGGTGCCACAGCAGGCGATCTGCCCGCCGTGGCGGTCGAAGGAGTTGAGCATCCGGTCGAGGGCGTACTAGTGTCGCGGGGCGTTAGTTCCTGAACGGTTGTGTTTCTGAAATCATGGGGCCATGGCGAATCGTCCTGCCCCGGCATTGGTGTTGCGTGATGGCGACCGGGAGAAGCTCGAAGGCTGGCTGCGGTCGCGGTCGGTCAGGGCCGGGCTGGCCAAGCGGGCGCGGATGATCCTGCTGGCCGGCGAAGGTGTCGGGAACAGGGAGATCGCCGAGCGCGTGGGCGCCTCGCCGACCACGGTGATCCAGTGGCGCGCCCGGTACGCAGAGCGCGGGATCGCGGGCCTGGAGGATCAGGAACGGTCTGGGCGCCCCCGGGAGTTGGATCACGCCGCGATCGTGACCGCCACGCTGAAGCCGCCACCGAAGAAGCTGGGCGTGACGCACTGGTCCACTCGACTGCTCGCCGGCGAGCAGAAGACCAGCAACACCACCGTGGCTCGCGCGTGGCGCTCCTATGGGATCAAGCCCTGGAAGGCAGAGTCGTTCCGGTTCTCCACCGACCCCGAGCTGGTCGGCAAGGTCACCGACATCTGTGGGCTCTACCTCGGCACCAACCAGGACATCCCGGCGAACGCGATCGTGCTCAGCATCGACGAGAAGTCCCAGATCCAGGCCCTGGACCGCACCGTGCCGATCCTGCCGATGCAGCCCGGGCTGATCGAGCGCCGCTCACACGACTACTACCGACACGGCACCACGACCCTGTTCGCCGCCCTGGAGATCGCCACCGGCCAAGTGACCGCCGCGCTCAAGCCCAAGCACCGCCACCAGGAGTTCCTGGCCTTCCTGCGCCAGATCGAGCGGACCTACCGCGACGCCGTCGACGAGCACGGCGACCCGGTCGAGCTGCACCTGGTGATGGACAACTACGCCGCCCACAAGCACCACAACGTCCGCGACTGGCTGGAGAAACACCCGCGGTTCAAGGTCCACTTCACCCCGACCCACGCCTCGTGGATGAACCTGGTCGAGGTCTGGTTCGGCCTGGTCGAGCGCCAAGCCGTCCGCCGCGGCGTCTTCACGTCCGTACCCGACCTCAACGCCAAACTCCGCACCTACATCGAGGGCTGGAACAAGCGCGCCCACCCCTTCGTGTGGACCAAGACCGCCGACCAGATCCTCAAGAAGGCCAACCGTCCAACAACTTCAAATCCGCGCCACTAGCCGTCTGGCGTCTTCTGTCCCGCGACGGCGCATGTGACCGCATCGCCCATGAGGCACAAGGTCACCTCTGTGTCCGAGCGGTCTACGAGGGCGTTGGCCAGCCGGACTGCGTTGTCGGTCTCGTCCGAGCCGTAGGCGGGTTTGTTCAGGATCAGGAGCGCCCTCACGCTCCCAGGGTCGATCCGTCGCGGCCGGGGCTGAAGGGGGCGAAGGTCACGGTGGGCTGGGCAGGAGGCAGTCCCCTGAAGACAGACGCACCGCAGCCCCTGCCTGGGGGAATCCGGAGGAAACCCTGGCGGGGCCTGCCGTGCGTGCAGGTCAGAGCCGGTGAAAGGCCCTTGGTTCAGATGTCGTGGTTCTGATCCAACAGTCATCCCGTACCCGCGGGCCGTGGGTACATGAGCGGATGGTCCACTCATCCTGCCCCAGGCATGACGATGCCCGCCGGAGTCTCGGGCAACCGGCAGGCATCGAGTCAAGGGTGAGCCACCACACCGCTACGAAACCCGAGAACGCCCCGCCGCCTGCGCGCCAGAACGAGCGGCGGGGCGCGGTCTGTCTAGGGACGCCCCGCAGGCCACCGGGGGACTGCCTCACGGGACGTCGGTTCAGTGCTTTTCACGGTACCCCCGAGGCATGACGATGCCCGCCGGAGTCTCGGGTCCACGGCGGGTGGCTTGTCTTGTTCGGTGTCAGTCCATGGTGGGTCGGCCGGCGAGTTCGTTGCATGTCGGACACCGGGCGCCCGTTGGGGTCCGTTCGTAGGGGTAATGGCTGCGACCGAATTCGAAGAGGTCACGGGTCGCGCGCCCGCACAGCGTCGTGACGACCAAGGGGGCGGCGGCGTGGATCCTGCCCGCGGGGTGCGTGCGCGCGCCTCGCCCCGAAAGCATCGAGCGCCGCGGCCTCGCCTCGCTCTCGGCGAAGGTTCGGTAGATCTCCACCACCCCATCTTTCAATCGAGCCCCAACAGAGACGGCCCGAGCAGGACGCAGGTCAGCGTGCGTGGCTGTCTCGGGAGTCATCCCACACGCACGGCGGCGTGGGCGGACGTGGCGAGCCCCTCAGTGGCTTTGGACGGCGACGTCGGGATCGCCGTCTTGGGCTCCAGGTAAGTCAGCACGACTAGCAATATGCAGACGATGGCGATCACTGCGAGCACCGTGAGCAATGCCAGCCACACGTCGCCGTATGCGGTGGCCGGTCCACCGGTCACGGGCGCGAGGTGGGCAGTTGGCGCAAGCAAGATCGAGAACATCGAAGCTGTCGTACCCGCATTGGCCCAGGGCAACCGCAGGACCGTGCACCGGCGCTCGGGGAAACGCCGGGGCACCCAGATGCTCCCTGGCTCAGTGCTGTCGCCATCGAGCCCCTCCGCAGGGTACGGGCGTCACCAGGACCGGCCATCCGTCCTTTGGCGATGCGGGGTAAGTCGATGGGGTGGCGCGCGCTAGGACGTGACGATGCCCGCCGGAGTCTTCGGGTCTCACGGCGGGCATCGAGCGAGCGAGATGCCCCGCGGTTCGCGTTAGGTAGCTCCGCGGCGGGGCGTCCCCTTGCGGGCGCGCACGGGGGGGCGCGGCCAGAGGGCCCGAGACTAGCTAGGGGCCTACCCGGCCCAGTAGGGCCCACTGTCGACCTGCCTCACAGACGACTCTGGAACTTGAAGTAGGCCGCCGCGAACATCGCGACGATTCCAACGTTCACGATGAGGCGTAGCCAGAAGTGATCTCTGAGGAACAGCACGTCGAGTGTAACGATCAAGGCCACCATCATGAGGACGCCGATGCCGATGGTCGCTGTCCTCCCATGACGCGTTCGTACCACGGTGACGACTTAGCCCGGATCCACCGGTAGTCAGGGGTCGCGCCGGGGCGTGAGCCGCGGTCTGCGCAGGGGGACTTGTTGCAGGGCTGAGTTGCCGGCCTCGCTGCCGGGGACGTTCCAGGGTTGCTGGTCGTGCCGCGTGAGCGGCGAGGTGGTCAGGGTGTGAGCGCGGTGGGTGGGTCTGCGATGCGGGTGAGCATCTGGCTCCAGGCGGTCTCCCAGGGCCAGTCGCGGGGCAGGTGCAAGGTGATGCGTCGCGCGGAGGTCGCGACCCGGCACGGCAGATGAATCAGCTTGCGGCGCACGGTCGCGGTGGTCGCCTTCGCGAGGTCGGAAGCGGCCAGTGATCCGGCGGCGCGGGTGAGGTTGAACGCGATGACCGCGAGCACGAGCCACGCTGCGTTGGCGGTGAACACACCCGAGGGCAGGTGCGCCAGCGCGGAGTTCTTCAAGTCGGCGTGGACCTGTTCGATGATCGCGTGAGCGCGGTGGGTCTTGTCGGCGGCGACGGTGTCGAGCACCTGCGGGTCGGCGGTGGTGAAGAACGCGTGGAACCGCCAGGTGTCGAAGAGGGTGTCCTGGCCCGCGGCTCGGTCCTGCTCGGCGTTGAAGTCAGGGATCCGGCGCACGATCAGCCGGCCCGGGACCTGGTCGGTCTTCCTCTGTGCGGCGAACGCGACGAAGTCGATCTCGGCGACCTCGGCTCGAGAGATCCATCGTCCGGTGGCCTCGTCGAAGACCGCGTCGGTGTACTCGATCGTGGTCCACGCATCGTCACCGATGGTGGCGATCGCAGCCTTGACCCGCTGGTCCATTCGCACGGTGACCGCGACCGCGGCCCCACCGGCGAGGGCTGCATGGACAGCGCCGCGGCCGTAGGCGCCGAGTCCATCCGCACCAACACCGGTGCCGCCGGGTCGAGCAGGCGACGGGCGGTCTTGGTCGCATCACCGACCAGGCGTTTCGCGCCACGCGCCGAGGCGGTCGAGCCCTTACGGAGACGCTGGGCCACGATCATCGGCGGGAAGCCGGTGAGCGTGGCCAGCAGTGCGTTCAGGCCACGGACGCGGTTGTAGCCGAACCCAGCGCCCTGCTTGGCATGCCCGTGGACCTCGACCACAGTGTCGTCGACATCGACCAGCGCATACCCTCCGCAGTTCTCCTCAACGCTCGTGCCGGCGACCGTGGTGATGACACCGCCCAGCCGCGTCAACGCGAGCAGGAACCTCGAGGCGACCGCATCGAGCTGGCGGATGTGCCCGAAGGTGAACACCCGCAGGAACGACCCCAACGTCGACGGGGCGTAGGCGCGGGGACTGGCGAACACCCGGGCCATCCCGCCGTGCCGCAGCAGCGCCATGTCGTCGATGCTGTCCGCGCCCGCAACCATCCCGGCGACCAGCGAGGCGACCTTCAACCCGGCGTTGGCACCCTTGTCTGTCGGCACCGACAAGTGCTCCTCGGCAAGCTCTGTGAGGCCCGCTCGCTCGTCCAATGCCAGCACCGGGACCAGCCCCGCCACCGACACCAGATTCGGGTCGTCGAAGACCGCCGCTGCCCGCCCAAGAGCGTGAGAGAGTCGCATCCCAGAGGTGCCCTTCCGGGTTGGTGCTGATTGAGGCCGTCGCAAGTCCCAATCTCCCAGCCGGCAAGGGCATCCTCGCGTTACGGCACGCTCAACCAGCCATCAGCCACACCGCTCATCGGTGGATCCGGGCTTAGCAGTGGCGTGAGCTGGCTGTCTCGGCTGGTGCCGTCAGCCGGCGAAATGACTGGCGTTTCCTTGAGCCACCGCCTACTGGAAAGATCTGAGAGTGAAGCCAGCTCGGGGAGCGTCCGGTCCACTGGGAACCGCCGACCTGCGCGAAGACTGCCGCCATGTTTGGGGGTTCGGTGACGGAGGCTAGGCAGGGGGGCGAGGACGGCGATCTAAGGCGAGGCCCGTACCATCCGCGGACCGAGCGTCATCAGCGCCGCGGCCGTGGGCTGCTGCGGCTGCGGGACGCCAGTGCCCTGGCCATCGGTGGGATGATCGGCGGCGGCATCTTCTCGGTGCTGGGAGTCACCGTCCAGCTCGCGGGCCATCTTGCGTTCATGTGCTTCGTGCTCGCAGGTGCGGTGGCGCTCGTCACCGCCCACAGCTACGCGGGGCTCGCCCGGAGAGCAGGACGCTCGGGCGGACCGTACGTCTACCTGCGCGAGGCGGGCCACCCGCATTTCGCGGCGCTCACGAGTTGGTACCTCGTGTTCGGCTATGTGCTGGCCCTGGCTGTCTATGCCTTCACCTTCGGCCACTACGTCGCCCGTGTCGTGGACTCCGGCGACCTTGTCGCCAGAGCATTCTCCGTAGTCGTGCTCGGGGCCTTCTTGGTGATCAACCTGCGCGGCGTCGGCGCCTCACGCATCACCGAGGACGCCGTGGTGCTGACCAAGATCGTCATTCTGGCGACCATCGCCAGTATCGGGCTGGTCGCGTGGGCACCCGACCGGCTCAGCCCCCTGGCCGACAGCGGCTACCTCGGGGTGTTCGTCGGAGCCGCCTCGATCTTCATCGCCTACGAGGGCTTCGAGCTGCTCTCCTACGACTACGACGCCATCGCACAGCCCGCGCAGACGCTGCCCCGGGCGCTCTACCTGTCCGTGATCGTGGTCATCGCCGTCTACGTAGCCGTGACACTGGGCTCTCAGATGCTCGTCTCGGACCAGCTGCTCATCACCCAGCGCGAGGTGGCCTTCGCAGCCGTCGGCGAGCACGCCCTCGGCACCGTCGGACTATGGCTGGCCGCCGGTGCTGCGGTGCTCGCCACCTCCTCGGCCATCAACGCCACGCTCTTCTCCACCGCGAGGCTCGTCCGCGATCTCAGCGACGCCGGGGAGCTGCCGTCCTCCCTCGGCCGGGCACCCCTAGGAGCCTGCTGAACAAGGTGTCGTCTCTTCGGGTGTGAGGGTTTGGGCGGCGGGCGGAACGCCGCCAAGGCCGTCGAGCGGCGAGTTTGGGTCAGCGGTCTGTGGTTGCGACAGTGGGGTCCTTTCGCGCGCCTGTGGCGATGGGTGAGTGGTCTGGTGGGCTGCAGGCGGTGCGCGGCTTGGGCCTGGCGCTCAGGTGAGTGCCCACGTTCCGTTCTCGACGGTCGGGCCCAGGGCGAGGAGTCGGCGCAGGTTGAGCGCGGCAACGCGGTGGTGGAGCCAGTGGTTGTTCTTCTCGACCCCTCGGTATGGGACGCGGCGGGCGCCGCGGACCAGCCAGGCGATGGAGCGTTCGACCATCGGCCGGTGCTGCCGGTAGACGGATTGGAAACTGCCCTCGGCAGCGCGTTGACGGTGTTCGCGTTGCAGCTGGTGGTGCTCGCCGAGCAGCACCGTGCGGCCAGCTGCCGCGGTCGTGCACTGTTCGCGCAGCGGGCAACCGCGGCAGGCTGCTTTGAACGTGGCGCGACCCTGTGCTGACACTGTCCGGGTGACCTTGTCGGGGCAGGTCAGCGTGTTGGCGACGGGGTCGTAGACGAAGTCGTCGATGGTGAAGCCGCCTTCGACGGCCGGTTTGATCGGCCACGGTTTGAGCAGCGGGATCCACTGCTTGCCGGCCAGGGTGTGGAGCATGTCGCCGGTGGCGTAGGCCGAGTCGCCCAGTACCTCGACACACTCGCCGTCAGCGACGGTCGGATCAGCGGCGATCAGGCCGGCGCCGACGTTGGCGTCAGAGTTCTCAGCGCCGTTGGTCTTGGTCAGCTTGACCGCGGTGGTCAGACCGGTGTCGGGCTCGACCACGACATGGGCCTTGAACCCGTCCTGGCGCCGTTCGCGGGTCTTGTGTGCGTGCCGGGACTCGGGGTCGACGGTCGAGATCACCCGATCGGGAGCGGTCCTGCGGGCGATGCGCCAGCGGCCGTCGGTGCCATCGGAGTCCTCGGCCGGCTCCACGTCCTGACCGGCGACCAGGGCCAGGAGCGCGAGGGCCTCGGCAGGCTTCCCGCCCGCCTTGGTGATCGCCTCGACATCGAGGGCCGCGAGCAGCGCCAGCGCGTCGCCCACCAGCGCCGACACCAGCCCGTCGCGGGCGGCCGGATCGTCCCACGCGATCGGCGGCTTCCCGGCGGCGGTGTAGTCCTGACCGGTCAACGCAGCCAGCCGCGTGCAGTGCACCACGATCTGGTCCTTCGCGCCGGGCACCTCACGGCCGACCCGGCGGATCTGCGCGATCAGCTGGGTCACGGTGTCCTGACGGGCCACCGCATCGTCGAGGACGGTGGAGTCCAGTGCCCGCCGGGTCTTCCCCTTCACGGCACCGGTTTCGGCGACCACCTCGCGGACCACCTCGAAGATCCGCTGTGGCCGGTCGCTGGCCGCCAACCGACGCCGCCAGTAGGTCAACGTCGAGGAATCGAAACCCTTCGCATCGATCGCATAACCACACGCCGCCTTCCACCGCAGATCGAAGGTGAGCGCATCGACCGCCTCGCGGTCGGAGTGGCCATACAACGCCTGCAGTACGATCACCGAGGCAACCACCTCGCCCGGGATCGAAGGCCGGCCCCGACCCGAAGGGAACAGGTCAGCGAACAACTCACTCGCGAACAACCGGTCCCGATGCTCGGCCAGCAGCGCGAACACGCTGCCAGGCTCGAGCAGGTGCCCGGCCACCGACCCCACATCCAGCAGTTCTCGCTGCCGATCCGACTCACCCTGCATACACCCAGGATTTCAGGTCACCGCCACACCAAGCCCGTGCCACGCGGATTGTTCAGCAGTCTCCTAGGGGTGCCCGCCAATGCCATGTGGCTGCTGTCCCTGCTCGGCGCAGCCTTCGCGATGCTGCCCGGCGTCAACCAGCTCCTCGCATTCGGGTCGGTCACGTTCCTCGCCGTGTTCGGACTGATCAACCACCTCCACGCTCGCACCACAGATCGCGCCCACGAGCGGGTGCTGGGAAACCTCGGGGCCACCGCCTGCGTCATCGCCATCGCCGTGGTCCTTGCCCAGCTCGCCGTCCACGAGCCCACGACCCTCGCCCTCATCGCCGGCTGCCTGGTCGGCATCGGAGCGCTGTGGCTCGTCCTCGCGCGAAACAAACCCGCCGCCGACGCCAGGCGCTGACTGCCCGTGGCCACTCCAAGCCCCCACGAGTCGTTCGGTTCTCGAGCCCGCGACCGCCGGGGGACTGATAACGCCTTCCGCTCGGCGTGTAGGTGTTGGTGAAGGCCTGCTCACCCCCCGCGACAGTCGCATAGGGGTCGGCGACCCCGTTGGATGGGTTGAGCGGCTACACCGCCGCGGTGGCGGTGGCGGTGGCGGTGGCGACGGGGTCGAGGATGCGGTAGGCGAGCAGTTTGATGCGGTCGCTGAGGAGGAACCAGACCAGGGCGTATCCCCAGACGAACGCCGCCCACTTCCATCCGAGGGGGGTCATGAAGATCCCGTAGACGGCGATCAGGGTGGCCAGTGCTTGGGTGCCGAGGACGGCGATGAGAAGAATGCGGGCCGGGCGGATGGACCAGAACGGCCCCCGGGTCCGGGTAAGGAAGATGGTCAGGTGTCCGGCGACGGACAGCATCAGGTACATCAGGGTCTGCAGCTGGGGGTGGCCGAGTCCAAAGACGCGGTCGCCGAGGTAGAACAGGCCGAACGCGGCGATCGGGCCGAGGATGCCCAGCACGGTGGCGATGCCGAGGACCAGGCGCATGTTCCAGGCTTCGGGCTGGTCCTTGTAGTGGACGTTGTCGTAGGCGATGGACAGGATCGCGCCATCGTTGAGCAGGGCGAGCATGACGATCATCACGGCGGTCACGGGGTAGAAGTTGAAGACCAGGATCGTGAGCGTGACGAAGACAAGTACTCGCAGGGTTTCGGCAATGCGGTAGATCGCGTAGCTGTTCATCCGCTGGAAGATCTTCCGGCTCTCCTTGACCGCGTCGATGATCACCGACAGGCCGGGGGTGAGCAGCACGATGTCGGCGGCGGCGCGGGCCGCGTCGGTGGCACCGGACACGGCGATGCCGCAGTCGGCCTTCTTCAGGGCGGGGGCGTCGTTGACCCCGTCGCCGGTCATTCCCACGATGTGGCCGCGTTGCTGCAGCACATCGACGATGTGGAACTTGTGCTCGGGGAACACCTGAGCGAACCCGTCGGCGGTCTCGATGGACTCGGCCACCGCTGAGGTCTCGGTCTTCTTGACCTCGCCCAGCCCGGTTGCGTCGAGAATGTTGGCGCCCAACCCGACCGCGGTGGCGGTTTCCTTCGCGATGGCCAACGCGTCACCGGTGACCATCTTGACCGAAACACCTAGGCGCCCGGAAGTAGCGATGGTGGACTTGGCATCCTCGCGGGGCGGGTCGGACAGCGGCAGCACACCGACCAGCTGCCACGGGCCATGGCCTTCGGCGCGGGCCACGCCCAACGACCGGAACCCGCGGGCCGCGAAGTCATTGACGGCCTGCTCCGCGGCCGACGTCGCGTGGCCACCGTCGGCAGACAGCGCCAGGATCACCTGGGGCGCGCCTTTGGTGACCTTGAAGGTGGTCCCTTCCGGGCCGGTGACAGTGGCTTCGGTGCGCTTGTGCACCGGGTCGAACGGCTGGAAGCCCACCACCTGATAGCCCTGCAAAGCAGCATCGTTGCCGAGCCCACCGAGGACAGCGAGGTCAATGGGGTCGTCGTCCTCCGGCCGAGAGGCCAAGGCAGCATCGACGATGACCTGCTCGGCCGGGGTGTCACCCGCAATGAACGGATCACCCAGGGTGAGGATGTTCTGGGTCAGGGTGCCGGTCTTGTCAGCGCACAGCACGTCCACGCCGGCCAGCTCCTCGATGGCCACCAGCCGGCTCACCACCGCCTGCTTGGCGGCCAGCAACCGAGCGCCGACCGCCATCGTCACCGACAGCACCGTCGGCATCGCCACCGGGATCGCAGCCACCGTCAGCACCAGGGCAAACTGCAACGTGGTGACGATCGGGTCGCCGCGCAGCAGCGACACGGCCACGATCACCGCAACCAGGACCGCCGCGAGGACGATCAGGTAGTTGCCGATCTTCAGGACCGCCCGTTGGAAGTGGCTGACGGTGTGCGCGTCTTGAACCAGTTCCGCGGTCTTGCCGAAGTAGGTGTGCGCCCCGGTGGCATACACCAGCGCCCCGATCTCACCGCGGCGGATGATCGAACCGGAGAACACCGCCGCGCCCGGTTGCCGGGTGGCCGGCAGCGACTCCCCTGTCAGCGCGGACTGATCCACCTCCACCGGGTCACCCTCCAGCAGTCGCGCATCCGCCGGCACGATGTCTCCCAGTCGCAACCGGATTACGTCACCGGGCACCAGGTCACGCGCCGGCGCCGAGGTCCACCCGCCATCCCGTCGCACCCGGGCCGTGATCGCCAGCTTCGCTTTCAACGCCTCGATCGCGTTACCGGCCTGGTGTTCCTCCCAGAACCCGACCACCCCGTTGGCGAGCAGCAGCGTCACGATGATGAAGAAGTCCGGCCAGTGCCTCGCCACCGCCGACAAGACGGCCGCGATCTCGATCATCCACGGGATCGGACCCCAGAAGTACGTCAGAAACTTCAACAACCCGTTGGTCTTGTGTTCTTCGATCTCGTTCAGCCCGAACTGCCCCAGCCGTCTGGACGCCTCCGCCTGGCTCAGCCCGTCCGGTGACGACCCCAGCCTCGACTGAACCTGCGCCAGTGGGAGTGACTTCAAGTCGTCGTCGCCCGGCACGAGCGGCGGTGTCGAAGCGCGCGGAGTCTTCACGGCCGTCGCACTGGGCCGTCCCAGAATCCGGATTCGGCCGGTGCTGGAGTCATGGGCGCTCTCCCCCCGCCGTGTCCCGGCCGATGTGTTCCGCCGCCTTCCCGACCATCGTAGGCTTGCCGCCGGCTGTGAGACCGTGCGGACTCTGCCGCGGACGTATCCGCCAGCTGCGCCGCCAATCGGTCAGTGCCGTGCCGAGCCGCAGCAACGGTGCCTGGCACGCCGCGACGGGATGGTTGGGCCGGTCTGCGCAATCCGCGCCGAGCGCATCACGCAGGGCATACCTGATGAAGCGCCCCCGGATTGGTGCCACGCCTGTGGGTCCAGGAAGCTGAGACCGCCGAGACCACCTCGGAGTTCCAACCGCATCTGTTTGGGCCCTGTGACTCGGCTGCCATGGGCACTGCTTACTGGGCGAGAGGGGCTACGGCTGGCGGCCGTGGAACCGCCGCTGAGCACATCGAACGCCGGGAGGGCGCCGGGGGAGGCCTGCGGCTGCCCGGCTTCTGCGTCGGGCTCGATTGCCTGACTCCGGTGGATGAGGATCCAGAGCTTGGGGGAGTGGCCCGGCTTGGGGTGAGTTCGAGTTCCGGTACCAGTACAGGTCGTAGTTCTGGCCCGGTGGGCTACCTGACCTGCGAGAATGCTCGACTCTTGGGACCTGGGGCCGCACTCGGGCCGCACGGTGCCGAAGGCAGATGCATGATGTCCGCACCAGGCGAGGAGTTCGAACACTTGCGATCGCGCTCTGAGCCCGTTCGGTTGCCACCTACTCGCGGTGACGTGGCGCAGGCTCAGGAAACACCCGGCCCGTGGGGTTGGGGTAGCCGACGGAGCAGTCACGGTCCCGTTGGTCGCGGTTTGGCCAGGACAGCCGGCTGTCGAGTTCGAGACGGGTCGCTCACCTGTGGTGGAAGTAGGGCGTGATGTAGCCGGTGTGCCAGAACGGCACATAGCCGTAGTAGTCGAAGGCGCCGGTGTAGTCGCGCTGATCCTGAAGGGCTGGGTCGAACCCGGCCCCATGTTGGACGTCGTGGTGCGTGTGGTGGAGATGGACCTCCTCGTCGACCCGCGCGACGGCCTCCACGGGCACCAAACGCTTGTCCTCGGCCATGCCCAGGATGCCGCCCGACGTCACAACCAGAAGTCGCGCACGTCGTTCTTGCTCGTCGACCACGATCTCGTCCACCTGGCCCACCCGATGACCGTTCGGGTCGAGCACCCTCATCCCGCGAACGTCGTCGCTCTCGTCGACCAGGAGGAGGTCGCTGTCACGAAGGGTCACCAGGCCCACTTGCTGCGTTGTCATCTCCGCTCCTCTCGCAGGGGACGAGGACCCAGCATGTCTCCCGAAGGTGACGGCCTGGCAGACACAGACTTTGCAGTTTGATGACGGTCGCCGCGACGGCGGGGACGAGCCTTGTCGCTGGATGAGACCATGACGGCGATGGCAGCGCGACTTCTGATCCTCGAGGACGACCACGGGTTGCGCACGTCGCTGCGTCTGGTGCTCGAGAGCTCCGGCTACGAGGTCCTGGAAGCCGCCGACGCCGAGCGTGCCTTGGAGACGGTGGCGGATCCCGGCGTCGACCTGATGCTGGTCGACCTGATGTTGCGCGGCATGGACGGGTTCACCTTCATCCAACGAGTGCGTCCGCAGACGGACGCGCCGATCGTGGTCGTCAGCGCTCGTGACGGTGTGCAGGACATCGTCCACGCGTTGGAGGTCGGCGCGGACGATTACGTGACGAAGCCTTTCGACGTGGAGGAGGTCCAGGCGAGGCTGCGGGCACTCCTGCGACGCCCGACCATGGACACGGATCCCGAGGGGAAGGCCGACCCGAGTCACGACCAGCGTCAGGACGTGTTCGTGCTGGACAGCCGCTGTGGTCCTTTGGTGTTCGACCGGGGCGCGGCCCAGCTCACACGTGGCGAGCGGGAGATCCATCTCACCATCACTGAGTACCGCTTGTTGACGGTCCTCGCGGAGAACCCCGGCCGAGTGCTTGATCGCGCCTCGCTGCTCGAACACGTGTGGGATCGCGGGTTCTTCGGGGACGAACGCATCGTCGACGTGCACGTCCGGCGACTGCGCAAGAAGATCGAGACCGATCCCAGCTCACCTTCGACGTTGGTGACAGTGCGGGGGCTCGGCTATCGCCTCGATGTCCGATGAGAGACCGGTGAACCTGCCGTTGCTCCGCTGGCGGCCGCACGGCCTGCGGGCCGGCGTGACCTTGGCCTTCGCGCTCGGCGCGCTGGCTGTGTCCTCGACTTTGGCGCTCGGCACTTACTTCACAGTACGGCACGTGCTCGTGCAGCAGCGGGAGGGGACGGCCTTGCGGCAGGCGTACTCGGATGCAGCGCTGGCCCGCGACAGCCTGCTGACGCCCGGTCGCCAGGTCAGCGACGTGCTCGGCTCGATCTCCCCACCGGCCGGAGCGGTCATGTACGTCCACCGTGACGGCAGGTGGTATGCATCGTCACTGGATCGTCCCGGACAGGAGTTGACCGCGTCGGTGCGCCCCGCTGTTCAGGGCGGGTCGGTCGCTGTTGCGTGGACGGATCTGACCGACCCGCATGCCGTCGTCGTCGGAATCCCGCTCCCGGCCGTGAACGCGGAGTACTACGAGGTGGCGGTTGCGGAGGAGCTCAGTAGCACGCTGCGCACCCTCGCGCTCGCCCTCACGATCTGCGCCGCCATCACCACCCTGGCCGGCGCCCTGGTGGGGCGGGCGGCGAGCAGACGCGTCCTCGCACCGCTCGGCGACGTCACCGCAGCTGCGGTCAAGGTGTCCGCCGGCGACATGGACACCAGACTCGACGACACCGACGACCCGGACCTGGTCGCGTTGGTGGGTGCTTTCAACCACATGGTGGACGCCCTCGAGGAGCGGATCCGGATGGATGCCCGGTTCGCGGCGGACGTGAGCCACGAGCTGCGGACCCCGGTCACCACGTTGACGACGAGTCTCAGCCTGCTCGAGCGAGCCGAGGGGCTCACCCCCCAGGCTGGGCAGGCTGTCCAACTGATGACGGACGAGCTGACGAGGTTCCGTCGTGCGCTCGAGGACCTGCTCACGCTGAGTCGGTTGGATGCGCGGGCCGAGCCCACGGAACTCACGACGATGCCGGCCCGAGAGCTGGTGCGACAGGCGCTGGTCGCGGGAGGACGTTCGGTCGCCCTCCTCGTACCGACGCCTGACCCGGGCTCCGAGGGGTGGGTGATCGTCGACCGGCGCCAAGTGCTGCGAGCCTTGATCAACCTATTCGACAACGCCGATCTGCACGCCGGCGGGCTGACCAGCGTGCGGCTCGAGGAAGGCGCCGGCCAGGTCGACATCCTCGTGGGCGACCGAGGGCCCGGTGTGCCACCCGAGGACACCGACCGCATCTTCGAGCGCTTCGCCCGAGCCGGTGGCGCGAAGGCAGGAACCGGCAGTGGGCTCGGGCTGAGCATCGTCGCCCAGACCGTGCATCAGCACGGCGGGCAGGTGTGGTGCGTGAACCGGCCCGATGGGGGTGCCGAGTTCGTGCTACGCCTACCGACGATCGATCACGGGATGGTGGACGCGTGAACCGTCGCGAGCAGATGTGGAGACAGCCGCGGAAGAGCCGACGCTCGGCCGTCGTGGCCGTCGTGGCCGTTGTGAGCGTCCTGGCGATGATGCTCCTCGCGGGGTGCGGCGTCCCGGGCGCCGGTCACGTGCGCACCGTCGACGCAGACTCCGTCCCGTACCACCTCCTCGAGCCGGATTGGTCCGCGAGCGTGTCCACAGACAGCGGTTCTGTTCCGCGCCGGGTTCCCGTCGTGTTCTGGCTGCTCGCCGACGACCATCTCGTGCCCGCCACGGCCGGTGGGTCGTGCCGCCAGCCGTCGGTCCGGGTGATCAGAAGGCTGTTGGCCGAGCTGGCCGTCGGGCCGACACAGGAGGCCCGGGCATCAGGGCGGTCGTCGGCGCTGCCGTCGTCGACAGGTCTTCGCCTCCTCGGGTTCGTCGGCGGGTTGGCACAAGTGGAGCTGGACCCGAGCACGGCGATCAGCGCAGACAGGCTGCCGCTCGCCGTCGGGCAGTTGGTGTTGTCACTGACCTCGTCCCCAGGTGTCAGGAAGGTAGCCCTGTTCAGCTCCGGTGAACCTGTCCAGGTCCCGCTCCCAGGAGGGGCCCTCACCACGCGTGCGGTCTCGGCCGAGGACTACGCGAGCCTGCTCCCGAGCCGGTACAGAGAGCCCACCGGGCGTGGATCCGTACTCGCCGCGACGATCGGTTGCCAGGTTGGCTAAGGGCGGAGTCACCTCCGACCCATCGAGACCGGACGTCGCCGAGGGGGGCGGCGAGGACCTCGTGTCCACGACCATCCACTGCAAGCGGGGTGAGCCGCACTCGAATCCCCAGCTCTCCGCCACCGCGTCGAACAGAGCGAGGGTCGAACTCAGCTGAACGCTGCTCAGGCTGCTCCGTGCCGCGCCGGTGCCTCCGTACCACCGCACATCAACGCGGACGTGATCGAGGTCCGCCCAGCGCAGGTTGACGCTCACGGCGGAGGGACCGTACCGCAGACCATGCCGCAGGGCGGCCCAGGTGAGGAGACAGAGACGGTCCACGGCGCGTGTTGGCAGGGCGCGGTCTCGAGCCCAACGTCGCACATGCTGCTCGCATGCGTCCTCGACCCCCATGACGCAGAGCCGGTTGAAGCTGGAGACCCCGAGGTCGCGATCTGTGGCAGTCACCGCCCGGTCCCGTGGTGAGGCACGTCCGTCGGCCATCCGGCCACGTGTACTTCGTGGGGATGCTCGACGGGGAAAGCCGATTCGAGGCCGACCCGCCGCAGCATCTCGAGGCTGCGCCGCGACGGATGACTAAGCACGACGAGCACCCCGTGCGAGCGGCATCGGCGTCTGATCCAGAGCATCGCTGCCAGGGTCGCCGACGAGAGCTGGGTGGTCCCGGACAGGTCGATAACGACGGTGCCTTGGCCTCTGGTCAGCAGCAGGGGGAGGCCGGCTCTCAGCTGCTGAAGGGCGTGGGCGAGGTCGGCATCCCCGAGCCGGACCACGATCTCGGGAGGAGTGGATCTCTGCCCCCGATCGGGGGAGATCGCAGCGCGTGGGTGGGCGGCTGACGTCCCGGAACCTGCCATGCCGACACGTTCGCATCGTCAGGTGACAGCCGGTCAGGCAGCCGTGTTGCAGCCTGATGACAACTCCCAGAGCGAACCGTCCGACAGCGGGTATGACGATTGCATGACCGTCGGGTGACCGCCCGCAGACAGATTGCGACCAGGTCGGTCGAGTTCGTTGCCCGCCTTTCCTGCCCGTGTCTTGATGGATGAGAGTCCACGTCTTCACTGATATGACACCAACTCCAGGAGGAAGCCCTTGCTCACCATGACCCCGAAGGCTCTTTCCGTAGTCCGGTCGGTAACGGCCCATCCCCGGCTCGGCGCGAACTCCGGTCTCCGCATCGCCAGTAGACGAGCCACGTCGCAGCCACTACAGGTCGGCGCCGTCTCGGGTCCGCGGCCCGGAGACCGGGTCGTCGAACGGGACGGGGCGCGCATCTTCCTCGGCCCGGTGGCGGCGCGCCAGATCGCTGGACGCCGTCTGGACGTCATGAAAGAGCCGAACGGGCGTATTCATTTCGTGGTGAAGAACGCGCGGTGACGCTGTGACGAGCCGGTCGGATGGGTGCCGTGCCCGGTCGTGGCCGCCCTCGAGACCTCCACTCCGACATGGCCCCTTCCACGCCGACCAAGACGCGGTTGCTGACGTGTGTCGGATCGAGGTCCGGGACACGCGGGACTCCGTCCAACGGTCTCGTTGATCCATCACCGGTCCGGGCAGGGAGGGTCGCGCACCACAGCTTCCACCGAACTGGGTTCACGTCAGGGGGCACCTCGACATGCGTTCGACCGGGGGCGGCGTCCGGTGGATCGACGGGAGCGGTGAGAGGCGGCGGCACCGTAGCTGGGGCTCGTGCGAGGCTCGGGGAGTGGAGGCGCTTCGGGACTGGCTGTTGAGGGTGCTCGGGGCCGTGGGTCTCGCCTTGATCGTCGTGACCACGACGGCCAGGCTCACCCTGCTGGATCCAGGCTTCGATGCTCGTGCGGTGGCCGAGGTCGACGGCTACCAGAGGGTGTACACCGAGCTGCTGCCCTCTCCGGTGGTGCAGGAGACCATCCGGCGAGAGCTCTCCGGGCTGCCGCTCGACCCGACGTACATCACCGCCGACCTGCGCCTGCTGGTCCCGCCGCCGGTGCTGGAGGCGATGGTCCGTCAAGCCATCGCCGAGTACCTCGCTGTCGTGCTCGGACGAGACGACCGGATGGATCTCGCGCAGGTCGTCCAGCCCGTGGTCGACCGTCTGGTGCTTCTCATCCACGAGCTGGCGCCGGGTGCCGTGGCCACCGCACCGCGCGTCCACGCCTCGTCGCTCGAAGCCTTCGATGCCCGGGCCACAGCCCTGCTCTCGCGACTCGCGAAGGGCCGGGCCGGTCCGAGGCTCCCGACCGTGCGTCTCACACCACACGACGCGCCCCGCGTGGCAGATGTGCTGACCGCCGGACTGCCGTCCGGCACCGCGACCCGGCTCCGCCATCGGCTCGTCGCCCAGCTGGCCGCAGGCGACCTCAGTGCGGCGTTCGCCCTGGTCGTGCCCGAGTACCTCGACAACGCCGGTTCACGCCGCATCGGCGTCAGGATGCAAGCTGCGGCCACCCGAGCGGTCGGCACGATCTCGACCGGTGCTGCCACGGACGGACCTCGACGCGTTCTGCCCCTCGGCCTCGGCTGGCTCGCCGGGATCGGGGTCCTGTTGCTGTCGGCCTGGCTGCTGCCCGTGCTGCGGCGGCCGCGGGGCGGACGTGGGCGCGAAGTCGCCCTGTTGCTGACCACGGGCGCGGTGGTGACGGCTGGGACCGGCTTCGTCATCGCGCAACGGCTGAAGGATCCGCTGGCGTCGCTGGCCAGCCGGTCGGCGCTGGATCCGAGCGCGCGTCGGCTCCTCGGAGACCTCGACCACCAGCTGCGTCACGGGGTCCTCACCATGTTCCTGGCCCTGCTCGTTCCCGTGGCCCTGTCGGCCGGCGTGGCCTTCCTGGCCCCGACGCTGCGACGATCGGCGGCCAGCAGCTGGCAGCCCTGGACGGCCACCGTCGCGACCGCCGCGCTGGGCATGGCCCTGGTCGTCGCCGTCGCGGTCTCGGGCACCCGGCCGCCTCTGGTGTGCAACGGATCGACGGCCCTGTGCGATCGGAGGTACGACCAGGTCACGTATCTGACCGCCCACAACGCGATGGCCAGCACCGACCGAGGCTTCCTCGCCGCCGAGCAGGACCCCAGCATCACCGCGCAGCTGGACAACGGCGTCCGCGGACTCATGCTCGACCTCCACTACTGGACCTCGCCCGCCGAGGCCACGCCCTATCTGGCCACCCTCGACGCCAGGACCAGGGCCGCCTGGGCACCCCTGCTCCGCAACTTCCGGCCCCGACCGGGGGTCTGGCTGTGCCATGCGCTCTGCCAGATCGGGGCAGACAACGCCGTCCGCCAGCTCGAGCAGCTCCGAGGCTGGTTGAGTGACAACCCTCATGAGGTCGTGACCCTCATCCTCCAGGACGACGTCGCACCCGACGACGTACGCGCGAGCCTCTCCGAGGCCGGCCTGGACCCCTGGCTGGCCACCCCCCCAGCAGCCGGGTCGGCGTGGCCGACGCTGCGCGAGCTCATCAACGCCCACCACACCCTGCTGGTCTTCACCCAGTCGGCCGACTTCCCCGAGGGCCCGATCCGCAACTTCTACAGCGTGGCCGCCGAGACGCCGTACCAGGCCAGGACGGCGGATGACCTGAGCTGCGAGCCCGGGCGGGGTCCGGCAACAGCGCCGTTGTTCCTCGTGAACAACTGGCTGAGCAGGGGAGTCGCTCGTCGCGGGGACGCGCTCGAGGTCAACTCGAGATCGTTCCTGCTGTCGCGGGTACGCCGGTGCGAAGCGATGCGCGGCATGCGCGCGACCTTCGTGGCCGTCAACTTCGCGCAGGTCGGGCGCCCGCTGGCCACCGTCGACCGTCTCAACCGGCTGCGATCCCCGCTACCCGTCCGACTCGTCGAGTCAGGACCATGACGCTCGCGCCCGTCACCTCCCGATCCCGCGGGACCGGGGTGGTCGCCGGCGCCGCCGACCGGGCGCGGGATTGGCTGCGGTGACCGGGTACGAGGGGTGCAGAAGCGACATGGCAGGACATGAGCCCCAGGTCGAGCTCGAAGGCGTCCCGGAGGGGGAGGAGATATCCCGGGCCGATGCGGCGGAACACAACGCCGAGGACCCCGAGGAGCAGGAGAACCGTCACGACCCCGTCCAGGAAGGCCTCGACGCCTCGGCAAGGCTAGGTCGCCTTTGGGGGACGGGTAGCGCCTGCTGGGTGCCAGGGCAGGCGGCCTCCGAACGCCCGGGAGCCCGAAGCGCAAGGGCCCGCCAGCGCCCGATGACGAGCGTTCGGTGCGCGCCGGAGGTCTGCCTCCCGGGCCCCGGGCGCGTCCAAGCCGCGACCGGACCAGATGTACCCCTACAGGTCGTAGTAGAGCTCGAACAAACAAGGCAGATTTGGAACATGTCGACCGTCGTCGAATTTTGGTGAAAAGAGCCTTTGAGAGGCTGTCGCACGAATCAGCGCGATGGGCGCGTTTCGTGCGGCAGCGCGGCGGGTGTCCTATCCGAGAATTGGGTATGGCGTACATCTTCGTGGCTGCCGATCGAGAGCAGCTGATGCTGATGCCGCCGTCGGTGGCGGACTGGCTGCCTGAGGATCACCTGGCGTGGTTCGTGCTCGATGTGGTCGCCGAGCTGGACCTGACCGGGTTCTATTCCGGTAACCGTGCCGATGGCCGGGGCGGTGCGGCGTATGACCCGGCAGTGATGCTGGCGGTGCTGATCTACGCCTACTGCACCGGGGAGCGGTCCAGCCGCAGGATCGAACGGCGACTGTCCGAGGACGTGGCGTTCCGAGTGCTCGCGGCCAACCAGCAACCCGACCACGCCACGATCGCCCGATTCCGCGCCAGTCACGAGACTGCGATCGGGTCGCTGTTCGGACAGGTCCTCGCGGTGTGCGCCCGGCAGCGGCTGCTGCGACCGGGCCTGGTCGCCATCGACGGCACCCGGATGGTCGCCAACGCCTCCAAGGAGGCGAACCGGACCGCCGAGCAGGTCGCCGAACAGATTCTGACCGAGGCAGCGGCCGTGGACGCTGACGAGGATGCCGAAGCTGCCCGGCGCGAGGACCAGGTCGGTGGCCCGGACGGTGGGATCCGTCCGCGGGCCGGGCGTCGGGCCCGGCTGCGGCGGGTGCTGGATGAACTCCAGGCCGAAGCCGACCAGCACTCCTACGAAGCGGTGATGGCCAAGCGTGCCGCGAAGGAAGCCGAGACCGGCAAAAGGATCCGAGGCAAGAAGCCCTCCCCGGACCGGCAGAAGAACCGCGGCCGCCAGCACGGCAACATCACCGACCCTGAGTCACGGTTGATGAACACCAAGGACGGGTTCGTGCAGGGCTTCAACGCCCAAGCGGTGGCCACGATGGATCAGTTCGTGATCGCCGCGGAGGTCTCCAACCAGGCCTTCGACGCCCCGCTCTACGAAACCTTGATCGGGACCGCGAAGACCAACCTCAAGCACGCTGGGGAGAAGCGGCGGCTCCGCCAGGTGGTCGCCGATGCCGGCTACTGGAGCGAGCACAACACCCACCTGCACGGGGTGGAGTCCTTCATCGCACCCGGTCGCGCGCGCAAGCTCCGCAAGATCGCCGAGACCGAGCAGCACCGTCGTGACGTCATCGATCAGGTCCAAGCCGGCCAGCTGACCAAGCCCGAGGCCGCAGAGAAACTCGGTGTCGCAGTGCCCCGGATCAACCAGATCCTGCGCCGGCGACGAGCCGGCGACCCCGATCAGCTCACCGCCGCTTCCATCGCCAAGATAGACAGCCCTCGCGGCCGCCGGACCTACAAGCGAAGAGCCGGGGCCATCGAGCCCGTCTTCGCCCAGATCAAACACAACCGCAAGATCCGAACCATCTCCCGCAGAGGCCTCACCGCCGCAGACAGCGAGTGGAAGCTCATCTGCGCCACCCACAACCTGCTCAAGCTCTACCGCCTGACCTGAACCAGGCGCACCGCCTCATCCTCGAGCGCGCTCGACCACCCCGCCCAATCGGCTCCGGGAAGGCCGAGGCGCCGCCGCAGGTCCGTGCGACACCCTCTTGACCTGGGAAAACGCGAATCCAGCTCCGGTGGCAACCGTTGGCTGGGAACGGCAAGAATCGAGAATGTTGCGGACTATTTGCGGACTGGCGGTCGACGGCGGCATCTTGGCTGGCGTTGGAGAGAACCCGCGAGTGTTGGGCATGCACGTGGCCCGTTTGTTCATCACGCCCCTCGGACAGAGAGCCCTGTCCTTGACCACATACGCCAAGATCAGCGCCAGGGGAAGAACAGGCTCGGGATGAAGTAGCCGACGAAACTGTGCCCCTTGCGACCCGCCACGCGAGCCGGCCAGAAGGCGATCGCGACCCAGATGATCAGGCCGATGATGCCCAGCCCGAGCCACCCGTTACTGACGAGTGCGAACATGTGGATCCTCCGATCCTTCTGGCCCTGTCACCGACACCGCGGCGAAGTTCGTGGCTGATGCTCACGGTCGCGGTGTCGACGTGGCGGTGGTCTTTCAGGCGGTGAGGTCGTCGCTGGCGAGGGCCTCGTCGAGAGCGAGCGCGATCCCGAGGGCGTCGGCGATCGTGGCCGCCGCCGCGACCACCTTCGGGGTGCCGACGATGGGTGCCACGGCGATCAGGACGCTGCGCGCGTCCTCGAGAGTCAGGTCGGTCTCGGCGGCCGCTGCCATGTTCAGCAGGTACGACGAGGGCGGGGCGCCAACGGCGGCCAGAGCCGCGAAGCGCACCATCAACAGTTCGCGGGCATCGAGCCCCGCACGCGTGACCGAGGCAGCAGTCATATCGAGGATGGTGTCGAGCAGGGGACGTTCGTCGCTCATGGTTCGTTCCTGTCTGTAGGTGTAGAAGATGGAGGTATGTGGGAGTTCCGGAGGGCTCCACCGGTCCCGGGTGGATGTCCAAGAGCGTCTAGATTGGGTCGGTCCCGCCGCGGGCAACGGGGACGAAAGTCCCAGCAGCCCTCGAGTGCGATCACCGGCCCGTGCGGAGCCCTAGGGAAATGCCGCTCGTGTTTCCGTAGGGCTGTCCTCTCTCGACGTGGTCAGATGCGTCTGCGTCCTCGTCCCGGGGTGACGGCAGCGGTGACGACCGCGGCCTTCGCCACCGGGGCCGGACCGGGGGTGACGGCCTTGGTGACTACTGCGGCCTTTGCGACTGGGGCGCCGATGACGCCCCGCCTTCCGACTCGTGCTGCTCGTACTGGCATGGTCACCCTCCGACTGTCTCGAGTGCCTCATCCGCCTCGATGGCGGCGAGGATTGCTTGGCTGGGGATCCGGCCGTTGGCGATGAGTTGACCGCCCGCCCGGCGAGCGGCTGACCCGAACGGCGCTGCCCACAGGTTCTCGTAGATGATCACGCCGGCGGTGCTGCCGGGCTCCATGGCCGCGGCCAGATGGATGACGTCGTCCTCGGCGAGCATTTCCGCCATGTCTGCCTCGAGGCGAAGCAGGTCTCCGGCCCCCTCGAGGTCGGACAACTCGATCGCGTCAATGTCTCCGTCGTCATCCTTGGTTAGGACGAGTAGGTCGATGACTCTGATGGTTCCCGTGTCGACCAGCTTGAGGAGCTCCGCGGCCATCTCGCCGGTGAAGCTGCTTTGGCCTGCGGGGAACTCGACGACCAGGTAGTCCACTGGACCCAGTTCGTTGAGTGATGTCTCTGTCATAGGGAGGTTCCTCTCGTTGGTCGGCTACACATGAATGGTTGAACCGACAGGGTTGCTCACGCTGGCGAGTGTCCCGCCGGATCAGAATGGCGAGGCCTTCGGTCGTGAACGTCTCGAAGTCCAACTGACTGATCGCAACCGGACTCGACGAACGACTCTGCCCGCGCGATCTGCTCGGTTGATGCCTGTCCGGGCGCTGCTCGGGTGACGCTCGCTCGAACGTATCGGTGTGACCCGCCTCGCCTAAGAGGCTTTCGTCCCGATCGAGAACCCCAGAGCGCTTAGCCATGCCGATGCCGGAGTGCGCTGAACGGTACGAGGATGAACAGGGCGATGGCCAGGTACCCCAACACCGCCGCGACCGGTAGGAACAGTCCGATCAGGATCATCACCACGTAGATGCCCAGAGTGGGTGTGAGCCGCTTCGTGAGGGTCTTGACGTCGTCGTCTGCCAAGTCCGGCCGGACGAGTTCCGTTGTGACCGCGTAGCGCCAGGTGAGCGACACCATGGTCATCGCGAGGAGCAGGTTGATCCCGTAGACCGTCGCGGCCACGCGCTCGGCTTGGGTGTGGCTGGTGTACTCGGCCAGCAGCCGGGTCGGGAAGGGGAGGAACGACACCACCAACAGCAGTATCAGGTTGAGCCGTATGAGCACCGCGTCGGCATGGTCTAGGTACTCGGTGATCACGGTGTGGGCGAACCAGACCACACCGATGGTGGAGAAGCTCACGAAATAGGCCAGGCATGACGGCCATTGGGCGCGGAGTGCGCCGAGCAGGTCGTCCTCCGAGCCGGTGGGCACGGCGATCTCCAGCACGAGGAGCGTGATCGCGATGGCGAAGACGCCATCGCTGAACGCCTCCATGCGTACCGTGCGGAACCTGGCGGCGTTGCTCTGCGGGTTCGTGGTCATCTCAGGTTCCGCTCCATTCCGCGTAGAGATGGCCACGCGGGGGTTGACGGATTTCACCTTTCGGTACCTGCTCAGGCGCGGGGACAGCCTCCTTCCACCGGGCCAGATCCGGACCGAACGGCGCAGCTGGGCCGTCGTCGCCCCGGACCGGCGTGATCATGCCCACCGTCGTGGGTAGGTCGTAGACGCGGACGCTCACCTCCCCCGACGAGAATCGATCCGGTGTACTGCTCCGGTTCGGGCATGTCTTGGACATGCGTTGCGCCCCCGACCCTGGGTTGACCGTGACCGCCCTCATCGTGGCTCCGTTTCGCCCCAGAGAGGGGCGTGCCGCGTTGACATCACACGTGCGCGAGCGCGCCCGGGCTCTGAGCGAGCAGGTCCTCGACGTGGGTCACCATCGGCATGCCGCCCTGGCCGACCTCGAGGGGGGTCCGGTGGTAGCCGTGGTAGGTCATCATCCCTCCAGAGAGGAACGCCACGTCGTCGAAGCCGTTCTGCTTCAGCACGCAGTAGGCGATGTAGCTGCGGAATCCGGAACGGCAGTAGGTGTAGACGGGCTTGTCGCGTGGTACCTCGCCCAGCCGTTCCCGCAGTTCGGTGTAGGGGATGAGGAGAGCCTCCGGAATGTGCCAGGCGTCGTACTCGGCCTGAGTGCGGGTGTCGAGGATGGTCACGGTCTCGGCGCAGTCGGGGTAGTCCTCGGGGTACCAGAGGTCGATGTCGCCGCGCAGCAGGTTCGAGCCCAGGAACCCTGCCATGTTGAGCGGGTCCTTGGCCGCACCGTACGGCGGTGCGTAGGCCAGCTCGAGGTGCTCGAGGTCGTAGATGGTCATGCCGGCACGCACCGCGACAGCCAGGACGTCGATGCGCTTGTCGACACCGTCCCAGCCGAGCACCTGTCCCCCCAGGAGCCTGCCTTCGGTGGGTTCGAAGAGGACCTTGAGGAACAGGGGAGCGGTGCCGGGGTAGTAGGCGGCGTGGCCGTTCTGGTGTGTGTGGACTTTGCGGTAGTCGGTGCCGGAGGCCTGCAGCTCGGTCTCGGTCAGGCCGGTGCCGCCCGCGGTCATGTCGAAGACTTTGACCACCGCCGTTCCCTGGGTGCCGCGGTACTCGCTGTGGCGGCCGGCGATCGTGTCGGCGGCGATGCGCCCTTCTCGGTTCGCCGGCCCTGCCAGCATCGAGAGCGTCGGTTCTCCGGTGAGGAAGTGCGCGGTCTCGACCGCATCTCCGGCGGCAAGAATATCGGGTGCCGAGGTGCGCATCCGGGCATCCACCGCGATCCCCCCGCGTGGACCGATCGCGAGCCCGGCGGCGCGGGCCAGATCGACCTGCGGCCGGGCTCCGGCGGCCATCACCACGATGTCGCCCTCCACCGTGGTGCCATCGGAGAGCTCAAGGACGAGCCGGGCATGCTCTGAGTGACGCACCGCCGTGGCGGATGTTCCCAGGCGAAGGTCCACCTCGTGGGTGCCGACGTGGTAGTCCAGGATGCGGGTCATCTCCGGGTCCAGCCAGGGCATGAGCTGGTCGGTCCGTTCGATGACTGTGGTGCTCAGGCCTCGGGCCCGGAAGGCCTCGGTGAGCTCCAACCCGATGTAGCTTCCGCCCACCACCACGGCGCTGGTGGCACCGTTGTCGAGTCGCGCGAGGATGCGGTCCATGTCGGCGATGTCGCGCAGCACATCAACGCCGGGATCGTCTGCGCCTGGGATCGGAGGCCGCATCGGCTCGGCACCGGTGCACAGGACGAGCGTGTCGTAGGACTCACGGTAGATCTGGTCTTGGGCGAGGTCGCGGACCTCCACCACTTTCGCGTCGCGGTCGATGCGGACGACTTCTTGCCCGGTTCGCACGTCCAGCGCGAGGCTCTTCGCCAGGCTCTCGGGGGTCTGAAGCAGCAGGCTTTCGCGGTCGGGGATCTCCCCACCGATGTGGTAGGGCAGCCCGCAGTTGGCGAACGAGACGTAGTGGCCGCGCTCGAGGATGACGATCTCGGCAGAGTCGTCGAGGCGCCGGAGCCGCGCGCCGGTCGAGGCGCCCGCCGCGACGCCTCCCACGATCACTGTCTTCATCTCGTCACCCCTCCGTGTTCGTCATCGACTGCGTCCATCGATGGTCCGTCGCCGACGACGTGGGCGCATCACTCCTTGCGGGTGATGCACGCGCGCACACGGCAGGTACGAAGGGCGAGGGCGTCGAGCACCCCACGGACCGCTATCAACGGAGACCGCAAACGTGGGAGGACCAGCCTGGAACTGGCGGACCACAGTCGTGATCGCGAGCCTCCAGACAGCGGCATCGTCCCTTGCGACGAACGTCGGGTTCAGCGTTTGCCGGAACTGCGGTTCAGTCGATCAGCCCGAGGTCCCGGGCGCGACGAACCGCCTCGCGCCGGTTAGGCACGTCGAGCTTTCCGAAGAGGTGCTTCAGATGTGACTTGACCGTGTTGGTGGAGATGTAGAGCGCGGAGGCGATCTCGGCGTTGGTCTTCATCGATGGGAGCTCAGCGAGGACCGCGAGCTCACGGTCGGTGAGCTGGTCGTTCAGGAGCGCGGGTTCTGGCGGGTGTGGTGCGTGCAGGTCCGGACCTGATGCGATGGTTGTGAGGAACTCGGCCGGAATCGCGCCCCACGTGGCGAGGGTCTGGGTGAGCTCGGCTTGGGGTACGTCTCCGATGAGCAGGAATGGCCGCACGAGGTGCTGCTTGCTGGCGAGGTCCGCTGCCGACCGGGCGCAGTGCAGGGCTTGCGCGCCGGTTGCCGCGTCGCTGGGCGACCAGGCTGAGGACCAACCAGGCCTCGATGGCGGCGAGCGTGTCGTCGAGCCGATGGGACTCCGGTGGGCGCGGCACCATGGAGGCCGCCGCATACGCGGAGTCGACCTCGCCGCGAGCGAGCTCGAGGCGCGCGCGGCTTGACCACCAGGTCGGGGACCGAGCTTCGGATCCTGAGAGCGGGGTGGTTTCGGACCGAGATGGTTCGACGGTGAGCTGCGTCACATCGGTCTGCACGCGAGCGATGGTGTCGACCAGTCCGGCAGGGGCCGTCGTATTGGCGGCGGTGGCGAAGGCTTTCGCGAGAGCGGCGCGCGCGGCCCGCGGGCGGCGCCGGGACACTGCGATGGATGCTTGCGCTAGATGGAGGGCCACCGTGGGCCACAGCTCCTCACCGCCGACTTGGGCAGCGAGACCGGACACGGCCATGCGATCGGCCTGGTCGCTGTCGCCGCGCAGGCTCTGGCTGATCGCCAGCGTGAGATAGGCGGGGCGAGCCTGGAGCAGGTAGGTCCATCCCCGACGACGCTGGACACCTACGCCCACCTATGGCCCGACTCCGACGAGTCGACGCGCACCGCCATCGACGCGGTGATGCAGGAGCGGGCGGCAAAGAGGGAGAGCGACTCAGCCGCCGAGTGACTTCCTCGCGTCGGCCAGCAGCAGGTACAGGTGCAGCGGGTCGGTGGGGGAGCGCTTGAAGCCGAGCTTCTCGTAGAACGTGGCGGCCTGCTCGTGCAGCGCATGGACGAGCAGGATACGCACACCGATCCGATCGGCGGCGGCCATCGTCGAGAGAATCGCGTCGCGCACGAGGAATTTGCCGAGGCCCGACCCCTGTGCCTTGGTGTCAATCGCGAGACGACCCATCAGCACGGCAGGCACGGGGTTGGGTGCGTTGCGTCGTACCTTGCCTGGCAGGTCGGCATGCTCGACCGCAACGGCTGACAGCGTGTAATAGCCCAGCACCTTGTCCGTGTCGCCATCGATGCAGACGTAGCACCGGCCGAGATCGGCACGGTGGTTGGTGAGTGCTCGATCGGCGAGGTAGCGGTCGAGCGACTCCTCGCCGGAGTCGAAGTCGGTCGTGTTGTCGGTCGACTCGATGGGGCGCGGCTGCTGCGGATTCACTTGTCCCAGGGGGCAGGCTCATTGAGGAGCTTCGCCAGCTCAGGGATGCGCTTGGCCGGGCGATCGAGGATCGCGGCGAATTCGGTCCACGCGGCGTCGTCGAGCCGGAACACTCGACGGTCGGCGAGGGTGTCCTCGGCGCGTGTGACGGCAGCGGTGGTCACGAACTCCGTCAGCGACTGCCCGGTGACGGCAGCAGCGTCCCGGATCAGGGCGTCCTGGTCCGGCGTGAGGCGCATCGCAAGGCGGGCTTCCTTGCGGCGGGTGGTTTCGGGTGTCATGGTCATACGACCACTGTACGCCTATTGTGCCAACAGCGCGAGTGGATACCTGCCGGTTGTGGCGTGCCGTCGTTGGTTCGCAACCTTGCTGACTCCTTGCGGACTATGACGAAACGAACCGGCCCCTGATTCTGCGTTTCCGCAGTTCAGGGGCCGGTTGGCTAGGTCGTAAGGCCTAGATGTCGTAGTAGAGCTCGAACTCGTGGGGGTGCGGGCGCAGGGCGACGGGCTGGATCTCCTGGGTGCGCTTGTAGTCGATCCAGGTCTCGATCAGGTCGCCGGTGAAGACGCCGCCCTCGAGCAGGAACTCGTGGTCGGCCTCGAGGGAGTCCATGACCGCGTTGAGCGTGGCGGGCACGGTCGGGATGTCGGCGTGCTCGTCGGGGGGCAGCTCGTAGAGGTCCTTGTCGACGGGCTCGTGCGGCTCGATCTTGTTCTTGATGCCGTCGATGCCGGCCAGCAGCATCGCGGAGAACGCGAGGTAGGGGTTGGCCGACGGGTCGGGGCAGCGGAACTCGATGCGCTTGGCCTTCGGGTTGGAGCCCGGTGATCGGGATCCGCACGCAGGCCGAGCGGTTGCGCTGGCTGTAGACCAGGTTGACCGGGGCCTCGAAGCCCGGCACCAGGCGGTGGTAGGAGTTCACCGTCGGGTTGGTGAAGGCCAGCAGCGACGGCGCGTGCTCGAGGATGCCGCCGATGTAGTAGCGCGCCATGTCGGACAGGCCGGCGTACCCGGTCTCGTCGTAGAACAGCGGCTCGTCGCCGTCCCAGATCGACTGGTGGCAGTGCATGCCCGAGCCGTTGTCGCCGAAGATCGGCTTCGGCATGAAGGTCGCGGTCTTGTCGTTGCGCCAGGCGACGTTCTTGACGATGTACTTGAACTTCATCACGTCGTCGGCGGCCTTGAGCAGCTCGTCGAAGTTGTAGTTGATCTCGGCCTGGCCGGCGGTGCCGACCTCGTGGTGGGCGCGCTCGACGGTGAGCCCGGAGTTCTCCAGCTCGATCACCATCTCGTCGCGCAGCTCGCCGAAGTGGTCGTACGGCGCCACCGGGAAGTACCCGCCCTTGTAGCGCACCTTGTAGCCGCGGTTGTTGTCCTCGGAGCCGCTGTTCCAGGCGCCGGCCTCGGAGTCGATGTGGTAGTACCCGGCGTTGACCTTGGTCTCGAAGCGCACGGAGTCGAAGACGTAGAACTCCGCCTCCGGGGCGAAGAACGCCTTGGTGCCGATGCCGGTCGAGGCCAGGTAGGCCTGCGCCTTGCGGGCGATGTTGCGCGGGTCGCGGGAGTAGGCCTCACCGGTGAGCGGGTCGTGGATGAAGAAGTTGACGACCAGCGTCTTCGCCGCCCGGAACGGGTCGAGGTAGGCCGTCGTCGGGTCCGGGAACAGCGACATGTCGGACTCGTGGATCGCCTGGAAGCCGCGGATCGACGAGCCGTCGAAGTTCAGGCCGTTGTCGAAGACGCTCTGGTCGAACGACGAGACCGGGACGGTGAAGTGCTGCATGATGCCGGGGAGGTCGCAGAAGCGTACGTCGACCATCTCGACGCCCTCGTCCTTGATGTACTTGAGCAGCTCGTCGCTGTTGGCGAACATTCGTCCTCCTCGGCTGCGATCGGCGGCCTGGCGTTTCGTGTCGGGCAGTCGGGCATCCGACGCGCAGTGCGCGCGTCGGATGCTGCCAACGTAGGCAGCGGCAGTTTCTTGACCGTATCCGGTTTGTTTCACCGACGTAACACGTGACCGCCCGGCGATCGACGTACCCCGGCCGCTGGCTACCCTGACCGCGTGCCCGTGACCGAGCTGCCCTTCGAGACGGCCTCCTGGGCACGGCGCGTACTGGCCCTGCTGGTCGACTACGCCGCCTGCTGGGGCGTGATGCTGCTGATCTACGGACGCTCGTGGTTCGGCAACGGCAGCCTGCCCTCGGTCTACCTCAACCTGCTCTTCATCGGGGAGTCGGCCGTGCTGATGGCTCTGTCCGGCGGGTCCTTCGGGCAGCTCGCCACCCGGCTGCGGGTCGTCCGCGATCGACGGCAGCGGCCGGCCGCTGAGCCTGCTGGTGGCGCTGCTCCGGCAGGTGATGATCTGCCTGGTCATCCCGCCGCTGGTCTTCCGCCCCGACGGCCGCGGGCTCCACGACCTGGTCTGCCGGTCGGCGACCGTGCCGCTCCGGGTCGCGGCGCAGCCACCGAGCCGCGTCCCGGTCTCGGCGAAGGGCTCGGCACGCCCCGTCGAGGTCAGGTCTCCTCCGGGTCGGGACCGTACGCCGCGCGCCCCCCGTCGACGGGGAGCACGGCTCCGTTGACGAACGCCGCCTCGTCCGGAGCAGGAACGCGACCACGGAGGCCACCTCCTCGGGCCGTCCGATCCGGCCCAGCGGGTGGAGGCGGCGTACCTGGTCCTCGACCCCGCGTGCGCGTCCGGCATCGGCTGCCAGGAACGCCCGGTAGCGCTCGGTTGTGATCGAGCCGAGGGCGACCGCGTTGCACCTGATGCCCTGCGGCCCGTGGTCGACCGCGACCGCGCGGGTGAGGCCCTCGACCGCGGCCTTGGCCGTGGCGTAGGGGAGCGCGCCCCGGACCGGGCGCTGCGCCTGATGCGAGGAGACGTTGACGATCGACCCGCCGCCGGCCCGGCGGCGAGGAAGGCTCGAGACGGCGACGGAGCGATCCACGACGGCCGGCGCGAGGTTGGTGCGGACCAGGTCGAGGACCTCTTCCGGGTCGGCCAGCTCGGCGTCCCGGAAGACGGCCGCGTTGTTGACCCAGCCGGTCAGCCGTCCCAGCTCGGCCGGCTCGCGCCGCGGCCTCCCGGGCGACCGCGGGATCGGCCGCGCTCCCGACCACGGCCTGCACCCGGGCAGGGCCTCGGCCCAGGCGAGGGACTCCGGGTCGAGCTCGACGACCACGACTCCGCCGTCGTGGGCGAGCCGTTCGGTGATCGCGCGCCCCACGCCGCGACCACCACCGGTGACGACGTACGACGCCGTGCGACCCGCTCATCCGGTCGGCGGCCTCGGCGGCCTCGGGATCTCGAGACGCGTCGCACGCCTCGTCGCCCGCGGCGATGCGTCGATGCTCCTCGATCTCCTCGGCTGTCGCCGAGCCCGGATGCCATCGGTCTCAGCGGCCTCGCAGGTTGCCGCGCAGGCCCTTCATCGAGGTGGGCACCGGACCCTTGGGCAGGGGTACGACGGGACGCGAGGCGTCGATCGCCTTGAGCCGGGCCAGGATGTCGGTGATCTCGGCCGGCTTGACCTGCCGCTTCATCTTCTGGACGTGGCGCGCCAGCTTGGGCAGCGGCACCTGGCCGTGCCTCGTCACTGCCGACAGACGATCTCGTGGACGGGTGCCTCGGTGGCGACCCGCTCGTGCCGCCGGCGCTCGGAGGTGAGCAGCGCCTTGACCCGGCCGGGGTTGCCCTCGCCGACCAGGACGATGCCCGGCGGGCCGACCACGCGGTGCACGACGTCCTGCTGCTTGTTGAACGCGATGGCGTGGTCGACGGTCCAGCCGCGCTTGAGCAGGCCGAGGGCGCCGGCGGCCGCGCCGGCCTGGCCCTCCATCTGGCCGTAGACGGCCTTCTGGGCGCGCCGGCGAGAAGACGACAGAGCCGCCAGCACGCCGAGCATCAGGCCACCGATGATCGACACGACGAGGGCGAAGATGTGTGCCGGCCGATGAGCAGCCAGAACACCCCGAACCCGACCACGGCCGCGAGCAGGCCGGCGCCGAGCGACCCAGCGGCCGAGCGCCTGGTCGCTGCGCTTGGCCATCGTGTAGGTCTGTACGAACTGCTGGCGCCGGCTCGAGAGCTTCTCGGGCTCGGCGGGCCGGGGGGCTCTTGGCCATGGCGGGTGCTACTCCGTGCTCGGGTGGGTGGTGAGGTCAGGCCGGCGTACGCGCCGACATGGCCTGACGGTACAGCCGACCGGCCCGGTACGACGAACGCACCAGCGGCCCGGACAGGACGCCGGAGAAGCCGATCTCCTCGGCCTCGGCGGCCAGCTCGACGAACTCCTCGGGCCTGACCCAGCGCTCGACCGGGTGGTGCCGGACCGACGGGCCGGAGGTACTGGGTGATCGTGACCAGCTCGCAGCCGGCCGCGTGCAGGTCGCGCAGGGCCTGGCTGACCTCCTCGCGGGTCTCGCCCATGCCGAGGATCAGGTTGGACTTGGTGACCAGGCCGAACGTCACGGGCCGCGGTGAGCACGCCGAGCGAGCGGTCGTAGCGGAACGCCGGCCGGATCCGCTTGAAGATGCGCGGCACCGTCTCGACGTTGTGGGCGAGCACCTCGGGCCGGCTCTCGAAGACCTCGGCCAGCAGGTCGGGCGTGCCGTTGAAGTCGGGGATGAGGTTCTCCACGCCGGTGCCGGGGTTGAGCTCGTGGATGGCGCGCACGGTCTCGGCGTACAGCCAGGCCCCGCCGTCGGGGAGGTCGTCGCGCGCGACGCCGGTGATGGTGGCGTAGCGCAGCTCCATCTTCTGCACGCTCTCGGCGACCCGGCGCGGCTCGTCACGGTCGAGCGGCTGCGGCTTGCCGGTGTCGATCTGGCAGAAGTCGCAGCGGCGCGTGCACTGGTCGCCGCCGATGAGGAACGTCGCCTCGCGGTCCTCCCAGCACTCGAAGATGTTGGGGCAGCCCGCCTCCTGGCACACCGTGTGCAGGCCCTCGGACTTCACCAGCGACTGCAGCGCGGTGTACTCGGGGCCCATCTTCGCCCGCGTCTTGATCCACTCCGGCTTGCGCTCGATCGGGGTCTCGGCGTTGCGGACCTCGAGGCGCAGGAGCTTGCGGCCGTCAGGGCGGGTGGCGGATTGGGTCACGTCGATCCATGCTACCCGTCACCCCGGCCGGACCGGGCTCAGTCCTGCGCCGATGTCCTCGAACCACACCTCGGGCTTCTCCGCGATGAACCGCGTCATCAGGTCGACGCACTCGGGGTCGTCGAGCAGCACGACCTCGACGCCGTTCTCGGCCAGCCAGTCGTGCCCGCCGTAGAAGGTCGCGCGCCTCGCCGATCACGACGCGCGAGATGCCGAACTGGCGGATCAGCCCCGAGCAGAACCAGCAGGGCGACAGCGTCGTGGCCATCGTCGTGCCGCGATAGCTGCGCTGGCGGCCGGCGTTCCGGAACGCCGCGGTCTCGCCGTGCACCGACGGGTCGTCGTCCTGCACGCGCCGGTTGTGGCCGCGCCCGAGCAGCGCCCCGTCGGCGCCGAAGAGCGCGCCGCCGACCGGGACGCCGCCCTCGGCCAAGCCCGCCGGGCCTCCTCGACGGCGACGGCGAGCATCTCGCTGGTCGCGTGGTCATGCGGCGTCCTCGCGGGCTGGCCGCGCTCGGGCAGCAGCTGGTCAGGCCGAGGTAGACGACCGGCCGCGACCAGGAATCCGACCAGGAAGGTGATGTCGCCGAGCTGCCCGTGGTGCGTGACGAGAAGGCCGACGTACTTGGTCTGGTTGGAGAACAGCCAGATCGAGATGACCATGCCGACAGCCATCGCGACCGCGCCGCGGGGGTTGTTGAAGCGGTCGTTCAGCGCGAGGGCGCGTGAAGTTCTGGTCCGCGGCCGCGCCAGCCGGTCGACGAGGACGACGCCGAGCCACGGGCCGATCCAGTAGGCGATGACCAGCAGGAAGTTCTCGTAGTTCTGCCCGGCGTTCTTGATGCCGAACAGCGCCAGCGACGAAACCGACGACGCCGAAGACGATGGCGACGATCGCGCGGGCCCGGTGCGGCGGGAGCCCGAGCCCGAGGGCGAGCGCCGACATCGCGCCGGAGTAGATGTTGAGCGCGTTGGCACACACCGCGCCGAGCGCGATGCACAGCAGGGTGAGCTTGCCGAGCCAGGCCGGCAGCAGGTCGGTGTAGACGCCGGGGTCGACGTCGGCGGCCTGCCCGGCCGCCGACACCATCGCTGCGCCGGCCGACTCCAGCAGCACGCAGGAGACGAAGATCCCGAGGCCGGCGTAGACACCGGCCGTCCGCTGGTCGAAGTCGCGGGCAGGTAGCGGGTGTAGTCGGAGGCGTAGGGGTTCCAGCCGCAGGCGTAGCCGAACGCCGCGGCCGCCTCGATCAGGAACGCACCTGGGATCGGCGTGGCCCGGGGCGCCGAGGTCGGCCTTGCCGAAGACGATCACCGCGCCGATCACGAACACGACCGCCAGGAGCGGCAGGGCGTAGCGCTCGAAGACGTGCACCAGGTTGTGCCCGAAGAACGCCACGATCAGCTGGGCGGCCACGATGATCAGCAGGCACAGCTACTTGGGCAGGCCGCCGAGGAGCGTGGAGAGCGAGCGCGCCACTGATGCTGTTGACGGCGAACCAGCCGATCCCGGCGACCAGCGCGTTGATGCCGGCCGGCAGCACGTTGCCGGTCGAGTCGAACGCCGTACGCCCGAGCACCATCTGGCACAGCCCGAGACGCGGACCCCAGCGTCGACAGCACGCCGTGAGTGGCCGAGCCCAGCGCGGTGCCCAGCACGATCGCCGCGACGGTCTGCCAGAAGGACAGGCCGAAGAAGAGCGGGCCGATGATGCCCGACCGCCGATGGTGGCGAACTCGAGGTTCGGCGAGGTCCACGTCCACAGCAGGTTGATCGGCCGGCCGTGCCGCTCGCTGTCGGGGATGATCTCGACCCCGCCGGGCTCGACGGCGACGGTCTTGCTGCCGTAGTGCTCGGCTGCGATCGGGTTCAGGGCCTGGGGGTCGTCGGTGATCGGCACGGCGGGCATCCTGCCTTGTCCGATGGCCGGTGGCGAGACCAGGGCCTTACCCGACCACGAGCGGTGCAGCGAGGTCGAGGTCTCCTTCGTCGCCCAAGGCCCGTCGACCACGAGGGTCGACCTCCGGCACCACCACCTCGAGCGGCACGGCGACGACCTGCGGCCCCAGCTCGACGGCATCCGGAGCGGCTGGCGGGCCGGTCGGCTCGACCTCTACGCCGGCGGCCTCGCAGCCCGCTGAACCGGGTCAGCCGGGCAGCCCGAGCACCGGCACGCGAGGACCGCGACCCGGCTCGGGTCGGGGCTCGTAGTCCGGCGTCGGGGTGTACGGCGCCCAGGCGAGCAGGTCGGTGAGGTGCCGGCGGACGCCCGGCAGCACGTCGTACACAGTGACGTCGCGGTCCAGCTCGCGCGAGAGGGAGGTGACGCCCGCGTCGGAGATGCCGCAGGGCACGAACCGGTCGTACCACGCCAGGTCGACGTCGCAGTTGAGCGCGAAGCCGTGCATGGTCACGCCCCGGCTGACCCGGATGCCGAGGGCGGCGACCTTGCGCTCCGGACCGCTGCTCGCGGCGGCAGCCAGACGCCGCTCCGGCCGGGCACGCGGGCCGTGGTCACGCCGAGGTCGGCGCAGACCGCGATCAGTGCCTCCTCGACCCGGCGGACGTAGTCGACGACCTTGACGTGGTCGGGGAGCCGGACGATGGGGTAGCCGACCAGCTGTCCGGGCCCGTGGAACGTGACCATGCCGCCGCGGTCGACGTCGATCACGGGCGCGCCGCCGGGGTCGGCCGGCCGGTCCTCCGGCGCCGTCCGCTTGCCTGCGGTGAACATCGGCGGATGCTCGAGCAGCCAGACCGTGTCGGGCCGCGCACCGCTCACCACCTGCTCGTGGAGCTCGCGTTGCGAGAGTCCCAGGCGGCGAGGTAGTCGACGGCGTCGGCGCCGAAGCCGCCCTCGCGGAAGACCAGGTCGTTCACTCCGCCGACCCTAGCGCGCTGCCCACGAACCGGAGCTGGGCCGGGAGCATCCGGGTCCAGTACGCCGCGTCGTGGGCACCGGGCTGGAAGGTGCTGACGACAGGGCGGGTGAAGCCGCGCACATAGGCCCGGTCGGCGTCGTAGAACGGGTCGTCGGTGCCGCAGTCCACCCGCACCGCGATGCCATCGAGCTCGTGCTGGTGACCCAGGACGGTGTAGCGCCGGTACTCCGCCGCGTCGGCGAACCCGGAGGTCGGACGCCGACGCGGGGTCGGTCCACAAGGCGGCGCTGAGGGCGGCCACGGCCCGGGTCTGCGGGGTGCCGACCAGCCCGGCGAGCCGCAGTGCGCCGTACCCGCCCATCGACCAGCCCTGGAAGGCCGTCCGCCGGGTGTCCAGACCGTCCGTGTCCAGGAGCGGCAGGAGCTCGTCGACGACCATCGCCCCGGCGTCCTCACCGGACGGCCGTGGGTGCCAGTACGACGTGCCGCCGTCGACCGTGGCCACGGCGAAACGCGGGACCCCCGCGTCGACCGCGGCGACCAGGAACCGGTCCATCCCGAGCTCGTCGACAGCGGTCGTGTGGTCGCCGCCCAGACCGTGGAGGGACACCATCACCGGGAGCCGCCCGCGCGCGGACCCGGGATAGATGACCGACCAGCCCGTCTCGGCTCCGAGCCGGGCCTGCGACACGAAGGAGCCCGACACGACCAGCCCGGGCGTCACGTCGGGGATGTGGCCGGCCCGGCCGTCGAGACCGAGCACCCGGTGAAGCCGGGAGCGTCCCGGCAGGACCCCCTCCTCCACCCGAAGGCACCGAGGACGCCGACCGTCGCGAGGGCTCCGGCCCCGAGCAGCAGGCCGCGCCGGGTGGGGCTCATACGAGGAGAGTAGGTGCCTGTGGACGGACGCTGCGCGGAGCTCGCCGGACGGGTCACAGTGGTGGGATGCGGACTCGGGGGCGCTGGTTGTCGGCGCTGGTCGTCGCCGTCGTCACGCCGGTGTGGTCGCGGCCGCGACCGCCGCTCACCGCGCGCCACGGCAGGAGGTCGTGGTCGCGACCCCCGCCGGAGCGTCACCGGCGACCCGGCGCCCGCGCCGTGCTGCGGGGCGTGGGACCACCGCCGGGCAGCGGCCTGGGCGCTCGCCGACCCCGCGGCCCTGGCCCGGCTCTACCTCCCGGGCTCGGCCACCGGCCGGCGTGACGTGGCCATGCTGATGGCCTACCGCGACCGCGGGCTGCGGGTCGTCGGCATGACCCGGCAGGTGATGCGGCTCCGGGTCGTCTCGACCGGGCCGCGACGCATCAGCATCGTGGTCACCGACCGGCTCGTCGACGCGCGCGTCGTCGGGGCAGGCGTCCGGTCGGCCGTGCCCGACGGCCGACTCGCCACCCGGCTGGTGCGGCTGGCCCGCGTCGACGGCCGCTGGCGGGTGGCCGAGGTGACGGCCATCGCCGGTCACCCGGCGAGGTGACCCCAGACGGCGACAGCTCCGACCACGGCCCGACCGCCGCCACCCGGCCCTCGGAGAGGACGACGACCCGGTCGGCCTGCGGCAGCGCGGCCCCTTGGTGGTGGCGCCGATCACGGTGGCGCCCCGCTCGCGCAGCGCTCCCACAGCTCGACCTCGGTGGTGGCGTCGAGCGCGGACGACACGTCGTCGGCGAGCAGCAGCTCGGCGTCGCAGGCGAGCGCGCGGGCCAGCGCGAGGCGCTGGACCTGACCGCCGGACAGCCGTACGCCGCGGTGGCCGACCAGGGCGTCGCACCGCCGGCGTCGGCGACGTCGCGGCCCAGCCGGGCGTCGGCGATCGCCTCCTCGACCTCGCGGTCGGTGGTCGAGCGCGACGTTGTCGGCGAACGTGCCGGACAGCACCCGCGGCACCTGGGCCACGTGGGCGACCCGGCCGGGCCGCAGGAACGCCTCGGGGTCGTCGACGGGGCGGCCGTTCCAGCGAGGGCGCCGCGTGCTGACCAGGCCGGCGAGCGCCGAGAGAGGCTGGACTTGCCCGAGCCGATCTGGCCGAGCAGCAGCACCAGCTCGCCCGGCCGCACGGTGAGGTCGACGCCGCTGGCGCCGATCGTGCCGTCGTCGTGGACCGCGGTGAACCCGACCAGCCGCAGCCGCTCAGCGGTCCGCCCGGGCCGGCCGGCGCGGGGCGGTGCCGGCTGACCAGGTCGAGCCCTCGGGCAGCTCCATCAGGTCGCGGCCGCCGGCGAACCGGCTGGTGGCCCGCTCCAGGCGCGCGTGCCCGGGGCCTCGGTGATCGCCGTACCGGCGACCCGGCCGAACCAGTCGAAGCCGTTGACCGCGCCGGCGACCAGCAGCGCGGTGGCCAGGCCCCAGCCGCCCGCGACTAGCACTGCCCAGGCGGCGACCACGCCGCACTGCACCATCACGACGGGACGCCGGCGAGCAGCGCCTGCACCCGGTGCTCCTGACCGCCGCGTCGACCCGGCCGTGGTCGACCGGCGCAGGTGGCGTGGACGGCGGGGGTCGGCCGCGGCCAGCTTGACGGTGCGGACCGACTCGAGGGCCGAGACCAGGGAGCGACCGAAGCGGGCCCGCGCGGCGGACGAGGCGGCCGCCGACCGACCGGCGACCGGCGCCCGAGCGACGAGGCCAGTGCCGAGGCGACCATGACCGCGAGCAGCACCCGCCGGCGAGGAGGTTCCGCGCGGCGACGGCGGTGACGACGACGATGGCCAGGCCGTTGAGCGAAGTCGACCCAGCGGTCGCCGTAGCGGGCGAACCGGTCGGCGTCCATCGAGCGGGCGACGACCTCGCCCGGCGGCGTCGGCGTCAGCCGGCGGCGCTGCGCGTCTGGCCGAGCAGCACGTGGTGCGCGCCCGCAGCATCACCGCGATCCACCAGCGCGGGTAGCGGCCGATCGCCTCGGCGAGCAGCGGCGGAGCGGCGAGCAGCGAGGCGACGACCAGCGCCAGTCAGCAGGACCGGGGTGCACCCGCCGTGCTGCGAGGCGACGAGGTGCCCCACAGCCAGCCGGTGACGGCGCCGAAGGCCCCGACGAGGACGGCGACCAGGAACAGAGCCATGCCGGCCAGCCCCCACTGCGGGTGGATGAGCAGCGCGTCCAGATGCCCGGGCCAGCGCGGGCCGCGGCTCGGAGCTCGGGCGGCGGCGGGCGGCGCCGCCCGGTACGCCGGGCGGTCCCGACCGAGGTCGACCGTCGCCGTCTCGGTGGCGTCAGCACGTCCGCCGGGGCCCGGCTCGGACCTGTCGTCGGCTGCCTCCGAGCAGGTCGGCGGAACGGCCCGGGCGCGTGCCGCGAGCTCGGCGCGCGGCCCTGCTGCACGACCCGGCCGCGCTCGAGCACCGCGACGTGCTCGGCGCGCGCGGTGGTGGTGAGCCGGTGGGCGACGAGGATGCCGGTGCGGCCGGTCAGCAGCCGGTCGGCCGCAGCGCACGACCCGGCCTCGGTGACCGGGTCCATGCGCGCGGTCGCCTCGTCGAGGACGACGACGCGCACGTCGCGCACCAGCAGCCGGGCGAAGGCGACCAGCTGCTCCTCGCCGGCCGACAGCGTCGTGCCGCCGGGGCCGAGCACGGTGTCGAGCCCGTCGGGCAGCCCCGCCACCCAGTCGGTCAGGCCGAGCTCGTCGACGGCGGCCTGGACCGCGCCCGCGCGGGAGGTCGGCGAACAGCGCGATGTTCTCGGCCAGCGTGCCGGCGAGGATCTCGGTGCGCTGGGTGACCACGCCGACCGCCGCGCGGAGCCGCTGGAGGTCGAGGTCGAGGACGTCGACGCCGCCCAGCAGCACCGTGCCGGGCTCGGGCTCGACGGCGCGCGACAGCAGCGAGGCGAGGGTGGACTTGCCCGAGCCGCTGCGCCCGACCAGCGCGAGGTCGTCGCCCGCCGGCACGTGAGGTCGACGTCCTGCAGCGCGAAGTGCCGTCGGGGTAGGCGAAGTGCAGGTCGGCAGCTCGAGTCGAGGGCGCCCTCGGGCAGGCGGCTCCCGCCCACGGGCTCGGGCTCGGCGGCGAGCAGCGCGCGCAGGCGCACCAGGGCGCCGAGCCCGGCCTGAAGGTCAGGCACGTGCGGGCGACCTGGTCGACCTGCCCCACGAACGTGGTGGTGACGAGGAACAGGGTCACCAGCGGCGCGTCGAGCGGCTCCCGCCGACGACCAGCGCCACCCCGATCACGGCGGTGGCGGCGAGCACGGCGTGCAGCAGCAGCCCGGCCCGGCGGCTGATCCGCGCCTCCAGCGTCGACGACCCCCGAACCGCGCGTGCACGGCGGCGGACAGCCGGCGCAGCGGCGCACCAGGTAGGCCTGGCCGAGGCTGGTGCGCAGGTCGTCGCGGCCGCGACGCCTTCCTCCATGGCGGCGGCGTGGTCGGTCCAGGCCATCTCCTCGACGACCTTGCGTCGGCGAGCCGGGGCAGCAGCGGGCGGATCGCGAGCCAGGACGCCCGCGGCCACCGGGAAGAGCAGCCAGGCCGGCCACCAGGTGGCGCCGGCCACCACCCAAGCGGCGCGGTGCCGAGCACCACGCGAGCCGCCCCAGACGCTTCTGGCGCAGCAGGGCACCGAGCTCGTGGGTGTCGTCGTCGATCCGGTCGAGCACCTCGCCGACCGCCTGCTCGCTGAGCGCGGGCAGCGGCTGGTGCATGGCGGCGTCCAGCAGGTCGGAGCGCAGCCGGCCCTCGGCGCGGTCGACGGCGCCGGACCACAGCGTGCGGCCGGCGGTGTCGAGCAGCGCCGCGCCGACCACGCAGACGGCGAGCAGCCAGACCAGCCGGCAGGTGGGACGCTCGGCCAGCCGGCCGGCGACGACGGAGCCGAGGGCCGTGCCGATCGCGGCCAGGAACGACGGCGCTGAAGGCCACCGCGCGACCGGGCTGGCGACGCCGGTGCCAGTCGACGGGGCGCCGGACATCGGCCTCGGGCGAGAGGTCGGCCGAAACGGTGGCGGGGGAGAGGTCGGTGGCGCTCACAGCGTCCCCGACGGTACGACGGACCACCCCCCGGAGTCGTGCGAGTTTCGGGCGGACAGTCAGCGGCCGAGCCCGGCGGCGAGCACCGCGGTGACGTCGTGGTCGCGGAACTCGTAGCCGGCGTCGAGCAGCGCCTGCGGCACGGCGTTCAGGGAGCCCGAGCAGCTCGGGGGCCATCGGCGCGGCGCCGATCCTGATCGCGAACGCCGGCACCGGGATCAGCGCCGGGCCGGCCGACCGCGCGACCCAGGGCCTGGGTGAACTCCGCGTTGGTCGGGGTCACGGGGCAGCACAGGTTGAAGGCCCCGCTGGCGTCGGGGTGCTCGGCGAGGTGGACGCACGCCCCCGACCCAGTCGCGCAGCGAGAGGCACGGGAAGTACTGCCGACCGTCGCCGAGCCGCCCGCCGAGGCCGAGCCTGAACAGCAGGCGCAGCGCCTTGAGGGGCTGGCTGCGGCGGTCCATCACCGGCGCCGTGCGCAGGATGCAGACCCGGGCGCCTGCCTCGCGGGCCGGGTGGCGTCGCCGCCTCCCACGCGCGCGGAGACCTCGGTCAGCAGGGCGTGGCCGCGCGAGTCGGCAGCCCTCGGTGAGCGGCTCGGCACCGTGGTCGCCGTAGACCGAGATGCCGTTGCCCGCCAGGAACGCCGGCTTCCGGTCGCTCGCGGCGATCGCCGAGGCGAGGGTCGCCGGTGCTGTCGACCCGGCTCTCGCGCAGGTCGTCCGCCCACGTGCTGCGAGTGCGGGTTGCCCGCGGTCGGGGCACCCGGCCAGGTTGACGACGACGTCGGCCGCCTCGATCACCTCTGGGTCGACCGCTCCCGAGGCCGGGTCCCACCGCGACTCGTCGGCGCGGCCGCGCGGCCGGCGTACCAGCCTGGTGACGGCATGCCCGCGCGACTCACAGCGCGCCGGACAGGTGGGTCCCGAGGAACCCGGAGGCGCCCCCGATGACGACCTGCACCGCTCAGACCTCGAACTGACCGGCTTCGAGCCGGCCCTTCACGTCGGTGAGGAAGCGCGCCGCGTCGGCACCGTCCACGATCCGGTGGTCGTAGGTGAGGGCGAGGTAGACCATCTGGCGCACGGCGATCGTCTCGCCGAGGTTGGGGTCGTCGATCACGACCGGCCGCTTCACCACGGCGCCGGTGCCGAGGATCGCGACCTGCGGCTGGTTGATGATCGGGGTGTCGAAGAGCGCGCCACGGCTGCCGGTGTTGGTCAGCGTGAACGTGCCGCCGGACAGCTCGTCGGGCGTGATCTTGTTGGTGCGGGTGCGCTCGGCGACGTCAGCGATCTTGCGGGCCAGGCCGGCGATCGAGAGGTCGCCGGCGTCCTTGATCACCGGGGTGAGCAGGCCGCGCTCGGTGTCGACGGCGATCGCGAGGTTCTCCCGGTCGTAGTAGGTGACCTCGCCCTTCTCGGTGTCGATCGCTGGCGTTGAGGCTCGGGTACTGCTTGAGCGCGTCGATCGCCGCCTTCGCGAAGAACGGCATGAACGACAGCTTCACGCCCTCGCGGGCCGCGAACTCGGCCTTCGCGGAGTCGCGCAGCCGCGAGATCGAGGTGACGTCGACCTCGACCACCGTCGTCAGCTGGGCACTGACCTGGAGCGACTCGACCATGCGCTGGGCGATCACCTTGCGCAGGCGCGACATCGGCTCGGTCTTGCCGCGCAGGGGCGACGGTGCCTGCGCCGCCGGAGCGGCAGCGCGGTGCCGGGGGCGGCGGCGCGGCGCCGCCGGAGCGGCGGCTGGGCGGAGCCGCTGCGGCAGCGCGCCGCGGCGGCCGGCTGGCTGGGCGTGGTGTCGGTGCCCTGCTGGGCAGCGGCGTCGAGGACGTCCTGCTTGCGGATCCGGCCGCCGACACCGGTGCCGACGATCGAGGACAGCTCGACGCCGTGCTGGGCGGCCATCTTGCGCACCAGCGGAGTGACGTACGCCGACGGCTCGCGGCCGCCGCCGGCGCGGCCGGCTGCTGCTCGGGCTGCGGCGGGCGGCTCGGGCGCGGCCTCGGCGGCTCGGCCGGGCGCTGCGGCCGGCTCGGGCTCGGGCTCCGGCTCGGGCTCGGGCTCGGCCTCGGCCTCCGGCTCGGCCGGCGGCTGGCTCGGCGGGCGGCTGCTCGGCCGGGGCCGCGTCGCCGGAGCCGATCACGGCCAGCTCGGCACCGACCTCGACGGTCTCGTCCTCGTTGACCTTGATCTCGAGCAGGGTGCCGGCAGCCGGGCGAGGGGATCTCGGTGTCGACCTTGTCGGTGGAGACCTCGAGCAGCGACTCGTCGGCCGAGACCTGGTCGCCGACCTGCTTGAGCCAGCGGGTGACGGTGCCCTCGGTGACCGACTCGCCGAGCTCGGGGAGCCGGACCACGGTCTGCTCGCCGCCACCCGAGGGCGCAGCGGCCTCGGCGGCCGGCGCGGCCGGCGCCGCCTCCTCGGGCTCGGGCTCGGCGGCGTCTCCTCTCGTCGGCTCGGGCTCGCCCGGGGTGTCGGCGGCCTCGGCCTGCTCGTGCGCCTCGTCGCGCTCGTTCTGCTCCGCCTCCAGCGGCGTGGTGTCGTCCTCCTGCGGCCTGGCCTCGGCGGCCTGCGTCCTGGGCGGCCTCCTCCGGCGGCTGCTCCTCGGCCTGGCCGCCGTCGTCCGCCGGCGGGCGCGGCGTCGCCGCCGGCCTCGTCGGCCGCACCGATCAGCGCGAGCACCGCGCCGACCTCGACGGTCTCGTCCTCCGACGCCTTGATCTCCAGCAGCGTGCCGGCGACGGGCGAGGGGATCTCGGTGTCGACCTTGTCGGTGGAGACCTCGAGCAGCGGCTCGTCGACGGCCACCTCGTCACCGACCTGCTTGAGCCAGCGGGTGACCGTGCCTTCGGTGACGGATTCGCCGAGTTCGGGGAGCTTGACTTCGGTGGCCATGTGGGTGTCGTTCTTCCTGTTGGTCGCGGCTGTGCGTGGTGCGGGTCGGGCGGGCGGTCAGGCGTGGGCGTGCAGCGGCTTGCCGGCCAGCGCCAGGTGGGCCTCGCCGAGGGCTTCGTTCTGGGTCGGGTGGGCGTGCACCAGGGGCGCGACGTCCTCGGCGTGACGCCTCCCAGTTGTAGATCAGCTGGGCCTCGCCGACGAGCTCGCCGACCCGGTCGCCGACCAGGTGGACGCCGACGACCGGCCCGTCGGTGCGACGGACGAGCTTGACGAAGCCCTGGGTCTGCAGGATCTGGCTCTTGCCGTTGCCGCCGAGGTCGTAGGTCACGGTCTCGACCTGCGTCGTCGCCGAACGTCGACGCGGGCGGCGGCCTCGTCGAGGCCGACCGAGGCGACCTCGGGGTGGCTGTAGGTGACGCGCGGGATGCCGGCCTCGTCGATCGGGCGCGGGTCGAGCCCGGCGATGTCCTCGGCCACGAAGATGCCCTGCTGGAAGCCGCGGTGGGCCAGCTGCAGGCCGGGCACGATGTCGCCGACGGCGTAGACGCCGTCGAGGTTGGTCCGGCAGCGCTCGTCGGTGAGCACGAACCCGCGCTCCATCGTCGACGCCCTGCTCGTCGTAGCCCGAGCCCGTCGGTCGACGGGCCGCGGCCGACCGCGACGAGGAGCAGCTCGGCCTCGATTTGCACGTCGCCACCCTCGACGGTCACCGCGACACCGTCGTCGGTCACCTTCAGGCTCTGGAACGGCGTGCCGGTGCGGACCTGCGATCCCCGCTTCTGAAGGCACGCTCCAGCGCCTTGGACGACGCCTCGTCCTCGGCCGCGACCAGTCGGGGGAGGGCCTCGACGATGGTCACCTCGCTGCCGAAGCTGGCCCAGACGCTGGCGAACTCGCAGCCGATCACGCCGCCGCCGAGCACGATCACCGAGGCCGGCACGCGGTCGAGGCGCAGGGCGTGCTCCGAGGTCATGCACCCGCTCGCCGTCGACGTCGATGCCCGGGCAGGCTCAGAGCTGTAGGAGCCGGAGGCGAGCACGACGTGCTCTCCCGGCGTACGTCGTGTCACCCACCGTGACCTGGTGGGGCCCGGTCAGCCGGCCCTCGCCCTCGATCACCGTGATGCCGCGGCCCTTGATCAGCCCGGTGAGGCCCTTGAACAGCCGCGAGACGACCTTGTCCTTGTAGGCGTTCACGCCGCTCATGTCGACGCCCTCGAGCGTGGCGTTGACGCCGAACTGCGACGACTCGCGCGCGTCAGGTCGGCGACCTCGGCGGCGTGGAGCAGGGCCTTGGTGGGGATGCAGCCGACGTGGAGGCAGGTGCCGCCGAGGTTGCCCTTCTCGACCAGGCCGACGGACAGGCCGAGCTGGGCGGCCCGCAGCGCGCAGGCATAGCCGCCGGATCCGGCTCCGAGAATGAGTACGTCGAACTCGCCGTCGGTCACTTTCCCATCCTTGCACTCTTCGCCGACGGCGATTCGCAAGGAGACCGGGCAGGTCGCTGCACCGGTACGCCAGGTCTCCGGCAGACTGGCGGCGGTGAAGCTCTTCGGACGAGGTCGTCGGCGATCGATACAAGCGCCCCTCCGGCGACACCGCACGGACCGGGTCGACCCGGGTGCGGGCCGCCAGCAACGACGACGAGGCAGCATCTCGACGACTTCGTCGTCGACGCGCGAGGGCGTCGAGGGCTACGTCGAGCCGCGTACGGCGGTCAACGACGTGACCCTGCTGCTGGTCGCCTGGGACGGCGAGTTCACCCGGCGGCGGGTGCCGTCGGACGACTGGGCCTACAAGTTCTGCAAGCGGCACGGGATCAGGGCCTACGAGGCCGGGGTCGTCGGCATCCCGCAGCACATGCGCGACTACATCAAGCGTCAGAAGGCCGTCAGGAGCGGGGCGAGAGCTGAGCGCGCGCAGGTAGTCGACCAGCGTCGTCACCGTGAAGCCGGTCGCCGCCCGTGGGGTTGTAGCCGGTGGTGGCCGCGGTCTTGAAGGCCGGCCCGGCGATGTCGAGGTGCCCCCACGGGAGCCGCCGGTGAACTCGCGGAGGAACGCCGCCGCCATCAGCCCGCCGCCCCAGCGGGTCCAGTCGTGCTGGGCGATGTCGGCGATCTTGCTGCCGTGGACGCGCTCCACCACGTCGGGCGGGATCGGCATCGGCCAGTGCCGCTCGCCGGACTCTCGGCCGGCCTCGACCAGCGCCGCGACGATCTCGTCGTCGCCGAAGACCGCGCCCACCTTGGTGCCGAGCGCCACGTCATGTGGCCGGTCAGGGTGGCGACGTCGATCGACCACGTCGGGCTTCTGCTCGACGGCACGGCCGAGCCCGTCGGCGAGCACCAGCCGCCCCTCGGCGTCGGTGTTGAGCACCTCGACCGTCTGTACCGCCGTACATCGTCAGGACGTCGCCGGGCCGCATCGCGCTGCCGGAGACCATGTTCTCGGCGAGACAGGCGAACGCCGACACCTTCACCGGGAGCCCGAGCGCGGGCGATCGGCCAGGGTGGCCTGGATGACGGCCGCGGCCGCGCCGGCCATGTCGCACTTCATGGTCTCCATGGAGCTGCCGGGCTTGATCGTCAGGCCGCCGGAGTCGAAGGTGATGCCCTTGCCGACCAGGGCGAGGTGGGCGACGGGCTCGGCGGGGGAGTAGCGTCAGCTCCACGAGCCGCGGCGGCGCGCTCGAGCCGCCGCCGACGGCGAGCAGGCCGCCGCAGCCGAGGTCGGCGAGCTCTCGTGGTCGAGCACGGTCACCTTGGTCTTCGCACCTTGGCTGCGCCTTGGCCGCCGCCACGATCTCGTCGGCGAGCACCGGCGGGGTGAGGTCGCCGGGCGGGGTGTTGACCCAGTCGCGGGTGGCGTTGACGGCCTCGGCGACGACCTGCGCCTCCTCGAAGGCGGTGGTCGCCTCGTCCGGCGGCGCGCACCGGGCTGAGCACGGTGACCGTGCCGGCCCGCTTGTCCTTGGCCTGGGGCTTGGAGAGGTAGCGACTGAAGGAGTAGCCGCCGAGCAGGTAGCCCTCGATCACGTTGCGGACCAGCGCCAGCGTCGCCGGCCGGCAGGGCGAGGGCGACCGACGCGGCGTTGCGGTCGAGCGGCTCGCCACCCCGGCCGCGCGTCGTACGGCGAGGAGCTCGGCCGCGCGGTCGTCGGCCTCCGGGCCCATCCCGACCAGCACCAGCAGGGGCGACGCGAGCTGTCCGCCCGTCGGCACCCGGGCGACCTCGCCGGCCTTGCCGGTGAAGCCGAGCGTGCTGAGCAGTGGCCGGAGTCCCCGGCCGAACGCCTCGGCGACGTCGTCGCCGCCGTCGGCGAGGACCGGACGCCCTGGCGGCGGAGTGCGCCCCGACGACGACCGCATCGGCACGGGTCTTGGCCGGGCTGGCGCCGCGGAGGTGGTAGGAGGTCACCGGGGCAGGATAGTCACGGGCGCCGAGGGCGAGCCGATAGTGCTCGACCGGCTGGCGCGCGGCTCCCGGCATCGGCGTGAGCCGGTGTAGGTTCGCGCTCATGGCCGACGAGGACACCTCCGGCAGCGTCGCTGCTGCAGTCGCCGCTGCACGACCGACACGCAGCCCTGGGCGCGAAGTTCGCGGAGTTCGGCGGCTGGTCGATGCCGCTCGAGTACCCCACCGGCGTGGTCAAGGAGCACACGGCCGTCCGGGAGGCCGTCGGCATCTTCGACGTCAGCCACCTGGGCAAGCTGCTCGTCACCGGCCCCGGCGCCGCGACGTACGTCAACGCGACGCTGAGCAACGACCTCGCCAAGATCGCGGCCGGGCAAGGCGCAGTACACGCTGTGCTGCGACGCCGAGACGGGCGGCATCGTCGACGACCTGATCGCCTACTGGCACGACGACGAGCACGTGCTGCTGGTGCCCAACGCCGCCAACTCCGCCGAGGTCGCCGCCGCCTGCTCGCCGAGGCGCCCGAGGGCGTGCAAGGTGCTCGACCACCACACGCAGTACGCCGTGCTGGCGGTGCAGGGCACGAAGTCCGACGAGGTGCTCGAGGCGATCGGCTTCCCGACCGGGCACGACTACATGTCGTTCATCGAGGCGGAGTTCCAGGACACCGGGGTCGTGGTCTGCCGCACCGGCTACACCGGCGAGCGTGGCTACGAGCTGATCGCGCTCAACGAGGTCGCCGGCGAGCTGTGGGACCGGCTGCTCGCGGCCGGCGAGCACGTTCGGGATGCTGCCGTGCGGGCTCGGCGCGCGCGACACGCTGCGCACCGAGATGGGCTACCCCCTGCACGGCCAGGACATCACCATCGACGTCACCCCCAACGAGGCCGGCCTCGGCTGGGCCGTCGGCTGGAAGAAGGACGCCTTCTGGGGCCGCGACCCGATCGTCGCGGAGAAGGAGGCCGGGCCCAAGCGCAACCTGCGCGGGCTGCTCGCCGTCGAGCGCGGCATCCCGCGGCCCGGGGATGATGGTCAGCCTGGTCTCCGACGTGCCGCTGTGCGAGATCACGTCCGGCACGTTCTCCCCGACGCTGAAGAAGGGGATCGGGCTCGCGCTCGTCCCGACGTTCGTCGACCCCGACGCCGAGCTCGCGCGTCCAGATCCGCACCCGGCGCGAGGTGTTCGTGTCCACCGCTGCCCTTCGTCGACACCTCGGTCCGCGAGTCATGAACCTCCCCGAGCAGCCCGCCACCTTCCGCGCGCCCTCGCCCGCCGAGCGTCCGTGGTGGTGGAAGCTCCTCGACGGCTCGGGGCGCGACGCGCGGGTGCCGGAGGAGTACGCCGAGCCAGCGCTTCGCCTCCCAGGCCGACGCCGAGTCGTGGGTCGGCGAGGTCTGGGCCGAGCTCGCCGCGGCCGGCGTCGACGCGGTGACCCTCTTCGAGCACGACCGCGAGGTCTACGGCCCGATGTCGCTCTCCGCCTGAGTCCGGCGCCCGGTCGCTCCCCGGCGGCCGGCTCCGGTGGGTAGCGTCGCCCCATGCGTGAGTTCCGCCAGGTCGACGTCTTCTCCTCCGAGCCGCTGCGGGGCAACCCGGTGGCGGTGGTGCACGACGCCGAGGGACTGAGCGACGAGGAGATGCGGCGCTTCGCGCACTGGACCAACCTCTCGGAGACGACGTTCCTGCTGCCGCCGACCGACCCGGCCGCCGACTACCGGCTGCGCATCTTCACCCCGGGCGCCGAGCTGCCGTTCGCCGGGCATCCGACGCTCGGGCAGCGCCCACGCGTGGCTCGAGGCAGGGGGAGCGCCGCGCGCCGACGGCGAGGTGGTGCAGGAGTGCGGGGCCGGGCTGGTCCGGATCCGGCGCGGGGAGCGGCTGGCCTTCGCGGCACCGCCGCTGCTGCGGTCCGGCCCGGTCGATCGAGGCCGACCGGGCAGCGGTCGTGCGCGCCCTCGCGATCGGCGACGACGACGTCGTCGACCTCGCGTGGGTCGACAACGGGCCCGGCTGGGTCGGGGTGCTGCTCCGCGACGCCGAGGCCGTGCTCGCGGTCGAGCCCGACGTGGGCGCGTTCGGCACCCTCGACATCGGTGTCGTCGGGGCTCCACCCGGAGGGTGCGGAGTGCGCCGTCGAGGTGCGCGCCTTCTGCCCCGGCATGGGCATCGTCGAGGACCCGGTCACCGGCAGTCTCAACGCCAGCCTCGCCCAGTGGCTGGCCGGCAACCGCCTGCCGTCGTCGTACGTCGCGGCTCAAGGCACGGCGCTCGGCCGGGCGGGCCGGGTGCACATCGAGACCGACGGCGACACGGTCTGGGTCGGCGGCGACGCGACGACCACGATCAAGGGCACTGTCGGTCTTGGGTCCTAGCCTCGAACCGTGCTCGAGACACCCGACGACCTCGCCCGGCTGCAGACGCCTCCTCGAAGCCTCGCACGCGCGCGCCACGGAGCACCTGCGCGGCATCATCCACGACGACCGCACCCTGAGCGCGGCCCAGGTGGCCGCGCTGCTGACCGGCATGAAGGTCATCTCCGTGGCCACCGTCACCGCTCGCGGGGAGCCGCGGATCAGTGCCATGGACGGCCACTTCCTGCACGGCACCTGGACCTTCTCCACCAGCCGCACGGCCGCCAAGGCGCGCCACCTCGCCGCCCGTCCTGCCGTGTCGGTCGCCCACGTCGACGGCGAGGCGCTGGCGGTGTTCTCCCACGGTCGCGCCGTCGAGCTGGCCGGCGACGAGCTCGCGGCGGTCGACCGGCACTGGAGCGCCCACTACGGCTCGTCGCCGCTCTCCTGGGGCGACGTCGTGATGTATCGCCTCGACCCGTCCTGGATGGTCGGCTACGCCTGGAAGCGCGACGAGCTGCTCGCCGAGCGCGGGGTCACCGCCTGATCGAACTCCCCGCCGGAACAACCGGCACGACGCCGGGGTTGCGCCGCACGTGAGCCGACTCTTCGAGCCCCTGACCCTGCGGGGTACGACGTTCCGCAACCGCGTGTGGGTCTCGCCGATGTGCCAGTACTCCTCGCACGACGGCCGTCCCACCGACTGGCACCTGGTCCACCTCGGGGCGTTCGCCCAGGGCGGCGCCGGCGCTGGTGATGACCGAGGCGACGGCGGTGGTCGCGGAGGGGCGGATCTCGCCGCAGGACGCCGGCATCTGGACCGACCAGCAGGCCGCCGACTACGAGCGGATCGCGGCGTTCGTGCGCAGCCAGGGCGCCGTCCCCGGCATCCAGCTGGCCCACGCCGGGCGCAAGGCCTCGACCCGGGCACCATGGCTCGGCCGCGGCTACGTCGAGCCGGCCGACGGTGGCTGGGAGACCGTGGGCCCGTCGCCGGTGGGGTACGCCGACTGGCCGGCGCCGCGCGAGCTCACCGCCGCCGAGCTCGAGGCCCTGCCGGGTCGATGGGCGCAGGCGGCGCACCGAGCGCTCGACGCAGGCTTCCAGGTGGCCGAGATCCACGCTGCCCACGGCTACCTCCTCCACGAGTTCCTCTCGCCCCTGAGCAACCGTCGTACGGATGCCTGGGGCGGTGACCTCGCCGGCCGGAGCCGGCTGCTCGTCGACGTCGTCGACGCGGTCCGCACCGTCTGGCCCGACGACCGACCCCTCCTGGTCCGGCTGAGCGCCACCGACTGGGTCGAGGGCGGCCTCGACGTGGGCGAGGTGGCCGAGGTCGCGAGTGTGCTGGCCGGCCACGGCGTCGACCTGGTCGACGTCTCCAGCGGCGGCAACTCGCCCGACCAGCAGGTGCAGGTCGGACCGGCCTATCAGGTGCCCTTCGCGGCCGAGGTCAAGCGAACCTCCGGGCTGCCGGTCGCGGCCGTGGGCCTGATCACCGAGGCCCGGCAGGCCGAGAAGATCGTCGCGGACGGCGAGGCCGACGCGGTGTTCCTGGCCCGCGAGCTGCTCCGCAACCCGCACTGGGCGCAGCAGGCGGCCGCCGAGCTCGGCGCCGAGACCTACTGGCCCGATCAGTACCTCCGCGCGCGCCCGTAGCTCGCGTGGCATGCGCGCGAGCACGCCGAGGCTCAGCGGGCATGGACCGCCACGAAGTCCCGCGAGGTGTGCGTGTAGTAGCGGTCGGCCGGTCTCTGGTAGTTCGGCAGGAGGCTCCTCGGTCGTGGTTGAGCCGGGCTCCCGCCGGCGCGGTAGGTCATGAACGAGACCCAGGCCGGGTTGATGTCGAGCTCCATGGCGCGGACGCAGCCGGCTCGCTGGAGCACGTGTGCGAGATCCGAGACCGACATCGCGTCCCCCGAGGCGTAGACGAGGTCGCCTTGTCTCGTGATCCCGATGCCCGAGCGGAAGATGTAGTAGGCGCCGCCGAGGGTCAGGCCCCAGTCGAAGAGATGGCTCGCGTCGATGTTCGGCGCGATGGTGCCGTGGTCGATGAGCAGACCCAGGTTCTGCCGTACGCCGACGACGTCGGGGGTCATCCGGACCTCATGGCCCCAGCTCCCGATCTGCATCGACCCGTCGCGGTGGAAGACCTCGGAGGCGGCGCCGTTCACCAGGGTCCCCGCGGTGCGGCCGTCCAGGTAGAAGCCGCCGTGGGCATCGGCCAACCGGAACCCGCCGTTCCAGGTCGCCACCAGCCCGCGCCGATCCGTCGGGGCCACCCAGTCGGGCACCGGCCAGGTGCCGCCCGGCTCCTGGAAGCCGGGATGGAGCGAGAAGCTCAGCAGCCGTGGGTTCATCCACACCACTCCGGTGAGGTACGACGTGTGCCGGGCGTCCGGACGCACGAAGGCAGCCTGCACGGCGGGATGACCGTGCACGTGGACGAGGGTGCTCCAGGATCCCTCCCCGGGCAGGGGTGGACTGGCGAACGGCTGGAGCGGCGGCAGCACGCTCGGTCGTGGATGCGGGCGGAGCACCCTCAGGGCTGACGCCGACGGCGTGCCACCGACGGCCGGTGGATGCAGGCTGTACTGCAGCTTCTCCAGCTCGAGCACCACGATCCCGAGACCGTGGCTCCGGCCCCAGCCCGCGAGCCTGGCAGCGGTCGAGTCGTTCCCGGGCGCCAGCAGCGCCTGCCCGATCGAGAACGTCAACCACACGGTCCCGGCCAGACCGAGGGCCAGCACCACCTTGCCGCGCCGCGACCTCGGTCGGCGTGGGCGGCGGCGTCTCGGGCGCTTCGCAGCGCCCTCGAGAGAGGTTCTGTCGGTGATCGACACCTGGGACTCCCGCATGGTCTCGGGACTGCGCCCCCGACGCTAGGTCGGGCCGTCTGCACGTCACCTGGCCAGAGATCGAGCCAGACATCGAGGCGGGGGTGGCCCGCTCCCGCGCGCGTCCCTGACGAGCGTCGGTGCCCCCGCTCTAGGGTGAGCCCATGCAGGCGTACCTCGACCTCCTCCAGCGCATCCTCGACGACGGGGTCGAGAAGTCCGACCGCACCGGCACCGGCACGTTGCAGCGTGTTCGGGCACCAGATGCGCTTCGACCTGGCCGAGGGCTTCCCGCTGGTCACCACGAAGAAGGTCCACACCCGCTCGGTGTTCGCCGAGCTGCTGTGGTTCCTCCGCGGCGACACCAACGTCAAGTGGCTGCAGGACCGCGGCGTCACCATCTGGGACGAGTGGGCCGACGCCGACGGCGACCTCGGCCCGATCTACGGCTACCAGTGGCGCTCCTGGCCGGCCCCCGAGGGCCGCCACATCGACCAGATCAAGCTGGTCGCTCGACCAGATCCGCGAGCAACCCCGACAGCCGTCGCCACATCGTCTCCGCGTGGAACGTCGCCGACATCCCCGACATGGCGCTGGCGCCCTGCCACACGATGTTCCAGTTCTACGTCGCTCCGTCCGCCGACGGGGGGCCGAGCCGCCTGTCGTGCCAGCTCTACCAGCGCTCCGCCGACGTCTTCCTCGGCGTCCCGTTCAACATCGCCTCCTACGCCCTGCTGACCCACATGGTCGCCCAGGTCACCGGGCTCGGCGTCGGCGACTTCGTGCACACCCTCGGCGACGCCCACCTCTACACCAACCACCTCGAGCAGGCCGGCTCCAGCTCACGCGCGACCCGCGGCCGCTGCCGACCCTGCGGCTCGACCCCTCCGTGACCGAGATCGACGCCTTCGACCTCGAGCACATCGAGATCGAGGGCTACGACCCCCACCCGGGCATCAAGGCCCCCATTGCCGTCTGAGCCCCGGCGGCTCACCCTGGTCGCCGCCTACGCCGCCGACCGCGTGATCGGCGACCACGGCCGCATCCCGTGGCATCTGCCCGACGACTTCGCCCACTTCAAGGCCACCACGATGGGCGGAGTGCTGGTGATGGGCCGCGCGACCTACGACTCGATCGGCCGACCCCTCCCGGGCCGGACCACGATCGTGGTCACCCGCAACCCCGACTGGTCCGCCGAGGGCGTGCTGGTCGCCCACTCCTCGACGAAGCGCTGGCGCTGGCGGCCCGAGCAGCCGGGGGAGGTGTTCGTCGCCGGCGGCACCCAGCTCTACGAGCAGACGCTGCCCCTGGCGACCCACCAGGTGCTGACCGAGGTGCACCTCACCGTCGACGGTGACGCGCGCTACCCGGAGTTCGACCTGGCCGAGTGGGTCGAGACCCGGCGCGAGTCGCGCGCCGACCTCGACTGGGTCTGGTGGGAGCGTCGTACGGAACCGGTCTGACCCGAGCCGCCGTCCCACCTCCATGCGCCGATTGCTCGCTCTCGCTCCTCCTGGGGTTCGCCCTCACCGCCTGCGGCACCCGGACAGCCGTCATCGGCCACCCGAAGGCTCCCGACACCTGTACGCCGCCGGCCGGTGGCCGCTGCGCGGCCGACGTCGCCTGGAGCGGACCGATCGAGGCTCGCGCGCGACGGCAACGGCTGCACGGGCATCGTCCTGTGCGGCGGCACCCTGCGCGCGAACGAGACCGACGCACGCGTGACGATCACGCTCCACGTCCCCGCGTTGCGAGGCGGCACGGTGACCTGCGCGCGGGTGCTGGTCAGGGTCTCGCTCGGCCACCCCGCTCGGGACGCGCGCCGTCGTCGACGGCGTGAGCGGCCGGACGGTCCGGGTCGTCCACGGGCCTCACGGGTGAAGTTTGTATCAATATATGTATTGCGACATAACGAGGTTTGTGCCTAGTCTGGCGGCATGAACCGCGGACTGGTCCCGATCCTGATCACCCTCGACACCGCCGCCGGCGACCCGCCGTACGAGCAGATCCGCACCCAGATCTCCGCGCAGGTCGCCAGCGGCGCCTTGCCGCCCGGCACCAAGCTGCCCACGGTGCGGGCTCTCGCCGAGACCCTCGGCGGTCGCGGCCAACACCGTCGCCCGCGCCTACCGCGAGCTCGAGCACGCCGGCGTGGTCACCACCGGCCGCCGCAAGGGCACGGTCGTCAACGGTGACGGCGCCGACCGTGCGGCCAAGGAGGCCGCCGCGAGCTATGCCGACCTGATGCGGGCCCTGGGCATCCGGCAGGATGACGCCCTGGACCTGGTACGACGTGCGTTCGACCGGCCCGTGAGCAGCTGACCCCGACCCGCGGAGGACGCCCGTGCTGGTGCACGACGAGGTGCGCGACGCCTTGGCCGGAGGTCGCGCGGTGGTCGCGCTCGAGAGCACGATCATCAGCCACGGCCTGCCCCGGCCCGACAACGCGCGGCTGGCGCGCGAGTTCGAGCAGGCGGTGCGCGACGGCGGCGCCGTCCCGGCCACGGTCGCGGTGATCGACGGCCAGGCACGGATCGGCCTCGACGACGCCGCCCTCGACCGGCTCGCCAACGACGAGGGTGCGACCAAGGTCAGTGTCCGCGAGCTCGCGGCCGTCGCGGCCCGCGGTGGCGTGGGCTCGACCACGGTGGCGTCCACCGCCCACCTCGCGGCGCTGGCCGGCATCTCGGTCTTCGCCACCGGCGGTCTCGGCGGGGTCCACCGTGGCGCGCAGGACACCTTCGACGAGTCGGCCGACCTGACCACGCTGTCGCGCATCGGCGTGCTCGTCGTCTGCGCCGGGCGTGAAGTCCATCCTCGACGTCGGCGCCACCCTGGAGCGGCTCGAGACGCTGGGCGTCGGCGTCCTCGGCTACCGCACCGACCGGTTCCCGGGCTTCTACCTCGCCGACTCCGGGCCACGACCTCGGCTGGCGCGTGGAGTGGCCCGACGAGGTCGCGTCGAGTGCTCGCGGCCCGTGACCGCGTCGGTACGGCGGGCCTCGGGCTGGTGCTCGCCAACCCGATCTCGCCCGACGACGAGCTCGACCGCGACCTGCACGACCGGCTCCTCGAGTCCGGCCTGGCCGCCGCCGAGCGCGCCGGGGTCCACGGCAAGGACGTCACGCCGTACCTGCTCGACTTCTTCCACCGCGAGAGCGGCGGGGCCTCGCTGCGCGCCAACGTCGCGCTGGTGCGCGCCAACGCGAGGCTCGCCGCGGAGGTGTCGGTGGCCTACGCCGCGGCGGAGCGGCCGTGACGTTCTACTGCCTCGGCGACCTCATGGTCGACGTCGTCGCGCGACTGTTCGGCCCGCTCGCCGGAGGGCTCCGACAGCCCCGGCGGTGATCTCCTACGTCGGCGGCGGCTCGGCCGCCAACACCGCCGCCTGGCTGACCCGGGTCGCCGAGACCGCCGTCTTCGTCGGGGCGATCGGCGACGACGCCGCCGGGCAGGCGCAGGTCGAGAGCCTGCACCGGCTCGGCGTCGACGTGCGCTTCCGGGTCGACCGCACCCGGCCCACCGGCACCTGCCTGGTGCTGGTCGCGCCGACGGGGGAGCGGACGATGGTGCCCGACCCCGGAGCCAACCTCTCGCTGCTCGAGCACGACGTACCGGTCGACGAGTTCCGCCCCGGCGACCACCTCCACGTCTCCGGCTACGCGCTGCTGCGCGACTCCCGCGACGCCGCCCTGCACGCGCTCACCACCGCGGCGGCGGCCGGGATGGGCGTGTCCGTCGGCGCGGCCTCCTCGGCCCCGCTCGAGCCAGCTGGGTGCCGACGCGTTCCTCGCGATGCTGCCCGACGGCGTCCTGCTCTTCGCCAACGAGCGTGAGGCCGGGGTGCTCGTGGGACACGACGCGGGCGCGGCCGACCTGGCCCGACGCCTGGGCGGCCCGAGCCGCCAGGTCGTGGTCACCGGAGGATCCGGCATCGCCGCGTGGAGCGACGGCGAGACGGTCGCGACGATGGCCGCCGAGCCGCTCGACCGGCCCGAGCTCGACACCACGGGCGCCGGCGACGCCTTCGCTGCCGGCTACCTCGCCGCGAGGGCCCGCGGGGCCTCACCCGAGGTCTGCCTGCGCGACGGCCACGCCCTCGCGGCGGCGGCCTGCCGGACGACGGGCGGCCGGCCGGAGGCCTGAGCCCGGTGTGCGAGGGTGGCGGGATGGAGCTGCGCATCTTCGTCGAACCCCAGCAGGGCGCCACCTACGACGACCAGCTCGCGGTCGCGCGCAAGGCCGAGGAGCTCGGCTTCGGTGCCTTCTTCCGGTCCGACCACTACCTCGCGATGGGCGTCGACGGCCGGCCGGGCCCGACCGACTCGTGGGTGACCCTGGCCGGCCTGGCACGCGAGACCAGCACCATCCGGCTCGGCACGATGGTGACCTCGGCGACCTTCCGCTACCCCGGACCGCTGGCGATCTCGGTGGCCCAGGTCGACCAGATGAGCGGCGGGCCGGGTCGAGCTCGGCCTCGGCGCCGGGTGGTACGACGCGGAGCACGCCGCGTACGCGATCCCCTTCCCGCCGACCCCCGAGCGCTTCGACCGGCTCGAGGACACCCTGGCGATCCTCAGTGGCCTGTGGTCGACGCCCGACGGCGAGACCTTCTCCTACGCCGGGCACCACCACGCAGGTCACCGACTCGCCCGGCCTGCCCAAGCCGCGCCAGCGGCCCGGCCCGCCGCTGATCGTCGGCGGCCACGGCCCACGCCGTACGCCGGCGCTGGCCGCGCGCTACGCCGCGGAGTTCAACATCGGCTTCAGCGACAAGGAGACCAGCGGGCAGTCAGTTCGACCGCGTCCGCGCCGCCTGCCGCGAGGTCGACCGCGACCCGGACGACCTGGTCTACTCCGTCGCCCAGGTGGTCTGCTGCGGCGACACCGACGACGTCCTTCGTCGTCGGGCCGACGCCATCGGCCGCGAGCCCGACCAGCTGCGGGCCGACGGGCTCGCCGGCTCACCGCAGGAGGTCGTCGACAAGCTCGGCCGCTTCGCCGAGCTCGGCACGCAGCGCGCCTACCTCCAGGTGCTCGACCTGCACGACCTCGACCACCTCGAGCTGGTCGCCGCCGAGGTGCTCCCTCAGGTCTGAGGACGGCTGCGGGTGACTACCCGGCGAGGATCTTCGCCTTCTGTGCGGCGAACTCCTCCTCGGTGAGGACACCGGCCGCCTTCAGCTCACCGAGCTTCTTCAGCTGCTCCAGGGGGTCGACCTCCGGCCGCTGCGGCCGGCGGGGCCTCCTGGTAGACGGGCTCGGCGTACTGCTGCTGCTGCGGCTCGGCGTACTGCTGCTGCTGCGGGGCGTCCTGCTCGGCCCAGCGGCTCGCCTGCCGGCGCGACACTCGGTTGGACACCGCCGTGGCCGTACCGGCCACGACCGCGGTGCGGGCCATGCCTCTGACTAGTCCCATGCTGTGCTCCTTGGGTCGGGTCTGATGTGGGTGGAAGGTGGGTCAGGCGTCGGCGGACTCGAGGGCGTCGAGCGCCGCGACGACGTCCTCCGCGGGGATGCGGCCGCCGGCGATCAGCTCGGCGCCCACGCGGCGCATCGCGGAGACGAACGGGCCGGCCCAGGTGTTCTCGTAGACCAGCAGGGCCACGCCGTGCCCGGGCTCGATGAGGGACACCGCCTCGCTGATGTCGTCGTCGTCCAGCAGGCCGGACTCGACTCCTTCGAAGACGGCCAGGTCGAGAGTGCCGTCACCGTCGAGGTCGGTGAGGGCCACCGCGGTGAACGAGCCGTCCTCGTCCTTGACCGCGAACCTGGCGTCGAGCACCCGGATGATGCCGCGGTCGACGAGGTCGACCAGGACGGCCATGCCCTCGCCCTGCAGGTTGCGGGTGGGGAACTCGATGGCGAAGTAGTCGATGGGACCTACGTCGAACTCACTCATGCTTCACCTCTCTTGCGGGAACCGTGTCGCGGTCCACGTCGGTCGTTGTCGCCGCCGACGCTGCCAGGCGCTGACCGGGTGGGGATCACCCGATCTGGGTAGTCATGATGCTCCTCCGTCGGGCAGCCGGGCCCGGTCGTCCGCCGACAGCCAGCCCTCGGCCAAGGTCACCCCACCGACGCCCTGGATGGTCTCCACCAGGCGGCTCGCCCACAGGTGCTCGATCAGGGCGACCGCGGCGACACCCCCGGTGGGACCGCGTCGGCCAGCGACCAGGAGCCCTCGCCGTCCGCGTCCCCTTCGTCGTCGCTGCCCGCGAGGGTGTCCTCGGTGCCGAGCAGCGCGGCGGCGATCCGGCCGAGCGCGGGCTCGGCTCCCGGCGGTGGGGGCAGCGTCTCGAACGAGCCGTCGTCGTCGCGGCTGACGAGCAGGACGTCGACCAGCCGCACCACGCCCTCCTTCCGGAGCCGGGCGAGCTCGGCCAGCACCTCACCGCTGAACGACGGCTGCTCGAAGCCGACCACGATCACCTGGACCGGCCCGGTCATGGCGCCAGCCGGTCGCGCAGCTGGTGGTACTCCTCCTCGGAGATCACCCCCGACTCCAGCAGCCCGTCGAGCGCCTCGACCGGGTCCGGGCGCGGGGGAGCCGACGGCGGTGTCGGAGCCCTCGGCGGCGGCGGGGCCGGTGGCGGGGCCGCGCGCGGGTGCGAGGCGGCGTAGGCCTGCGCGGGGGAGAGGCGCCCGCCGTAGTAGGGGACGTTGCCGGTCATACCCGTCATCTGCAGCTGCCGCGGCACCAGGACCACCATGAGGCCAGCATGCCGCAGTAGCCTGACCCCATGACGTCACCGGCGCCCTTCGGGCGGATGCTCACGGCGATGGCCACGGCGTTCACCGACGACGGAGCCGTCGACCTCGACGGCACGGCGGCCATCGCCCACCACCTCGTCGAGCACGGCCACGACGGCGTCGTCGTCAGCGGTACGACGGGCGAGAGCCCGACCTGACCAGCGTGTCCGAGACCGGCGAGATCCTGCGCGCGGTCAAGGACGCCGTCGGCGACCGGGCGACCGTGGTGGCCGGCGTCGGCACCAACGCCACCGCCCACAGCATCGAGCTGGCGCAGCAGGCCGAGAAGCTGGGCGCCGACGCCCTGCTGCTCGTCACGCCCTACTACAGCAAGCCGGGCCAGGCCGGCATCCTCCACCACTTCCAGCAGGTCGTGGCCGCGACCGGCACGCCGGTCGATCCTCTACGACGTCCCGGGACGCACCGCGACCCAGATCAGCCTCGAGACCTTCGCCGCGGATCAAGGGCGACACCGTCGTCGCGATCAAGGACGCCGTCGGCGACTTCGCCCGCGGGGTCGAGCTGATCGAGATGGGCTACGCCGTCTACAGCGGCGACGACGTCTCCAACCTCGGCTGGCTCGCCCACGGCGCCAGCGGCGTGATCAGCGTGGTCGGCCACGTCGGGTGGTCACCAGATCCGGTAGATGATCGAGGACTTCCTCGACGGCAACACCACCGCGGCGCTGCGCACCTACCAGCGCTGCTGCCGGCCACCCGCGCGATCATGGGTGTCCCCAACTACGGCGCCACCACCGCCAAGGCGCGCCTCCAGCTCCTCGGCGTGCTCGACAACCGCAACGTCCGCTGGCCGCTCGTCCCCCTGACGGACGAGGAGGTCGACGACGCTGCGCGTCGGCCTCGAGGCTGTCCCACCTCCTCTGAGGGCGCACGCCATCAGACGACGGAAGAACACCTTTGAGCCACCCGCATCCCGAGCTCTCCGCACCGGCCACACTGCCGAAGGGAGCGGCTCACGGATCATCCCGCTCGGCGGGCTCGGCGAGGTCGGCCGCAACATGACCGTCTTCGAGTACGACGAGCGGCTGCTGATCGTCGACTGCGGCGTGCTCTTCCCGGAGGAGAACCACCCGGGCGTCGACCTGATCCTCCCCGACTTCGACGCCATCCGAGACCGCCTCGACCAGGTCGAGGCGCTGGTGCTCACCCACGGCCACGAGGACCACATCGGCGCCACGCCGTACCTGCTCCGCGAGCGCGGCGACATCCCGCTCGTCGGCTCCGAGCTGACCCTGGCCCTGCTCGACTCCAAGCTCCGCGAGCACCGTCTCAAGGAGACCGTCCACCACAAGGTGAAGGCCGGCGACCGGCTCACGCTCGGTCCCTACGAGCTCGAGTTCATGGCGGTCAACCACTCGATCCCCGACGCGCTCGCCGTCGCCATCCGCACCGGCACCGCACTGGTGCTGCACACCGGCGACTTCAAGATGGACCAGCTCCCGCTCGACGGCCGGATCACCGACCTCCGGGCCTTCGCGCGGCTCGGTGAGGAGGGTGTCGACCTCTTCCTCACCGACTCCACCAACGCCGAGGTGCCCGGGTTTCACGACCTCCGAGCAGGAGATCGGCGCCGGTGCTCGACCGGGTCTTCCACGACAGCGACCAGCGGATCATCGTGGCCTGCTTCGCCTCCCACGTGCACCGCGTGCAGCAGGTCCTCGACGCCGCCGTCGCCCACGGCCGCAAGGTGCGGCTACGTCGGCCGGTCGATGGTCCGCAACATGGGCATCGCCCAGGACCTCGGCTACCTCCACGTCCCGCCCGGCGTGATGGTCGACGCCAAGGACCTCGCCGACCTCGCCTCCCGAGCGCCAGGTGCTGATCTCCACCGGCAGCCAGGGCGAGCCGATGTCGGCGCTGAGCCGGATCGCGCAGCGCAACCACCACGTTCGTCCACATCGAGGAGGGCGACACCGTCATCCTGGCCAGCTCGCTGATCCCCGGCAACGAGAACGCCGTGTTCAAGGTCATCAACGGCCTGACCCGCCTCGGCGCCGAACGTCGTCCACAAGGGCAACGCCAACGTCCACGTCTCCGGCCACGCCAGCGCCGGGGAGCTGCTCTACGCCTACAACATCGTCAAGCCGCGCAACGTGCTGCCGGTGCACGGCGAGTACCGCCACATGAAGGCCAACGCCGACGCTCGCCCGGGCGACCGGCGTCGAGAACGTCGTGATCGCCGAGGACGGCGTCGTCGTCGACCTCATCGACGGGTCGGCGAGCATCGCCGGCAAGGTCGACTGCGGCTACGTCTTCGTCGACGGCTCCAACATCGGCGACATCACCGAGTCCGACCTCAAGGACCGCCGGATCCTCGGCGAGGAGGGCTTCGTCTCGGTGATCGTCGTCATCGACTCGGTGAGCGGCAAGGTCGCAGCGGGCCCGAGATCCACGCCCGCGGCTTCGCCGAGGACGACTAAGACCTTCGACGCGATCAAGCAGCCGATCATCGACGCGCTCGACGCGGCCATCCGCGAGGGCGCCGACGACCCCTACCAGCTCCAGCAGATCGTCCGTCGCGTCGTCGGGCCGCTGGGTCAACCGCGAGCTGCCGCCGGCGCCCGATGATCATCCCGGTGGTCATCGAGGCATAGGCCGGGAGCTAGACCACGCTGAAGCCGGCCGGGAGGGCGGCCCGCCCGGTGAGCGCCAGGAGCAGCTCCGGGCCCCGGTCGTTGAGCACCGCGACCTCCGCAGCGAGCGTGGTCGCGTCGACGAGCGCGTCCGACCCGGAGCCAGCCGCTACCCCGCAGGCCCGCTCGAGGTCCAGGCCGTGCACGACCAGCTCGAAGATGCGGGTACGGAGGTACTCGCCCAGGGGCATCCCGCCGGCGATGGTGGTGAGGACATGGCCGTCGTCGTACGGCGCGAGCTTCTCCTGGACCCGCGCGGCCAGGTCGCGGACGAAAGCGACCGGGTCGTCGCCGAGGGCCAGCCCCGCCTCGCGGCCGCGCTCGAGGACCTCGGGCCCGCTCGCGCCGCCCGACTCGGCGATGGCGAGGTAGTAGGCAGACGCGGTCGGCACGGCGACCTCTGCGGCGGGCTGGTCGAGGTAGGTCTCCACCGTGATCAGCGAGCGGGACGTGTGGCCGACCAGGGAGCGCAGGTCCCAGTCGCCGAGCCCGGGACCGGTGAGCCGGTCGAGCGGGATCCGGCCAACCTGGCCGACGAAGGCCTCCGCAGCTGCCAGGAACGTCGAGCGCGCGCGTGTCACGCACCCCATCATGCCGCCAGGCGACGTCAGGACGCGGCGGCCAGCACACCTGCGATGATCAGCGCCTGGCCGACGTGGTAGGTCACCATCACCACCACCGGCGCCCAGGGCTTGGGACTCACGAACCGGTCGACCGCCGAGCACCGAGTCGCTGGTCGCGAACACGGTGGCGCCGATCGCGATCAGGGGCTCGCCGGTGTCGAACGCGACGATCACCATCGCCCCGATCACCACGGTGTAGAGGGCCACCGGCGCGGCCAGCGCCCAGCCGGAGCGGACGTAGGTCGCGGGCGCGACCTGCCGGGTGAACAGCAGGCACACCAGCAGGACGACCCAGGCCAGCCACGCCCAGCCCGGCGGCTCGAGACCGAGCCGGGTGAACGCGACCACGAAGGCCAGGTGCCCGACCAGGAACGCCGCCAGACCGAGCTGGAAGCGGCGGTCGGACTTCTCCAGGAGGAGGACGTCGCCGGCCAGTCCGAAGACGAGCGCGACCAGGAGCCAGCGGCCGGCCGCGGAGTCCGTGGCGCCGAGCACGAGCGCGGTCACGATCAGCGCGACGAGGACGGCGGGCTTGGCCCAGGTCTCCGTACGGTGGTCGCCTCGCCACACGGCGTACCAGTCGACGAGCGCGAGGAGGGCAGGGAGCAGCCAGATGAGCTCGACGCCGGTCACCCGCGGAGCATGGCAGACCTCTGCGGCCGTCGGTGCGGTGGTCGGTGCGGGCTGTCGGTGGGAGGTGCCAGAGTGTCGGCATGGATGTGAGCGACCTTCTGCACGACTCCCTCGGCCGCGTGCGTGAGCAGATGCCCGACCTCGTCGCCGGCCTCAGCGTCGACGACCTGGCCTGGCGGCCCGACCCCGAGGCCAACTCCATCGCCTGGCTGGTGTGGCACCTCACCCGGATCGAGGACGACCACGTCGCCGACGTGGCGGGCGAGGAGCAGGCGTGGACCGCCGAGGGGTGGGCCGACCGGTTCGGGCTGCCGTTCGCGACCGGCGAGCACGGCTACGGCATGACCAGCGCCGACGTCGGCAAGGTCCGGGTCAGCGGCGACCTCCTCGCCGGCTACTACGACGCCGTCGCGGCCCGCACCGCTGCCTACGTGATCACCCTCGAGCCCGACGACCTCGACCGGGTCGTCGACGAGCGGTGGGACCCACCGGTCACGCTCGGGGTGCGCTTGGTGAGCGTGGTCAACGAGGTGAACGCCCACCTCGGCCAGGCTCAGTACGTCCGGGGCCTGCTCGAGCGCAGATGACGCCTCCTGTGCGGCGTGTGATCCGTGTGACTGGTGTGACTGTGACCTAGATTCCTCACCATGGCGACCCGTACGTCTTCCCCGCCGGGTTCGCGAAGCAAGAGCACGTCCAGCAAAGGCACCAAGAGCTCCTCGGGCTCTCGGAGCAGGTCGGGCTCGAGCTCGCGTTCGCGGAGTACGACGAAACGCTCCCGCACGTCCGCACGCAAGCGCCGTCCCGCGCCGCGCGCGGTCCGGTCCGGGCGCGGTCCGGTCGCGCGGCTGTTCTTGGCCTGCGGCCGCGGCCTGGCCGCACTCTGGCTCGGAATCGCCCACGCCGTCGGCGCCGTCGCGCGCCGGATCGGCAAGACCGCCCGCGACCTCGAGCCCGAGCACCGCCGCGACGGGGTGGGCCTGTTCCTGTTCGCCCTGGCCGTCGTCGTCGCTGCCGCCGTGTGGTGGGAGATCCCCGGCGCGCTCATGAACGGCGCCCGCACCATGGTCAACGGGTCGGTCGGCAAGGTCGGCTGGCTGGTGCCGCTGATCCTGGTCTGGGTCGGCTGGCGCAACATGCGCGACCCCGAGCACAACGGGCCGGCCGGCCGCCAGGTCGTCGGCTGGGTCGCGCTCGTCCTTCGGGGTCCTCGGCGTCGTCCACATCGCCGCCGGCAACCCCCACCCGGTCAACGGCGACACCTCCGACCTCAGAGGCGCCGGGGGAGCGGTCGGCTACGTCGTGTCGAGCCTGCTGCTCGACCTGCTCCGCACGCCCTACGTCGTCGTGCCGCTGCTCCTGCTCCTGGCCGTGTTCGGCGTCCTGGTGATCACCGCGACCCCGCTCTACCAGGTGCCGGTCAAGGTCAGGGCGCTGCGCGACCGGATGCTCGGTCGCACCCCCGCCGACGACGAGTCCGACCTGCCGGAGAACGGCGTGCGCAGCCGCCGCCGTGGCCCGCTCGCCGACGACCTCGACCTCGAGCCGGGTGACCCGGCCTACGACAGCCCCCTCCTCGGCGAGCAGGGTCTCAGCGACCGCGAGCTGAAGAAGCGCCGGCGCCGCGGGTCGGACGACACCGACGCCGACTCCACCCAGGCGATCGCCGTCGCCGACCACGCGCGAAGGGGCCGACACGGCCACCGACCTGGTCGCGCCGCCCCACGCCCCCATCCCGCACCGGGCCGAGCAGCTCGAGCTGGCCGGCGACATCATCTACGCGCTGCCGCCCAACGAGGTGCTGAAGCCGGGGTCGGTGCACAAGGCCCGCTCCCGCGCCAGCGACGACGTCGTCGGCCGCCTCACCAACGTGCTCGACGAGTTCGGCATCGACGCCCAGGTCACCGGCTACACCCGCGGCCCGACGGTCACCCGCTACGAGGTCGAGGTCGGCCCGGCGGTCAAGGTCGAGAAGGTCACCGCGCTGTCGAAGAACATCGCCTACGCCGTCGCCAGCGCCGACGTGCGGATCCTGAGCCCGATCCCGGGCAAGTCCGCGATCGGCATCGAGATCCCCAACGCCGACAAGGAGATCGTCTCCCTCGGCGACGTGCTCCGCAGCAACACCGCACGGTCCGACCACCACCCGCTCGTGGTGGGCCTCGGCAAGGACGTCGAGGGCGGCTTCGTGGTCGCCAACCTGGCCAAGATGCCCCACCTCCTGGTCGCCGGCGCCACCGGGTCCGGCAAGTCGAGCTTCATCAACTCGATGATCAGCTCGCTGCTGATGCGCTCCACGCCCGACGAGGTGCGGTTGATCCTGGTCGACCCCAAGCGGGTCGAGCTCAACGCCTACGAGGGCATTCCCCACCTGATCACCCCGATCATCACCAACCCCAAGAAGGCCGCCGAGGCCCTGGCGTGGGTGGTGCGCGAGATGGACCTGCGCTACGACGACCTGGCCAACTTCGGCTTCCGCCACGTCGACGACTTCAACAAGGCGGTGCGGGCCGGCAAGGTGAAGGTGCCGCCGGGCAGCGAGCGCGAGGTCGCGCCGTACCCCTATCTCGTGGTCGTGGTCGACGAGCTGGCCGACCTGATGATGGTCGCCCCCCGCGACGTCGAGGACGCCATCGTCCGGATCACCCAGCTGGCCCGTGCCGCCGGCATCCACCTGGTGCTCGCCACGCAGCGCCCGAGCGTCGACGTCGTCACCGGCCTGATCAAGGCCAACGTGCCGTCGCGGCTGGCGTTCGCCACCTCGAGCCTGGCCGACAGCCGGGTCATCCTCGACACCCCGGGTGCAGAGAAGCTGGTCGGCCAGGGCGACGGGCTGTTCCTGCCGATGGGTGCCTCGAAGCCCGTGCGGGTCCAGGGCTCCTGGGTCACCGAGGCCGAGATCCACCAGGTGGTGGCCCACTGCAAGAAGCAGCTGCAGCCGAGCTACCGCGACGACGTCACCGCACCGCAGCAGAGCAAGCGCGAGCTCGACGACGACATCGGCGACGACCTCGACCTCGTGGTCCAGGCCGTCGAGCTGGTGGTGTCGACGCAGTTCGGGTCGACCTCGATGCTGCAGCGCAAGCTCCGGGTCGGCTTCGCCAAGGCGGGCCGGCTGATGGACATCCTCGAGAGCCGCGGCGTCGTCGGGCCCTCCGAGGGCTCCAAGGCCCGCGACGTCCTGGTCAAACCCGACGAGATCGACAGCGTGATCGCCACCCTGCACGGGGAGATGGGGGCCTGATGAGCATCGACACCGACCTGACCACCGACAGCGACAGCGGCGGCGGCAGCGAGCGAGCGAGCCGATCGAGACGATCGGCGAGCCGCCCACCGCGCCCGACCAGGTCGTCGAGGTACGACGCCGGGCCGGGCTCGCAGTCGCGCTCGGCGCCGGCGCCTCGCTGACCGCCGTCGCCTACCTGGCCCGCGCCGTCAACGGCGGCGGCCTCCTCGACTGGGCCCTCGCGGTCGTGCTCGGCGTGATCGGCGTGGTCGAGCTCGCGGCCCTGGTCGACGCGCGCACGCCGCTGCTCGTCGCCGACGAGCTCGGGGTCCGGCTGCGGCTCGGCCGGACCTGGGTCGGCCTGCCCTGGGCCGGTCTCCAGGTGCTCGAGCACCGACCGCGTCGCGGCTGGCGCGACGGGCTGCTGGTGGCTACGCCCGACCTGCGTCGGCACGGGTGCTCGAAGACCTCGACCCGCCCGCCCGGCGGATCGCCCGCACCAACCGCCGGCTCCGCGGCGCTCCGCTGGCCACCCCGCTGGGTCTCGCGACGCGCGTCGTCGGCGCCGGCCCCGACCTCACCGAGACCCTCCGCGCGCTGGCCGACGGCCGGGCCACCGTCGGTCGCCCCGCGAGCCCGAGGACAGTCGAGTGCGAAGTCGCCGGCGCGAGGCAGGAGCCGACGCCGAGGCGCCGGCCCGACGCTTCCCCGACCCACGCCCGGCGGTCGCCCGGTGGATCTCCGACCTCGCCGCCCGCTTCGACCGCACCGGCGACGACAAGGGCTGGGACGACGAGGCCCAGGACGGGCTGGGCGAGGGCCGGGACCACGGCTGGGACGAGCACCGGGACGAGCCGCCGACGGCGAGTCGCCCCGATCCCGCTGGTCCCGCCGCTGGTCGCCAGCCAGACCCCCGAGCCGGCCCGCGACACCGTGGCCGCGGCCCGCGCCGACCTCCATCACGAGGTCCGCGCCGAGCGTCGACGAGGAGACCCAGGTCTGGGACCAGCTCGCCGCCGAGCCTGCAGCAGCCTTCGAGGTGCAGCCCGAGGTGGAGCCGCCTCTCCTCATCGACGACTACGTCGTCGAGCCCCCCGCCGACCCGGTGATCGGGCCCGAGCTGGCCGCCGCCCGGGTCCGCCTCGGCCTGAGCGTCGACCAGCTCGCCGAGCGCACCCGGATCCGGCCCCACGTGATCGAGGCGCTCGAGGTCGACGACTTCAGCGCCTGCGGCGGCGACTTCTACGCGCGGGGCCACCTGCGCACGCTCGCCCGGGTGCTCGGCGCTCGACGTCACCCCGCTCCTGGCTTCCTACGACGAGCGCTACGCCGACGCGCCGATCGACCCGCGCCGGGTATTCGAGGCCGAGCTGGCCGGTGCCGGCTCGATGCGCGCCACGCGCGGCGGCCCCAACTGGTCGGTCCTGGTCGCCGCCGTGATGGCGCTGATCCTCTGCTGGTCGGTCGCCCGGTTGGCGACCGGCGGCTCCGCGCCCGTGGCGGACCGCGCAGTCCTCAGCGGCTCCGGCGGACCCAACCACGTGACCACGACGACGGCCAAGCCCGTCCCGGTGACCCTGACCGCGACCGCGGGCGGTGCCCGCGTCGTCGTCCGCGACGGCAACGACCGCCTCGTCTTCTCCGGTGACCTCGCCTACGGCCAGAGCCACGCGCTCCGTGCCGCCCCGCCGATCCGGATCCAGTCCACCGACGGCGCCGTCCGGGTGACGCGTGGCCGGTCACGACCGCGGGCGGATGGGGCCCGCGGGAAGACCTGCCACCCAGTCCTACGTCGCGCGGTGACTGCGATGCGCGACCGCTGAGCCCGGGGCGGCATACTCAGGGGGCGATGTCCACCACCACCCCTGACCAGCACGGAGACGTCCGCGACGCCCGCGACGTCACGGTCGCCCTGGTGACGCTCGGCTGCGCCCGCAACGACGTCGACTCCGAGGAGCTCGCCGGTCGGCTCGCCGCCGACGGTTTCCTCCTCGTCGACGACCCGGAGGACGCCGAGACCGTCGTGGTGAACACCTGCGGCTTCGTCGAGGCGGCGAAGAAGGACTCCGTCGACACGCTCCTGGCGGCGGCCGACCTCAAGGGCAGCGGGCAGACCCGCGCCGTGGTCGCCGTCGGGTGCCTGGCCGAGCGCTACGGCAAGGACCTCGCCGCGTCGCTGCCCGAGGCCGACGCCGTGCTCGGGTTCGACGACTACCCCGACATCGCCTCCAGACTTCGGTCGATCCTGGCCGGCGAGACCCTCCACCCGCACACCCCCCACGACCGGCGCCTCCTGCTGCCGATCACCCCCGTCGAGCGCGACGCGTCGACGGTGTCGGTGCCCGGGATGGGGCTGTCCACGACCGCCTCGACCGACGAGGTCCTGACCGGCGCGCCGGCGAGCGGCCCACGCGCCATACGCCGCCGCCTCGACGGCGGACCGATGTCTCCGCTCAAGCTGGCCAGCGGCTGCGACCGCCGGTGCTCCTTCTGCGCGATCCCGAGCTTCCGCGGCTCGTTCGTGAGCCGACGCCCCTCCGACGTGCTGGCCGAGGCCCGGTGGCTGGCCGGCGAAGGGAGTCCGCGAGGTCTTCCTGGTCAGCGAGAACACCACCTCCTACGGCAAGGACCTCGGCGACCTCCGACTGCTCGAGACGCTCCTGCCCGAGCTCGGCTGCGATCGAGGGCCTCGACCGGGTCCGCGTGTCCTACCTCCAGCCCGCCGAGACGCGGCCCGGCCTGGTCGAGGCGATCGCCGCCACCGAGGGCGTGTGCGACTACTTCGACCTCTCCTTCCAGCACGCCAGCCCGTCGGTGCTACGCCGGATGCGACGCTTCGGCGACCCCGACAGCTTCCTCGGCCTGCTCGAGCGGGTCCGATCGCTGACCCCGCGCGCCGGCGTCCGCTCCAACGTGATCGTCGGCTTCCCCGGCGAGACCGACGACGACCTGCAGACGCTCTGCGACTTCCTGGTCGCCGCGCGCCTCGACGTGACCGGGGTCTTCGGCTACTCCGACGAGGACGGCACCGAGGCGGCGACGCTGACCGGCAAGCTCGACGACGACGAGATCCGGGCCCGGGTCGAGCAGGTCACCGACCTCGTCGAGCAGCTGACCGCCGAGCGCGCCGAGGAGCGCGTCGGCGAGCGGGTCACGGTCCTGGTCGAGTCCGTGGACGACCCGACCGACGGGTGCCGGGCCGAGGGCCGCGCCGACCACCAGGGGCCCGAGGTCGACGGCACCACCCGCCTGACCAGCGGCGACCCATGCGGTCGGCGACCTCGTGGCTGCCGTCGTCGTCGGCAGCGAGGGCGCCGACCTGCTCGCCACCGGCCGGTCCGGGGTCGTGGCCGATGAGCGACGAGGTCGGGCACCTCCGGCAACTGGAACCTGCCCAACGTGCTGACCGGGATCCGGATCCTGATCGTGCCGTTCTACGGCGTCGCGCTGCTGCAGGACGGTGGCGACTCGATCCTGTGGCGGACCGTCGCGGCGATCTTGTTCTTCGTGGCGATGGTCACCGACAAGATCGACGGCGACATCGCGCGGTCGCGCGGCCTGGTCACCAACTTCGGCAAGATCGCCGACCCGATCGCCGACAAGGCGATGACCGGGATGGCCTTCATCGGGCTCTCGATCGTCGGCGACATCTGGTGGTGGGTCACGATCATCGTCCTGCTGCGGGAGTGGTCGGTGACCCTGCTGCGGCTGTCGATCCTGAAGCGCGTGGTGGTGGCCGCGGCCTACAGCGGCAAGGTCAAGACCGTCCTCCAGGCGGTCGCCCTGACCGGCTTGTCGCTGCCGCTGCGTCAGCTGACCGGGCCGCTCGACCAGGTCGGGCTGGTGCTCTTCTACGCCTTCGAGGCGACCCTGGCCGCAGCCGTCGCGATGACGATGTGGTCCGGCTACGAGTTCTTCCGCGACGTCTGGCGCCAGCGAGCCACGCTCCGCGCCACCTGACGTTCACGCCGACGTCACGGCCCGTGGGTGTGCTCGGGCGATCGTTCCGACTAGGGTGACGGCGGCCACACCGCGTCGCTCTCGACGCGTGGCCGCTTCTCGGCTCTCGGAAAGGTTCCTCCACCCCATGTCTCACGACACCCGCGCGCTCATCAGGCGCGCGCTCACCGGCACGGCCACCCTCGCCGTCGCCGCGGCCGGTCTGGCCGGCGTCGCCCCTGCCCACGCCAACACCTCCGGCCCGGGCCTCGTCGTCAACGAGGCCTACGGCGGCGGTGGCAACTCCGGCGCCCTGTACAAGTTCGACTTCGTCGAGCTGCGCAACACCACCGATCACGCGATGTCTGCTGGGCGGCCTCTCGGTGCAGTACCGCTCCGCCACCGGCACGGGCGCGCCCAGCGGGAGCAACGTGGCTGCGCTGCCCAGCGTCGACCTGCCGGCCGGCGGCACGTTCCTGGTCAGCGGGGTGGCCGGCCTCGGCGGCACCCAGGACCTGCCCATGCCCGACCTGACCAGCACCCTCAGCATGGGCGGGGCCGGTGGCCAGGTCTTCATCGCCGACCAGGCCGGGCCGCTGGACCCGGGCACCAACGCCGATCTCCAGCACCCACGTCCTCGACTTCGTCGGCTGGGGCTCGACCGCGACCAGCTACGAGGGCAGCGCCCCGGCTCCCGGCACCAGCAACCCCCAGTCCGTCACTCGCGACGCCGCAGGCACCGACACCAACCGCAACAGCAGCGACTTCTCGCTGTCCAACCCGCCCACCCCGACAGCGTGCGGCAGCGCCTGCCACGCCACGCCGCCCCCGCCGCCGGTGGCTGCCACGATCGCCGAGATCCAGGGCACGGGTGACACCTCGCCGCTGGCCGGGCGGCGCGCCGTGCACCCGGGGCGTCGTCACCGCGGCGCTACCCGACCGGCGGCTTCTTCGGCTACGTGCTCCAGACCGACGGCACCGGCACCGGCGACCGACGCCACCCCGGGCGCCTCCGACGCGATCTTCGTGCACCAGCCGGCCGGAGCGGTGACGGTCCAGGTCGGCCAGTACGTCGAGGTCACCGGCGCCGTGAGCGAGTTCAACGGCCTGACCGAGCTCAGCGTCGACGCCGCCGACGTCCACGACCTCGGTGCCCCGCCGCTGGGCGGGGTGACCGCCCGCGCGATCGCCTACCCGACCACCACGGCGGGCCGCGAGGCCCACGAGAGCGAGCTGATCGCCCCCACCGACCGGTTCACGGTGACCGACAACTACGAGACCAACCAGTACGGCGAGATCGGCCTCGCCACGGGCGACCACCAGCTCTGGCAGCCGACCGACCTCTACAACCCCAACCTCGACCCCGCCGGGGTCGCGGCGGTCCAGGCCGACAACGCGGCGCGCGGCGTCGTCCTCAACGACGGGTCGAGCGCCAACTACCTGACGCACGTCGAAGAACGTCGTCGATGCCGTGGCTGCGCCCCGACAACCCGGTCCGGATCGGCTCCTCCGCGACGCTGCACGAGCCGGTGATCCTCGACTTCCGCAACAACCTGTGGGAGCTCCAGCCGACCCACCAGGTCACCGACGACGGCTCCGACGTCGCGACCTTCGGCGACACCCGGACCGCCAACCAGCGCCCGCAGGCCGTGGGTGGCGACCTCAGGCTCGGCACCTTCAACGTGCTCAACTACTTCAACACCACCGGCGCCGACTGGGTGGCCGCCGGGCACACCTGCTCGTTCTACAACGACCGCACCGGTGACCCGGTCACGGACAACACCTGCTCCGACAACGGTCCGCGCGGTGCGGCCCAGTCCAGCGGTGGCACCGACCTCGCCGACCCGAACGCCGACCTCGAGCGGCAGCGGGCCAAGGAGGTCAAGGCGATCAACACGATGGACGCCGACATCTTGTCGCTGGAGGAGATCGAGAACTCCTCGGCCCTCGGCGAGAGCGACCGCGACGACGCCCTGAGGTCCCTGGTCGACGCCCTCAACGCCGACGCCGGTACGACGCGCTGGGCCTACGCCCCGTCGCCCGACCCGGCCGCCCTGCCGCCGACGGCCGAGCAGGACGTGATCCGCACGGCGTTCATCTACAACCCGAGCAAGGTCGCGCTGGTCGGCGGCTCGACGGTGCTGTCCGACCAGTCCGGCCCCGGCCAGCCGTTCGCCAACGCGCGCGAGCCGCTGGCCCAGGAGTTCAAGCGCAAGGGCGCGCTCGACTCCGACGGCTTCCTGGTGGTCGTCAACCACCTCAAGTCGAAGGGCGACAGCAAGCCGCCCGCGACCGGCGACAACGCCAACGGCATCCAGGGCGCCTTCAACGGCGACCGGGTCCGCCAGGCCCGCGCGCTGGTCGACTTCGCCAAGGCGACCGCCCAGAGCGACGGCACCAACAAGATCTTCCTGACCGGAGACTTCAACTCCTACACCCAGGAGGACCCGATGCAGGTGCTCTACCAGAACGGGTTCGTCAACCAGCCCAGCGACGACCCGCGCGACACCTCCTACGAGTTCGACGGGCAGGCCGGCTCGCTCGACCACGTGCTCGCCAACCCGGCGGCCGCCACCATGGTCACCGGGCGTGACGTCTGGCAGATCAACGCCGAGGAGTCCGTGGCCTTCGAGTACAGCCGCTACAACTACAACGCCGAGCTGCTCTACGCCGCCTGACCAGTTCCGGGCCTCCGACCACAACCCGGAGCTGGTCGGCCTCGACGCGCCCTTCAGCCAGCAGGCGCTCGACGGTCGGCGTGACCGCGACGCCGAGCACGGTGCAGAAGAAGAAGGGCACCTCGCGGATCGACGTGACCGTCACCGGCGCCCAGGGGGTCACCCCGACCGGGCACCGTCGAGATCTGGGTGGACGGCGTCCGGGTCGGCTCGGCCCCGCTCGAGCGGTGGTACGGCGAGCGCCGTCATCGGTCCGTTCCCGTTGGCCGGCACGCGGCACGTGGAGGTGCGCTACCTCGGCGACGACGTGACGAAGGCAGGCAGCGCGACGACGACGGTCACCGTCATCAACGGCAAGGCCTGAGGCGGACGTGGGGCCGTCGCCGGTCAGCCGGCGGCGGCCTCACGGAGCTTGAACGCCGCCTGCACGAGCGTGAGGTGGCTGAAGGCCTGCGGGAAGTTGCCGACCATCCGGCGGTGGTCCGCGTCGTACTCCTCGGAGAGCAGCCCGACGTCGTTGCGCAGGGCGCAGAGCTGGTCGAAGAGGGCGTGGGCGTCGTCGAGGCGCCCGGCGCCGGCGTACGCCGAGACCAGCCAGAACGAGCAGGCGAGGAACGGGTGCTCGTCGCCGGCGAGCCCGTCGACACCGCTCTGGGTGCGGTAGCGCAGCAGCAGGCCGTCGCGCATCAGGTCCTGCTCGATCGCCTCGATGGTCCCGAGCATCCGCGGGTCCGTCGCCGTCGACGAACCCGACCAGCGGCAGCATCAGCAGCGAGGCGTCGACCTCCTTCGTCGCGTAGTGCTGGGTGAACGTGCCGCGGGTCTCGTCGTAGCCGTAGGCCAGCACCTCGTTGCGCACCTGCTCGCGCAGGTCGCGCCACCGGTCGACGTCGCCCGGCAGCCCGTGCCGCTCGACCGCCTTGACGGCCCGGTCGAAGGCCGCCCAGACCATCACCCGGGAATGGGTGAAGTCCTGCAGCGGGCCGCGGATCTCCCACAGCCCGTTGTCCTTGTCCTGCCAGGTCTCGGCGAGATGGTCGACCAGCACCTGCTGCAGGCTCCACGCGTCGTCGCTGTGGCCGAGACCGGAGTCGCGGGCGGCCTCGAGCGCGAGCATCACCTCGCCGACGACGTCGGTCTGGCGCTGCTCCACCGCGCCGTTGCCGATCCGCACCGGCCGTGAGCCGGCGTAGCCGGGCAGCTGGTCGACGGTCCACTCGGCCAGGCGGCGCGAGCCGTCGACGGCGTACATGATCTGCAGGTCGGCGGGGTCGCCGGCGACGGCCCGGAGCAGCCAGTCGCGCCAGAACCTCGCCTCCTCCGTCGCGCCGGCGGAGATCAGCGCGTTGATGGTGAGGGCGGCGTCGCGGAGCCAGCAGTAGCGGTAGTCCCAGTTGCGCTCGCCGCCGAAGTCCTCGGGCAGGGACGTGGTCGGCGCGGCCACGATCCCGCCGGTCTCGGCGTGGGTCATCAGGTGCAGCGTGAGCAGCGAGCGCCGGACGACCTCGGCGTGGGGGACGTCGGTCAGGTCCAGCTCGGCGACCCACTGGACCGACTCGTGGATCGTCTCGTCGACCAGGTGCGCGGTGGGGCCCGGGCGTCCGCAGGTGCGAGGGCAGCCAGGTGGTCGACCAGGTCAGCACCTGACCCTCGTGCACGTCGAAGTCGTCGACGTGACGGTGGTCCGACGGGTTCGGCAGCCGGGGCCCGCGGAGCACGAGCTTGTCCGGGCCGACGACGGCGGTGATCACCGGCTCGTCGGAGTCCTCGCGGCGCCGGCGCACCCAGGGCTTGGCCGTGCCGTACTCGAAGCGGACGACCCACTCGTGGTGCATCCGCACGGTCCCCTTGACGCCGGTGACGCGGCGGACGACGTCGATGCGGCCGTCGCCGGTCGGCATCACGTCGAGCAGGGTGACGACCCCGCTGTCGGTGGTGAAGGTCGTCTGCAGGGCAGCCGAGTCGTCTACGTAGGCGCGGGACACCTCGTAGTCGCCGACCGGGCACAGCTGCCAGCGGCCGTTCTCGACGTCGCCGAGGATCGCGGCGAAGCAGGCGGTGGAGTCGAAGCGCGGCAGGCACAGCCAGTCGATCGAACCGTCGGTGCCGACGAGCGCGGCGGTGTGACGGTCACCGATCATCGCGTAGCTCTCGATCGGGCGGCTCACGGAGGCGAGCGTAGCGGCCCGCCGCCCGGCCACCCGGCAACTAAGGTTGCCGGGCATGAGACGCCGGACGTCCCCCGACGAGGTGGCCGCCGAGGCCCTGGCGCTGCTGGTCGCGGCCCGAGCGACCCTCGCCACGGCCGAGTCGCTGACCGGCGGCCGCCTCGCCGCCGCGGTCACGTCGGTGCCGGGTGCGTCGCAGAGCTACGTCGGGGGGTTCGTCACCTACGCCACCGAGCTCAAGGAGGCGCTGCTCGGGGTGCCGGCCGCGCTCGTCGAGCAGTACGGCGTGGTGTCGGGCGAGTGCGCCCGCGCGATGGCCGAGGGCTGCCGGGCGGTGACCGGCGCGTCGTACGCCGTGGCGACGACGGGGGTGGCCGGGCCCGACCAGCAGGAGGGCAGACCGGTCGGCACCGTCTACGTCGGGGTGGCCGGACCGGACGGCGTCACCGCGGTCTCGATGGAGCTGGTGGGCGACCGCCACCAGATCCAGGACCGCGCCTGTCGGGAGGCGTTGGCCGCGCTGTGTAGCATCCTCCGTCGGGAACAACCCCCGCTCGGGTAGCGTTGGGCCCAGCAGTCGATACAGGCTCGGCGACAGGGAGGACGAGATGGCGCTGTTCCGCCGACTTCTCGGCGATGTCCTCCGTGAGCGCCGCCTCGAGCAGGGGCTGACGCTCCGCCAGGTCTCCGCCGAGGCGCGGGTCAGCCTGGGCTACATCTCCGAGATCGAGCGCGGTCAGAAGGAAGCCTCCTCCGAGCTCCTCGCCTCGCTCTGCTCCGCCCTCGACGCGCCGCTGTCCGCGGTGCTGCGCGACGTCTCCGAGGCGGTCGCGGTCGAGGAGGCCGCGAGCGCCCCGACGCCGATCGCGACGCGTCGCCCGGTCGTCGCCTCCGCCGCCTGAGGCTCGCCGCCGGCTCGAGACCGACGTTCAGATCACGCCGAAGTCGCGGAGCGCCGTCACCACGAACCACGCGCCGAAGACGGCGCAGGCCGCGATCACGATGGCGTGGTTGTGCTTCTCCATCCAGGTCGCGATCGCGTCCAGCACGGGCGCCGAGCGCTGAGGAGCCAGGGCCGAGCCGAGCACGATCAGGAGCACCGGGGTCTCGGCCAGGGCCACGAAGATCAGGTAGTCGACGGTGCTGTGGAGCAGCCCCTGGTCGGCGTCGGCGATGGCGCCGACGGCGCCCAGGGTGAACAACCACCACTTGCCTCCCACAGCGACCAGGAGCATGCCGAAGCCGAACGCGGTGCTTGGCTTCATCGCCACCGCGACTCCCATCCAGCGCGGCGGGGGAGCATCGGGGTCCTCACCGGTGAGGTACTGACGCAGTCCCGCTGCCAGCAGCAGGATCCCGGCCATCAGGAGGACGGTGCTCACCACGGGCCCGGCTCCGGTCTGGAGGGTGGTCTCCATCGACTGCGCCGACCCGAGGAGCACTCCGAGGACCAGCCCCTGCGCCAGCCGCAGCACCGTCATCCCGGCCACGAACGCCGCAGCAGCCAGGAGTCCTGCCTTCGACCGCCGCAGCACGATCGTCACCACGATCTGCATCGGCAGGATCGCACTGCCGATGATCAGTGGGATCAGGTTGGCCCACATGCAGCTCGCCCTTCCTGGCCGTGGCCGTCGTGTGGGACAAGGGGTGACGCGACTGCTTCCGGCACGCTACGCAGCGGCTCGCTCGAGCGGCGTCACCCCCGTCGGGTGATGGCGCCTCTTGGGAGGCTCCCGCACACTGAAGGCATGGAGGTGTCGACGCGCCGGATCGGCGAAGCGGTGACCGATGGAACCGGCCTGCGGCCCGAAGAGCTCGCCCTGGTGCTGGCCGGGGCCGTCGTCCTGACCGGCGTCGTGGTGGCACTCAAGGTGGTCGACCTCGTGAACCGGTACTGGACCCCGACCGGCGGTCGCCGCTAGACCTCCGCCTGGCAGCGCGGGCAGGCGAACGTCGTACGTTCCTGGCCGTCCGGGCCGAGCATCGACGCCACGATCCGGGTGCCGCAGCGGCGGCACGGCTCGCCGGTGCGGTTGTAGACCCAGAACTGCCGCCCGCGGGCCAGGTCGCCGGTGGTCGACTGCTGGGCGCGGCGCCGGTTGAGGTCGAGCATCTGGTGGGCGCGGAGCACCATCCGGCGCAGGTCGGGCACCCGGTCGACCGGGGTCTCGGGCGAGACGCCGGAGACGAAGCAGAGCTCGTTGGCATACATGTTGCCGACGCCCGCCAGACGGGTCTGGTCGAGCAGGGCCTCCTTGACCGGGCGGTCCGGCTGCTCGCGGAGGCGGCGGACGCGCCTCGTCGGGGTCCCAGTCGGGGCCGAGGAGGTCGGGGCCGAGGTGGCCGACGACGTCGGGCTCACGGTCACGGGCGACGATCTCGACGATGCCGAGCGGGAAGCCGACCGCCACCGCCGTGTCGGTGGTGAGCACGACGCGCGCGGTGTGGGCCGGCCGCGGCCAGCGCTGGCCGGGCCGGAGCACCCGCCAGCCGCCCTCCATCTTCAGGTGGGTGTGGAGGGTGAAGGCACCCTGGTCGCCGTCGATGCGGGTGAGCAGGTGCTTGCCGCGGGAGACGGTCTCGGTGACGGTCGAGCCGGCGAGGTCCCAGGTCGCGAAGGCCGGCACCCGGAAGTCGGTGGCGATCAGCGTGTGGCCCGACAGCGCGCCGTCGAGGGCGCGCGCGGCCCGCCAGACGGTGTCGCCCTCAGGCACGCAGCCTCAGCCCCCGGGGAGTCGACACGAAGCCGGCCGCGTCGAGCGCCTCGCGCAGCGGGGTCGAACCGCCGCCGAGGATCTGCGTCGCCGTCGGCCTTCTCGACCGTCAGCCGGCCGAGCGCGCCGCGCCGGCCGGCCTCCGACAGCGAGAGCGCGGCCGGGCCGAGCAGCGCGGCGTCGTCGGTCCAGGTGAGCAGGGTGCGGCCGCCGCGCTCGACGTAGAGGGTGAGCGCGCCGTCGACCAGGACCACGAGCGCGCCGGCCTTGCGGCCCGGGCGGTGGCCGCCGGAGGTCTCGCGCTCCGGCCAGGGCAGGGCCGCCACCGAACGGGTTGGCCGGGTCGGTGGCGGCGAGGGTGACCGCCTCGGGCTTGGCCCGACGCCCGGTCGGCCGCGAGGCTCGGCGAAGGTGCGCAGCCGGTCGATCGCGCCGGCGGTGCCGAACTGGGCGGCGCCGAGGCCCTCGACGAAGTAGCCGCGGCGGCAGCGGCCGGAGTCCTCGAACGCCGACAGCACCTTGTAGACGGCGGCGAACCCGCCCAGGGTGCGCTCCGACATCACCGCGCCGCGGGTCACGACGCCGTGCCGCTCGAGCATCCGCTCGGCGGTCGCGTGCGCGCGCCGGGTGGGGTCGGTGTCGACCTCGGGAAGCAGCGCCCAGCGGCCGGTGACGTGGCCGGAGCCGGCCGGAGGCCGGCGCGGCACGCACGGCCGGTCGGCTCGGCCGGGCGCGGGCGGCGTACGGCGGGTGCGGTGGGTGGCCGGACCCGGAGCCGGTGAGCGCGCGCAGCGGCGCCAGCGTGTCGTTGGTGACGCCGGCCGGCCCAGACCAGCTCCCAGAGCGCGTCGGCGAGCGCGCTGGTCGGTCGCCGCCGGTGGCGGCCTGGCCAGCTGGCGGAAGAACCACGCCGCCGCCCGGCGCCAAGCGCGTCGAGCACCGCCTGGTGGAGCTCGCCGACGCTCGGTCGGGATCGCCGGCTCGGGCAGCGGCAGCGTCAGCGGTGCCTGGTCGCCGAGGTGGAGGGACACCCAGCCGTCGCTGCCGGGCAGCGTGCGCGTGGCCGACCCAGGTGACCTCGCCCGAGGCGGTCAGCTCGTCGAGCAGCGCCGGCTCGTAGTCGGGCGAGCGCGGGCGGGCAGGATCAGCGACTCCCAGGCCGAGGCGGGTGCGGCGTACCCGGCGAGCTGGTCGACGCACCTGGCAGCAGCCCGTCGACGCCGCGCGGGCGGCCGCGCGGCGGGCCGGTCGACGTGCTGCCAGGCCAGCAGGAAGCGGCCCATGCGCCGCCGGCTCGACCGGCTCGACCTCCTGGCGCAGCCGGGCCAGCGAGCGGCGCCGGAGCAGCCGCAGCACCTCGGCGTCGCACCACTCGGCGCCGGAGCCGGACGGGCCGGAACTCGCCCTCGAGCACCCGCCCCTGCGCCCCGAGGCGCTGCAGGGTCTGGCGGGCGACCGCCGCGCCGAGGCCGAGCCGGGCCGACGACGTCGGCGACCGTGAACGGGCCGTGGGTGCGCGCGAAGCGACTCGACCAGGTCGGCGAGCGGGTCGTCGACGGGCTCGGTGAAGGCGTCGGGTACACCGGGCGGCACCGGCGTCCCGAGCCCGTCGCGCAGGCGGCCCGACGTCCTCGATCGGCGGCCCAGCGCTCCTCGCCGGCCATCCGGACCCGGACCGCGGCCGGCGGGCGTCGGCGAGCGCGCGACAGCCAGTCGGCGACGTCGGCGCCGTCGACGCTGCGGGCGGCGACCTCGTCGCCGGTCAGCGGGCCGAGCCAGCGCAGCAGGTCGGCGACGCCCTCGGCGTCGCGGGCCCGTCGCTCGGGCTCGGTGCGCTGGAGCTGGGCCTCGATCTCGGCGAGCACCTCGGGGTCGAGCAGCTCGCGCAGCTCGGCGCGGCCGAGCAGCTCGGCCAGCAGGCCCTGGTCGAGCGCGAGGGCGGCTGCCCGGCGCTCGGCGATGGGGGAGTCGCCCTCGTAGACGAACTGGGCGACGTAGCCGAACAGCAGGCTGCGGGCGTAGGGCGACGGCTGGTGCGTGTCGACGTCGTGGATGCCGACCTCGCGCCGCTCGACCCTGCGCATCAGGCCGACCAGGGCGGGCAGGTCGTAGACGTCCTGCAGGCACTCGCGGACCGCCTCGAGCACGATCGGGAACGACGGGTACTTGCGGCGACCTCGAGCAGGGCGGCGCTGCGCTGCCGCTGCTGCCACAGGGGCGAGCGGCGTCCGGGGTCGCGGCGCGGCAGCAGCAGCGCCCGCGCCGCGCACTCGCGGAAGCGCGAGGCGAAGAGCGCGGAGCCGCCGACCTCCTGGGTCACGAGGTCGTCGATCTCGTCGGGCTCGAAGGCGATCACCTCGCCGGTGGGCGGCTCGGCATCGGTGTCGGGGATGCGGATCACGATGCCGTCGTCGGACGCGATGGCCTGGCCGTCGACGCCGTAGCGCTCGCGGAGCCGCGCGTTGATCGCCAGCGCCCACGGGCGCGTGCACCGGCGTGCCGTACGGGGAGTGGACGACCAGCCGCCAGTCGCCGAGCTCGTCGCGGAACCTCTCGACCACGAGGGTGCGGTCGCTGGGCAGGACGCCGGTGGCCTCGACCTGCTCGTGGACGTAGCCGACGAGGTTGGCCGCGGCGCAGGCGTCGAGCCCGCGCTCCTCGGCGGCGGCGTCGCGGCGCGCTCGCGCGGCGACGACCCGAGCTCGCGGGTGAACGCGCCGATCGCCTCGCCGAGCTCGGCCGGCCGGCCGAGGGCGTCGCCCTTCCAGAACGGCAGCCGCCCGGGGATGCCGGGGGCGGGCGTGACCAGCACCCGGTCGTGGGTGATGTCCTCGATGCGCCAGCTGGTCGCGCCGAGCGCGAAGACGTCGCCCACCCGCGACTCGTAGACCATCTCCTCGTCGAGCTCGCCGACCCGCCGGCCCCGGTCGGCAGCTCTCGCCGCCCGACGAGGAACACCCCGAACAGCCCGCGGTCGGGGATGGTGCCGCCGCTGGTGACGGCGAGCCGCTGGGCGCCCGGGCGGCCGGTGAGCTGCCCGGTGACGCGGTCCCAGACGATGCGCGGCCGCAGCTCGGCGAACTCGTCGCTCGGGTAGCGCCCGCTCAGCAGGTCGAGCGTCGCGTCGAAGGCGCCGGCGCGGCAGCTGGGTGTAGGACGCGGAGCGGCGGGCGAGGTCGAGCAGGTCGTCGACCGACCACGCCTCCATCGCCACCATCGACACGATCTGCTGGGCGAGGACGTCGAGCGGGTTGGTCGGGATGCGCATCGACTCGATCAGGCCGGCGCGCATGCGCTCGACCGCGACCGCCGTCTGGGCGAGGTCGCCGCGGTGCTTGGGGAAGAGCACGCCCCGGCTGACCTCGCCGACCTGGTGGCCCGCGCGGCCGACCCGCTGCAGCGCGCTGGCGACGCTGGGCGGCGACTCGATCTGGATCACGAGGTCGACCGCGCCCATGTCGATGCCGAGCTCGAGGCTGCTGGTGGCGACCACGCAGGGCAGCCGGCCCGCGCTTGAGGTCGTCCTCGATGAGGGCGCGCTGCTCCTTGGAGACCGAGCCGTGGTGGGCCTTGGCGATCACCGGCGCGGCGCCGTAGCGACGCGTCCCGACTGGGCCATCACCTGTGCCGGCGGCCCGGAGGGCGTGTCGTCGGTCGAGCCTGTCGAGACCACGCCGGCCCGCTCGGCGGCGATCTCGTTGAGCCGCGCGGTCAGCCGCTCGGCGAGCCGGCGGGAGTTGGCGAAGACGATGGTCGAGCGGTGCTGCTCGATCAGGTCGGCCACGTGGTTCTCCACGTGCGGCCAGATCGAGGCGGCCGCGCGCGTTGCCCTCGTCGTCGTCCGCAGTCGTCGTACGGCGCCGGGGCGGTCATGTCCTCGACCGGGACGACGACCTTGAGGTCCCACTGCTTGGCCGACGGCGGCGCCACGATCTCGACCGGCGTGGTGCCGCCGAGGAACCGCGCGACCTCCTCGAGCGGGCGCACGGTGGCCGACAGGCCGATGCGCTGGGCGGGCTGGGCGAGCAGGGCGTCGAGCCGCTCGAGGCTGAGCCCGAGGTGGGCGCCGCGCTTGGTGCCGGCGACGGCGTGGACCTCGTCGACGATCACGGTCTCGACGTGGCGCAGGCTCTCGCGGGCCTGGCTGGTGAGCATCAGGAACAGCGACTCGGGGGTGGTGATCAGGATGTCGGGCGGGGTGCGGGCGAGGGTACGGCGCTCGGCCGCCGGGGTGTCGCCGGAACGGATGCCGACCGTGAGCGTCGGGCAGCGCGCACGCCGAGCCGCTCGCCGGTCTGGCGGATGCCGATCAGCGGGGACCTCGGAGGTTGCGCTCGACGTCGACGGCCAGCGCCTTGAGCGGCGAGATGTAGAGCACGCGGGTGCCCGCGACTTCTCCGGTCGAGCGTCTCGGACCCGTTCGGTCAGCAGCCGGTCGATCGCCCACAGGAACGCCGACAGCGTCTTGCCCGAGCCGGTCGGGGCGACCACGAGCGCGTGCCGGCCCTGGGCGATCGCCTCCCACGCCCCGGCCTGGGCAGGGGTCGGCTCGGCGAACGCCGCCTCGAACCAGGTCGCGGGTCGGCGCGCTGAACCGCTCGAGGGCGGAGGGCGCGTCCGACATGTCGTCCATCCTTGCTCAGACCACCGACACCCGCATGACCCGAGGCGGGGGCGCCGCACGCGCTCCCTATCCTGGCGTGGTGTTCGCAGCTCTCGGCCGGCTCGTGACCCGGCATCCCTGGTACGTCGTCATGGGGTGGGTCGTGGTGGGCGTCCTGATCGTCCTCACCGCACCCAAGCTCAGCGCTACCAGCGACCAGTCGCAGTTCCTCCCCGGCTCCTACGAGTCGATCCGGGCGGCGAACCTGCAGACGAAGGCGTTCCCGCAGCAGTCGAACGTCGGTGCCCTGGTCGTCTTCGACCGTGCCGACGGCCAGCCGCTCAGTGCCGCGGACTCGGCGCAGGTGCAGAAGATCGTCGACCGGCTGCAACCGGAGCTCGACCCGGTCTTCGCGGGGATCGCGGCCCAGCCCCCGTCGCAGAACAAGCTGGTCGCAGCTCGCCGTCGTCGGCATCGCCCGCGACAAGAACCCCTACGACCCCGACGCCCTCGACGCCGCCAAGGGGCTGCGCACCGACGTGCACGCCCTGGTCGACGGCACCGACCTCCGGGTCGGCGTCACCGGCGCCGCGGCGCAGGCCCTGGACTCGCAGGACGCGTCGGCCAAGGCCGAGGCGATCGTCGGCATCGCCACGTTCGTGCTGATCCTGGTCCTGATGGGGCTGATCTTCCGGAGCGTGATCCTCGCGGTCCTGCCGCTGCTGACGATCGGCCTGGTCTCCCAGGTGGCGATCGGGCTGATCGGCGCGGCCAACAAGCTCTTCGACCTCAAGACCGACAGCTCGATCCAGGTGATCCTGATCGTGGTGCTGTTCGGCATCGGCACCGACTACATCCTGTTCTTCCTGTTCCGCTACCGCGAACGGCTGCGGGCCGGCGAGGACCACCGCTCGGCCGTGGCCCAGGCGGTCTCCCGTGCCGGCGAGGCGATCATCTCCGCGGGCGGCGCGGTGATCGTCTCGTTCATGGCGCTGGTGCTCAGCTCGCTGGGCCTCTTCAAGTCCATCGGTCCGGCCCTGGCGATCGCGGTCGGCGTGACCGTGGTCGCCGCGCTGACCCTGGTGCCGGCGGTGGTCCGGCTGATCGGCAACCGGGTGATCTTCTGGCCGTCGAAGTCGTGGAAGAAGGAGCCCAGGTCCGCCAGGTTCACCGCGATCGGCAACTCGCTGGGTCGTCACCCCGGTCGCTACGCCCTCGCCTCCGGCGGCGCGCTCGCGGTCCTGGCCGTCTTCGCGTTCGGCTTCAACCCCAGCTTCGACCTCGGCAACTCCGGCTCGCCCAAGACCGTCGAGTCGGCGGTGGCGCTGAGGACGCTCGAGAAGGGCTTCCCGCCCGGCACGACCGACCCGACGGTCGTGCTCCTGCACTCCACCGACGGCAAGCCGCTCGACCAGGCCGCGCTCACGTCGTACGGCGAGGCGCTGGGGCAGGCAGACGGCGTCAGCAACGTCGGGCAGCCGCAGCTGAGCACCGACCAGCAGACCGCGTCGTTCAGCGTCTACCTCGACAGCGACCCCACCTCCGACGCCGCCCTGGCCGCGATCAAGGGCCCGGTCCGCGAGGCGGCCCACTCCCACGCACCACCGGGCACCGAGGCTCTCGTCGGCGGCACGACGTCGGTGTTCGCCGACTTCCAGAAGGCGATGACGCGCGACTACTCCATCGTCTTCCCGGTCGCCGCGCTGCTGATCTTCGTGATCCTGGCGCTGCTGCTGCGCAGCCTGGTCGCGCCGTGGTACCTGATGGCCTCGGTCGTCCTCGGCTTCGGCGCCACGCTCGGCGCTGCCGTGCTGGTCTTCCAAGGACTGCTGGATCGCAACGGCCTGATCTTCCTGCTGCCGATCTACATCTACCTGTTCGTGGTCGCCCTCGGCACCGACTACAACATCCTGATGATCGCGCGCCTCCGCGAGGAGGCTCGGGCGGGCCACGACCCCCACGGCGCCGCAGCCGAGGCGGTCAAGCACGCCGGCCCGACCGTGGCTGCGGCCGGGCTGATCCTGTCCGGCACCTTCGCCTCGTTGATGCTGGCCGGTGACTCGCTGCTCACCTCGATGGGCTTCTCGATCTCGTTCGGCATCTTCGTGGCGGCGTTCGTGATGGCGATGTTCTTCACGCCGTCGTTGACCGCGCTGATCGGTCACGCGGCCTGGTGGCCCGGCCACGGGGACGAGCAGGTCGAGCCCGAGCCGGAGCCCGAGACGGCGTCGGCGTAGCCCTGGGTTGTCGGGGCCTTCCACAGATCGCCGGCGAGGTCTCGACGGTGTCGGCGGCCCGCCGTATGATCGAACACATGTTCGATCATCTCGGGACTCGCGGATCGGTGCTCACCCCTGAGCTGGTGCGCTCCTGGGCGGCGGAGCTGGCTCAGAGCCCAAGTGCGGCTGACGCAGCGGCGTGCCTCGACCTGATCTCCGCGCTGGAGGAGCTGAAGGGCGCGGCAGAGGGGCTCCAGGGCGACCTCGCTGTCGACGTCGATGCGTCACGGCGCCGGCAGGAGGCGGAGCGTGGCGTCGCCGAGGCGCGTCGTGGCCGGGGCGTGGCGGCCGAGGTCGCGCTCGCGCGCCGGGTGTCTCCCCACCGCGGGCAGCAGCTGCTGGGCCTCGGCAAGGTGCTGCGTGCCGAGATGCCCCACACCCGAGCCGCGTTCCGAGCGGGACACCTCAGCGAGTGGCGGGCGACCATCCTGGTCCGCGAGACCGCCTGCCTTTCGCGGGAGCACCGCGGGCTGGTCGACCTGCGGCTCGCAGGCGACGCAGGTCGCCTCGAGCAGCTGGGCGATCGCGAGCTGGGCAACGCGGTGCGCCGGATGACCTACCAGCTCGATGCCGAAGCCTGGGTGACGCGGCGCCGGATCGCCGAGTCCGAGCGTCGGGGTACGCTGCGACCCGCGCCCGACGTGATGTCGCGGTTGTCGGCCGAGCTGCCCGTCGCTCAAGGAGTGGCCGTGATCCGCACGCTGGGCGACCACGCCGACTCCCTTCGCGCCGCCGGCGACCCACGCACGAGGAGCCAGCTGATGGCCGACACGTTGGTCAGCCGGCTGCTCGGCGTCGAGCAGCCCGCCGCGCTGCCGGTCACCTTCCACGTGGTCGTCGCCGACGACGTCCTGTTCGGCCACGAGGAGGATGCCGCCCACCTCGAAGGCTTCGGTCCCGTGCCGGCCGAGCTGGCGCGAGAGCTGGCCACGACCGCGGCCGCCGAGGGCCTCGCCGAGCTCCGACGCCTCCACGTCCCGCCCGAGACCGGCGACCTGGTCGCTGCCGACTCGGCGTCGAGGTTCTTCACCGCCGCGCTGGCGTTGCTGATCGACCTGCGTGACCAGTCCTGCCGTACGCCGTGGTGCGACGCCCCGATCCGCCACCGCGACCACGTCGTCGGCGTGGTCGACCACGGTGCCACCAGCCTGGTCAACGGCCAGGGGCTCTGCGAGTCGTGCAACTACGCGAAGGAGTCGCCCGGGTGGCGGGTCAGACCCTCGCCGGGCGACCGGCACACCGTGGAGATCACCACCCCGAGCGGAGGCACCTACCGATCAGGCGCCCCTCCCGCACTGGGAAGGTCAGGGTCGCGGATCGTCGTCCGCTACCCGGTCGAGCTGGTCGCCTGAACACATTCCACCGCCCAACGTCACGGCAGTCGTGCTCACCGACCGTCGCTGACCACCGCGTCCAGCTCGACCTCGACCACCCACCGGGGGTCGAGCAGGCCGGCGACGACGACCATGGTGCTGGCCGGCCTCACCGACCCGAACACCTCGCCGTGGACGGCGCCGACGGCGTCCGCGACGTCGGGCCGTACGACGTACTGCCGGGTGCGGTGGACGTCGCTCGACGCGGCCGCCCAGCTCGGTGAGTGCCGCGAGCGCGATCTCCCAGCACCGGCGCGCCTGCACGGCCGGGTCGGGGTCGACGTGGCCGTCGGGCCAGACCGGCGCCGTGCCGCTGACCGCGATCGTCGAGCCGACCCGCACCGCGCGGCTGAACCCGATCGACTCCTCGAAGGGCGAGCCCGAGCGCGCGTGTCGTCGTTCCACGAGGCCACGGTAGCGACGGTTCAGGTGACCGGCGTCCAGTGCGCGCCGTCGGTGCTGGTGAGCACGCGACCGCCCAGGGTCAGCAGCCAGTAGGTCCCGTCGTCGGACCTGGACAGTGCCACGATCCCGGCCCCGGGGTGCAGGTCGGTCGGCTGGATGCCGTGATCGGTGAAGACCGCCGCGCGCTGCCGGTGCAGGAGCACCCGCTGCCCGTCGAGCGGCACCAGCTCCGCGCGTCGACGCGGCCCAGGTCCTGCCAGGAGCCGTCGGAGAGCCGCGAGAGCCGCAGCCCTTGCGGCTCCGGGTTGCTCGCCCAGACCGTCGTGCCATCGGTACGCACGTGCACCTCCGTCCCGAACGGGATCGCGACCTCTCGCCACGACCCAGGACGCCCGACGACGAGAGCGTTGCCCGAGCCGCCCTCACCGGAGACCTGGAAGGCGACCTGGTCGCCGGAGACCAAAGGGGAGAGGGAGACGATGTCGCGCAGGCGGGGGGCGTCCACGACGCGCTGCCAGGTGTCCGACCCGAGCGCGCTGCGCCACGATGAGCTGGTGCCCTGGCTTCGCCGCAGCGCCCACACGTCGTGATCCCCCACCGCGATGCCGCGCCCGAAGACCGTCCGTCTTCCGGGTCCGGCGGTCACGAGGGTCCACGTGCTGCCGCCGTCGTGGGTGGCCCACAGGGCCAGACCCCAGGCGAAGCCGTCGCGGCCGTCGGCCGACATCGCCAGTGAGTCCAAGCGACACCTCGAAGTCGTGGAGGTGCTCCCAGCCGGAGTCGGTACGACGCCAGACCGAGCTGCAGGCCGAGCAGGCCCCGCCGGAGGTCAGCCGATACACCGAGGCGCCGGCGGCGACCAGGTCGGTGGCCCGGCCGGAGCTCGCGGCGTCCGTGGTCGCGGTCGAGGTCACGCTGGGGCTGTGGGCAGGCTGCGGCGGCTGTGCGGAGCGGCCGTGCTGGAGTCTGATCGAGCCCGCGACGATCGCAGCGGTGACGAGCACGACCGCCCCCGTCGCACGTCGTGCCCGCCGCCGGGCGAGCCCGCGCCGTACGTCGCGCAGCAGGGCGTCCGCGGAGACCGGCGCCGCCTCGGCGCCGAGCCCGTCGCGCAGTCGTGTCTCGAGGTCCGTCATGACCCGACCCCCTCCGATCCGTCGAGCAGGATGCACAGCGTCGCCATCGCGCTGCTGGCCTGGCGCTTGACCGTGCCGACCGAGCAGCCCATCAGCTCGGCGGTCTGAGCCTCGGTGCGGTCGGCGAGGTAGCGCAGCGCGATCACCGTGCGCTGCCGGGGCGGCAGCCGGCGCAGGGCGGCGAACAGCGCCGCATCCGGCAGATGATCCTCCGAGCCGTGGCCGGGGGTGTCCGGCACCAGCCGCTCGCGTCGCAGCGAGCGCCAGACCGAGATGTTGCGGTTGACCATGATCCGGCGTACGTGGCCCTCGGGATCGGCGGCGCGGATGCGGTCCCACTTCGGCAGCGCCCGCTCCAGGGCGTCCTGCACGAGGTCGGCCGCGCGGTGCTCGTCGCCAGTCAGCGCTCGGCCGAGCTGGAGCAGAGCAGGCAGCCGGGCGCGGACGAAGTCGTCGAACGTCACCGTCCCGCGCTCGGTCGACGTCACGTTCACACTCCAGGGACGCCCCGGCTCCGGGAAAGGTTGATCGGGATGCGGGCCTGTCGGCGCTTCTTTGTAGGGTCGGTCGAGTGCCTGACCTTGCCAGTGACACCCGTGACTCGATGATCCGGGCCGTCGGCCTGCGCAAGTCCTTCGGGGAGTTCGAGGCCGTCAAGGGCATCGACATCGACGTACGCCGTGGTGAGGCGTTCGGCTTCCTCGGCCCCAACGGCGCCGGCAAGTCGTCGACGATGCGGATGATCGGCGCGGTCTCGCCGGTCAGCGGGGGAGAGCTGCGCATCCTCGGCCTCGACCCGGCGGTGGACGGCCCGGCGATCCGGGCGCGCCTCGGGGTCTGTCCGCAGGAGGACACCCTCGACAACGAGCTCAACGTCTTCGACAACCTCTACATCTACGGCCGCTACTTCGGCATCCCCCGGCGCGAGGTGCGAGAGCGGGCCGAGGAGCTGCTCGACTTCGTCCAGCTCACCGACAAGCGGGTCGCCAAGGTCGAGGAGCTCTCCGGCGGCATGAAGCGCCGGCTCACCATCGCCCGCTCGCTGATCAACCGGCCCGACATCCTGCTCCTCGACGAGCCGACCACCGGCCTCGACCCGCAGGCGCGTCACCTGCTCTGGGACCGGTTGTTCCGGCTCAAGCAGCAGGGCGTCACGCTCGTGATCACGACCCACTACATGGACGAGGCGGAGCAGCTCGCCGACCGGCTCGTGGTGATGGACCGCGGGGTCATCGCGGCCGAGGGCTCGCCGCTCGACCTGATCCGGGCCTACTCCACCCGCGAGGTCGCCGAGCTGCGCTTCCCGGTCGGCGACCACGACGCGACCGCCGACAAGGTCGCCGACCTCGGCGAGCGGATCGAGGTGCTGCCCGACCGGATCCTGGTCTACAGCGACGACGGCGAGCAGGTGATCGAGGAGGTCCACAACCGTGGCCTGCGGCCGCTCGCCACACTCGTACGCCGTTCCACGCTGGAGGACGTCTTCCTCCGGCTCACCGGCCGGACGCTGGTCGACTGATGGCGACCGCAGTCTCGACCGGTCCGACCGGGTCGGCCCGCGTCGGCCGCCTCTCCCCGGTGACCGGTGCCCTGCGGCAGCTCGACTACTGGGCGACCTACTACCTCCGCACCTGGAAGGGCTCGATCGTCACGTCCTTCGCCTCGCCGCTGTTCTACGTGCTGGCCATGGGGGTGCTCCTCGGCGGCTTCGTCCACGCCCCGCCGTCGCAGCTCGACGGAGCGACCTCATACCTCGACTTCGTCGTCCCCGGCCTGATCGCGGCGCAGGCGATGCAGACCGCGGTGGCCGAGACGACCTATCCGGTGATGTCGGGGATCAAGTGGCAGAAGAGCTTCTACGCCCAGCTCGCGACGCCGTTGGAGACCCGCGACCTGGCCAACGCGATGCTGGTGTTCACGCTGTTCCGGGTCGGCAGCACCTGCGGCGTCTACTTCCTGGTGATGGCTCCGTTCGGCGTCTTCGCGACGTGGTGGGGCCCGTTCGTGGCGTGGCTGGCGACGATGCTGACCGGCATGGCGTTCGCCACCTGGACCTTCGCGTTCAGCGCCCACGTCAAGAGCGAGGCGTCGTTCGGCCTGGTCTTCCGGCTCGGCCTGATCCCGCTGTTCCTCTTCTCGGGGTCGTTCTTCCCGATCAGCAACCTCGGACCGGTCGGTGAGACGGTCGCCCGGCTCACCCCGCTGTGGCACGGCGTCAACCTGACCCGGATGTTCTGCCTCGACACCGTCGACTGGCCGCTCGCGGCGGTCAACGCCGCGGTCTTGGTCGGCGTTCGCCGTCGTCGGCTGGTTCGTCGCGATCCGCACCCTGGGGCGGAGGCTGGCCCAGTGACGATCACGACCGCGACCGGCCGGGCCTCGTCGCCGCTGCGCCCGTTCGAGGGCACCCACCTGCTGGTCCTGCGCAACTACGTCGTCTACAAGAGCGCCTGGAAGCTGTTCCTGACCGGCTTCCTCGAGCCGGTGTTCTACCTGTTCTCGATCGGCGTCGGCGTCGGGAAGCTCATCCCGGCCTTCGAGGTCAACGGCCACTCCATCCCCTACGCCGAGTTCGTCGCGCCCGGGATGCTGGCGGCGTCGGCGTTCAACGGCGCCCTGCTCGACTCGACGTTCAACGTCTTCTTCAAGCTCAAGTACGAGAAGCTCTACGACCAGATGCTGGCCACGCCGCTGACCACCACCGACATCGCCCGCGGCGAGATCATCTGGGGCCAGCTGCGCGGGGCGTCCTACTCCGCGGCCTTCCTCGTGGTGATGTGGGCGATGGGTCTGGTCCACTCCTGGTGGGCGGTGCTGGCCTTCCCGGCGGCCCTGCTGATCGGCTTCGCCTTCAGCGCCGTCTGCATGGGGCTGACGACCTACATGAGCTCCTGGCAGGACTTCGACAAGATCACGCTGGTCCAGCTCCCCCTGTTCTTGTTCTCGGCCACGTTCTTCCCGATCACGGCCTTCCACGGCGTGCTGCGGTGGGTCGTCGAGCTCACGCCTCTTTACCGCGGGGTGGTGCTGTGCCGCGAGCTGACCACCGGCGTGCTCACCTGGGCGTCCGCGGTCTCGGTGGTCTACCTCGTGGTGATGGGGCTGGTCGGGCTCCTCGTCGTACGACGGCGCCTCGACACCTTGCTCCTCACCTGAGCCTCAACCGACGAAGTCCTGCGTGGCGTAGGTGACGCCGTTGGTCGCCCGCCAGCCCGAGACCCCGATCCGGTGGAAGTGCGGGCTCAAGATGTTGGCGCGGTGACCGGGGGAGTGCATCCAGGCCGACACCAGCGCGCGTGGCGTCTCGTAGCCGTAGGCGATGTTCTCCCCGGCGTACGACGTGTGCGGACAGCCCAGCATCGGGGTCAGGTCCTGGTGGGTCAGGGTCTGGGTGCGGGCCAGGTGACGCGTCCACGGCTCGGCGAAGCTGTCGGGGCACGGCGCCGCCTTGAGCGGCTTGCGGCCGTGAGACTTGCGGCGGGCGTTGGTCAGCTGCACGACCTTGGCCTCCCAGGCGTTGCTGCGCGGCTTCACGGACGCGGCGCGGGCGGCCGGGTGAGACGTGGAGGCCGGAGCGGCGTGGGCGACCGCCTGGGCGGCCGGGAGGACGAGCGCCGCACTGAGCAGGCCGGCGGCCACGGTCGGGAGGTGCATGGGGGCTCCGGGACGTCGGCGAGGGACACGGGGGAGTCCCCAGGGTAGGCGAGGCCGTAGGGTCGCGCCGTGCGGTTCGAGATGTCGCGGGCGGCCCTGCCCGTCCAGCTGCTGCTGAGCGCCCTCGGGGCGCCTCCTGCCTGGCGCCGGGTCGAGCTGACCAGGTCCACGTTGACGGTGCGGCTCGGCTGGCTCTTCACGCTGACGGTGCCACGGTCGTCGATCGTCTCCGCCGCCGAGGACCACGGGCCCGTTACCGGGATCGGCGCCCATGGCTGGAACGGCCGCTGGCTGGTCAACACCAGCACCCGTGGGCTGCTCCGGATCGAGCTCGACCCGGTCGGTCATGGTCTTGTGATCGGGGTTCCGATCGGGGTACGAGTGCTGCGCGTCGGTCTCGCCGACCCCACGTCGTTCCTCGCGTCGCTGGGACACGGGACGACGACCGGATGACCGCGAGCGAGAGGACGGGACGTTGACCGACAGGGCGGCGCAGATCGAGCCGGACGCCAAGGACTGGACCTGGGTGCTCGAGCGCCGGTGCGACGAGTGCGGGCTGCGACGCCTCCGTCGTCGACCGGCACGACCTGCCGCACGCCTTCCGCACGAACGCCCGGGTGTGGCTCGCACTGCTCGCCGACCCCGCGGCGGCCGAGCGGGCTCGCCCGGACCGGTGGTCGCTGCTGGAGTACGCCTGCCACGTCCACGACGTCCACCAGGTCTTCCACGACCGGGTGACCTCGATGCTCGCCGAGGACACCCCGCACTTCGCCGACTGGGACCAGGACGCCGCGGCCGCTCGAGCACGACTACGCCGGCCAGCTGCCCTCGATCGTCGGTCCGACGCTGGTCGCGTCCGCCTACGCCGTCGGCGACCTCTACGCATCGGTGCCACCGCTCGCCTGGCAGCGACGGGGAGTGCGCAGCAACGGCAGCGAGTTCACCGTCGAGACCCTGGGCCGCTACCACCTGCACGACGTGGTCCACCACCTCCACGACGTGCGCGCAGCGGCGGGCGCGGCCACGGTGCGAGCCTACGACGACTTCGCCGCGGAGTACGCCGCGAGCCACGACGAGCTGCCGGGGGCGGTGGCCGACCGCGGTCGGCACGGCTGGCCGCGCTGCTGCCGCCGGGGTCACGGGTGCTCGAGATCGGCAGCGCCGGCGGCCGCGACGCCGAGGCGCTCGAGCAGGCGGGCCTGGTCGTCCGGCGTACGGACATCACGGCGGGTTCGTCCGGATGCTCGAGGAGGCCGGCCACCGAGCCGACGTCGTCGACCCGCTCACCGACGACCTCGCCGACACCGCCGCGCCCGGCACGCCGTACGACGCGGTGTGGGCCAACGCCTCGCTGCTCCACGTCGACCGGGCCGACCTGGCCACCGCTCCTGAGCCGGCTGGCGGAGGCCACCCGGCCGGGCGGTCTGCTGCACCTGACGCTCAAGGAGGGCGACGGCGAGGGCTGGTCGACCCACGGCGACGTCGCCGCACCCGCGCTACTTCACCTACTGGCGCGAGGATGCGCTCCGCCAGGCCCTGGCCGACGCCGGGTGGTCGGTCGAGCACCTCGCGTGAGCACGAGAGACGACGAGGCCTGGCTCGAGGTCCTGGCGACGCGCGCGATGAGGCTGACGGAGTTCTGGGCGCGGATGGAGGCGGCCCTCGGGCCGGCCTACGCTCGCGCCTGGGCGGACCGGGTCGTCATCGGTGAGCTCGGGTCGCGCACCGTGACCGAGGCCCTCGCCGCCGGCGAGCCGGCCAAGAGCGTGTGGGCGGCGGTCTGGCGGGCGCTCGAGCTGCCGGCCTCGGAACGTTAGGCCGAGCCGCTTCTCGAACTCGCCCCACACCTGGTGGACGGTGAAGCCCAGCGTCTCGTTGATCGCGACCATGTGGGCGTTGGTCTCGGCGTTGCTGGTGCCGATGTAGTCGCGGTCGGGGAAGCGCTCGGCCAGCAGCCGCAGCTGGGCGCACCTTGACCGCCATCCCGAGCCGGTGGCCGCGGTGGTCGGGGTGGACCAGCGTGCCGTACTGGTCGACGTGTCGGGCATCTCCGCCCGGCACCGACGCATCGGCGTACGCGACGACGACGCCGTCGCGCACGGCGAAAGCGCTGACCGCGCGTCCGTCCCGCGGCCGCGCGCTCGTCGCTCCAGGGCGGCGAGGTCGTCGACGGTGTTGGCGCGCGCCTCCAGCTCGAGGTCGCCGTCGGGGCATCTCGACCACCAGCAGGTTCTCCAGTGTCGACGTACGACGGCGCGCAGCTCGGCAGGGACGTGGCCGACGACCGCACGGATCTCGTAGTCGCGGTGGTGGGGCGCGGCCTCGGCCGCGAGCCGGTCGAGGAGACTCGGGTCGACCGGGAGGGGCGAGGCGCCGCTCGATCTCGGTGAGTGGCGAGGGGGTAGCCGTGGGCTCTCGGCGAAGGCTCGGTTGCCGTTCGTGACCCTCGACCGACCCGGGCCTGGACGTCGGCAGGACGGTGCGGCCGCGGACCGGCGCGCGTGCTCCTCCGCGTGGGCGAGCAGGCGGGTGCCGTGCCCCTGCCGCTGGTGGGCGGGGTCGACCCAGAGCAGGAGCTGGCGCCAGGTGCAGGTTGTCGCGCGTGACCGCCGCATGAGCATCGACTCGCCCACCATCCGCCCGTCGACGTAGCGCGCCGAACGCGTCGAAGAAGCTCGCGGTGTCGCTCGAGGTGAGCATCGCGACGGCGTCCTCGCGCGAGTAGAGCCTGCGCGTCGGGGTCCTCGGCGCGCTCGGCCGCGGCGTACACGTCCTGGAAGGCGTCCATGTCCGCGTCGTCGTGCGGGTCGACCGGGCGGATCTCGAGCTCGGGCACGGTCGCTCACCGTGCCGAGCGGCGGCGGCGCCCGCGCAACCGGGATTGTGCGGCGTGTCGGGTCGGGATCGAACACGTGTTCGGGTTAGATGGTGCGCACAGACGGCCCCGGTCCGGGGTCATCCACAGCCCCCGCGCTGGTCCGAGCGGGTTGTCGGTGGCCCGGTCTAGCGTCTGGCCCGACGACGAAGACCGCAATCCGTTACCCCGACGACCGACGGGACCACGATCCCGGACAAGGATGGACAGACATGGCTGGAGACCGCGACCAGGCCCTCAACGTGGCCCTCGCCCAGATCGAGAAGCAGTTCGGCAAGGGCTCGGTGATGCGCCTCGGTGACGAGACCCGGGCGCCGCTGGAGGTCATCCCGACCGGCTCGATCGCCCTCGACGTCGCGCTCGGCCTCGGCGGCCTGCCGCGCGGCCGGGTGGTGGAGATCTACGGTCCGGAGTCCTCCGGCAAGACGACCGTGGCGCTGCACGCCGTGGCCAACGCCCAGCGCGCCGGCGGCATCGTGGCCTTCATCGACGCCGAGCACGCCCTCGACCCCGACTACGCCAAGGCCCTCGGTGTCGACACCGACGCGCTGCTGGTCAGCCAGCCCGACTCCGGTGAGCAGGCGCTCGAGATCGCCGACATGCTGGTCCGCTCCGGCGCGCTCGACCTGGTCGTCATCGACTCGGTGGCCGCCCTGGTGCCGCGGGCCGAGATCGAGGGCGAGATGGGCGACAGCCACGTCGGCCTCCAGGCCCGCCTGATGAGCCAGGCGCTGCGGAAGATGACCGGCGCGCTCAACAACTCCAACACCACCGCCGATCTTCATCAACCAGCTCCGCGAGAAGATCGGCGTGATGTTCGGCTCGCCCGAGACCACGACCGGTGGCCGCGCGCTGAAGTTCTACTCCTCGGTCCGCCTCGACGTGCGCCGCATCGAGACGCTCAAGGACGGCACCGACATGGTCGGCAACCGCACCCGCGTCAAGGTGGTCAAGAACAAGGTGGCCCCGCCGTTCAAGCAGGCGGAGTTCGACATCATGTACGGCAAGGGCATCAGCCGCGAGGGCGGCCTGATCGACGTCGGCGTCGAGGCCGGTCTGGTCCGCAAGGCCGGCGCTTGGTACACCTACGAGGGCGACCAGCTCGGCCAGGGCAAGGAGAACGCGCGGCAGTTCCTCGCCGACAACCCCGACCTGGCCAACGAGCTGGAGAAGCGGATCCTGGAGAAGCTGGGGGTCGGCCCGACCGTCGACGCTCCGGCCGAGGCCGGGGACGACCTGTCCGACGAGCCGATCGGTGTCGATGACTTCTGAGGCCTGGCGCGGCGATGTCGGGGTGGGGGTTCGCGCCTGGGCGGGCGAGCCGCCTCCCGACCCGGTCGCCGAGGGTCCCGACGCCGACCCCGAGTCGGTGGCCCGCAAGATCCTGCTCGACGCCCTGACCGGCCAGGCGCGCAGCCGTCACGACCTGCGCCAGCGCCTCGCCAAGAAGCAGGTGCCCGACGACCTGGCCGAGCGGCTGCTCGACCGGTTCACCGAGGTCGGACTCGTCGACGACGCCGCGTTCGCGCGCTCCTGGGTGGAGAGCCGACAGCGCAGCCGCGGTCTCGCCCGGCGCGCGCTGGCCCAAGAGCTGCGTCGCAAGGGCGTCGACGACGAGACCGCCCGGGCCGCGCTCGACGAGGTCGACCCCGACGACGAGGAGGCGGCCGCCCGCGAGCTGGTCCGCAAGAAGCTGCGGTCGATGCGCGGGGTCGACGCGCACCACCGCGACCCGGCGGCTGGTGGGCATGCTCGGCCGCAAGGGCTACTCCCCGGGGCTCTCGTTCGCCGTGGTCCGCGGCGAGCTCGGCGCGCTCGACGACGGATCCGACATGATGGAGCAGTGAACCCCCACCTCCACCGCCTGTCGCCTGGCGCTGTCGATCTCTCCGCCATCCCGACCGACGCCAGCCCCGGCTTCGACGGCGGGAAGACCAAGGGGAAGGCGGCCCTGTTCGCCCTCGGCGACGAGCTGTCCGACCTGCAGGAGCGGCTCTGGGCGGAGAAGACGACGGGGTCACCGCGCCGGGTGCTGCTGGTGCTCCAGGGCATGGACACCTCCGGGAAGGGCGGGGTGCTGCGCCACACCGTCGGCCTCGTCGACCCGCAAGGCGTCAAGATCACCAGCTTCAAGGCGCCGACCGACGAGGAGCGCCAGCCACCACTTCCTGTGGCGGATCCGCAACGCACTGCCCCACCCGGGCTACCTCGGGGTCTTCGACCGGTCCCACTACGAGGACGTGCTGATCGTCCGGGTCCACGACCAGGTCGATCTCCGCACGGTGGAGAGCAGATACGACCAGATCAACGACGTTCGAGGCCGAGCTCGCCGCCGCAGGGCGTGGTCATCGTCAAGTGCATGCTCCACATCAGTGCCGCCGAGCAGCGCGCGCGGCTGCTGGCCAGGCTCGACAACGAGGACAAGTACTGGAAGTTCAACCCCGGCGACATCGACGAGCGTCGAGCGGTGGAGCGACTACCAGTCGGCCTACGAGGTGGCCCTCGAGCGCACCAACACCGAGATCGCGCCCTGGTACGTCGTACCGTCCGACAAGAAGTGGTATCGCAACCTGGTGATCGGCCGGCTCCTGCTCGACCACCTGCGCGGCATGGCCCTGACGCTGGCCGCCGCCCGACTTCGACGTCGAGGAGCAGCGCAAGCGCCTGCTCGACGAGGGCCCGGTGTGATCGACACCGTCGCGGTCACCCGCTACGTCACCCCGCTGCGCGAGGGCGGCAGCCTGCCGGGGCTGGTCGAGGGCGACGACCTCGGCACCTACGTCTGCAAGTTCCGCGGCGCCGGCCAGGGGGTGCGCGTGCTGGTCGCCGAGGTGATCGTCAGCGGCCTGGCGGTCCGGCTCGGCCTGCGCACGCCCCGGCTGGTGGCCCTCGAGCTCGACCCGCAGATCGCCCGCTACGAGGCCGACGAGGAGGTGCAGGACCTCCTCAACGCCAGCCCCGGGCTCAACCTGGGCATCGACTTCCTGCCGGGCGCGTTCGGCTACGAGGGCGAGACCTCGACTGCCAGCCGACGTCGCCGCGCGGGTGCTCTGGCTCGACGCCTTCACCGCCAACGTCGACCGCACCTGGCGCAACCCCAACCTCCTGCTGTGGCACGACGACCTGTGGGTCATCGACCACGGCGCCGTCCCTCTACTTCCACCACGGCTGGTCGGGCGGCGTCGGAGACCCGGCTCGGTTCGCCCAGCAGCCGTGGGACGTGCGCGACCACGTGTTCGGCGCGCATCTCGACCTGCTCCCCGGCGGTCGACGACTCGGTCTCGGCTGACCGCTGCCGACCTGACAGAGGTGGTCGCCGAGGTGCCCGACGCCTGGCTCGAGCCGGTGCCGGGCGCAGAGTCGGCGGCCGCGCTGCGCTCGGCCTACGTCGAGTTCCTCACCGCCCGGCTCGCGACCCGCGCCTGGCTGCCGAGGGCGAGCGCCGCATGAGCGCCGGCCAGCATGCCCTACCAGTACGTCGTGCTGCGGTGCGTGCCGCGCGTCGACCGCGAGGAGTTCCTCAACGTCGGCGTGGTGCTCTACTGCGAGGAGGCCGCCTTCCTCGCAGGTCGCCTGGCACGTCGACCGCGAGCGGCTCGCCGTCCTCGACCCGCGGCTCGACCTCGACGCGGTCTGCGACGGGTTGACCTTCGTGGAGGGCGTGTGTCGCGGCGACGAGTCGCGTCGGCGCCGCCGCCGGCGCAGCCGGCCGGCACCCGCTTCGGCTTCCTCAAGGCTCCCCGCAGCACTGTCCTCCAGCCCGGGCCGGTGCACGGCGGCATGACCTCCGACCCGGCCCGCCAGCTGGAGCACCTGCTGGAGCGGCTGGTCGGCTAGACCGGGACCAGCTCGACCGCGCCGACGGCGTAGCGGGCCAGGATGGTGCGGGCCACGGCCTCGTGGACGCCCAGCGGCTCGGCGACGGCGACGGCTCCGGCCTCGAGCGCGAGCTCCTTGGCGCGGTCGGGCAGGAAGCCCGGCGCCAGGAACAGCGAGGCGACGGCGATGTGGCGGCGGCCCTCCTTGCGGAAGGCGCGCACCGCCTCGCCGGTGGCCGGAGGCGCGGACGAGGCGAAGGCCGCGGTCACCGGCAGCTTGTGGTGGGAGCCCCACAGGCGTGCCAGGCGGGCGACGGACTGGTTGGCCAGGGCGTCGCTCGACCCGGCGGCCGCGAGCACCAGCGCGTCGAGCTCGCGCACCCGGGCCTCCTTGAGCGCCTCGCGCATCCGGACGTCGAGCACCTCGAGGAAGCAGGCCTCGAGGCCGAGGATCGAGGTGGCGCGCACCTGGACGTGCTCGTGGCGGGCGTCGGCCGCGGCCACGGCGGCCGGTACGTCGACCTGGGCGTGGTAGGCGTCGGTGAGCAGGAGCGGGACGACCACGACCTCCTCGAACCGGGCGCGGGCGAGCTTGTCGACGACCGTGTCGAGCGACGGCTTGGACAGGTCGAGGAACGCGGTCTCGATCCGGAGGTCCGGGCGCAGGGCGCGGACCTCCTGGACCAGGGCCTTGATCGTGGCGGCGGACCTCGGGTCACGACTTCCGTGAGCCAGGGCCACCAGGGCAGGAGCGGCCATCAGGAGGGCCTCCCTTCGTGAGTCACCTTCGGTGCTGGGTGACCGACGACGCTGTCGATCTGGTGCGGGTTCGCGGGGCGGGTCACCAGTGGATCCCGCACTCGGTCTTGGGGGTGCCGGCCCAGCGCCCGCTGCGCGGGTCGTCGCCGGGGGCGACCCTGCGGGTGCAGGGCGCACAGCCGATGGAGGGGTAGCCGTCGTAGGCGAGGGGGTTGACCAGCACGCCGTGCTCGTCGATGTAGCGGTCGACGTCGTCGTCGGTCCACCGGGCGAGCGGGGAGACCTTGACCTTGCCCTTCTTGGCGTCCCAGCCCGACCACCGGCGCGATCGCCCGGTTGTGGGTCTCGGCTCGCCGCAGGCCGGTGGCCCAGGCGTCGTACTGCACGCAGCGTCTGCTGGAGCGGGATGACCTTGCGCAGCTCGCAGCACAGGTCGGGGTCGCGCCGGTGGAGCTCCGGGCCGTACTGCGGCGTCCTGCTCGGCCACGGTCTGCGACCGGGGTGATCGGGATCAGGTTGACGTCCATCGTGGCGCCGACCGCGTCGGCGGTGCCGATCGTCTCCGCGAAGTGGTAGCCGGTGTCGAGGAAGACCACGTCGACGCCGGGGGCGACCCGGGCCGCCACGTGGGCGAGGACGGCGTCGCCCATCGACGAGGTGATGCAGAAGCGCCCGCCGAAGGTCGCGACCGCCCACTCGACGATGTCCTCGGCCGGCGCGAGCTCCAGCTCGGCCCCGACGTGGGAGACCAGCTCGCGGAGCTCCTCGGGACTGCGGCCCTCGGTGTGGGTGCCGCGGAACTTCCGGGCCTGTTCGGTGCTCAGCGCGGTCACCTCTCGACTCCCGTCGGTCGGACCAGACCGAGCAGCTTCAGCGAGAAGGCTCTCAGACATGCGCGGCACTCCCAGGACCCGTGTGCCCCCTCGTGAGGACGCAGGTCCTGGTCCCCACAGTACGGGCAGTGGAACGGCACGGCGCGCTCGGTCATGTCAGGGCCGCCAGCGGTCTTGTCTCCCGCGCAGGAGATCCTCGTCGGCGCGCGCCACCCAGGCGGCGAAGGTCTCGTCGTCGCCCCGGTCGGCCAGGAAGTTGGTGACGACGCTGGTGACGTAGTCGTCGAGCCCCGCGCTGGTGACCTTGTGGGCGCGCAGCTTGCGGCCGAAGTTGGCCTGCAGGCCCGTGGCGCCACCGAGGTGCACCTGGAAGCCCTCGACCTGCCGGTCGCCGTCCATGACCAGCTGACCCTTCAGGCCGATGTCGGCGACCTGGGTGCGGGCGCAGGCGTTGGGGCAGCCGTTGACGTTGACCGTGATCGGGACGTCGAGGTCGGGGAAGCGGCGCTCGAGCTCGGCGACCAGGTCGCGGGCGCGGTTCTTGGTGTCGACGATGGCGAGCTTGCAGAACTCGATGCCCGTGCAGGCCATCGTGTTGCGGCGCCAGGCGGAGGGCCGGGCGGACAGCCCGATCTCGTCGAGCCGTCGGACCAGCCCGTCGACGACCTCGGGCTCGACGCCGATCAGCACGATCTTCTGGTACGGCGTGAGGCGGGCGCCGGCGACGGCGTACTCCTGCATGAGGTCGGCCAGCCGGACCAGCAGGGTGCCGGACACCCGGCCGACGGTGGGCGCGACGCCGACGTAGAACCGGCCGTCCTGCTGGGCGTGCACGCCGATGTGGTCGCGGTGGCCCGACCGGGCGACCCGGGGGACTCGCACGAGACCAGGCGTCGGCCGAGGTACTCGTTCTCCAGGACCTCGCGGAACTTCGCGACGCCCCAGTCGGCGACCAGGAACTTCAGCCGAGCCCGGGAGCGCAGCCGGCGGTAGCCGTAGTCGCGGAAGACCGAGACCACGCCCTCCCAGACGTCGGCCACCTCGTCGACGGGGATCCAGACCCCGACCTTCTGGGCCAGCATCGGGTTGGTCGACAGCCCGCCGCCGACCCACAGGTCGAAGCCCGGGCCGTGCTCGGGGTGCACGGTGCCGACGAAGGACACGTCGTTGGTCTCGGGGGACACGTCGTGGCCGGGGTGCCCGGTCAGGGCGGTCTTGAACTTGCGCGGCAGGTTGGAGTACGCCGGGTTGCCGAGCGCCCGGCGGGCGATCTCGTCGAGCGCGCTGGTGCCGTCGATGATCTCGTCGGCGGCGATGCCGGCGACGGGGGAGCCGAGGAACGGCCGCGGGGAGTCGCCGCAGGCCTCGAGGCTGGACAGGCCCGCCTCGTCGAGCCGCCGCCAGATCTCGGGCACGTCCTCGATCCGGATCCAGTGGTACTGGATGTTCTCCCGGTCGGTGACGTCGGCGGTGTCGCGCCCGAAGTCGACGCCGATGGTGCCGAGGGCCCGCACCGTCTCGTGGGAGAGCAGCCGGCCGTCGGAGCGCACCCGGAGCATGAAGAACTCGTCGTCGAGCTCCTCCTCCTCGAGCATCGCGGTCTTGCCACCGTCGAAGCCGGGCGCGCGCTGGGTGTAGAGGCCCATCCAGCGGAAGCGGCCGCGCAGGTCGGCGGGGTCGATCGAGTGGAAGCCGCGCTGGGAGTAGACGTGCAGGATCCGGTCGCGCACGTGCAGCGGGTCGTCGTCCTTCTTGGACTGCTCGTTCTTGTTCAGCGGCTCGGTGTAGCCGAGCGCCCACTGGCCCTCGCCGCGCTTGGGGCGAGGGATCTCCGTGCGCGTCGCCGGAGAGGCGGTGAAGCGGAGGTCAGACATGGGAGGTGGTCGGTCCTTGCTGTTCCGGGAGCCGAGAGCCACGCACGTCATCGGGGGCGGCGTCATCGGCGGGGGGTGGACGGTCAGCGGGGCCAACAGATCATGCTGCGCGTCATCCCGAGGTCCACGTGGCGACGGACCACGAGATGGAGCTCGGTCGCGAGGCTGATCATGGAGCCAGTCTCAGCGGGTGGACCCCCCTTCCACAAACCCGAATCTCGTTTGGTGAGACAATCGACCGACATGTGAGACGCTGGCGGATCCGAATGAACGCATCGCGGCGCCGATCCGCGGAGGTTCTAGGCTGCGGGCATGAGCGAGACGCCGACCGCCGACACCGTCGCCAAGACCGCCTCCACCGCGTACGACGCGGCGCTCGAGGTGATCGCCACCGTCGAGCCCCGGATCGCCGAGGCCACCCGCCAGGAGCTGGCCGACCAGCGCAGGTCGCTGAAGCTGATCGCGAGCGAGAACTACGCCTCGCCGGCCGTGCTGCTGACCATGGGCACGTGGTTCTCCGACAAGTACGCCGAGGGCACGGTCGGCCACCGCTTCTACGCCGGCTGCCAGAACGTCGACACCGTGGAGGCGATCGCGGCCGAGCACGCCCGCGAGCTGTTCGGCGCGCCGTACGCCTATGTGCAGCCGCACTCCGGCATCGACGCCAACCTGGTCGCCTTCTGGTCGATCCTGGCCCACCACGTCGAGACGCCGGCGCTGGAGCGGCTCGGCGCGAAGAACGTCAACGAGCTCTCGCGAGGCCGACTGGGAGAGCCTGCGGCACGAGTTCGGCAACCAGCGGCTGCTGGGCATGTCGCTCGACGCCGGCGGCCACCTGACCCACGGCTTCCGGCCCAACATCAGCGGCAAGATGTTCCACCAGCAGCAGTACGGCACCGACCCCGAGACCGGCCTGCTCGACTACGACGTGGTGCGGGCCAAGGCCCAGGAGTTCAAGCCGCTGGTGCTGATCGCCGGCTACTCGGCGTACCCCCGCCGGGTGAACTTCGCCAAGATGCGCGAGATCGCCGACGAGGTCGGCGCCACGCTGATGGTCGACATGGCCCACTTCGCCGGCCTGGTCGCGGGCAAGGTCTTCACCGGCGACGAGGACCCGGTGCCGTTCGCCCACGTCACCACGACGACCACCCACAAGTCGCTGCGTGGCCCGCGCGGCGGCATGGTGCTGGCGCAGGAGGACTACGCCGCCGACGTCGACCGCGGCTGCCCGATGGTGCTCGGCGGCCCGCTCTCGCACGTGATGGCGGCCAAGGCGGTGGCGCTCGCCGAGGCGCGGCAGCCGTCGTTCCAGACCTACGCCCAGGCGATCGCCGACAACGCGAAGTCCTTGGCGGAGGGGTTCCTCACCCGCGACGCCACGCTGGTCACCGGCGGCACCGACAACCACATCGTGCTGCTCGACGTCTCGTCGTTCGGGCTGACCGGCCGCCAGGCCGAGTCGGCCCTGCTCGACGCGGGCGTGGTCACCAACCGCAACTCGGTCCCGGCCGACCCCAACGGCGCGTGGTACACCTCCGGCGTCCGTCTCGGTACGCCGGCGCTCACCACCCGCGGGTTCGGTGCCGCCGAGTTCGACAAGGTCGCCGAGCTCATGGTCGACGTGCTGTCGAACACCCAGCCCGGCACCACCAAGGCCGGCACCCCGTCGAAGGCGTCCTACGTCCTCGCCGACGGTGTCGCCGACCGGGTCAGGGCCGCCAGCGCCGAGCTGCTCGACGCCCACCCCCTCTACCCGGGACTCGACCTCGCCTGACGTCCGCTAGACGACGGGCGTGGCGCGCTCCAGGATCGCTGGCGCAGGTCGGCGGTCGACGAGGTGAGCGTGCCGTAGGTGCCGTCGTACGACGTGCCCAGACGCGAGCCGCAGAAGGCGTCGGCGACCTCGGGGGGCGCGAAGCGCACCAGCAGGGCGCCCTGGAGACAGGCGGCCATCCGGCCGGCCAGCCGTCGGGCGCCGACCTCGAGGGTGCCGGTGTCGCCGAGCAGCGCCAGCGTGTCCTCGACGGCGCGATCGAGCCGGGCGTCGCCGCCGCGGGCGTGCCCGACCTCGGTGATCCAGGCGCTCAGCGCCTCGGGCTCGCGTGACAGCGCGCGGAGCACGTCGAGCGCGTTGACGTTGCCCGAGCCCTCCCACACGGAGTTCAGCGGCGCCTCCCGGTAGCGCAGGGGGAGCCCCGAGTCCTCGACGTAGCCGTTGCCGCCGAGGCACTCCAGCGCTTCGGCCACGAAGCCGGGCGTGCGCTTGCAGACCCAGAACTTCGCCAGTGGCAGCGCGATCCGGCGCAGCGCCGCCTCGTGCGGGTCGCCCAGCGGCGTCGACCGCGGCCGCGAGGCGGACGGCGAGCGCGGTGGCCGCCTCGGCCTCGACCGCGAGGTCGGCGACGACGTTCTGCATGAGCGGCTTGTCGGCCAGCAGCCCGCCGAACGCGGACCGGTGGGCGACGTGCCACGACGCCTCGTTGAGGGTGTGCCGCATCAGGGAGGTCGACCCGAGCACGCAGTCGAGCCGGGTCGCCGCGACCATCTCGATGATCGTGCGCACCCCGCGGCCCTCGTCGCCGAGCCGCACCGCCGAGCGTGCCGTCGAGCTCCAGCTCCGACGACGCGTTGGCGCGGTTGCCGAGCTTGTCCTTGAGCCGGACGACGTCGAGCGGGTTGCGCGTGCCGTCGGGCAGGACGCGGGGGAGCAGGAAGCAGGTCAGCCCGCCGGGAGCCTGCGCGAGCACCAGGAACACGTCGTTCATCGGCGCCGAGGTGAACCACTTGTGCCCGTGCAGGGTGTACTCGCCGTCGACCGACGTGGGCCGCGCCTCGGTGACGTTGGCGCGGACGTCGGAGCCGCCCTGCTTCTCGGTCATGCCCATGCCGGCGAGGGCGCCGCGCTTCTGGGCGACCGGCCGCAGCCCCGGGTCGTAGGACGTCGAGGCCAGCGCCGGGGTCCACTCCTTGGCCAGCGCCTCGTCGACCCGCAGCGCCGGGACCGCGGCGTAGGTCATCGAGATCGGGCAGCCGTGGCCCGGATCGGTGTGGGACCAGGCCATGAACCCCGCCGCCCGGCGTACGTGGGCGTGGGGCGCGCCGGCGTCCTGCTGCTCCCAGGGCGCGGCCTGGAGGCCGTGCCCGACGGCGCGTTCCATCAGCCAGTGCCACGACGGGTGGAACACCACCTCGTCGACCCGGTTGCCCCAGCGGTCGTAGGGCCTCAGCTCCGGCTCGTGGCGGTTGGCCAGCCGGCCGTGCTCGCGGGCCTCGGCGGTGCCGGCCGCGGCGCCGAGCGACGAGGAGGTCGTCGACGACCTCGGGACCGGCGTGCCGGGTGACCGCCTCGACCAGCGCGGCGTCGGCCGTGACGACGTTGTGACCTTCGAGTGGCGGCGCCTGGTTGTGGGCTACCCGGCTGCGGCTGGTCATGTGGCTACGGTAGAGCCCATGTCGGGACCCGAGCCTTCGCGGTCCGCGGAGGCCGCTGGGAGCGCGGGGTTCACCTGGCCCGCCTGGGTCCTGCGGACGCGAGAGACCGGCTGGCGGATCATCGTCTCGACCGTCGGGTCCTCGATGCGCTACCGCGTCACCGGGCTGGCCGCGGAGGCGGCGTTCTTCACCGTGCTGTCGGTGCCCGCCGCTGATCTTCGCCCTGGCCGGCGCCATCGGCTACGTCACGCAGTCGTTCAGCCCCGACCAGGTCGACCACGTCCGCACGGCGCTCCTCGACCTCGCCTCGCCGGTTCCTGACCGACTCCGCGGTGACCAACGTGATCCAGCCGACCATCGACGACGTCCTCAGGGGCGGCCGGTTCGACGTGATCTCGGTGGGGTTCGTGCTGGCCCTCTGGTCGGGGTCACGCGCGATGCACGTCTTCGTCGACACCATCACGATCATGCACGGGCTCAGCGGTCACCGCGGGATCGTGAAGACCCGTGCCCTGTCGTTCAGCCTCTACCTGCTGGCGATCGTCACCGGCGTGGTGGCGCTGCCGCTGGTCGTGGCCGGCCCGCGGCTGGTGCACCGCTGGCTCCCGGACCGCGCCGACTTCCTGGTCGGCTTCTACTGGCCGGTCGTGCTGGTGCTCTGCATCTGCTTCCTGGCCACGCTCTACCACGTCTCGATCCCGGTGCGGACCAAGTGGCGGATCAACCTCCCGGGTGCGACGTTCGCTCTGGGCGTGTGGGTGCTGGGCAGCTTCGTGCTGCGCGGCTTCCTGACCGTGACGGCCGCGGACTCGCGCTCGATCTACGGCCCGCTCGCGGCGCCGATCGCCATCCTGCTCTGGCTCTACATCCTCTCGATCGCCGTCCTGGTCGGCGCGGCCCTCAACGCCGCGTTCGACACGGTCTTCCCCCAGCAGCAGACCGCGAAGGCCCGTTCGGAGCTCGTCGCAGCGGCTGCGGCAGCGGCGTGCACGGGACGACGAGCCGGACGACCCGGTGCAGTAGGTTCCCCTCGTGCCCGTCCGATCCCGAGCAGACCAGCTCCGGGTACGTCGTCCTGCCCGAGCACGACCGCTCGCCCTGGTGGGTGCTCGGCCGCCGGCTCCTGCTCGGGCTGGCGATCATCACGTTCACCGTGCTGCTGGTGTGGTTCGACCGCTGGGGCTACCGCGACAACAACGACCCGCCGCTGCACCACGTCAACCTGGTCGACGCGATCTACTACTCGACCGTCACGCTCAGCACTACGGGATACGGCGACATCACGCCGGTCTCCGCGGGCGCTCGGCTGACCAACGCCTTCGTGATCACACCGCTGCGCATCGCCTTCCTGGTGCTGCTGATCGGTACGACGCTGGAGGTGCTGGCCACCCAGGGTCGGCGCATGTTCCGGATCTCCCGTTGGAGGAACAAGATGTCCGAGCACGTCGTCATCGTCGGCTACGGCACCAAGGGCCGCAGCGCGGTCGACACCCTCGTCAACAACGGCATCGAGCGCGACCAGATCGTCGTGGTCGACAAGGGCGGCCAGGCCGTCTCCGACGCCCACGAGGACGGGCTGGCCATCGTGACCGGCGACGCGACGCGACGCGAGGTGCTGCAGCGGGCCGGGGTCGAGGAGGCCCAGCAGGTCATCATCACCACCGACCGCGACGACTCCAACGTGCTGGCGACGCTGACCGTGCGTCAGCTGAACGCCGACGCCTGGATCGTGGCTTCGGTGCGCGAGCACGAGAACGCGCCGCTGATGAAGCAGTCGGGCGCCAACTCGGTGATCACGTCGTCCGACGCCGTCGGCCGGCTGCTCGGGCTGTCGTCGCTCTCACCGACGCTCGGCACGGTGATGGAGGACCTGCTGACCTACGGCGAGGGGCTCGAGGTCGCCGAGCGCGAGCTGCTGGTCTCCGAGGTGGGGCAGCAGCCCCGCAGCCCTGCCCGACCAGGTGATCGCGGTCGTCCGCGACGAGAACGTCTACCGCTACTTCGACCCCACGGTCACCCAGCTGGCCCGCGGCGACCGGCTGATCGTCGTACGCCCTGCCAAGGAGCTGCCGTGGGCGCCCCGGCCGGGCACCCACGGCGAGGAGACCGACGCCGACGACTGAGGGTCAGCGCTCGGCGACCGCCAGGGCCTGCCGCAGCGTCTCTGCCGTCGCCTGCCGACCGCTGTCGGCCGGCGGCGGGAAGGCGCCCGAGATGTCGGAGTTGTAGGGACGGCCGTAGGCCGGCGTGCCGACGTCGAAGCGCCAGCTGTCCGCGAGCGAGCCGGCGTCGTAGGCGTCGTAGCCCAGGGTGTCGATGAAGGCGGCCACCGAGGCCTTCGCCTCGGCGTCGTCGCCGGCGATCGGCAGCACCGACCGGTCGGCGCTGCCGGCGGGCCGCTGGAGCGAGCCCAGGTGGAGGAAGTTGATGTTGTTGAAGCCCTTGACGAGCCGGGTCTCGGGGAGCAGCGACTGCACCAGCTCGCTCGTGGTCATGGTCCGGTCGTCCAGGACCGTGATCCGCCCGTCGCGCTGGGGGTAGTAGTTGGAGGTGTCGATGACGATCTTCCCGGCGAGCAGGGGGCCGGCACCTGGTCGACCGCGACGAGGGGGACGGTCACGACGACGAGGTCGCCGGCCTTGGCCGCCTCGTCGGCCGTGGCCGCCCGGGCGTGCGGACCGAGGTCGTCGACCAGGTCCTGCAGCGTCTCGGGGCCGCGACTGTTGCTGAGGACGACGTCGTGGCCGGCGGCGACCGCCAGTCGTGCCAACGTGCTGCCGATGTGTCCGCTGCCGATGAGTCCGAGGGTGGTCATGAGGGGCCAACGGGCCTGCCGCCGGCTTCATTCCGGCACGGGACCCGGGCACCGGGTCCGGGCATGACTCAGCCGGTTCGAGTCGCTTGGTCCCCGTAGCATGTTGGGCCCGCATCCACGGAAGGCGTCTCGAACCGGCTTGGCCACGAGCGTAGGCAGCCGACCGCGCTTCCGACCCGGGCCGAAGGTCCCGAAGTGGGCGGGACGCAGGGGCCCGTGCCGCCGTACGCCGGGTCCGGACGCGCGAACGCGCCCCGGCTCGGCCCGAGTGGCGGGGCGCGTTCTCCCGGACGGGGAGTCCGGGGCGCTGACGGTGCCCGGTGGGGCGCGCCGCGAGCGCCCAGTCTCGCGGGTGCGGCCGGGGGAGAACTCACCCCTCCGGGGGAGCACGCGTGGTCCGGCTGGGGACTGGGCGACGGAGGCAGGCAGCGGCCACCTCGAAATCGGTGGAGCCCCACTGCCACGGGGGTGCAAGTGGGGCTCCGGAGCCCCCCGAAGGCTCACACGCGGACGCCCGCTGCATGGGGTTGGGGCGTCGTCGCGCGGGCCCAAAATAAGGCGTCGACCACGTCACCGACCATCGCCGGATCGGGCCACGGGTCGACAAGCAACACCTTCGACGCGTCCCGCCGGTGTTACCCCCCTGTGGCGGGACGCGCCTACCCGAAGACGTACGCACCGGCTGCCGGGACCCGGAGGCCGGAGCGCTGACGCCTCGCAACATACTCCCGGTCCCGAGCGGCAGGAAGGCGCAGAACCTTCACCCCCGTGGCTGCCGAGTCGCGCGGGGGCACGGTGTCGCGTGCTGCCGGATTGAGCCGACCTATGCCCACGGACCTCGCGCTGGAGGATCCGACAACCTTCGAGCCCGAGCCTCGTGTGATCCGATGAGTCATGGGCTGGTGGCCCGCCCTACCGTGTGCGGCATCGGCAACGCCCAGGCGGCACGAAAGAGGTATGCGATGAGGACCACCCACCAGAGGGCCGTGCTCGGGCTCACTCTCGCGCTGGCAGGCGGCGCCCTCGTCGCCTGTGGCAGCGGCAGCAGCAGCGGCTCGTCCGGCGGGACGACCAGCTACGCCGACGGCAAGACGTTCACCCTGGCTCTCGGGTCCGACCCCGGCGCCCTCGACCCCCAGGGCGCTGCCGGCAGCGCGCTCCTCCAGCTCAGCGCGTTCGCCTACGACACACTCGTGGCCGTCGACGCCAAGACCGGCGACATCCAGTCGCAGCTCGCCAGGTCCTGGAAGGTCAACGGCAAGACCGTGACCTTCGAGCTCGGCTCGGGCATCACCTGCTCCGACGGCTCGGCCTTCAACGCCCAGACCGTCGTCGACAACATCTCCTACGTCGAGAACCCGAAGAACAAGAGCCCCTTCCTCGGGGTCTTCATCCCAGCCGGCGCCACGGCGAAGGCGTCCGGCTCGACGGTCACCGTCACGCTGCCCGCCGCGTCGCCGTTCGTGCTGAACTCGATGTCCAACCTCCCGATGGTCTGCGAGTCGGGGATGAAGAACCGGGCCAGCCTGAAGAACCAGACTGCCGGCACGGGTCCGTTCGTGCTCACCAAGGCCACTCCCGGCGTGGAGTACAGCTACAAGGTCCGTGACGGCTACACGTGGGGCCCGGACGGCGCCACCACCGCGGAGAAGGGCGTGCCTGCCGCGATCGACGTGAAGGTCGTCGCCAACGAGACGACCGGCGCCAACGAGGTCCTGTCGGGAGCGATCAACGCCCTGCAGGTGATCGGGCCGGACGCCGCCCGGTTGAAGAGCGCCGGCATCCCGTCGGTCGACACCACCATCGTGATCGGTGAGCAGTGGTACAACCACCAGTCCGGCCACCTGACCAAGGACCCCGCGGTGCGGATGGCCCTGACCCAGGGCGTTGACTACAACGAGGTCGCGAAGGTGCTGACCTCCGGCAAGGGCACGGCGGCCACCCAGCTGGCCGCCCAGCCGCCGACGGGCTGCACCGGCAACTCGGTGAGCGGCAACGTCCCGGCCTTCGACGCGAGTGCCGCCGAGGCCGCGCTCGACGCCGACGGTTGGAAGGTGGGTGCCGGAGGCATCCGCACCAAGGGCGGCAAGAAGCTCACGCTGACCTTCCTCCACGACAGCGCGCTGGGCACCGGCGGCAGTGCCGCGGCCGAGCTCGTGGTCTCCCGGTGGAAGACGATCGGCGTCGACGTCACCTCCAAGGAGCTGTCCACGACCCAGATGTCGGCGCCGCTGTTCGGCACCGGCGACTGGGACATCGCCTGGGAGCCGATCAACGTGAACACGCCCGACCAGCTGGTGCCCATCCTCTCGGGTGCCACGCCGCCCAACGGGACCAACTTCTCCTTCCTCGACAACGCCGACTACTCGGCCGGCGTCGCCAAGGCCGTCAAGCAGACCGGTGCAGCGGGCTGCCCCGACTGGCTGGGCGCGGAGTCCAGCCTGTTCAAGGCCGCGGACATGGTGCCCTTCGCGAACAACCTGATCCCGACCTTCGCCAAGGGAGCGACGTTCGAGATCGGTGCCGAGCTGGTGCCGACCAGCATCCGGATGCTGGGCTGACCCGGCGCCGTACCCGCACCCGACTCGGAAAGCCCGCATGACCTCGACACCAGCAGACGTCCCGCTCCGAGCGCGCCTGGCGCTCCCCGGCGGACGGTGGACCCGGTTCGCCATCCGCCGGGCGGGACGGCTGCTGGTGTCGTTGTGGGTGGTGGTCACCGCATCGTTCTTGATGATCCACCTCGTGCCCGGCGACCCCGTCCGGGCGGCGCTCGGGCCCACGGCCCCGGCCTCGCTCGTCGCCGAGAAGCGGGCGTCACTCGGTCTCGACGACCCGATGCTCACGCAGTACCTCCGCTACCTGCGCGGGGTCCTCACCGGTGACCTCGGCAGCTCCATCGGCACCCAGCTCCCGGTCCGGGAGATCATCGCCCAGCGTCTCCCCGCGACTGCGGAGCTGGCCGGGATGTCCTTCCTGTTGGCGGTCTGCATCGCCATCCCGATCGGCGTCGGCGTCGCGGTGATGACCCGTCGCGGCCGACGTCGCCGTACGGAGCTGGCGTTCGCGGGCTCGAGCGTCGTCCTCGGTGCGATCCCGGACTTCCTCATCGGGGTCGGGCTCGTCTACGTCTTCGCGGTCACGCTGCAGTGGCTTCCGGTCGCCGGCAACGACACGGCCACCTCCTACATCCTCCCGGTGGTCGCCCTCGCCCTCGGTGCGTCGGCCATCCTCGCCCGGATCGTGCGCGTCGAGACGCTGGCCGTGCTCGAGACCGACTACATCCGTACGGCGCGCGCGAAACGCCTGCCGACGTGGCGGATCAACCTGGTGCACGCACTGCCCAACGCGGTCACGGCCACCCTCACCATCGGCGGGCTGCTGCTGAGCTCGCTGATCGCCGGCACGGTCCTGGTCGAGAACGTGTTCGCGTGGCCGGGTCTCGGCAGCACGATCGTGTCGTCGATCGTCTCCAAGGACTATCCCGTCGTGCAGGGCATCGTCCTCGTGTACGGCGTGCTGGTCCTGGTGATCAACACGCTCGTCGACGTCGCCATCGCCGTCCTCGACCCGCGCTCCACGATCGGGGACTCGTGAAGGCGGGCCGGTGGGGCCGGGCGCTGCGCACGCCGGTCGGGCTGGTCGGACTGACCCTGCTGACCATCGTGCTGCTGCTCGCCGTCTTCGCGCCGATCCTGTGGCAGGGCCGCGCGGACGCGGTCGACACCTCCAACATCCTGGCCGGGCCCTCGCGCGAGCACTGGCTCGGCACCGATGCGCTCGGGCGGGACCTGTTCTTCCGGGTGCTGGTCGCGACCCGGCTCACCGTGGTGCTGGCCCTCTCCGCGACCGCGATCGCGACGGTCGTGGGCCTGCTTCTCGGCTCGGCCCCGGTCCTGCTGGGTCGCCGGGTCGGCCGACTCGTGACGGCGCTGATCACCATCATGGTCGCCTTCCCGGGGCTTCTGCTCGTGCTGTTCTTCGCGGTGGTGTTCGGTGTCGGCGCGAAGGGTGCGGTCCTCGCCATCGGGCTCGCGGGCGCGCCGTTCTTCGCCCGGCTCTGCCAGACCCTGATGGCCGGGGTGGCCGGCCGGGACTTCGTCGCCGCCGCCCGGATCGCCGGCGTGGGCCGGGTGCGCATCCTGCTGCGGCACGTGCTGCCGAACATCGGGGAGCCCCTGATCGTCAACGCCACCATCGGCGCCGGTGGCGCGCTGCTCGCCTTCGCCGGCCTCTCCTTCCTGGGTCTCGGCGTCCAGCCGCCGGCCTACGACTGGGGCCAGCTGCTGCAGACGGCCTCTCCGCGATCTACATCCACCCGCTGGCCGCGCTCGCCCCGGGCATCGCGGTGATCCTCGCCGGGCTCGCGTTCAACCTGATCGGTGAGGCCATCGCGCGTGGCTTCGGGATCCCGGCGACCGGAGACGTGCCGCTCGAGCCGGCGACCGACCTGGGAGTGCTCACGGCGCCGGCGGACGAGCACGCCGTCGACACCCCCGACGACCCCGACGTCGTCCTCGACGTGCGCGACCTGCGCGTCACGTTCCCCGGCAGCGCCGGGCCGATCCGTCCGGTGCGCGGCATCTCCTTCCGGGTGCGCACCGGCGAGGCGGTCGGCCTGGTCGGGGAGTCGGGCTCGGGCAAGTCGCTGACCGCGCTCGCCGTCGCCCGGCTGGTCGAGGAGCCGGGCCGGGTCGAGGCCGATCGGCTCTCGTTCGTCGGCACCGACCTGCTGGACGGCACTCCGGACAAGAGGCTGCTCGGCCAGTCCCTCGCGGTGGTCTTCCAGGACCCGATGACCACGTTCAACCCGGCGCAGCGGATGGGGCCGCAGCTCGCCGAGGTCTCCCGACAGCACCAGGGTCTGGGCAGACGTGCGGCCCTGGCCCGGGCCGTCGACCGGCTGCGTGCGGTCAAGGTGAGCGACCCCGAGCGCCGCGCGCGGCAGTACCCGCACGAGTTCTCCGGCGGCATGCGCCAGCGGGCGATGATCGGCATGGGCCTGATGGGCAGTCCGCGGCTGATCATCGCCGACGAGCCGACCACCGCGCTCGACGTGACCGTGCAGCAGCAGGTGCTGGACCTGCTCGCCGAGATCCGCCGCGACGAGGACGTCGCGCTGCTGCTGATCAGCCACGACGTGGCCGTGGTGGCGCAGGTGTGCGACCGCGTGCTCGTGATGTACGCCGGCCGGATCGTCGAGGAGCTGCCGGCCGCTGACCTGTGGACCGAGGCGAAGCATCCCTACACGCGGGCGCTGGTCGCCGCCGTACCCGACATGGCGACCCCCCTCGACGCGCCGCTGGCGAGCATACCCGGCCGACCGGTCGACCCGGCCGAGGTGCCGGCCGGGTGCGCCTACGCCGCCCGCTGCCCCCTCGCCGACGACCGCTGCCGCACGACCGACCCGGAGCTACGCAGCGACGCGACCGGCAACCGGGTCGCCTGCTGGCACCCGGGCGAGACGCTGGTGCTCGGCGAGGACGTCCTGACCGACGAGGCGGTCTCCCGATGAGCACGCTGCTGTTCGACCAGGTCACGGTGCGCTACGGCGCCGCGACGATCCTCGACGGGGTGAGCCTGACCGTGCCCGACGGACAGGTCGTCGGCCTGGTCGGCGAGTCCGGCTCGGGCAAGTCGACCCTGGCCCGCGCCGCGGTCGGGCTGGCACCGATGGTCGGCGGACGGATCCTCCTCGACGGCGCGGACGTGCCCCGCAAGGGTCGCCGGCGGCCCCTGCAGATGGTCTTCCAGGACCCGTACTCCTCGCTCGACCCGCGGATGACGATCGGCGAGAGCATCGCCGAGCCGATGAGGTCCGCACGGGCCTCCCGCGCGACCCGCGGGGCCGAGATCGCGCGGCTGCTCGAGCTGGTCCACCTCGACCCCACCCGAGCCGACACCCTGCCGGCCCAGCTCTCCGGCGGTCAGCGACAGCGCGTGGCGCTGGCGCGCGCCCTGGCGGCCCGGCCGGAGGTGGTGATCGCCGACGAGATCACCTCCGCGCTCGACGTGTCGGTCCAGGGGGCGGTGCTCAACCTGGTCAGGGAGATGCAGCGCGAGCTGGGCCTCTCGATGCTGTTCATCTCCCACAACCTCGCGGTGGTCCGCTATGTCGCGAGCCACGTGGCCGTCATGCACGAGGGCCGGATCGTCGAGCACGGGCCGACCGACGAGGTGCTCGACCGACCCGCGCATCCCTACACAGAACAGCTGCTCGCTGCCATCCCCGGCAGGGAGCCACGCGCCACCGAAACGACCCACCCCACAGAGGAGTCACCGTGACCCGCACCCTCGCCATCGAGGACCTGGCCGACCTGGCCGTTCCTTCGCAGCCGGCCCTGTCGCCCGACGGCAGCCGACTGGTCCACGTCGTGCGCACCCAGGACCTGGTGGCCGACAAGCCGGTCGACGCGCTCTGGATGGTGGCGGACGGCAAGGCCCGCCGGCTCACCCACGGCACCTCCGACTCGGCGCCGGCGTGGTCGCCGGACGGCAGCACACTGGCTTTCGTCCGCGAGCAGCAGCTGTGGCTGCTACCGGCTGCCGGCGGCGAGCCCCGCCAGCTCACCACCCTGCCGCTGGGCGCCGGTGCTCCGGTGTGGAGCCCGGACGGCTCGACCATCGCGTTCAGCGGCCCGGTCGACACCGCGGCCGTCGACGGGGAGGACGCCGAGGTGCGCAACCGTCGCGCCGGAGCGCCGATCGTGATCGAGGGCCTGGAGTACCAGGCCGACGGCGTCGGCTACCTCCGGACGATGCGGATGCAGGTGCAGGTGGTCGACGTCGCCACCGGCGCCGTGCGCGCGGTCACCGACGGCGACCACCACGCGCAGAGCCCCGCCTGGTCGGCGGACGGCACGATGCTCGCGTTCACGGCTCGCGCGCAGGACGACACGTCGCTCGATCCTCGCTGCGCCCTGCACCTGGTCGATGCGACCGACCCCAAGGCGACGCCGCGGGTGGTCGCGTTCGCCGAGGGCTACGCCGCGACCGTCGACTTCACCCCGGAAGGCACCCTCCTGGTCGTCGGCTACGCCGGCACCGCGAGCGGGCACCTGCGGCTCTACGTCGTCGACCCGGCGTCGGGCGAGGCCACCGACCTCGTGCCGGACCTCGACCGCAACGTCATGCCCGGCGCGGCGGCCTACCCGGGCGCCCTGCCGACCGTTACCGCCGACGGCCACCGTGCTCTTCTGCATCCGCGACCGTGGCTGTACCCACCTCTACTCGGTCCCACTCGCGGGTGGCGAGCCTCGGCTCGTGCACGGCGGCGACGGCCAGGTCGTCAGCGGCCTCAGCGTCGCAGGAGACCGTGCCGTCATCGTGCTCGCGACGCCCGAGTCGTTCGGCGAGCTGGCCGAGATCGATCTCGAGTCCGGTGCGACCACCACCCTGACCCAGCACGGCGAGGCGCTCGCCGAGGTTGCGCTCTTCCCGCGGGAGTCCCGCGAGTTCACGATCTGCGACGGCACCGTCGTGCAGGCGTGGCTGATGCGCTCGCCGGACACCACCGGCCCGAGCCCGCTGCTGCTGGACATCCACGGCGGACCGCACAACGCCTGGAACGCCGCCGCCGACGAGATGCACCTCTACCACCAGGACCTCGTGGCGCGGGGCTGGACGGTGCTGCTGGTCAACCCGCGCGGCAGCGACGGCTACGGCGAGCGGTTCTTCGACGCCCTCTCGGCGCCTGGGGCGAGGCCGACGCCAGGGACTTCCTCGACCCGATCGACGAACTCGTCGCCGAGGGCATCGCCGACCCGAAGCGGCTCGCCGTGACCGGCTACAGCTACGGCGGGTTCATGGCCTGCTACCTCACCAGCCGCGACACCAGGTTCGCCGCCGCGGTCGCGGGCGGGGTGGTGGTCGACGTGATCAGCATGGGCGGCACCAGCGACGACGCCCACGCCCTGTCGGTGACCGAGCTCGGCCTCCTGCCCTGGCAGGACGCCGAGCGGCTGAGCGAGCTGTCGCCGTACGCCCAGGTCGCGAACGTCGTGACCCCGACGCTGGTGCTGCAAGGTGCGGACGACGTGCGCTGCCCGATCGGGCAGGCCGAGCAGTGGCACTACGCCCTGCGCGAGCGAGGCGTGCCGACCCGGATGGTCCTCTACCCCGGGGCCAGCCACATCTTCCCGCTCGCGGGCCAGCCGTCGCACCGGTTCGACTACTACCACCGGGTGGTCGACTGGGTGGAGCAGTGGGCCGGCAGCGCAGCCGGCCCGCGTCCCGCACCGATCGACGCAGGGCCACTGGCAGCGTCGGCTGTCGGCCATCGCCGCGAAGGCCGGGGTCCCGGGCGCTCAGCTGGGCATCCTCCGGGTGGGGAGCGACGGCGCACCCGACCAACTGGTCCGAGGTGCCACCGGGGTTCTCCACGCCGGCACCGGGGTCCCGACGACGGTCGACGCGGTGTTCCAGATCGGGTCGATCACCAAGGTCTGGACCGCGACGGTGATCATGCGGCTCGTCGACGAGGGGAAGCTCTCGCTCGACACGCCCGTCGTCGAGGTCATCCCCGACCTCACTCTGCCGACGCCCGAGGTGACCAAGGGCGTCACCATCCGCCACCTGCTCACCCACACCAGCGGCATCGACGGCGACGTGTTCACCGACACCGGCCGCGGCGACGACTGCCTGGAGAAGTACGTCGCGCTGCTCGCCGACGCCGCGCAGAACCATCCCCTGGGTGCGACGTGGTCCTACTGCAACTCCGGCTACTCCGTCCTCGGCCGGGTGATCGAGAAGCTCACCGGCAAGACCTGGGACGCCGCGCTCAAGGAGATGCTCTTCGAGCCCGCTCGGCCTCGACGCACACCGGGACGCTGCCCGAGGAGGCGCTGCTGCACGCGGCGGCCATGGGCCATGTCTCCGGGGGCGAGAACCCGGTGGTGGCGCCGGTGTGGGCGCTGCCGCGGTCGATGGGCCCTGCCGGCCTGATCAACGTCGACCGTCGCCGACGTCCTCGCCTTCGCCCGGATGCACCTGGCCGGTGGGGTCGCGGTCGACGGCACCCGGGTGCCTCAGCGAGGCGGGCACCGCGGCGATGACCGACTTCCAGGCCGAGGTGCCGGACAAGTACCTGCTCGGCGACTCCTGGGGCCTGGGCTGGATCCGCTTCGGCTGGGACGGCCACCGGCTCATCGGCCACGACGGCAACACCATCGGCCAGGCCGCGTTCCTGCGGATCCTGCCGGAGCGCGGGCGCTCGCAGTCGCGCTGCTCACCAACGGCGGCAACACCCGCGACCTCTACGAGGACCTGTACCGGCGAGATCTTCGCCGAGCTCGCCGGGGTACAGATGCCGGACCCCCTGGTCCCGCCGACGGTCGCGCCGGACACCGACGTCACGCCGTACCTGGGCAGCCTACGAGCGCGAGTCGGTGCTCACCGAGATCCTCGAGGGCGACGGCAAGCCGGTCCTGCGGACCACGCTGATGGGTCCGCTGGCCGAGCTCGAGCCGGACCCGGTCACCAGCTACGAGATGCTGCCGGTCGCGCAGGGGCTGTTCGCCGTGCGCCCCGACGGCAGGAGTCCTACGCCCGGTGACGTTCTACACGCTGCCGACCGGCGAGGAGTACGTCCACTTCGGTGCGCGTGCCACCCCCAGGAAGCAGGTGTGAGCCTCGTGGCCCCGATGACGTCGAGCCGGCCCCGCCCGACCTGGAGGGGATCCTCTCCGACCTGCGTGAGCTCATCGAGCTCGAGTCACCCTCGTCCGACCTGGCGGCGGTGGCCCGCTCGGCCGACCTCGTGGCCAGGATCGGTGCCGGCCGGCTCGGTGCCGAGCCCGAGCGGATCGTGATCGACGGCTGCACGCACCTGCGCTGGCGCTTCGGCGCTCGTCCGCAGCGTGCCGGGTGCTGGTGCTCGGCCACCACGACACCGTGTGCCCGATCGGGACGCTGGCCACCTCGCCGTTCGCCGTGACGGACGGCGTCCTGCGCGGGCCGGGCTGCTTCGACATGTCGGCGGCCTGGTGATGGGCATCCACGCGATCGCGGCGCTGCCCGACCCCGACGGGGTCACCCTGCTGGTCACCGGTGACGAGGAGCTCGGCTCGCCGACGTCGCGCGGGCTCGATCGAGGACGAGGCGCGCGGCTGCCGCGCCGCGCTCGTGCTCGAGGCGTCCGCCGACGGCGGCGCGCTGAAGATCGCGCGCAAGGGCGTGTCGCTGTACGAGCTCGAGGTGATCGGCCGCGCGGCGCACGCCGGGCTCGAGCCCGAGCAGGGACGTCAACACGACGGTGGAGCTGGCGCACCAGATCCTCGCGGTCAGCGCTCTCGCGTGCGCGAGGCTCGGGACCACGGTGACCCCGACGGCGGCGGCCTCGGGCAGCGAGCTCAACACCGTTCCGGCCCGGGCCACGCTGGGCATCGACGTCCGTGTCTGGACGTCGGCCGAGCAGGACCGGGTCGATGCGGCGCTTCGGGCCCTCACTCCGGTCGTGCAGGGCGTCGCGCTGACCCTCCGCGGCGGGCCGAACCGGCCCCCGATCGAGGAGAGCGCCTCTGCCGCCCTGTTCGCGCACGCCGTACGCGTCGCCGAGCCACTCGGCCTGCCCCCGGTCGAGGCGCTCGCGGTCGGCGGAGCCTCCGACGGCAACTTCACCGCAGGCGTGGGGACGCCGACGCTGGACGGTCTGGGCGCGGTCGGCGGCGGAGCGCACGCCGACGACGAGCACGTCCTGGTGGACCGGCTGGTCGACCGCACACGACTCGTGGCCGGACTGGTCCACGACCTGCTGCACGAGGACAAGGCATGACTCCCGACGACGCGGTCGCAGCCGCGGCGGCGCATGCCGGAGTGAGCCTGCGCGAGCTCCGGGAGGTCGAGGAGACCCGCGACGTCGCCGCCCTGCTGGTCGAGATCTGGGGGCGCGCCGACAACCCGCCGCTCCCAGCCGAGCTGCTGCGGGCCTTCAGCAAGAGCGGCAACTACGTCGCGGGCGCCTACGCCGGTGACCGGCTCGTCGGGGCCTGCATCGGCTTCCACGGCGACCCTGCGACGCAGGCGCTGCACAGCCACATCGCCGGGGTCGTCCCGGGGATGGCCGGTCGCAGCGTCGGGTTCGCACTCAAGCTGCACCAGCGCGCGTGGGCCCTCCGACGCGGCGTGCAGGTGATCGAGTGGACCTTCGACCCGCTCGTCGCCCGCAACGCCTACTTCAACCTGGTCAAGCTGGCCGCCGAGCCGGCGGAGTACCTCACCAACTTCTACGGCGCCATGCTCGACCTCATCAACGGCGAGGACGACACCGACCGGCTGCTGGTGCGGTGGGACCTGACCTCGCCCAGCGTCGTCGCCGCCACCTCGCGGACCCCGCGACCGCGACCGGAGCCTCACCTCGGGACGGTGCGGGTCGGGGTGCCGGAGGACATCGAGGCCCTGCGCGTGAGCGACCCGGACAAGGCCCGCGAGTGGCGGCTGCGGGTGCGCGAACAGCTGGCCCCGCTGATCGCGGCCGGCGGCCGCATCGTCGGCTTCGACCCCGTCGCCGGGTACTGGTCGTGCCGGCGGCCACCGATCCGACAGAGGAGAAGGTCTGATGAAGCTGACAGGGCGTCGAGCTGCGGCGGATCGCGATGCCGCTGGTGTCGCCGTTCCGCACGTCGTTCGGCACGCAGACCGAGCGCGACATCCTGCTGCTGCGCGTCGTGACCGACGAGGCCGAGGGCTGGGGCGAGTGCGTCGCGATGACCGACCCGCTCTACTCCTCGGAGTACGTCGACGCGCCGGCCGACGTCCTGCGACGCTTCTTCCTGCCCGCTCTCGGGTCACCGGCCGGCAGTCGACGCTCCAACAGTCGGGAGCGGCAGCGGTGGCCACGCTGCTGCATCCCTTCAAGGGGCACCGGATGGCCAAGGCCGCGATGGAGATGGCGGTCCTCGACGCGGAGCTGCGGGCGGCGGGACGGTCGTTCGCCCGTGAGCTCGGCGCCGTCCACGACCGGGTGCCGTGCGGTGTCTCGGTCGGCATCATGGACTCGATCCCACAGCTGCTCGACGCGGTCGGGGGCTACCTCGACGAGGGCTACGTGCGGATCAAGCTCAAGATCGAGCCGGGCTGGGACGTCGAGCCGGTGCGGGCGGTCCGCGAGCGGTTCGGCGACGACGTGCTCCTGCAGGTCGACGCCAACACGGCGTACACCGTGCGGACGCCCGCCACCTGGCGCAGCTCGACGCCTTCGACCTGCTGCTCATCGAGCAGCCGCTGGAGGAGGAGGACATCCTCGGCCACGCCGAGCTGGCCCGGCAGCTGACGACCCCGATCTGCCTGGACGAGTCGATCACGTCGGCGCGGTCGGCGGCGGCCGCGATCGCCCTGGGCGCCTGCCAGATCGTCAACATCAAGCCGGGCCGGGTCGGCGGCTACCTGGAGGCGCGGCGGATCCACGACGTCGCCGCGGCCCACGGCGTCGCGGTGTGGTGCGGCGGGATGCTGGAGACGGGGCTCGGCCGAGCCGCCAACGTCGGCGCTGGCCGCGCTGCCCGGGTTCACGCTGCCGGGCGACATGTCGGCCTCGGACCGCTACTACCGCACGGACATCACCGAGCCGTTCGTGCTGCACGACGGTCATCTGCGCGTGCCGACCGGGCCGGGCCTCGGCGTCGACCCCGATCCCCGAGATCCTCGACGCGGTCACGACCTCCGATCGAGTGGATAGCCGCTCTGAGCCGCGGCTGACGGGCGGCGGCCTATGCTCCCCAGGGTGACTCAGCGACCCCGCGCCAGCCTCGGCCGGGTGCTCGACGACCTCGGCGCCACGCTGCTCGAGCTGGTCGACGGGGACCCGGAGAACCCCGCCGAGATCGACGGCGTCGTCATCCACGATCCCGTCGACGAGCCGCGCTACCCGCCGCACGCACTGGTGCTCGGCGTCGCGGTGCACGTCAGCCGACCTCGCCCGACTCGCTCAGCGACGCTCGGCACGTCGCGGTGCGTGGGCCTGGTGGTGCGCGCGCCGGTCGCGCTCACTCGCCGAGATCCGGGAGGCGGTCGACCGGTCCGGCGTCGCCCTTCTCGGCCTGACGCCGCGGTGCGCACGTGGGCGCAGCTCGCCGCGCTGCTGCGCTCGGTGCTCGCCGAGGACGACGTCGGGGTGGGCGGAGCCGGAGTCACTCGGCGGGCTCCCGTCCGGCGACCTGTTCGCCGTGGCCAACGCGGTCGCTGCGCTGCTCGACGCCCCGATCACGATCGAGGACCGTAGCTCCCGGGTGCTCGCCTTCTCCGGCCGCCAGGACGAGGCCGACGCGTCGCGGGTCGAGACGATCCTCGGCAGGCAGGTGCCGGAGCGCTATGCCCGGATCCTCACCGAGCGCGGCGTCTTCCGCGAGCTCTACCGCGAGGACAAGCCGGTGTTCGTCGACCGCCCACGAGTGTCGACTTCGACGACTTCGCCAAGCAGCGCGTGGCGATCGCCGTCCGGGCCGGAGACGAGGTACTGGGGTCGATCTGGGCCGCGATGGACGGCGAGGTCACCGACGAGCGGACCGCAGCCCTCCAGCGACGCCGCCAAGCTGGTCGCCCTGCACATGCTGCGGGTCCGTGCGGGCGCCGACGTGCACCGGCGGCTGCGCACCGACCTGGTCGGCGACCGCGCTCGAGGGAGGGCAGGGCGCCCGAGGACGCCCTGCGGCGGCTCGGCCTGGCGGGTCGCCAGGTGGTCGTCCTCGCGGCCGTTCTCTGCGAGGGCCCGGACGGGGCGGTCCGTGGTGAGCAGGATCGCGCGGCAGAGGTCGAGCGGCTGGCCGATGCCTTCGCCGTACACCTCACGTCGGTGGTCCCGACCGCTGCCGTGGCCGCGGTCAGTGGCGTGGTGTGGGCGCTGGTCCCGGTGCTGCCCGCCGGCGACGACCCCGAGGAGCGCGCGGTGCGGATCGCCACCGACTTCTGCGAGCGCGTGGGGGTCGGCCTGCCGACGGTCGTGGCCGTGGGCGGCGTCGCCGGCGACGTGAACGGTGTGACGCGGGCCCGGGTCACCGCCAACCGGGTGCTCCGGGTGCTCGGCGACGGCCACGTCCACCAACCCGTCGCACGACTGGTGGACGTGCAGACGCAGGCCCTGCTGCTGGAGCTACGCGATCTCGCAGCCACCCGCGGTGAGGGCCCGGTCGGACCGATCGCCCTCCTCATCGAGCACGACGAGCGCGGCTCGGGTGGTCTGATCGACACGCTGGAGGCGTGGCTCGACGCCTTCGGTGACGTCACGGAGGCCGCGGCGGCGCTGTTCATCCACCCCAACACGCTGCGCTACCGGCTCCGGCGGATCACCGAGCTCAGCGGGCTCGACCTGACCGATCCCGAGCAGCGCTTCGCGGCGATGCTGCAGCTCCGGATTCTCGGTCGGGACTGACGCGGCCTGCGTCAGGCCTGGACGCGGCGTACGGCGCGGCCGACGTGGAGGTACTGGGCGCGGCCGTGGCCGTCGTCGCCGACGAACGCGTGCGGCATGTACATGCCCCGGTCGGCCTCGACCGGGATCAGGCTGTCGCCCTTGTAGTGGACCAGCTCCTTGCGCTCGGCCTTCTCGCCGATCTCCTCGGCGATGCCCTTGGGGGTCATGTCGATCCAGATCCGACCGTCGTCGTCCTGGGTCACCACCAGATCGGCGACCTCGGCGGAGTAGGTGCCGACGTAGCGGGTGGCATCGATGCGCTGCGGCTCAGCCGGTGGCGCCGGCAGGGCGGGCAGCCGGACATCGGCCAGCTCGGAGAGCGCGTGGGAGACGATGTCGCGGTAGAGGGAGAACGTGTCGCCCCCGTTGGTGAGCAGGGCGATGGCCACGCCCTTCCCGGGGATGATCCGCAGGAACGCCGACTGGCCGATCGTGCTGCCGTCGTGCCCGACGACGGTGCCGTCGGGGGTCGCGAACAGCTCCCACCCCAGGCCCCAGTGCGTGCCCATCAGGCCGAGGTCGGGCAGCGTCACCTGAGGTTCGCGCATCGCGGCCACGGTCTCCGGAGCGAGGACCCGGGTGCCGTCTGCGGCGGCACCGTCGTTGAGGTGCATGCTCGCGAAGGCCACCAGGTCACGCGGTCGCATCGCCAGCATGGAGCCGGCCGGGATGTTGGAACGCACCAGCGCCCACATCGGTGCCGGCGCCAGGCCGGCGTCCGGCTCGAGCTCGATGTGACCCACGGCGGCTCGGTAGAGGATCGCCTTGTAGGGCCCGGTCGCCGCGTGCGTCAGGCCGAGCGGCTGGAACAGGCGCTCCTCGAGGCATTCGTCGTACGGCTTGCCGCGCAGCACCTCGACCAGCCTGCCGAGCACCACGAAGCCCGCGTTGTTGTAGGAGAACTGCTCGCCCGGGGGGAACAGCTGGGGTACGTCGTGCAGCACGCCGAGGTACTTCTCCACGCAGTCGTCACCGACGCCGGTGTCGGTGAAGATGTCGCCCTCGAACCCGGCGGTGTGGGCGAGCAGCTGGCGGGTTGTGATCTGTGCGGCCGCGGACTCGTCGCGGATGCGGAAGTCGGGCAGGTAGGTGCGGAGGGGGACGTCGAGGTCGAGGAGCCCGTCGTCGATCAGCTGCATGACCAGCGTCGCGGTCCACACCTTGGTGATCGAGCCGATCTGGAAGAGCGAGTCGGGGGTCGCCTCGACGCCGGTCGCCGTGCTCAGCAGGCCGGCGGCTGCGTCGATCACCTCGCCGTCGGCGAGCACGGCCACCGCCGCGCCCGGAACGCCGTACCGCTCGATCAGCGTGGGCAGCTGCTCGGTGATCCAGGCCTCGACGTCAGGGAGAGAGCTCATGCAGGCGATGCTAGGAGAGGCGGTCCTGCGCCGTGTCGTCGTGGCGGACAACGCTGGCGACCGTCGTCGGTGGCTTCCGACAACGCGCGCCGGGCTCGAGTCACCTGGCACAGGACCCGCTGCTCGCCGGCGCCCACCGGCCGAACCTGGAGCCGGCCCGCAGCTTCGGGCCGGCTGACATGACGATGCCCCGGTGTTACGCGCCACCGGGGCATCCGGTCGAGTTGTCGCGCGTCGACATGTCCCGCCGTTCTCCCCCCGGTGTACGGCGGGACATGTCTTGACTCGTTGGGCTTCAACCGAGCCGCCCGAGCGACTGAAGGCAACGACGTTACGCCGCAGGACCTCGGGTAGAACATGACCGAAACGGGCCACGAGTCGCGGCGATGGTCCTGGCGATGGTCATGGCGATGCCTCCGGCGTCACGGGTTACGCCAGAGGCATCGCCTACGAGCGTAGGTCGCCGATCAAGCTCCGGCATCGTCCGATGTGGTGAGCCCCCCTCACCCCGCCGGACGCCATTCATGAAGAGGAAGCGACGGCATGGGGTCCCGCTGGGGACCCTTGGCCCGAGCCCAGCGGAGCCCATGCCGTCCAGGACGTCCTGACCCGGCCCGGGAGGCAGGCCCGAAGCGAATCAGCGTTGTCCGTTGAGGCTCGTGGCTGTGGACCGCTTCGCCCGATGTGCCCGGGATGATCGAAGCGGGCCGCGGCGACCCTCACAGTGCGGCTTACCCAGTGATGAGACCGACCAAACTCTGCGGCGCAGCAGTCCCGGTGCCCTTCGCCTGCCGAGGCCCCCAACGCGTGTCTGAGTGACGAAAGCCCCTGATCCTGCGCCATGCAGGTCAGGGGCTGTCTCTCGTTGTTGGCGATACTGGGTTTGAAGTGTTGAGGACGGGGCTACCACGACGGTCGTTCTGACGTCCAGTTTCGCGGTAAACTCCCAGGTCAGAGGGCCTTTCGGGGTGGGACAGGTCGAGACACATCCGGACAGGTGTGGACCGCGCTATTCCTCGTATGTTCCACGAAAGGCGATACTGGGAGGACAAAAGTTGGCTCGGGCGCAGCAGCGGGCGCGGCGCAATTTCGGTCGGATCGAGCGGCTGCCCTCGGGCCGCTACCGCGACGGCTACACCGGCCCGGACGGTCAGCTCTCCCGAGCCCCCACCACCTTCGATGCCAAGGACGACGCCATCGCCTGGCTGTCCGCTCGGCGCGCGGAGATTCAGATGGAGGTCTGGGCACCCGACGACGCGAGCCGGGTGCGAAGCGGCGCGAGTCGCCGACCTTCGGGGCGTACGCCGACCTCCGGCTGGAAAGTCGGAAGACCAAGGGCCGCGAGCTGCGGCCGACGACCCGTCGGCAGTACCGGATGCTGCTCGACAAGTTCATCCTCCCGACCTTCGGCGACCAGCGGATCGACCGGATCACGAACGAGGACGTCAACGCCTGGTACGACGACCTGGCGCCCGGCCGGGAGACGATCCGGGCGCAGTCGTACAGCCTGCTGCGCACCATCTTCGCCAGCGCGGCCTCGGAGCGATCGACGCCGTTCATCCCGTACAACCCCGCGCGCACCAGGTGCAGCCGGCGACGCTGGCCGAGCTGGAGACGATCGTCGCCGAGCTACCGACCGCTACCAGGTGATGGCGCTGCTCGCTGCCTGGTGCGCGATGCGGTTCGGCGAACTGACCGAGCTGCGCCGCGGCGTCGTCGACCTGCGGGCCAACCGGGTGAAGATCCGTCGCGGTGAAGTCCGCGTGGACGGGAAGTTCATCGTCGGACCGCCGAAGAGCGACGCCGGAAGCCGGGACGTAGCCATCCCGCCGCACCTCCTGCCGAGGGTCAGGGACCACCTCTCCCGGCACGGCGCCGGGCAAGGACGCGTTGCCATTCCCGGCAGCTGCCGACGGCAACCAGCACATGGCGCCTTCGACGCTCTACAAGGTCTACTACCCGGCGCGGAAGGCGGCGGGACGTCCGGACCTGCGCTGGCACGACCTGCGCCATACCGGCGCCGTTCTGGCTGCCCAGGCCGGTGCCACGCTCGCCGAGCTCATGGGTCGTCTGGGTCACTCCACACCAGGAGCGGCGTTGCGCTATCAGCACGCCGCCGCGGACCGCGACGCGGAGATCGCGCGGCGCCTGTCGGCGCTCGTCGGGGTGTCGGACCTGGCTGGGAAGGTGGAGCCATGAACGACGGCGCGAAGTGGGGCCGTGGAGTTCTGCGACGGCTCCGGCGACAAGAGAACGCTTCGAGAGCTGGATGGACAGTCTCGAGGCGGTCGAGATAGAGGCGCCGGCGCCGGCGGCGACGGCACGCCATTCCTCTTGCTCGGCTCCGCCACGCGGGGACCCGGCACGATCGCGTTCCCGGGTCGGCGGCAGATCGGCTTCAGGACAGGCTGCGAAGTTGGTGTGCCAATGGGCCGAGCTGGTGGTCGACGATGTCGAGGACGAGATCGGGATTCACCCGGAAGTACTCGTGGACGACGATGTTGCGCAGCCCAGCGATCGAAGCCCAGGGAACATCGGGCATGGCGTCGCGGGTCGCGGGCGGGAGCGCCCGAACCGCCTCTCCGATGACTCCGAGGTTGCGGAGCACGGCGTCGTACGCCATCGATCCGAACTCGTCGGAGTACTGCGTAGCTCTGGCATCGATCGATCGCATTGAGGATGTCGGCGAACGCTCTTCTCAGCGGATCACACGGCCACCGAGTCGGCGAGAGCACTGGCAGAAACCTCGCCCCGCAGCAGCGATGCGGTCACCACGTCGACGCGGGTTCCCAGGAGTCCGCTCAGTTCCTCCGCGATGCCGGCGACGCGAAGAAGCTCGTTGCCTCCGCCGGGCATGAGGTCGACCAGGAGATCGATGTCGCTCTCGGACGTCGCATCACCTCGGGCCACGGACCCGAAAACTCGGGGGTTCGCTGCCCGGTAGCGCTCGAGGATCGTGTCGAGGGCATCGCGATGCGCGGCGATCGCTGCACGCAGCGCCGCGCTCTGGGCAGACTCGATGCTCATGAAATTAGGGTAACGGGCGCACGTTGCGCCGGGCATGGGCTGCCGCCACACCACTTCGCGCGGCAGGCCGTCGCTCCTCGAAGTGAACCCGTCACACCAGGTCGGCGAGCAAGGTCGCTCCGGGAAGCAGCGAACGCGCCGAGGGTCCGGCGCTCCACGACGACCGGTTCGTGTCGATGAGGTCGAGTGCTTGGAGTTGATCGGACAGGCGGTGGAGTTCGCGCTCGACGTCGTGAGTGGTGATCGGTCGGCCGCCGCGCTTCCAGCCGTGGCCCAGTAGATCGAATGCCTCGGTGGCGAGCTGCGGGACCTGCATCGGGCCGTGGGCCTCGAGCAGGGCGACCGCGCGCTCGGCGACCATGGTCGAGAACTCCTGCGGGGCGAACCAAGACCGGAGACGGCGTACGGTTTCGTTCTCGTTCCTAGCGGCCTTGGTGGTACGCAGGACGCCGCTGGCAAGACGTAGCAGGCCGACGTGACGCAGGAGGTCGTGGAGGACGGCCAGCGGGTAGAGGTCCTCCTCGATCGAGGCGGGCCGCCCCAGCGGGTACCAGCCCGGGCGGTGCTGCTGTACGGCGCGGACCACCGACCGCGGTAGTCGGCCACCGGGGGTGAGCTTGACGCCGTCGGCGAGCAGGTCGAGGACCAGCCGGACACTCTCGGGCACGACGCCGACCGCATCGCGAACCCGCCGCGAGGTGGTCTCCTGGTCGAAGGGCCGCAGGCCGTCCCGGACCCAGGCGCTCATCGTCTCGTGCTCGGGATGGCGGTCATCCGCGAGCGCCTCGAGCAGCTCGGCGTAGCCGTGTGGGCCGCCGCAGTCCTCCGGGGGGCAAGCGCCCTCGCCGCCGACGCATCCGGGCAGGTCGTTGCCGCGACCGAGCACCTCGATGTCGTGCTCCCATCCGTCGCCGAAGTCGTAGGCGTAGACGAAGCTCTTCGGCAGTGACGACAGGGGCACGCCCCGCTCGTCGACCTCGCGCTCCTCGTCGTCCCACTGCTCGAAGGGGACCGCGTAGGTGGCGTCGTCGGTGCGGAACTGGTGCAGGTGGGAGTCGGTCCAGCCGAGCGCGGCCTGCAGGACCTCGTGCAGGTCGTCCAGGGTGATGGCGGCGGGTACCTCGAACACGCGCTCCACCTTGGGCTCCACCTCGCGCAGGGTCACCCGCAACCTGGTCGTCCTCATCGAGGTGCTCCCCAGCCGGGTGCACCGCAGCACTTCTTGTACTTCCGGCTGGAGCCACACCAGCACGGCTCGTTGCGTCCTGGTGGCCAGGGGATCGTCCGTGACGGGTCCCGCCCCAGGTCGGCGGCGTACCGCGCCCGCAGCTGGGCCGGATCGTCCTCGTCGGGCTCGTGATCGGCGACCCACTGATCGAGCTCGGCTGCTCGGAGGGGAGCGATGAACAGTCGAGCGGCCCCGGTCTCGCGCAGTTCGCGCAGCCGCCGCTCCATGCGTCGGCAGTAGACGGCATGGGGGACCGAGCCGCCGTGCTTGTCGTCCTGCACCAGGTCGCTGTCGGCCAGATCCGGCCAGCGTGTGGGCCAATCGGGAAATTCGTCCGCGGGCAGCCAGGCCACCGTGAGCGGCATCATCCCCGTCGGCTCCCGGCGCTCGCTGGCCATCTGTCTCACCTGGTCCACGAGCCGGACCGTCTTGCCTATCGGACCACTCGGCGTGACCGGCTCTGCGGTCTGCAGGTCGTCCTGCTCGCCGCCCAAGGCGGCCAAGGTCGCGGCGCGCAGGTCGCGGAGTTGTCCGAGGAGGCGTTCGGGGTCACCCGTGCGAACGGCGAGCTCGAGCGCTCGGGTCAACCACGACAGCGCCGCTTCGTGCTCGCCGATCGCGCCGTACTCCAACCCTGCGTTGTTGTAGACCCAGACGTCCTCTGGGGTGTCCTGAGCGACGGCATCCCAGATCATCGCCGCCTCCTCGAGCCGGCCGTGCCTGGTCAGGATCTCGGCGCGGCGGCAGCGCGGATCCGGTGCGCAGGCGTACCCCTGCTCGGCGAGCACATCGGCGTGCCGCAGTGCGTCCTCGACCCGGCCGAGACGGTCATAGGTCTCGGCAAGCTCGCTGTGCAGCTCGAGCACGTCGAGGTACTTGGCCGCTTGCGCGTCGCCCTGGCAGGCCGCCACCGCCCGCTCCAGCACCTCCGCGTAGGCCTCGGGCGGGCCGGAACGAGCCCGACTGATTTCCCGATCGAGCTGATCCATCTCATCGGTTCGCACCGCTACATCATTCCGCGCGGTGCCCATGCCGGATCAAGTGGGGCGTCGCTACTCGTGCGGCTCGTCAGCCGGGTGAGATGGTCGCCGCGTGCTCGTGCTGATGCTTAGGCGGCGGAGTGACGAAGTTGAGATCGCGCCGACATCCGGTATGACTGGACCTCGTGGAGACGTAACGGCTCCATTGTTTCCCGAGCACAACCCGGGGACCTTTGCCGGGGTCGCGGAAGGAGTCCCGCGGAACCTCAGCGAATGCCGGTGTCGCAGCGGACGTCGGTCTCGGCGTATGCGCCGGACGTGACGCGTCGGGTCATCCGGGTGCAGGACATGCCGGCGTCGGCGGTGACGACGTAGGTTCCCGGGCGGAGCTCGATGCGGTACCTCCCGGCCCGGTCGGTCGTCGTTCGAGCGACGACGCGTAGCCCGGCTGAAGATCCGGAAGGGTAGACCCGGGCGATGGTGACGGTGGATCCCCGGGCCGGCCTGTCCTCGCACGGACGTGTCTGGTTCTCGACGGGACAGGTGGGGCCGAGATGGACAACGCCGAGGATTCCCGACCGCGCGCGGGTACCTCTCGTCGGATTTCCGTCAGCGGTGGAGTGGCTCCGGTCGCCACATCCGGTCAGGAGCAGCGCGAGCACCAGGCCCGTCAGACACCTGCGTGTTCCCATGCGGGATAGACGGCCCATCGCCGTCAGCGGTTCCGCACGCTCGATGTGCGCGGCCCCCGACCGCGCCCGGCAGAAGCCGAGCGGCCCGGTCCGTGCAGCTGACCGGGCCACTCGGGCGTAGAAGGGTCAGCGCAGTCGCATGGCCCAGATGCGGTTGCCCCAGTTGGCGTTGCCGTCACCTTCGTTGGGGATGTACTGGGTGGCCAGCCAGACACGGTTGGTGCCTTGGACGATCTGTCCGTTGGAGTAGTCACCCCACCGGCCGACGCCGCCTTGCGCCTCGGTCCCGGTGAAGCCGTTGTCCGAGGTAACGCCGGACTGGATGACCCTGATCTGCCTGAACCCGTGGCCCGGGGTCGCGACGGAGGTGGCGGCGGACAGGAAGGTGTTGGGACCACCGAGCCCGAACGCCATCGCCATGCTGCCGTTCTTCGTCATGTTGATGTGGGGGTAGAGCAGCCCGAGCCCGCGGCTCGCCAAGTAGCCCTGGCGGGCGACGTGCGTCGACCCGCTGACCATGCCGTTCTTGACGGCGGCCTCCACGACGAGCCATCCGATGCCGGCATCGGGTCCGTTGTCCCCGCTGACGTTCACCCCGGTGCCCATCGCCCCCACAATCACTCCGTTGATGTACTGCGTCTCGAACATGGCGTCCGGGCCACTGTCGACCAAGCCGGTCGTGGGCTCCCCGCCCTCGGCGCAGGCGTTCCCCGAGCAGAAGCCGGGCGGGGTCTGTGTCGGCGGCTGCGGGAAGTAGCCCTCGCTGGAGACGATCCGGCTGCTGAGCTCCGGCATCCCGCCGCGAGCGACGGCGCCTCGATGCGTCACGGCCCAGACTGCGACCCGGTTGTCACCCGCACCCGTCGGATCTAGGGTGCTCAACGCGAACTCCGCCGGCGCCGTCTTCGGCTCCAGCGCCCACTGCACCCGGAAGGCCAGGGTCCCGCCGGCCTGGAGGTTGTCGAAGGCGGCCTCGTGGACCGACGGCTTGCCTGCCGTCAGCTCGGACTCCGGGAGAATGTAGAGTTGAGCCCCGTTGTAGTTCTGCAGGTTGCTGGTGAACTCCTGGGTGCTGATGTAGACATTCCGGCCGTCCATGCCCAAGATCGGGTAGTCCCCCAGGCAAGGGCAGCCCCCGTGCGTCGGGCTGGAGGCATCGACGTGGTAGACGTTCCACGCCCCCGTCGGGTTGCTCGACCGGCTGGCGGCCACATCGACGTGCGACTCCGTCACGGCGGTGAAGTCGCTGTTGAAGGTGTACTCGATCATGGTGGCGAACCAGTGACCCGTGTTCGCGTCGAAGTAGACCCGCGGGTCCGAGGTGTTGGCGGCGGGGTCCTCGCCGAAGAAGGGGTTCAGGTAGAACGGCCCCTGCACCATCCCGCCATGCGTGTTGTAGATCGCGCCGGTGACGTTGACGAAGTTCACCACGTAGCCGTTGCCCGCTCCCAGACCTTCGTCGGGTGGCTCCAGATCAAACGCCGTCGCAGCGTTCTGGATCGCGTCGACCCCGTCGAAGTTCGCCAGCAGCTCGCCGGAGGAGCGCCGCGTCAGCCTGTGGGACGACACCTTCGGGACCTGGACCCCTCGAGCGGGGGCACCGGAGCGAGGCGGCGGGGCGAGACGGGGCAGCAGGTGCCCGCGCGTGGGGCGCTGGCCCGCCCGCAGCGTGGCGCTGCCGGGACGCGACACCTTGACCAGCCGCAGGGTGCGCTGGTGCCCGTTGGCGTACGGGTGCGAGACGACCACGGAGCTGGTCGTCCTCGAGGACCCGGTGGCCGCATTCACAGTCGGCTGTCCGTAGACGGTGACCAGGGCCACCGCGGCAACGCCCGCTGCGACCGCGCCACCTCGAGACTTACGACGACTTGATGACATCGAGAACCCCCAGAGCTCAGGCGGGCTGCCTCCATGGCGCGGTGCGGCCGTGTGAACAGCCTGCGTTCTACCAGCGTGCATACACCCGGGCCCCGACGTGGTCAATTGCCCCAAGGGGTGGGCAACCCAAGGGCGCCCTCGACCCACGTCGTGAGGGACACCAGCACCTGTCCGAGCCTCGGCGGCGCACTGCCGGTGCTTCCCTCAGCGACCAGCCACCCTCCACCATGCCGACGCGGTGACCCCCACTGGCACCAGAGAGATACCCGATGCTCGCCCTTCCGGTGCGACGCATCTGTGACTCGCTGCGCTCTGGCGAGGCGTGCGGCTCAGTGGACCCGTCCCTGACCGGGGACATCCCGCCGTCAGGCACCCCACGGTCCGGCCCGCCGATAACCGGCGAACATCGCGCAAGCAAGGCCCACCTGGACCACTCCCGCTGCGCCCTGCACGACCAGATACCAGTCCGGACCTTCGGCCGACAGGTGGCCTGAGAGCTGAAGAATGGTTACCGGCACCCTGGCCAAGCCAGCGGCGAACGCCAGCAACAGCAGCCAGAAGAGCCATCGCCAGCGTCTCGTCACTCCGAATCCGAGCACGGCCAAGAACCCCAGAAGACCGGCCAGAAACGCGAGCACGGCCACCGTGCTCGTTCCCAGCGCTCGGGGGAGCGTCACCTCGCGGACGGCCTGCGACAGGAGGAGGAAGAGGCCGAGAACCAGCCACGCAAGCATGAAGAACCCGAGCGCCAGGCCCTGCGTTCTGTTGATCGCATGTGCCGGGGCACCGGAGCTTCCCTCCGGCTCGTTGCGTGTCGGCACTCCGTCTGCGTTCACAACGTCTAGATCGTGTCACAGGCAGAGCATCGAGTTCCGGTGTCGCGCGCGCGTGCCGTTGGGCGCTTCCGATCAGTGGCACCAAGGCGGCGACGTGGATTACTACCGCGAGCAGTAGATCACTCAACCGGGTGATGTACTCGGGCCGAGCCCGCTCGTATCTTGGGCTCGTACCGGACACGAGGTGGAGGAATGTCTGATGCCGAGGAGCCGGCCACCGGGGGCACTTCGGGTGCAACGGAGCATGAGCGCGACACCAAAACAGGCCTGGGATCTCATCGCTGACATCACGCGAATGGGCGAGTGGTCGCCAGAAACCATCGCTGCCGCCTGGCAGGGAGGGGCCACAGGGCCCGCCCTGGGGACCCGCTTCAAAGGCACGAACCGGAATGGCTCGAAGCAGTGGCGATCCACCTGCACGGTGACGGCGTGTGAGCCCGGACGGCGGTTCGCCTTCCATGTCTCGATCGGCCCCTTCAATGTGGCGGACTGGGCGTACGAGTTCGAGCCGACCGACGACGGATGTGTGGTCATCGAGCTGTGGGAGGACCGCCGTGGAGCCCTGGTGACCTGGCTCGCACCAGCCATCACCGGGACAACGGATCGGGCAAGCCGAAACCAGGAGACGATGACCGTGACCCTCGACAGGCTGGCCGCTGCTGCAGAGAGTTCTTGAATCGACAGGTCCCAGCGGCCTTGCCACGCCACGGGCGAGGATCGGACCCAGACCCTTCAGAAGGTGCGACCTGGATGTCCGACGCCCGGAGAGGTGGGCTGTTCAGCAGCGCCCGCGCGCGGTGGTGTGACGCGGCTGGAGATCGCGCCCTTGGCCGGCGGAATGCCGCAGGTCCCGAGCACGGCTGCTTCGGTGGCCCGGCGGAGGGACGTCAGCGTTCCGGGTCTACGAGCAGGTCGATCGCGACCTCGTCACCCGCACCGCGTCCCGTTCGCTTGCGGGTCTCGGCGTTGAACGAGACCAGGTATCGGCCGCCCATCACCCCGACGGTCGTCTTGTAGGTGTAGGTGCCATCAACGGTGACGATCACCGGAGCCCGCTTGCCCCGGCCGAGGGACATGACCATCTCCTCCGGCACCACAGTGCCCACGTTGTTCCCACCCGTGGCTTCCAACACGGTGTGAAAGCTCGGCATACGGGCCTCCTCCCAACCGGCAACCATCCGGAGGGAGATGACTGTGACCACGCAGCGGCCACCGCCCATCCCCAGGGAGAGAACCCTGCCATGCCGACTCGCGGCGGAAGGACGCGGGCCGAGCAGGCTCGAAATCCCGGCGGAAGACGCATGGGAGGGCGTCCTACCCGGGGCGAGTGAGTGTCAGTGCGTGGCCACTAGGTCAAGCATCGCCAGCGACCAGCGGTGGACTTGGTCGAGCCGGGCGGCGAACGCAGGATTGACCTGGGCCGTGCCGGTGTACCAGAGGTCGAACGCGACTTGTCGCAGCGCGATGAAGTCGTCCAGGTGGGTGACGTCGATCTCCCGACGCGATCGATAGCCCTCCAGCAGCGCGTCTCTGTACGCCGGGTAGTCGGGTCGGTCCCGCAGCTCCCAGAGGGCGACGGCGAGCTCGTAGAGCCGGGGACCGGTGCCGCAGTCGTCGAAGTCGATGAGCTTGACGTCCCCGCCCTGGAAGATCGCGTTGCCGAGGTGCAGGTCGGCGTGGATGAGCCCGTCACCATCGACTCGCGGCATGACGTCAGCCATTCGTGCGGCCACCGCACGGAAGCCGGCATGCACCTCCACGGGCAAGAGGGTCCAGCACTCAGCCGCGGGTGTCTCGCCGTAGATCATGACGTCCCCGAAGAAGGTCTGGTGGTCCCAGCGGATCCGCACGAAGTCCGGAGGCGGCGTCCACGCGTCGGCCTGGTCGTGCAGGCGCCCCATCGCCTCGCCAAGACGAAGCAGGTGCAGCGGACGGGCCGACTCCTCATAGATGCGTCCGTCCATCCAGCGCAGCACCGAACAGATCCGGGTCTCCCCGGCGGCGGTTGCCTCGACGGTGGGTTCGCCGTCCCGGGTCGCGACCGCCACGGGAACGGCCAACTCGATGTCGTTCCGGATAGCCTGTAGCCAGGCGATCTCAGAACGGACTGCCTCCGTCGTGTCGACCCCACGACCATGCCGTTGGAGTCGATGGACGCGCACGAGGTGGCTGCCGTCGGGACCGTCGTGCCGGTAGGTGGTGTTCTCCTCATGGGCAATCAAGGTGAGGCGACCGGCAGCAATCGGATATCGGCTCAGCGCGGCCTCAGCCACCTGGCGGAGCCGGGCCAGCTGCGCGCGTCGGGTCAGCATCTTGCAACTGTGGATCCGTGCGGGGGCGCCCACAACCGCTTATTGCAGTGGGCGTCACGCGCCGCCGTGGGGGGCGCCGCCTGCGCGGCGAAGCGACGCACGCCAGCATGGTGGTAACTGCGGGGCCGCGGGCGGCCGCTCGTCACAGGGCCTTGATGAGGATCAGCATGGGGTTGTCCTCGGGCCAGACGTCGAACATCTCTTCCAGGGCGACGAACCCACGCGCTGCGTAGAAACGGCGGGTCCGTTCGTACTCGGCGTCCGGGCGACTCGGTCCCAGTGTCTTGACCTGGAGAAAACGCACGTGATCAGCCCGGAGCTCCTCCTCAGCGCGTTCCAGAAGTGCGGTGCCGATGCCACGTCGGTGCAGGGCGGGGTCCACAGCCATCAGGTGCACCTCGGCGGCGGCCTGGAAGTGCCGGGTCCACAACAGGGCACCGACCACGGCGCCGTCCTGCTGGGCGAGCACCGTCGGCAGCGTGCGTGCTGCCTCGATGTAGGCCGCCGTCGCCTCAACGATCCCGAACCATTCGGGCAACCCATGCAGGAGTGCCGCGACCGCGTCCGGATCGCATCTTCCGACCTCTAGCGTCACCCCAGTGTCCACACATAAAGGGTGACAGGTGGGTGAGTCGCCTCGTGTCGGCAGTCTCGGGCGCTGATTGCCCAGCTGATCGGCAAGCTTGGTTTCGACGCCTTGGCTGATGCGGCCCCGGGTTCAGGGTCCGGTCTGACCGCGGCTGAGGCTGGCCGGCGTGGCGCGATGACGCGGCACTACGGCAACACGTCCGGGCTGGCGGGTGATCACTGATGGCCCGCAGGTCCGGGGTGCGCTCTGGTCGAGCGTTCCCCGGTCTCGCGCTGGCCTGGCCGACAGGCTGCGCTACCTCGACGGGGCGTTCTGTCTCGAGCCGCTCGGGGAGCCGTGTGTGCTGTGTGCGCGGGTCGCTGAGCTTGAGTCGGGGCAACCCGTTGTGGTGAGCGGGGATCAGGTGTGGCGAGCCCTGTTCAATCCTGCCGCGCCGAAGGCGTATTGGGCAGTTCATGCACGACCCGACCCGCTACAACCTCACGGGCGATCGACTCGCCCCGCTCCAGGAAGGCCCGACCAATGCAGCCTGACTACATCTCTCGCAGCTCGGGGGGATATGGGCGTTATGACGATGTGGACGCCTGGAGCGGCTCACGGGGTGGCGGCCCCACCCCCTTCTAGGCGCGCCCGGACAGCGGCGTGAGAGTGCGTTGGCGCGGGATTTCCCGAGCCCGCCGGCGGCGGCTCGTCCCGTGGCCCCCGTGCTGGCCAGCCGAGAGAGGCAGCTCGAAACGTGACCCGGCCGGAGCCTGCCGCCCGCTTGCGGTCGGAGCCTGAGCCCCTACGGACCGAGCACCCTGTAGTGGAACACCGAGCCAGCAGGCACGGTCTGAGTGCTGCCACCCGCGCAGACCATCGTGTTGAGGAGGGCTCCCCCTTGCGACGTCGCGCTAACCACGGTCGGGAGCAGCACGCCCGCGTTGTCCAACACCGGCCCACCGAGCGCTGTGGTGAGGGACGTGACGACCAGTGAACCGACCAACCCGTGAGGTGCCGGGTTCTCCAGACGCAGATAGACCAGCCTGCACTGGTTGGCTGGAATCGACAGGTCTGAGCTGGTGACGCTCTTCCCGCCGCCCACAACGCCACCCAGGTCACGCAGCCGAAGGCTGTGGTCGGACACCTTGCCCGCGTTCACCGCGCCGTTGGCGAGCTTAGGACGCGTGACCGCGCCCGTCGCGATGTTCCTGGTGTGCACCACGCCGGTGCCTAGCCGGACTGCGGCATAGGCGCCGGTGCTCATCGCCATGACCAGCGCCAAAAGCGCGATCACATACGCGCCGATCACGCCCCGCGAGGACCTGCTCTGTGCCTGTGAAGACATCTCGCCCTCCCTCTCCCGCCGCGAACGAATGCCCGGAGGCTAGAGGCCCCATGGGTCGTGGTGCAAGGCAAGTCCCGTCGGCCAGAGCGGCATGAACGGCATGAACGGCACGCTATGCCGTACTGATAGCGGCATGAGTGCGTCTTGGGTGCGGCCTACTCACCCTCGGGCTACGGCCGGTGAACCCTCCAGCCCAGCCGGCGGGCCGCCCAGCGGGCGCGCTCGCAGAACGGGGCCGACGCGCCTTCCCTCCATCGGTTGTTGATGTCATGGCGCATTGGGATCACTAAGCCGGGCCCGGACCAGGCGAAGCAGAACTTGCCCTCGTCGCGGCGGAACGACCGCGCCCGAGCGAACGGCGTGTGGACGACCGCGACCCAACGCACACCGTGACTGGCGCGGGTCCGCACCAGTTCGGCGTGGCAGGAGCGAGGACACGCGTTCATGACGAAGCCATGGCGCGGATTGGCGTGGAGCCTGTCGGCGATACGCGCCGTGACGTTGTCGCCGTAGGGCTTCGTGCCGTCCGCGTGGGCGGGCGCCGCCAGCAGGACAACGAGTGAGGCCAGCGCCGCGATAGCTTGGAACCGATGAGCACCGCGATGGTCAAGAGAATGTAGAAGGCCCATGGCTCCCCCTGGACGACGAGTTCCTCGGAGATCCTCAGGGGTTGTGCCTATCGTGTGCCAGCACGGATGGTCCTGTCTGTCGGCCAGCAAACACGGCCGTGGCGCAACGTCCTCGGCGCCGTGGGAGTGCTCGCTATGCCGTCCTGACAGCGGCATGTGAGTGCGCTGACAACGGACCTGAGGGTTGGAGGCTCCCGTCGGTGAGGGACCTTCGGCCCTGACGATGGCAGGTCACGGGCTTCTACGGTCCGGGGGTGCGGGTCTCCTCGTCGCGAACGTCGGCGACCCCGTCTACACCCAGCCGATGGAGGCTTGCATGAGTGTGACCCTGAAACCTGACCAGATCGGTCCGGTAGATGTCGCCGTGATCGCGTTCGTGGGCAACCAGTTCAACGGAGACGTTGCGCCGGCATTGCAGGAGTTGAACCAGAGCGGAGTCGTCCGCATCGTCGACCTGGCGTTCGTCCTCAAGGACGAAGACGGCACCGTATCGTCCGTCGAGGTCGAGGACGCCGAGCTCGCAGATGTGTTCAGCAGCGTCTACGGCGACCAGTTCGACCTGCTCAGCGACGACGACCTGGCAGTGATCGGCCACCAGTTGGATCCCAACACGTCAGCGTTGGTGGTCGTATGGGAGAACAGTTGGGCTGCCCGCTTGGCCGCGGCCATCCGCGACTCGCACGGCACCCTGATCGAGCAGGAGCGCATTCCGCGCGAGACCGTGCTGCGCGCCATCGCAGCCCTGGACGAGGAGTAGACATGCCCAGACGTGGGGGACGACCCGGCCTGATGGGCACCATGGCCCGGACAGCGGTGATTGCCGGGACAGCGACTGCGGTCTCCGGGAGCGTGAGCCGCAAGGGCCAGCAGAAGGCAGCCGCGCAGCAGCAACAGGCTGCCGCCCAGCAACAGGCCATGACCGACCAGGCAGCCGCTCAGGCCGCCGCGCAGGTTCAGGCACAGCAGGCCGCCGCAGCCCCGCCCGCCCCCAGCACTGACGACAAAATCGCCAAGATCAAGGAGTTGGGCGCACTGAAGGAGGCGGGACTGCTCACCGATGAGGAGTTCGCCGCCGAGAAGGCGAAGGTCCTCGCCTCATAACGCCCCGAGGCAACGGGCGTCGTGCGCACCTCGGACGAGCGTGTCCACTTCGGTGCGCACGCCTGCCCATTCCCCCGAACCAGACATGAAAAGGTGGGTCCCCCCATGCACCCCATGCCCCAACGCATCGCCGCCGAGTTCTTCGGCACGTTCTGGCTGGTCTTCGGCGGCTGCGGCGCAGCCGTCATCGCCGGACAGGCGATCGGCAACTACGGCATCGCCCTGGCCTTCGGCCTGACCGTGCTCACCATGGCCTACGCGGTCGGCCACATCTCGGGCGGACACTTCAACCCCGCGATCACCGTCGGCCTGGCCATGGGCAAGCGCTTCGACTGGAAGGACGTGCCCACCTACGTCATCACTCAGGTCGTCGCAGCGATCGTCGCCGCCACCAGCCTGTGGGTGATCGCCCACGGCACCTCCGGCTTCAGCTCCAAGGCCAGCGGCTTCGCCACCAACGGCTACGGCGACCGGTCCCCGGGCCACTACGCCTGGTGGGCGGTGTTCCTCGCCGAGGTGCTGCTGATGGCGTTCTTCGTGCTGGTGATCATGGGCGTCACCGACACCCGCGCCCCCAAGGGCTTCGCACCGCTTGCCATCGGCCTGGTGCTCACCCTGATCCACCTGATCAGCATCCCGATCGACAACACCTCGGTGAACCCGGCCCGCTCGATCGGCCCCGCGCTGTTCGCCGGCGGCGACGCGATCATCCAGCTCTGGCTGTTCATCCTGGCCCCGCTCATCGGTGGCCTGATCGCTGGCGCGGTCTACGCCGTGCTCCTCGGGACCGGCGAGGAGGCAGTGCCGCTCGAGGTCGCCGTCGAGGGCTGACCGCTCTCGAGCCCCCGTGCTGCGAGGTGATGCCCGCTTGAGCACTCACATCGGCTGTGCACCGGACAGCGGCATGTGAGTGCGCCCGTCCGGCATGATGCCATCCGTGAACAGAGCTCAATTCCTGGTCGTCTGGGCACTCGTAGACGTGGCCGTTGTTGTCTTCGCTCTCTTCATGGCTCGGTCCGGGTTGAAGGGGTTCGATGGTGCAGCCGTAACTCGCACGCGGACCGGTGAAAGTCAGGACGACGCCGAGGCGCGGGTCGAACGACTCACGTGGCGAATCGTCGTGCTGGTTGTGGCGCTAACGGGGCTCCTTTGCTACGCCTTCATCGTGTGGCAGGCGGCCTTGTTGTACTGACCGAAGGACCAGGGCTCCCATCGGCATCGCGAGCGCGGACGGCGGCTATGAGCGGTCGCTCGGTGTGCTCGACCGTTGGGAGTGCCATGCAGCGGATAGTGAGTGCCCTTTGGGGGATCAGGTCACAAGGGACGCCATGCGAGGTAGATGCCTGGCATGACGCCATGGGGGGACCCGAGCATCTTGGTGCCGCGCCCGTCGAGCCTCACGGTGAGGAGCGCATCGTCGGAGTTGCTGATGTAGGCGATGCGTGAGCCGTCAGGAGCCCAGCTCAGGCAATTGACGTGGGCCTTGATGCCGAGGCTGTGTTTATGGCTGCCGTTGGCTCGCATGATCGAGATGTGCTCACTCGTGTTGACGTAGGCCACTCGTCCGCCGTGAGGAGCCCAATCTGGTCCAAACCCGAAAGTGCCGAGGCTGTGTCGATGGGTGCCGTCTGGTCGGATCGTGAACAGCTTGCCCACTGAGGAAGAGGCAACAAGTTGGCCGCGGGCGGACCAGTCGAGGCCATAGAAACTCGAGTATCGGCTCTGGGTGTGGAGGATGCGCCTCAGGTGCGTGCCATTGCGGTGAATCGTGTAGATGTTGCCGTAGTGCGTGAACGCGAGGCGGCGCCCTGTCGGGGACCACGCCGGGTTATCCACAGAATCGTGTGCACTGCCGAATACTGTGCGGCGATGTGACCCGTTGGCGCGCGAAATCATGAGTCGATGGCCGCTCTTGTTGCTTCCCCAGGCGAGCCAGTGCCCATCTGGAGACCAGTCCGGACCACTCTGGTACGACTGTTCGGCGGAACCATAGTCCAGCACCTGCAACAACGCCCGGGCCCGCGGGCCGGTCCTTACGATGGCATCTGCGTCCATGCCCTTATAGCCGAATTCGGCTTGGAAAGCAAAGCCGCCATTCCTCCCTGATGACGACGCTCCTGCTGGGGCGGCCAGCGTCAGGGGCAGCGTCAGCGCCACCCCGCACGTCCACAGGCCACCCCACCTGCGTGCTGCACTGCTCATCGCGATCCCCTCCTCACTCCAGGGCGCGCGGCACGCTCAAGGGTCCCGCGCGCTCCGTCAGCCGTGTCAGAGGAAAATGTCCCGCTGGCTTGGGCCCCCGGTCCCCGAAACCGCGGTCACATTGACCAACGTATTCCCGGCGGCGCGAGTCACACGCCAGAACTTCGAGTACCGCAATGATGGCGACGTGTCCTACGCCGCGCTCGCGATCTCAATCATGGCCCTCATATTCACTGTGGGGTCGTTTTGGTGGCTGAACGCTCGCCGCGGAGCCCTACGCACCTATGAGCCGACCACGTGGGCGGCGCACGTCGGCCAGGACAACTCCCGACTCCGGCTGCCGCTCGTATTGCACAACACCGGCGCCGCGGCGCTTGTGGTGATCGGCCTGCGGCTGCGTTTCACGGAGGGCGGAGAGTTGATGCCGTGGGAGTGGACCCGCACGCAGGTCAATCCGAAGGACAACGACATAAAGGATGTGACCGCGCCGTTCAGCATCCCCGGCGGCGGAACCCGCGAACTGGTCGCCGAGTTCGTGGGCGCCTACCCCGGCGTCGTCCCGGAGCCGCGCGCCCACCCCGTGGCTATCGAAGCCAGGTCGTCCCTCCACGACGACTGGCAGCACCTGCTGACCTTCGACTTGCAGCTCGGCAACCTCATCAACCCGGCTTTGTATATCGTGTATACCAACCAGCGGGACTACCTGACCGACGCCCAGTTGGCACAGGGTGCAGCAAACCTTGCGAAGATGCGCAGGGAGTACGGCCTGGACAAGAGTCCGCCCCAAGCCTGAGTCCTGTCTCAACGCCCGAGTCGCCATCGAGCCTGCGCGAGACAGCAACGTGAGGCGTTCGGTCTTACCTCAGCAGCCTGGCTTCGGGGCTTTGGCATCAACGGCGACGCCCGGCGGGGAACGGCGAGGGCGCGTCGAGGGCGTCGAGACCCCCGCCGGGGACGGGGAAACCCCGGCACCGTCTCGGCAGGAAGTGTCGGGGTCGCGCTGGATTCTAGGGTGCCGAACGACGCGGAAGCCGGCGAATGGACGATGCCCCGGCGTCACGGGGGCTTCACCGGGGCATCGCGGCCGTGTTGGGGAAGGCAGGTAAGCGCGCCGCCCGATCCCCCCGGCTCGGCGACGCGCTGACCTGAATGAACGGACGTTACGCCCCAGTGGACCCTAGTTGTCTGTGGCCCGTTTGGGGCAAGGGGTTGGACATGACAACGCCCGCCGGAGTTCTCGGGTCTCCTGGCGGGCGTGTCTGGCCAGTCCCGCATCCGGTTCCCCCTGAAGGGAAGCACGACGGCCTAGCGGCCCGTACCCACCACGGACAAGGCGATGCCCCCGGCGCTCGGGTCACCCGGGGCATGCGGGTCTTTGCGACCAGAGGACGCCCCGCGGGCGCACGGGGGACGCTGCCTCACGGGGCGCCACTGCTGCTCTCCAAAGTACCCTCGGGTCTCGAAGCCGACGATGCCCGCCGGGGTCTTCGGGCACCGGCCGGCGGGCATCGAGCCAACGGCGCTCCGCTCCGGGCCTCATAGGTTGGGGGGCGATGGCCCGGAGCGCGCGCCAAGCTCGTGAGGCCGGGAGCATGGAGGCGCCCCGCGGCCTACCCCCGGTCGGCCTGCGGGGCGCTGCCGCGCCGCTGGCCTGGGGTGTACCAAGGTCCTGGGCACGATCCCGAGAGGAGTCTTCCAACGTACTCCTGCAGTCGTCGCATGTGGAAGGGCTGACGGGACATGACGATGCCCCGGTGACGGGAGTAACCGGGGCATCGAGACTGCGGCTGGAAAGTCCGAAGGCTACGCCAGCTCCCCAGCCTGCAGCAGTCCCGAGAGCGCGTCCGCAGCCCGCCGGAACAGTCCGGCGACGTCGCGCAGGTGCTCCACGGTCTCGCGGGTGGCGGGCAGCTCCGGGATCTCGAGGACGTTGCCGTAGAGCGCGATCCTCACGGCCGGGGCGGAGAGCCACGGCGCGGCCTCGACGTAGAACTCGTGGGTCCCCTCGGGGGTCAGCTCGCGGTAGTGAACCCCGGCCTCGGGAGGCCTCGGACCCTCGTGGTCGGAGTCGCACCAGGGCGGGCAGCCGTAGAGGTTGCGGTCCTGGGTGGTCGTGGTGCTGGTCATGGTCGGTCCTCTCCGGGACCGCCTCGCGTAGCGCCCGATTGGGCACAGAGTGGGCACGAGGCCGGTTCCCTGTCTGGAAACCGGCCTCTGACCTGCGGTGATGCTGGTGGGCGATACTGGGTTTGAACCAGTGACCTCTTCCGTGTCAAGGAAGCGCGCTACCGCTGCGCCAATCGCCCGTGGAGGGGTGCTGCAACGAGGTGGGTACGGGATTTGAACCCGTGTAAACGGATTTGCAGTCCGTTGCCTCGCCTCTCGGCCAACCCACCGGTGGATGGGCTCGAGACCCGCTCCGAGCGGACGACGAGGCTCGAACTCGCGACCTCAACCTTGGCAAGGTTGCGCTCTACCAACTGAGCTACGTCCGCTTGCAACTCCTGCACCCGAAGGCGCTCCCGGAGACGCGAAGAGAACCATAGCCGATGCCCCAGGCGCCACCAATTCGACCCCGCGCGGGTAGTTTCGGCCCATGCGGACCTGGGTGAACGGCGACCTGCTGACCGACCCCGACGCTCCCGCCGTCAGCGCGCGCGACCACGGGTTGACCGTCGGAGACGGTGTCTTCGAGGTGCTCAAGGTGGTTGACGGGACCCCCTTCGCCACCGACCTGCACCTGGCCCGGCTGAGTCGTTCGGCCCTGGGCCTCGGGCTGCCGGAGCCCGACCGCGACGAGGTACGGCGCGGCATGGAGGCCGTGCTCGCAGGAGACCCGCTGGCGCTCGGACGGCTGCGGATCACGTGGACCGGAGGGCTCTCGCCCCTCGGGAGTGACCGGGGCAGCGGTCCGCCGTCGCTGGTCGTGGTCGCCGCTGCGATGGACCCGTGGCCAGATTCGACGGCGGTGGCGACCGTGCCCTGGCCGCGCAACGAGCGTGGGGCGCTCGCCGGCCTCAAGACCACGTCGTACGGCGAGAACGTGCGGGCCCTCGCACGGGCCCGCGAGCTCGGAGCCAGCGAGGCGGTCTTCGCCAACCTGCAGGGCCATCTGTGCGAAGGCACCGGCACCAACCTCTTCTACGTCGTCGACGGCGAGCTGCGGACACCCACGCTGGCCAGCGGCTGCCTCGCCGGCATCACCCGCCACCTGATCCTCGAGTGGTACGGCGCGACCGAGGTCGACGCGTCCCTCGAAGCCGTCGCGGAGCAGGCGAGCGAGGTGTTCGTGGCGTCGACGACCCGCGACGTGCAGGCGGTCCACCGGTGGGACGACCGCGAGCCGTCCGCCCCCGGACCGGTGACCACAGAGGTCCGCAAGGTGTGGCACGAGCGGGAGTCCGAGCAGCTCGGCTGGTGACCCCGGCGAATGTGGAGGCGCGCTGACCGTGCGCTACAGTCGGCGTCCGCACGGGCGATTGGCGCAGTGGTAGCGCGCTTCGTTCACACCGAAGAGGTCACTGGTTCGAACCCAGTATCGCCCACCGAGAAACCGCAGGTCAGAGGCTCTTCCGATGGTCCCTTTTCCGTGTCCGGGAACATGCGGGGAACAAGAAACCGCCACATTTGACCTCGTTTGGCCGTCACCGCCAGCCGCCCACGGGCCTGGCGTCGATGAAGCGCTCGATCGAGTCGACCTTGATTCGCAGCGTCTTGCGGCCTAGTCGTACAGCGTCGAGCTGGCCGTCGGCGATATATCGGCGGACCGTTCGTGTTGAGACGGCGAGCGCCTCGGCGGCATCGTTGATCGAGACGAGCTGGCGGGTGATGGTGGCAGCCATGGTGACCTCCTGATCGCGGCGGTCTCGGGGGGCCGCCTCACTCCCCAAGGCAGCGGTCTGGCCACGAGTGGCCACAGGATGGCGCGATGTTCCGATCGGCTGATTGGCCCTGGTCGGACCCCGTCCAACGGCGGCAACCGCCTCGGCCGCGTCGGGAAACCGATTGGGGATACGCTACAGATGCGGCTCTGGGTAGAGATTGCCGACCTTATGGGCGTGAGCGTTCGCGAGCCGGCCCAACTGCTAATGATGGCGGACTACATGGCAGATCCCCTCTGGCACCGCACCGCGGAGGGGGAAGGGTGGTGCCATGATCCCGCTCGGTCGTATACCGCTCGACCGCGGGCTTAAGGGCAGTTGCGAGCCTGGGCCGCCCGATACGACACGCTGATGAATACCGACTACGAGTGGCCAAACCAAGAGGATGAAGTCCTAGTTTGAGCCGTCGCTTACGCGCAGCTACTTGGCACTCGTGGAGTCAGCGGTGATGTGACGTCCCTGGGTCACACTCCTGCGATGCGACCGGTTGCGAGGCGGACTCCGAAAAATGCTTCGCGTAGCTCACTCGTGGCTGCGAGTAGCACTTGGCTCTCCGGGCGGGATCGGCTGGAGGATCAGGCCCACCCGCACTTCGGGGTTGAGTGGAATGCGCACGCGGTCCGAGTGGCCACCCACGATGATGATGGACTGCTGTCCGCCCGCAGAGCCTGCCGCTGACAGGCTCCCTTGGGCAGCGTGCGCCAGGAGGGTCTCAAGGACGGGCTTCTCGTGATCGGGCAACCCCTCGTAAAGGGTCTGCAACTTGTTTTGGACTGCCTCGACGCTGGCCGGCGCCAATTCGTCGTCTTCCATAGGTGGGACCTCCTCGTGTCTGCGGGATCTCAGACGAGCACAGTCCGCGGTCTCGTGCCAGGGGCGATGCCGTTGCAAACTGGCGGGGCGGCTCATGTTCTCGGCTGGGACGCTGTGAGGGAGTGGTTGTCGCGCTACCTCAGTGGTGGTACACCGCTTCTCATGGGAACCTGTCGCTTCTCCTTCGACGAGATCACGCTGATGAACCACAAGAGCGACACAGACCACTGCGACAACGACTGGCTGGTTCTGACCTGGTTCGGCACCGGATCACCACGCGTGCTGCCGATCCCGCTGTTGAAGGACGACGGCTCACCGGTTCTCTGGGATGGGGCCACCATCCACGGTGTCGTCGATGCCGTCACGGCACCAGACGACGCGACCGTGGTCCTCACCTGGGTTGTGTACAACCTCAGCAAGGCCGATGCTCAGGTCCAGGCTGAGGTCGCGAATCGGTTGGGCTCCAGCGTGGCATCATCGGTCGAACCGGACATCTCACACGCCGTGACCTCGGTCGGCGCGCTCGCTGCCGCAGGCCCGATGGCGCCCCAGCTCCAGGCGGCGCTGGCCGAACTCCAAGGTGCGGCCACCGAGGCCCTGGCCAAAGCCGTCGGCGAGTTGGTGACTGGCGTGATCAGCGCCATCGCCTCCGTGGTCGAAGGTCAGCCCGATTGCAACGGCGAAGTCGCCCGAGGGGTTGCCCTGTACCCGGCTCATATGGCACTCCAGAGCACGAACACCTTCGAGGTCGAAGGACCACGCAAGAGCAATAGCTGTGGAGCGGCACCACACACCAGGTTCACCACCACGCTCAGTCGCGACGTGGTCGAGGTCATGACCCACCTTCCGGGTTCGATGGACCGTCAGGCGACGTTCCAGGACCCGCGACTCGACCGACGGCCAGACCCATCCTCGACCGCCGTGGCGATGCCCTGGATAACCCGACACTGCAACACTTTCGGCCGGGCGGCCCGACGAGGTCCACGCCTCCCGGGCAGTCGCATCCCCTACGTCCAGGCGACGCGCAAGAAGACCGATGACTCGAGAAGTCAACATGGCGGCATGCGCGAGCTAGACAAACGGATGCGGGGGGATCATCGAATCGGTCGTCCGGCCTGCCGAGGCCGGACTCGACCCGACAGACCGGGCAAGCCCTCCGGCTTCTCCGGCACCTCCGGGGAGGGCGTGCTAGGGCGATCCGCGAGTCGCAGGCATTCCCTTCGTCGCGCCCGCGCGAGATCCCCCGCTCGGCTAACCACAGCGGCAGCCCCCACCGGCGCTTCGATCCTGACCCGTCACGACATACCGTCTAGCGCGAGGAGGAGTCCTCGCGGGTTTGCGCTGTGGTGAGTCGTCACTGCTTCTGCTGGTCGCCGCCGCTGAGGATCGTGGTGAGGAGCCTCCTGAGCTCGTCGGCGCCGTGGGTACCGAGCAGGTCCACGAGATCTTCTTCGATCCCGGTGATCGCCGCTTGGCCGGCATCGACGGCGGCCTGGCCGCGCTCGGTGAGGGTGATCAGCTTCCTGACACGTCGGTCTGCGGGTCGGGGCGGCGTTCGACGTAGCCCATGCTCTCGAGTTCATCGACGATCTGCCCCATCGATTGGGCAAGATGTTCGCGCCCGCAGCAAGTTCTGTCAGGCGCGACCCTTCGGGACGAATCTGGGCGAAGACCGCTGAATGGTTCGGCTTGATCGGATGTCCCGAGCCCACCACGCCGTCGACGATCTGGAAGCCCAGCAGGCTGTAGGCCTGCCCGAGCATCGCGATCGTGTTGAACCGTCGAGGGTCCTGGTCTTGCGCGGTCGACATAACTCCCCTTAAGGTAACCTGACTTTCAGTTTGCCTTAGGTAGGGCGGAGAGGTGCGGAGACACGCCATGAGCCTCGACGCGGGGACCGCCGATCAACGCCGCGTCAAGACCCGGCAAACCCGCTTGGGCTTGGCTTGCATGGGGTCGGGCGTCCTGGGAGTGGCAGTTGCCGTCTGTACGCTCGCCTACCCCGCGGCCGTCCCGAGCACCCAGTGGAGCTATCCGTTCTCGACCGACGCGCAGTGGGTCGTCAGCGTCGTGCTAGCTGCAGCCCACCTACTCACCCTGGCCGGCTTCATCGGAGTGGTGAACGCCAGGCCCTACGGTCAGAGCAAAGTCGCAGCGGCTGGACTGTGGGTGGCGATCGCCGGATACCTCGGCCTGGCGATCGCCGAGATCCTCAGCGGTGCCATCGGGGACCAGGCGACCAGCTCGTCGGCTGCGAGCACCCTCGGAACCGTGTTCGGCATCGCGTCCATCCTCACCGCCGTGGGCTCGATCTTGGCCGGGACGGTGATCGTCCGGTTCGCGGCGTGGAACGGGCTAGGCCGATGGATGGTCCTCGCCTCGGGAGTGATCATGGTCGTGCTCGTCACCCCAGCCAACATCGCCAACAGTGAACTGCTCCGGATGATCGCCCTCAGCGTCTGGAGCCTCACCTTCATCCCGCTCGGGCGGACCCTCACGGCCCACGCTGAAGCCGAAAGCTAGACATCGACCCCGCCCGGCTGTTGGTCGAGGTCGGCGACATCACGGGGACTGGTCGTTGGGATTGGTCGTCTCGCGCGGGTGTCACCCCTGACAGCGACTCGAGTGGTACCGGTCCTGGTGTTGAGTCGCTTCGACCGGGGCGCAGATCGAGCGCGTCGATCTGAGCGGAAAGCAGTGGGTCTGGGCTGGGAGGGCGTGAGCCACGCGTCTCGCAAGACCTCGTGTGGGAAGCCGCAGACAAGAGCCGCGCGCCCGAACGACCGTCCCGCAAGGCCCGTCCGAAGGGATGCCCGGGACGGGGACGGCAACTGGTGACGCCGCAGCCGATCGCAGGCACTGTGGCCAAGAGCCAGCTCGAGAGTCTGTCTTGGTGGGGCCTGAGCTCCGGGGCTTAACACAGAAGATCGACACCCTCTGTCGACGTCGGCAAACTCCTGGGCGACCTTCCACCTGCGGTGTCGCAGGCCCGCGTCGTCGCGCGTTCCCACCGAGACATCCGCATCTCCCGTCCTGGCTCCTCCGCTCCCACTGCATCCCTCACCACCACCGTCCCGTCACTCCTCACCCCTTCCCCTCACCCCTCCCTCCCCGCCCTGCTCCCTCCCTTCGGCTCCCACCACGGTCCTTCCTCACACACCTCTTTCATTCAGGTTCCCCCTGGCCACTCGCGGCTCGCTCGCGGCCTTGAGGGGCGTGACGATGACGCTGCAGAAGCTGTCGGCCGGGTCGGGGTACGAGTACCTGACCCGGCAGGTCGCCGCGCTCGACTCGACGGAGAAGGGCAGCATCCCGCTGGCCGACTACTACGCGGCGAAGGGCGAGTCGCCCGGCCGCTGGATCGGCTCGGGCTCGATCGGCATCGACGGCCTGGCGATCGGCGACGTCGTGACGGCCGAGCAGATGAAGAACCTGTTCGGCAGCGGCTGCGATCCGATCAGCGGGCGACCGCTGGGCGCGGCGTACAAGGTCTACGCCAACGAGACGGTCGACGCCTTCAACGCCCGGGTCGACGAGCTGCTCGCGGATACGACCACGCCAACGTCGGCCGCGCGCGCCGCTGCGCGCTCGACGGCGGCGCGGGAGTTCTTCGTCGCCGAGCACGGACGCGAACCGGCGACAGCCCGGGAGCTGTCGGCGGCGCTGGCGAGGTACTCGCGGCCCCGGCAGACCGCCGTCGCCGGGTTCGACCTGACGTTCAGCCCGGTGAAGTCGGTCTCCGCGCTGTGGGCCATCGCTCCGCCGGAGGTCGCGGCGAAGATCGAAGAGGCCCACCAGGCGGCCGTCGCGACGCGCTGGCCTTCATCGAGCAGCACGCCCTGTTCACCCGCGAGGGCAGGGACGGCGCCCGCCAGGTCGAGACGCGCGGACTCATCGCCGCCGCGTTCACCCACCGCGACTCCCGCGCCGGCGATCCGGACCTGCACACCCACGTGGCGGTCGCGAACAAGGTGCAGACCAAGCAGGGCAAGTGGCTCTCGATCTACGGGCGCGTCCTGCACCAACACGTGGTCGCCGCGTCGGAGACCTACAACACCGCCCTGGAGCGGCACCTCGTCGAGGCGCTCGGGGTGCAGTTCGCCGAGCGGCCGGGTGCCGATCGCGGAGAAGCGACCCATCCGCGAGATCGTCGGCGTCGATCGCGGACTCTGTGAGGCGTGGTCGCGCCGGCGAGCCGACATCGTGGCCCGGCAGCGCGAGCTGACTCGCGAGTTCCGCGAGGCTCACGGCCGTACGCCGACGCCGGTCGAAGCCGTTGCGCTGGCCCAGCAGGCGAACCTGGAGACCCGCGAGGCCAAGCACGAGCCGCGATCGCTGGCCGAGCAGCGGACGACCTGGCGCGAGCCAGGCCGTCGACGTACTCGGTCTCCGGGCGCCGTCGATCGGATGGTGCAAGCCGCACTCCACCCGCCGGCGTGCCCGCGCAGGCCAACGTGTCGACAGGGTGGGTCCGGGAGATGGCCGAGCGCGTGCTCGGCGAACTCGAGGCGCACCGGGCGACCTGGCGGGTCTGGCACGTGCACGCCGAGGTTCATCGGCAGATCCGCGACGCCGGGATCCCCGCCGAGCTGGTCGCCGAGGCCGTCGGCTGGGTCGTCGACGAGGTCACGGAGCTGTCGGTCAACCTCACGCCGGACCGCGACCCGATCAGCGAACCAGCCGGCCTGTGTCGCTCGGACGGGACGAGCGTCTACCGCCACACCGGACGCGACCACTTCACCACCACGCGCATCCTCGACGCTGAGGCGCGCATCGTCGCCGCGGCCGCGAGCACCGATGCGGTGGCATGGTCGACCGACGACGTCGAGCTGGCCGTCCTGGCCGCGCGCCTCGACGGCACCGAGCTCAACGCCGGCCAGGAGCAGCTGGTCCGCGCGATGGCCACCAGCGGCCGACGCGTGCAGCTCGCCCTCGCGCCGGCCGGGGCCGGCAAGACGACCGCGATGCGGGTACTCGCCGGGGTGTGGACCGAGGCAGGTGCCGACGTGCTCGGGCTCGCCCCCTCGGCGGCCGCCGCGGCGGCGCTCCGCGACGCCACCGGCATGCCGTGCGAGACGCTCGCCAAGCTCGTCCACGACCTCGACACGCAGCCCGACTCGCCGCTGGCCGCCGCCGTCGGACCGGGCACCTTGCTCGTCATCGACGAGGCCGGCATGGCCGACACCATCACCCTCGACCGGTCATCGGCTTCGCGATCGAGCGCGGTGCCACTGTGCGGCTGATCGGCGACGACCAGCAGCTCGCCGCCATCGGCGCAGGCGGCGTCCTCCGCGACATCGCCCGCACGCACGGCGCCGTACGCCTGGACGAGGTCGTCCGGTTCGACGACCCGGTCGAGGCCGAGGCGTCGCTGGCGCTCCGCGACGGCGACCGGGCCGCCCTCGGCTACTACCTCGACCACGACCGCATCCACGTCGGCGACCAACAGACCGTCGTCGACGAGGTCCTCGACGCATGGCGCGCGAGCAGGCCGAGGGCCGCGACTGCCTGATGCTGGCGCCGACCCACGAACTCGTGCGAGAGCTCAACGAGCGAGCCCGATCCGCCCGGCTCAGGGACACCGCCGCTGGCGACGAGGTCCGGCTGCGGGATGGCACCCACGCCTCGGTCGGCGACGTCGTACTCACCCGTCGCAACGACCGTCGGCTCGGCGTGAGCAGCACGCGACTGGGTCAAGAACGGCGACCGCTGGACCGTCACCGGCATCCGCGAACGGCACCCTGACCGTGCGACACCGCGACTCCGGGCTCACCACGATCCTGCCCGCGGAGTACGTCGCCGCCCACGTCGAGCTCGGCTACGCCTCCACCGTCCACACCGCCCAGGGCCTGACCGCCGACGTCATGCACGGCATCGTCACCGGCGATGAAGACCCGGCAGCTGCTCTACACGATGCTGACCCGCGGCCGCACCGAGAACCACGTCCACGTCATCACCGACGACCTGAGCGACGAGCGTGAGTTCGAGTTGCCGGGCATCACCGAGCAGCTCACCGCCACCGGGACCCTCGAGCGCGTCCTTGCCCGCGACGGCGCTGCCGTCTCAGCGACTTCGACCCGCGAACTGGCCGCCGCTCCGGAGGCTCGTCTTCAGGATGCAGCGACGAGGTACGCCGACGCCGTGGAGTACGCGACCCACAAGCTGCTCGGCCACGAGGATGGACCGCTCGTACCAGGGCCGCTCCCGTGGTTGCCCGACATCCCGGGCGATGTGGCCGAACACCCGCGGTGGGGTCCGTACCTGGTACGCACGAGCTCGTCTCGTGCGCAGCCTTACGGCCGAGGTCGGCGACCGCGCCGACACGACGCTCCCGGCCTGGCTCAACGACTACGCCGACGTCCTTACCCCAGAATTGCGCACGGACATCGCCGTTTGGCGCGCGGCCCAGGGCATCACGCCCGACGAACGCACTATTGCCGGTCCCGCACCGGAGGACGACCGCGCCGCCGCCTTCCGCCGGGAACTCATCCGCACCGTCAACAGCCGGCACGACAACGCCGTTCGCGTTTGGGAGCAGCGCATAGTCGCGTACGTCGGCCGCGCCGACGAGAACACACTCGAGCCTCGCACGCGAGCTCGACAAGCTCCGGCGGCAGGGCCGCGATCCCGAACCGTTGCTGATGCGGGCGACCATAAGGCGGCTTCCTACAGAGCACCCGACCGCGGCGCTCGCCTACCGGATCCGCAGGTTGTTGGCTCCCCAGCGTCGCCACTCAGCACCGGTCGGCATCGATCACCACCGACCGGCACCAACACAGTCAGCGCCCGGCATCGGGATGTGACTTCCGCTCGCGGAGCTGATCCCCGTTCACACGAAGATCGCGAAAGTCGATAACGGCCAGGTGCGCGGCAACCGCCAGGTCATCGATCCGTCCCCGCGACGCGGTCCACACGTCCTCAAGCACGGCATCCGGCGGAGGCGTCTCGCCGTAGCAGATCGTGTCAGGCAGCGTGACGGCGACGCCCTCGCGTCCGCGGATCGGGGTACGAATTGTGGATCACGCGGACTCATCGAGCTCGCGGTGTGTCTCGTCGGCGTACTCCTCGACGTGCTGCCACAGGTATTCCTCGAGGACTTCGTCGAGGCTCATCGGCGGCAGATCGTGCGCGGCGACGAATGCGCGCAGATCCTCGATGAGTCGCTCGTCCTTCGCGTACCGACTGAGCCGCTCCATGAGCACCGACGCGCGACGTCGCACCGATCGCGCGGACACGGCGCCGTAGCGAATGACGTACTCGACGACGGTCCGGTGAGGTGAGCCCAGCCCGACCCCTCCGCGCGGGAGCGCATTGTTCGTCGGCTGCTTCGGCGAGCTGTTGCAACAGCGAAGCTTCGGCCAGGCTCAGCACACCGCCGAGTAGCGCGTGCTGAACGAGATGGCTCGACTCGAACACAGCGTCCCCGTTCAGTGCGGGGAGACCCGCGAGGAGGTCGAGGTCCTCAGCGTTGTCGCACAGCGTGGTGTTCGCCCAGACGCGATCATGTCGCCGCGCCGCCTCGGCGTGCCCCAACTCGGCGAGCAGCGAACGACGCACGGCGCGGAGGATCGTCGCGGCAACGCAGCGCTCCGCCGGGCGGTTCCGGATCTGCAGCCAGAGCTCGCCGGCCGTCAGCGCGTCGATGTCCGGCGAGAGATCCCGCAGGCTGTCGGCCAGCCGTGTGGCGCCCGGGAGCAGGAGCCAGGCCAGGACCACTGCCGCTTCGGCATCGTCCTGGGCCAGCCGATGGAGACGGACGAGCAGACCGTCCTTGGTCGCCGTCGAAGCGCGACGCGTCCAGTCGGGTAGGTCGAGCAGGTCGTCAACAACCGCAAGTTCTGGATCCTGGTGGCACCAGCGCTGCCACGCCACACCCGCGGCCGCCATCGCTGGACCGTCGATGTCGGCGAGGCCCAGACACTTCGCAACGCTCATTGTGATCACCCCTTTCCGTGCCAGGGCAGACCCCTGTCAAGAGGTAGGTGTGCAAGGCATGTCCGCACTTGGCATGGACACGCCGCGTCACCTGGCCGCGGCTGTCCTTGCCGGACGGAATTTGTGCAGGTGGGACGACGAATCGCACGATCTGGCCGTGCAGATCCGGTCGGATATCCTCGGAGCGTGTCCGGGCACTCCCTGCTTGCGTACGCCCGCCGCGCGGCCGGGCTGACCCAGGACGCCCTCGCTCGGCTCGCCGGTACGTCGCAGCCCACCCTGTCGGCGTACGAGCGCGGCACGAAGTCGCCCTCGCTGGCCGTTGCCGAGCGGATCATCGAAGCGACTGGCCATCGGCTGGAGGTCGTGCCGAACCTGGAGTTCGTGGAGGTGCCGGGCCAGCACGGCTTGCACCCGTTCTGGCTCGCCAACCAGCTGTGGCGGCTGGATCCGGAACGCGCCTTCAGCACAGTCCTGCTTCCCGGTCCCGGCCACCATTGGCCGGCGCCGCGGCAGCCGTACTACCTCCGCGACCGCACCGATCGGGCGCGCGCCTACGAGCTGATCCTCCGGGAGGGCAGCCCCCGCGACCTGCTCGACTACGTCGACGGCGCGCTGCTCGTCGACATCTGGGAAGAGCTCGACCTGCCCGACCCGATCCGCCGCGCCTGGCAGCCGCTCATCCGCAAGACCTTGCCGACGCGCCGCCGGCCGAGAGCGACCGACTCAGGAAGCGACGGTCTGCCCGGGGCGCTCATCCGACTCAGACCCAGCCAGCGCGCCAACTACCTGAGGTCAGGGCAGGAGGTGTCTGACGATCAGCCCGGCAGCTGAGGTCAACGGCGCTCGCTGGCTCAGCCGGCGACAGGGACGCGAAGGCCTGATCGACTCAGCCGGCGCAGTTCCGGACTCGGCGAGCACGAACTGGATCTCGACTCCCCAACGCGTCCGTGAGCTTGAGAAGCGTCTGGGTGGTCGGCGCAACCTGGCCACGCTCGATCCGACTGATGTCGGCCTGGGTCACACCGGAGAGCTCCGCCAGATCGGTCTGCCGGAGGTCGCGAGCCTTGCGAGCGCCGTAGATCACCTGGCCGAACGCAGCGGCGTGATCGAATGCGCGCATGAGATCGCCCTGGGCCGGGCTCATCGTCGCCTCGCGCTCACGCGCGTACTCGGCAAAGGTCTTGGCCATGACGTGGTCCCGCACTCGCTCAGGCGTGGCGGGCGGTCAGGCGCTCGATCGCGGCCTGATAGTCCTCGACAGCGCCCGGCAGCAACTCGACGTGCACGATCGTGCCATTGGCAGCGGGGACGAGATCGATGACCTGGCCCATCGCCGTGTCTTCGCCGTCCCTGAGCGTCAGGACGGCTCCGGGGACGATCGTGGCTGGGTCGCGGGCCCTGTCGAGCCAGGTCCACGTGTAGCCGGTCTCATCCTCGTTGCCGAAGTCGTACTCGAGGTCGGCCTGGTAGTCGCCGACCTCGACGGTGCTTTTGCGTTGTCATTGGGGGCTCCTTCCTGATCGTTGCCTCCAGTGAGGATTCTCCCTTCAGGTCGTCCAATGCGTCCATGAACTTCTGGTAGTCGGGACTGTCGGGACCGTCGAACAGGACCGTCCAGTGGGGGGCGCGGAAGGTTGGGAGGACCCGCAGATCGGCGACGTCCTCGTAGCGGATTCGGTAGTAGCGGCGGCGCACGCTCATGTTCCGGGCGAGGATCCAGGTCTCGGATTCTTCGGTCGCCGCGAAAGCCGAGATGCCGTAGCAATCGCCGACCTTCGAAGGAGAAACGGCGATTCATCTCGCCCGCTTGCTCGTGGAGTCGCTCGGCTCCCTCGTCGTGCACGCCACCGCGCAACAGCAGGGTGAGGTCGCGTAGCGACCTCGCCGTGCCGCAGGACGTCCTCGAGCCGCTCCCTCAAGGCTTCACCGTCCCACGTCGGGTCCGACACCAGCGCCGACAGCCGCTTCGCGATCTCCGTGTCGCGGTCGGCCGCCGCGTGCTGGTAGCGCATGGCCGCGCCAGGAGTGGAGTGCCCGAGCCGCCCCATCAGCTCGGCGAGCGTCGCGCCGGTCTGGGCAGCGAGCACCGCGCCTGTATGCCGCAGGTCGTGCCAGCGCAGGTCCTCGCGGCCAGCGGCCTTCCGAGCCGGGTAGTAGACCTTGTAGAGCGTCGAGGGCGCCATGTGGGTGGTGCTGTCCGCCGCGGCTGGGAACAGCAGCGCATCCTTGGCCTGGCCGGTGTGGTTCTTCAGGTGCGCCTTCACCACCGGGATCAGGTGCGGCGGGATCGCCACGTCGCGGACACCGGCGTCGGACTTCGGCGACCCGACGACGAACGCGCCGCCCGCTCGGACGACTCCGCGGCGTGATCGATGACGCGGTTGTAGCGCAGATCGATGTCGCCCCGCCGGAGCTCGGCCAGCTCGCCGAAGCGCATCGCGCACCATGCCGCGAGCAGGCACATCAGCTGGTAGCGATCGGGCAGTGCCTCGACGATCGTCTCCAACTCCTGCAACGAGGCCGGCCGGACCTTGTGGGCGCGCTTCACGTTGCCTGCGCCGCGGATGTGTGCCGGGTTGTACGGGATCAATGGCTTCGGCCGCGCCGAGGCCGCTGACCCGAGGATGGTGCGGAGCAGGCTGTAGGCCTGCGACCGGATCGTCTCCTTGCCGGGCGCAAGGGCGTCGTACCAGTCAGTGACGTCGTCGGCGGTGATCCGGTCGAGCCGCTCGTCGCCGAAGGTCGGATAGATGTGGGTGTCGAGCAGCATGCGGTACTGCTGCCGGGTCGTTGGGCGCAGCTCGCGGCCGCGGGTCTTGCGGCCCTCGAGCCATTGGTCGCCGTACGCACGCATCGTCGGCACGCTCTGGCGGGAGGCTCCTCGGGCAGCGGCGTCCGGTGCCCAGACCTCCATCTGGATCTCGGCCCGTCGGTTGGCCAGCCACGCAACGGCGTCATCCTTGGCGTCGAACGTCGTCGGCGCCCGGTAGAGCCGTCCATCAGGCCCGGTGTAGGCCACGCGGTAGCGGCCGGACTCACGCCGCTCGATGCGTCCGAAACCGCGGCGGGCGATAGACGTTTCCCGAGCCATCTTTTGTCCCTCCAGTGTCGCCTTTCGGGGAACATACGGGGAACATAGTCGTCAGAACGTGTCCGAAGATGTGGTCATCTGGCAGGCGTCAGAAGATCCCGAAAGTGCCCTCTGAACTGCGAGTTTACGCCAGAGCGAGTGTCGCAAACGAGACCGCAATGGACCCGGCTCTCAAAAGTTCGAACCCAGTATCGCCCACCAGAATCCGAAGCTCGCCGGTTCCGGCGCAGCGGTAGCGCGTGACGTCTTTCCGCCTCTGGACGCTGAGATAAGTGAGCGCGCCCGCGCCGGCACCCCGTACCGGTCGGGCGCGCTCGCCCAACTCTGCTACAGGGGCGAACTCAGCCTCGCGTGAGGGGGATCTGCGCCGACATCTGCTGGGAGAGGGGGCCCTGGCGGCGCGCGCCGTCGCTGGTGGCGGTCCAGCCCGCCGGCAGCGCGCCGGCCGGGTGCCAGCCCTGGGGCCAGTGCACCGTGACGTCGAGGGTCTCCGGCGTCACCAGCGGCTGCGGATCGGCGTCGAGGCGGTAGACGAGCGTGCCGCCGCTGCCCGGGACCGCGGCGTGGCGGACGACGTAGGACACCTGGGTCGTCCAGGACTCCCCGGAGTTGAGCGAGAAGGTCGGCTCGATGAACTTCCGGTTGTGGACCGTCGGAACCTGCGGGACGTGGACGATCGGGTGCGCCGGCTTCCCGTCGACCACGAGCGACCGGAGCCGGGAGTGGTTGGGGAGGAACACCCCCAGGAAGGAGTCGAGGTAGCGGGTGGCGTAGCCGACCCCGGGGTCGGGCAGCGTCCCGGTGTACGCCGGGGCGTCGTTCTTCACGCGCACGTGCACCGTCACCAGCGCGCTCCCGTCGGGCCGCAGCCGGACGGTGTCGGTGACGTCGCGATGCTGGTAGTAGTCGTTCTTGCTGCCGTTGAGATTCTGGCTGAACACCCCGACGTAGTCGTTGTCGGTGTAGCTCAGGTTGCCCGACAGCCCGGCCCTGGCGAAGCGGCGCTGGATCGGGTGGTCGCGGAAGTAGACGAAGAAGTGGCGCGCGTCCGCGGCGCTGGACAGCGACTTCACCTTCTCCTGCATCCTCCCACCGGTGAAGAACTTCTCGCGGAACGCCGGCACCAGCTCGGCGTTGAGCTGCTTGCGCTCGGCGGTGGAGCTGAACTTGTCGTAGCTGCCGGCCACGGTGGAGACGAGGTTGTCGGCGGTGATGGTGCCGAAGTGCTTCAGCTCGACCGGGCCGGTGACCCGGAACACACCGGCCAGCCCCTGCAGGTCGATCCCGATCACGCCGTCGTAGTGCCGACCGGGGAACGCCTTGGCATAGCCCCGCAGCAGCTCCTCGCTGGAGACCGACCACCAGGGGGAGAAGGTCGCGTTGGCGACCTTCATCGGGCCGCCCTTGTGGAACACGTTGCCCGGCACGGGCCGCCACGTCTGGGTGGCGCCCCGCGCGACGACGTCCTCGATGGTGACCGTGTCACCGAACCGGACCCTGCCGTGGTCGAAGGTGACCGAGGAGAACGACAGCGCGCCGCCACCGGAGTAGCGCTGCTCGGCCGGGTTGAGCAGCGCGAGGAGGTAGGTGCGGCTCCTCTTGGCCCCGACGAGGGACGGGAGCGACTCGATCATCGGCCCGGAGCGCTGGTAGGTCTCCTGCAGGGGCAGCAGGTAGCCGAGCGCCGAGTCCTTGGCCCGGGCGACGCTGCCGCCGACGACGGGCGTGCTGGCATGCACCTGGGCGAGGTCGCTGACCGCCGCGTCGAGATGGGTGCCGATCGCGGCGGTGCGCTGGACGACCTGATGGAGCACCGCCATGTCGATGGCCTGGCCCTGCATCAGCGTGGAGGTGTCACCGGAGACCATTGGGTAGAGCTCGACCCCGAGCTGGGCCACCGACGTCGACTCGGACAGCGCGTCGACGAGGTGACGGGCGTCGTGGACGGCCCCACCTGCCACCGGTACGACGGACCAGACCTGGGAGCCGAAGCCGTTGGCGCCGGAGTGGGCGGCGTCGACATGGGCCCGCGCACTCTGCACGAGGGTGCGGGCCTGGTCGATCCGCTGCGCGGTGACGGCGGCCTTGGCTGCTTTCAGGTCGCTCTGTGCAGCATCGGCCTCCTGCTTGGCGTGCACGAGGGGCATCGCGAGGAACGCCATGATGCCTGCCACCAGCACGAGCAGCAGCAGGACGAGCGCGACCAGACGTCCGCGGCGACGAGGACGGGCCCTGCGCGAGGTGTGCGCGGTCGGCTCCGAGGTCTCTCCTTCGGCGGTGGGGCTGGTGGACACGCCATGAGTAAACAGGGTCGGCCGTGAGGTCGCCGGGAATGCGGGAGAAGTCACGCGACGCGTCTCGATACGATCGGCGCGTCCCCACCCGCCGTACTCCTGAGGAGGAGCTGTGTCCGACTTGAAGATCGTCCTGACCCACGCCGACGCGCGTGAGGAGCGGACGGTCACGACGGGCACCAAGGCGTGGGAGCTGTGGGTCGACGAGCCGAGTGTCATCGCTGCCCGGGTCGACGGCGCCCTGCGCGACCTCGCCTACGAGCTCCGCGACGGCGAGGAGGTCGAGGGCGTCGCGATCGACAGCAAGGACGGCCGCGACATCCTCCGCCACTCCACCGCCCACGTGATGGCGCAGGCGGTGCAGCAGCTCTGGCCCGAGGCCAAGCTGGGCATCGGGCCGCCGGTGGAGAACGGCTTCTACTACGACTTCGACGTCGAGACCCCGTTCCACCCCGACGACCTCGACAAGATCGAGACCGCGATGCGCAAGATCATCAAGGAGGGCCAGCGCTTCAGCCGGCGCGAGATCTCCGACGCCGACGCGCTCGACGAGCTGCCAGGACGAGCCCTACAAGCTCGAGCTGGTCGGCCTCAAGGGCTCCGGCCACGCCGACGACGCCGCCGAGGGCGCGAGCGTCGAGGTCGGCGCCTCGGCCATGGCGAGCTGACCATCTACGACAACCTGCGTCGCGACGGCGCGCTGGCGTGGAAGGACCTCTGCCGCGGCCCGCACCTGCCGACCACCAAGCGGATCCCGGCGTTCAAGCTGATGCGCACCGCGGCGGCGTACTGGCGCGGCAACGAGAAGAACAAGCAGCTCCAGCGCATCTACGGCACCGCCTGGGAGTCCAAGGACGCGCTCGCGGCTCACCTCCACCAGCTCGAGGAGGCCGAGAAGCGCGACCACCGCAAGCTCGGCCGCGAGCTCGACCTCTACTCCTTCCCCGAGGAGCTCGGGCCCGGGCCTGGTCGTCTTCCACCCCAAGGGAGGCGTGATCCGGCGGGTGATGGAGGACTACGTCCGGCAGCGGCACATCGAGGAGGGCTTCTCCTACGTCAGCTCGCCGCACATCTCCAAGGACGGCCTGTTCCACACCTCGGGCCACCTGCCCTACTACGCCGACACGATGTACCCGCCGATGGAGCTCGAGGGCGCGAAGTACCAGCTCAAGGCGATGAGCTGCCCGATGCACAACCTGATCTACCAGTCGCGGGGCCGCTCCTACCGCGAGCTGCCGCTGCGGCTGTTCGAGTTCGGCGGGGTCTACCGCTACGAGAAGTCCGGCGTCGTGGGTGGCCTGACCCGGGTGCGCGGCATGACCCAGGACGACTCGCACTCCTACGTCACCCCCGAGCAGGCGGCCGACGAGGTCAAGCACCTGCTGAACTTCTGCCTCGGCCTGTTCCGCGACTTCGGGCTCGACGACTTCTTCCTCGAGCTCTCGACGCGCGACGACAAGAACAAGGAGAAGTTCCAGGGCTCCGACGAGGACTGGGCGACCGCGACCGCGATCCTGGAGCAGGTCGGGGTCGACTCCCGGCTCGACCTCGTGCCCGACCCCGGCGGCGCGGCGTTCTACGGCCCGAAGATCTCGATCCAGGCCAAGGACGCGATCGGGCGCACCTGGCAGCTGTCGACCGTGCAGTACGACTTCGGCCAGCCGGCCGGCTTCGGCCTGGAGTACGTCGCGGCCGACGGCTCGCACCAGCAGCCGGTGATGATCCACTCGGCCAAGTTCGGCTCGATCGAGCGGTTCATCGGCGTGCTGGTCGAGCACTACGCCGGGGCGTTCCCGCCGTGGCTCTCACCGGTGCAGGTGCAGGGCATCCCGATCGCCGAGCGGCACGTGTCCTACCTCGAGGGCGTGGCCGAGAGGATGGCGGCGCGAGGGCTGCGGGTCGAGGTCGACGACTCCGACGACCGGATGCAGAAGAAGATCCGCAACGCCCAGCTGCAGAAGGTGCCGTTCATGGTGATCGCCGGCGACCAGGACATGGAGGCCGGAGCGGTGTCGTTCCGCTACCGCGACGGCCGCCAGGACAACGGCGTACCGGTCGAGGAGGCCATCGAGCGGGTGGCCGCGGCCGTCGCCTCGCGCGAGCAGGTCTAGCGCACGCGCTTGGTGAACTTCCGGCACGGGGAGATGAAGCTCACGCCGAGGGCCGCCACGGGGTAGTCGAAGTCGCCCTCGTCGACCCACCCCTGGCGGGCGTAGAACGCCTGCGCGCGGTCGTTACCGCGGACCACCGCGAGGAACGCGACGTCGTGCCCGGCCGCAGCGATCTGGCCCTCGGCCTCGGTCAGGAGCAGGCCGGCGACGCCGGAGCCGCGGAAGTCGCGGTCGACGTAGACCTGCTCGGCCTCGTCGTCGTGGACCATGACGAAGCCGGCGATCCGCCCGTCGACCTCGGCCACGGTGGTCTCGTCGGTCTCGGTCACACGGGCGGTGACCCGGTCGAGGAACGCGTCCGGCGTACGCCGCTCGGTCAGGCCGTCGGGCACCCGCCCGGGGTGCACGTCGTGCCAGCCCCGGTGGAACAGCTCGGCGATCGCGTCGACGTCGTCGGCAGTCGCCGGGCGCAGGATCGGGTCGGACACGTGGCGAGCCTAGGTGGTGCCTAGGATCGCGCCATGTCCTCAGCCGACCACGACGCTCTGCACCAGGACGGCATCGGTGGCCCCGACGGGCTCGAACGGCTCTGGACGCCCTACCGGATGGCCTACCTCCGCGGCGAGAACAAGCCGGCTGACGACTCGGCAGGGGAGTGCCCGTTCTGCCGGATCCCGCGGGCCGACGACGACGAGCGCTACCTGGTCGTACGACGCGGCGAGCTCGCCTACGCCGTGCTCAACCTCTATCCCTACGCGCCCGGCCACCTGATGGTGTGCCCCTACCGCCACATCGCCGACTACACCGACACCACGGCAGGAGGAGGCGGCGGAGATCGCCGCGCTGACCAAGGCGGCGATGCGCACGCTGCGCGCGGTGTCCCGGCGCCGAGGGCTTCAACGTCGGGATGAACCAGGGGTCGGCCGGTGGCGCCGGCGTCGCCGCCCACCTCCACCAGCACGTCGTACCGCGGTGGGTGGGTGACCAGAACTTCATGCCGATCATCGGTCAGCACCAAGACCCTGCCGCAGCTGCTCCAGGAGACCCGCGCCCTGCTCGCGGACGCCTGGCCGACGCGACGGGTCGCAGGTCAGCCGACGGCGTAGGGGTACTCCTCGCTGCGGTGCTGGAAGTCGAGGATCGCGGGGTTCAGCACGCGCCCGTCCTGGATCTCGATCGCCCGGCTGAGGGTCTCGTCCATCTCCCACGCCTCCGGCCCCTCGAGGAGCGGGCGCAGGAAGGGCATCAGCGCCTCGCTGATGTCCCAGGTCGCGGAGTTCCAGAGGTACGACGGCGTGTGGTCGACGGCGTAGTAGTGGACGTGGTCACCGACGTCGAACATCGGCTCGTCGAACGTGGTGGGACGCGCCCACTCGAAGCCCATGCCCTCGTCGCACGAGACGTCGACGATCAGGCTGCCCGGCCGGAACGCGCCGAGGTCGTCGTTGCGGAGGTAGACGAGCGGGTTGTTCGGGTCCTGGAGCGTGCAGTTGACGACGAGGTCGTGCTCGGCCAGGAACGGCGCGAGCGGGACGCGTCCACGTGTGGTGATCGCGTGGCTCGGTCCGCCCTCCGGGTCGTGGTCGAACTGCAGGATCCGGACTGAGTGGATGGGAGACGCCACGGCGGCCACGCCGCGCGTCGTGAGCACCGTAGACCTCGTGGACGCCCTGGGCGCTGAGAGCAGTCACGGCACCACGCGCCGTCGCGCCGAAGCCGATGACGACCCCGCGGAGCCGGCGGCCGTAGTCGCCGGTCGAGCCGATCAGCTGGAGGGCGTGCAGCACCGAGCAGTAGCCGGCGAGCTCGTTGTTCTTGTGGAAGACGTGCAGCCCCACGGCCTGGTCGCGGGTCCAGTGGTTCATGGCCTCGAACGCGATCAGGGTCAGACTCTTGTCGATGGCGAGCTGGGTGAGCTCGGTGTCCTGCACGCAGTGCGGCCAGCCCCACAGGGTCTGTCCGGGTCGCATCGCACGGACGTCCTCCAGCTGCGGCTTGAGCAGCAGGACGACGTCGGCCCGCTCGAAGATCTCCTCCCGCGACGCCATCCGGGCCACGAACGGCGCGAGCTCGCGCGTCGTCGCGGCCGAACGTCGCGCCGTACCCGTGCTCGAGCGTGATCCGGGCCGCCACCTCCGGAGGGAGACCCGCCAGATGGTCGGGGTGGATGGGCAGCCGGTGCTCGTTCTCCTTGGCCGACCGCCCGAGCACTCCCAGCTCGAGCAGGCTCACCGCTTCTTGTTCGGGTGGATCTGCTCGGAGAGCGACTCGGGGTGAGCCTTGGCGCGCTTGTCGGCGCGCTTCTCCTTGATCGACTTCGTGGACTTCTTGGTCATGCCCTGCCGCGGCGACTTGTCGCTCATGCTGGCTCCATCGTCGGGAGCCTGAATGGCTCCGCCTGTTCACCGTACGCCTTCGGGCCCGGGCGGCCCGTCGGATCAGGGCAGGCGGCGACGACCTTCCTCGAAGAACGCCAGCACCGTGTCGCTGTCCACGTCGTCCATGAGAGGCGCGGACAGCGCCGAACGGCTCGGTCCAGAAGTCGTCGGCGCGGTGGCACGAGCCAGGGGCCGACATAGGCGTAGGGGACCGAGATCGTCGAGTCGCTCGGCGAGACGCCGTAGTTGACCTCGTCGAGGGCGATCGCTACGTCGAGGTGCTCGGGCCACAGCACCGGCTCCTGGCCCGGGGCGAGCCGTCGCAGCGCGGCGTCGCCCGCCTCCCAGCACCGGATCAGCCACGCGGCCACCGAGGGGGAGAGCCGGAGTGGCTCGTCGAGGTCGGCGGCCGCCGTGTCGGCGTACACCTCGGCCAGCGAGACCTCGGGCAGCCCGAGGAGGGCCAGGAGCTCGCGGGGGCTCCGCCCGTCCACCCGTACGACGGTCTGGTCGCGCGTGACGGCCCCGTCGCCGTAGGTCACCGGGCTGCCGGCAGTCGTCGCCAGACCTCCGGGGACCACACCGAGGGCGATCTCGCCGGTAGCCGCCCACTGAGGACCGGCCAGCAGGACCTCGGCGACCACGTGCAGTGCTCGTCGCGTGGCCGGCAGGACGTCGTCTGAGGACATGGCCCCAGTGTGCTCAGTCGCCGGCAGGTCGCGCGTCGGTCAGGTCGGTGTGCAGGTCGGTGTAGCGCTCGGCATGGGTGTCGGCGACCTCGACCGAATGGGCGACCCCCGTCACGGCGGTGAGGAAGGAGTCGCGGTCGAGCACGACCAGGGACACCTCGCTGATCGCCCTGACCGAGGCGGAGCGGGGGCGTCGCGCAGGAGCGCCAGCTCGCCGAACCAGTCGCCGGGCCCGAGCTCGCGCAGCACCGTGCCGTGCTGGGTGACCTCCACCCGGCCCGACACGATCACGAAGAACGCATCGCCGAGGTCGCCCTCGCGCAGCAGCCAGGCGTCGGTCGCCGCGTCGCGCCGGGTCTGCTCCTTGACCAGGCGCTCGACGACCAGCGGCGACAGCACGGCCAGGAAGGGCACGTGCATGAACCGGTCCACATCGTCCCGCGACACCGACGACCGGGCGTCGGCTCGGCGGAGGCCGGGAAGGATGAGCAGGCTCACCACCGGAAGCAGGAGCCCGATCACGACGAACGCACCGGAGGTGCCGGCCACGCTGATCAACAGCGGAGCCAGGAGGGCACCGGCCGCGATGCCGACGGACATCATCGACTCCTGCATCGCGAACACCGACACCAGGAGCCGGTCGGACATCGAGCGCTGGACGAGGGTCCGGGCCGCGACGTCGTAGAACAACTTGCCGGCCCCGGAGCACGCCACCAGCACCAGCGCGACGGCCTCGGAGGGTCCCGCTCCGGCGAGGGCGATCGGGGTCCCGGCCAGGACCGCGCCGGCCACGACGGCGGTCGCGAGGTGCCGACGCCCGACCAGCATCACCGTGGCCGCTGTCCCGACCAGCCCGCCGACCCCGACGGCGGAGTTGAGGACGCCCGGTCCTGACTGGGGAAGGTCGAGCAGGTCGAGGGCGAGCACGATGAGGAGGATGTCGAGCGAGCCGAGGAGCAGGTACTCCGCGAAGGTCGTCGTCGCGAACAGGCGGGCGGTGGGGTCTGTGAGCACTGGTCGCCACTGGACGCCCGGGCCGCGGCGCCGGCGGACGGGGCCGGGCGCCGGGTCGTCAGCGACATCACCAGCACGGTGGCGACGGCCATCAGGGCCGCGATCACCAGGACGGCGCCACCGGGCCCCCAGGGCACCATCAGCAGGCCGACCCCGAGGGGGCCGACGAAGGCCGCCGAGGCCTCGCCGGCGCCGGACAGGGAGTTGGAGGCGGTGAGCTCCTCGGTGGTCTCGGCCAGGTCGGCCAGGATCGCGTTGTGCACGGGCCGCGTCCCGGTGATGGCCACGCAGGTGGCGACGGCGGCCAGCACGACGAGGACGACGGGGCCGGCCATCAGCGCGACACCGAGGGCGGCGAAGGTCACCGCCTGGGCCGTGTAGCCCAGGGTGAGCGCGCGGGAGCGGCTCATCCGCTCGAGCCGGCCGGCGACGAACGGGGCGGCCAGCGCTGCGGGCACCAGCTGCACCACCGACATCAGGCTCGAGCCACGCACCCCGCCGACGCCGTACGCCCAGACGAGCGTGGCGATCCAGGCTCCCCACTCGGCGGCGCCGAAGAGGAAGTACGCCGCGAGGACGCGGCGCAGGCGCCCGTTGGCGGCCGCGGCTCGGAGCACCGTGGCCCGACCTGGACGAGCGTCGTCGGCGTTCATCGGGAGCACCCTCTCACGCGGGGGGGCGGCGACCGCTCAGAAGGGAACGAGCACGGACAGCAACCCCTCGCCGTTCCCTCGCCCCGAGACCACGCGGCAGAAGTCGACCGCGTCCAGCTCGATCTCCTCGCCACCGCTGCCGTGCGACCAGGTGCCGCCGGCCGGCCCGGTGAGGGTGAGCCGGTACGGCGCCCCGTGGCGGGCGGCCCACTCCGCCACTACGTCGTCGACCAGCACACCGTCGTGGTCGGGTGTCAGCACCGGTGGCCGCCCGACCGCCTGGGCGAGGTCCATCCGATGCATCCAGGGGTCGCGGGTCAAGATCACGTCGGTCAGGAAGCCGATGGTCCAGCGCTCCGGACGCCCACCGACGTACTGAGCCAGCGGGAGCGTGCAGCGCCGGACGAAGCCCGGCGTACGCCGGCGGCCGCGCGTCGCGCGGAGCCCGACCGCCCGCGCCGCGGCGACGACCCGGTCGGGCGTCCAGTCCGCGCGCTCGTCGACCTGGACGGCGGTGAGCCCGGTGAGCGGGTCGACCCCGTCGGCCTTGGCGCGGGCGGCGGCCTTGCGCTGCTGCCTCATCGTCTCGAGCGGACTGCTCGCCATGGTGGCCATCCCGATGGTGTGGCAGGCCATCTGCCGCACGTCCCACGCAGGGCAGGGGGTGGGCAGGGCCCAGTCGCCGGGGCTCGAGGGCGGCGAGTGCGTCGGCGGTGCGGGCGTACTCGGCTGCGGCGAGGCGCATCGCGATGTCATGGGGGAGGGCCTGGCGCACCGGGGTGGTCAGCGTGGATGAGTGGGTCGTGGTCATGAGGTGGCTTCCTGGGTCGAGGTGGTGGGTGGGATGCCGACGCCGTCGCACCACATGTCGACGGCGCGCGCGAGCAGCCGCGAGAAACGGTCGCCCCCTGGGTCGTTGGACAGCTGCTGGTCGATCAGGCCGCCCATCAGGGCGAGCAGGATCGCGACGTCGTCGGGGTCGGTGACGCCTCGCTCGGCGGCGATCGCGTAGGACTCCTCGAGCACCCGGACCGCGGGGGCGTAACTCTCCGCGCTGGGCTCGAAGCCGGGGATCACCCGCTGGTTCATCAGCTGGTAGCGCACGGGGTCGGCGACGGCGAAGTCGAAGAAGGTGCGGGTGATCTGCTGGGCCGCGGCCCGCAGGTCGTCGGTGAGGGTGTCGCGGGCGGGTCGGACCGCCTGCTCGTAGGCCGACCACGCCTCGCCGTACATCGCGTCGTAGATCGCGTGCTTGGAGTCGAAGTGCGAGTAGAGGGACGGCGCCCGCATCCCGACGCGGTCGGCGACGTCGCGCAGGGTGAGCCCGGTCAGCCCCTGCTCGCGGGCGACCTGCCATGCGGCGTCGAGGATCTCCCGGCGGGTCTGCTCCCGTCGGCGGGTCTGCCGGTCGGCAGGTGCACCGGTCCTGTGCCTATCGACGTTAGGCATGTCTAACATAGTTAGGAGTTTCACCGTGCGGGAGCGCGCTGTCAAGGGAGCAGCGGCTCGGTCGCTACCCTGCTGCCGCCATGCTCGAACGCTTCCGCCAGTTCTGGACCAACGTCTGGTCGCCCGTCGGCGACCTCCTGCTCAAGCTGGGGGTCAGCCCCAACACCGTGACCCTCGTCGGCACGCTCGGGGTCTGCGCGGGCGCCCTCGTGTGCTTCCCGCAGGGCTGGCTGCTGGCCGGCGTGCTGGTGATCACGGCCTTCGTCTTCAGCGACATGATCGACGGCTACATGGCCCGCACCAGCGGGCAGATCTCGCCGTTCGGCGCGTTCCTGGACTCCACCCTCGACCGGATCGGCGACGCGGCCATCTTCGGCGGGCTGGCGATGTACTACGTCGGGCCCGGCGACACCGAGTGGCTGGGCCGGCGCTGGCGATCTACTGCCTCTCGATGGGGTCGGTGACGTCGTACGCCCGGGCCCGCGCCGAGTCGCTGGGCATGCAGGCCAAGGTGGGCATCGCCGAGCGCGCCGACCGGCTCGTGTCGATCCTGGCGGCGACCGGGCTGGCCGACCTGCTGCGGCTGCTCGGGGTGGACGACAGGGTGATGTGGCTGATCCCGATCACCCTGGCGGTCCTGGCCGTGGCGAGCACGATCACCGTCGTCCAGCGGATCCTCGTCGTACGCCGGCAGGCCTGGCGCTCGCCCCCGCGCCAGCCGGGTACCGCCGAGTAGGGGCGGCTCGGCACCGCGGCCGTAGAGATGCGGCACCATGGCCTGAGAGCACCACCGACAGAGCACACGCCACGCCGAGCCACCACGGCACCGGCACCACCCGCGTGAAGCGGGGCATGGCCGAGATGCTCAAGGGCGGCGTGATCATGGACGTCGTCACCGCCGAGCAGGCGAAGATCGCCGAGGACGCCGGCGCCGTCGCCGTGATGGCGCTCGAGCGCGTCCCCGCCGACATCCGCGCCCAGGGCGGCGTCTCGCGGATGAGCGACCCCGACATGATCGACGGCATCATCGAGGCCGTCTCGATCCCGGTGATGGCCAAGGCCCGGATCGGCCACTTCGCCGAGGCGCAGGTGCTCCAGAGCCTCGGGCGTCGACTACATCGACGAGTCCGAGGTGCTCACCCCGGCCGACTACGCCAACCACATCGACAAGTGGCAGTTCACCGTGCCGTTCGTGTGCGGCGCCACCAACCTCGGCGAGGCGCTGCGCCGGATCACCGAGGGCGCGGCGATGATCCGCTCCAAGGGCGAGGCCGGCACCGGCGACGTCTCCAACGCCGTCACCCACATGCGCACGATCCGCGGCGAGATGCGCCGGCTGCACCGGCCTCAGCGAGGACGAGCTCTACGTCGCGGCGAAGGAGCTCCTCGGCGCCCTACGACCTGGTCCGCGAGGTCGCCGCCGCCGGCAAGCTGCCGGTCGTGCTCTTCACCGCCGGCGGCATCGCCACCCCGGCCGACGCCGCGATGATGATGCAGCTGGGCGCCGAGGGCGTCTTCGTCGGCTCGGGCATCTTCAAGTCCGGCAACCCCGCCCAGCGGGCCGAGGCGATCGTCAAGGCGACGACGTTCTACGACGACCCCGACGTCGTCGCCAAGGTCAGCCGCGGTCTCGGTGAGGCGATGGTCGGCATCAACGTCGACGAGATCCCGCAGCCGCACCGCCTCGCCGAGCGCGGCTGGTAGTCCGCCGCCCCACCGGATGAGTCCCACCGTCGGCGTCTTCGCCCTGCAGGGCGACGTCCGCGAGCACCTGCGGGTGCTCGACGTCGCTCGGCGCGCACCGCGATCGGCGTACGACGGCCGGCCGAGCTCGAGGCCTGCGACGGGCTGGTGATCCCCGGCGGCGAGTCGACCACGATGTTCAAGCTCGCCCGCACCTTCGACCTGTTCGAGCCGCTGCGGCAGCGGATCAAGGAGGGCCTGCCCGCCTTCGGCACCTGCGCCGGGCATGATCATGCTGGCCGACCGGGTCGTCGACGGCACGCCCGACCAGGAGACCCTCGGCGGGCTCGACATCACCGTGCGCCGCAACGCCTTCGGGCGCCAGGTCGACTCCTTCGAGGGCGACCTCGACTTCGCCGGGCTCGCGGACCCGGTGCACGCCGTCTTCATCCGGGCGCCGTGGGTCGAGGACGACCGGCCCGAGGGTCGAGGTGCTCGGCCCGCGATCGGTGCGGGAGCGGCCGCCGGTAGGATCGTCGCGGTCCGGCAGGGGGCGCTGATGGCGACGTCCTTCCACCCCGAGGTGGAGCGGCGACGACCGGATCCACCGGCTGTTCCTGGACCTGATCGACTGACCGCTGCAGAGCAGAAGAGGGACGATAAGCATGTCCGGCCACTCCAAATGGGCGACCACCAAGCACAAGAAGGCGGTCATCGACGCCCGGCGCGGCAAGATGTTCGCCAAGCTGATCAAGAACATCGAGGTCGCGGCCCGCATGGGCGGCGGAGACCTCGCCGGCAACCCGACCCTCTACGACGCCATCCAGAAGGCCAAGAAGTCGTCGGTCCCCAACGACAACATCGACCGCGCCGTCAAGCGCGGGTCGGGCGCCGAGGCCGGCGGCGCCGACTACCCCACGATCATGTACGAGGTCTACGGCCCCCAGGGCGTGGCCTTCCTCGTCGAGTGCCTGACCGACAACAGGAACCGCGCCGCGATGGAGGTCCGCACGGCGGTGACCCGCAACGGCGGCACCATGGCCGACCCGGGCTCGGTCTCGCGGCTGTTCAACCGCAAGGGCGTCGTGATCGTGCCCGAAGGCGCAGGAGGCGCGCGAGGTCAGCGAGGACGACGTCCTCGAGGCCGCGCTCGACGCCGGCGTCGAGGACGTCAACGACCTCGACGAGTCCTTCGAGGTGGTCTCCGAGGCGACCGACGTGGTCGCCGTCCGCAGCGCCCTGCAGGACTCCGAGATCGACTACGACTCCGCCGAGGTGCAGTTCGTCGCCACGCATGGACATCCCGGTCGACGCCGACGCCGCGGGCAAGGTGTTCCGGCTCGTCGACGCGCTCGAGGACCTCGACGACGTGCAGAACGTCTTCACCAACGTCGACGTCCCCGACGAGGTGCTGGCCGCCCTGGACGGTCTAGCGCTACCCAGCCCGCGCAGGGAGCGCCTGCGCTGTCGTACGCCGCGTGCGTCGACGCGCCGGGCCGGTTAGCGTGTACGTGCGAACAGGTGTTCGGACGGAGGGCGAGAGCATGCGCGTGCTGGGGATCGACCCCGGGCTGACCCGGTGCGGCATGGGCGTCGTCGAGGGCGACGTCGGCCGGCCGCTGCGCCTGGTCGACGTCAACGTCATCCGCACGTCCGCCGGCCGAGCACGTCTCCCAGCGCCTGGTGCACCTCGAGCGCGGCATCGAGGCCTGGCTCGACGAGCACCGGCCCGACGCGGTCGCCATCGAGCGGGTCTTCGCGCGCTCCGACTCCAGCACGATCATGGGCACCGCCCAGGCCAGCGGCATCGCGATGGTCGCGGCGGCCCGGCGCGGGCTGCCCGATCGCGCTGCACACGCCCGAGCGAGGTCAAGGCCGCGGTCTCCGGCAGCGGCCGGGCCGACAAGGCCCAGGTCGGCGCCATGGTCACCCGGATCCTGCGCCTCGACGCACCGCCCAAGCCCGCCGACGCCGCCGACGCGCTGGCGCTGGCGATCACCCACATCTGGCGCGGCGGGGCGCAGGCCCGCATCGACGCGGCGCTCGCCGCGGCCGGGGCCCGGCGAGCCCGGAGCGCCCGGTGAGCGCCCGAGTGATCGCCTTCGTGCGCGGCCAGGTCGCCGCCCTCACCCTGACCAGCGCCGTCGTCGAGGTCGGCGGGGTCGGCCTCGAGGTCATGTGCACGCCCAACACCCTGGCCACGCCTGCGCACCGGCCAGGTGGCCACGCTGCCGACCTCGATGGTCGTCCGCGAGGACTCCCTGACCCTCTTCGGCTTCGCCGACGACGACGAGAAGCAGGTCTTCGAGCTGGTGCAGACCGCCAGCGGGGTCGGCCCCAAGCTCGCCCAGGCGATGCTCGCCGTGCTCACGCCCGACGCCGTACGCCGTGCGGTCGCCGGCGACGACGTCCGCACCCTGACCGCGGTGCCCGGCATCGGCCAGAAGGGCGCCCAGCGGATCATCCTCGAGCTCAAGGACCGGATCGGCGCGCCCGTCCTCGGCGGCTCCGGCGGCGCCGCCCGACCCGCGGCGCCGAGCCCTGGCGCGACCAGGTGCAGCAGGGCCTGGTCGGTCTCGGGCTGGTCGGCGAAGGACGCCGACCAGGCCGATCGAGGCGGTCGCCGACCAGGTCCGAGTCGAGCCGACGCCCGACGTCGCGGCGCTGCTGCGGGCCGCCCTCCGCACCCTGAGCAGGGCGTGAGCCGGTGAACGAGTCCACCCGCGACCGCAGCTCGACGCCCACGAGGACGCCTACCTCGCGTCGCTGACCGCCGCCGAGGCCGAGGGCGACGAGCGGGCGGTCGAGGCCGCGCTGCGACCGCGCACCCTCGACGAGGTGGTCGGCCAGCAGCCGGGTGCGCGACCAGCTGGCGCTCGTGCTCGAGGCGGCCCGCCGACGCGGCCGCGCGCCCGACCACGTGCTGCTGTCCGGGCCGCCCGGGCTCGGCAAGACCACGCTGGCGATGATCATCGCCCACGAGATGTCGGCGCCCCTGCGCCTGACCAGCGGCCCGGCGATCACCCACGCCGGCGACCTGGCCGCGATCCTCTCGGGCCTCAACGACGGTGACGTGCTCTTCGTCGACGAGATCCACCGGATGTCGCGTCCGGCCGAGGAGATGCTCTACCTCGCGATGGAGGACTTCCGGGTCGACGTCGTGATCGGCAAGGGGCCGGGCGCGACCGCGATCCCGCTGGAGATCCCGCCGTTCACGCTGGTCGGCGCGACCACCCGGGCCGGGCTGCTCCCGGGGCCGCTGCGCGACCGGTTCGGCTTCACCGCCCAGCTGGAGTTCTACGAGCCCGACGAGCTCGACACCATCATCCAGCGCTCCGCCGGCCTGCTCGGCGTCGAGGCCGACCGGCGAGGGCACCGCCGAGATCGCCTCCCGCTCCCGCGGCACGCCCCGCATCGCCAACCGGCTGCTGCGCCGGGTGCGCGACTTCGCCCAGGTGCGCGCCGACGGCGTCGTCGACCCGCGACGTCGCCCACCAGGCCCTCGACCTCTACGAGGTCGACGCGCTCGGCCTCGACCGCCTCGACCGCGCCGTGCTCGACGCGCTGTGCCGCCGCTTCGGCGGCGGTCCGGTCGGCGTCTCGCACGCTCGCCGTCGCCGTGGGTGAGGAGCGCGAGACCGTCGAGGAGGTCGCCGAGCCGTTCCTCGTCCGCAACGGCTTCCTGGCCCGTACGCCGCGCGGCCGGGTCGCGACCCGCGCGGCGTGGGAGCACCTCGGCCTCACGCCACCGCCGGCGCCACCGGTCGAGCCGCGGTGGAGCCGACGCTGTTCGAGTCCTGAATGGGGGCGGGAACACACCCCCGGTTACACTTCACCCTCGGTCGGCGGACCTCGATTCCGCCACCCCTGCCGCTGTCGGCTCCCCCCAGACAAGGACTCCTGTGAGCAACCCCGCGCCACTCCTCTTCCTCGTCGTGGTGGCCGGGGCTTTCTGGCTGCTGATGATCCGCCCGCAGCAGCGCAGAGCGCGGTCGATGCAGGCCCTGCAGACCTCCCTCTCCGTCGGTGACGAGGTGATGACCACCTCGGGGATCTTCGGGGAGGTCCGTGCGTTGGAGGAGGAGACGGTGCACCTGGCGATCGCCGACGGCGTGGACATCCGCGTCGTACGCGCTGCGATCGCACGGGTCGTGACGCCGGCGGCCGCCGCCCCAGACGAAGAGAACGAGCTCGCGGACACGCCCGCCGAGCCGGAGGAGAAGCAGTAGATGGCACGCAACAGCTCTCGCCCCGGACGCACCGTGGTCGGTGTTCTTCGCGGCCCTGGCGGCGGCGTTCGGCCTGGTGGCCGTGATCGGCACCTGGAAGCCCGCGCTCGGCCTCGACCTCCAAGGCGGCACCCAGATCATCCTGACCGCCAAGGACTCGAACGTGAAGAGCGACCAGCTCAAGGAGGCCGCGAACATCATCGACGCCCGGGTCAACGGCTCCGGCGTCTCCGAGGCCACCGTCAACACCCAGGGCAGCAACGAGATCGTCGTCCAGGTGCCCGGCGCCACCAACAACAACCTCGTCCAGACCGTGGTCCGGCAGGCCCAGCTCTACTTCCGCCTCGTGGCGCAGGTGCCCCAGACCACCACGCCCTCCGCGCCGCTGCCGTCGGCGAGCCCGTCGCCGGGCAGCGGCGTGCTCAAGCCCTCGCCAGTCGCCGAAGGCGAGCAAGCCCACGTCGACAGGCCAGCGGGCAAGAACCGCCCGCCCGCGGTGTTCGGCAAGGCCAGGCCCGCAGCGGGCGAAGGCGACCCAGAGCCCGTCGCCGAGCAGCAGCCCCACCGCCAGCCCCACGGCGACGCCCGGCGCGGCGAACGCGCCGACCTCGACCTCCGAGGTGCACTACACGCCCGCGAACAAGAAGGCGTTCCCGACCCGCTCACCTGGATGACGAACCCCGACCCCCAGTCGGTGGCCGTCTACAACGCCTTCACCTGCCCGCCGGCGACGCCGGTGGTCGACGACCCGACCATCCCGCTGGTCACCTGCGACGCCCAGAGCAACAAGTTCCTGCTGTCCCCGGCGCTGATCAAGGGCACCCAGATCACCTCGGCCTCGGCGGGCATCCCGCAGCAGCAGGTGCAGTGGGTGGTCAACCTGCAGCTCGACAGCCAGGGCGCCGACGGAGCAGCTGAAGCTGTCGCAGGCGATGGCCGGCACCCAGGACCAGTTCGCGATCGTGCTCGACGGCCAGGTGATCTCGGCGCCGGTGCTTCCAGGGGGTCATCGCCGACGGCAACTCGCAGATCTCCGGCAACTTCACCGAGAGCTCGGCCAAGAGCCTGGCGACCAGCCTGAAGTACGGCGCCCTGCCGATCCAGTTCGACCAGAGCAAGACCACGATCCAGGTCATCGGCCCCTCCCTGGCCGGTGACCAGCTGCAAGGCGGGCATCACCGCCGGCATCCTCGGTCTGCTGCTGGTGATGCTCTACTGCCTGCTCTACTACCGCGGGCTCGGCCCGTGGTCGTCGCCTCGCTGATCGTGGCCGGCGCTCACGACCTACGCCCTGGTGCTGCTGCTGGCCAAGAGCGCCGGCTTCACGCTGACCCTGCCCGGCATCGCCGGCCTGATCGTCGCGGTCGGCATCACCGCCGACTCGTTCATCGTCTTCTTCGAACGCATCCGAGACGAGATGCGAGGCGGGAAGTCGATGCGGGTCGCGGTCGAGGCCGGCTGGATCCGAGCCCGGGCGACCTGTCTGGCGGCCGACTCGGTCTCGATCCTGGCCGCGGTCGTGCTCTACATCTTCGCCGCGGGCGTGGTGAAGGGCTTCGCCTTCGCGCTCGGCCTGTCCACGCTCATCGACATCGCGGTGTTCTTCTGGTTCACCCACCCGATGGTGTCGTGGCTGGCGCGCTACCCGTTCTTCAACAAGGGCCACCGGCTCTCGGGGCTCGACGCCGAGAGCCTCGGTCTCGATCGCATCCCGGCAGGAGGGAGGGCCTGATGAGCAAGTTCACCCGGCTCGGCAACGACCTCTACTCCGGCAAGCGCTCGGTCGACTTCGTCGGCCGGCGCCACGTCTGGTACGCCGCCTCGGGCGTCATCATCATCGCCGCCGTCCTGGGGCTCTACTTCAAGGGCCTCAACTTCGGCCTGGAGTTCCGCGGTGGTGCCCAGTTCACCGTCACCGTGGCCCAGTCGGAGGCGACGCAGGCCAACGCCGACAAGATCCGGGTCGCGGTGGCCGACACCGGCATCGGCGCGGCCAAGCAGGTCGTGGTCACCACCGCGGGCCAGAACAACATCCTGGTGGAGACCGAGCCGCTCACGCCGTCCGAGAGCAACCAGATCAGCTCGCACCATCCAGGAGACGATGGGGATCACCAAGGCCGACGTCTCCGTCGACGAGATCGGGCCGAGCTGGGGCAAGGAGGTCGCCAAACGGTCGATCATCGGCCTGTGCGTGTTCCTCGTGCTGGTGGTGCTCCTGATCTGGGCCTACTTCCGACAATGGAAGATGTCGTTGGCCGCGATCGTCGCCCTGATCCACGACCTCGTGATCACGATCGGCATCTACGCCCTGTCCGGCTTCGAGGTGACCCCGGCGACGGTGACCGGCGTGCTGACCATCCTCGGCTTCTCGCTCTACGACACCGTGGTCGTCTTCGACAAGGTGCGGGAGAACACCAAGGACCTCCGCGCACGCAGCCGGCTGACCTACTCCGAGGCGGCCAACCTCGCGGTCAACCAGACCCTGGTGCGCTCGATCAACACCTCCATCGTCGCGCTGATCCCGGTCGGCTGCGCTGCTCTACGTCGGCGCCGTTCCAGCTCGGCTCCGGCCCCCTGAAGGACCTCGCGCTCGCGCTGTTCGTCGGCATGGCGGCCGGCACCTACTCCTCGATCTTCATCGCGACGCCGTTCCTGGCCCACCTGAAGTCGAAGGAGGCCGGCGTGCAGGAGCAGGAGAAGCGGATCAAGACGCGCCGCCGCCACGACGCCGACCGCTACGCCAACGTGCCGGCGTACACCGACGACATGCCGATCGCGGCCGACCCCGGTCTCGGCCGTGGCCGGCGGCGGCCGAGGCGCCCGCCGCCACCGCGCTCCGGCGGCAACCGCCCGCTGCCCACCACCGGCGCGATCGGTCGCGGGCGCGTCGTGCCGCAGGCGCGCGGGCCGGTCAAGCCGAGCTCGGCGAGCGGAAGGGCGCAGCCGGCGCGCAAGCCGAAGTCGAAGCGCGGCAAGAAGTGACCGGGCCGGGCGCGCAGGAGGCCTCCGACCTCCTGCGGCGCCTGGTCGTCGACGTCCCGGACTTCCCCGAGCCCGGGGTGGTGTTCAAGGACATCACGCCGGTGCTGGCCGACCCGGTCGCCTTCGCGACGATCGTCGAGGCGCTCGCCGACGCCGGTCGCGACGCCTCGGGCCGGTCGGTGGTCGACCACGTGGTCGGGATGGAGGCCCGCGGGTTCATCCTGGCCGCTCCGGTGGCGCTGGCGCTGCGGGCCGGGTTCGTGCCGGTGCGCAAGGCGGGCAAGCTCCCGCGACGCGACGTACAGCCGAGACCTACGCCCTGGAGTACGGCGAGGCGACCCTCGAGGCGCACATCGACGGCTTGCGGCCCGGCGACCGGGTGCTGCTGGTCGACGACGTGCTCGCCACCGGCGGCACGGCGGCGGCGACCACGCGCCTGGTCGAGCGCTGCGGCGCCCACGTCCACGGGGTGGCCGTGCTGATGGACCTGAGCTTCCTGCCCGGACGTCGGGCCATCGGCGAGATCTCCCCTCACCAGCCTGATGACCGTCTGAGCCGTCCCGAGGCGCCACGGTGGCCCTGGTCCGTAGACTCGGGGCATGGCGACCGAGAGCAGTCTTCCCGCGGCCCGGGAGCGGGCTGCGTCGACTGCGCGTGAGCGAGCCGCCGAGCGGCTCCCGTCGCCGCGAGCCATGCGCAACCGCCTGGCCCGGATGGGCGCGCGGAGCGCAACCAGGCGGAGAATCCCGAGCTCGAGCCGTTGTTCCGGGCGGTCCGCGCCAACCACCCCAAGGCCGACCTCGCGCTGATCGAGCGCGCCTACCGGATCGCCGAGGAGCTCCACGCCGGCCAGACCCGCAAGAGCGGCGACCCCTACATCACCCACCCGCTCGCGGTCGCCACGATCCTGGCCGACATCGGCATGACCGAGCCGACCCTGGTCGCGGCCCTGCTCCACGACACCGTCGAGGACACGCCGTACACGCTCGAGCAGGTGCGCGCCGACTTCGGCGACGAGGTCGCCGTGCTCGTCGACGGGGTCACCAAGCTCGACAAGGTGCAGTACGGCGACTCGGCGCAGGCCGAGACGATCCGCAAGATGATCGTCGCGATGGCGCGCGACATCCGGGTGCTGGTGATCAAGCTCGCCGACCGGCTGCACAACATGCGCACGGTCCGCTACGTCAAGCAGTCGACCCAGGAGCGCCAGGCGACCGAGTCGCTCGACGTCTACGCGCCGCTGGCCCACCGGCTCGGCATGAACACCATCAAGTGGGAGCTCGAGGACCTCGCCTTCGCGACCCTCCATCCCAAGATCTACGACGAGATCGTGCGGATGGTGGCCGAGCGGGCGCCGTCGCGCGACCAGTTCCTGGCCCAGGTCATCGAGCAGGTGGTCGAGGACCTCAAGGAAGCCAAGATCAAGGCCAGCGTGACCGGCCGCCCCAAGCACTACTACTCGATCTACCAGAAGATGATCGTCGGCGGCCGCGAGTTCAGCGACATCTACGACCTGGTCGGCCTGCGCATCCTGGTCGAGGAGGACCGCGACTGCTACTCCGCGCTCGGCGTCGATGCACGCGCGGTGGAACCCGGTGCTCGGCAGGTTCAAGGACTACGTCGCGATGCCGAAGTTCAACATGTACCAGTCGCTGCACACGACCGTGATCGGCCCGCAGGGCAAGCCGGTCGAGATGCAGATCCGTACCGTGTCGATGCACCGTCGCGCCGAGTACGGCGTCGCCGTCGCACTGGAAGTACAAGGAGAACGTCGCGCAACGGCGTCGACACCGAGCGTCTCGGCGACCTCGACGACATGAACTGGGTGCGCCAGCTGCTCGACTGGCAGAGCGAGGTCGAGGACCCGGGCGAGTTCCTGGAGTCGCTGCGCTTCGAGATCAACCGCGCCGAGGTCTTCGTCTTCACCCCGCGCGGCGACGTGATCGCGCTGCCGGTCGGGGCGACGCCGGTCGACTTCGCCTACGCCGTGCACACCGAGGTGGGCCACCGCACGATCGGCGCCCGGGTCAACGGCCGGCTGGTGCCGCTGGAGTCGACGCTCGACAACTCCGACGTCGTCGAGATCTTCACCTCCAAGGCGCCGACCGCCGCGCCGTCGCGCGACTGGCTCCAGTTCGTCAAGTCGCAGCGTGCCCGCAGCAAGATCAAGCAGTGGTTCACCAAGGAGCGCCGCGAGGAGGCGATCGAGCGCGGCAAGGACCAGATCGCCAAGCTCATGCGCAAGGAGGGGCAGCCGCTCAAGCGGGTGCTCTCCCACGAGTCGCTGACCCAGGCCGCCCAGCACTTCCGGCTCGCCGACGTCTCGGCCCTCTACGCCGCGGTCGGGGAGAACAACCTCAGCGCCCAGGCCGTCGTCCGCAAGGTGATCGAGCTCCACGGCGGCGAGGAGGGTGCCTCCGAGGACCTCTCCGAGGGCGTCAGCATCACCACCTCACGCAACCGCACCAAGACCGCAGCGGCAGGCGGAGTCGGGCGTCATCGTCAAGGGCGTCCCCGACGTGTGGGTCAAGCTCGCGCGGTGCTGCACGCCGGTGCCACCCGACGCGATCCTCGGCTTCGTCACCAAGGGCGGCGGGGTCTCGGTGCACCGCCGCGACTGCACCAACGCCGCCGAGCTCGAGCGGCAGCCCGAGCGGCTGCTCGAGGTCGAGTGGGCACCGACCGCCCACTCGACGTTCCTGGTCAACATCCAGGTCGAGGCGATCGACCGGGCCCGGCTGCTCTCCGACATCACGATGGTCCTCTCCGACGCCCACGTGAACATCCTCAGCGCCACCCTCTCGACCACCCGCGACCGCGTCGCGAAGAGCCGATTCACCTTCGAGATGGCCGAGGCCAAGCACCTCGACACCGTGCTGCGCGCCGTCCGCGGCGTGCCCGGCGTCTTCGACGCCTACCGCGTCACCCAGTAACCACTCGAGGGGTCGACGGCGCTGCACCGGGCGCGTGGCTCAACGACGCCGTGAGTAGTCGGCGGAGGCGCGCTCGGCCATCTCGAGGAACGCCCGGCGTGAGGCGAGGTTCTCCTCGAGGTCGGCGACCTGTCTTCTGGTCGCCGGCGGCGCGCGCCTTCTCCAGGTCGCCTCCACCTTGCCGATCGCGTCGCTGGAGCTGGGCGACCATGCCCTCGGCGCGGGCCGACTTCTCCGGGTCGGACTGCGGCGCCACTGCTCCTGCTCGAGGCCGCGGATCTCCTGCTCGACGGCCCGCATCCGGTCCTCGAGGGGGCGGATCTTGTCGCGCGGCACCTTGCCGATCGCGTCCCAGCGCTCGGAGAGGTCGCGGATGGCGCGCTTGGCCGCCGCCGACGTCGGTGACCGGCAGCAGCGCCTCGGCCTCGACGAGGAGCTTCTCCTTGGCCTCCGCGTTGGCGGCGAACTCGCTGTCCTGGGCGGCCATCGCCTCGTCGCGGGCGCCGAAGAAGGTGTCCTGGGCGGCCCGGAACCGCGCCCCACAGGTCGTCCTCGACGTCGCGCGGCGCGGGCCCGGCGGCCTTCCACTGCCGCATCAGGTCGCGATAGGCGCCGGCGGTCGGCCCCCACTCGCGGGAGCCGGGCCAGGGACTCGGCCTCCTTCACCAGCTGCTGCTTGACCAGGCGGGCCGTCTCGCGCTTCTCGCCCTGCTCGGCGAAGTGCGCCTTGCGGCGCCGGGTGTACGTCGTGCGGGCGGTCGAGAAGCGCCGCCACAGCTGGTCGTCGGTCGGTCTTGTCGAGACGGGGGAGCGCCTTCCACGCGGTCGAGCAGGTCGCGGAGCCGGTTGGCGCCGTTGCGCCAGTCGTTGCTCTCGGCGAGCTTCTCGGCCTCGACGACGAGCTTCTCCTTGTCGTCCTTGGCCGCGGCGGCCCGCTCGGCCCGCTCGGCCTTGCGCGCCATGCGCTGCTGGGAGATCACCGGTCCGAGGGCGTCGAGCTTGCCGATGAGGGAGTTGAGGTCGCCGACGGCGTTGGCCTCGGCGACCTGGGTGCGCAGGGCGCGGACCGCCTCGGCCGCCTCGTCGGGCGCCACCACGCCGGCCATCACGCGCTGCTCCAGCAGGTGCACGCTGCCCGACAGCTCGTCGTACCGCTTGGCGAAGAAGGCCAGTGCCTCCTCGGGCGAGCCCTCGGGGTACTGCCCGACGGGTCGCTCACCCTCGGGGGTCCGGACGTAGACGGTGCCGTCCTCGGCGACGCGTCCCCAGTCACTCGTCGTCACAGCGTTCCTCTTCATTCGTTCCCGGCGGTGGTCCGGCGACCCCTCATGCTAACCGCGGCTCCCCGGAGCGCCTCCACCGCATCCGGAGCCGTCGCGCACCGGTTCCGGGCGTGAGCACTCCGGTGGATAGTCTGCCCGGGTGCTCATCGCCGGCTTTCCCGCAGGCTCCTGGGCCGCGAACTGCTACGTCGCGGCGACCGGGCCGCGCTCGGAGTGCGTGATCGTCGACCCCGGGCAGGACTCCGCGGACGGGATCGCCGAGATCGTGCGGGAGCACGCGCTCAAGCCGGTCGCGGTGCTGCTCACCCACGGTCACCTCGACCACATGTGGTCGGTGACGCCCGTTGCCGGCACCTACGACGCCACCGCCTGGATCCACCCGGCCGACCGGCACCTGCTGGCCGACCCGATGGCGGGCATCTCGCTCGGAGACGGCTGCCATGCTGCTCGGAGGTCGCTTCGAGTTCGTCGAGCCCGACGACGTCGCCGAGCTCGCCGACGGCCAGGTGCTCGAGCTGGCCGGCCTCGAGGTCACCGTCGACCACACGCCCGGCCACACCGGGGGATCGGTCGCGTTCCGCACGCCGTACGACGACGCGGTCTCGCAGGTGATGTTCTCCGGCGACCTGCTCTTCGCCGGCTCGATCGGCCGCACCGACCTGCCCGGCGGAGACCATCCGACGATGCTGCGCACCCTGCGCGACAAGGTGCTCACCCTGCCCGACGACGTCGTCGTCCTCCCGGGACACGGCGAGCAGACCTCGATCGGCCGGGAGCGTGCCACCAACCCGTTCCTGCTGTCCGTGGCCGAGGACCCGAGCGTCAGGGCCCGGCCGTGTCACCCGAGGACTCTGACTCATGAGCAAGCCCACGCCGCTGAGCGGCTTCCCCGAGCTGCTGCCTGCCGCCCGCGTCGTCGAGCGCGAGGCGCTGGCGTCGTTGGCGCGCACCTTCGAGCTGCACGGCTACGCCAACATCGAGACCCGCGCGGTCGAGCCGCTCGACCGGCTCGCCAAGGGCGGCGAGATCGACAAGGAGATCTACGTCCTGCGCCGGCTGCAGGCCGACGACACGGCCGACGACACCGGTCTGGGGATGCACTTCGACCTCACGGTGCCGTTCGCCCGCTACGTGCTGGAGAACGCCGGACACCTCGAGTTCCCGTTCCGGCGCTTCCAGATCCAGTCGGCCTGGAGGGGTGAGCGGCCGCAGGAGGGTCGCTACCGCCAGTTCACCCAGGCCGACATCGACATCGTCGGACGCGACGAGCTCGCCTTCCACCACGACGTCGAGGTGGTCCGGGTGATGGTCGAGGCGCTGGCCGCGCTGCCCCTGCCACCCCTGTCGTTCCAGGTCAACAACCGCAAGCTGATCCAGGGCTTCTACCAGCGGCCTCGGCATCCCCGACGTCACCGAGGCGATCCGGCAGATCGACAAGCTGGACAAGCTCCCCGCCGACGCGGTGGCCGACCTCCTCGGTCGAGCGCGCCGGTGCCACGCCCGAGCAGGCCGCGCGGTGCCTCGAGCTCGCCACGATCCGGGTCACCGACCAGTCGCTGGTGGAGCGCGTGCAGGCGCTCGGGGTCACCGACGACCTGCTCAGCCGCGGTCTCGCCGAGCTCGCCGTCGGTGCTCGAGGGCTGCGCCGACGCCGTCGGTCGGGCCGACGGCCGAGTCACCGTCGAGGCCAACCTGCGCATCGCTCGCGGCCTCGACTACTACACCGGCACCGTCGTCGAGATCTACATGGAGGGCTACGAGCGGCTGAAGTCGGTCGGCGGCGGCGGGCGGTACGACGCGCTGGCCACGACGGGCGGTACGACCTACCCCGGCGTGGGCATCTCCTTCGGCGTCTCGCGCACCCTGCTCCCGCTCCTCGCCGAAGGCGTCCTGGCCGGCAGCAGGGCCGTGCCGAGCGCCGTACTGGTCGCCCTGGCCGACGAGGAGGGTCGTCCCGGCTCGCGAGCGGATCGCCGACCGACCTGCGCCGCCGCGGCATCGCCTGCGAGGTGGCGGTGAGCCCGCAGAAGTACGGCAAGCAGATCCGCTACTGCCGAGCGCCGGGGCATCCCCTTCGTGTGGTTCCCCGCCTCGGAGCCGGGCGCCCCCGACCAGGTCAAGGACATCCGCTCCGGCGACCAGGTCGACGCCGACCGTCGACGGCGTGGAGCCCGCCCGACGACGACCTCCGCGCCCACCATCGTGTCGACACCTGCACGACCCGGGCGCCCACCCAGCCCCGAGCGAGGAGACCAACGCGTGATCCGCACCCACGACGCCGGAACCCTCACCGCCGCCGAACGAAGGCACCGAGGTGGTGCTCGCCGGCTGGGTCGCCCGCCGCCGCGACCACGGGGGAGTGGCCTTCCTCGACCTGCGCGAGGCCAGCGGCATCGCCCAGGTGGTCGATCCGCGACGAGGCCGTGGCGCACAGCCTGCGCAACGAGTACTGCCTCAAGGTCACCGGCACGGTCGCGCGTCGGCCCGAGGGCAACGCCAACCCCGCACCTCGCCTCCGGCGAGATCGAGGTGATCGCCTCCGACGTCGAGGTGCTCAACCCCAGCGCGGTCCTGCCCTTCCCGATCGACGAGCACGTGCGACGTCGGCGAGGAGGCGCGCCTGCGCCATCGCTACCTCGACCTGCGGCGTACCGGCCCTGCGGCCGCCATCCGGCTGCGCAGCAAGGTGAACAAGGCCGCCCGCGACGTGCTCGACCGACCACGGCTTCGTCGAGATCGAGACGCCGACCCTGACCCGGTCGACCCCCGAGGGCGCGCGCGACTTCCTGGTCCCGGCCCGGCTGCAGCCCGGCAGCTGGTACGCCCTGCCGCAGAGCCCGCAGCTGTTCAAGCAGCTGCTGATGGTCGCCGGCATGGAGCGCTACTACCAGATCGCGCGCTGCTACCGGGACGAGGACTTCCGCGCCGACCGGCAGCCGGAGTTCACCCAGCTCGACATCGAGATGAGCTTCGTGGACCAGGACGACGTGCATCGCGGTCGCCGAGGACGTGCTGGTCGCCCTCTGGAAGCTGATCGGGTACGACGTGCCCGACGCCGCTGCCGCGGATGACGTACGCCGAGGCGATGGCGCGCTTCGGCTCCGACAAGCCCGACCTCCGGATGGGGCAGGAGCTGGTCGACTGCACGGCGTACTTCGCGGAGACGGAGTTCCGGGTGTTCCAGGCCCCGTACGTCGGTGCGGTCGTGATGCCGGGCGGCGCCGACCAGCCACGACGGCAGTTCGATGCCTGGCAGGAGTGGGCCAAGCAGCGCGGCGCCCGGGGTCTGGCCTACGTCACGGTCGGCGAGGACGGCGAGCTCGGGGGCCCGGTCGCCAAGAACCTCAGCGACTGCGAGCGGGCGGGGCTCGCCGCCCACGTCGGCGCCGAGCCGGGCGACTGCGTCTTCTTCGCCGCCGGACCGGTCAAGTCGAGCCGGGCCCTGCTCGGCGCGGCCCGGCTGGAGATCGGCCGCCGCGGCGGCCTGCGTCGACGGGTCGGCAGGACGAGGAGTGGAGCTTCCTGTGGGTGGTGGACGCGCCCCTCTTCGAGCCCGCGGACGAGGCGACTGCGGCCGGCGACGTCGCCGTGGGCAGCGGCCAGTGGACGGCGGTGCACCACGCCTTCACCTCGCCGCAGGACCTCGACACCTTCGACCAGGACCCCGCCGACGCGCTGGCCTGGGCCTACGACATCGTCTGCAACGGCAACGAGATCGGCGGTGGCTCCATCCGTATCCACCGCGCCGACATCCAACGACGGGTCTTCGCCGTGATGGGGCTCGACGAGGAGGAGGCGCAGGAGAAGTTCGGCTTCCTGCTCGACGCCTTCCAGTACGGCGCGCCGCCCGCACGGCGGGATCGCCTTCGGCTGGGACCGGATCGTGGCGCTGCTGTCGCGGTGCGGAGTCGATCCGCGACGTGATCGCGTTCCCCAAGTCCGGCGGTGGCTACGACCCGCTCACCGGCGCTCCGGCCCCGATCACGCCTGAGCAGACGCCGTGAGGCGGGCGTCGACGCCGGCCGTTGGATCGACCAAGGCATGAGACAGAATCGTTACCTCGAGGCCGCGTTGAAATGAGATGACCGTGCTCTAGAGTCCTGTGTCGGCCCGGGTGCCGTGCCACCGCCTCACCCGGGCAGGAACGACCTGGCGCACACGGTCCTAGCGGCAGCGGATCATCTTCGAGGCGCAGAAAGGACGACCATGGGTCATCAGTGCGACAGAGCTGGCCGAAGCCCCGGTAGGTGCCGACGAGGCCCCGAAGGTCAGAAGCTCGCCGGTCGGTCGCCGACCCAGATCGCCTTCGAGCGGCTCCGCAAGGACAAGCTCGGCGATGGTCTGCCTCGACATCGTGTGGTGATGGTGCTGGCGGCCGTCATGGCGCCGCTGATCAGCAAGGCGATGAACATCTACCCGACCACTCGACCGGTGCCCTACGGCGCCAGCCGACGTGCTCGACTTCGACGACCGGTCTGCCCGGCCAAGGGCCCCCCAACCACGGGTTCTGGGCCGGCCCACCCGCTCGGTCTGGCGCCGAGCACCGGTGTCGACAACCTCGCGCGCCTCCTCTACGGCCTGCGCACCGACCTGCTGATCGCTCGGTGGCCACGGTGGGCAGCATCGCTGATCGGCGTCGTCCTCGGGCTGCGTCGCCGGCTTCTCGCGCGGCTGGCTCGACCGGACTCATCATGTTCGTCACCGACCTCTTCCTCTCCTTCCCGTTCCTGCTCGGCGCCCTGGCCATGGCGCCGATCCTCGTGTCGAGCGCTTCCAGAAGCCGGGCCAACTCGCCGCTCTGGACAGGGTCCAGCTCTTCTCGCTGATCACGATCCTGATGGTCTTCGGCTGGATGGGCACTGACCCGTCTGATCCGCGGGCAGGTGCTGTCGCTGCGCGAGCGTGAGTTCGTGCAGGCGGCCCAGGTCATGGGCGTGCCGACGCGCCGCATCCTGTTCAAGGAGCTGCTCCCCAACCTCGTGGCTCCGATCGTGGTCGCGACGTCGCTGGCGCTGCCCGGCGCTCGATCACCGCCGAGGCCGGTCTGTCCTTCCTCGGCATCGGCGTTGACCGGGTATCCCTCGCTCGGGCAGACGATCGCCGACGCACAGCAGCTGGTGGGACTGCCTACCCGCTCTACCTCTGGGCCCCGGTGCATGACGATCATGCGTGCTGGTCGTGGCGCTCAACCTGCTGGGTGACTCCATCCGGGACGCCTTCGACCCCAAGACTCGCCGGTGACTGATTCACCGGGAGAAATGCAACATCCACGGAAAGGGTGGGCTATGCGGTTCAAATCACCGTTGATCGCCGTCTCTGCTGTCGCGATGTTGGCTCTGAGCGCCTGTGGCGGCTCGGGGTCTCGACCAGGCAGCCCGAGGCAGGGACTCCAGACAGCGGCGACGGGGGTGACACCGGTGGCGGCATGCGCGACCTGCAAGCGGTCCGGTCAGCATCGAGGCGCCCGAAGGGCGGCACCGTCACGGTACTCACGTGGTGGACGGGTCTGACCACGACTATCGACCCGAGTGAGGCTACTACACCGACGCCGACGCGATCCTGAGCGGATCTCGTGACGCGCTCGTTGACGCAGTACAAGTACGACCCGACCACCAAGCGGATGATCCTGGTGCCCGACCTGGCCACCGACCTCGGCAAGTCCAACTCCACCTACACCAAGTGGAAGTTCACGATCCGTCCCGGTGTGAAGTTGGAGAACGGCAGACCGTCACCGCCAAGGACGTCGCCTGGGGCATGACGCGGTGCATGGACGTCGCGACGTTCCCGACCGGTGCCTGCCAGGTGTACTCGAACGTCTACTACAAGGGCGGCTCGACCTACAAGGGCATGTACACCGACCCCGAGGTCAGAAGTTCAAGGGCATCACGGTCGAGGGTTACACCATCACCATCAAGATGGCCCGGCCCTTCCCGGACATGCCGTACTGGGGCACCTTCCCGGCCAACGGCCCGATCCCGCGTGGCAGCGCTTCGGACCCGAAGACCTACAAGAACCACCCGCTGTCGACCGGTCCCGTACATGATCAAGAGCTACAGCCCCTCGGCAAGGAGCCTGATGCTGGTAAGAACCCCTACTGGGATGCCAGCACCGACCCGGCTCGTACGCAGTACCCGGACGGGTACGACTTCAAGATCGCAGTGCCTCAGGAGAAGACCGACCAGATCCTGCTCGCGGACTCCGGTGCGGGCCAGACCACGCTGACCTACGACGACCTGCTGGCTCCTGACTACCAGAAGATGAAGTCGACCGTCGCCGAGCCGGCTGACCCAGGTGGCCCGACCCGTGCACCTACTACTGGGCGCCGGACAACCGCAAGATCACGACAAGAAGGTCCGTGAGGCGCTGCAGTTCGCCTTCCCGTACAAGGACGTACATCCTGGCCGCGGGCTGATCCCCGGTGTCAACGCGATCCCGGCGAACGAACCTGATGCCTCCGGGTATCCCCGGTCGGAAGAACTTCAACGTCACGCACCACGAGTGCGTTCCAGACCGACCCGGCCAAGGCCAAGGCACTGCTGCAGTCGGCCAGCGCGCATGGGCTACGAGATCAAGTTCCTGTTCCGACCGACGACCCGATCAGCGTGAAGGTGCAAGGACGCGATGGTGAAGTCGCTGACCGAGGCCGGCTTCAAGGCCACGCCGGTGCCGACGACGATCGCCGACTACGTCACGGCTCGTGACAACCCAAGGAGGACATCAACGTCCGCTCGGCGGGCTGGTGCTCCGACTGGCCGTCCGGCTCGACCTGGTTGCCGACCGCTGTACGGGTCGACCAACCCGGACACGACGAACTCGCTCGGTACCGAACTACTCCGCGTTCAGCAGCCCGTCGGTCGACAAGAAGATGACGCGGTGCAGAAGCCTGCCGCTGGACCAGCAGGCAGCTGCATGGAACAACCTGGACAAGTCAGATCAGCCACGAAGTACTTCCCGCTGTTCCCGACTGTACTACAGCGGTGATCGCCCAGGCCCACGGATCCCAGATCCAGGGCGACTACGATGACACCACCTTCGGTATGCCGACCTGCAAGAACATCTGGATCTCCCAGTAGTTCCGACGCGTCGACGGATCGGTCGATCCTGACCGGTCGGTCGCCTGAGGTGGTGGGGTGCGGCGCAAGCCGCACCCCACCACCCACCGCCATCAGCCCTCCCCACCAGGAAGCCGAGATGACGGGATTCATCGTTCGCCGACTGCTCACCTCGCTCCTCGTGGTCATCTTGACCTCGATGTTCGTGTTCGTGCTCTTCTTCAAGGGCCTCGGCGACGCCCCGCCGGTCAACTACTGCGAGAAGCTCGGCCCCGGCAAGTGCACCCCGGCGAAGCTGGCCTCGATCAAGCAGCCAGATGGGCTTCGACAAGTCCCTGGTCACCAACTACGCGCACTGGGCCAAGGGCATCTTCGTCGGCCGCGACAACGTCTACGTCGACGGCAAGACCTACAACTGCCCGGCCCCGTGCCTGGGCATCTCGATCATGACCGGGCAACACGGTGTGGACACGACCTGAAGCAGAAGTTCCGGCGACGCTCGACCTGGCCGTCGGCGGGGCCACGCTCTACCTGACCTGGGCGTGTTCCTCGGCGCGATGGCAGCTCGATGGCGAGGCACGGCGGGCGACCGCCTCCTCGTCGGCAGCACGCTCGATCGTCTCCTCCATCCCGTTCTACCTGGTGGCCCTGCTGGCGTGGATCTATCTGTCGCTCCAGCTGAAGATCTTCCCGAACACGGGGTACTACCCGATCACCCAGAATCCAGCCAAGACCGTCTCCTACATGATGCTGCCGTGGCTGGTGATCGGCCTGACCAACTGCACGTCGTACGCCAGGTTCACCCGCGGCCAGATGGTGGAGACGCTGGGCGAGGACTACATCCGCACGCGCCAGGCCAAGGGGGTCCGCACCAACCGGGTGCTTTCAAGCACGCACTCCGCGCGGCGATCGTGCCGGTGATCACCATCTTCGGCATCGACTTCGCCACACTCTTGGGCGGCGCGATCTTCACCGAGCAGATCTTCGGCATCGACGGCATCGGCCACTGGGGCCTCGCAGGCCCTGCTCGACGCCGATCGACCTCAACGTCATGAGCGCGACGGTGCTGGTGGCGCGCGGTCATGATCGTCATCGCCAACCTGCTCGTCGACGTCCTCTACAGCTTCATCGACCCGCGGGTGAGCGTGGCATGAGCACCCCATCGGAATCTCGCTTCGCTGCGGTTCGAACGGGGGCCCCGCATGAGCGTCGAGCTCAACGAGCGTCCCGACGGCATGGCGGCGCCGGCCAGCCCGGACGACCCGTTCCTCGTCGTGGAGAACCTCACCGTCAAGTTCCCGACCCACGACGGCCTCGTGCAGGCGGTCACCGACCTCTCCTACACCGTCGAGCGCGGCAAGACGCTCGGCATCGTGGGGGAGTCGGGCTCGGGCAAGAGCGTGTCGTCGATGGCCGTGCTGGGTCTCCACGACCCGAAGCACACCCGGCTCGTCGGGCTCGATCCGCGTCGACGGGTTAGAGGTGCATCGGTGCGTCGGAGGACCGGATGCGCAAGATCCGGGGCAACGTCGTCGCGATGATCTTCCAGGACGCCCTCACCGCGCTGCACCCGTTCTACACGTCGGTGACCAGATCTCCGAGGGCTACCGGATCCACCACAAGGTGTCGAAGTCCGACGCCAAGAAGCGTGCCATCGAGATGCTCGACCGGGTCGGCATCCCGCAGGCCAACCGTCGTGTCGACGACTACCCGCACCAGTTCTCGGGCGGGCATGCGGCAGCGCGCGATGATCGCGATGGCGCTGGTCAACGACCCGCAGCTGCTGATCGCGGACGAGCCCACCACCGCCCTCGACGTGACCGTCCAGGCGCAGATCCTCGACCTGCTGCAGGACCTTCAGCGAGAGTTCAACTCCGCGGTCATCATCATCACCCACGACCTCGGGGTGGTCGCCGAGATGGCCGACACAACGATGGTCATGTACGCCGGTCGCGCGGTCGAGTACGGCGCCACCCGCGAGATCCTGACCCACCCCGAGATGCCTTACTCCTGGGGCCTCATGGGCAGCGTTCCCGACGTGTCGGGTGACGCCAATGCCCGACTGATCCCCATCCCGGGCACCCCGCCCAGCCTGCTCAACCCGCCGTCGGGATGTGCGTTCCACCCCCGGTGCCCGCACATGGACAAGGTGCCCGGCGACCTGTGCCGGACCACCCTGCCGGACCTCACGCCGGGCAACCGCGGTGAGAACCACCTGAAGCGCTGCCACCTCGCCAACCCGAGCGAGATCTACGCCGTCGAGGTGCTGCCGGAGATCGCGCCGGACCTGATCGATCCCCGACACAGGCGAGATGATCCCCGAGCTGGCAGCAGTCGACCCCGACAAGGTTTGAGGGCAGGATGAGCACCGTGACCAACTCCGACGTCGAGCCTGCCCTGGACAAGCCAGGTGGACGCCTCCGGCAGCGACCTCCTTCTCGAGATCCGCGATCTCAAGAAGTACTTCCCCGTCAAGTCCGGCGGCGTGATCCGCCGTACCGTGGCGCACGTCCAGGCCGTCGACGGGGTGTCGTTCACCCTGCGCAGGGGCGAGTCCCTCGGCCTGGTGGGTGAGTCCGGCTGTGGCAAGACCACGACCGGTCGGCTGATCACCCGCCTCTACGACCCGACCTCGGGCGAGTCATCAACTTCGAGGGCACCGACATCTCGGGCCTCTCGCGCCGGCAGATGATGCCGATCCGCAGCGAGATCCAGATGATCTTCCAGGACCCCTACTCCTCGCTGAACCCCCGTCACACGGTGGGCACGATCGTCGGGACGCCGCTGCGGGTCCACAACATGGTGCCGGAGAAGAAGGTCCTGCGCGCGCGTCCAGGAGCTGCTCGAGGTCGTCGGGCTCAACCCCGAGCACTACAACCGCTATCCCAGCGAGTTCTCCGGCGGCCAGCGGCAGCGCATCGGCATCGCCCGCGCGCTCGCGCTCCAGCCCAAGCTGCTCGTCGCCGACGAGCCGGTCTCGGCGCTCGACGTGTCGATCCAGGCCCAGGTGGTCAACCTGCTCCGGGACGTGCAGGAGGAGTTCGGGATCGCGTTCCTCTTCATCGCCCACGACCTGGCGGTGGTGCGGCACTTCTGCCCCGATGTCGCGGTGATGTACCTCGGCAAGATCGTCGAGATCGGCGACCGCGAGACCATCTACGAGCACCCGCAGCACCCCTACACCCAGGCACTCCTCTCGGCGGCGCCCGACGTGAAGCAGGCGGCCATCGGCGGTCGCCGCGAGCGGATCCGGCTCGAGGGCGACGTCCCGTCGCCGATCAACCCGCCGAGCGGCTGCCGCTTCCGCACCCGGTGCTGGATGGCGCAGGAGATCTGTGCCAAGCAGGAGCCGCCGCTGCTGCAGATCGGGGCCAAGCACAAGGTCGCCTGTCACTTCGCCGGCGAGTACGGCAACAGCCCCGCAGCGCCCGGTCACCACCGACATGCTCGGCGTCGACGACCAGGGCAACCCGATCGCCGGCACCGCGACCATGACGGCCGCCGAGCTCGCCGACCAGCCCGGGCTTCGCCGACACCTGGTACGACCTGAAGACCAAGTCGATCACCTCGGGCTGAGCACCGGCGGCGGGCTCGGGGCACCGCCTACGCTGCACCACGTGTCGGAGGACGAGCTGTTCGAGGCCGAGCCGCTGCGGCCTGCCGTCCCGGTCACTCCCGGCGCCGGGTCGCTGCAGGCCAACACGCACGGCCTCGGCGCCGCTGGCGGTGCGGATGCGGCCCCGCACGCTCGACGAGCTGGTGGGGCAGCCGCAGCTGCGCGCCGAGGGCTCGCCCCTGCGCCAGCTGATCGAGGGCCGGCAGTCGATGTCGGTGCTGCTGTGGGGTCCTCCGGGCACGGGCAAGACCACCATCGCGGCCATCGTCAGCGGACAGACCGACCGGGCCTTCGTCGAGGTCTCGGCGGTGTCGGCCGGCGTGAAGGAGGTGCGCGGCGGCCATCGAGCAGGCGCGCGCGGACCTCACCCGTCGCGGCCGGGAGACGGTGCTGTTCGTCGACGAGGTCCACCGGTTCAGCAAGGCCCAGCAGGACGCGCTGCTGCCCGGCGTCGAGAACCGCTGGGTCACGCTGGTGGCGGCCACCACCGAGAACCCGTTCTTCTCGGTGATCTCGCCGCTGCTCTCGCGCAGCCTGCTGCTCCAGCTCGACTCGCTCACCGACGAGGACGTCGCCGAGGTGATCCACACGCGCGCTGGTCGACGAGCGCGGGCTGGACGGCGCGCGTCACCCTCGACGACGACGCCCGCGACCACCTGGTCCGCCTCGCCGGAGGCGACGCCCGCCGCGGCGCTGACCTACCTCGAGGCCGCGGCCGGGGCCGCTCGTGCCAAGGGCTCCGACCGTGATCGACCTGGCGACGGCCGAGACCGCCGTCGACCGGGCCGCCGTGCGCTACGACCGCCAGGGCGACCAGCACTACGACGTGATCTCGGCGTTCATCAAGTCGGTGCGCGGCTCCGACGCCGACGCGGCGCTGCACTACCTGGCCCGGATGTTCGAGGCCGGGGAGGACCCGCGGTTCATCGCCCGGCGGCTGGTGATCCTGGCCAGTGAGGACGTCGGCCTGGCCGACCCGTCGGCACTGACCACGGCGGTCGCGGCGGCCCAGGCGGTGCAGCTGATCGGGATGCCCGAGGCCCGGCTCAACCTCGCCCAGGCCACGATCGCGCTCGCGGTCGCGCCGAAGTCGAACGCGGTGATCAAGGCGATCGACGCGGCGAGCGCCGACGTGCGGGCCGGGAAGATCGGGCAGGTGCCGCCGCACCTGCGCGACGCGCACTACCAGGGGTCGAAGAGCCTGGGCCACGGCACGTCGTACGCCTACAGCCACGACGAGCCGTTCGGCATCGCCGAGCAGCAGTACGCCCCCGACGTCGTCGCCGACGCGGAGTACTACCAGCCCACCTCGCTGGGCGCCGAGGCAGCGGTCAAGGAGCGCTGGGAGCGCATCCGGCGCCTGGTCCGCGGACGATAGGGTCGGACGCTGTGGGAAACGACCAGGCCCTGTGGCTCGCCGTCGGCGGGCTGGCTGTGCTGTGCCTGGTGCTGCTCGTCGTGATGCTGCCGGCTGCGTGCGTCCGGGCGCTCGGTCGCGGACGCGAGGTCGACGCCCTGCGCTGAGCGTGGCTCGAGCTGCGGGCGCGGCTCGACGACCATCGAGCGGACCGCGACCGCCGCCGTCGCCGGTCGCCGCGCCGGTCGAGTTCGTGATCACCGACCTCGGCAGGCCGGACCGAGCCCGAGCCCCGGTGCCGGCCGCCGCGCCGGCCTTCGCCGACATCGTGCTCAAGGAGACGGTGGTGATGGCCGCCTCCCTGGCCCACGGCGTACGACGCGGGCTGGCGCCGGCCAACCGCAACCGGATCCGCTTCGAGATGAAGCAGGAGGTACGCCGCTCGCGCAAGCAGCGCCGCGCCGACCTCAAGGCCGCCCAACGCGACCTCCACGCCCGCCAGCGCGGCCTGCTCGACCTCGACACCGAGGAGGCCTCGTGAGGCGTGGCTCTGGTTCGTGGCCGGCGCGGGGGCGGGCGATCTACGCATGGTGCGCGCGCGCCGGGTCAGGCGAGGCGTTCACCGCCGACGGCCTCAGCGACCGGTGGCACGCCCTCACCCTCGGCGCCACGGATGTTCCGCGACGAGGTGGCGCAGGGCCAGGCGGAGGCCGAAACCGAGTTGCGCGAACGCTTCGGGCTCGTGCCTCATGGACGCCCGGAGCTGAGGCTCCGCGCGGCTCGAGACGCTCGCAGAGCGAGCTCCTCGACCAGCGGAGTCGCTGCTCACACCGACGACAACCAGGAAGGCCAGCACTGATGGACACCGCGGAGATCCGGCGACGGTTCGTGGCGCACTTCGAGGCCGCCGCGCACACCGCCGTGCCCTCGGCGTCCCTGATCCTCGACGACCCGACCTGCTGTTCGTGAACGCGGGCATGGTGCCGTTCAAGCCCTACTTCCTCGGCCAGGAGACGCCGCCGTACGACCGCGCGGTGAGCATCCAGAAGTGCGTCCGCACGCCCGACATCGAGGACGTCGGCAAGACCACCCGGCACGACACGTTCTTCGAGATGTGCGGCAACTTCTCCTTCGGCGACTACTTCAAGGAGCGCGCGATCGAGCTGGCCTGGGAGCTGGTCACCAAGTCCCAGGCCGACGGCGGCTTCGGGCTCGAGGAGGGCCGGCATCTGGCCCTCGATCTGACGGGGACGACGAGGCGCTGAGCTGTGGATGAAGGTCACCGGCTTCCCCGACGACCGGATCGTCCGGCTCGGGCCGAAGGAGAACTACTGGTCGATGGGCGTGCCCGGCCCCGGCGGCCCGTGCTCGGAGATCCTCTACGACCGCGGTCCCGACCACGGTCCCGACGGCGAGTTCGAGACCACCGAGCGGCTCGACATGCCGGCCAAGCTCGAGGACCGCTACCTCGAGATCTGGAACCTCGTCTTCATGCAGGACGAGCTGAGCGCGGTGCGGTCCAAGGAGGACTTCGACATCGTCCGGCTCGCTGCCGCGCAAGAACATCGACACCGGCATGGGCCTGGAGCGGGTGGCCTACCTGCTCCAGGGCGTCGACAACATGTACGAGATCGACGTGCTGTACCCCGTGATCGAGCGGGCCGAGAGCTGACCGGCGCGCGCGCTACGGCGACCGACCGCGACGACGACGTCCGGTTCCGGGTCGTCGCCGACCACGTGCGCAGCACGATGATGCTGATCGGCGACGGCGTCACGCCCGGCAACGAGGGCCGCGGCTACGTGCTGCGCCGGCTGCTGCGCCGCGCGGTGCGGTCGATGCGGCTGCTCGGCACCGAGGACCGCGTGCTGCCCGAGCTGCTGCCCGTCAGCCGCGACAAGATGGGCGAGACCTACGCCGACCTCCACCGCGACTGGGAGCGGATCTCGCAGGTCGCCTACGCCGAGGAGGACGCGTTCCGCCAGACGCTGCGCGCCGGCACGCACGATCTTCGACCAGGCCGACCGCCGAGGTGAAGCAGGCGGGCGGCACCGAGCTGAGCGGCGAGCGCGCGTTCGCGCTGCACGACACCTACGGCTTCCCGATCGACCTGACCCTCGAGATGGCCGCCGAGCAGGGGCTCGAGGTCGACGAGGTCGGCTTCCGCGACCTGATGGACGAGCAGCGCCGGCGTGCCAAGGCCGACGCGGTGGCCAAGAAGGGCGGCCACGTCAACACCACGGCGTACCGCCGGATCGCCGACGACCTGGCCCGTCCGGTCGAGTTCACCGGCTACCGCGAGGTGGTCTCGGAGGGCTCGCTGCGCGGCCTGGTCTGGGGTGGTGAGGTCGTCGAGGCGGCCCGCGAGGGCGACGACGTCGAGCTCGTGCTCGACCGCACGCCGTTCTACGCCGAGGGCGGCGGCCAGCTGGCCGACCGCGGCGTGATCGAGCTGTCCAACGGCGCGCGGGTCGAGGTGCGCGACGTGCAGACCCCGATCACCGGGCTGGTCGTGCACAGCGGCCGCGTGCTCAGCGGCGAGGTGACTCCCGGGCTCGAGGCGCACTCCGAGGTCGACATCGAGCGTCGCAAGGCGATCTCGCGGTCGCACACCGCGACCCACATGGTCCACAAGGCGTTCCGCGAGGCGCTCGGCGAGACCGCGACGCAGGCCGGCTCGGAGAACTCCCCGGGCCGCTTCCGGTTCGACTTCTCCGCCACCGGGGCGGTGCCCGAGTCGGTGATGAACGACGTCGAGGCGAAGGTCAACGACCTGGTGCTCGCCGACCTCGGCGTGCACGCCGAGATCATGACCCAGGAGCAGGCGGTGCGCTCCGGGGCGATGGCGCTGTTCGGCGAGAAGTACGGCGACCGCGTGCGCGTCGTCTCGGTCGGCGACTGGGCGCGCGAGCTGTGCGGAGGCACCCATGCCGGCCGCTCGGGCCAGCTCGGGGTCGTCAAGCTGCTCGGCGAGGCGTCGATCGGCTCCGGCGTACGCCGGGTGGAGGCGCTGGTCGGCGCCGACGCCTACCGGTTCCTCGCTCGCGAGCACGTGCTGGTGGCCCAGCTGTCCGAGACCCTCAAGGCGCGGCCCGAGGAGCTGCCCGAGCGGGTCCACGACATCGTCGAGCGGCTGCGGGCCGCCGAGAAGGCGCTCGAGCAGACCCGGATCGCCCAGCTGCTGTCGGAGGGCGCGCAGCTGGCGGCGGACGCCGCCGACGTCAACGGCATCCGGCTGATCAACCTGCGCATCGACGGCGCCGACGGGGGAGACATCCGCACCATGGCGATGAACCTCCGCAGCCGCCTGAGCCAGGAGCAACCGGGGGCGGCGGTGCTGATCGGCGTCAAGGACGGCAAGGTCTCGGTCGTTGCGGCGACCAACGAGCACGCGCGCGAGCGCGGCGTGAAGGCCAACGACCTGCTCGCGGCCGTGATGCCCTTCGTGGGCGGGCGCGGTGGCGGCAAGGACGACGTCGCCCAGGGCGGCGGCACCGACACGTCTCGCATCGACGAGGCGCTCGCCGCGGCGAGCGGTGCCGTGGCCCGGGCCACGGCCTGATGCGAGCCGGCGTACGACTCGGTCTCGACCCCGGTGACGCCCGGATCGGCGTCGCCCGCTGTGACCCCACCGGGTTCCTGGCGACCCCGGTCGAAACCGTACGACGCGGCAAGGGCGACCTGGCCCGGATCGCGCGGCTGGTGCGCGACGAGGAGGTCGTGGAGGTGGTCGTCGGCCTGCCCCGCTCGCTCTCGGGCGGCGAGGGTCCGGCCGCGGCCAAGGTGCGCGAGTTCGCGGCGCGGCTGGCCGCCCGGATCAGCCCCGTGGCGGTGCGGCTGCAGGACGAGCGTCTGACGACCGTGTCGGCGGAGGCTATGCTGCGCGACCGGGGGAAGAAGGGTGCCGAACGGCGGGCCGTGGTCGACCAGGCTGCGGCGGTACTCATCCTGCAGCACGCCCTGGACACCGAACGTGCCACGGGACGCGCTCCGGGAGAGATCGTGACCGGAGACACCGAATCGGGAGAGTCATGACCCACGACGGCAGCGCCTACGACCACCAGGTGACTGACGACCTCGTGTCGAGCGAGCGACGAGCAGCCCTACGAGCCGACCTACCTCGGCGGGGCGCGGAAGAAGGCGAAGAAGCGCCACTTCTCCGGCTGCCTCGCGGTGCTGATCGCGCTCGTCGTGGTCCTCGGCGGCGCATACTACGTCGGCACGAAGGGCTACCACTACCTCAAGGACCACCTGTCGCACGCGGCCGACTACCCCGGGCCCGGCCAGGGTGCGGTGCTGTTCCAGGTGCAGAAGGGCGACTCGGTCAACACGATCGGGCGCAACCTCAAGAGCAAGGGCGTGGTGGCCTCGGTCGCCGCGTTCACCGACGCCGCCAACGGCAGCACCGGGATCCAGGTCGGCTACTACCAGCTGAAGAAGAAGATGAGCGCCCACGAGGCGTTCACGGTGCTGAGCAACCCGAAGAACATCGTGACCACCGCGGTCACGATCCCCGAGGGGCTCCGGGTGTCCGACACCGTGGCGATCCTGGCGGCGAGGACGAAGTTCTCCAAGGCAGCCTTCAACGCGGTCCTGAAGGACCCGAAGTCGTTGGGGCTGCCGCCCTACGCGAAGGGCAACCCGGAGGGCTACCTGTTCCCGTCGACGTACGGCTTCGGGCCCAAGGAGAAGCCGGCGGACATGCTCAAAGACATGGTCGACCGGTGGCGGCAGTCGGCCCAGGAGAACGACCTGGTCGCAGGAGCGCAGGCCCAGGGCCGGACCCCGGGCGAGATCATGACCATCGCCAGCCTGATCCAGGCCGAGGGTCGCGGGTCGGACATGCCCAAGGTGTCGCGGGTGATCTACAACCGCCTCGACGGCCCGGGTGACCGGCAGGGCACCAACGGGCTGCTCCAGATCGACGCGACGGTCAACTACGCGCTGGACCGCAAGGGCGTGGTGGCGGTGACGACCGAGGACACCCAGGTCGACTCGCCCTACAACACCTACCTCCACCCGGGCCTGCCGCCGGGTCCGATCAACTCGCCCGGCGACGCCGCGATCAACGCGGCGCTGCACCCGGCGAACGGCGACTGGTACTACTACGTGACCGTCAACCTGCGCACGGGGGAGACGAAGTTCGGCAAGACCTACCAGGACTTCCTGGCCTTCAAGGACGAGTTCACGCAGTACTGCACGACGTCCAGTCGCTGCTGAGGCGGACGATCGACGATGCGGTGCGCTGTCCTCGGGGACCCGATCGAGCACTCCCTGTCGCCTGCCCTCCACCGCGCGGCGTACGACGTGCTGGGCCTGGACTGGACCTACGACGCCCTGCGCGTGCCGTCGGGGGGTCTGGCCGCGTTCGTCGAGGGTCTCGACGAGACCTGGCGCGGACTCTCGCTGACGATGCCGCTCAAGCGTGAGGTGATCCCACTCCTGACCTCGCAGGACGACTGGACCCGCGTCTCGGGGGCTGCCAACACCCTGCTGCTCGACCACGCCGGTGGCCGGCACGGGCTCAACACCGACGTGCCCGGCGCGCTGGCCGCGGTCAACTCCGCCACCCAGGCGCATCTCCACGCGGCGGTCGTGCTCGGCGGCGGCGCCACCGCGGCGTCGGTGCTGCTCGCCCTGGCCGAGCGTCGGTCTGGCCGAGGCCACGCTCGTCGTCCGCGACCCCGCGCGAGCGGGGGAGACCCTCGACGCGGTGGCTCGTCATCCGCACCCACCGCGGCTGCGTGTGCTGCCCTGGGCGGACCTGGGGCCGGTGAGCGCCGACATCGTGGTCTCGACCGTGCCGCCGGAGGCGCAGGACGACGACGTCGTGGCCGCCACCCGCGACGTCGCCGTGGTCTTCGACGTCCTCTACGACCCGTGGCCGACACCGCTCGCCCGGGTCGCCCTCACCGACGGGCGCACGGTGATCGGGGGGTTGGATCTCCTGCTGTGGCAGGCCGTCGACCAGGTGCGGGCGATGACGGGGCGGTTCGACGTGCCGGTCGAGGAGATGCGCGCGGCGGGCGAGGCGGGACTCGCCGAAGGGCACCGGGGCGACGGTTCGTTGCCCTAGGGTCCCGCCATGGACTCGACCGTGCTCGCCGCCCTCGTGGGCGCCGTCGTGGCGGGGCTCGGCAGCCTGCTGGTGCCGATGGTGATCTCTCGTGTCCCGGTGATCGAGCCTGCGCACGCCGACGCGGCGAAGGCGGGCTCCGAGGGCGACGCCACCATCGACGTCGCCCGAGAGCCCCAACCGCCGCCCGAGGAGTTCGCCGACATCGCCCGACTGCCGGGTTTGGCCTGGAAGAGCGCGATCGCCGGCGCCGTCGCCGGTGCCGTGCTCGGAGGAGCCCTCGGCTGGTCGTGGGCCTGGCTGATGTGGGTGCCGATGGTGCCGGTCTACGTCGCGCTCGCCGTGATCGACTGGCGCACCCGGCTCCTGCCCACCTACCTGATCCGCCCGTCGTACGCCGTGCTGGGCGCGCTGGCCGTCGTCGGCGCCCTCGTCGCGCGCGACAGCCACGACGTCGTGATGGCCGCGCTCGGCTGGCTGGTCGGCGGCGGGACCTATGCGGTGCTGTGGTTCATCTACCCGCGCGGACTGGGCTTCGGCGACGTGCGGCTCGCCGGCGTGCTCGGCATCGGGCTCGGCTGGCTCGGCTGGGGGCCGCTCCTCGTCGGGCTCTACGCCGGCTTCCTGCTCGGCGGGGTCATCGGGGCGCTGCTGGCGATCGCGAAGCTGGTCGACCGCAAGGGCGTGCCCTTCGGCCCGTTCATGCTGCTCGGCGCGCTCACCGGTGTCGTCTGGGGCGAGCCGCTGTGGTCGCGTCTCGTGGGGGGCTAGCCGCGTCGTCCGCGTGGTGCCCCATGGGAGACTGACGCCCATGTTGCGCTGGCTCACTGCCGGGGAGTCCCACGGACCGGCTCTGGTCGCCGTCCTGGAGGGACTGCCGGCGCACGTCCGGATCACCACCGACGACGTGAGCGAGGCACTCGCCCGCCGCCGGCTCGGTCGCGGCCGCGGAGCGCGGATGAAGTTCGAGCAGGATCGGGTGACGATCCTCGGCGGCCTGCGCCACGGCGAGACCATCGGCGGCCCGGTGGCCATCGAGATCGCCAACAGCGAGTGGCCGAAGTGGGAGCAGGTGATGTCGGCCGACCCGGTCGACGAGTCCGTGCTCGGCGACCTGGCGCGCAACGCTCCGCTCACCCGCCCCCGGCCCGGTCATGCCGACCTGGTGGGCATGCAGAAGTACGGGTTCGACGAGGCCCGTCCGGTGCTCGAGCGGGCCTCGGCACGAGAGACCGCGGCCCGGGTCGCGCTCGGTGCGGTCGCGGCCGCGTTCCTCGAGCAGACCGCGGGCATCCGGCTGGTCACCCACGTCGTCGAGCTCGGCGGCGTCCGCGCCCCGGCCGGCGTCGTACCGGAGCCCGACGACGTGGCCCGGCTCGACGCCGACGAGGTGCGCTGCCTCGACCCCGAGGCGAGCGCCGCGATGGTGGCCGCGATCGACGAGGCCCACCGCGACGGCGACACCCTCGGTGGCGTCGTCGAGGTGGTCGCCCACGGCCTGCCACCCGGTCTCGGCTCCCACGTGCACTGGGACCGCAGGCTCGACTCCCGTCTCGCGGCTGCGCTGATGGGGATCCAGGCGATCAAGGGCGTGGAGGTCGGTGACGGCTTCGAGCTCGCCGCGACGCGCGGGAGCCTGGCGCACGACGAGATCGTGCCGACCGACGACGGCGTACGTCGCACCAGCGGCCGCTCCGGTGGCACCGAGGGCGGGATGTCGACCGGCGAGGTGCTGCGCGTGCGCGCCGCGATGAAGCCGATCGCGACCGTGCCGCGGGCGCTGCGCACCGTCGACGTCGCCACCGGCGAGGAGGCGGTCGCCCACCATCAGCGCTCCGACGTCTGCGCCGTCCCGGCCGCCGGGGTCGTGGCTGAGGCCATGGTGGCGCTGGTGCTGGCCGACGCCGTGCTGGAGAAGTTCGGCGGCGATGCCGTCGAGGAGACCCGCCGCAACGTCACCGCCTACCTCGACCACCTCACGATTCGATGACCCGCCGATGACGCGACCGCTCGTGGTGCTCGTCGGACCGATGGGCGCGGGGAAGTCGACCGTGGGCCGGTTGCTGGCCGAGCGGCTGGGCACGACGTTCCGCGACACCGACGACGACGTCGAGGCGGCCGAGGGTCGCTCGATCTCCGACGTCTTCGTCGACTCCGGCGAGGAGCACTTCCGGGCTGTCGAGCGCGCGGCCGTCGCGGCCGCGCTCGCCGAGCACTCCGGGGTTCTCGCGCTCGGCGGGGGTGCGGTGATGGCCGAGGAGACGCGGACCCTGCTCGCCGGACACCGGGTCGTGTTCCTCCGGGTCGGGCTCACCGATGCGGCAGCGCGGGTCGGGCTGGGCGCCTCGCGCCCGCTGCTCCTGGGCAACGTGCGGGGCACCATGAAGGCGCTGCTCGACGAGCGTGCCCCGGTCTACGAGTCGGTGGCCACCGCGGTCGTCGACACCGACGGGCTGACGCCGCAGGAGGTCGCCTCGGCGGTGCTGGCAGACATCGGGGAGGTCGTCGGTGAGTGACGTGGTGTCCGAGCCCAGGGAGCCCACGGTGATCCGGGTCGCGACCGGCGCGCCGTACGACGTCGTGGTCGGCGACGACCTGCTCGACCGGCTGCCCGCACTGGTCGGCCGTGGCGCCACGCGGGTCGCGGTGGTGGCTCCCGAGGGGCTGGCCGCCGCCGTGCTGGTGTGCGACGCCCTCGCCCCGTCGTACGACGTGCTGGCGCTGGCGGTGCCCGACGGCGAGCAGGCCAAGTCGGCGGTCGTGGCCGCGGAGTGCTGGGAGGCGCTGGGCCGGGCCGGCTTCACCCGCAGCGATGCCCTCGTCACCGTCGGCGGGGGAGCGACCACCGACCTGGGCGGGTTCGTGGCCGCGACCTGGCTGCGCGGGGTGCGCGTCGTGCACGTCCCGACGTCGCTGCTCGGCATGGTCGACGCCGCGGTCGGCGGCAAGACCGGCATCGACACCGGCGCGGGGAAGAACCTCGTCGGCGCCTTCCACGAGCCGGCCGGCGTGCTGTGCGACCTCGGCTTCCTCGGCTCGCTGCCGGACGCCGAGCTGCGGGCCGGGCTGGGTGAGGTCGTCAAGTGCGGCTTCATCGCCGACCCCGAGATCCTGCGGCTGGTCGAGGAGCACGGTGCGCCCTCGGCCGGCTCGCCGGTGCTGCGCGAGCTCGTGGAGCGTGCGGTGCAGGTCAAGGCCGACGTGGTGGCCGGTGACCTGCGCGAGACCGGCGGCGCGGCCGGTCATCCCGGGCGCGAGGTGCTCAACTACGGGCACACGATGGGCCACGCGGTCGAGCAGGCCAGCGGCTACGCCCTGCGGCACGGCGAGGCCGTTGCCCTCGGCTGCGTCTACGTCGCTGAGCTGGCGCGACGGGCCGGCGTCCTGGACGACGCGGTCGCCGCGCGGCATGCGACGGCGTTCGCCCGCGTCGGGCTGCCCACCACCTGGGCCGGCGCGTCGTACGAGGAGCTGCGCGCGCGGATGGCGGTCGACAAGAAGTCGCGAGGCACCCACCTGCGCTTCGTGGTGCTGCGCGGCCTGGCCGACCCGGTGGTGCTGACCGACCCCGCCGACGAGCATCTCCATGCGGCCTACGAGGTCATGGCAGGAGGCGTGCGATGAGGGTCCTCGTCCTGAACGGTCCCAACCTGGGCCGCCTCGGGCGCCGCCAGCCCGAGATCTACGGCTCCACGACGTACGACGAGCTGGCCGCGCTGTGCGTCGAGTGGGGACGCGACCTGGGCCTCGAGGTCGAGGTGCGGCAGACCAACCACGAGGGCGAGCTGCTCGACTGGCTCAACACCGCCGCCGACGAACAGACGCCGGTGGTGCTCAACGCCGCCGCCTGGACCCACTACTCCCTGGCCCTCTTCGACGCCTGCGCCCAGCTGGCCGCGCCGTTGGTCGAGGTGCACCTCTCCGACCCGTTGCAGCGACCCGAGGAGTTCCGCCACCACTCGGTGGTCACGCCGCACGCGGCCGAGGTGATCTCCGGCAAGGGAGTCGAGGGCTACCGCGAGGCGCTGCACCTCCTCGCCTCGCGCAGGTCGACCGGCTGAGGGCAAGGTCCCGACGTGAGCCTCAACGCGAGAACCGACCGCTCCGATGGGACGTCGACCGCGTTCCTGAGCGGTCACCCGGTGCTGTGCGGGATCACCGTCGGGATCGCCTGCTTCCTCGCGCTGCCGATCAGTCTCTACGCCTCACCCCTCGATGGCTCCAGTTCGTGGCCCTGGCTGCTGCTCGTCGCCTATGCAGCGGTGTTCGCAGCAGGAGTCGCGTTGATCATCGTGAAGGGCCGATGGCGGGGGTGACAGCTTGAAGGTCTACGGCCACTGGTACACCACCACGTGCAATGACACAGGGGGTCACGACCCGCTCGAGGCCCCTTCCGCCCGTGCACCTGGTCGCCGTGTGGCCGAGCGGCGTGGTCCAACGCCTGGGGCGTTTCACCCCGGCTGGGGCCGACATGGGGTTCGCCGTCGTCGTCCATGTCCCGCGCGGGATGCCGTCCGGGGTCCGGCCGGCCTGTCGCCTGCGGCGTTGCTCGACCTCGCCGGGCGCTCGGTACTACGACGTCGCGGGACGGAGGTGGAGGACCTCCGGATCGTCGCGGCCTGGGCCGAGGTCCACTCGACCGACCCACGCCGCGACCCCGACAGTGGCAGCCGGGTGTGGGCCGAGGACCGGCTCGTGCACCGGGTGGCGAGGGGACGCCGGGCGTGCGCGAGTTCTCGATGCCCGAGCTGGCGATGGCGCGCGAGGTCGGAGTGTCGGCCTGCGAGCGTGACCTGGCCGACGTGCTCGACCTCACCTACCGCCTGCCGGAGGTGTGGGCGAAGACCCTCCGGCTCGCGTGCCCGGTGTGGTTGGCGCGCAAGGTGGCTCGCCTTTCTCGCCGGTTGCCTGCCGACCGGGTCGGCATCGTCGACAGCGCCGTGGCGGCGGCGATCGGGAGTGAGGCGCCGGGTCGCGTGCTCGCGATCTGCGAGGCGAAAGTGAGCGAGGCCGACCCCACTGCGCATGCCGCACGGGTGGAGGAGCAGCGCCGTCGCCGTTACGTAGCGCTGCCGCGATCCGACGAGGTGGGTCTGCGCAACGTCTTCGCGCGGGTGGAGGCCGGTGATGCGGTCTGGATCGACGCCATGGTCGACCGGCTCGCCGACCTGCTCGCAGGCCGGCACCCAGATGCCGGCCGAGACGAGCTGCGCTCGATTGCATTCGGGTGGCTGGCCCGCCCCGCCGAGGTGCTCCAGCTGCTGCTGGAGGCTCAGGGCGACAGCCAGGAGGTCACCCGTGCGACGGCGTTCCCGGCCGACCTGCTGCCGGCGCTGGCCGCGGCGAAGCCGGAGCGGTTCCGTCGGCGCGCCCACCTCTACGTCCATCTGACCGACCTCGCGCTGGCCGGGCTCGCAGCTCCGTTGGCCAGGGTCGAGGGGGTCGGGCCGGTCCTGGCCGACCACCATCTCTTCTCCGGGTGCCGGGTGCGGGTCACCCCGGTCGTCGACCTGGCTGAGCGGGTCGACCTCAACTGCTACGAGCACCCGGCGTGGCTCGCCGAGCGCCGCCGGCTCGCGACTCCGGGCGACTGCTTCCCCTACGCCAACGCCGTGCCCGGGCTGGCCCGTCGCAGCGACCTCGACCACCGACTTCCTACGACCCGCTCGGCCCGCCCGGCCAGACGGGGATGCACAACAGTGCCCCTCTGGGCCGCCGACATCATCGGTGGAAGACCCACGCCGACTACCAGTCCCGTCAGGTGGGCACCACCCGCTGGGTATGGCGCTCCCCTCACCAGCGCTACTACCTCGTCGACCACCCCGGCACCCACCGCCTCGAACAGCCAACGGGTGCGCTGATCTTCGATGCACCGCGGGGACGTGGACATCTACCCCGCCTGACAGCGGCCCGCCACGATGCTGGGGGCCGAGGGACGCCGTACTAGACTCGGCCGTCGGCCGCCCGGCCTTGGCCGGTGGTGCGGCCACCCCGACTCCCAGCAGAAGAGGCGCCTCCGCATGGCCACCACCAACGACCTCAAGAACGGCATGGTCCTCAACCTCGACGGCCAGCTCTGGCAGGTCATCTGGTTCCAGCACCACAAGCCGGGCAAGGGCGGCGCGGTCGTGCGGTCGAAGCTGAAGAACATCGAGTCGGGCAAGACCGTCGACCGCACCTTCAACGCCGACGTGAAGGTCGAGGTCGCCAGCGTCGACAAGCGGACGATGCAGTACCTCTACCACGACGGCACGTCCTACATCTTCATGGACACCGGCACCTACGAGCAGCTCGAGATCGCGCCGGAGATCGTCGGGGACGCCAAGAACTTCCTGCTCGAGAACAACGACGCCATCGTCGCCACCAACGAGGGGCGCGTGCTCTACGTCGAGCTCCCGGCCTCGGTCGAGATGGTGATCACCTACACCGAGCCCGGTGTGGTCGGCGACAGCGCCACCGGGCGCACCAAGCCGGCCACCCTCGAGACCGGCCACGAGATCCAGGTGCCGCTGTTCATCACCCAGGGCGAGAAGGTCAAGGTCGACACCCGCGACTCGTCCTACCTCGGTCGTGTGAAGGCCTGATGCCGGCCCGCACCAAGGCCCGCAAACGGGCGCTCGACGTCCTGTACGCCGCCGAGCTGCGCGGTGACGAGCCGGTCGCCGCGCTCGAGTCCGCGATCGCCGCCGGCGAGGGACCGACCAACCCCTACACCGAGACGCTGGTCCGGGGCGTCGTCGAGCACCAGGCGCGCATCGACGAGGTGCTGGCGTCGTACTCCGAGCGCTGGTCGCTGGACCGGATGCCGGCCGTCGACCGCTCGGCGCTGCGGATCGGGGCCTTCGAGCTGCTCTTCAGCGAGGAGGTGCCGCCCGCGGTGGCCGTCTCCGAGGCGGTAGCGCTGGTCCGCAACCTCTCGACCGACGACTCGCCGGCGTTCGTGAACGGCGTCCTCGGAAGCATGATGCGCGACCGCGACCAGCTCGTCGCCCAGGACTGAGCGCAGGGGCCCGGATCTCGGGCGAAGCTCACCCCGAGGTGTGGTTTGGACCGCCCGCGCATCGGGAAGATTGCGCCTATGACCGACATCGGTGACCGCGCGGAGCAGGTAGGCCAGGACATCCACGAGAGCACGTGGATGGATCGCGGCATCCGCTTCGGCATGGTCGTCTACGGCGTCGTCCACCTGCTGATCGCCTGGCTGGCCATCCAGCTGGCCCTCGGCCAGCACCACGCCAACGCGTCCCAGAAGGGCGCGATGCAGGAGCTGGCCAAGCAGCCGTTCGGGCCCGTGCTGCTCTGGCTGGTCGCGATCGGGATGTTCGTGCTCACCCTGTGGCGGGCGCTCGAGGCGTGCGTCGGGCACCAGGAGTACGACGGCGCGAAGCGCTGGCGCAAGCGTGCGGTGTCGGCGTTCAAGGCGATCCTCTACGGCTACATCGCCTTCCTCGCGCTGCAGTACGCCGTCGGGTCCGGCTCCAGCTCGGGCGGCAGCAGCAGCTACACCGCCAAGCTGATGAACCAGCCCTTCGGGCGCTGGCTGGTCGGGCTGGTCGGGCTCGGGATCATCGCCTACGGCATCCAGTACGCCCGCCGCGGCTGGACCGAGAAGTTCATGGAGAACCTCGGCGCCCGCGGCACCAGCGGCGACGTCGGCACGGCCTACCGCTGGATCGGCAAAGTCGGCTACATCGCCAAGGGCGTCGCGTTCATGATCATCGGCGGCCTGTTCGTGGCGGCAGCGATCACTCACAAGGCCAAGAAGTCCGGCGGTCTCGACGACGCCCTGCACACGGTGCTCCAGCAGCCCTACGGTCAGGTGCTGCTGATCCTGATCGGCTTGGGCATCGCCTGCTACGGCCTGTTCTGCTTCGCTCGGGCGCGGCACCTGAACACGTGACCCGGCTGCCCGACCTGCCGGACGGCTGGTCGGTCCGCTCTCCGGGCGAGGGCGACGTCGCCGACCTGGCGGCGCTCCGCCTCGCCGACCACACGCCGTACACCGGCGAGGGGGCCTGGACGAGGAGTCGGTCCGGTCCGAGGTCGTCGGCATGCCCTCGTGGACCCGTCGCCAGCTGGTGGTCTCGCCGCCGGGTCGGCGTCGCGAAGGCAGACCTGTCGGTCGTCACCGAGGCCGTGCGAGGGTGAGCGCATGACGGGTGATCAGGTGCCGGTGACCGAGTACGACGTGATCGTGGTGGGCCTCGGGCCCGGCGGTGAGCACGTAGCGATCAAGCTCGCCGAGGCCGGGCTGCGGGTGCTCGGCGTCGAGGAGCGGCTGGTCGGCGGGGAGTGCCCCTACTTCGGCTGCGTCCCCTCGAAGATGATGATCGCAGCCGCCCACGCCCTCCGGGAGTCGCGGCGGGTCGACGAGCTCGCCGGGTCGGCGACGGTCACGCCCGACTGGACGCCGGTCGCGACCCGGATCCGGGACGAGGCGACCGACGACTGGGACGACGCCGTGGCCGTCAAGCGGCTCGAGGACGCCGGCGCGACGTTCGTCCGGGGCAGCGGGGTGCTCGCCGGGGACGGTCGCGTGACCGTGGGCGACCGGACCTTCGCCGCCACCCGGGGCATCGTGCTCAACACCGGCACCGCGCCCGCCGCACCGCCGGTAGAAGGCCTCGCGGACACGCCGTACTGGACCAACCGCGACGCGGTGCAGCTGACCACGCTGCCCCCCTCGCTGGTCGTCATCGGCGGAGGGGCGATCGGCTGCGAGCTGGCTCAGGTGATGGCGCTGTTCGGGGTGCGGGTGACGGTGGTCGAGGTCGCCGACCGGCTGCTCGCGCCCGAGGAGCCGGAGGCGAGCGAGGCTCTGGCGAAGGCGTTCGCCGAGACCGGCATCCAGGTGCTCACCGCTGCCGACATCGGATCGGTGTCCTACGCCGACGGACAGTTCGCCGTGGTCGTGGGGGAGCAGACGCTGGTCGCCGAGAAGCTGCTCGTGGCCGCCGGCCGGCGCGCCAACCTGGCAGGACTCGGGCTGGAGCACATCGGGCTCGATCCCGGGGCGAGGCTGCTCGACCCCGACGAGCGGATGCGCATCGCCGACGGGGTGTGGGCGATCGGCGACATCACGGGCAAGGGTGCCTTCACCCACGTGTCGATGTACCAGGGCGGGGTGGTCGTCAACGACCTGCTCGGCCGAGACGGGCCGTGGGCCGACTACCGGGCCGTCTCCCGCGTGACCTTCACGGCTCCCGAAGTGGCCTCGGTGGGCCAGGGGGAACGGGCCGCCAGGGAGGCCGGCGTCGACGTGGTGGTCGCCACGGGCGACCTCGGAGCGCGCGGGTGGATCGCTCGCGAGCCGGGGCTGATCAAGCTCGTGCTAGACCGGTCGCGTGAGGTGCTGGTCGGCGCCACCGTGGTCGGACCGGCCGGGGGTGAGGTGATGTCCCTGCTGGCACTGGCGGTCCACGCCGAGGTGCCGCTGCCGACGTTGCTGCACATGCACTTCGCCTACCCGACCTTCCACCGCGCGATCGAGGCGGTGTTCAAGGACCTCGCCGAGCAGCTCGGCGGTCACTGAGGTCTGACCGGCCCTGGTACGACTCTCGCATCGCCTCGAAACCCCTGGCCCAGCCAGGCGATTGCGACTCCCACCCGGTACGACGTGTACTCGACACGAGTAGCGCGCCGAACGGCGGCCTTGGCGGGTGGGTGAGGGGGACCCACCTGCTAAGGTCCCAGGCGAATCGATCGACATCCTTTAACGAGCCGTCCAGTGAGGCGGAGAAGGAGGTCCGGCCGCAGATGTCTGCGCCTGCCACCAGCCTCGGTCGCACCGTCCTCGACGCGAGCGACATCTCCCGAGCCCTGAGCCGGATCTCCCACGAGATCCTCGAGCGCAACAAGGGCGCCGCCGACCTCGTGCTGCTGGGCATCCCCTCGCGCGGAGTCCCTCTCGCCGAGCGGATCGCCGAGCGGATCGCAGCCGTCGAAGGGGCCGGCGTCCCGTCGGGCTCGCTCGACGTGACCATGTATCGCGACGACCTGCGCCTCAAGCCGGCCCGCACGCTGCTGCCCACGCAGATCCCCGACGGCGGCATCGACGACAAGGTCGTGGTGCTCGTCGACGACGTGCTGTTCTCCGGGCGCACGATCCGGGCCGCTCTCGACGCCCTGAACGACGTGGGCCGGCCGCGCGCGGTCCAGCTCGCGGTCCTGGTCGACCGCGGCCACCGCGAGCTGCCGATCCGGGCCGACTTCGTCGGCAAGAACCTCCCGACCTCGCTGGTGCAGCGGGTGCGGGTCCACCTCACCGGCGTCGACGACGAGGACGCGGTGCTGATCGAGGGGGCGGGCGCGTGAGGCGACACCTGCTGTCCGCGGCCGACCTGAGCCGCGACGACGCCGAGCTGGTGCTGCGCACCGCCGATGAGATGCGCTCGCTGGCCGACCGGCCGATCAAGAAGCTGCCCGCCCTGCGCGGCCGCACTGTGGTCAACCTCTTCTTCGAGGACTCGACCCGCACCCGGATCTCGTTCGAGGCCGCGGCCAAGCGGCTCTCGGCCGACGTCATCAACTTCTCCGCGAAGGGCTCGTCGCTGTCGAAGGGCGAGTCGCTCAAGGACACCGCGCTCACCCTCGAGGCGATGGGCTGCGACGCGGTCGTGATCCGGCACGGCGCCAGCGGCGCGCCCCACCGGCTCGCCAACTCCGGATGGGTGCGCGCCTCGGTGGTCAACGCCGGCGACGGCACCCACGAGCACCCCACCCAGGCCCTGCTCGACGCCTTCACCATGTGGCGACACCTCGGGGCGCGCAACGGCGGCACCCTCGACGGTCAACGGATCGCGATCGTCGGCGACGTGCTCCACTCCCGGGTCGCCCGCTCCAACGCGCTGCTGCTCCACACGCTGGGCGCTGAGGTGACCCTCGTGGCGCCGCCGACCCTCTTCCCGGTCGGCATCGAGTCGTGGCCGGTCGAGACGTCCTACGACCTCGACGGGGTGCTGCCCAAGGCCGACGCGGTGATGATGCTGCGCGTCCAGCGGGAGCGGATGAGCGGCGGGTTCTTCCCGACCGCGCGCGAGTACAGCCGCCGCTACGGCCTCGACGGCCGTCGGATGGCGACGCTCCAGGACCACACGATCGTGATGCACCCCGGCCCGATGGTCCGCGGGATGGAGATCACCGCCGACGTCGCCGACAGCGACCGCTCGGTGATCGTCGAGCAGGTCACCAACGGCGTCGCCGTCCGGATGGCGGTGCTGTACCTGCTGCTCGGCGGGTCCGCGCCCGCCGTCTCCACCGACCTCGCCAGGGACCACGAAGGAGCCGACGCGTGACCAGCTATCTGATCAAGGGCGCCTCGATCCTGGGCGAGCGAGTCACCGACGTCCTGCTCCAGGACGGTCGCGTGCGGCTCGACGGCGACTGGGACGAGTCCGACCACGAGGTCGTCGACGCCGCCGGGCTGATCGCGCTCCCGGGCCTGGTCGACCTCCACACCCACCTGCGCGAGCCGGGTCGCGAGGACGCCGAGACGGTGCTCACCGGCACCCAGGCCGCCGCGATGGGCGGCTTCACCGCCGTGCACGCCATGGCCAACACCGACCCGGTCGCCGACACCGCCGGGGTGGTCGAGCAGGTCTGGCGCCTGGGCCGCGAGGCGGGTTACTGCGACGTCTACCCCGTGGGTGCCGTCACCGTCGGCCTGGCCGGCCACCAGCTCGCCGAGCTTGGCGCGATGGCCGACTCGGCCGCGCGGGTGCGGGTGTTCTCCGACGACGGCAAGTGCGTGGACGACGCCGTGCTGATGCGCCGCGCGCTGGAATACGTCAAGGCGTTCGACGGCGTCGTCGCGCAGCACGCGCAGGAGCCGCGGCTCACCGAGGGCGCCCAGATGAACGAGGGCGAGCTGTCGGGCCGGCTCGGCCTGACCGGCTGGCCGGCCGTGGCCGAGGAGGCGGTGATCGCCCGCGACTGCCTGCTGGCCGCCCACGTCGGTTCGCGCCTCCACGTCTGCCACGTCTCGACCGCCGGGTCGGTGGAGATCATCCGGCAGGCCAAGGCGGCGGGGTGGAACGTGACCGCCGAGGTCTGTCCCCACCACCTGCTCCTCACCGACGACCTGGCCGCGACGTACGACCCGATCTACAAGGTCAACCCGCCGCTGCGCACCGCCGCCGACACCGAGGCGCTGCGGGCAGGTCTCGCCGACGGCACCATCGACACCGTCGCCACCGACCACGCGCCCCACCCGTTCGAGGACAAGGACTGCGAGTGGGCGGCGGCCGCCTTCGGGATGCTCGGGCTCGAGACCGCGCTCTCGGTCGTGCAGGAGACGATGGTCGACCCCGGCCTGATGACCTGGGCCGACGTGGCCGACCGGATGTCCTACGCGCCGGCCCGGATCGGCCGGGTCTCCGACCACGGTCAGCCGCTCGACGACGGCGCGCCCGCCCATGTCGTGCTCTACGACCCGTCCACGCGGCGCGTGGTCGAGGCGGCCGAGTCGGTCTCGCTCTCACGCAACACGCCCTACGCCGGGATGGAGCTGCCGGGTCGGGTCGTGGCGACGTTCCTCCGCGGGAGGCCGACCGTCCTCGACGGCAAGCTCTGTTGAGCCGACCCCGCCTGACCACAGGCTGACCGCACACCGACCATCCGAGGCTTCCGCGTTTGGGCGTGGTGCCGACCTGGGCAGAGTCAAGGACGTGGACCTCGACAACTGGCTGCTGACCGCCTCCGAGCGCGGAAACGCCGACACCGTCCTCGACGCCCGCCACGACGGCGAGCAGGCGTGGTCGACGGGCAACCTCGTCCGGCCCCTGGTGCACGGCGCGACCTACTTCCCGGCGCTGTACGACGCGATCGAGGCCGCCCAGGAGGGCGACCTGGTGTTCTTCACCGACTGGCAGGGCGATGCCGACGAGAGGCTCACCGGTGAGCCCGGCAGCGAGGTGGTGGAGGTGCTCGGCCGCGCCGACGAGCGCGGCGTCGACGTCCGCGGGCTGGTGTGGCGCTCCCACCTCGACCAGACCGGCTTCTTCGCCTCGGAGAACCGGCACCTCGGCGAGCAGCTGCAGAAGCGGGGGGCCGAGGTGCTGCTCGACATGAGGGTGCGCACCCGCGGCTCGCACCACCAGAAGTTCGTGGTGGTCCGCTACCGCGACGACCCCACCCGCGACGTCGCGTTCGTGGGCGGCATGGACCTCGCGCACAACCGGCGCGACGACGCCGACCACGAGGCGGATCCGCAGCCCCAGCCGCTCACCGAGGAGTACGGCCCGAACCCGCCCTGGCACGACGTACACGTCGCTATCCAAGGACCGGCGGTCCACGACGTCGAGACGGTCTTCCGCGAGCGCTGGGACGACCCCACCCCGCTCTCGCACGCGCCGTGGCGTCGGCTGGCGGACAAGCTCCGCCGCCTCGACACCTCACCCGACCCCTTGCCGGAGCAGTGGCCGCCGCCGCCGGAAGCCGGGACGCACGTGGTCCAGCTCCTGCGCACCTACCCCAACCTGCGCCACGGCCGCGACTACCCCTTCGCGCGGGGCGGCGAGCGGAGCGTCGCACGCGGCTACTCGAAGGCCGTCTCCCGGGCCGAGCGGATCGTCTACGTCGAGGACCAGTACTTCTGGGGTCACGACGTCGGCGACGTCTTCGCGGCCAGCCTGCGCGCACACCCCCAGCTGCAGGTGGTCGTGGTGATCCCCCTGGTGCCCGACATCGCCGGTCTCAACCGGGTGCCGCAGTACCTCGGCCGCGAGCGTGCCCTCCTCACCCTGATGCGAGTCGCGCCCGGCCGGGTGGCGGCGTACGGCCTGGAGAACCACGCCGGCACGCCGGTCTACGTGCATGCGAAGGTCTGCGTGGTCGACGACATCTGGGCCAGCACTGGCTCCGACAACTTCAACCGACGCTCGTGGACCCACGACTCCGAGCTCAGCGCGGTCGTGCTCGACGAGGACTATGCACTCGACCTGCGGCTCACGCTGGCGGCCGAGCACCTCGACCGGCTCGGCGAGGTCGGCGAGCACGGTCTGCGCGAGACGATGGCCGACTGTGTCGACCCGCGGGGCATGTTCGCGGCGTACGACGAGGCGGCGGCTCGGCTGGAGGCCTGGCACGCAGGTGGACGGCGGGGCGAGCGGCCACCGGGCCGGCTGCGCCCGATCCCGCTGCCCCGCCTCACGCGACTGACGCGGGCCTGGGCCCGGGTGCCGCTCGATGTGGTCCACGATCCCGACGGCCGCCCCGGGCCGCTCCGCAGGACCGACGACTACTGAGCCCACGTGCCATGCTCACCGCATGGGCGACTACCTCGACACCACCGGGCGCCCCGACCGGCTGTCCGGCGGGGTGCAGATGATCCCGATCTCCACACCCTCGGGGGAGTTCCGGGTCTGGACCAAGCGGATCGGCAACAACCCCGACCTCAAGGTGCTGCTGCTGCACGGAGGCCCGGGGTGCACCCACGAGTACTGGGAGCCGTGCGACTCGTTCCTGCCCGCCGCCGGCGTGGAGTACTACTACTACGACCAGCTCGGCTCCCACTACAGCGACCAGCCCGACGACCCGTCGCTGTGGACTATCGACCGGTTCGTCGACGAGGTCGAGCAGGTGCGGGTGGCCCTCGGCCTCGACTCGAGCAACCTCGTCGTGGTCGGGCAGTCGTGGGGCGGTGTGCTGGCGATGGAGTACGCCCTGGCGCACCAGGAGCACCTCAAGGGCCTGGTGATCTCCAACATGATGGCCAGCGGGGCGGCGTACAACGCCTATGCCGAGAACGTGCTGATGCCGACGATGGACCAGGAGGCGCTGGCCGAGATCAAGCGCCTGGAGGCGGCGGGTGAGACCGACGACCCGTCGTACGAGGCGCTGCTCTTCGAGCACCACTACCGCCACCACGTGTGCCGGATGCCGATCGCGGAGTGGCCCGACCCGGTCGTGCGCGCCCTGGCGCACATCAACCCCGACATCTACGTGCCCTTGCAGGGGCCGAGCGAGCTCGGGCTCAGCGGCGTCCTCCTCGACTGGGACCGCACCGCCGACCTGCACCGGATCGAGGTGCCCACGCTGGTGATGGGTGCCGAGCACGACACCATGGACCCGGACCACCTGCGCTGGATGGCCGAGCAGCTGCCTCGCGGGCGCTACCACCACTCACCGCGCGGGAGTCACCTGGCGATCGTCGACGACCAGGAGACATGGTTCGACGGCCTGCTCGGGTTCCTGAAGAGCCTGTGACACGCCGTTGCCCCTGCCGTTGCCCTCTCCCTTTGCCCCCTGCCGTTGTCGAGGAGGTCGCTCTGCGCGGGTGTCAACGGTTGGTTGACAGGCGCGCAGTGGTGCCTCGGTCTGCTCAACCAGCGGCAGACCTCGCGGCCCGCCCCGTCCTGACCGAGGCCCGTCCACAATCGGGTCGCCCAGCGGCCCCGGGTCTCCGTAGACTGGTCGCATCATGTGGATCGCACGCTGACCTGACTCGCGCCCGCGGCACCGCCCGGCGAGTCTCCCTCCGCAGCAGCGAAGGCTCCCGCATGTCGGCGACCGTCCACCCCACTCTCCGCATCGACGACCTCGACGCGTGGTTCGGCACCCGGCAGGTGCTCCACGGCATCGACCTGGTCGCCGCCCCCGGTCGCCGGATCGGCCTGGTCGGCGAGAACGGAAGCGGCAAGACCACCCTGTTGCGCGCCGTCGCGGGCACGCTCCCGGGCCGCGCGGTGGTGACCGGTTCGATCGAGCGCCCGGACGACCTCGCGCTGCTGAGCCAGGAGCCCCCGTTCTCGGACGGGCAGACCGTCGCCGAGGTGCTGGCCGGAGCTCTCCTTCCCCTGCGCCGGATGGTCGCGGAGGTGGAGCGTCGCGCCCTCGACCTCGGGGACGAGGCCGGCCACTCTGCGTACGCCGAGGCACTCGACCTCGCCGTAGCCCACGACGCCTGGGACGCCGACCGGCGCGCCGACGAGGCGGCGGAGCGGCTGGGCCTGGGCCCGCTCGACCCCGACCGTCGCGTCGGAACGCTCTCGGGCGGGCAACGGACCCGGCTGGCGCTGGCGACCCTGATGACGACGCGTCCGGCCTGCCTGCTGCTCGACGAGCCCACCAACCATCTCGACGACGACGCGATCGGCGTGCTGACCGGCTTCCTCCGCGACCTGCCGGGAGCCGTGCTCCTGGCCGCTCACGACCGGGTGCTGCTGGACGACGTGTGCACCGACCTGTTCGACCTCGATCCAGCGGCGCTCGGCACCGACGGAGAAGGCGGTCGCCGCTTCGGCGGCGGCTGGACGGCGTACGAGGAGCACCGCGCGGCCTGGCGGCGCCGGTGGGAGGAGACGTACGCGGCGCAGCAGGAGGAGCTGGCCCGGCTGCGCGAGGCGTCGCGGATCGACACTTCGGCGATCGCCCACAACCGGCCCCCACGCGACAACGACAAGTTCATCTACGGGTTCAAGGGGGCGAACGTGCAGCGCACCCTCGCCCGGCGCAAGCGCGACGCCCACCGCCGGCTCGAGGAGGCCGAGCGCACCCAGGTGCGGAAACCCCGACCGCCGCTGCGCCTCCGCGCCGACCTGACCGGTGCCGGGGCGGACGGCCGACTCGTGGTGGTCCGCGACCTCGAGGTCGCGGGCCGGCTCCGGCTCCCGCGCCTCGACGTCACGGCGGGGGAGCACCTGCTGGTCTCCGGCGCCAACGGGTCGGGGAAGACGACCCTGCTGGGCGTCCTCGCCGGCCGGCTGGAGCCGAGCGTGGGGTCGGTCGCGGTGAGCGCGAGGCGAGTCGCGGAGCTGCCGCAGGACGTGACGTTCGCCGATCCAGGGCGTGGCGCCCGCTCGACGTACGACGCGCTGGTCGGGGCCGAGCGGGCCGAGCGGACACCCCTGCGCTCGCTGGGCCTCCTGCCGGCCGGCCAGCTCGCGACGCCCGTCGGACTGCTCTCGGTCGGCCAGCGACGCCGGCTCGGGCTGGCGGTCGCGATCGCGGTCGAGCCGGACCTGCTGCTGCTCGATGAGCCGACCAACCACATCTCCCTGACGCTGGCCGGCGAGCTCGAGGAGGCGATGGCGACCACCCCCGGCACCGTCGTCGTCGCCACCCACGACCGGTGGCTCCGACGCCGGTGGGACGGCGCCGAGCTCACCCTCAGCGCTCGAGGGTGAGGCCGAGCCAGCCGGCCAGGGCCGCGATCTCGGCGTCGACCGCCCTGGTCATCGCCGCGGTGAACGGCACGTCCTCGTGGACGGCATCGACGAAGAACCGGCCGGCCTTGCGGTCGGCCGTGGCGTCGAGCTTCCCGACCAGCCGGTCGCCGTGGAGAATCGGGAGGGCGAAGTAGCCCCAGCGCCGCGCGGAGGCGGGCTTGTACATCTCGAGGACGTAGTCGAACTCGAACAGGTCCTCCATCCGACCCCGGTCGCGCACCACCGGGTCCATCGGGGAGAGCAGGGCCGTTCGTCCCGTGAAGGGCAGCCCGAGCTGGGCGGGGTCGACCCGCCACACGCCCGTGGTGCCCTCGACCACCGCCGGCTCGCCCGCCTCGCCCACGTGGGTGGGTTCGCCGGGCATGACCGTGCCCTTGGCGCGGGCGAGCCCCATCGCCCGCAGCCGCCGGCGGTCGCGGACCACCCGTGCCTCCGCTGCCGGCACCGCCTCGACATTGCCGGGGTAGACCCGCTCGGCGAGGTCGTAGTTCCGCTGGCTGCCCGAGCGCCCGTTGACGGCCACCTCGCCGCGAGCGAGGAGGCAGGTCAGCATCATCCGGACGTTGCGGTCGGCGTTCCACCCCGACGACCTCCAAGGCACCTGCGCCGTCGCGTGGACCTTGCGCGACGGCAGCGGCCCCTCGGCGTCGAGGATGTCGAGCACCTCGTTGCGGAACAGCTCGTTGGCCTCGAGCCAGTCACGGGTGTCCTCCCACGACGGCCAGGCCTCCATCTCGGCGAGGTGGAGGCGCAGGTCGGCCATCGGCCTGATGCCGTCACCGTCGTCGTACAGCTCACGCACCTCGAGCAGCTCCACGAGGTCGGCCGGCTGGTACGCCGCGCCCATCCGCGACCACGGGACCAGGTCGTAGCTCGGGGCGATCACCGCCGTGGGCTCGACCGGGAGCGCCGTCAATCGGTCGACCAGCGTGAACAGGTCGTCGGGGCGGTCGGCGGCGAGCATCGTGGCGCGGACGACGATCCGGCGCGCCTCCTGCCGAGTCAGCCGGTGCGGCTCCTGCATCCTCGAGACGCTAGCCGAGGCCGTCGACAGCCGCGCTAAACCGGTTGTCGAGCCAGGCCGGGCCCGGTTGGCTCATGGGATGGAGATCTCCTCAGGGTCCGCCGTGCTCGCCGCCGAGTCGCACGGGGAGGGCGAGCCGACCGTGCTGCTCGTCCACGCCGGCGTGACCGACCAGCGCAGCTGGGCGCACGTCATCGACGCGCTGCCCGGTCACCGCTGCCTCAGCTACGACGCCCGCGGCTACGGGCGCACGACGTACGAGCCGGAGGACGGCTGGTCGTTGGCCGGCGACGCCCTCGCCGTGCTCGACGCCTACGACGTCGCGTCCGCCGTGGTGGTCGGCTGCTCGATGGGCGGCCGGACGGCGCTCGACCTCGCGCTGGCCCACCCCGAGCGGGTGCAGAGGCTGGTGCTGATCGGGACGGCGGTCACCGGTGCGCCCGAGATCGACCACCTCGAGCCGGGGCTGGAGGACCTCGAGCGACGCTACGACACGGCGTACGAGGCGAAGGACCTCGACGAGCTCAACCGGTTCGAGGCGGAGATCTGGCTCGACGGGCCGTTCCACCCGGGCCGGGTCGCCGGTCCTGCCCGCGACCTCTTCCTCGACATGAACCGGATCGCGCTCGAGGCGCCCGAGCCGGGGGAGCGGCGCGACGACTCCGACGCCTGGAACACCCTCGGCGACCTGGCTGTCCCCACGCTGGTCCTGATCGGCGAGTACGACCTCGCCCACACCCACCGCAACGCCGAGCACGTGGCCGCGAGGGTTCCCGGCGCCCGGCTGGTCGACCTGCCGGGCGTCGCTCATCTGCCCCACCTCGAGGGCGATCCGGGGACCCTCCGGGAGATCTCCGGGTTCGTCGCCTGCTAGGGTCGGCAACGCTCGACATCCTTTAACGACCCGTCCTGTGAGGCGGAGAAGGAGGTAGGCGTGCCGCTGCATGCCACCGAGGCCCTGCTGGTCCTCGAGGACGGCCGCGCGTTCCGCGGAGAGTCCTTCGGCGCCGCGGGGGAGACCTTCGGCGAGGCGGTGTTCGCCACCGGGATGACGGGCTACCAGGAGACCCTGACCGACCCGTCCTACCACCGTCAGGTCGTGGTGATGACCGCCCCCCATGTCGGCAACACCGGCATGAACGACGAGGATCCCGAGTCCGAGCGGATCTGGGTGGCCGGGTACGTCGTGCGCGACCCCGCCCGGGTGCCGTCCAACTGGCGCTCGCAGCGCTCCCTCGACGACACGCTGCGCGAGCAGGGCGTCGTCGGCATCGCCGGCATCGACACCCGGGCCCTGACCCGCCACCTGCGCGACCGCGGCGCCATGCGGGTCGGCATCTCCACCACGGAGTCCGACCCCGCCGCGCTCCTCGACCGGGTCCGGGCGTCCTCGCAGATGCAGGGCGCCAACCTCTCCGGCGAGGTGTCCACGAGCGAGGCCTACGTCGTGCCGGCGGAGGGCGAGAAGCGGTTCACCGTCGCGGCGCTCGACCTCGGGATCAAGGCGAACACCCCGCGGATGATGGCCGCGCGCGGCATCGAGACCCACGTGCTGCCCGCCGACGCCACCCTCGACGACGTGCTGGCCGTCGAGCCCGACGGGCTCTTCTTCTCCAACGGCCCGGGCGACCCGGGCGCGACCACCGGTCAGATCGAGCTCCTGCGCGGCGCTCTCGCCGCCGGGATCCCCTACTTCGGGATCTGCTTCGGCAACCAGCTGTTCGGCCGGGCGCTGGGCTTCGACACCTACAAGCTGCGGCTACGGCCACCGCGGGATCAACCAGCCGGTCCTCGACCGGACCACGGGCAAGGTCGAGGTCACCGCGCACAACCACGGGTTCGCGGTCCGGGCGCCCCTCGAGGCCGCGACCAGCACGCCGTACGGCGAGGCGAGCGTGAGCCACGTCTGTCTCAACGACGACGTCGTCGAGGGTCTCGAGCTGCGGGACGACCGAGGGCGGCTGAAGGCCTTCTCGGTGCAGTACCACCCCGAGGCCGCCGCCGGCCCCCACGACGCGGCCTACCTCTTCGACCGCTTCTGCACCCTGATGGAGTCGTCCGACGGTTTCGAGACGGGCCTTGACGGCCCTCCTCAACCGCGGACGACGGGAGGACGGCCTGATGCCGAAGCGCGACGACATCCGCAGCGTCCTGGTGATCGGGTCGGGACCGATCGTGATCGGCCAGGCCTGCGAGTTCGACTACTCCGGCACCCAGGCCTGCCGGGTGCTGCGGCAGGAGGGGATCCGGGTCGTCCTGGTCAACTCCAACCCGGCCACGATCATGACCGACCCCGAGTTCGCCGACGCGACGTACGTCGAGCCGATCACCCCGGAGTTCGTCGAGAAGGTGATCGCCCAGGAGCGGCCCGACGCGCTGCTGGCGACCCTCGGCGGCCAGACGGCCCTGAACTGCGCGATGAGCCTGGCCGCCAGACGGCGTGCTCGAGACGTACGGCGTCGAGCTGATCGGCGCCAGCATCGAGGCGATCGAGAAGGGCGAGAACCGCGAGTCCGTTCAAGCAGATCGTCGAGGGCCTGCCGCCCGAGTGGGGGGCCGAGGTCGCCGACTCCGTGATCTGCCACTCGATGGACGACTGCCTCGTCGCGGTGGAGAGCCTGGGCTACCCGGTCGTCGTGCGGCCGTCGTTCACGATGGGTGGCGCCGGCTCAGGCATGGCCTACGACGAGGACGACCTGCGCCGCATCGCCGGGCTCGGCCTCTCGCTCAGCCCGACCACCGAGGTGCTCCTCGAGGAGTCGATCCTCGGCTGGAAGGAGTACGAGCTCGAGGTCATGCGCGACCGGGCGGACAACGTCGTCATCGTCTGCTCGATCGAGAACGTCGACCCGATGGGCGTCCACACCGGCGACTCGATCACGGTCGCGCCCGCGCTGACGCTCACCGACCGGGAGTACCAGCGCCTGCGCGACATCTCGATCGGCGTGATCCGCGAGGTCGGCGTCGACACCGGCGGCTGCAACATCCAGTTCGCGGTCAACCCCGACAACGGCCGCATCGTGGTGATCGAGATGAACCCCCGCGTCTCGCGCTCCAGCGCGCTGGCGTCGAAGGCGACCGGCTTCCCGATCGCGAAGATCGCGGCCAAGGTCGCCATCGGCTACACGCTCGACGAGATCCCCAACGACATCACCATTCGCCCCGACGGGCAGTCGACGCCGGCCGAGCTTCGAGCCGACCCTCGACTACGTCGTGGTGAAGGTGCCGCGGTTCGCGTTCGAGAAGTTCCCCCACGCCGACCCGGTGCTGACCACCCATATGAAGTCGGTCGGCGAGGCGATGGCGATCGGGCGCAACTTCACCGAGGCGCTGCAGAAGGCGCTCCGGTCGCTGGAGCGCCCCGAGGCGGTCTTCGACTGGCACCAGGAGTGGGTCGAGCTCGACAAGGAGCGGCTGCTCGAGCAGATCGCCCAGCCGCATGACGGCCGGCTCAAGCTGGTGATGGACGCGATCCGCGCGGGCGCCACCCCCGAGGAGATCTTCGAGGCCACCCGGATCGACCCGTGGTTCATCGACCAGCTGGCGCTGGTCAACGAGGTCGCCGCCGCTGTGACCGCGGCCCCCGAGCTGACGCCCGACCTGCTCCGCCTGGCCAAGCGGCACGGCTTCTCCGATGCCCAGATCGGCAAGATCCGCGGGATGACCGCCGACGTCGTGCGCGGCGTACGCCACGCCCTGGGCATCCGCCCGGTGTTCAAGACCGTCGACACCTGCGCGGCCGAGTTCGCCGCCGCGACGCCCTACCACTACTCGTCCTACGACGAGGAGACCGAGGTCGAGCCCCGCGAGACCCCGGCGGTGATCATCCTGGGGTCGGGCCCCAACCGGATCGGCCAGGGCATCGAGTTCGACTACTCCTGCGTGCACGCCTCGATGGCGCTCGGCCAGGGCGAAGGCGGGGCCGGGTTCGAGACGATCATGGTCAACTGCAACCCCGAGACCGTCTCCACCGACTACGACACCTCCGACCGCCTCTACTTCGAGCCGCTGACGCTCGAGGACGTGCTCGAGATCGTGCACGCCGAGCAGCAGGCCGGACCGGTGGCCGGCGTCATCTGCCAGCTCGGCGGCCAGACCCCGCTCGGCCTGGCCCAGGGCCTCGAGGACGCCGGGGTCCCGATCGTCGGCACCACCCCCGAGGCGATCCACCTGGCCGAGGAGCGCGGTGCCTTCGGCCGGGTGCTCCACGAGGCCGGGCTGACGGCTCCGATGCACGGCATGGCGTCGTCGTACGACGAGGCGGTGGAGATCGCCCGCGAGATCGGCTACCCGGTGCTGGTGCGACCGTCCTACGTCCTGGGCGGCCGCGGCATGGAGATCGTCTACGACGACGAGGCGCTGGAGGGCTACATCGCGCGCGCCACCGCGATCAGCCCGGAGCACCCGGTGCTGGTCGACCGGTTCATCGACGACGCGGTCGAGATCGACGTCGACGCGATCTTCGACGGCGACGAGCTCTTCCTCGGCGGTGTCATGGAGCACATCGAGGAGGCCGGCATCCACTCCGGCGACTCGGCGTGCGCCCTGCCGCCGATCACCCTCGGCGAGCGCGAGATCGAGCGGATCCGCGAGGCCACCGAGGCGATCGCGCGCGGGGTCGGGGTGCTGGGGCTGATCAACATCCAGTTCGCCCTCGGCTCCGACGTGCTCTACGTGCTCGAGGCCAACCCGCGCGCCAGCCGCACCGTGCCGTTCGTCTCCAAGGCGACCTCGACGCCGCTGGCCAAGGCCGCGGCCCGGGTGATGCTCGGCGACTCCATCAAGCAGCTGCGGGCCGAGGGCCTGCTGCCGGGCTCCGGTGACGGCGGCAGCCTGCCGGCCGACGCGCCGATCGCGGTCAAGGAGGCGGTGATGCCATTCAACCGGTTCCGCCAGCCCGACGGCCGCTACGTCGACACCGTGCTCGGCCCCGAGATGAAGTCCACCGGCGAGGTGATGGGCTTCGACGCCGACTTCGGCCGCGCGTTCGCCAAGGCCCAGGCCGCGGCGTTCGGCTCGCTGCCGACCTCCGGGCGGGTGTTCGTGTCGATGGCCAACCGCGACAAGCGCTCGATGATCTTCCCGATCAAGGTGCTCGCCGACCTCGGCTTCGAGATCCTCGCCACCCAGGGCACCGCCGAGGTGCTGCGGCGCAACGGAGTCCGCGCCACCGTGGTCCGCAAGCACTTCGACGGGCCCGGCCCCCACGGCGAGCCGACCACCGTGCAGCTCATCGCCGACGGTGACGTCGCCCTGGTCGTGAACACCCCCCACGGGTCCTCGGGGAGCGGCGGCTCGGTGCGGGTCGACGGCTACGAGATCCGGACCGCCGCCGTGCGGGCCAACGTCCCCTGCATCACCACGGTTCAGGGGCTCGGCGCGGCGGTGCAGGGCATCGAGGCGCGGATCCGCGGAGACATCGGGGTGCGGTCGCTCCAGGACTGGGCGCGCCGGTGAGCCGGTGACCGCCTACGACCGGGTCTTCGACCGGGTCCTGACCCGGGTCGACCCCGAGCGCGCCCACCACCTCGGCTTCCGGGCGATCCGCGCGGGCCGGCCGCTGACCAAGGCCTTCGTCCGCACCCCGTCGTCGCCGGTGACGGCGATGGGCCTGACCTTCCCCAACCCGCTCGGTCTGGCGGCGGGCTTCGACAAGAACGCGGTCGGGATCGACGCCCTCGGCGCGCTCGGCTTCGGGTTCGTCGAGGTCGGCACCGTCACCGCCCGGCCCCAGCCCGGCAACGAGCAGCCCCGGCTGTTCCGGCTCCCCGCCGACCGGGCGATCGTCAACCGGATGGGCTTCAACAACGACGGCGCCGAGGTGGTCGCCGAGCGGCTGGCGCGACGCTCGAAGAAGCTCGATCGTCGTGACCGGAGGCTGGCCGGCCGCATCGGCCAGCGTCCGCTCCAGCGGCCGGTGCTCGGCATCAACATCGGGAAGTCGAAGGTCGTCGACGAGGCCGACGAGAAGGCGGTCCTCGCCGACTACGTCGTGAGTGCCCGTCTGCTCGCCCCCCACGCCGACTACCTCGTGGTCAACGTCTCCTCGCCCAACACCCCGGGCCTGCGCAGCCTCCAGGCGGTCGACCGGCTCGGGCCGCTGCTCGACGAGGTCGGCCGCGTCGCCGACGACGCAGCCGGCCAGCCGATGCCGCTGCTGGTCAAGATCGCCCCCGACCTGACCGACGACGACGTCGTCGCCGTGGCCGCGCTGGCCCGCGACCGTGGGCTCGACGGCCTGATCGCCACCAACACCACCATCGCGCGCGACGGGCTCCGCACCCCGCCGGCCGAGGTCGCGGCCCTCGGTGCCGGGGGACTGTCGGGCCCGGTGCTGCGTCGCCGGTCGCTGGAGGTGCTGCGCCTGCTCCGTAGCCAGGACCCCACCATCACGGTGATCTCGGTCGGTGGCATCGCCACCCCCGAGGAGGCGGTGACCCGGCTCGCCGCCGGAGCGACGCTGGTCCAGGCCTACACCGGCTTCGTGTACGGCGGCCCGCTCTGGCCGCGCCGCGTCGTCCGCGCCATCGCCCAGTCCATCGACCAGTCCACGACCACCCACTCACAGCCAGGAGCCGCATGACCACGTTCGGAGCCCGCCTGCACACCGCCGTCGAGGACCGCGGCCCGCTCTGCGCCGGCATCGACCCCCACGACGCTCTCCTGCGCGACTGGGGCCTCGACCCCGACGTCGCAGGGCTGGAGCGGTTCGCGCTGACCGCGGCCGAGGCCCTCGCGACCCGGGTCGCGATCGTGAAGCCCCAGTCGGCGTTCTACGAGCGCTTCGGCAGCCGTGGCGTGGCCGTGCTCGAGCGGGTCATCGTCACCTGCCGCCAGGCCGGAGCGCTGGTGCTGCTCGACGTGAAGCGCGGCGACATCGGCTCGACCACCCAGGCCTACGCCGACGCCTACCTCGACCCCGCCTCACCGATCGCCGCAGACGCGATCACCGCCAGCCCCTACCTCGGCGTCGGGTCCCTCGACCCGATGGTCGAGACCGCCCGCAAGCACGGCACCGGCGTGTTCCTGCTCGCCCTCACCTCCAACCCGGAAGGGCCCGAGGTGCAGGAGGCCCGGTCGCCGTCCGGCCGCGCCGTCGCCGACGTCGTCCTCGACCACCTGCGCCGGCTCAACGCCGGAGCCGAGCCGCTGGGCTCGTTCGGTGCGGTCGTCGGCGCCACCGTCGACCCCGGCACCCACGACCTGGCCTTCAACGGACCGATCCTCGCCCCCGGGTACGGCGCGCAGGGCGGCACCGACGACGACCTGCTGAGGGTCTTCGGCCGCAGCATCGGCCAGGTGCTGCCCAGCACCTCGCGCGAGCTGCTCGGTGCCGGCCCGGCCGGACTGGCCGAGGCCGCCGACCGGCTCAACGAGCAGCTCCGGAAGCTGCGCGGGTGAGACGGGCCGGTCTCGCAACCATTCTCCTCGTCGTCCCGCTGCTGACGGGCTGCGGCAGCAACGCGGGCAAGGACTACTGCGGGACCGTCCGGGCCCGCCAGTCGCAGCTCGGCTCGATCGCCGCCGCCGGCTCGGCCACCGGCGTGCTCCAGGCGCTGCCGATCCTCCAGGAGCTCGAGGGGAGTGCGCCCGGCGACGTGCAGGACGACTACCAGCTCGTCGTCGCCCGGATCCAGGCCCTCCAGCACGCGCTCGACGGCGCCGGCGTCGACCCGGCGTCATACGACCCGAAGCACCCGCCGGACGGGCTGAGCAGCACCGACCGGGCACGGATCAGGGACGCCGCCGCCCGGCTCGCGGCGACCGACACGGTGCAGGCACTCGGCGCGATCCAGCAGGAGGTGCTGGACGTCTGGCACACCCCCCTCGACCTCTGAGGTGAAACGGGGCCCGAGGGCGGAACCTCAGGCCTGGGTGGCGAATCCGCGCCGGTGGTGACTAGATTGGCGCCCTGCCGAACCCCACCGGTTTCCACGACGTGGGTCCAGACGAAGGATGTGCGTTGGCCCTCCCACCGCTCACCACCGAGCAGCGCCAGGCGGCCCTCGCGAAGGCAGCAGCCTCCCGACGAGAGCGCGCCGAGGTGAAGAACCGCCTGAAGAACTCCGGGGCCTCGATCTCCGACGTGCTCCACGAGGGGCACGCCAACGAGGTGATCGGGAAGATGCGGGTCGTCGACCTGCTCTGCTCGATGCCCGGCGTGGGCAAGGTCCGCGCCAAGCAGCTGATGGAGCGCATCGGCATCGCCGAGAGTCGTCGCGTCCGCGGTCTCGGGGCCAAGCAGGTCGCGGCTCTCGAGCGCGAGTTCGCGCCCGGCGAGTGAGCGAGACCGCCTCCATCCGTCGTACCCGTCTGACGGTGCTCGCCGGCCCCACCGCGGTCGGCAAGGGCTCGGTGTCGGCCGACATCCGCGCCCACCACCCCGAGGTCTGGATCTCGGTGTCCGCGACGACCCGGGCGCCCCGGCCGGGGGAGCGCAACGGCGTGCACTACTGGTTCGTCTCCGACGCGGAGTTCGACCGGATGGTCGCCGACGACGCGCTGCTGGAGTGGGCGGTGGTCCACGGCGCGGCTCGCTACGGCACGCCGCGCGGCCCCGGTGGAGGAGGCCCTGGCCGCCGGCCGGGCCGCCCTGCTGGAGATCGACCTGCAGGGCGCGCGCCAGGTGCACGCGGCGATGCCCGACGCGCTGATGGTGTTCCTGGCCCCCCCGAGCTGGGAGGAGCTGGTCCGACGCCTGGTCGGACGCGGCACCGAGGGTGAGGAGGAGCGTGAGCGCCGGCTGGCCACCGCGCGCCGGGAGCTGGCCGCCGAGGCGGAGTTCGACGTGACCGTGGTCAACCACGAAATTCACGCTGCGGCCGAGGAGTTGGTAGCCTTGATGATCGGCCGTCCCGGCCTTCCCATACCCGAAAATCTGTGAGGCTTCTGCGTGGCTGCCCCCACTCCTGCCGCCGAGGGCGTGACCAACCCCTCGATCGACGATCTGCTCACCAAGACCGACAGCAAGTACAAGCTCGTCCTCTACAGCGCCAAGCGCGCCCGGCAGATCAACGCCTACTACTCCCAGCTCGGTGAGGGCCTCCTGGAGTACGTCGGCCCGCTCGTGGAGACCCACGTGCAGGAGAAGCCGCTGTCCATCGCCCTGCGCGAGATCAACGAGGACCTGCTGACCTGCGAGGACGTCGACCCGGCGGAGCTCGCCGCCGAGGAGGAGGCCCGCAAGGCCGCCGCCCTCGAGCCGGGCTTCCAGACCGACTGACCCACGGCTCGACCTCCCGCGATGGCGAGCACCGAGCACCGGCCGTCCGTCGTCCTGGGCGTGGCCGGCGGCATCGCGGCGTACAAGGCCTGCGAGCTGCTGCGCCTGCTCACCGAGTCAGGCCACGACGTGACCGTCGTACCGACCCGGGCGGCGCTGGAGTTCGTCGGCGCCACCACCTGGGAAGCCCTGTCCGGCAAGCCGGTCTCCACCGACGTCTGGGCCGACGCCCACGAGGTGCCCCACGTCCGGATCGGGCGCCACGCCGACCTTGTCGTGGTCGCTCCTGCCACCGCTGACCTGCTCGCCCGGGCCACCCACGGCCTGGCCGACGACCTGCTCACCAACGCCCTCCTCACCGCGCGCTGCCCGGTGGTCTTCGCGCCGGCCATGCACACCGAGATGTGGGAGCACCCCGCCACCCAGGCCAACGTCGCCACCCTGCGCGAGCGCGGGGCGCTCGTCCTGGAGCCCGCGGTCGGGCGCCTGACCGGTGTCGACACCGGCAAGGGCCGGCTGCCCGACCCCGAGGAGATCTACGCCGTCTGCCTCGACGTGCTCGCCCACGGGCTCGAGCGCGACCTGGCCGGACGAAGCGTGGTCGTCTCCGCCGGCGGCACCCGCGAGCCGCTCGACCCCGTGCGCTTCCTCGGCAACCGGTCCTCCGGCCTGCAGGGCGTGGCCCTGGCCCGCGCCGCGGTCACCCGTGGCGCCGACGTGACCCTGGTCGCCGCCAACGTGACCCTGCCCGACCCCGCCGGCGTGAAGGTGGTGCGGGTCGAGACCACCGAGGAGCTCCGCGACGCTGTCGTGTCGGCCGCCGGTTCCGCCGACGCCGTCGTGATGGCCGCGGCTCCGGCCGACTTCCGGCCCACCGAGGCGCTCTCGGCCAAGATCAAGAAGTCCGGCGACGGGCTCCCGCCCTGGCCCTGGTGGAGACGCCCGACATCCTCGCCGAGCTCTCCCGCGACCGGGTCCGGCCCGGCCAGGTCGTGGTCGGGTTCGCGGCCGAGACCGGCGACGAGACCGGGTCGGTGCTCGACCTGGCCCGCGCCAAGCTGGCCCGCAAGGGCTGCGACCTCCTGGTCGTCAACGACGTGAGCGGCGGCGCGGTGTTCGGGGCCGCGGACAACCAGGCCGTGATCCTGACCCGCGACGGTGACCAGGTCGACGTACCCCACGGGTCGAAGACCGCCGTCGCCCATGCGATCTGGGACCAGGTCGCCCGCCGCCTGGCCCCTTGACCACCCGGCGGCAGGAGTCTTCGAGCGGCGGAGCCGACCGCTATCGTGACCCGGACGCTTTCACCCCGACCAGCGCATGACCAGCGACAACCCGTGTAGGAGCAAGCAGACCGTGACCGGACGACTGTTCACCTCGGAATCCGTCACCGAGGGGCACCCCGACAAGATCGCCGACCAGATCAGCGACTCCGTGCTCGACGAGATGTTGCGTCAGGACGCGCACAGCCGGGTCGCCGTCGAGACCCTGCTCACCACCGGGCTGGTGGTGGTCGCCGGCGAGGTCACCACGACCGGCTACGTCGACGTCAAGCAGGTCGTGCGCGAGCGGATCCTCCGCATCGGCTACGACTCCTCGGAGAAGGGCTTCGACGGTCACTCGTGCGGCGTCATGGTCGCGATCGGCGGCCAGTCGGGTGACATCGCCCAGGGCGTCGACTCCGGTCACGAGGCGCGCACCGGCTCGGTCGACGCGATGGACAAGCAGGGCGCCGGCGACCAGGGCCTGATGTTCGGCTACGCCTGCGACGACACCGACGTCCTGATGCCCCTGCCGATCACGATGGCCCAGCGCCTCGCCGAGCGGCTGACCGCCGTACGCAACGACGGCACGCTGGCCTACCTGCGGCCCGATGGCAAGACCCAGGTCACGATCGAGTACGACGAGGACAACCGCCCCGTCCGCGTCGACACCGTCGTGCTCTCGACCCAGCACGCCGACGACGTCGACCTCGTCGACACCCTCGAGCCCGACATCAAGAAGCACGTCATCGACCCGGTGCTGGCCACCTTCGACATCCCGTCGGAGGGCTACCGCCTCCTGGTCAACCCGACCGGCCGCTTCGTGGTGGGTGGTCCGATGGGCGACGCCGGCCTGACCGGCCGCAAGATCATCGTCGACACCTACGGCGGGATGGCTCGCCACGGTGGCGGCGCGTTCTCCGGCAAGGACCCGTCGAAGGTCGACCGCTCGGCCGCGTACGCGATGCGGTGGGTCGCCAAGAACGTCGTGGCCGCCGGCCTGGCGCGCCGTTGCGAGGCGCAGGTCGCCTACGCGATCGGCAAGGCCCAGCCGGTCGGCGTGTTCGTGGAGACGTTCGGCACCGGCGTGATCCCCGACCACGAGATCCAGCAGGCCGTGCTCGATGTCTTCGACCTGCGCCCGGCCGCGATCATCGAGGACCTCGACCTGCTCCGGCCGATCTATGCCCTCACCGCCGCCTACGGTCACTTCGGGCGCGAGCTGCCGGAGTTCACCTGGGAGCGCACCGACCGCGTCGACGCCCTCCGCAAGGCCGCCGGCCTCTCCGACTGACTGCTGGATCGTGACCACTTCTTGACCGCTCGACGCTGCCGTCGGGCGCCCTCGGCGTTCTAGATTGCCCGGAGGACCACGGGCCCGGAGGGGCCAGACGGGGGGCGATCCGGGTGGGTTCCTTGACCGTGGCGGCCATCGGCACGGTGGTGACGCTCGGCATCACGACCGCGGCGACGGCGCCGACCGATGCAGCGCCGCGGGGGGCGGCGCCGGGCTCGCGGAGCGCCGCGGCGCTCGGTCGGCTCGTGGCCGACACCCGCGGCAGTGTCCGCGTCTCCCAGGGCCCGGATGGTCTCGCGCGGGTCGTCAGCGTCGACGGCGAGTCGCGCCCGCCCACCGCCATCCGGGCCCTGTCGCCGCGCGCGGCCGCCCGCGCCCAGCTCACGCGGTACGGCGCGCTGGTCGGCGTCGGCCGGCCCGGCACCCGCCTGGTCGGCGGGACCGTGCTGCGGACGGTGACCGGCGACCGGGTCGTTCACTTCGCCCAGCGACGCGGGGGACTCCCCGTGGTCGCCGGCGCGGTCGCGGTCGACCTGCGCCCAGACCGCAGCCTCGCCTCGATCACAGCCTCGGTCTCGACCGCCACCGTGCCTGGCGCGACGTACTCCGGCCGGCGGGCGGCCCACACGGCACTCGCGGTCGCGCTCAAGACGCCCGGCCACCCGGCCCGCGCCGACCTCCGCACGAGCACGCCCGTGCGCAAGCTGTGGGACCCCGCGGCGCTCGGGATCGCCCGCACCAGCGATCCACGCACGGCTCCGCGAGGGGTCTGGCAGGTCGTGGTCAGCGGCGGCCCGGGGTTCCGGCGCTCGGTGCTGGTCGACGACCGCACCGGGGTGGTCGTCCTCGACGTCGACCGGGTCGAGCAGCTCGACCGCGTGGTGTGCGACGACGGCAACACGATCGCCGTCGACGCGCCGTGCACCCAGGGCTTCGCGCGCACGGAGACCGGTCCGGCCAGCGCGCTGGCCGACGTCAACGAGGCGTTCGAGCTCGGCGGGGTGGTCGCGCGGTTCTACCAGCGGATCGGCGGTCTCGACCTCACTCAGCTGCTCGGCGTCGACGTCGCGGGGCAGCCGAAGCTCGCCGCGACCGTGCGGTTCTGCGCACTGGGGCTGGAGTGCCCGATGCAGAACGCGTTCTGGAACGGCCAGCAGATGTTCTACGGCGAGGGTTTCGCCGGCGCCGACGACGTCGTCGGCCACGAGATGACCCACGGCGTGATCGACCACAGCAGCCGGTTGTTCTACTGGGGCCAGTCGGGCGCGATGAACGAGTCGCTGGCCGACGTGATGGGCGAGATCATCGACCACCGCCACGCCTCGCCCGGCGACAGCCCCCACAGCTGGACCATCGGTGAGGACCTGCCGATCGGGGCGGTCCGTGACCTCAGCAGGCCCGGCAGGTTCGGCCAGCCCGACCGGATGACCGGAGCGGCCTACGTCGGCGAGGACATCTACAACGACAACGACGGCGTCCACACCGACAGCGGGGTCGGCAACCGCACCTTCTACCTGATCTCGCAAGGCGGCACCCAGGACGGCCACGTCGTGCGTGGGATCGACCACGGCCCGATGCTGACCAAGACCGCCATGCTCGCCCTGTCGGTGATCCAGCATCTGGTCTCCGGCAGCGACTACGCCGACCTGGCGGCGCAGCTCGAGCAGAGCTGCCACGCGCTGGCCCGGCACGGAACCGTCGGGTTCACCGCCGCCGACTGCCGCAGCGTCCACCAGGCGACGCTCGCCACCGAGCTGCGGGTCACGCCGCCGTCGGCGCCACAGCCGAAGGACGCGCCGATGACGTGTCCGCGCGGCACCGGCCCGGTGCGGGTGCTCTTCGACTCGGAGACCGGGAGGCCGACCACCGAGTTCGTGCCCGGACCGACGTGGAGCCGTGCGCCGTCGGCCGACGCACCCGCCAACGCCACCTCGGGACTGCGGTCGTGGTTCTCCACCGACCCCGAGAACATCGGCACCAGCTCCGTGACCATGGCCCGTCCGCACGCGCTGCCGGCCGGGCGTCCGGCCTTCCTGTGGTTCCACCAGTGGCGGGTGCTCGACTTCATCTTGAAGGGCAACTTCGACGGCGGGACGGTCGAGCTGGCCGACGACACCACTGCGAGCGGGATGCGCGGCACCGCGTCGCGGCCCTGGGTGAACGGCCCGCACGACCGCCTGCGCACCTACTCCGGCAACCCGGCCGGTGGCCGCCTCACCTTCAGCCGCGACAGCCACGGCTGGACGGCGAGTCGGATGAGCCTGACCAGCAAGGCCGGACACGCGGTCCGGCTGCAGTTCACCATGAACACCGACAACTCCATCGCCCTGCCGGGCTGGTTCCTCGACGACGTCCGGGTCTACTCCTGCGGCCGGGGACCCATGCCGCGGTCGGCGCCGACGATCCGGGGGACGGTGCAGGTGGGCTCGACCCTGGTCGCCAGGCCCGGAGCGTGGACCGGCAAGGATGGGCACACGTTCGCCTACCGGTGGTACGCCGACGGTGCGGCGATCGCGGGCGCCCGCCGGTCGTCGTACCTCGTGAAGGCGGGTGACGCGGGCAAGCGCCTCACGGTCGAGGTGACCGCGACCAGCCGCACGACGCACGAGCACACCGCGACGTTCTCGGCCGCCACACCACCGGTCGCCCCCTAGGGCCCAGCTGCGTCGGCGGCCGCTGGTAGAACTGCGGGATGGCCGACCCCGGACCCGCTCCGCACGAGACCCTGCCGGGTCTCCAGGCGAGCGTGCGCGCGACGGTCCGCTCCGCCGGCAAGCCCAGACGCAAGGCAGCGGTCGAGCCGGTCGCCGAGGTCGACCCGGTGGCGCGGGTGCTCGTGGAGACTCCGCTGGCCCACCTCGACCGGCCCTTCGACTACGCCGTCCCTGCATCGATGGCCGAGCGCGCCGTGCCGGGGGCGCGGGTCAAGGTGCGGTTCGCCGGGAAGGACCTCGACGGGTTCGTGGTGGCCAGGGCGGCGTCGTCCGAGCACACCGGCACCCTGACCCCGTTGCGGCGGGTGGTGAGCCCCGAGCCGGTGCTCCTGCCCGCCGTCGCCGACCTGGCCGGGGTGCTGGCCGAGCGCTACGCCGGCACGCGCTCCGACGTGCTCCGCCTTGCCGTCCCGGCCCGGCACGCGACGACCGAGGCCAAGGCCTCACCCCCGGAGGAACCCCTCGAGGTCGACCCCGAGCCCCTGCGGCGGGCCTGGTCGGGCTACGCCGCCGCCGACGCCTACCTCGCCCACCTGGCGACGGGAGGCACGCCGCGCGCAGTCTGGTCGGCGCTGCCCGGTGACGACTGGCCGCGCCTGCTCGCCGCCGCGGCTGCCGCCACCCTCGCGTCGGGCCGCGGCAGCGTGGTCGTGGTTCCCGACCATCGCGACCTGGCCCGGGTCGACGCCGCGCTCACCGACGTGCTGGGGGCCGGGCACCATGTCGTGCTCACGGCCGGGGCGGGTCCGGCCCGTCGCTACCGCGAGTTCCTGGCCGTCTCGCGCGGCACCCGCCGGATCGTGGTCGGCACCCGTGCCGCGTCGTTCGCCCCTGTCCACGACCTCGGGTTGGTCGCGATCTGGGACGACGGCGACGACCTCCATGCCGAGCCCCGCGCGCCCTACCCTCACGCCCGCGAGGTGCTGCTCAGCCGGGCCCTCCTCGAGGACGCCGCGGTGCTGGTCGGCGGCTTCTCGCGCAGCGTCGAGGCCGAGCAGCTGGTCGCCACCGGCTGGGCCCACGAGATCGTGCCGTCGCGCGAGGCGGTGCGGGCAGCGGTGACGGTCTCGGTGAGCGGCGCCACCGACCGCGAGCTCGAGCGCGACCCGCTGGCCCGGGCCTCGCGGATGCCCAAGCAGGTGCACGACGTCATCGGTGCCGGCCTGGAGCGTGGGCCCGTGCTGCTGCAGACGCCGCGCCGCGGCTACGCACCCGCCCTGGCCTGCGAGCGCTGCCGTACGCCGGCCAGGTGCGCCACCTGCACCGGCCCGCTCGCCGTGGCCGGTAAGGCGAGCCCCCCGGCGTGCCGCTGGTGCGGCACCGTCGTGCAGGCGTGGTCCTGCCCGGAGTGCGGTCACCGAGGACTGCGGGCACCGGTGGTGGGGGAGCGGCGGACCGCCGAGGAGGTCGGTCGGGCGTTCCCGTCGACACCGGTCGTCGCGTCGGGCGGCGACCACGTCGTGGCCGCCGTGGGTGCGCGGCCCGCCGTCGTGGTCGCGACGCCCGGAGCCGAGCCGGTGGCCGAGGGCGGCTATGCCGCAGTGGTGCTGCTCGACACCTGGCTCGCCCTGGCCCGGCCCGACCTCCGCACCGAGGAGGAGGCCCTGCGGCGCTGGCTCGGGGCGGCCGGGCTGGTCGCCCCGGGAGCCACCGTCGTGGCGGTCGGCGACCCGGCCCAGCCGGTCGTCCAGGCGCTCGTGCGCTGGGACCCCTCCGGCTTCGCCCGCCGCGAGGCCGAGAGCCGGGCCGAGGCCCACCTGCCGCCGGCGAGCCGGCTCGCCACGATCACCGGCGACCCGGGGGCCGTCGAGGACGCCCTCACACTGCTCGACCGGCCGGCCGGCTGCGAGGTGCTCGGGCCGGTGCCGGTCGACGACGACCACGTGCGCGCGGTCGTCCGGGCTCCCCGCGCGCAGGCGGTCGCCCTGTCGCGGGCGCTGGGTGAGGTGCTGCGCGTGCGGTCGGCCCGCAAGCTCGACCCGGTGCGCATCCAGGTCGACCCGATGACCATCGACTGACCCCGTCGGCCCGGCTCAGCCTCCGGCCGTGCAGCCGCCCGGGCCGGAGTCGACCACGCGGTAGACGGTCAGTCGCTGGCTGGTGGTGACCTTGCGCAGGCCGTCGCACTGGTCCAGCGCGTCGAGCGGGTCGGGCACGTACCAGGTGTTCCCCGTGCTGAGCGCGTAGGTGGACGGGTCACCCACCACCACCCACCGCACGTGGTTGCGCGCCAAGTAGTCCCAGTGCGCGGCCGGATCGGTGAAGAACGCGTTCGCTCCGCTCAGCAGGCCGTTGGCCCGCGTCAGCAGGCTGTCGAAGGTGTACGGCGCTCGCCCGTCGAGCAGGCCCACACCCTTGGTCACGTCGGGGACGAAGCCCTCGGTGTAGCCGTTGGTGAGCACCACGTCTCCCTGACGCACCGGCAGCGACTCCCACACCGCGAGGTCGTCGCGGGAGAGGGCGAGGCGGCTGTCGTACTGAGCGACACCCAGCATCGAGACGACCCCGCACAGCGAGAGCAGGACGAGCAGGAGCGGACGGCGCAGGTGCTTGCGGACCACCGAACGCCCGCGCCAGCGCCACGTCGCGTCGCACACGCTGCCGAGGCCGATGGCGACCAACGGCGGCGACAACAGGCTGGCATCCAGCGGGATCCGCGAAGCACCGGTCCGCCGCGGGACGTAGCCCTGCCACGCGAGCATGAACAGCGAGGCGACCAGCGCCAGCCCGATCAGCGAGAGGACGGTGAACAGCAGCAGCACTCGGATGTCCGAGGCCCGCCTGCGCCGCCACAGCCCGATGATGGTCAGCACGGCCACCGGGGCCATCCAGATCCAGGACCGGCCGTAGAGGTAGCCCAGGACGTCCCAGAGCATGCTCCCGTTGCTGGGGGGCAGCGACGGCGGCATGCCGCGCGCGGCGGCGTAGAACGCCCACGTCGGGTCGGCCAGACCTCCACGGTCCACGAGGCCACCGGCGTGGACGGTGCCGGAGGCCTCCCTGAAGACCAGGCCGGTGACGAGCACGGCCACCACGAACGCCGCCAGGGCGATCCCGGTCCGGCGCAGCTGCACTCCGCGCGGTCCTCGGGCGAGGAGAGCCAGCGCCGCGGCGGTCACCAGGACTCCGGCGGTGACGGCGGCGATGCCGTGCACCTGGGACAAGGTGGCGACCAGCACGGCCGCGGGAACCAGGGACAGGCGGTCTCCTCGGCGCAACCAGTCGATCGCCAGCGCCACGATGAGGAGCACGAGTCCCAGGGCGAAGCCCTCGGGCCGGTAGCCGGCCGAGCGGATGGCCCCGATCCCGGTCGTGATCGCCACCGGGAGGGCGAGCAGCGCGGTGAACCGCTCCGCACCCAGGGCCGAGGTGAGGGCCACAGCGCCGATGCCCAGGAAGAGGACGCCCAGGAGGTTGATGATCGACAGCACCGTGACGGGGTCGTGGGGATGCTGGGTGAGCAGCATCGCGGTCGCGGTCGTGAACAGGTGGTAGTCGTTGAGGAACGGCGTCGTGGTCGCGAACTCGATGGAAGACGCGGGGATGTGCCCCACCTCGGCGACCTGGCGGGCGAGGCCGTAGTAGTACCACGGCGTGGAGCCCAGGGGAGACCACGACGTACGGACGATGACGAAGCCGAGGGGTGCGAACAGCAGGGCGGTCAGTCCAGCGACCTCTGCGAAGCGCCGGCCGGCCGGACACAGCACTGCACCCAGGCGCGTTCGCTGGCGTGGGAGTGCCAGGACGACGACGGAGGCCGCCGCGACCGCGGCGTCCCAGATCCAGGCGGAGGTGGCGGTGAGGCCCACGGTGCGGGCGAGCAGGCCGGAGCCGAGCAGCCACGCAGAGATGCCGCACGCGAGCCCACGGGACCAGAGAACGTCCCAGCTGAGGAGGCGGGAGTCCTGGTCCGGCTCGGGATCGTCGGACAGCGCGACCACCCCTGCCAGCGTCGGCAGGACGAGCACGAGGAGCAACGCGAGGAGAGCGCTCATCCGCGGGCGCTCACGATCCCGGGCGGCGAGCCCGGACCCAGGAGCGGAGGATGGCGCCGAGGAAGCCCAGCGGGTAGCCGAGGCCACGCGGCTTCTTGCTCTCCCCGACCTCACGGCTGCGGATGTGGACCGGCACCTCTCGGATGCGCAGGCCGTGCCCGGCCGCCTGGATCAGGATCTCGGGTGCCGAGAACCGGTCCTCGACCAGCTGGAGCCGGGCCAAGGAGGGGCCGTCGACAGCGCGATAGCCGTTGGTGCAGTCGGTGATCGGGGTGTGGGCGAGGAACGCGATCAGCCGGGTGAAGCCCCGGATGCCGAGGTCGCGGGCGCTTCCGGCGTCGTCGTAGCGGCCGAGGAACCGCGAGCCCTGGACGTAGTCGGCCTCGCCGGCGACGACCGGTCCGACCAGGGCCGGCAGGTCGGCGGGATCGTGCTGGCCGTCGGCGTCCATGGTGACCACGACCCGGGCGCCGAGGCGGCCGGCGAGGGCGAAGCCGGTGCGGAGTGCGTCACCCTGGCCGAGGTTGTGCCGGTGGGTGCCGACCACGGCGCCGGCCTGCCGGGCCTCCTCGCGGGTGTCGTCGGTGCTGCCGTCGTCGATCACCACAGGGCACACCCGCAGGCCGCACACGGTGGCGGGCAGGGTGTCGAGGACGGGTCCGACCGAGCCGGACTCGTTGTAGGCCGCCATCACGACCGCGAGCGTCGGCTCGTCGGAGCGGTCGCCGGACCGCTCGCCGGCCTCAGGGCGGTCGGCGAGCGCGTAGTCCACCGCCGCGGCCCGGACCTCGGTCGCCGCGGCGCGCTGCGGCCGCGCCGGGCTCGGCTCACGCGCCGGACTCCCGGAACCAGGCCACGGTGCGGTCCAGACCCTCGGCGAGCGTGACCCTCGGGTCGAACCCGAAGCGCTCCCGGGCCAGCGAGATGTCGGAGAAGCTGCGGGTGACGTCGCCGGCCCGGGCCGGGCGGTGCTCGATCGGCACCTCTCCCGCGCGGGCCGAGACCTGTCGGGCGACCTCGAGCACGGTGGTCTCGGTGCCGGAGGCGAGATGGGCGACCAGGCCGGTGCCACCGACGGTCACCGCGGACGCGATGCCGCGGCACAGGTCGTCGACGAAGACGAAGTCGCGGGTCTGGGAGCCGTCGCCGTAGACGACGAGCGGCTCTCCGGCGAGGGCCGCCTTGCAGAACGCCGCCACGACGGAGCCCTTGTGGTAGCTGTAGGGGCCGTAGACGTTGGAGAAGCGCAGGGCCACGGTCGGCAGCCCGTAGGAGCCCGCGAACGCGGAGCAGTAGGCCTCGCCGGCCAGCTTGGAGGCGCCGTAGGGGGAGGTGGGCCGGGGCACCAGGCCTTCGTGGGCGGGCGGGGTGATCTCGCCGAGCGGAGCGCTGGACGACGCAAGCACGAAGCCCTGCACGCCGGCGTCCCGGGCGGCGAGGAGGGCGTGCAGCGTGCCGCGGACGTTGAGCTCGCAGTCGGTGACCGGGTCGGCGACCGATGCCGGGACCCCGGCCTGCGCGGCGAGGTGGACGACGTGGGTGCAGTCGCGCGCGGCCTCGGCCAGCGCGGCCGCGTCGAGGATGTCGCCCTCGACGATCTCGTCGTACGCCGCGCGCTCGGCGTCGGCGCGGCGGCCGGTGCTGAAGGTGTCGTAGCAGCGGGTCTCCAGACCCAGCTCGGCCAGCACGGGTGCCAGGTTGACGCCGATGAACCCGGCGCCGCCGGTGACCAGGACGCGACCGGTCTGCGTCACCGCCACGTGGTGCGAGGAGCGATGGCCTCGTGGACGGTGCGGTCCTGGAACTTCAGCAGCGTGCTGAGGGTGTCGGTGACGAGGTCGTCGGACAGCAGCGTCGGCTTCAGCCCGAGGTCGAGCAGCTTGGTGTGGGTCGGGTTGTAGTAGTGCTCCTGCGCCTCCGAGCGCGGGTTCTCGACCTCACCGATCTCCACGTCGAGCCCGAGCTCCTTGCCGGCGTGCTGCACGGCGACCGCGAGGTCGCGGATGGAGAAGGACTCGGTGAACTGGTTGTAGACCCGCATCTCGCCACGGTCGGCGGGGTTGAGCACCGCCAGCTCCACGCAGGCGAGGGTGTCGCGGATGTTGAGGAAGCCACGGGTCTGCCCGCCGCTGCCGTAGACGGTCAGCGGCCGGCCGACGACGGCCTGGAGGCAGAACCGGTTGAGCGCGGTGCCGAACTGCTCGTCGTAGTCGAACCGGGTGAGCAGGCGGTCGTCGAGCAGGGTCTCCTCGGTGTGGACGCCGTAGACGACGCCCTGGTTGAGGTCGGTGGCGCGCAGGCCGTAGACCCGGCTGGCGAAGTGGATGTTGGTCGAGTCGGCGACCTTGCTGGCGTGGTACCAGCTGTGGGGCAGCTTCGGGAACGGCAGGGTGTCGGTGCGGCCCTTGTGCTCGATCTCGAGGTAGCCCTCCTCGATGTCGATGTTGGGGCAGCCGTACTCGCCCATCGTGCCGAGCTTGATCAGGTGGCAGTCGGGGTTGTTCTCGAGGATCGCGAAGATGACGTTGAGGTTGTTCTCGATGTTGTTCATCTGCGTGAAGACCGCCTGCGGGCGGCCCTGCATCGAGTAGGGCGCCGACGGGATCTGGCCGTAGTGGACGATCGCGTCGGGGTGGAAGTCGCGCACGATGCGGTTGAGCAGGTCGAAGTCGCACAGGTCGACGAGGTGGACGTCGATGGTGCGGCCCGACACCTCCTGCCAGGCGGCGGCGCGCTGGGGGAGGTTGAGGATCGGGGTCAGGCTGTCGCTGCCCGACTGGGTGACCAGCTGCCGGCGCAGGTAGTTGTCGGCCACCGCCACCTCGTGACCGTGGGCCGACAGACTCATGGCCGTCGGCCACCCGAGGTAACCGTCGCCCCCCAACACCAGGACACGCATTCGTGGCTCCCTTCCTCATACCCGGCGGACGGCAAGAAACCTAGCCTGCCGCGCTCGAAATCGCCCATCGGGGGCGACCCCTGCGGCAGGTTGGCGGCAGCTTGGCGGCAGGTTCTCGGCAGGTTCTCGGCGGGGTGTCGGACGCTTCAGCGGGGCTCGGGGGCGGGATCCCGGGGGCGGAACAGGCGGTCGAAGAGGAAGAAGCGGACCCCGAACATCACGACGTAGACGGTGAAGTAGATCCCCCAGACCAGGAACGTCTCGGTCGTGTGGGAGACCGACGTGCGATCGAGGGCGGCCGCGCCGAGACCGGTGGCCACGATCGCCAGGCCGAGGGTGCCGAAGACGATCGCGGCGTAGGGCAGGAGCTCGCGGGTCAGGCTGGGACGTCCGCGCCGACCCCAGGTCCACGAGCGGTTGAGGAAGTAGTTGGGGATCGCGCCGGCGAGCCAGGCGAGGGTCGAGGTGAGCGTCGTACCGGCTCCGACGGGCCCGTAGAGGACCAGGAACGTGACCTGGCTGCAGATCGTCGCGACGACCGAGCCGACGCCGTAGCGCGCGACCCGGCCGACCAGCCCGGACCGTACGTGGCGGATCTCCGCGAACCTCTCGGAGACGCTCGGCATGCGGCACACCCTACGCAGACCCGGCGACTCTCCCTCAGTCCGCGCCCCCTCCTAGACTCGGCCTGGCCGGTCCGGAGGGTGTGCGGAGCGGCGACCGAGAGGAGCCCTGTGGCCATCCAGCCGATCCGTCTGTTCGGCGACCCCGTCCTGCGCAGCACAGCGATCGAGGTCGTCGACTTCGACAAGGAGCTGCGCAGGCTGGTCGGTGACCTCACCGACACCATGCTCGAGGCGCCCGGCGCCGGGCTGGCGGCACCGCAGATCGGCGTGGGCCTGCGCGTCTTCACCTGGAACATCGAGGGCGAGGTCGGCCACCTGGTCAACCCCGTGCTCGACCTGTCGGAGGAGACCCAGGACGGCGAGGAGGGCTGCCTGTCGCTCCCCGGCCTGTCGATCGACTGTCGGCGCGCGCTGTCCGTGGTCGCCCGCGGCTTCGACATGTACGGCGAGCCGGTGACGATCTCCGGCAGCGACCTGCTGGCCCGGGCGATCCAGCACGAGACCGACCACCTCGACGGCGTGCTCTTCATCGACCGGCTCACCCCCGAGCTGCGCAAGCAGGCGATGAAGGAGATCCGCGAGTCCGAGTGGTTCGGCCTCGCCGGCGCCCCCCAGGTCAAGGTGTCGCCGCACCCGACCGGCGGGCTCGGGCTGTGAAGGGGCAGCGCTGATGCGCGTCGTCTTCGCCGGGACCCCCGACGTCGCACTGCCCGCCCTTCGGGCGCTCGCCGAGTCCGCTCACGAGGTGGTCGGGGTGGTGACCCGGCCCGACGCTCCGAGCGGACGCGGCCGGAGGGTGACGCCCTCTCCGGTGGCCTGGGCGGCCGAGGCAATCGACGTACCGGTGCTCAAGCCCCCCCGCCCGCGAGACCCGGAGTTCCTGGAGGCGTTGCGAGCGCTGGCGCCCGACGTGTGCCCGGTCGTGGCCTACGGCGCGCTGCTGCCCCAGTCGGCCCTCGACATCCCGCCGCACGGCTGGGTCAACCTCCACTTCTCGCTCCTGCCGGCCTGGCGCGGGGCGGCGCCCGTGCAGCACGCGATCCGGGCCGGCGACGACGTGACCGGGGCGACGACGTTCCGCCTGGTCGAGGAGCTCGACGCCGGCCCCGTCTTCGGGGTGATGACCGAGACGATCAAGCCCTCGGACACCTCCGGAGAGCTGCTCGCCCGGCTCGCCGAGGGCGGCGCCGGCCTGCTGGTCGCCACCCTCGACGGCATCGCCGACGGTTCGCTGGAAGCGCGTCCGCAGTCCGACGAAGGGGTGTCCTACGCCCCCAAGGTCACCGTCGACGACGCCCGGGTCGACTGGAGTCAGTCGGCGGCCGCGGTCGACCGGATGGTGCGCTCGTGCACGCCCGCGCCCGGTGCCTGGACGACCTACGCCGGCGAGCGGGTCAAGCTCGGCCCGGTGACCCCGGCCGACGGCGCGCTGCCACCCGGCGAGATCCTGGCCGGCAAGAAGGCCGTGGTCGTCGGCACCGGCGGTGGGGCCGTGCGCCTCGGCGACGTGCAGGCGGTGGGCAAGCGCGCGATGGCGGCCGCCGACTGGGCACGCGGGCTCCGGCTCAGCGGCGGCGAGGTGCTGGCGTAGTGCCCCGCCGGGCCAGGGTGGCCGACCTCGACGCGATCTGCCGATCCCTCCCCGAGGTGGAGCTCGGTACGTCGTGGGGCGACCGACCGACCTACCTGGTCAGGCAGAAGCCCAAGCCCCGCGGCTTCGTGCTCGAGCGCGCACCGCGGCACGACGCCGTCGACCCCGCGACCGGTGAGGAGTACCCCGATCTGTGGGTGATCCGCACTCCCACCGCCGAGGACAAGGCAGCCTTGGTCGAGGCCGACGGGCCGTTCTTCACCATCGACCACTTCCGCAGCTACAACGCCGTCCTGCTCCAGCGGAGCCGGATCGGCGAGCTCGGCGTCGACGAGCTGCGCGAGGTGCTCACCGATGCCTGGCTGGCCGTGGCGCCGAGGTCGCTGTCCAAGAAGTTCCTGGCAGGCGACCTGTGAGCCCCCTCCCGGACCCCGCGCGGCGGGCCTCCTTCGAGGTGCTGAAGGCAGTCCGGACCAAGGACGCCTACACCAACCTCGTGCTGCCGCACTTCCTGGGCAAGCACCGGCTGTCGGGCCGGGACGCGGCGTTCGCCACCGAGCTGGCCTCGGGCACGATCCGGCGCCAGGGCACCTACGACGCGATCCTGGCGGCCTGCACCGACCGGCCGCTGGCCAACACCGCGGCCAAGGTCCTCGACGTCCTCCGGCTCGGCTGTCACCAGCTGCTCGGGATGCGGGTCGCCCCCCACGCCGCGATCAGCACCAGCGTCGACCTGGTGCGCTCGGAGGTCGGTCCGGGGCCGGCCGGGTTCGTCAACGCCGTCCTGCGCAAGGTCTCCGCCCACGACCTCGACACCTGGCTCGACCGGCTCCACGCCGACCGGGCGACCCGTTTCTCCCACCCGCAGTGGATCGTCGACGCGCTCGCAGCGGCCGTGGGCGACGAGGAGGTCGACGCGCTCCTGGCCGCCGACAACGCATCGCCGGCGGTGACCTTGGTGGCCCGCCCCGGACGCGCGACCGTCGCGGAGCTCGCCGGCACGCCGACTCGCCTTCTCGCCGTACGGCGCGGTCTCGGCGGGCGGCAACCCCGCCGACGTGCCTGCCCTCGCCGAAGGCCGGGCCGGCGCGCAGGACGAGGGCTCCCAGCTGGTCGCGCACGCCCTGGCGGCGGCCCCCCTGGAGGGCGCCGACGCACGCTGGCTCGACCTCTGCGCCGGTCCGGGCGGCAAGGCGGCCCTGCTGGCCGCACTGGCGTCGGAGCGCGGGGCCAGGCTGGTCGCCAACGAGCTGCAGCCCCACCGCGCCGACCTGATCCGGCGCACCCTGGCCGGCGCCACGGGGGTCGAAGAGGTGACCGTCGCCGACGGCACCGCACCGCCGTGGCCCGCCGGGTCGTTCGACCGCGTCCTGGTCGACGCGCCCTGCACCGGGCTGGGGGCGCTGCGTCGCCGGCCCGAGGCCCGCTGGCGGCGTCAGCCGGAGGATCTCGACTCGCTGCTGCCCTTGCAGCGCGCTCTCCTCACCGCGGCGGTCGACCTGGTCCGCCCCGGCGGCGTGGTCCTCTACGCCACCTGCTCGCCGGTGCTGGCCGAGACCCGCGACGTCGTCGGCTCGCTGCTGGTGCATCGTGACGACGTGACGCTCGGCGACGTGGCCGCGCTGCTGACCGCTGCGGCCGGGCTGCGCGCCGACGTGCCCGACTGTGCCGGCCCGCTCGCCGGCACCGCCCAGCTCTGGCCCCATCGGCACGGCACCGACGCGATGTTCCTGGCTCTGCTCCGGAAGGGGTGAGCGGCGCCGCTACGGTGGCCGCATGGCGTCGCCGTTCGTGGAGGTCGAGGTCGACAACCGGGTGGTCAAGGTGACCAACCCGGACCGGGTCGTACTTCCCGGAGAGCGGGGCGACCAAGCGCGACCTCGTCGACTACTACCTCAGCGTCGGCCCGGGCATCGTGAACGCGCTGTTCGAGCGGCCGTGCATGCTCCACCGGTTCCCGACCGGGCTGTCGGGGGACAAGGTGCACCAGAAGCGGCTCCCGTCCGGAGCCCCGGACTGGGTCGAGACCGTGCAGCTCCACTTCCCCCGGTGGAACCGCACCGCCGACGAGCTGTGCGTGACCGAGCTGGGCGCCGTGATCTGGGCGGTGCAGATGTCGACAGTGGAGTTCCACCCGTGGAACAGCCGCCGCGAGGACCCCGAGAAGCCCGACGAGTGGCGGATCGACCTCGATCCAGGTCCGCTCAGCGACTTCGCCCAGGTGCAGCGCGTCGCCGCCGTGACCCACGAGATCCTGGACGAGCTCGGAGCGGTCGGCTTCCCGAAGACCAGCGGCGGCAAGGGGCTCCACGTCTACGTCCGGATCCGGCCCGACCACGGCCACAAGGAGGTACGACGCGCCGCGCTCGCCTTCGCCCGAGAGGTCGAGCGCCGGATGCCCGACGACGTCACCACGTTGTGGTGGCGCAAGGACCGCGACCCCCACCACCTCTTCGTCGACTACAACCAGAACGCCCGCGACCACACCATCGCCGCGGCGTACTCGGTGCGCGGGTTCCCCGACGCCCGGGTCTCGACGCCGGTGCGGTGGGACGAGGTCGACGACGTCGACCCGCACGACTTCACGATCTTCACGGTGCCGGAGCGCTACGCCGCGCTCGGTGACCTGCACGCCGACATCGACGACCACGTCTTCGACATCGAGCCGTTGCGCGAGTGGGCCGACCGGGACGAGGCCAACGGCCTCACCTCCACGACCGGGCCCGGTGACGAGCCCTAGGCTGACGCGCGTGGGCATCCAGATCACGCCGAGCATCCTGACCGCCGACTTCGCCGCGCTCGGGGCCGAGCTCGGCCGGATCCCGAGCGCCGACTGGGTGCACGTCGACGTGATGGACAACCACTTCGTGCCCAACCTGACCTTCGGGCCGACCATGGTCGAGGCGCTGACGCAGGGCCACGCAGCCTGCCCGATCGACGCCCACCTGATGATCGCCGACGCCGACCGCAACGCTGCGGCGTACGTCGAGGCGGGCGCGCGCAGCGTGACGTTCCATGTCGAGGCGGCCAGCGGCGCCGGTCCGGCTGGCCCGCGAGATCCGCGCCCTGGGCGCCCGCGCCAGCATGGCGCTCCGGCCGGCGACCCCGATCGAGCCCTACGAGGACCTGCTGCCCGAGCTCGACATGGTGCTGATCATGACCGTGGAGCCGGGCTTCGGCGGCCAGAAGTTCCTCGACGTGTGCCTGCCCAAGATCCGCCGGGCCCGCGCGCTGATGGACAAGCACGGCGTCGAGACCTGGCTCCAGGTCGACGGCGGCGTCAGCCTGGAGACCGATCGAGCGCTGCGCCGAGGCCGGCGCCGACGTGTTCGTGGCCGGGTCGGCGGTCTTCGACGCCGACGACCCCGACGCGATGGTCGAGGCCCTCCGGACGAAGGCCGAGCAGGCGGCCTCCTGAGCCGTCCTGGAGGCGCGCTATCCTGGTCCCAGCAAGAGCCAAGTGCTCGCGTGCTCTGGGGGCGGTGAAACTCCGCACCGGCGGTGACCGAGGAGCAGTCCTCGGAAGTCCGCGACCCGGCTGCAGCCAGCAGCCGGTTGACCAGGTGGAACTCCTGGACCGACGGTCAAAGTCCGGATGGGAAGCGCACGCAGGCATCCGTGCTCGTCGGTTCACTTCCCGAACCACCGCGAGCGCGATGCCCGGCCCCGGAGTCCGTGACGTGACCGGACCGGAGGCCCCCGATGACCGCCAGCCAGACCGAGGTGGCCGCGATGCGGCGTGCCCTGGCGCTGGCGGCGACCGACGGCGTACCGCTCGGACCCAACCCGCGCGTCGGCTGCGTGCTGCTCGCGCCCGACGGCAGCGTGGTCGCCGAGGGCTACCACCGCGGGGCCGGCGCCCCTCACGCCGAGGTGGACGCCCTGTCCCGCGCCGGCGCGGCGGCCCGCGGGGCCACCGCCGTGGTCACCCTCGAGCCCTGCAACCACACCGGCCGCACCGGGCCGTGCGCGGTCGCGCTCGTCGAGGCCGGCGTACGACGCGTGGTCGTCGCCCAGCGCGACACCAACCCGGTCGCCATCGGCGGCGCCGACACTCTGCGCGCGGCCGGCGTCGAGGTCGAGACCGGGGTCCTCGAGGACGACGCCCGGGCGTTGAACCGGGTGTGGACCTTCGCGGTGGAGCACGGCCGGCCGTTCGTCACCTGGAAGTTCGCGACGACCCTCGACGGCCGGAGCGCCGCGACCGACGGCACCAGCCGCTGGGTCTCCAGCGCTGCCGCCCGCGCCGACACCCACCGGCTGCGGGCCCTGTGCGACACGATGCTGGTCGGCACCCACACGGTCGCCGTCGACGACCCCCTCCTGACCGTCCGCGACGCGGAGGGGGTGCCGCTCCCGCGCCAGCCGCTCCGTGCGGTGATGGGGGAGCGCGACCTCGACCCCGGCCGCCGGGTCTTCGACGACGCCGCCGAGACCGTCCACCTGCGCACGCGCGACCCCGAGGGCGCGCTGAAGGACCTGTTCGCCCGCGACCGCCAGCACGTCTTCCTCGAGGGCGGGCCCACCCTGGCCGCCGCGTTCCTCGCGGCCGGTCTGGTCGACGAGATCGTCGCCTACGTGGCGCCGATGCTGCTCGGTGCCGGGACGTCGGCCGTCGGCGACCTGGGAATCACCACGATCACGCGAGCGCTGCACCTGCCGGTCACCGACGTGACCGTCCTCGCACCCCTGAACGACGGGGACGAGGTCAACGTACGGATCACCATGACCCCGTCGGCCGAGACGTCGGTCGAGCCTGTCGAGACCCCAAGCGAGAGGAGACCCTGAATGTTCACCGGCATCGTCGAGGAGCTCGGCACCGTCGAGGCGGTCGAACGGCTGTCCGACGCCGTGCGACTCACCGTGCGGGCGTCCACCGTGGTCGAGGACGCCGCCCTCGGCGACTCGATCGCCGTCAACGGCTGCTGCCTGACGGTGGCCGGGCGCACCGACGACACCTGGACCGCCGACGTGATGGCCGAGACCCTCGCCAAGACCGGGCTCGGGGCGTTGGAGCCGAGTGACCGGGTCAACCTGGAGCGAGCCGCGACCGCGGGCACCCGCCTGGGGGGTCATCTCGTGCAGGGCCACGTCGACGCCGTGGGCCGGGTGGTGCGGCGCGACCCCGGCGAGCACTGGGACGTCGTCACGTTCGCGATGCCCCCCGACCTCGCGCCCTACCTCGTCGACAAGGGCTCGGTGACCGTCGACGGCGTGAGCCTGACGGTGGTCGAGGCGGGGGAGGAGTCCTTCACCGTCAGCCTGATCCCCGAGACCCTGCGGCGTACGACGCTCGGCTTCCGCGCCCCGGCGACCCGGTCAACCTCGAGGTCGACGTGATCGGCAAGTACGTCGCTCGTCAGCTCGAGCTGCGCGGGGTCGTGCAGCCGCGCGTGCAGCCGGTCGCCCAGCCGGTCGTGCAGGGGGTGGGGGCATGAGCTTCGCGCAGTCGCTCTACGACGCCCACCTGACCATCGCCGGCCACCCGATCACCTGGCGGGAGATCCTGGGCAACGGCTTCGGCTTCGCCTCCGCGGTCGGGGGGATGCGGCGCAGGGTCTGGGCCTGGCCGGTCGGGATCGTCGGGAACGTCCTGCTCTTCACTGTGTTCCTCGCGGTCACGTTGCAGCCGGGCTCGCACGCACCGCTGTTCGGGCAGGCAGGGCGCCAGGTCTTCTTCATCGTCGTGAGCATCTACGGCTGGTGGCGCTGGCAGCAGAGCAGGTCCCACCGGGCGGAGTCGGCCCCGGCGATCACCCCGCGCTGGGCCACGGCGGGCGAGCGGCTGGCCTACCTCGTGACCTGGGCCGCGGGGCTCCTGCTCTTCCAGTGGCTCTTCGCCGCGATCGGCGCCGGCTTCCCGGTGGAGCGGTGGTACTTCTGGTGCGACGCCTGGATCTTCGTGGGGTCCATCGTCGCCACCTTCGCGATGGCCAAGGGCTGGACCGACTTCTGGTTGTGCTGGATCGCCGTCGACCTGGTCGGCGTCCCCTTGCTGTGGCACAGCCAGCTCTACCCGACGGCGATCCTCTACGTCGTCTACGGCGCCCTGGTGGTCTGGGGCTTCGTGGTCTGGCTTCGGGCGAGTCGCGCCGAGCGGGACCCCGCACTCGAGGAGGTACTGGCATGACCATCCGTCTGGACACCGTCGAGCGCGCGATCGCCGACATCGCCGCCGGCAAGGCCGTGGTCGTCGTCGACGACGAGGACCGAGAGAACGAGGGCGACATCATCTTCGCCGCCGCCAAGGCGACCCCGGAGCTGATGGCGTTCACGATCCGGCACAGCAGCGGGGTGGTGTGCGTGCCGATGCCGGCCGACATGCTCGACCGGCTCGAGATCCCGCTGATGACGCCACACAACCGCGACAAGATGCGCACCCAGTTCACGATCTCGGTCGACGCCCGCGACGGGGTCACCACCGGCATCAGCGCCGCCGACCGAGCCCACACCGCCCGCGTGCTGGCCGACTCGGCCACCGAGCCGTGGGAGGTCACCCGGCCCGGCCACATCTTCCCGCTGCGCTACCACGAGGGCGGCGTGCTGTCGCGGCGCGGCCACACCGAGGCGGCGGTCGACCTGGCCCGGCTCGCCGGGCTCACTCCTGCCGGGGTGCTGGTCGAGGTGGTCAACGACGACGGCACGATGAAGCGCGCCCCCGAGCTGCGGGCGTTCGCCGACGAGCACGGACTGGCGATGATCTCGATCGAGGACCTGGTCCGCTACCGCCACCGCACCGAGCGCCTGGTCCGCCGCGTCGCACAGACCCGGCTGCCGACCCGGCACGGCGAGTTCACGGCGTACGGCTATCTCTCGACGATCGACGACTCCGAGCACCTCGCTCTCGTGCACGGCGACCTGTCCGGGCCGGAGCCGGTGCTGACGCGGGTGCACTCCGAGTGCCTGACCGGTGACGTGTTCGGCTCCCAGCGGTGCGACTGCGGCCCCCAGCTCGACGAGGCGCTGGAGCGCGTCGTCGCCGCCGGCCGCGGCGTCGTGGTCTACCTCCGCGGCCACGAGGGGCGCGGCATCGGGCTGGTCGCCAAGCTCCGGGCCTACGCCCTCCAGGACGACGGCCGCGACACGGTCGACGCCAACCTCGACCTCGGGCTGCCGGCCGACGCACGCCACTACGGCGCCGCCTCGCAGGTGCTCGCGCGACCTCGGCGTGGCGCGGGTGCGGCTGCTGACCAACAACCCCGACAAGTCCGACAGCCTCGAGGACTTCGGGGTGCACATCGAGGCGCAGGAGCCGCTCACGCCACGGCCCAACCGGCACAACCTGGCCTACCTGCAGACCAAGCGCGACCGGATGGGGCACCAGATGCCCGACCTGCCGGCCACGCTCGACGCTCCTGTGACGGCCCTCGGTGGTGCAGCCGTGAGCGGCCACGGCGCCCCCGACGACGAGGTCGTCGACTGCTCCGACCTCAGCGTCGGGGTGGTCGCCGCCCGGTGGCACACCGAGGTGATGGACGGCCTGCTGGCCGGCACCCGCCGCGCGCTCACGGCGTACGGCGTCACCGACGTGACCGAGGTCCGGGTGCCCGGCACGTTCGAGCTGCCCGTGGTCGTCGCCGAGCTGGCCCGCACCCACGACGCCGTCGTCGCTCTCGGGGTGGTCGTGCGTGGCGGCACCCCCCACTTCGACTACGTCTGCTCGGCCGCCACCGACGGCCTGACCCGGGTCGCGCTCGACACCGGCAGGCCCGTCGGCTTCGGCGTCCTGACCTGCGACGACGACCAGCAGGCGCTCGACCGCGCCGGGCTGGAGGGGTCGCACGAGGACAAGGGCTACGAGGCCGCCGCGGCCGCACTCCACACCGCGCTGGCCCTGCGGTCGCTGCGCGACTCCCACGACACCTGATGGCCCACGGGTTCGCCGGACGAGCGGGCTGATTGCTTAGACGCTTCGTGGAGCCGCTCGTGAGGATACGGATTCCTTCCGATGTCGAGGCCTCGGCCTCAGATCGAGTGTGGGTGTTCATGAGGGACGGAGTCACCGGCCCATGAAGCGGAGGAAGCATCATGAACACCACGAACGCCCATCACGCGGCCTCGTACATCACAGCCGGGGCTGCGACCGTGGCGGCAGCCGCGGTGATCGCCATCGGCTCCGTGGCGATATCGCAGGTGGCCAACGCCGGCCCAAGTCGCTGCAGCGTGCCACCGGCGCCACCGTCGATCACGGTTCCCTTCTCGGACGGGTCCATCGCCCACACGGGCGGCAAGGCGATGGTCGGGCCCTGAGCTCCGCCGAACACCGCCGGGCAGAACTCCGTCGCGCGCCATACCTGGCGGCGCCTAGCATGGGTGGCACTCGAGGGTGGAGTGCACCCACGCGTAGGCGGTGGATCCGATGCCGGGAGCGAGCGTGACACACCGCTCTCCTCGGCCGGGAGCGGGAACGTGCCGAGCTGTACGACGCCCTGATGCTGGCCTTGCACGGGAGTCCGCAGACGGTGGTCGTGAATGGCGACGCCGGGATCGGCAAGACCACGTTGGTCGCGGATCTCGTTCGGCGGGCCGAGGAACTGGGGTTCATCGTCGCTGTAGGTCATTGTCTGGACATCGAGGCCGACATCTCGTTCGCGCCGGTCATCGAGGCCGTCAGCTCGCTCGTCACCGAGGTCGAGGATCTCGGGTCCCGTCCGTCAGCGCGGCGCATGCGAGCGCTGCTCGACCCGCCGACGCCCCGGAGCTCCGAACAGCTCCACCTGCTCGACGACCTGCGCCTCACCGTGCTCGAGGCCGCCGGCGGCGGGCCGGTGCTGCTGGTGCTGGAGGACCTGCACTGGGCGGATGCCTCGACGCGGGATCTCGCTGCCATGCTCTCGCGCACCGCTCGCGGTCGTCTGCTCCTGGTACTGACCGTGCGGACCGACGACCTGCATCGCCGGCACCCCGCGCGCAAGGCACTGGCCGAGATCAGCTGCGTCCCGGGCGGCCGGCACGTCGACGTCGGTCCGCTGGACCGGGACAGCATCGCCGGCATCGTGGCGGCGGCGACGGGTGGGGAGGCCGATCCGGCGAGGGTCCGGTCGGTCCTGGACCGTTCGGAGGGCAACCCGCTCTACGCCGAGGAGATCGTCGCCGCCGGGCCGGGGACCGTCCCCGAGCAGCTGGCCGACCTGTTCCTGACGCGCGTCGACGCCTTGCCCGATGATCCACGGCGGCTGGTGCGGCTTGCCTCCGTGGACGGGACCCGAGTGGACGTCGACACGCTCGCCGAGCTCGCAAGCCTGCACGGCGAGCTGATGGGCCGCCATCTGCACGAGCTGCTCGACGCTCACGTCCTGCGCCGGGTCGGCGACTCGCTCTCGTTCTGGCACCCGCTGTTGCGAGAGGCTGTGTACGGCGACCTCCTGCCCGACGAACGCGTCCGGCTGCACGCGGAGCTGGCCACGATCCTCCAAGCGCGGGTGGATGCCGAGCGCGAGCCGCGGTTGTCCTTGTTGAGCCGGCTGGCGTTCCACTGGTCCTCGGCTCACGACCTCCCGCACACCCTGACGACCTCCGAACGAGCCGCGAGAGTGGCGCTCCGGATCGGTGCCCCCGAGGCGATCTCACACCTCGAGCGGGTGCTGTCCCTGTGGGACCGGGTGCCCGAGGCGGAGTCGCTGGTGGGCCGCACCAAGATCGAGGTCGTCATCAGCCTGGCCGCGGCCGACCTCGACCAGGGCGCCGAGCGCTGGCACAGTGCTCAACCGCCGGGCGGTCGACATGCTCCAGCCCGACACCGACCCCCTGGTCGCCAGCCAGGCACATTGCGCCTTCGCGTTCTCCGCCGTGTTCAACGGCGACCTCGCCCTCACGGCGGAGGCGATCCGCCTCGCGGAGGAGTACGCCGGAGAGTCCCCCACCGAGCAACGGGCCTTCGTGCTCGGGGCCCATGCCCTGGTGCACAACGTGAACCTCCGATACGCCGCAGGTCTCGAGGCAGCCGAACGTGCGATCGTGGCCGCCCGGTCCGTGAGCGCTGTGAATCCGCTTCTTCTCGACCTGATGTTCAAGGCCGACGCGTTGAAGCACCTCGGCCGGGTGGTCGAGTCGAGAGAGGTCTGGGAGCAGGCCGTCGAGGTGGCACGCAGCGAGGGGATGATCGGTGAGGCGCTCGACCGGGTGCGTGAGCTCGCCATGCGGTGGCTGGAGCTCGGGCAGGTCGCCGAAGGCGTGTCCGTCGCCCGAGCGGCCCACCGAGAGGCTCTCGCGGAAGGCCTCGCCGTGGCGGCGGCGCAGTGCGGCGAACCCCTGGTCATCGCGCTGACATGGGACGGCCGGCTCGACGAGGCGGAGACACTCCTGGCGGAGCTCCACGATCTCGCGCCCGCGTGCGACCTCTCGGTCCTGCGTGCGGAGCTGGCGCTGGCCCGGGGAGATGCCGACGCGGCGTCCTGCGTCTTGCCCGACATCACCCCGGAGGTCACCCCGGCCCGGAGCTCGGCCGATGAGACGGATGCTCTGGCGAGGTTCAGGATCGCCGCTCTCCGCAGGGACGAGTCGGCGCTGCTCGAGACCGCCGCCTCGTACCTGGCCCGGGTGGAAGGCGCGGACTCGCCCCTGCTCGCTGCCTGCGCGGCGCGCTTCGGCTTCCAGGCACTGACCCTCGTCGCGTACACGGCCGACCACCCTGTCTCGGGGCTGCGGACACGGGCGGCACGTGAGCTGGCGCAGGCGCACCTCGGCCTCACCGACGAGTGGCGGACGACCTACTGGGGAGTCCAGCTCGCACTTGCCGAGGCGTACGCCGCGCGCGTGTCCGGTGCGGCCGCCGCCGAGCTGCTCCGCCAGGCGGTGGAGCTGGCGGAGCCTTTCGGTGCGCTGTTCGCGCTCGAGCCACGCCTGGACCTCGCTGATGAGCTGTTGGACCACGGCAAGCGGGACGCCGGGCGGGAGCTCCTGGTGGGCTGCTGGACTGCCGCGCACGAGATGGGGGCGGGGGGCCTCGAGCGGCGGGCGTCCCGACTGGCCATCCGCGCCCGCGTCCCGCTACCGGGGGCAGGGACAGGTCAGGGACCGCTTAGCCGGCTCACGCCCCGCGAGCGCGAGGTGCTCGACCGGATCGCGACCGGCGCGACCAACAAGGCGATCGCCGGCGACCTCGTGATCAGTGAGAAGACGGTCAGCGTGCACGTGTCGAACGTGCTCGCCAAGCTCGGGGTCGAGAACCGCGGAGGTGCCGCTGCTCTCGCTCGTGACCTGGCCTGAGGGCAGGCTCGGATCGGACGTCCCGTTGCCGGCTCACCGCAGGGAGGGGCCGGTCCGCCACTCGTCGGCGAGCACGGCATACGTCACGCTGTCGACCCAGCCGACGTCATGGTGCAGTGACTCCTGGCGGTGCCGGGCCTCGGCCGGCATCCCGAGCTTGTCCATCATTCGCAGGGACGGCGCGTTGTCGGCGAACGCCTGGGCGGTGAGGTGTCGCAGCCCGAGGTCCTCGAAACAGATCCGCACGAGCTCCGTCGCCGCCTCGGTGACGTAGCCCTGCCCCTGGTGGGTCGAGTCCAGGCACCACCCGATCTCGGCGACCGTGCTCCTGGCATGTGCAGCACCGCCCCGCCGGAAGGGCGTCGCGGTCGCCACGTGCCGCGCTTAGCATGGCAGGTCTCGGGACCCAGCAGTAGCACACGCCAAGGCGGTGGCCCCCATGCCCGGATCCCGCGGGACACCTGCCCTGCTCGGTCGGGAGCAGGAACGCGCCGAGTTGTACGGTGCGCTGATGCTCGCCCTGAAAGGGTCTCCGCAGATCGTCGTCGTGGCCGGCGAGGCCGGCGTCGGCAAGACGACACTGGTCACCGACCTGGTGGGGCGCGCGGAGCAGCTGGGCTTCACCGTCGCGGTCGGCCACTGTCTCGACATCGAGGCCGACATCTCGTTCGCACCGGTGGTCGAGGCCGTGCGGCCGGTCGTCCTGGATGCCGGGGGCCTGGAGTCGCGGCCGGTGACGCGCCGGCTGCGCACCGTCCTGGAACGCGGTGCGGCCGGGAGCGTCGAGCACCTGCACCTCCTCGACGACCTGAGGCTCACCGTGCTCGAGACAGCCGCGGACGGACCGCTGCTGCTCGTGCTGGAGGACCTGCACTGGGCGGACGCGTCGACCCGCGACCTCGCTGTGGCACTGTCGCGCACGGCCAGAGGGTCGCTGCTTCTCCTGCTCACCGTGCGCACCGAGGACGTCCACCGGCGGCACCCGGCGCGCAAGGTCCTGGCCGAGATCGGGCGGCTCCCCGTTGGGTCGCGGCTGGAGCTCGGTCCCCTGGACAGGGAAGCCGTCGCGGGGCTCGTGGCGGCCATCACTGGCTCCGACGCCGACGCGACGAAGGTGCAGTCGGTGCTCGAGCGGTCCGGAGGCAACCCCTTGTACGCCGAGGAGCTCGCGGCAGCGGCCTCGGGGGCTGTTCCGGGGCAGCTGTCCGACCTGTTCCTGGCCAGGGTCGATGCGCTGACCACCGGTGCCAGGGACGTCCTGCGCTGGGCCGCGGTGGACGGTACGCGGGTGCACCTGGACACCCTCGGACCCCTCGCCGGACTCGGGGACGAGGTGCTGGACACGCACCTACGCGAGTTGCTGGAGGCGAACCTGCTCCGGCACCAGGGAGGCTCCCTGGCGTTCTGGCACCCGCTCCTGCGCGAGGCCGTGTACGACGACCTGCTTCCCGACGAGCGGGCGCGCCTCCACACCCGGCTCGCTGAGATCCTCCAGCGAAGCGCCGACGAGGAACCCGACCCGCGGCTGTCCTTGCTGAGCCGGCTCGCCTTCCACTGGTCCTCGGCCGGCGACCTACCGCGCACACTTGCGGCGTCCGTCCGAGCCGGGACCCTGGCCCAGCGGGTCGGCGCAGCGGAGTCGGTCTCGCACTTCCAGCGGGCGCTGGCGTTGTGGGACGAGGTTCCCGACGCGCCGACGGTGGCGGGTCGGCCCAAGGTCGGGATCGTCGTCTCCCTTGCCCGGTCGGTCCTCGACCAGGGAGACGGCGAGCGTTGGCACGCCCTGAACCGCCGGGCCGTGGACATGCTCGGCTCCGACGCGGACCCTCTCACGGTGTGCCGGGTCTACGCCTCGTTCGCCTTCTCCGCCATGAACATCGACGACACCGCGAGCGCCCCCGAGGCGGTCCGGCTCGCGCTCGAGCACGCGGGGGACTCGCCGAGCGAGGACCGGGCGTACGCCCTGGGAGCCCAGACGCTGCTGCACCTGGTCGAAGGCAGGTATGCGATGGCGCTGGAGGCTGCGGACCGCGCAATCATGGAGGCCGAGACGGTCGGCGCGCCGGATGCCCTTCTGCTCGCGCAGGTGTTCAAGTGCAACGCGCTGGCCTGCCTGGGACGGGTGGTCGAGGCCTGTGTGCTGGCGGAGCAGCGCGTCGCGCTCGCGCGTGGCGCCGGGCTCAGGCATGAGGCACTCAGCTGCATCGCGATCCAGGCCTGGCATTTGCTGTCCGCGGGCCAGGCCGCCCGGTCCGAGGCGGTAGCGCGAGCCGGTCGTGCTGAGGGGCTGACGGCCGGACTCGCTTTCGGAGCGGCGGAATGTGGCGCCGCAGTGATCTGGGCCCTCATCTGGGATGGCCGCCTGAACGACGCGGGACAGCTGCTCCTGGACCTCAGCGACCTCGGTCTCGACGACGACCCGTGGTGGGCGGAACGGGCAGACCTCGCACTCGCCTGTGGCGATGTCCGGTCGGCTGTCCGCGCCCTATCCGGACACCGGTGCGAGATCGTGACGACGGGTCCACCACCCGAGCCTGAGGAGGCGTGGAGGCTCTTCCAGATCGCTGTCCTCGAGAGCGACTCGGCCCGGTGTCTCAAGACTGCCCGCGCCTACCTCTCGCTCGTGCGCACCTGGGACTCCGCCCCGGTCGCCGCCGCAGCGGCTCGGCTCGGGTTCCACGCGCTGACGATCGCTGGGTCGGTCCCGGACTCCCAGACCTCCGACGTGCACGACCTGGCCGGTCGCCAGCTGGAGCGGGCGCGTCGGGCCTCACCGCGGAGTGGCGAGCGACGTACTGCGGCGTCCAGCTCGCGCTCGCCGAGGGATTACGCCGCCAGGCTCGGAGGGCCGGTCCGCGATCGAGGACTTCCGCGCTGCGGCTGAGCGCGCGGCTGGTTCGGGGGCGTTGTTCGTCCTGGAGCCGAGGTTGGAGCTGGCCCAGGAGCTGCTGACCCATGGCGGTCGGGACGAGGGTCGCGAGCTCCTCGTGGACTGCTGGTCCGCGGCCCACGAGATGGGCGCCGGCGCGCTCGAGCTCCGAGCGGCCAGGGTCGCCACCCGGTTCCGGGTGCCACTGCCCGGGTCGCTCACCACCGAAGGGCCGTTGAGCCGGCTGACGCCGCGCGAGCGCGAGGTGCTGGACCGGCTGGCGACGGGGGCCACCAACAAGTCCATCGCGGAAGACCTGGTGATCAGCGAGAAGACCGTGAGCGTCCACGTCTCCAACGTCCTGGCAAAGCTCGGTGTCGAGAACCGCGGGGCCGCAGCAGCCGTGGCGCGCCGCGTCGCGGGCTGAGGGTGGTCTCGCCAGGATCGGGAATCCTTCCGATGTCGAGTGGTCACCCTTAGACCGAGTGTCGGTGTCCTCAGGCCGGGACGTTCCGGCCCCGAACCGGAGGAACACTCATGAACACCGCACCCACCACCATCACTCGTCACCCCGCTCCGTTCGCCGCCGTCGCGGCTGCCGTCGTGGCCTTCGCGATCGGCTCGGTCGCCGTGCCGACGACCAGCAGCGCGGCCCCGAGCCGATGCGGCACGGGGCAGTCCGACGTGGCCGTCGTGCCCCACGTGGCAACGCGTCCGCCTGACGGCGAGCGGTTCACCGGCGGGCAGGTCATGATCGGCCAGTGAACGACAGCGTCGGGGATCACCGGACCAGGCGCGGTGGTCCCCGACGCACGTGTTGCCCGTGCTGCCCCGGCGCACACGCCCGTCGGACTACCGGGCGGATCGCCACTCGCCGCGCAGGAGCGCGTAGGTGACGCTGTCGACCCAGCCGAGGTCACGGTGCAGTGACTCCTGACGGTGCCGGGCCTCGGCCCGCATCCCGAGCTTCTCCATGACCCGCAGCGAGGGGAGGTTGTCGGCGAAGGCCTCGGCCTTGACCCGCCGCAGCCCGAGGTCCTCGAAGCAGATCCGCAAGAGCTCCGTCGCCGCCTCGGTGACGTAGCCCTGCCCCTGGTGGGTCGAGTCCAGGCACCACCCGATCTCGGCGACCGTGCTCCTGGCCGCCTCGCGCACCTCGTGCTGGGCCCAGCCGTCCTCGACGTGCAGGTAGAGGTCTCCGACAACCGCGCCGTCGAGCTCGAGGACCAACGTGCGCTCCATCACCTGCTGGTCCATCAGCAGCAGCCAGTCGTCGTAGGCCGTCGGGCGTCCCGGCATCCACTCCGCGACGTCCTCACGGCTCCGGTAGCCGAAGACCGCCGTCAGGTCGGCCACGGTGACGGGGCGGATCGTCAGCCGTTCGGTGGATCTCGGCCAGGTCAGGCGGTCGAAGGTCAGGGTGTCGCTCACCCGCCAACCCTGGACGGGGGTCGGGGCGCGGGTCAACGGAGAACTACCCTGCTGCACGTGAAGACGTTCGAGCAGCTGTGGGAGGAGCTGGCCGACAAGGCCGAGCGACACCCCGACGGTTCCGGCACGGTGGCCCGGCTCGACGCCGGCGTCCACGCGATCGGCAAGAAGCTGGTCGAGGAGGCCGCCGAGTCGTGGATGGCCGCGGAGCACGAGACGCCCGAGCGGACCGCCGAGGAGCTCAGCCAGCTGCTCTACCACGCCCAGGTGCTGATGCTCGCGACCGGACTGACCCTCGACGACGTCTACGCCCACCTGTGAGCCCGACCGTGAGGAACCGATGACCACCCCCGACCTGCTCCGGATCGCGGTCCCCAACAAGGGCGCGCTGTCGCAGGCGGCCACCGAGATGCTGCGGGAGTCCGGCTACCGCCAGCGCCAGGACGCCAAGGAGCTCACTCTGCTCGACGCCGAGAACGGCGTGGAGTTCTTCTACCTGCGCCCGCGCGACATCGCCCTCTACGTCGGCGAGGGCACCCTCGACGTCGGGATCACCGGACGCGACCTGCTGCTCGACTCCGGCGCCAAGGCCGAGGAGGTGCTCGGGCTCGGCTTCGGTCGCAGCACGTTCCGCTTCGCCGGGCCGCTCGGCCGATACGACGACCTCGCCCAGCTCCAGGGCACCCGGATCGCCACGTCGTACGTCGGGATCGTGCGGCAGTTCCTCGCCGAGCGCGGGCTCGACGCCACCGTCAGCCGGCTCGACGGCGCGGTGGAGACCAGCGTCCAGCTCGGCGTGGCCGACGTGATCGCCGACGTGGTCGAGACCGGCAGCACGCTGGCCAAGGCGGGGCTTGCGGTGTTCGGCGAGCCGATCCTCGAGTCGGAGGCCGTGCTGATCACCCGCGGCGGTGGGACGCCCGCCGGGTTCGACGTCTTCCAGCGGCGGCTCGAGGGCGTGATGGTGGCTCGGAGCTACGTGATGATGGACTACGACATCCCCGAGGAGCGGGTGGGTGAGGCCGTGGCGCTCACCCCGGGGATCGAGAGCCCGACGGTCTCGCCCCTGCATCGGCAGGGCTGGGTCGCCGTGCGGGCGATGGTGCCGCGGGCCGGCGCCCACCGGGTCATGGACGAGCTGTGGACCATCGGGGCCAGGGGGATCCTGGTGACCGACATCCATGCCTGCCGTCTCTGAACGCCCCCTTCCGCACACCTGGCGTCCTCTCGGTGTGCGGTTGGCCATGGTGTTCTTCGGGGGCCTGCTGCTCGTCGTCTGCGTCGCCGCGTGGATCGCGATCGGCCCCGAGGTGCGGGGACGGGTCGACCTCTTCCAGCGGGTGACGTTCCTGCTCGTCGGCGCGATGGTCGTTGCGGTGGCATGGGCTCTGGTGCGGTGCCGGGTGACCGCGACCGAGCGCGGGCCTCGAGATCGTCAACGGCTACCGGCGGCGGGTCTACGTCTGGGCCGAGGTGGTCGCCGTCCAGATGCCGCGCGGAGCGCCGTTCGCCACGCTCGACCTCGCCGACGGCACCAGCATCCAGGCGCTCGGCATCCAGTCCGCCGACGGCGACCGGGCCCGGGTCGCGGTCAGCGAGCTGCGTCTCCTGCTGGACCGCAGGTCGGGCGAGGAGTCAGTGCAGCGCCCGGATCCCCCAGGAGACTGAGACCTCGTCGCCGGGTCGCCCGGCCGGGGCGAGGGTGAGCAGGTCGCGACCGCTGCGGAAGGCATCGGGTGGCGCGGTCATCGGCTCCACCGCCAGCGACCGGCGCGAGGCCGCACCGGGCTGGTCGTCGGCGCTGTAGACCATCAGCCACGGGTGGTGGCGGTCGACCCACAGCGCGACCCCGCGGCCGCTGGCCGGGTCGCGCACCTCGACCGTCGCCGTACCGCTATCGGAGCGCGCCAGGTCGCCGAACGCGTCGTCGAGCACCGTGTCGCGCACCGGCCGGGCCATCCGGAAGTCGTACGGAGTGCCGTCCACGGTCTCCTCGCCGACCGGGAGCTTTCGCTCGTCGGCGAGCAGCCGGAGCGAGGCGGGCAGCGTCAGCTCCCACCCGTCGACGGGGCCCTCGCCGGCAGTCAGGTAGGGGTGTGCGCCCGAGGCGTAGGCGGCGGGACGGTCACTGAGGTTGGTCGCGGTCTGGGTGACGGTGAGGCCGTCGGCCGAGAGGTCGAAGACGACGTGGAGGTCGAGGGTCCAGGGATAGCCGCTCTGCGCCATCAGCCGGCAGCCCAGCGAGATCGACGTCTCGGCGTGCTCCTCCACGGCCCAGGCCGCCCAGCGGACCAGGCCGTGCGACGCGTTGTGCCGCGACGGCTCGGTGAGCGCGAGCTGCAGGTCACGCCCGTCGAACTCGTAGGCGCCGTCACGCACCCTGTTGGGCCACGGGGCCAGGAGCTGGCCTCGCGCACCCTCGGCCATCTCGTCCTCGGGATAGCCGTCGACCACGGCCCGCCCTTCGTGCTCGAGCTCGCGCAGGCCCGCTCCACACTCGGTGACCACCGCGCGGTAGCCGCTGGCGGCGATCTCGAACTGCTCTCCCGACGGCGCTGTCATGACTCGCGAGACTATCCGCCCCGCCCGCCGGCGGTCGGGGAGCTCGCTCTGCGAGCGTGTGCCGCTGGTTGAGGAGCTCGCTCTGCGAGCGTCTCGAAACCCGGCGACCTGCTCAGGGCAGGACGGTGAGGCCGATCGGCGCGGGGTTGAAGGCGATCTCCCACTGCACCCGGTCGGGCGCGGTGACGTAGCCGGTGTACCCGCCCCAGTCGCGCTCGACGGGGCCGCGGACCTCTGCGCCCAGGGCCCGGGCGTCCGCCAGCACGGCGTCGACCTCGTCGCGGGTGGCGACGTTGTGGGCGAGCGTGAACGGCGGGACGCCGTCACCCCGGACGATCGGGCCGACCTCGGCCTCGAACGCGGCCTCGTCCCACAGCGAGAGCACGAGGTGGTCGCCGACCTTGATCATCACCACCTCGCCGGGCACGTCGAGCTCGGGGGTCCAGCCCAGCCCGTCGACGTAGAAGGCCCGGGTGACGTCGAGGTCGTGGGCGGCCAGGGTCACGAACGAGATGCGTGGGTCCATCCGCCGACCCTGGCATGCGGCTCCGACTGGGCGGCCGCCCGGTCGGTCAGGCGGGGAGGGACCCGACCCGGCCGTCGACGACGATGTCCGCGCGCTCGCGGGTGCGCTCGCGGGCGAAGAGGTCCTGCTCGTCGACGGCCCACTGCCGCCAGTTGTCCGCGACCCCGACCCCGCCGCGCTCGAGACCGCGCGCCATGCGCAGGTCGTAGGGCACTTCGACCCAGGCCAGCACCGTGATCAGCTCAGCCACCGAAGCCGAGCCCGACCCGACGCCCTCGAGCACCAGCAAGGGCGCCGGTGGCACCAGGATCGTCTCGGCCCACGCATTCCCGGGCCAGTCCCACCGCCGGTAGGAGCCCGACCGCCCGCCCGCGAGCGGGCGCAGCAGCGTCTCGAGCTGGTCGGTGATCCGAGGCAGGCCGTCCCAGCCCTCGAACATGTCGTCCATGTGCAGCACCGGCGCGCCGGTCAGCGACCCGATCTCGGCCGCGAGGGTGGTCTTGCCCGAGCCCGCCGGCCCGTCCACGCACACCAGCCGCCCGCGGCCCAAGGTCGGCTCCCGCGAGCGAGCCAGGTCGAGGACGTCCTGAGCGTTGCTCACCAGGCGTTCCCGCAGCCGCGGTAGGTCGGCACCTCATCGACGAAGTCGTCGCCGGCGAGGAGCCGGACGGAGTTGGTGTGCTCGAACAGCTCACCGGACTTGGCATGGCGGAACCACACCAGGTCACCGACGCGCAGCAGCGCGGCCGGGTGGCCGGTCAGCGGGGTCTGCACCTCCCCGGCGCCCTCGAGCCCGGTCAGGTGCAGGCCCGGAGGAGCCCAGGGGAGTGGTGCGCGATCGGCGCCGACCGCTCCCGACGCGATGAAGCCGCCCCCGTGGACGGTCGCGATCGCATCGGACGGCTTGCGGGTCACCGGGAGCCCGTAGAAGGCCGCCGGTCGCGGCGTGAACGACTGGTAGTGGTCGAAGAGTCCCGGCACCAGCAGCCCGGACCCGGCCGCGATCTCGGTCACCGCGGAGTCCGCGGCGGTGGCCTGGACCGACCCGGACCCTCCGGCGTTCCAGAACTCCAGGTCGACCAGCTCGGCCAGGCGTTCGGCGAGCACCCGCCGGCGCTCGGCCAGCTGGGCCATGGAGGCTGCCTTGAGCCGGCGTACGACGAGTGACTTGGCGCGCTGGCTCGGTACGTCGTCCGGGACGCCGGCGACCTGCCCCTCGTAGGTCATCACGCCGACCAGGTCGAACCCGGGCCGCTCGGTCACGGCACGGGTGAACGCCAGGACGTCCTCCAGGTCGTAGAGCGGTGAGCGGCGCGGCCCGACGTGCTGCCCGCCCAGCCGCAGGCCGGCGTCGACGTCGACGGCCACCCGCACCCGCTGGTCGGCAGAGGCGCGCACTGTGTCGATCACGTCGAGCTGGGCCGGCTCGTCGACCATCAGCGTGATGTGGGCGGCGGCGGACGGCGAGGCGAGGAGCGCCGCGATCGCGGCCCGGTCGACGGTGGGGTAGGCGATGACGACGTCGTCGCTGACGCCGTGCTCCTCCAGCCAGATCGCCTCACGGAGCGTGTAGGCGAGCACCCCCTGGAAGCCCGGGGTGGCCAGGGCGCGCTCGATCAGTGCCGGCACCCGCAGCGACTTCGAGGCCACCCGGATCGGCTTGCCGGCCGACCGGCGGACCAGGTCGGTCGCGTTGGCGTCGAAGGCGTCGAGGTCGACCACCATCAGCGGGGTCGCAGGCGGTTGTTCGAGGGTGGCGACCGCCGCGTTCAGGCGCGCCCACAGGCGGTTGCGGGCGACGTGTCCGTCGCCCACCGGGTCGGCGGCCATCAGGAGATGCCGCGCTTCTTCAAGATCGCCTGGATCTCGGCCAGGTCGTCGTCGATCAGGGGGTCGGCGGAGGTCGTCGCCTGGACCGCCTTCGGCGTGCCGCCGCCGCGGGTCTTGGCGGGCTTGGGGTCGACCCGCCGGGAGACGGCGTTGGCGCCACCGATGAGCACGAAGGCGACCACGAAGACCATCATCCCGAGCCACACCACCGGGCTGAACACGAGATGGGCGAACCAGCTCGTGAAGGTGTCGACGACGTCTCCGAAGACCGACAGCAGTCCGGTCATCCAGGCGGCGAGCGGCAGCAAGGTCAAGCCGAACGCGCGCACGGCCGCGGTGACCCCGCGGTGGCGCAGCGCCCACCAGGTGTAGATGCCGCCCAGCACCGAGAGGGAGAGGGCCAGGGCTCCCCACGACACGTCGTTCACTCCTCCAGCATGGCACGATCACCCGCATGTCCGAGCGTCCGGTGCCCGACCCGTCCGGGGGGAAGAGCATCCCCGAGCCCGGGTTCGCCGGAGACCTCGGCGAGCCCGACCCGGAGGTGCGTGCCGCGCTCGCGGCCCACGCAGCCGACCCCGCCGACCCGAACGGCCATGTCTGCGTGCTCACCGCTCTGAGCCGGGCGCGGCTCCTCGTGCCGGTGGTGGCGATCCTCGGCGAGGTCGAGCACGACGCGCACGGGCCGGCCCGCGAGAAGACCAGTGACATGGCCACCGTCCTGCTCGCCGGCCGCGACGGCCGGCAGGCACTGCTCGGGTTCACCGGCCTCGACAGCCTGGCCGCCTGGCGACCCGACGGCCGGCCGGTGCCGGTGACCGCCCGCGACGCCGCCCGGTCGGCGCTCCAGGAGGGGGCAGCGCTGCTGCTCGACGTCGCCGGCCCCACGCCGTACGCCGTCGAGGGCGAGGCCCTGAAGGGCCTGGCCCGCGGGTGGACGCTGGTCCAGACCCCCACGGGACCCGCCTGGGCGGAGCCGGCTCCTCAGGAATAGCCACCTGACCTGGGTCGTTGTTACCCTTGTCACCGACCGACCGATCTCCTTCCTGCTGTCCCAGGGGGCGGGGGCCGGTCCGACAAGTGGAGGCTCACTCCCACCCGCACCGACCGCCGCGCTGGAAACAGGGCACAGGTCGTCGGGTCCGGTCCGCACCGCAGGTGTGACGTACGTCGTCGCACCCACGGTGCACCTCGAGCCTCCGCGCGTCGCGCGGGGGCTCCCGTCGTTTTTCGGACGTCCCGGGCCTCCTCCGGCAGCCGGGGTCACCCAGCCGGACGACACTCCCTAACCCACTGGAGGACACATCAGCACCGAGCTGCGCATCAACGACCGGATCCGGGTTCCCGAGGTCCGGCTCGTCGGACCCAACGGCGAGACCGTCGGTATCGTCCCCACGGGCGAGGCCCTCAAGCTCGCCCAGGAGGCCGATCTCGACCTGGTCGAGGTCGCCCCGATGGCACGTCCGCCGGTCTGCAAGCTCATGGACTACGGGAAGTTCAAGTACGAGAACGCCCAGAAGGCCCGTGAAGCCCGCCGGAACCAGACGAACGTGATCATCAAGGAGATGAAGCTCCGTCCCAAGATCGACGCGCACGACTACGAGACCAAGAAGGGTCACGTCGTGCGGTTCCTGAAGGCCGGCGACAAGGTCAAGATCACCATCATGTTCCGCGGTCGTGAGCAGCACCGCCCCGAGCTCGGGTTCCGGCTGCTGCAGCGTCTGGCCGAGGACGTCACGGAGCTCGGCTTCGTGGAGTCCGCGCCGAAGCAGGACGGCCGCAACATGATCATGGTGCTCGGGCCGCACAAGAAGAAGGCCGAGGCCAAGGTCGAGATGCAGGCCGCCAAGGCGGAGCGGGCCGCCGCCCGGGCCGCCGACGAGGCCGAGGAGCGCGAGGAGCGCATCGCCCACAACGCCGGGCACGCCGTCGCCCAGAAGAAGGAACGCGGCCGTTCGGAGAACCTGGACCCGGAGATCGAAGCCTGAGTCACCTTCGGTTGAGGAGGTCGCGCAGCGACCGTCTCGAAACCACACCACCCTGAGTTTCGGGGAGCAGTTGCAGAACTGGATCCCTGCTGGCACGACGTGTGTCGCGGCCAGCCGCGACCACACGACGTAGAAGAAGAAGAGGAAGAGGAAACGATGCCGAAGAACAAGACGCACTCCGGCGCGAGCAAGAGGTTCCGGGTGACCGGCTCGGGCAAGCTGCTGCGCGAGAAGACCGGCAAGCGACACAACTTGGAGCGCAAGTCCTCCAAGCTGACCCGTCGCCTGGCCGGCACCACCGACGTCGCCAAGGCCGACGTCCCCCGCGCCAAGAAGCTGCTCGGCCGCTAAGACCACCTGACCCGAACCACCGCAAGGAGTACCACCATGGCACGCGTCAAGCGGGCAGTGAACGCCCACAAGAAGCGTCGTACGACCCTCGAGCGAGCCAGCGGCTACCGCGGCCAGCGCTCGCGCCTCTACCGCAAGGCCAAGGAGCAGGTCACCCACTCGCTGGTCTACAGCTACCGCGACCGCAAGGCGCGCAAGGGTGACTTCCGCCGGCTCTGGATCCAGCGGATCAACGCCGCTGCCCGCGCCAACGGGATGACCTACAACCGGTTCATCCAGGGACTCAGCCTGGCCCGGGTCGAGGTCGACCGCAAGATCCTCGCCGACCTGGCCGTCAACGACGCCGCCGCCTTCACCGCACTCGTCGAGACCGCCAAGGCGGCCCTGCCCGAGGACGTCAACGCGCCCAAGGCATCCTGACCACCGTGACCGGGGCGCCGCTCACGGCGGGGAACACTCGGGTCAAGGAGACGCACAAGCTCAGCCGTCGTTCGGTTCGCGCCGAGCGGCGGCTGTTCCTTGCCGACGGTCCCAAGGCCGTCGAGGGCGCCCTGGCGGCCGGCTGCGTGGTCGAGGTGTTCGCCACCGCCACCGCCGCCCAGAGGTACGACGCGCTGGTGGCGCAGGCGCCCCGGGTCAGCCTGGTCGACGACCGTGCCCTGGCCTCGCTCAGCGACAGCGTGACCCCGGCCGGAGTCGTGGCGGTCTGCTCGTTCGTCGACGTATCCCTCGCCGAGGCGCTCGCCACCGCCCCCTCAGCCGGGGAGCGCGGGCTCGTCGCCCTGTGCGCCGAGGTCCGCGACCCGGGCAACGCCGGGACCCTGGTCCGGACCGCCGACGCCCTGGGGGCCGACGCGGTCGTGCTGGCGGGGGAGTCGGTCGACCTCTACAACCCCAAGACCGTGCGGGCCAGCGCCGGCAGCGTGTTCCACCTGCCGGTGGCCTGCGAGCCCGACCCGGCCCGCGCCGTACGCGCGGCCAAGGGGGCCGGGCTGACCGTCCTGGCGGCCGACGGCGCCGGAGAGGTGCTCCTCGACGAGGCCGGCGGCCTGCTCGACCGCCCGACGGCCTGGCTGTTCGGCAACGAGGCGCACGGCCTCCCCGACGCACTGGCAGCCCTGGCCGACCACCGGGTGCGCATCCGGATCCGCGGCGGAGCCGAGAGCCTCAACCTCGCGACCGCGGCGGCGATCTGCCTGCACGAGTCGGCCCGCCGGCGCGGCTGAGCGCGCGTCAGTCCGGTTGCTCCATCCGGATGTGGTGGTGCTCGTGCCCCATCTGGCGCAGCAACGCGAACACCTGCCCGTAGACCACCGACCCGGTCACCATGTCCTCGAGCAGGGCGGCCCGCTCGCGATGGGGGTTGATCAGCGAGATCTCGGTCTTGGCCAGCTGGTCGGCCAGCCGCGCGTAGTAGCAGAGCACCTCGGCGTCGGCGCCCAGCATGCCCGGGCCGTTGAGCAAGGTCACCAGGGACGCGAGCCGGAGCCGGTCGACCGACTCGGGGCGCACGCCGTCCCAGCCCATCGCCCCGATCACGGTGTCGACGGTCTCCAGGGAGCGGGGGTCCTGGTGGCCGGGCTCGGGGCCGGCCGAGATCACGTCGGCGGTCAGCGTCATCACGTCGTGGATCGGGCGGCTCTCGTCGTCGAGGGCGTCCATGACCAGGCGCAGGTTGGTCACCGGCACGCCGCCCACCTCGCGCAGCAGGCGCAGGATCCGCAGCCGCCGGACGTGGGTCTCGTCGTACTCCGCACGGCGCGGGCCGGTCACGTGACCGGGTTGCAGCAGCCCCTCACGGAGGTAGTACTTGACCGTCGCGACGGGCATGTCCGCTCGCCCGGCGAGCTCTGACACCAGCACGGACCCACTCTTTCCATAGTAAAGAATCTCGAAATGTGCGAAATCGGTTGTAAACGGGTGGATAGCGGCACTATCTTATCGGTTGTCCGCGATCCCGAGAACGCGGACCTCGGACGGGCCCCACGGGGGAGGGGCTGTCCACCACACGTTGTCGGGTCGGCCCCACCGGGGGGAGGGGCCGCCCGCAGCAACGTTCCTCTTCTCCGCCACTAGGCTGCCGCGCGTGGAGACCGTCGACCTTCTGCCCGACGGCGTCGTCGTCGCCGATGCCGAGGGCCGGGTCACCCTCCTCAACGACCGGGCCGCGCGGATGCTGGGCACCGACCGCGAGGCGGCGGTGGGCCGGCCGCTGGCCGAGGTCCTGGCGGTCACCAACCACGAGGGCGCCGGCTGGTGCGAGTGCGTCACGCCGTACGACGGGCTGGTCACGCGCAGCGGCGTGCCGGAGCAGGCGTGGGTGCTGCCCACCGGCGACGAGGTGCTGCTCGCGGCCCGAATCCACCGTGAGACCCGTGGCGGCCCGGTCACCACGCTGGCGGTGAGCCTGCGCTCAGGCCGGGCCCGGGCGCGGCTCGACCGCGAGCGCTCCGACCTCGTCGCCACCGTCGCCCACGAGCTGCGCTCGCCGCTGACCGGCGTCAAGGGGTTCGTCCAGGCCCTCCTCAACCGCTGGGACCGGCTCAACGACGAGCAGAAGAAGCTGATGCTCACCACGGTCCACGCCGACTCCGACCGGCTCAGCCGCCTGATCACCGAGCTGCTCGACGTGGCCCGGCTCGACACCGGCCGCCTCTCGATGCACCCGCGCCCGTGCGACGTCGGCGTGCTCACCCAACGCGTCGTGGAGAGCGTCCGTGCCGGTGCGCCCCACCACATCGACTACTCCGCACCCGACGACCTGCCTCACATCTGGGCCGACCCCGACAAGTTCACCCAGGTCCTGACCAACCTGCTGGAGAACGCGATCCGGCACGGCTCGCCACCCGTGCACGTCACCGCATGGCTCGACGGCGACCTGGTCAGCATCCAGGTCGACGACCACGGCGACGGCATCGCCCCCGAGGTCAGGCAGCGAGCGTTCACGAAGTTCTGGACCACCGGCCAGCGCGGCGGGTCGGGCCTCGGGCTCTACCTGGTCAACGGCCTGGTCCGGGCGCAGGGCGGCTCGGTCACCATCGACGCGGCCCCGGCCGGCGGCGCACGGATCGTCACCACCTGGAAGGCCTTCGGCACCGACGAGATCTGAGCCGGTCCGCCGGAGGAAACCCCGTCGTCGGGCGTCCTCGGGCCTTCCTACACTGTCCCGCAGCAGGACGAACCTGAAAGGCACCCATGTCGGGCCCGAACACCCAGTACGACCCGGTCGAGGTCAGCGCGCTCCAGCCGGAGCAGGTCGCGTCCGCCCGCGACGCCGCCCTGGCCGCGATCGCCGCCGCCCGCGACCTCGCCCAGCTCAAGCAGGCGCGGCTCGACCACGCCGGCGACCGGTCGCCGCTGGCCCTGGCCAACCGCGAGATCGGCGCGCTGCCCCCGGCGGCGAAGAAGGACGCCGGCCAGCGCGTCGGACAGGCGCGCGCCGCGGTCAACCAGGCCCTCGCCGAGCGCACTGCGGTCCTCGAGGCCGAGGCCGAGGAGCGGATGCTGGTCGAGGAGACCGTCGACGTCACGCTGCCGACCGGCCGTCGCCCGCGCGGCTCGCGCCACCCGCTGACCCTGATGTCCGACTACATCGCCGACCTCTTCGTGGCCATGGGCTGGGAGGTCGCCGAGGGCCCGGTGCTCGAGGCCGAGTGGCTCAACTTCGACGCCCTCAACCTCGGGCCCGACCACCCGGCGCGCACCATGCAGGACACGTTCTGGACCGACCCGGCCGACGACCACCTCGTCCTGCGCACGCACACGTCGCCGGTGCAGGCTCGCACGATGCTGACCCGCACCCCGCCGATCTACGTGATCTGCCCGGGGCGGGTGTTCCGCACCGACGAGTACGACGCGACGCACTCGCCGATGTTCCACCAGGTCGAGGGCCTCGTCATCGACGAGGGCATCACGATGGCCCATCTCAAGGGCACCCTCGACCACTTCGCGCAGCAGATGTTCGGTGAGGGCATCACCACGCGCTTCCGGCCGTCGTACTTCCCCTTCACCGAGCCCTCCGCCGAGGTCGACCTGGTCTGCTTCGTGTGTCGTGGCGTCCCCGGCGTGGTCGAGTCGTGCCGCACCTGCAAGGGCGAGGGCTGGATCGAGTGGGGTGGCTGCGGCGTGGTCAACCCCCGGGTCCTGGCCGCGTGCGGTGTCGACAGCGAGCGCTACCGCGGCTTCGCCTTCGGGATGGGGATCGACCGGTCGATGATGTTCCGTACCGGCGCGGAGGACATGCGGGCTCTCTTCGAGGGTGACGTGCGGTTCTCCTCCGCCTTCGGAACCGAGTGGTGAGATGAAGACCCCCGTCTCCTGGATCCGCGACTACGCCGCCCTTCCCGACGGGTTGGCGTCCATCGACCTCGCCCACCGGCTGACCGCCCTCGGTCTCAAGCTCGAGGCGCTCGAGCAGCCCGGTGCCGAGATCACCGGTCCGCTCGTCGTCGGCCGGGTGCTGACCATGGAGCCCGAGCCGCAGAAGAACGGCAAGACCATCAACTGGTGCACCGTCGACGTCGGTGACGCCAACGGCAGCGGGGAGCCGCAGGGCGTCGTCTGCGGCGCCCACAACTTCGCGCCCGGCGACCTGGTCGTCGTGGTGCTGCCCGGCGGGGTGCTGCCGGGTGGGTTTGCGATCTCCGCTCGCAAGACCTACGGCCACGTCTCGGCCGGGATGATCTGCTCTGCCCGCGAGCTAGGCCTCGGCGACGACCACGAGGGCATCATCGTGCTGCCCGCCGACGCGGGGGAGCCCGGTCTCGACGCGCGCCCGGTGCTCGGCCTCGACGAGGAGGTCATCGAGTTCGAGATCAACCCCGACCGGGCCTACGCCTTGTCGCTGCGCGGCATCGCCCGCGAGGCCGCGATGACCTACGACGTGGCCTTCACCGACCCGTGCGGCCGCGAGGTCCCCGCGCCGAACGACGACGGCTACCCGGTCCGGGTCGAGGACCCGCTCGGGTGCCCGGTCTTCGTGGCCCGCACCGTGACCGGCTTCGACCCGGCCGCGCCGACCCCCGACTGGCTCGCCACGCGCATCCGGCTAGCGGGGATGCGCCCGATCTCGCTCGCGGTCGACGTGACCAACTACGTGATGCTCGAGACCGGCCGGCCGATCCACGGCTACGACGGCGAACGCCTGCAGGGACCGCTCGTCGTACGACGGGCGGCTGCGGGCGAGCGCCTGCGCACCCTCGACGGCACCGACCGGGTGCTGTCGGTCGAGGACCTCGTGGTCTGCGACGACTCCGGCGTGATCGGCCTCGGCGGCGTCATGGGCGGGCAGGACACCGAGATCTCCGAGGCGACGACCACGGTCGTGGTCGAGGCGGCGCACTGGGACGCGGTCTCGATGTTCCGCACCGGCAAGCGCCACAAGCTCACCTCCGAGGCCGGCAAGCGCAACGAGCGCGGGGTCGACCCGACCATCTGCGAGGCGGCGGCCGACCGGGTCGTCGAGCTGCTCACGACCTACGGCGGAGGCACTGCCGCTCCCGGGGTCACCGTGGTCGGCACGCCCCCGGAGCGCACGGCGATCCCGCTGGCCTCGGCGCTGCCCGGCCGGGTGGCCGGCCTGCCCATCGAGGCCGGGCAGGTGCGCTCGGCGCTGACCGCGATCGGTGCCTCCGTCGTCGGCGACGACGAGCTCACCGTCACCCCGCCGCCGTGGCGGCCCGACCTCAACGACCCCTACGACCTGGTCGAGGAGGTCGTCCGGATCGTCGGTTACGACCAGGTGCCGTCGGTGCTGCCGACCCCGCCGGCCGGGCGCGGACTGACCCGGGAGCAGCGGCTGCGGCGCCGGATCGGCCGCACCCTGGCCTCGCTGGGCTGTGTCGAGGTGGTCAGCATGCCGTTCGTCGGCGAGGCCACGTTCGACGCCCTCGGGCTGCCCGACGGCGACCCGCTGCGGCACGCCGTACGGCTGTCCAACCCGCTGTCGGCCGAGCGGCCGCTCTACACGACCACCCTGCTGCCCGGCGTGCTCGAGTCGGCCGGCCGCAACCTCGGTCGCGGGGCCACCGGGGTGGCCCTGTTCGAGACCGCCACCGTCGCCTTCCCGGTCGACCGCGGTCCGGCGCCGGTCTTCGGCGTCGAGTGGCGGCCCAGCGAGGCCGAGCTGGACAAGCTCTACGAGGCGCTTCCCGTGCAGCCCCTGTTCCTGGCCGCCGTCCTCAGCGGCGAGCGCGACCCCGCCGGCTGGTGGGGACCCGGCCGCGCCGCCGACTGGACCGACGCCGTCGAGCTGGTGCGAGCCCTCGGCCACGAGCTCGGGGTCGAGGTGAGCGTCGAGCAGGCCACGCGGATGCCGTGGCACCCGAGCCGGTGTGCGCGGGTGCTGGTGGGCGGCGACGAGTTCGGCCACGCCGGTGAGCTGCACCCGCGGGTCTGCGCGGCCCACGGGCTCCCGCGCGGCACGGCGGCGCTGGAGATCGACCTCGACTTCCTCATGGAGCGAGCCGTCGACGCGCCACGCGCCCCGTCGTACTCCCACCAGCCGCTGGCCAAGGAGGACGTCGCTCTCGTCGTCGACGAGTCCGTCACCGCGGCCGACGTGGAGGCGGCGCTGCGCACCGGCGCCGGGGACCTCCTCGAGGCGGTCCGGCTCTTCGACGTCTATACGCGGCCCCCAGATCGGCGAGGGCAGGAAGTCGCTGGCCTTCGCGCTGCGCTTCCGGGCCCCCGACCGCACCCTGACCGAGACCGAGACCGGCGCCGCCCGCGACGCCGCGGTCGCCGCCGCCGTCGAGGCCGTGGGCGCCGTCCAACGCTGACCCGGCGTTCGTGTCACGCGCGCGGGGTGGGGCTGTAGCGTCGGGGCGTGACCGATCTCGCCCCGCTGACCCTGCCCACCGCCGACGCCGGCACCGACGCCTGGTCCGCCTGGCTGACGACGCGGACCGACGAGCAGCTCGCCTCGGCACGGGATCAGATCGCCGCCCTGAAGGCCGATCGGCCCGAGCGGGCCGCCGACCTCCTCGACCGCTGGAACGGCATCAACGTCGCGCTCGCCAACGCCTTCGCGGCCAGCAGCCTGATCCAGCAGGTGCATCCCGACGCCGACATCCGCGAGCAGGCCGAGCAGGCCCAGGTCGAGGCTCACCGGCTGCTGACCGACCTGTCGCTGGACCGCGAGGTCTACGAGCTGATGGTCGTCGACGACGCCGAGCAGCGCACCTCCGGTCTCGACGACGATGCCGAGCGGGTGCGCAACTTCGCGCTGCGCGACTTCCGCCGGTCGGGCGTCGACCGCGACCAAGCGACGCGGGACCGGGTCCGCGAGATCAACGAGCGCGAGACGGAGCTCGGCCAGGCCTTCGAGCGCAACATCCGGGACGACGGGACGACGGTCAAGGTGCGGCCCGACCAGCTCGCCGGACTGCCCACCGACTGGGTCGAGGCCCACCCGGTCGGCGACGACGGCCTCGTCGAGCTCTCGCTGGAGTACCCCGACGTCGTCCCCATGCTGACCTTCGCCACCGACCGCGACGCGCGGGTGAGCGTCGGACGGCGTTCAACAACCGCGCCTGGCCGGTCAACGACGAGATTCTGGTCGAGCTGATGAAGCTGCGCCAGGAGCACGCCGGACTGCTCGGGTACGACGGGTGGCCGGCCTACGACGCCGAGGTCAAGATGATCGAGACCGGCGAGGCGATCCCGGCGTTCATCGAGAAGATCAGCAAGGCGGCCGAGGCGTCGGCGCTGCGCGACCGCGACGTCATCCTCGAGCGGATCCGCCAGGACCGGCCCGACGCCGACGCACTCGACGGCGCCGACACCCGCTTCTACATCGAGGCGATCAAGCGCGAGCAGCACAGCGTCGACGCCCAGGAGGTACGCCGCTACTTCTCCTTCGAGAAGGTCCGCCAGGGGCTGCTCGACGTCACCGGCCGGCTCTTCGACCTCGGCTACGAGCAGGTCGACGCACCGACCTGGCACGCGGACGTCACGTCGTACGACGTCACCCTGGCCGGCCAGCCGATCGGCCGGATCCACCTCGACCTCCACCCGCGCGCCAACAAGTTCAGCCACGCCGCGCAGTTCACCCTCACCGACGGGGTCACCGGGCGGCAGCTGCCCGAGGGCGTGCTGGTGTGCAACTTCCCGAAGGGGCTGATGGAGCACGACGACGTGGTGACCCTGTTCCACGAGTTCGGCCACCTGATCCACCACGTCGTGGGCGGTCACCAGCGCTGGGCGCGGCTGACCGGCGTCGCCACCGAGTGGGACTTCGTCGAGGCGCCCTCCCAGCTGCTCGAGGAGTGGGCCTGGGACGCGACGGTGCTGCAGGGCTTCGCGACCGACGACGACGGGACCCCGATCCCGGCCGACCTCGTCGCGCGGATGCGCGAGGCGGAGGACTTCGCCAAGGGGCTCACGGCGCGCACCCAGATGTTCTACGCCGCGCTGTCCTACCGGATCCACCAGGAGCCGCCGGCCGACGGCGCCGGCATCTCGGCGCTCTCCCGCGAGCTCCAGGCGACGTACTCGATGGTGGAGCCGCTGCCCGACACCCACTTCCACGCGGCGTTCGGCCATCTCGACGGCTACTCCAGTGGCTACTACACCTACATGTGGTCGCTGGTGATCGCCAAGGACCTGCTCTCGGCGTTCGACCGCGACGACATGTTCGCCCCCGACGTGGCCGCGCGCTACCGCGACCGGATCCTGGCCCAGGGAGGCCGCAAGGATGCCGCCGACCTGGTGGAGGACTTCCTGGGCCGGCCGTTCGGGTTCGACTCCTTCGCCACCTGGCTGGCGGAGTGAGCGCCGGAGCGGCTTCCTCGACCTCAGTTGATCGGCTGGTGGATCACCGCGCGGAACTTGTCGACGATGTGGAGGTCACCCGCGAGGTGGGTGTCGGCGCCGTCGCTACGGCGCCAGATCCGGGCGTCGAGAGCCTCGGCGGTGCCGCTGACCACCGCGTCGGGCTCGACCCCGGGGTCGGCGACGACGTGGATGTCGTCCTCTTCGTGCTCGATGCCGTCGGGGTCGGTGCCGTGGAAGCGGCCGAGCTGGACCCAGATCTGGTCACCGGTGTCGGTCAGGTCGACCCGGACGTAGTGGGGGAGCCCGGAGAACTCGCCCCAGGGCGGGCACCCGCCGTACATCACGTCGAGCACCTCGTCGACGCCGTCGGCGGCCAGGTCGGCCGGGAACGGCGAGAGGCGTGTGGGCAGCCAGCTCGGCGTCGCGGCGGTGGATCAGCGCCTCGTGGGCCTGGCGGCGGTAGATGAAGGCGACGTTCTTGTGCTCGGGGTGCCAGGTCCAGGCCTCGTCGGCGGGATCGGCCGCGGCCAGGGCCTCGACCAGACCCGCGAACTGGGCGTCGTAGAAGGCCAGCAGGCCGGCGTAGTCGCTCGGCCGCTCGGGCTCGGCGTACTCCTCGGGGCCCTTGGGCCGGTGCTCGACCATCCAGGTCCACCAGTGCTGCACCTCACCGAGGTGCCACAGGAGGTCGGCGGCGCGCCAGTCGGGGCAGCTGGGGACCTCGGCGGCCGGGTCGCAGTCGGCGAGCACGTCGCGGAACCTCTGCGGACTCGGCGCGGATGTGCTCGAGGTAGGTGGGGAAGTCGAGTCGCGGCATGCGCCAGAACCTAGCCGCGAGCACCGACGACCTCCACCCCTGGGCGTCCCGTCCCAGGGACCCGGCACCGGTTAGCATGAACATGCATGGCAATGTATGATCATGCGCATGTCTCAGGTGAGGGTCGCGGTCGCCGGCGCCAGCGGGTACGCCGGCGGCGAGCTGCTGCGGCTCCTGCTCGGCCACCCTGCGGTCGAGATCGGCGCGCTGACCGCAGGCGGCAACGCCGGCGCCCCGCTCGGGTCTCTCCAGCCCCACCTGACCCCGCTGGCCGACCGGGTGCTGCTCGAGACGACGGCGGAGACCCTCGCCGGTCACGACGTGGTCTTCCTCGCCCTGCCGCACGGCCAGTCCGGTGCCGTCGCCGCCGCCCTGCCCGACGAGACCCTGGTGGTCGACTGCGGCGCGGACTTCCGGCTGCGCGACGCGGCCCAGTGGGAGCGCTTCTACGGCGGTGCGCACGCCGGCACCTGGCCCTACGGGCTGCCCGAGCTCCCCGGTCAGCGCGAGGTGCTCCGGCAGGCGCGCCGGATCGCCGTACCGGGCTGCTACCCGACCGTCTCCTCCCTCGCGCTCGCGCCCGCCGTGGCAGCCGGCCTGGTGACGCCCGACGTCGTCGTGGTGGCCGCCTCGGGCACCAGCGGGGCCGGGCAAGGCCGCCAAGCCGCACCTGCTCGGCAGCGAGGTGATGGGCAACGCCTCGGCGTACGGCGTCGGCGGCGTGCACCGGCACACCCCCGAGATCGTGCAGAACCTCTCGGCCCTGGCCGATGCCGAGGTCGACGGTGAGCTTCACGCCGCTGCTCGTGCCGATGCCGCGCGGCATCCTGGCCACCTGCACCGCACCGCTGACGCCCGGCACCACGGCCGACGAGGTGCGCGAGACCTATCTCAAGGCCTACGACGCCGAGCCGTTCGTGCGCGTGCTGCCGGAGGGGGAGTGGCCGCAGACCAAGGCCGTCCACGGCAGCAACGCCTGCCACCTCCAGGTCACCGTCGACGAGTCCGCCGGTCGCCTCGTGGTGGTCGGCGCCATCGACAACCTCGCCAAGGGCACCGCCGGCGGCGCCGTCCAGTCCATGAACCTCGCCCTCGGCCTCGACGAGACCCTCGGCCTGACCACCGTGGGGGTGGCGCCGTGACCGCCACCCCACGAAACTGGTCGCTGCGCTCGCACTTCCGCGGGGACCCCGGATGAGCGTCACCCACCCCCGCGGCTTCCGCGCCGCCGGCGTCGCCGCCGGCCTGAAGTCCACCGGCGCGAAGGACGTCGCGCTCGTCGTCAACGACGGCCCCGGCGACAGCTCCGCGAGCGTCTTCACCGCCAACCGCTGCCAGGCCAACCCCGTGCTGTGGAGCAAGGAGGCGGCCAAGGACGGCGTCGTGCGCGCGGTCGTGCTCAACTCCGGCGGTGCCAACTGCTACACCGGCCCCGAAGGCTTCCAGACCACCCACGCGGTCGCCGAGCGGGTCGCCGGACACCTCGGTATCGGCGCGATCGACGTCGTCGTCTGCTCCACCGGGCCTGATCGGGCTGGCCAACGACCGCGAGCAGGTGCTCGCCGGCGTCGACGCGGCGTACGCCGCGCTGGGGACGGGCACGGGGCGACGACGCCGCCCGCGCGATCATGACCACCGACTCGGTACCCAAGCAGGTGGTCGTCGAGGGCGCCGGCTGGTCGGTCGGCGGCATGGCCAAGGGCGCGGGGATGCTCGCGCCCCAGCTCGCCACCATGCTCGTGGTGCTCACCACCGACGCGGTCGCGACCGCGAGCGACCTCGACGCCGCCTTGAGGGCCGCGACGCGGGTCAGCTTCGACCGGCTCGACTCCGACGGCTGCATGTCCACCAACGACACGGTCACCGTGCTGGCCAGCGGCGCCAGCGGGATCACCCCCACCCTCGCCGATCTCACCGACGCCTGACCAAGGCTTGCACCGACCTCGCCCTGCAGCTCCTCGCCGACGCCGAGGGGGCCGAGCACGAGATCGCGATCACCGTCCTCCACGCGGCCGACGAGGACGACGCGGTCGAGGTCGGCCGGAGCATCGCGCGCAGCAACCTCTTCAAGGCCGCCGTCTTCGGCCAGGACCCCAACTGGGGCCGGGTGCTGGCCAGCATCGGCACGACCCGGGCCGCCTTCGACCCCGCCGACCTCGACGTCGCGATGAACGGCGTCTGGGTGTGCCGGCAAGTCGACGCCCGCCGCCGACCCCGTCGACGGTCGACCTGAAGCCGCGCGAGGTCACCGTGACCGTCGACCTCAAGGCCGGCGACGCCCGCGCGACGGTCTGGACCAACGACCTGACCCACGCCTACGTCCACGAGAACTCGGCGTACTCCTCATGAGCCACGCAGCAGACCGACCGGCCCCGACCCGGCCAAGGCCGCGACCCTGGCCGCCGCCCTGCCGTGGCTGAAGCGCTACCACGGCAAGGTCGTCGTGGTGAAGTACGGCGGCAACGCGATGACCGACGACGGGCTCAAGCGGGCGTTCGCCGAGGACATCGCCTTCCTGCGGTTCGCCGGCTTCAAGCCCGTGGTCGTGCACGGCGGCGGCCCGCAGATCTCGGCGATGCTCGACCGGCTCGGGATCGAGTCGGAGTTCCGCGGCGGCCTCCGGGTCACCACGCCGCCGGCGATGGACGTCGTCCGGATGGTGCTCGTCGGCCAGGTCCAGCGCGAGCTGGTCGGCCTGATCAACGAGCACGGCCCGCTCGCGGTCGGGCTGTCCGGCGAGGACGCCGGCCTGTTCACCGCCGAGCGCACCAACACGATCGTCGACGGCGAGGAGGTCGACCTCGGTCTGGTCGGCGAGGTCGCCCACGTCCGGCCCGAGGCGGTGCTCGACCTGGTCGAGGCGGGCCGGATCCCGGTCATCTCCAGCGTCGCGCCGGACAAGGACGGCACCGTCCACAACGTCAACGCCGACACCGCAGCCGCGGCCCTCGCGATCGCCCTCGGCGCCGAGAAGCTCCTGGTGCTCACCGACGTCGAAGGGCTCTACCGCGACTGGCCCGGCAGCGACGACGTGATCGGCGAGATCAGCCCCGAGTCGCTGGCCGCGCTGATGCCGTCGCTCGCCGCCGGCATGGTCCCCAAGATGGGCGCCTGCCTCCAGGCGGTTCAGGGCGGAGTCCCGCGAGCGACCGTCGTCGACGGCCGCGAGCCGCACGCCGTCCTCCTCGAGCTGTTCACCGACGAGGGCGTCGGCACCCAGGTGCTACCCGGCGTCGACACCAAGATCCGGAAGGCACGCGGATGACGAGCCAGGAGCGCTACGCCGCCGCCCTGATGAACACCTTCGGTCCTCCCCAGCTGGTGCTCAGCCGCGGCGAGGGCGCCCACGTCTGGGACGAGGACGGCAAGGAGTACGTCGACCTCCTCGGCGGCATCGCCGTGAACGCCCTCGGTCACGCCCATCCGGCGCTGGTCCGAGCGGTGACCGAGCAGCTCCAGACCCTCGGCCACGTGTCCAACTTCTTCGCGACCGCTCCCCAGATCACCCTGGCCGAGCGCCTCCTCGACCTGGCGAGCCCCCCGCAGGTCGGGGGGGTCGCTCCGGGGGGCCCGCGTCAGCCCGGGAAGGTGTTCTTCACCAACTCCGGGACCGAGGCCAACGAGGCTGCCTTCAAGCTGACCCGTCGTACCGGCCGCACCCACCTGGTCGCAGCCGAGGGGTCGTTCCACGGGCGCACCATGGGCGCGCTCGCGCTGACCGCCAAGGCGGCCTACCGCGAGCCGTTCGAGCCGCTCCCCGGCCACGTCACCTTCGTCCCGTACGGCGACTCCGCGGCGCTGGCCGCGGCCGTCACCGACGAGACGGCAGCCGTGGTCCTCGAGCCGATGCAGGGCGAGGCGGGCGTCGTCGTACCCCCCGACGGCTACCTCGCCGACGCCCGCCGGACCACCAGGGAGCACGGCGCTCTGCTGTGGCTGGACGAGGTGCAGACCGGCATCGGGCGCACCGGTCGATGGTTCGCGGCGGCGGCCGACCCTCAGGTCGCCCCCGACGTCGTCACGGTCGCCAAGGGGCTCGGCGGCGGCATCCCGATCGGGGCCTGCCTCGGTCTCGGTGCCGCGGCCGACCTCCTCCAGCCCGGCAACCACGGCACCACGTTCGGCGGAAACCCGGTCGCCTGCGCAGCCGCGCTCGCCGTCCTCGACACGATCGAGACCGACGGCCTGCTGGCGCACGTGCGCCAGGTCGGGGCCGACCTGCGCACCGGCCTCGCCGAGGACCCTCGTGTCGTCGGGGTGCGTGGGCGTGGACTGCTGATCGGCATCGATGTCACCGTCGACGCTCCGTCGGTGGTGGTAGCGGCCCGGGAGCAGGGGTTCCTGGTCAACGCGACGGGCCCGGGCACCGTGAGGCTGGCCCCGCCGCTGGTCCTCGGCCACGATGAGGCGGCGGCGTTCCGGGCGACCTGGTCCGGGATCCTCGACGCCGCCGAGCACGCCGCCGAGCCCGCAGCCGAGCCGGCGACCACGACTGGAGCCTCCCGATGACCCGACACTTCCTGCGCGACGACGACCTCTCGCCGGCCGAGCAGGCGGACGTCCTGGGCCTGGCGGCGACCCTCAAGCAGGCGCCCTACGACTCCCGCGCCCTGGCCGGCCCCCAGACGGTGGCCACGATCTACGACAAGCCGACCCTGCGCACCCAGGCGTCGTTCGCGGCCGGGATCGCCGAGCTCGGTGGCAACGCGATGAGCGTCGACGGCTCGCTGGCCGGCATCGGCAAGCGGGAGTCGGTCGCCGACGTGGCGCGGGTGCTCGGCCGGCAGGCGTCGGTGATCGTCTGGCGCACCTACGCCCAGACCGCGATCGAGGAGATGGCCGCCTACGCCGGCGTCCCGGTCGTCAACGCCCTTACGGACGAGTTCCACCCCTGCCAGCTCCTCGCCGACCTGCTCACCGTGCGCGAGCACAAGGGCGAGCTGTCGGGCCTCACCGTCGCCTTCGTCGGTGACGGTGCCTGCAACATGGGCAACTCCTGGCTGCTGGCCGGCGCTACCGCCGGACTCCACGTGCGGATCGCAGCGCCCGAGGGGCACCAGCCCGAGCAGCAGTACGTCGAGCGGGCGCGCGAGATCGGCGCCGCGACGGGAGCCACCGCCGAGGTGCTGACCGACCCGAGGGCCGCTGCCACCGGCGCCGACGTGGTCGTCACCGACACGTGGGTCTCGATGGGCAAGGAGGAGGAGGCGGCCTCGCGTCTCGCCGCGTTCAGCCCCTACACCGTGACTGCCGACCTGATGACGCTCGCCGCCCCCGACGCGATCGTGATGCACTGCCTCCCGGCCTACCGGGGCAAGGAGATCGACGCCGACGTGCTCGACGGCCCGCAGAGCGTCGTCTGGGACGAGGCGGAGAACCGCCGCCACGTCCAGAAGGCGATCATCGCCTGGCTGCTCGCGTCGTCCTCCGGGGAGGCGACGTGAACAGCACCGCCCGCCGCCCCACGACGAAGAACAGCCGGCACCAGCTGATCGTCGACCTGCTGACGAGCCACGAGGTGCGCTCGCAGCCCGAGCTGCTCGACCTGCTCGTCGAGCAGGGCGTGACGGTCACCCAGGCCACCTTGTCGCGCGACCTCGTCGAGCTCGACGCGGTGCGGGTGCGGGCCCACTCCGGCGCGCTGGTGTACGCCGTACCGGCGGAGGGCGGCGACCGTCGTCCCGCCGCACCGGGGGAGTCCGCGGCCGCCGCCCACCGGCTGCAGCGACTGCTGGGCGAGCTGCTGGTGAGCGCCGACGCCAGCGCCAACATGGTCGTGCTGCGGACGCCGCCCGGCGCGGCGCAGTTCCTGGCGTCCGCCCTCGACAAGGCCGAGTTCGGCGACGTGCTGGGCACCATCGCCGGCGACGACACGGTGCTGGTGATCGGCCGCGAGGCCACCGGCGGAGACGACCTCGCCCGACGACTCCTGGCGCTGGCCCAGCAGCCGGCGCCCTGACCCCGATGCCCCGCCCGTCCACCCCACCAGGAGAGCTGTCCCCGTGAGCAAGGTCCTCACCCATCTGCCCGTCGGCCAGCGCGTCGGCATCGCGTTCTCCGGAGGTCTCGACACCTCCGTCGCGGTCGCCTGGATGCGCGCCAAGGGCGCCATCCCGTGCACCTACACCGCCGACATCGGGCAGTACGACGAGCCCGACATCGACACGGTGCCCAGCCGCGCTCTCGAGTACGGCGCGGAGATCGCCCGCGCGGTCGACTGCAAGGGTCCACTGGTCGAGGAGGGGCTGGCCGCCCTGGCGTGCGGCGCCTTCCACGTGCGCTCGGCCGGTCGTGCCTACTTCAACACCACTCCGCTCGGCCGCGCCGTCACCGGCACGATGCTGGTCAGCGCGATGCACGAGGACGGCGTCGACATCTGGGGCGACGGCTCGACCTTCAAGGGCAACGACATCGAGCGGTTCTACCGCTACGGCCTGCTCACCAACCCCGACCTGCGCATCTACAAGCCCTGGCTCGACGCCGCGTTCGTCTCCGAGCTCGGCGGCCGGCACGAGATGAGCCAGTGGCTGACCTCGCACGGCCTGCCCTACCGCGACAGCGCCGAGAAGGCCTACTCCACCGACGCCAACATCTGGGGCGCCACGCACGAGGCGAAGACGCTCGAGCACCTCGACGTCTCGCTCGAGACGGTCCAGCCGATCATGGGCGTGCGGTTCTGGGACCCGGCTGTGGCGATCGAGACCGAGGACGTCACGGTCCGCTTCGACCGCGGCCGCCCGGTGGCCGTGAACGGCACGACGTACGACGACCCGGTGGCGCTCGTGCGCACCGTCAACGAGATCGGCGGCCGGCACGGTCTCGGCATGTCCGACCAGATCGAGAACCGGATCATCGAGGCCAAGTCGCGGGGGATCTACGAGGCGCCCGGCATGGCGCTGCTGTGGATCGTCTACGAGCGCCTACTCAACGCGGTCCACAACGAGACCACCCTGGCCAACTACCACGACCAGGGCCGCCAGCTCGGACGGCTGCTCTACGAGGGCCGCTGGCTCGACCCCCAGGCGCTGATGATGCGCGAGTCGATCCAGCGGTGGGTCGGGTCACTGGTCACCGGTGAGGTGACCCTGCGGCTGCGCCGGGGCGAGGACTACTCGGTCCTCGCCACCCACGGCCCGGCGTTCTCCTACCACCCGGACAAGCTCTCGATGGAGCGCGTCGAGTCGGCCGCGTTCGGCCCCACCGACCGGATCGGCCAGCTCACCCTGCGCAACCTCGACATCGCCGACTCGCGCAGCAAGCTCGAGCTCTACGCCACCCAGCCGCTCGACGAGGGACAGGTGCTCGTCGAGCACGGGCACCTCCTCGGTGCCCTGCCGGCCGGCGGCGCCGACCGGATCGCCAGCAACCCCGGCGCCGACGAGGCCGACGAGGTCGCCCTCGACCACGCCGCCATCGACGAGGGCGTTGACTGACCAAGGGTTCGTGTCACCGACTGATAGGAAGGATCCCGTGCCCGATCCGATCCGCCGTACGACGGCCCGCGTCGTCCCGGTCAACCGCGACGGCGAGGTGCTGGTGCTCTACGGCTGCGACCCGCTGCACCCCGAGACGCCGTACTGGTTCACCATCGGCGGCGCGACCGAGCCGGGGGAGACCCTCGAGGAGACCGGCGCCCGCGAGCTGCTCGAGGAGACCGGCATCGCCGTGGCCCCCCATCAGCTGGTAGGGCCCTACCACCGCGGGCGCCACCAGTTCTCCTGGAACGGCATGGAGATCGACAACGACTCCCACTTCTTCGCGGTCCGCGTCGACGAGGTGGAGGTGAGCTTCGACGGGCTCGACCACCTGGAGGCCGGCTCGATCTGGGACGCCCGCTGGTGGCTCCCCGCCGAGGTGCCCAAGGACGCGCTGGCCCACCCCGAGCTCCCCGAGGTGCTCGCCCGCGCCGTCGTGGCGGTGGCCTCGTGAGCACCACCAACGAGGGCGCCCTCTGGGGCGCCCGGTTCGCCGGCGGCCCGTCACCCGAGCTCGAGGCGCTGTCCCGCTCGACCCACTTCGACTGGCGCCTCGTCCCCTATGACCTGGCCGGGTCCGTCGCCCACGCCCACGCGCTCCACCGCGCCGGACTGCTGACCGACGCCGACCACCAGCGCCTCCTCGACGGGCTCGCCGAGCTCCAGCAGGCGTACGACGAGGGGTCGCTGCACCCGGCGCCGTCCGACGAGGACGTCCACGGCGCCCTCGAACGACTCCTCATCGAGCAGGTCGGTCCCGACACCGGCGGCCGCCTGCGCGCCGGACGCAGCCGCAACGACCAGGTCGCCACGCTCTTCAAGGCCTACCTCCGCGACCAGGCCAGAGCCGTCTCCGCCCTCCTCCTCGACCTCGTCGAGGTGCTGGCCGCCCGGGCCCGTGACCACCTCGACGTGGTGATGCCCGGCCGGACCCATCTCCAGCACGCCCAGCCTGTGCTGCTGTCCCACCACCTCCTGGCCCACGCCTGGCCGCTGCTGCGCGACGTCGAGCGGCTCCGCGACTGGGACGCCCGCGTGGCCGCCGACTCGCCGTACGGATCTGGAGCCCTTGCCGGCTCCAGCCTCGGCCTCGACCCGCGCGCGGTCGCGCACGAGCTCGGCTTCACCGACTCCAGCCCCAACTCCATCGACGGCACCGCCGCGCGCGACTTCGTGGCCGAGTTCGCCTTCGTTGCCGCGATGACCGGGGTCGACCTCAGCCGGCTCGCCGAGGAGGTCGTGATCTGGACGACCGCGGAGTTCGGCTTCGCCCACCTCGACGACGGCTACTCCACGGGGTCGAGCATCATGCCCCAGAAGAAGAACCCCGACATCGCCGAGCTCACCCGCGGCAAGTCCGGCCGCCTGATCGGCAACCTCACCGGCCTCCTCGCCACCCTCAAGGGCCTCCCGTTGGCCTACAACCGCGACCTGCAGGAGGACAAGGAGCCCGTCTTCGACTCGGTCGACACGTTGCTGGTGGTGCTCCCGGCCGTGACCGGGATGGTCGCGACTCTCACCTTCGACACCGAGCGGCTCGGCGCCCTGGCGCCGGCCGGCTTCTCGCTGGCCACCGACGTCGCCGAGTGGCTGGTGCGCGAGGGCGTCCCGTTCCGCGAGGCCCACGAGCTGGCCGGTGCCTGCGTGCGTCGGTGCGAGGAGCTCGGCTGCGACCTGACCGATCTCGAAGACGCCGAGCTCGCCGCGATCTCGCCTCTGGTCACGCCCGCGGTCCGCGAGGTCCTCACGGTGGAGGGCTCGGTCGCCTCGCGCTCCGGACGCGGCGGTACGGCGCCGGCGCGGGTCCGCGAGCAGCTGACCGAGCTCGCCGCGCGCGTGCAGAGCGCCCGTGACACCTGATCTGCTTCCACTCCTGTCCGGGCCGGTCCTCGACGCGGCCCCGCGGCTCCTCGGAGCGGTGGTCCGGCACGGCGAGGTCGCCTGCCGGCTCACCGAGGTGGAGGCCTACGACGGCACGCACGACCCCGGCTCCCACGCCTATCGCGGCCGGACGGCCCGCAACGCGGTGATGTTCGGGCCGCCGGGCCACCTCTACGTCTACTTCACCTATGGCATGCACTGGTGCGCCAACGTCGTGTGCGGTCCCGAGGAGACGCCGAGTGCCGTGCTGCTGCGTGCCGGCGAGGTGGTCGACGGCCTCGACCTCGCCCGCTCCCGCCGTACGACGGCCCGGCACGACCGCGCTCTCGCCCGCGGCCCCGCGCTGCTGTGCCAGGCCCTCGGGATCGATGCGACGGCCAACGGCCACGACCTCACCACCGCGCCCCTCACCCTGACGCTGGCCGACGAGGCGGCGACCGAGGTGATGACCGGGCCCCGCGTGGGTCTCCGGCTCGCCGCCGACCGACCGTGGCGGTTCTGGCTCGCCGACGACCCCACCGTCAGCACCTACCGCCCGGCGGCGCCCCGTCCGCGGCGGCTCCCGGCCACCCCCTAGGGTCGCGGGGTGGGGGTGCGGGCCTTTCTGGCGGACACGACACCGCTGGCCAACGCACCCTTCCGGAGGCTCTGGTCGGCCAACATCATCACGGTCGTCGGTGCCCAGCTCACCGTGGTGGCGGTCCCGGCCCAGATCTATTCGATCACGCGGTCCTCGGCCTACGTCGGTCTCACCGGCGTGTTCGGCCTGGTCCCGCTCATCGTGTTCGGGCTCTGGGGCGGCGCGCTGGCCGACCACCGCGACCGCCGCTCGATCCTGCGGGTCACGACCGTCGGGCTGATCGTGACCAGCGCGTGCTTCTGGGCGCAGGCCGCCCTCGGCCTGGAGAACGTCTGGCTCCTGCTCATCCTGTTCTCGGTCCAGCAGGCGTTCTTCGCGATCAACCAGCCGACCCGCAGCGCTGTCCTGCCGCGCCTGCTGCCTCCCGCGCAGCTGCCGGCAGCCAACTCCCTGAACATGACCGTCACCGGTGCCGGCGCCATCGCCGGACCCCTCGTGGGCGGCGCCCTGATCCCCGTGCTGGGCTTCTCGGTGCTCTACCTCGTGGACACCCTGTCGCTCTTCGCGACGCTGTGGGCCGTCGTCCGGCTGCCGAAGCTGCCGCCGCTCGGCACTCCCTCAGGCACCCCCGGGCTCCGTGCGGTGCTCGACGGCTTCGCCTACCTGCGCGGGCACACCGTCTTGTTGATGAGCTTCGTGGTCGACATCATCGCGATGGTCTTCGGACTGCCCCGGGCCCTGTTCCCGCAGGTCGCCCACCAGAGCTTCGGCGGCCCGGTCGACGGCGGACTCGCCTTCGCCCTGCTCTTCGCCGGCATCCCCGCCGGAGCCGTCCTGGGCGGTGTGCTGTCCGGCTGGGTCTCCGGCGTACGACGCCAGGGCCGGGCCGTGGTCTCGGCGATCATGGTGTGGGGCGTCGCGATGGCGGGCTTCGGCGTGGCGGTCGGTCTGGCGCCGCACGCCACCACGGCGATGCTCGTCGTCGCCGTCCTGGCCCTGATGTTGGGTGGGGCCGCCGACATGGCCTCCGCGGCGTTCCGGTCCGCGATGTTGCAGAGCGCCGCCGCGGACGACGTCCGCGGCCGCCTCCAGGGAGTCTTCATCGTGGTCGTGGTGGGAGGGCCTCGAATCGCCGACGTGCTGCACGGCGCCGCGGCCGTGTTCATCGGCCCGGCGTGGACCGCGTTCCTCGGAGGGGTGCTGGTGCTGGTGCTCGTGGCGGGCGCGGTCGCGGTCGCGCCGGCGTTCTGGCGATACCGCGTGGGTGGGTCCGACCTGCCGGGGTGACCCCGGTTTGAGCCGGCGCGGAGGGGTTGCTAGTCTTCTTCCTCGTCGCCTCGAGCGGCTCTCCTGCGGGAGGGCAGCCGGGTGGCCGAGACGAGCCGGTTCGGATTTGACGCCCATGGCGGCAGACCGGTAAGTTTTCTAAGGTTGCCCCCGAGTCGCCTCGCGAGAGGTTCCTCCGGTGCGCGTCTGATTTTTGAGAACTCAACAGTGTGTTTGTCGATGAATTGGTTTGTATGAAACTCCGTTCATCTGGTTCTGGCCTCTTGTTTGGGGTTGGGGTTGGGTGGTTGGGTTTTTTTGAGTTGACGAACGATGATTCTGGCGATTGTTTGCTAGTTGATCGTGTTGGTCAGCGATGAAGTTTTCTGTTGAAGGTTTTCGATGGAGAGTTTGATCCTGGCTCAGGACGAACGCTGGCGGCGTGCTTAACACATGCAAGTCGAGCGGAAAGGCCTCCTTCGGGGGGTACTCGAGCGGCGAACGGGTGAGTAACACGTGAGTAATCTGCCCCTCACTCTGGGATAACTGCCTGAAAGGGTGGCTAATACCGGATGCGACCGTCCCCTGCATGGGGTGGTGGTGGAAAGGGTTTCTGGTGGGGGATGTGCTCGCGGCCTATCAGCTTGTTGGTGGGGTAATGGCCTACCAAGGCTTTGACGGGTAGCCGGCCTGAGAGGGTGACCGGCCACACTGGGACTGAGACACGGCCCAGACTCCTACGGGAGGCAGCAGTGGGGAATATTGGACAATGGGCGGAAGCCTGATCCAGCAACGCCGCGTGAGGGATGACGGCCTTCGGGTTGTAAACCTCTTTCAGCACAGACGAAGCGCCCGTTGTGGGTGGTGACGGTATGTGCAGAAGAAGCACCGGCCAACTACGTGCCAGCAGCCGCGGTAATACGTAGGGTGCGAGCGTTGTCCGGAATTATTGGGCGTAAAGGGCTCGTAGGCGGTTTGTCGCGTCGGGAGTGAAATCCACTGGCTTAACTGGTGGCTTGCTTTCGATACGGGCAGACTGGAGGTATGCAGGGGAGAACGGAATTCCTGGTGTAGCGGTGAAATGCGCAGATATCAGGAGGAACACCGGTGGCGAAGGCGGTTCTCTGGGCATGTCCTGACGCTGAGGAGCGAAAGTGTGGGGAGCGAACAGGATTAGATACCCTGGTAGTCCACACCGTAAACGTTGGGCGCTAGGTGTGGGATCCATTCCACGGGTTCCGTGCCGCAGCTAACGCATTAAGCGCCCCGCCTGGGGAGTACGGCCGCAAGGCTAAAACTCAAAGGAATTGACGGGGGCCCGCACAAGCGGCGGAGCATGCGGATTAATTCGATGCAACGCGAAGAACCTTACCTGGGTTTGACATACGCCGGAAAGCTCTAGAGATAGAGCCCCTTTTAGTCGGTGTACAGGTGGTGCATGGCTGTCGTCAGCTCGTGTCGTGAGATGTTGGGTTAAGTCCCGCAACGAGCGCAACCCTCGTTCCATGTTGCCAGCAGCACCCTTCGGGGTGGCTGGGGACTCATGGGAGACTGCCGGGGTCAACTCGGAGGAAGGTGGGGATGACGTCAAGTCATCATGCCCCTTATGTCCAGGGCTTCACGCATGCTACAATGGCCGGTACAAAGGGCTGCGATCCCGTGAGGGGGAGCGAATCCCAAAAAGCCGGTCTCAGTTCGGATTGGGGTCTGCAACTCGACCCCATGAAGTCGGAGTCGCTAGTAATCGCAGATCAGCAACGCTGCGGTGAATACGTTCCCGGGCCTTGTACACACCGCCCGTCACGTCACGAAAGTCGGCAACACCCGAAGCCCACGGCCCAACCCGCAAGGGGGGGAGTGGTCGAAGGTGGGGCTGGCGATTGGGACGAAGTCGTAACAAGGTAGCCGTACCGGAAGGTGCGGCTGGATCACCTCCTTTCTAAGGAGCACACACACCTGTCCCACACCGTCCACCAGCCACCGCTGGTGGACCTGTGTGTGGGCGTTGGTGGTGTTTAGCTATGTGGAACTGACCGGTCCATCGACATCTCCCCACCCGTGGGTCTGTCCCTGCACGTGTCTGTACGTGTGCGGGGTTGGCCTGGGGTGGGGGCACACTGTTGGGGTTCTGAGGAATCAGGCCGCCCGAGAGGTTCGGGAGTCTGGGGCTTCAGTGCTGGTGCTTCGGCACCGGGACCCGGCTCGAGCGTGCATGCCTGGTGGGTGTGTCTGGTTCGGGTGTGGGGTTGTTGTTTGAGATCTGGATAGTGGACGCGAGCATCTTGTAGCCGCATCGCCGTGGATCCGGCCTCCTCCTTTGGGGGGTGGGTGGGGTGTGGGTGGTGTGGTTGCTTGTTTGTATGTATGCACGCCTGCCCGTGATTTGCTTCGGTGAGTGTGGGGTGGGTGTGTGGTTCTTTGTGGCTTGGTGTGTGCATCGTCAGTCTGGTTCCACCGGCGGGTCTTCGGTCCTTGGTCTTCGATCTGGGTCGTGGTCTGTGGGTGGGGTTGGGGTGGTGGTGTGTGTGACAAGCTGTGAAGGGCACATGGTGGATGCCTTGGCATCAAGAGCCGATGAAGGACGTAGGAGCCTGCGATAAGCCCTGGGGAGTTGGCAACCGAGCGTTGATCCGGGGGTGTCCGAATGGGGGAACCCAGCTGGAGTCATGTCCAGTTACCCGCGCCTGAATGAAATAGGGTGTGTGGAGGGAACGTGGGGAAGTGAAACATCTCAGTACCCATAGGAAGAGAAAACAACAGTGATTCCGTGAGTAGTGGCGAGCGAAAGCGGAAGAGGCTAAACCCGCATAGTGTGATACCTGGCAGGGGTTGCTGTGTGGGGGTTGTGGGGCGTGTTCGTTACCGGGCTGCTGGCCGGTTGCGGAGTGAGCAAGGTGTGGTGAAGTTGAAGTCCGTTGGAAAGCGGCGCCGTAGAGGGTGATAGTCCCGTAGGTGTAAGCCACTCCCTTCGTGAATGCGTTCCCGAGTAGCACGGGACCCGAGAAATCTTGTGTGAATCTGGCGGGACCACCCGTCAAGCCTAAATACTTCTTGATGACCGATAGCGGACTAGTACCGTGAGGGAAAGGTGAAAAGTACCCCTGGCGGGGAGTGAAATAGTACCTGAAACCGTGTGCCTACAATCCGTCAGAGCCTGGCATCCCTTTTGGGGGTGGGTGGGTGATGGCGTGCCTTTTGAAGAATGAGCCTGCGAGTTTGTGTTGTGTTGCGAGGTTAACCCGTGTGGGGGAGCCGTAGCGAAAGCGAGTCCTAAGAGGGCGTTTCAGTAGCACGATCAAGACCCGAAGCGAAGTGATCTATCCATGGGCAGGTTGAAGCGACGGTAAGACGTCGTGGAGGACCGAACCCACCTAGGTTGAAAACTGGGGGGATGACCTGTGGATAGGGGTGAAAGGCCAATCAAACTTCGTGATAGCTGGTTCTCCCCGAAATGCATTTAGGTGCAGCGTTGCGTGTTTCTTGCCGGAGGTAGAGCACTGGATAGCCGATGGGCCCGACCAGGTTACTGACGTTAGCCAAACTCCGAATGCCGGTAAGTGAGAGCGCAGCAGTGAGACTGCGGGGGATAAGCTCCGTAGTCGAGAGGGAAACAGCCCAGACCATCAGCTAAGGCCCCTAAGCGGTGACTAAGTGGAAAAGGATGTGGAGTCGCAGTGACAACCAGGAGGTTGGCTTGGAAGCAGCCACCCTTGAAAGAGTGCGTAATAGCTCACTGGTCAAGTGATTCCGCGCCGACAATGTAGCGGGGCTCAAGTCATCCGCCGAAGCTATGGCACTCACACGTGTACCCAGCCGGCCCCTTCGTGGGGTTGGTTCAGGTGTGTGGGTGGGTAGGGGAGCGTCGTGCCGCCAGGGAAGTCCCGGAGTGATCCAGGGGTGGAGGCGGCACGAGTGAGAATGCAGGCATGAGTAGCGAATCCGATGTGAGAAACATCGGCGCCGAATGATCAAGGGTTCCAGGGTCAAGCTCATCTGCCCTGGGTAAGTCGGGACCTAAGGCGAGGCCGACAGGCGTAGTCGATGGACAACGGGTTGATATTCCCGTACCGGCAACATGGCGCCCCTGACGAACCCGGTGATGCTAACCACCCAAAACCAGTGGTACCGAGCCTTCGGGTGAGGACCGCTGGCGGAGCGTGGGACCCGAACCGGTAGTAGTCAAGCGATGGGGTGACGCAGGAAGGTAGCCCAACCGTGGCGATGGTTGTCCACGGGCAAGGACGTAGCACGGACGGTAGGCAAATCCGCCGTCCTCACTTCGATGTGGGGTGTGAGATCTGACGCGGAGCCATATGTGGTGAAGTGGGTGATCCTATGCTGCCAAGAAAAACCTCTAGCGAGCCATGCGCCGCCCGTACCCCAAACCGACTCAGGTGATCAGGTAGAGAATACCAAGGCGATCGAGAGAACCATGGTTAAGGAACTCGGCAAAATGCCCCCGTAACTTCGGGAGAAGGGGGACCCGAACCGTCAACTCCACTAGCTGGGCGAAGCGGGGAGGGTCGCAGAGACCAGGCCCAAGCGACTGTTTACTAAAAACACAGGTCCGTGCGAAGTCGCAAGACGATGTATACGGACTGACTCCTGCCCGGTGCTGGAAGGTTAAGGGGACGAGTCAGCCCACCCTCGTGGTGGGTGAAGCTTTGAACTTAAGCCCCAGTAAACGGCGGTGGTAACTATAACCATCCTAAGGTAGCGAAATTCCTTGTCGGGTAAGTTCCGACCTGCACGAATGGAGTAACGACTTGGGCGCTGTCTCAACCATGGACTCGGCGAAATTGCAGTACGAGTAAAGATGCTCGTTACGCGCGGCAGGACGGAAAGACCCCGGGACCTTTACTATAGTTTGGTATTGGTGTTTGGTACGGCTTGTGTAGGATAGGTGGGAGACTGTGAAACATGCACGCCAGTTCAGGTGGAGTCAACGTTGAAATACCACTCTGGTCGTATTAGATGTCTAACCTAGGCCCATGATCTGGGCCAGGGACAGTGCCTGATGGGTAGTTTAACTGGGGCGGTTGCCTCCTAAAATGTAACGGAGGCGCTCAAAGGTTCCCTCAGCCTGGTTGGCAATCAGGTGACGAGTGTAAGTGCACAAGGGAGCTTGACTGTGAGACAGACATGTCGAGCAGGGACGAAAGTCGGAACTAGTGATCCGGCCACGGCAAGTGGAAGCGTGGTCGCTCAACGGATAAAAGGTACCCCGGGGATAACAGGCTGATCTTCCCCAAGAGTCCATATCGACGGGATGGTTTGGCACCTCGATGTCGGCTCGTCGCATCCTGGGGCTGGAGCAGGTCCCAAGGGTTGGGCTGTTCGCCCATTAAAGCGGCACGCGAGCTGGGTTTAGAACGTCGTGAGACAGTTCGGTCCCTATCCGCCGCGCGCGCAGGAAACTTGAGAAAAGCTGTCCCTAGTACGAGAGGACCGGGATGGACGAACCTCTGGTGTGCCAGTTGTCCCGCCAGGGGCACCGCTGGTTAGCTACGTCCGGACGTGATAACCGCTGAACGCATCTAAGCGGGAAGCACATTTCAAGATAAGGTTTCCCACCCACACGATGGGGTAAGGCCACCCGCAGACCACGGGATTGATAGGCCGGAGGTGTACAGCAGCAATGCCCAGCCGACCGGTACTAATAGGCCGAGGGCTTGTCACCCACACCCCCACCACAAAACCACGACACACCACACCGCGTCCACTACCCAGAATCTGAACCAACAACCCACCCCCACCACACGGGGGACACAGGGTTGACACCATGTTCAACAACAGAACAACGGTTCACAACGTTACGGCGGCCATAGCGGCAGGGAAACACCCGGACCCATCCCGAACCCGGAAGTTAAGCCAGCCAGCGCCAATGGTACTGCACCCGACAGGATGTGGGAGAGTAGGACGCCGCCGAACATCTTCTTGAAAAGGGCCACCCTCCGGGTGGCCCTTTTCGCATTTCCAGCACCGTCGCGCAGTGTGGGATGCCCGGCGGCCCACTTTCCGTCCACAGTGCGGCCTCGCGCCGGCGCCCTCCACAGCCGGCCAGCACCAGCTCCGGAGAGCGTCGGCGCTGCTCGAGAGGCTCGGGGACCAGGAGGTGGTGCGTATGTGCGCAGCCAAGAAGGGCGCAGCCGTCGTCGACGACGACCACAGCGAGCAGGAGGCCCGCGCGGCGGAGGTGAACGAGGTGACGCTCGTGGGACGGATGTCGCAGCCCGCGGAGGAGCAGGTCCTGCCCAGCGGCACCGAGCTGTGGAAGTTCCGGGTGATCGTGGGCCGGCCGCCGGAGAGCCGTACCTCGCGGGTGACGGTCGATGCGCTCGACTGCGTGGTGTGGGCCAAGCGCCCGGCCCGGTCCGTGGCGTCGTGGCGGGCCGGTGACCTGGTCGAGGTGCGCGGCAGCCTGCGCCGGCGGTTCTTCGCGCCGGCGGGCGGAGGGCGGGTGTCGCGCTGCGAGGTGGAGGTCGCCGGCGCGCGCCTCATTCGTCGAGCAGCCGGATGAACGACCCGAGACTCGGCTTCGGCTGGAACGACGTGGCCTTCTCGGGCAGCAGCCCGCCGGAGCGGACCACCTCGACGACCACGTCGAGGTCGACGGCCGGCAGCAGGGCCGCGGTCACCCGGTCCGGCCGGACCTGCTCGAGCGCGCTGGCCAGTGAGTGGGCGAAGGCCACCCGCGAAGGGCGACGAGGGAGACCTGCCAGCAGCACCTCGTCGACGAGCTGGACGACCGCATGACCGGGCGGCACCTCGACCCGCACCGTGGCCCAGGTGTCGCCGTCGGTCAGCACCAGCGTGTCCGGCGAGAGAGCGGTGAGGGCCTCGGCCTCGCTGCTGACCCGGACCTCGGCTCCGGCGGTGCGGGCCGAAGCGATCAGCTGGTCGGGCGGCGTGGCGTGGTAGAGGCGATGGATCGCCCCGAGGAACATCGGGGTCTCCTCGTGGTCGATGACCATCGCGAGCCCGCGGCGCATAGGCCTGGCCCCCGTCCTGGCCGTGCAGGGCGACGTAGGCCGCGTAGCGGTGGTGGCCGTCGGCGACCAGGAGCTCGGCCTTCTCGAGCGCTTCGGTGACGATGCGCTGCTGGTCGGGATCGCGGATCGCCCAGACCCGGTGCTCCTGGCCGGCGTGGTCGACGTACTCCTGGTCCGGCGTGCCGGTGCGCACCTTCCGGCTGACCTCACGGACCGCGGCGGGGCCGCGGTGGACAGCAGGATCGGCGCGGGGTTCAGCTTCATCGCGGACATCCGCCCGGCGAGCTCGGCCACCTGCTGCGGGTGGACGCCCTCGTGGGGGAAGATCTGGCGGTCCTCGGGGGTGGTGGCGAGGTGGGTCAGGTCGAGGCAGCCGACGACGCCGCGCACGGTCAGGCCGGAGTCGGAGTACTCATGCAGGTAGAGCGCCGGCTCCTCGTCGCGGCGGGCCAGCCCACGCCGCTGCCAGGTGGCCAGCCGCTGGGCGACGCCGCGATAGGGTCTCGCGAAGGCGCGGGCCGAGGCCGGGTCCCCGACCCGCCGTGGAGCCAGGGACAGGGCCCGGAAGGGCGCCAGCTGCAGCGGGCCTGCCACGAACGGCGGCACCGTGGCTGGTCCGGAGTCCATCGGTGCATCGTAGGGGTAACGACCAAGGAGCTTGAGGGTGGTGGAGCAGCAGGGCGGGAGCCTGGCGACCGCGTACGACCTGCTGATGTTCGACCTCGACGGCGTGGTCTACGTCGACGGTCACGCGGTCGACCACGCGGCGGCGAGCATCGCGGCCGCGCGGCAGGCCGGCGCGCGGATCGCCTTCATCACCAACAACGCCTCGCGGACTCCCGGACAGGTCGCCGACCACCTGGTGGAGCTCGGGATCGAGGCGACGACGAGCGACGTGGTGACCTCGTCGCAGGCAGCGGCGCGGCTCCTGCGCGACCAGCTCGGCGACGGCGCACGGGTCTCGGTGCTCGGCGCCGAAGGTCTCGAGGTGGCCCTGCGCGAGGCCGGCCTCGAGCCCGTGCGGGTGGGGGACGACCGGGCCGTGGCGATCGTCTCGGGATACGCCCCCGAGGTGCGGTGGAAGGTGATCATGCGGGCGGCCACCCTGATCCGCAACGGCCTGCCCTGGACCGCGACCAACACCGACCTGACCCTGCCGACCGGCGACGGGCCGGCTCCCGGGCACGGGCTGCTCGTGCGGATGATCAGCGAGTTCGCCGAGGTCGAGCCGCAGGTGGCGGGCAAGCCGGCCCGCCCGCTCCTCGACGAGACCCGGCGTCGGGTCGGCGGAGACCACCCGTTGATGGTGGGGGACCGGCTCGACACCGACATCGAGGGAGCCCGGCGGGCCGAGGTCGACTCATTGCTGGTGATGACGGGCGTGACCTCGCTCGCCGACCTGGTCGAGCGCCGGACCCGAGCTGCGACCGACCTACGTCGCCCACGACCTGCGCGCCCTCGACCGGCCACCGGTGCGGGCCGACCGCGCCTCCGGAGGCTGGGCGGCCGGACGGCTGGACGGCGAGGGTCGAGGGCTCCCGGGTGGCGGTGACCGGCTCGGGCGGAGCCGACGGCTGGTGGTCGGTGGTCGCCGCGGCGGCCTGGAGCCACCTCGACGAGACCGGAGAGGCGGCCGACCTGGACGGCCTGTCCCCTCCGGAGGACGGCGACCCCGGGAAGGTAGCCTGCGGGCATGACCGAGCAGGCGCCAGAGAAGTTCCACCCGTCCGTGGAGGACGCCGAGGCTACGAGGCGCCGGAGTGTCCGAGGGGTCCGAGGCGCAGCCCGGTGACCACGGGCGTGGCGTCGGTGGACCAGGTGCTCGGCGAACTGGACGGGCTCGACGAGCTGCCCCTCGACGAGCACATCGGTGCCTTCGAGCGTGCGCACGAGTCGCTGCGCTCGGCGTTGGACGCGCCGCCGGACTCGGCACCGGACGACCTGGCCTGACGCGTGGCGCCGCGCCGACTGCGGCTCGATGCCGAGCTGGTCCGACGTGGACTGGCCCGGTCGAGAGACCACGCCCAGGAGCTGATCGCGGCCGGACGCGTCAGCGTCGGCGGCGCGACCGCCACGAAGGCCGCGACCGCGGTGGGCACCGACGTGGCCCTGGTGGTGGCGGCCGACCCGGGGATCCCGGGCGGGGAGGAGTACGTCTCGCGAGGAGCCCACAAGCTGGCCGGCGCGCTCGCGGCGTTCGGGCCGCAAGGGCTGAGCGTGGCGGGCCGGCGGTGCCTCGATGCCGGCGCCTCGACCGGTGGCTTCACCGACGTCCTGCTCCGACAGGGGGCGCGTGAGGTGGTGGCGGTCGACGTCGGGTACGGCCAGCTGGCGTGGCGCCTGCAGCAGGACGAGCGGGTCGTCGTCCGAGACCGCACCAACGTGCGCGACCTCGACCGAGAGGCCGTGGGCGGGGCCGTCGAGGTGGTCGTCGGAGACCTGTCCTTCATCTCCCTGACGCGGGTGCTCGAGGCGCTGGTGGGAGTCACCGAGGATCGGGTGACCTGGTGCTCATGGTGAAGCCGCAGTTCGAGGTGGGCCGCGAGCGGGTCGGGAAGGGTGGAGTCGTGCGGGACCCGAGCCTGCGAGCCGAGGCCGTGGCACGGTGGCGCGACGCTGCCGCTCGGCTGGGGTGGGGCGCGAGGGCGGTGGCGGTGAGCCCGTTGCCCGGCCCGTCGGGGAACGTCGAGTTCTTCCTGTGGCTGCGTCACGGCGCGCCCGAGGTCGACCGGGCCGCGATCGACGCGGTGGTGTCGGCCGGTCCGCCGGGGGTGGCGGGTGAGAAGGTGGAAGAGTGAACATCCGGCGCGTCCTGATGCTGACCCACCCGGGTCGGGCCCAGGCACGCGACGTCGCGTGCGAGATGGTCCACGCCCTCACCGGCCACGGCATCCGGGTCCGGCTCCTCAAGGACGAGGCCGAGGCCCTCGGGCTCTCCGACAACCCCGCCGTCGAGCTGGTCGACGACCCGGCCCCGGCCGGGCTCAGCGGGGGACTGTCGGCGGGGCTGCCCGACCCGAGCGCCGACTGTGAGCTCGTGGTCGTGATCGGCGGCGACGGCACGATCCTGCGGGCCGCGGAGGTGGCCCACCACAGCGGTACGCCGATCCTCGGGCGTCAACCTCGGCCACGTCGGGTTCCTCGCCGAGGCCGAGGTCGACGACGTCGGCTCGACGATCGAGGCGATCGTCCACCGGCGCTACACCGCCGAGGACCGGCTCACCATCGACGTGTCGGTGTTCCGCGACGGAGAGCGGGTGGCCCACACCTTCGCGCTCAACGAGGCGAGCGTCGAGAAGGCCGCCCGTGAGCGGATGCTCGAGGTCGTGGTCGAGGTCGACGGCCGGCCGCTGTCGCGGTGGGGCTGCGACGGGGTCGTCTGCGCGACACCGACCGGCTCGACCGCCTACAACTTCAGTGCCGGTGGCCCGGTGGTCTGGCCGGGCGTCGAGGCGCTGCTGCTGGTGCCGATCAGCGCCCACGCGCTCTTCGCCCGTCCGCTCGTGGTGGCGCCGACGTCGGTGCTGGCGATCGAGGTGATGTCGCCCGCCGCAGGCCTCGGGCGTCCTGTGGTGCGACGGGCGGCGCACGGTCGACCTGCCGATCGGGGGCACGGATCGAGGTACGCCGCGGCGAGCATCCGGTGCGGCTGGTGCGGCTCCACGAGAAGCCGTTCACCGACCGGCTGGTGGCCAAGTTCGGGCTGCCGGTCGACCGGCTGGCGTGGAGCGAGCGAGCGACGGCGGCGGGGCGATGCCGATGCTTGAGGAGCTGCGGATCACCGGTCTCGGCGTGATCGAGTCGGCGACGCTCGAGCTCGGACCGGGGCTGACGGTGATCACCGGCGAGACCGGTGCGGGCAAGACCATGGTCGTCACCGCGCTCGGGCTGCTGCTCGGGGGCCGGGCCGACAGCGGGGCGGTGCGCTCGGGGAGCCGGACCGCCCGGGTCGAGGGCGTGGTCCGGGTCGCCGACCTGCCCGACGTGCGTCCGCGCGGTCGAGGAGGCCGGTGGCGAGGTCGAGGGCGACCAGGTGCTGCTGGCCCGCAACGTGTCGGCCGAGGGGCGCTCGCGGGCGTTCGTGGGAGGCGCCTCGGTGCCGGTCTCCCAGCTGTCGGAGGTGGCCGAGCCGCTGGTCGCCGTGCACGGGCAGTCCGACCAGCACCGGCTGCTCCAGCCGCGGGCCCAGCGGTCGGCGCTCGACTCCTACGGCGGTGGGCGAGGTCACCCGGCTGCTGGCCACCTACCGGGCCTTGCACGCCGAGCTGCTCGAGGTCGAGCGCGAGCTGGCCGAGGTCGTCGCCCACGCCCGCGAGCGGGCGCGCGAGGCCGACCTGCTCCGGTTCGGGCTCGGCGAGATCGAGGCGGTCTCACCCGAGCCCCGGCGAAGACGTCACCTTGGCCGACGAGGAACGACGGCTCGGCCACGCCGACACGCTGCGCACGGCCGCCGAGTCCGCGCGCGAGGCGCTGTCGTCCGACGAGGGCAACCCCGATGCGCTGGGCGCCGTGGCGGCTGCGCGCACCCTGCTCGATGGCGTACGCGACCACGACCCGAGCCGCCGGCGAGCTGGCCGACCGGGTCGCCGAGGTCACCTATCTGCTCTCCGACGTCGCAGCCGACGTCGCCTCCTATGCCGGCGCCGTCGAGACCGACCCGGCCCGGCTGGCCGCCGTCTCCGAACGCCGGGCCGCCCTGACCGCGCTCACCCGCAAGTACGGCGAGACCGCGGCCGAGGTGCTCGCCTGGGCCGAGAGCGTCAGCAGCCCGGCTGGCCGAGCTGGACGACACCGACGACCGCATCGAGCGCGCTGCGTGAGCACCGCGACGCCCTGCGCGCCCGGCTGGGGCCGGCAGCCGGCGCCCTGTCGCACGCCCGCGTCGAGGCGGCCGGACGGCTCTCCACCCAGCTGACCGGCGAGCTCGCGTCGTTGGCGATGCCCCACGCGGTGCTCGACGTGCAGGTGCGACAGACCCCGAGCGACGACGGACTGGAGGTCGGTGAGCGGCGGCTGCGGTTCGGGTCGTCGGGGGTCGACGAGGTGGAGATGCTGCTGGCCGCCAACACCGGCAGCGAGCCCCGACCCCTCAACAAGGGCGCCTCGGGGGGCGAGCTGTCCCGGGTGATGCTCGCGCTCGAGGTCGCGCTGGCCGGCACCAGCCCGGTGCCGACCTTCGTCTTCGACGAGGTGGACGCGGGCGTCGGCGGCAAGGCCGCGGTCGAGGTCGGCCGGCGGCTGGCCGCCCTGGCGGCCGGCGCGCAGGTCCTGGTGGTCACCCACCTGCCGCAGGTCGCGGCCTTCGCCGACCGGCACGTCGTGGTCGAGAAGTCCGGCGACGGGTCGGTGACGACGTCCGGGCTCACCCTCCTCGACGCCGCCGGCCGGGAGCGGGAGCTGTCGCGGATGTTCGCCGGCATGGAGGAGTCCGAGACCGCGCTCGCCCACGCCCGCGAGCTGCTCGCGTCCGCCGGCCGCGCGAGCGCCTGAGCCCTGCCTCGAGGGTCGGTTCGCGGCCGACGCGCCGGGGTTCCGCACCTCCGCGGGGACCCGCTGGTCGGCTGACACGATGAGGCAGTGGTGAAGCTCAGGAGCCGTGTCCCCGCGCCGGCCGGCGTGTCCGGTACTGCCCGCTCCGACCGTCGTACGACGGCCCTGCTCGCGCGGTTGCGCGAGGGCGACGTCGCGGTGCTCGACCAGGTCGACCTCGACGGCCACACCGCCGAGGCTCTGGTGGACGCCCGGGTGGCGGTCGTGCTCAACCGCTCGGCGATGATCTCGGGCCGCCTGCCCAGCCGCGGTGCCGAGGTGCTGGCCGAGGCGGGCATCCCCATGGTCGACAACCTCCAGGCGACCGGCGGCCGCGAGCTGGCCTCGGTGGTGCCCGACGGACGACGGATCCGGGTGCTCGGCGGATCGGTGCTGATCGGTGACGAGGTGGTGGCCGAGGGCCGCGAGCTCGGTGGTGACGAGGTCGCCAGCCAGCTCGACTCGGCCCGGCTGGGCCTGGCCGCGCAGCTGCAGACGCTGACCCACGACAGCGGGGAGTTCATCCGGCGCGAGCAGGGGCTGCTGCTGCACGGCGACGGCGTACCCCGGCTGCGCACCCGGCTGCAGGGCACGCCCCGTCGTCGTGGTCGGGCACGGTCCCGACGGCGCGGCCGAGCTGCGCGGGATGCGCCGCTACCTGCGCGAGATGAGGCCGGTGGTGGTCACCACCGCCGAGGGGCTCGAGGTGGTCCGCGTCGCCGGGCTGCGAGCCGATGTCGTCGTGCTCGACGGACGCGAGGACGAGCCTGCCGGCGGCCAAGGTCCTGCGCTCGGTCTGCGACGTCGTCGTCACCCAGCCGCCGGGGGTCAGCCGGTCGCAGGGCTCCGAGCGGTTCGACCGGATCGGCGTGCGTCGCCCTCACCCTCCGGACCGGCGCCGCACCCGGCGACGCCGCGCTGCTCCTCGCCGACGCCGCAGGCGGCAGCCCCGATCGTCGGGGTCGGGCTCCGGGGGAGCATCGAGGAGCTGCTCGACGGCAGCCGTGACGGTCTCGGCAGTGCCTATGTCGCCCGGCTCAAGGCCGGACCTCGCCTCGTCGACGCGACCGCCGTGCCGACTGCTCTACTCCGGCCAGCTCCGCGCCCGGCACGCCTATCTCGTGCTGCTGGTCGGGCTGATCGCGGTCGCCGCCGCCATCGCCACCACCGACGTGGGCCACCAGTGGGCGATCGACCTCGGCCACCAGCTCCAGCAGCTGGTCGACGACCTGCGCGGGCGGGCTCTCGTGATCCGGTCCCGCAGCCTCACCGTCCCCCTGGTCGCGGTGCTGCTGGCGCTGGCCACCGGCGTGGCCCTCGGCGCCGGCCCGCTCACCGACACCCGCTCCAGCGCCGCCGAGCCCGACCAGACGGCGCCCGCAGACGCCAGCGTGGCGGCCTACCCCGACCAGTTCGCGGCCGCCGTCTCCTCCCAGCTGTACGCCGGGCGGCTCGCGCGCCGACCGGTCGCCGTGGTGACCATGCCCGGGGCCGACCCGGCGACGGTCTCGGCGCTGACCTCGCAGGTGAAGGGGGCCGGGGGACAGGTGTCCGGCGTCTACGCGGTCGGCTCGCAGCTGGTCGACCCCGAGCAGAAGAGCCTGGTCGACACCCTGGGCACCGAGCTGAACAAGGAGCTCACCGCGCCGGTCTCCAAGACCGCCACCACCTACCCGCGGATCGGCCAGCTGCTCGCGGTCGCCGTCGCCGCCCCCGGCAGCCAGCCGCGCCAACCCACCGACGACGTGATCGCCGTCCGCCAGAGCCTGGTCGCGGCTCACCTGCTCGCCGTGCCGCAGGGCTCGCCGGCCGGGGCGCCGTTGGTGCTGGTGGTGATGGGGCGTCCGGTCGACCAGGCGATCGCTGACGGCCTGCTCACCGGCCTGGCGGCCCGCTCCCGTGGCGTGGTCGCGGTCGCGCCGACCAAGGACGCCACGCTGGCGGCGCTCGACACCGACGGGGTCACCCGCACCGTCACGACCGTCGACGGGACGGAGACCAGCGCCGGTCGGGTGGCCGCTGTGCTCGGTCTGGTGCGGGCCTGGAACACCCAGGGCGGTGCTTACGGTGCGTCGGGTGTGAAGGGCGCGGTCCCCCTCCGGTAGGCTGGAGGTCCATGAGGCAGGCGCCGGTCACCAAGCACGTGTTCGTCACCGGAGGCGTCGCCTCCTCCCTCGGCAAGGGGCTCACGGCCTCGAGCCTCGGGACGTCTTCTGAGCTCACGCGGACTCCGCGTGACCATGCAGAAGCTCGACCCCTATCTCAACGTCGATCCCGGGACCATGAACCCGTTCCAGCACGGCGAGGTCTTCGTCACCGACGACGGTGCCGAGACCGACCTCGACATCGGCCACTACGAGCGCTTCCTCGACCGCGAGCTCGGCCAGCAGGCCAACGTGACCACCGGTCAGGTCTACTCCAGCGTGATCGCCAAGGAGCGACGCGGCGACTACCTCGGCGACACGGTGCAGGTGATCCCGCACATCACCGACGAGATCAAGGCCCGGGTGCGGGCGATGGCCGACACCGGTGAGGACGGCGAGCATGTCGACGTCGTGATCACCGAGGTCGGCGGCACCGTCGGCGACATCGAGTCGCTGCCGTTCCTCGAGGCCGCGCGCCAGGTGCGCCAGGACATCGGCCGCGACAACTGCTTCTTCCTGCACGTGTCCCTGGTGCCCTACATCGGGCCGTCGGGCGAGCTGAAGACCAAGCCCACCCAGCACTCCGTGGCCGCCCTGCGCTCCATCGGAATCCAGCCCGACGCCATCGTCTGCCGCGCCGACCGCGAGCTTCCCGAGGGGATCAAGAAGAAGATCTCCCAGATGTGCGACGTCGACCAGGAGGCCGTGGTCACCGCCGCTGACGCTCCCTCGATCTACGACATCCCCAAGGTGCTCCACCGCGAGGGCCTCGACGCCTACGTCGTACGCCGCCTCGACCTGCCGTTCCGCGACGTCGACTGGACCGTCTGGGACGACCTGCTCCGCAAGGTGCACCACCCGCAGGAAGAGGTCACCGTCGCTCTGGTCGGCAAGTACGTCGACCTCCATGACGCCTACCTCTCGGTCGCCGAGGCGCTCAGGGCCGGCGGCTTCGCCCACGAAGCCGCGGTCCGGATCCGCTGGGTGCCCTCCGACGAGTGCGCCGACCCCCACGGCGCCCACCGCGAGCTCCACGACGTCGACGCGATCTGCGTGCCGGGCGGGTTCGGCGTACGCGGCCTCGACGGCAAGCTCGGTGCACTGACCTATGCCCGCACCCACGGCATCCCGACCCTGGGCCTGTGCCTCGGCCTCCAGTGCATGGTGATCGAGTACGCCCGCAACGTCGCCGGGCTCGAGAAGGCCGCCTCCACCGAGTTCGACCCCGACTGCCCTGAGCCGGTGATCGCCACCATGGAGGAGCAGAAGTCCTACGTCGAAGGCGCGGGTGACCTCGGCGGCACCATGCGACTGGGGCTCTACCCGGCCGAGCTGGCTCCCGGGTCGATCGTGCGGCAGGCCTACGGCGAGGGCCGGATCGAGGAGCGCCACCGCCACCGCTACGAGGTCAACAACCACTACCGCGAGCAGCTCGCGGCCGCCGGACTGGTCTTCTCCGGCACCAACCCTGACCTCGACCTCGTGGAGTTCATCGAGCTCCCGCGCGACGTGCACCCCTACTACGTCTCCACCCAGGCCCACCCCGAGCTGCGGTCGCGGCCGACCCGACCACACCCGCTGTTCGCGGGGCTGGTGGGCGCCGCGATCGAGCGGCAGAAGGCCGAGCGCTTCCCGATCGACGAGTCGGGTCTGCGCCGCGAGTTCGACGACGACTGAGCCGAGGATTCCTAGGGCTCAGGCGCCGCGCGCCCGCAGCATCCGGCGCAGGGTGTCGCTGCCGCCGATCAGGGCCGACCGGACCGTCGCGTCGGTCTCCGGCTCGGTCGCGATCGTCGCGGCCCGCTCCAGGAACGCGGCGTCGCCGACGGTCGGGAACATCCCGCGGACCAGGCTCAGCGTCCGGAGCATCCCGCTGCCGGCGAGCGCGGGGAGCCCGTCGAGGTAGCGGTGGGTGAGCGGCAGCAGCAGGTCGGACTGCGCCGGCTGCCAGATCGCCTGCCGCATCATCCCCAGCATCTGGCCCATCGGCACCGCGTTGTCGTCGTAGACCGCGCTCCAGGCCTCGTCCTTGGCCGCCGCGTCGGGCCGGGCGGCGCGCACGATCAGCCGGCGGACGACGGCGTCCGGGTCACGGTCGCGCTCGAGCAGGGCGTCGACGGCCTGCTCGTCGTAGTCGCCGAGCGCGGCCCGGCGGACCAGGACCCGCCAGGCCAGGTCGGTCTCCTCCGACGCAGGGCCCTCGAGGGCAGCGAAGTGCTCGTCGCCGGTGGCAGTCGCGGCGAGGGTACGGCGCGCGGCCGTCACCAGGTCGGGCCGCTCGGTGAGCGCCAGGGCGACGTCGGCGACGCGCGCCCTGCCGCCCACGGATCTCGGCGACCGGGGTGAAGGACGACGCCAGCTGGTCGGACAGCGAGAGGAACGGCTCGAGCAGGGCCGCGCTGTCCTCCGACGGGAGCCTGGTCAGCAGCGCGTCGAGCAGGTCTCCCGACGGCAGCTCGCCAGAGAGCACCTGGTGGTAGCCGCTGACCGTCACCACGCCGCGGTCGATGGCGGCCGGCAGGTCGCCCAGGTGGGTGAGCAGCAGCTCCCGGGAGCGGTCGTCGGGCCGGAGCATGGCGAAGGTGAGGTCGTCGGCGTTGAGCAGATGGGCGTCGGCCTCGGGCAGCTCGACCGCGGTGGCCGGTCCCGCGGTCTCGACCGGCGTCGTACCGACCAGACGGAGGGCGTCGCCGTCGAGGGCATAGCTGCCGACGTCGAGCCGGTGGATGCGCGGCTCACCCTCGACAGCGGTCGCGGTGAGGGTGCCTCCCCCCAGCGCGAGCGTGTCGGGACCTGCCCGGTCGAGCCAGGCGGCGGACCAGGTGGCGAGGTCTCGCCCGGCTGCGTGGCCGATGGCGTCGATGAGGTGCTCGAGCGTCGTGTTGCCCCAGGCGTGCTCGGCGAAGTAGGCCTTCAGCCCCTGGGTGAATGTCGCCTCACCGACCAGGGCGGCCAGCTGCTTGAGCACGCTCGCGCCCTTGCCGTAGCTGATGTCGTCGAAGTTGGCCATCGCCGAGGAGACGTCCGGGACGTCGCCCCGGATCGGGTGGGTGGCCGGGCCGGCGTCCTCGCGCAGGGAGTCGATCTTCTCGATCACCAGGAAGGTGGCCCACTCGTCGGTGAACTCGGTGGCCTCGGTGCACGCGAAGTTGGCGGCCCAGGTGGCGAACGCCTCGTTCAGCCACAGGTCGTCCCACCACTGCATCGTCACCAGGTCGCCGAACCACTGGTGGGCCATCTCGTGGAGCAGGATCTCGGCGCGGCGAGCCCGCTGGGCATGGGTCGGCGCGGTGCGGTAGACCGACGCGTCGCTCCAGGTCACGCAGCCCCAGTTCTCCATCGCGCCGCCGAGGTTGGGCACGAAGACGTGGTCGTAGCGCTCCTGGCCGAACGGCCGGCCGAACTGATCTCCGAAGAACCGCAGCCCGCGGTCGGTGAGGTCGAACAGCTCCTCGGCGTCGCGCTCGAGGTGCGAGATGAGCGACTGCCGGCAGAAGAGGCCGAGGTCGTGGTCGCCGCGCCGGGAGCGGATCTCGTGGAAGGGGCCGCCGTTGACGACGGTGACGTACGTCGAGAGGCGGGGCGTGTCGCCGAAGGTCCAGCGTCGACCGCCCTCGTCGAGGTCGGTCACCGAGTCGGGTGCGGAGTTGCTGGTGACGGTCCAGGTCTCGTGGGCGTCGACGACGAAGCCGTGCGCCGCCTTGAGGTCGGGCTGGTCGAAGCATGCCCAGGCCCGGCGGGCCTCGTCGCATTCGAAGCTGGTCCAGACGTAGACCAGCTTGTCGGTGGGGTCGACCGTCCGCAGGATGCCGTTGCCGTTGCCGGTGTCGCTCTGCCGCGACTCGACGACCAGGACGTTGTCGGTGCTCAGGCCGGGGAGTGGCAGTCGACCGTGCTCGTGGGTGGCCAGGTCGAGCGGCTTGCCGTTGAGGGTCGCCGCCACGACGTCGCCCACGACGTCGACGAACGTCGAGGCGCCGGGCTGGTGGCAGGTGAACGTGACGGTGGAGGTGGCGGCCCAGAGCTCGGACTCGAACAGGCCGCGGAGTTCGACGTGCACGTCGTACCGGTCGACGTCGATGAGGCTCGCCCGAGCGGCGGCCTCCTCCCGAGTGAGGCTGGCGATGTCAGTCATGCCGCCACCGTATCGCTGGGGTTTCGGGGGGGGTCGGCGTCGGATCGCAACGCATTCAGTGCCGAATATCCTTGACTCCATCGCCTCTGGGGACCAGCCTGCTCACCATGCCGCGCGCGCATCGCGCGGTCACGCCGTCGTTGGAAGGAAATCACCCTCATGCGCTTGAAGCGTTCTCTCGGGCTGATCAGTGCCGCCGTCATGGCCACCGCGCTGGCGGCCTGCGGCTCATCCAACTCGTCGAGCACGGCCACGGGTGGATCCGGCGCCACGAAGATCGGCAACTGCGACATCACCAGCAAGCCGAACAGCATCTCGGTGAAACCGGTGAAGGCGGGCACGCTCACCGTCGAGACGACGCTGCCGGCCCAAGGCTGGTGGAACGGGACGACGCCCGACACGATCAAGGACGGCTACGAGTACTGCATGGCCGCCGAGCTGGCCAACATGGCCGGGCTGAGCTCGGTCACGGTCAAGAACGTGTCCTTCGACCAGCTCGTCGCGGGTCACACCAACGACTTCGACATCGCGCTGGCGGAGATCTCGATCACGCCGGAGCGCGCCAAGGTCGTCGACTTCTCCAAGCCCTACTTCAACTCCAACATCGGGGTGCTGACCAAGAAGGGCGCCGGCATCACGCAGGACAACATCCAGAGCAAGCGCTGCGCCGCGTACGCCGGGACGACCTCGGTGCCGTTCATCCAGGACCAGCTCAAGTGCGCCAGCACCAAGGTCTACCCCAACTCGACGACGCTCTACCAGAGCGTGCTGTCGGGCCAGTCGGACGCCGCGTTCCTCGACACCGCGATCGTGCTCGCCGAGGCCAAGGACTCCAACGGGCAGCTCGAGGTCCCGGGTCAGTACGAGACCGGTGAGAAGTACGGCGCGATCTACCCCCAGGGCTCAGCCAACGCGGCCGGGTTCGACCAGGGCATCGCGACCATGCTCAAGGACGGCACCCTCGACAACTTGTCCAAGACCTACCTCGGCCCGGCCTTCGGCGGCGACCCGTCGGCGGTGCCCGTATGGACGATCCCCGGATCCTGACCTCGGGGTCGATGAAGGAGTCCTGACGTGACTTCCAGCCTCGTCTCCGAAGAGCTGCAACCCGGGCCCGCCCCGAGTCAGCCCCGCCCGGTCAACGGCCTGGCGGGGCTGGGCCTGGTCCTCGCGATCCTCGCCACCTTGGTGATGGCCAAGGCCGCGTTGATGCTGCGCGACTACAACCACAACGGGCCCGTGTCCACGGCGGTCGGCGTGCTCCTGGTGGTCGTCAGCCTGTATCCGTGGTTCGTCGCCTTCAGGGCGTTCGGACAGGGCCGCAAGCGCGGCCGACTCCTCGGCGAGGGCGAGCTCGTCGCGGCTCGGCGGGTCGCGGCCACGGGGCGCGAAGAGGCGTTCATCTGCATGGGCTGGGCCGCCGCGATCCTGATCGTCGCCGTGCTGATCCTCTTCGTCTTCGCCAACAACGGTGGCGTGGCCAGCACGTTCTTCAACATCTCCGACATCAAGGTCTCCTTCCACGCGATCCTGAAGGCCTTCTGGATCAACATCTGGGTGGCCTGCGTCTCCGAGGTCCTGGTCCTCGTCCTCGGTCTCGTGGTGGCGGTGGTCCGGATGCTCCCGGGCCGCGCCGGTGCCCCCCTGAGGGCGATCGCCGTCCTCTACTGCGACATCTTCCGGGCCATCCCGGCGATCGTGGTGCTGACCCTGATCGTGTTCGGCCTTCCGCTCACCGGCGTGAAGTTCTTCCAGACCATCCCCACGGTCTGGCTGGGCATCTTCGCGCTGACCCTGACGTACACGTCGTACGTCTCGGAGGTGTACCGAGCCGGTCTTGCGTCTATCCACCCCAGCCAGAGCGCGGCAGCGCGCTCGCTGGGTCTGAGCTATTCGCAGACCTTGCGGACCGTGCTGGTGCCGCAGGCGGTACGCCGGGTGATCCCGCCCCTGCTCAACGACTTCATCAGCCTGCAGAAGGACACTGCCCTGCTCTCGGTCGTGGGCATCGCCGAGGCGCTGCAGGTGGCAGGGTTGTACGAGGCCAAGTACTTCAACCTGTCACCGATCGCCGTGGTCGCGTTCCTGTTCATCCTGATCACGATCCCGCAGGCGCGGTTCGTGGACTACCTCATCGAGCGCGACGCCAAGCGCCGGGTTGGAGCCTCCTGATGTCGTTCCTCGAGATCGAGGACGTCCACAAGTCCTACGGCCACCACGAGGTGCTCAAGGGCGTCACGCTGAACGTCGAGCGCCACGAGGTGGTCTGCCTGATCGGGGCCTCGGGCTCCGGCAAGTCCACGCTGCTGCGTTGCGTCAACGCCCTGGAGGACATCCAGAGCGGGGCGATCCGGATCGAGGGGGACACCGTCACCGGCGCCGGAGTCGACCTCAACGCCCTGCGTCGCGACGTCGGGATCGTGTTCCAGAGCTACAACCTGTTCCCCCACATGTCGGTGATCGACAACGTGATGCTGGCGCCCACCAGGGTGGGCGGCGCCTCCAAGAGAGACGCGCGCGAGCGAGGCATGGCCCTGCTCGACTCGGTCGGGATGTCCGACAAGGCGGAGTCGTATCCCGACATGCTGTCCGGCGGCCAGCAGCAGCGCGTGGCGATCGTCCGCGCGCTGGCCATGCAGCCACGGGTCATGCTGCTCGACGAGATCACAGCCGCCCTCGACCCTGAGCTGGTCGGCGACGTCCTGGAGATCGTGAGGCAGCTCGCCCAGGGCGGTCTGACCATGCTCCTGGCCACCCACGAGATGGGCTTCGCCAAGGAGGTCGCCAGCCAGGTCTGCTTCCTCGACAACGGCTCCATCCTCGAGCGCGGCAGTGCGCAGCAGATCTTCGAGGACCCGCGCGAGGAGCGCACCCAGCAGTTCCTGGCCCGCGTGGTGAAGTCCGGTCGTCTGTAGCCCTCCCCGTGCGGGACTTCCTTGACAGTCCGTCAGAGCGAGGAAGACACTCCGAGAAGTCCTTCGATAGGAGTCGATGTGAATCTCGGGAGTGTTCGTTGATCAGTTCTTCTCACCCTGGCCCTGGCACTTCTGATGTTGTTGGGGTCGATGCTGCCGGCGGTGGCCGATAGTTCGCCCACCACCGACAGCTACGGCACCAACACCCTGACGGTCCGGACGTTCTACAACGTCGAGACCGGGTGCCGCGGCTCTCTCGGCTACCAGCTCGACCACATGACGTTCAAGTTCGTCCGTGAGGACAGTCGGTGGACGGCCGGCTTCAAGGACGGTGCGATGGGAGTCCTGGCCGTCGCTTGCTCGAGCGGGAGCAGCTGGCAGAGGTCAAAGACCATCTCGGGCCCGTCGTCGTTGGTGTCCGGAAACGCGTACAGCCGTGACTTCGGGACGCCGTCGAACTTCGTGACCCTCGCTGGAGGCGGGGGCACCATGAATGCCCATGTGGCCCTCAACCTCTATCTCAGCGGCGGGCCGCAACGTGGCCTGTGCGCCCTCGCCGGGCCGTTTGAGCACCAGGTGACAGGGGTCGGTTGTCACTGACCCGTCGCTGGGGAGGCGTCCGTGGCATACGGAGCCTGGGCTGATGTGCGGGTGGTGCTCCCCCCGCGCGTCGCCCGTCGGCTTGGGGGCGAGCGGTTCATCAACACCACCATCCGTGCTCCCGGCGGCCGGGTCCACGGGATGGCGTACGTCGCCGGGGCCGGGAGGGTCGGCCTGCACGTCGTCGGACCGATGTGGCGTGTGGGCCAGTACCGCATCCGGGTGCAGGGAGAGCAGCACTCGTCGTCCCGGCCGGGCCCGAGCCGGGCGTTCGTGCTTCACCTCCCGGGCGAGGGACGGTGTACGCAGAGGCCCTGAGCCAGGGCGGTAGCGCTCCAGGCCCGGATAGCGTCACCCCATGACCCTCGACCTCACCGATGTCCCCGAGAGCTGGCCTGTGACCACCACGACCGACCTCTACCGCTCCGAGTGGGTGGTGGCGCTGCGTCGCGACGAGCTGCACGCGCCCGAGCACGACGCGACGTTCGCCCGGCTGGTGCTCGAGCACCCCGGTGCGGTGATCGTGCTGGCGGTCGACGACGAACGGCGTGCCTTCTGTCTCTGGCAGTACCGGCACCCGGCCGGGCGGCGTTTCGTCGAGCTGCCGGCGGGCCTGCTCGACACCGACGGTGAGGACCCCCGGACCACGGCGCAGCGCGAGCTGCGCGAGGAGGCCGGCCTCGAGGCCGACGACTGGACGCATCTGGCGACCACCTGGTCGAGCCCCGGCATCAGCACCGAGGTGATGCACCTGTTCCTGGCCCGGGGGCTGCGCGAGACCGACCACGAGTTCGAGCGCACCCACGAAGAGGCCGACATGCACGGTGGCTGGGTGCCCGTCGACGACCTCCGGGAGGCGGTGCTGTCCGGGGCGGTCGGTGACGGCCCGCTGGTCCAGACTCTCCTGCTCGCGGACGCCAAGGGGCTGCTGCCATGACCGCGATCGAGGAGCTGCTGGATCGCCACCCGGTGATCGACGGGCACAACGACCTGCTCTGGACGATGCGCGACCTGAACGGTTACGACTTCGACGCCTACGACGTCGGCGTGCAGCAGTCGCAGACCCACACCGACCTGCCACGGCTCCGGGCCGGGGGAGTGGGGGCGCAGTTCTGGTCGGTGTTCGTGCCCTGCGCCGAGGGGGAGCGGTCGGTGACCTCGACGCTCGAGCAGGTGGACGCGGCGTATCGCATGATCGCGCGGTACGACGATCGGCTGGTGCTCGCCACCACGGCGGCGCAGGTGCGTGCCGCCTGGGAGACCGGGCGGATCGCCTGCCTGCTCGGTGCGGAGGGCGGCCACCAGATCCAGGAGTCGCTCGGCGTCCTGCGGATGTACCAGCGCCTCGGGGTGCGCTACCTGACCCTGACCCACAACGACAACGTCCCCTGGGCCGACTCGGCGACCGACGAGCCGGTGCTCGGCGGCCTCGGCGACTTCGGCCGTGAGGTCGTGCGTGAGATGAACCGGATCGGGATGGCCGTGGACCTCTCCCACGTGAGCCACGACGTGATGCACGACGTCCTGGACGTCGCGACCGCGCCGGTGCTCTTCTCGCACTCGTCGGCCTACGCCTTGTGCGACCACCCGCGCAACGTCCCCGACGACGTGCTCGCCCGCCTCGCCGGCAACGGCGGCACCTGCATGGTGACCTTCGTGCCGCGGTTCGTGAGCCAGGCGGTGCGCGACTGGGCACTCGTGGCCGAGCAGCGCGCGGTCGAGGCCGGCGTCGACCCCCGCGACATCCCGGCCCTGCAGGCCGTCGAGGCGGCGTACCAGGAGGAGGTGCCGCACCCGCCCGCGACCGTGGCCGACGTCGTCGCCCACCTCGACCACGTCCGGGAGGTGGCCGGCATCGACCACGTCGGCCTCGGCGGCGACTACGACGGGGTCGACTGGCTCCCCGAAGGGCTCGACGACGTCTCGTCGTACCCGCGCCTGCTCGAGGCGCTGCGGGAGGCGCGCTGGTCGGACGACGACCTGGGCCGGCTCACCTGTCGCAACGTGCTCGCGAGCCTGGAGGGAGTCGAGGCCGCCGCCGGCTCCCCGACGACGTGACGCCCGTCACGGGCCGATAGTCTGCAGGCGCGGACCGCGAGCGCGGGCCGCTGCCAGCAACAAGGGAGAGAACGGTGAAGGTCGGCGTCCCCAAGGAAGTCAAGAACCACGAGTACCGCGTCGCGATCACGCCGATCGGCGTGCACGAGCTCACGGCTCACGGTCACGACGTCTACGTGGAGAGGAACGCGGGGCTCGGCTCGCAGATCGAGAACAGCGAGTACGAAGCGGCCGGGGCGAAGGTCCTCGACGGCGCCGACGAGGTCTGGGACACCGCCGAGATGGTGCTGAAGGTCAAGGAGCCCATCGCGGAGGAGTACCACCGCATGCGCGAGGGCCAGACCCTCTTCACCTACCTCCACCTCGCTGCCGACAAGCCCCTCACCGAGGAGCTGGTCAGCCGCAAGGTGACCGGCATCGCCTACGAGACCGTCCAGCTCCCTTCGGGCGGACTGCCGCTGCTCTACCCGATGTCCGAGGTCGCCGGCTGCCTCGCTCCGCAGGTCGGCGCCCACTCGCTGATGAAGGCCCAGGGCGGCCGCGGTGTCCTGATGGGCGGCGTCGGCGGTGTCGCCAACGCGAAGGTCGTCATCATCGGGGCCGGCGTCTCCGGCCAGAACGCCGCCAACATCGCGCTCGGCATGGGTGCCGACGTCACGCTGCTCGACAACGACCTCGACAAGCTGCGGATGTCCTTCTGGCGCTACAACAACCGGGTGCACGGTCTCGCGTCGTCCAAGCTCGCGATCGAGCAGCAGGTGATGGAGGCCGACATGGTGATCGGCGCCGTGCTGATCCCGGGCGCGGCTGCTCCCAAGCTGGTCAGCAACGACCTCGTCTCGCGGATGAAGCCGGGCTCGGTGCTGGTCGACATCGCCGTCGACCAAGGCGGCTGCTTCGAGGACACCCACCCCACGACGCACTCCGACCCGACGTTTCCGGTGCACAACTCGATCTTCTACTGCGTGGCGAACATGCCGGGTGCGGTGCCGAACACCTCCACCTACGCGCTCACCAACGCGACGCTGCCCTATGCCGTCGCCCTGGCGGACAAGGGCTGGGTCAAGGCCTGCCGTGACGACCACTCGCTGGCGTTGGGCCTGAACACCTACGACGGCCGGCTGACCAACAAGCCGGTCGGCGAGGCGGTCGGCATCGAGGCGGTCTCGGCCGACGAGGTCCTCGCCTCGCTCGGCTGACCGGTCGAGTGGCCGAGATCGCGCTCGCGCTGCGGACCTACCTCGACCATCTCGCGGTCGAGCGGGGCCTGGCCGCGAACACCTTGGCGTCGTACCGCCGCGACCTGCGGCGGTACGACGAGTTCCTGGCCGGCGCCGGAGTCAGCGACCTCGACGCGATCACCGAGGCGATGGTCTCGGCGTTCTTGATGCGGCTGCGCGAGGGCGACGAGCAGCATCCACCACTGTCGGCGTCGTCGGCCGGGCGCACCATCGTCGCGGTCCGCGGGTTCCACAAGTTCTGCGTCGCCGATGGCCTCGTCGTCAGCGACCCGGCGGCCGCCGTGCGTCCCCCGCAGCCTGCCCGCCGACTGCCCAAGGCGCTCCCGCTGGCAGAGGTCGAGGCGATCCTCGAGGCCTCCGGCGCTGCCGGTACGACGCTCGCGCTGCGTGACCGGGCCCTGCTGGAGGTGCTCTATGGCACCGGCGCCCGGATCTCGGAGGCCGTCGGTCTCGACGTCGACGACGTCGACCGGGTCGACGGCTCGGTCCTCCTGCGCGGCAAGGGCAGCAAGGAGCGGCTGGTGCCGATCGGGTCCTACGCCCTGGCCGCGGTCGACGCCTACCTGACCCGCTCGCGCCCGGAGCTGGCAGCGGTCGGCACCTCCGAACGCGCCGGCGCCCTCTTCCTCAACGCCCGCGGGGGACGGCTGTCGCGCCAGTCGGCCTGGACCGTGTTGGTGAAGGCGGCCGACCGGGCAGGGGTCACCAGGGACGTCTCACCCCACACGTTGCGCCACTCTTTCGCCACGCACCTGCTCGAGGGCGGTGCCGACGTCCGGGTGGTCCAGGAGCTGCTCGGCCATGCCTCGGTGACCACGACGCAGATCTACACCCTGGTCACCGTCGACAGCCTGCGCGAGGTCTTCGCCGCCGCGCACCCCCGCGCGCGCACGTCCTCCTGAGCCGTCGCTGCTCCGTCGCTGTGGAGGTGGCGGGAGTGGACTAGTTCCAACGGACTATGCGCAAGGGACGATGGTCCCACGACTTTGCCAAACGCCCTGCGGACGACTCATCCGGCTCCTATCGTGGCAGAGCCGGGCTGCCTGTGCCCGACCATCGATGACCTCCGGTCGGAGATGCGGGTTGGACTCGAGTCTCTGGAGTACCGTTGCCGAAACTTCCTAAGGACGCTGTCTCGGGCGCGTTTTCTGCCTTCCGTGTGTCCGAGTGGTCGGTGCGCCGCAAGGTCGTCGCCGTGCTCGCGCTCCCGGTCATCCTCGCCGCGGTCTTCGGCGGACTTCGCGTCCGCACCGAGCTCACCTCGGCCAGCGACTACTCCGCGAACCAGCAGCACGCCACCGTCCTCGGTCCTGCCATCGCCTACCTCGACGCCACCGAGCGCCTGGCCGTGCCGCCCACGCTGGCCGCGGAGATGGACCCAGCCGGCGACAGCCCGACCAAGGGCTACGCCAAGGCCCTGGCGGCTCTGAAGGCCGCCACCGCCGGGGCCCAGCTCACGCCCGTGCAGCAGGGCTACGTCAACAACATCGTGAAGATCGGCGAGCAGCTCAAGTCCGGCTCCGGCACCGGCATCACCGCCACGGCGCCCGTGCAGCTCGGAGACATGACCCGCGACGCCTCGTCGCTGGTCACCTCCACGCTCGACACCAACGGCGCACCGGACCAGAGGACCCAGGCCCTGGTCGAGGCGCTGAACGCCCGACTGTCGCTGGTCAAGCAGCAGCTGCTGATCCAGGGCTCCACCCAGAGCGCAGCCTCGCTGCTCGACTCCGTCTGGCTCGCCGCCGAGATCGGCGTCGAGGGTCAGGCCCTGCAGAGCATCAAGGGCATCGGCAACGGTGGCTACCGGTTGAACAACCTGATCGCCTCCAACGGCACGCGCCTGGGCCAGGCCACCACGGAGAAGGCCGCCAACCTCGGCGCGGCGCCCTCGACGTTCAAGGCCTACGACGGGATGACCCAGGTGCTGCTGGACAGGATCGGCGCCGGGTTGGCCACCAACGCCTCGACGGCGAAGACGCGGGCGCTGACCGACAGCGCCATCATCCTGCTCGCGCTGCTGGCCTCGCTCGTGCTGGCGCTGCTCCTCGCCGGCGCCCTGATCCGGCCGCTGCGCAAGCTGCGTGCCGGCGCGCACGAGGTGGCCCACGAGAAGCTGCCGGAGACGGTCCGCCGGATCCGCGACGGTGAGGAGCCCGACGAGTTCACCCCGATCCCCGTGCAGACGCACGAGGAGCTCGGCCAGCTGGCTCGTGCTGTCGACGACATGCACCGCCAGGCGGTCACCCTCGCGACCGGTGAGGCCCAGCTCAGGTCGCAGGTGGGCGCCATGTTCGTGACGCTCTCGCGTCGCAACACGACCCTCGTCAACCAGCAGCTCGCGCTGATCGAGTCGCTGGAGCAGGACGAGGAGGACCCGCAGCGCCTCGAGCAGCTCTTCGCCCTGGACCACCTGGCCACCCGGATGCGCCGTACGGCCGAGAGCCTGGTGATCCTGGGCGGCACGAGTGGACGGGCCGCGAGCTTCGAGGAGCTCAGCGTCTCCGACATCGTGCACGCCGCGGTCTCCGAGGTGCAGGACTACCAGCGCGTGCGGATCGACGCGGCCCCCGACCGGATGGTCTCCGGGCGTGCCGCCTCGGACATCGTCCACCTGATGGCCGAGCTGATCGACAACGCCCTGTCCTACTCGCCTCCCGGCAGCCCCGTGCTGATCCAGGCCTCCGAGGACAACGGCCGGGTCGAGATCGAGATCATCGACTCCGGTCTCGGGATGGCGGGCGACGCGCTCGCCAAGGCCAACGACTCGCTCAAGCGAGGCGGCGAGGTCACCGTGGACACCGCGCGGCGGATGGGCCTGTTCGTGGTCAGCCGCCTCGCGGAGGAGCACGCCCTGAAGGTCAAGCTCCGTCGCAACGCCAACGGCGGCGGCATCATCGCCACCATCACGCTGCCTGCGACGGTCCTGGTCTCCGACGAGCCCGTCGAGCACGTGTCGCTGATGGACGCCCCGGCCCAGGTCGAGGAGCCCGAGGTGTACGTGGAGCCGGAGCCCGACGAGGAGTACGACCCCTACCTCGAGCGCATCGAGGAGGCCATCGCGGCCGTCACGGGTCTGCCCCGTCGTCGTCCGGGCCTGAACGTCGAGGCCCCCGAGCCGGTGCCGACCCCCGCCGCCTCGGTCAGCATGTTCGGGGCCGCCTCGGAGCTTCCGGCCGGGTACGAGCCCACGCCGCTGCCGGGCATGGCGGACGCGGACTCCTCGTCAGGGAGCGAGGAGTCCGAACCCGCCGGAGCCACGGCACTGTCGGAGGCGCTGCCCACCGAGTCGGCCGACGAGCCGTCTGGGGGTGGTGGAGTCGTCCCTGGTCGAGTCGTCCGTGGTCGAGTCGTCGGAGCACGACGACGAGTCCCTGGCCGACGTGGTGACCGCCGACTTCGGAGCGACCCGCGACGGCCGGGATCCGTGGTCGCCCGAGCCGCTCGCCCTGGTCGACGAGCTCGTCGACGAGCCGGTCGACGAGCTGGATGACGAACCTGTCGGCGAGGATGTCGACGAGGCTGCCGAGGAGGCTCCCGAGGAGGCTACCGACGAGGCTCCCGACGAGGCTGCCGACGAGGACGGGGAGGACGAGGCCCTGGTCGCCGAGACCGCGGAGCACTCGGAGCCCGAGCCGGCCATGCCGGTCGCGGGCGCCGGTTGGATGGCCGCCGTCGCGGCCCTGTCTGACGAGCACCCCTCGGAGGAGACCGTGGCCGAGCCGTCCGAGCCGGACGAGCAGGTGGCTCGCCTCGAACCCGCCGAAGCCCTGGACCACGCCGTACGGCTCCAGATCCGCCGGCCGCTCGACGCGAGCTCCGCGGCGTCGGCCCTCGAGGGCGACCTGCCGACGGAGGAGGCCGACGACGCCTCGCCGATCTTCGGTCAGCTCAGCTCGAACTGGCTGAACGAGGAGGGGGAGACCGCCTGGTCCGACCGCGAGGTCGACCGCGGCTGGAGCGCCGCCGAGCGGTCGGAGGGCGGCGCCGAGGCCGACACCACCCGGAGCGGCCTTCCCGTACGACGTCCCGGTGGCCGCCTGGTCCCCGGAGGGGTGACGCCGGAGTCCTCGGACTCCGTCGTGCGTGACCCCGAGGCGATCCGCAACCGCCTGGCCGCGCACGCGGCCGGAGTGTCGCGTGGCCGTGCGGCCGCGTCGGCACAACCTGTCCACGATGACTACGCGCACGAGGAGACTGGCCCAGCATGACCGAGAGCCTCCAGGCAGACATGACCCTCGACGCCGACCGGCAGCTCGACTGGGTCGTCAACCGCTTCGTCGACAGCGTCCCCGGTGCGGCCCATGCGGTGCTGGTGTCCGCGGACGGACTTCTGATGGCTGCGAGCGGCCGGCTCCCCGCCGAGCGGGCGGAGCAGGTGGCAGCGGTGTCGTCCGGGCTGGCCAGCCTGGCGACCGGTGCGGCCCGCCTCTTCGAGGGCGGCGCGGTGCTGCAGACCATCGTCGAGATGCAGAACGGCTTCATGCTCCTGATGAGCGTGGGCGACGGGTCACACCTCGCGGTGCTGACCCAGGCCACGGCCGACATCGGCCAGGTGGGCTACGAGATGGCTCTCCTCGTCGAGCGGGTCGGTCAGATGGTCCAGGCCCAGGCACGGGTGCAGCGGGTGTGAGGGGAGTGAGATGGCCGACGACTTCGAGCTGAGCACCGCGCCCCAGGCGGCCCGGATCGTCCGTCCCTACGCACTGACGGCCGGGCGGACCCGGAGCGTGGTCGACCTCCCGCTGGAGGCCACGCTGAAGCTGGACACCACCGCGACGCGTCGCGCGTGGGGTGAGGACCTCCAGGGCCGCATCATCAACGTGTGCGACCTGCGCTCGGTGGCCGAGGTCTCGGCCCTCGTGAAGACCCCGATCGGGGTCACCCGGGTGCTGCTGGGCGATCTGGTCCAGCAGGGCTACATCCACGTGCAGGCCACGTTGACCGAGAACTCCACCGACGACGAACGTTACGACCTCCTCGAAAGGACCCTCCGTGGACTCCGTGCTCTCTGACGCCAGGAACGGCGGCAGCCGCACCGCGGCGTCGACGAAGATCGTCATCGCCGGCGGGTTCGGCGTCGGCAAGACCACCCTTGTCGGGTCGGTCTCCGAGATCGTGCCGCTGCGCACCGAAGCTCTGGTCACCAACGAGTCGCTCGGGGTCGACGACCTCGCCCAGACTCCCGGCAAGTCGACGACCACCGTGGCGATGGACTTCGGTCGCATCACGCTGGCCGAGGACCTCGTGCTCTACCTGTTCGGCACCCCCGGGCAGAAGCGCTTCTGGTTCATGTGGGACGACCTGGTCCGCGGCGCGATCGGCGCCATCGTGATCGTGGACACCGCCCGGCTCGACGCCGCCTTCGCCCCGCTCGACTACTTCGAGTCCAAGAAGGTGCCGTTCATCGTGGCGGTCAACGAGTTCGAGGGGGGACAGAAGTTCGGGCTCCACGAGATCGCCGAGGCGCTCGCCCTGCCCGACGACGTACCCCTGATCACGCTGGACGCCCGCGACCGCGACTCCGCCAAGCGGGCCCTGATCAGGATCACCGAGTTCGCCCTCACCCGGCTGGCCGCGCAGCAGCGCGTGGCGGTCGTCTGAGGGGCCGCCGACCGGCCCTGTGACCGGCCGAGCCGGCTGACCCCACCGTCCGACCGGGGTCAGTCGGCCAGGCGGTGGACGTCGTAGCGGCCCTCGGCGAAGCCGCGCCGGACGACCTTCTTGTCGAACTTGCCGACCGAGGTGCGTGGCACCTGGTCGACGAACGCCCAGGCGTCGGGCAGCTGCCACTTGGCGAACGACTGGGACAGGTGGGCGCGCAGGTCTTCTGCCGTCGTGGTCGCGCCCTCCTTGAGCACGACGGTCGCGAGCGGCCGTTCCTGCCACTTCTCGTCGGGGATGCCGACGACGGCGGCCTCGACGACGTCGGGGTGGGCCATCAGGGCGTTCTCGAGGTCGACCGAGGAGATCCACTCGCCACCGGACTTGATGACGTCCTTGGCCCGGTCGGACAGCACGATGTAGCCCAGCTCATCGAGGGTGCCGACGTCACCGGTGCGCAACCAGCCGTCGTGGAACTTCTGGTCGACCTCGGGGTCGTCGGACCTGTAGTAGCCCGCGGTCACCCACGGTCCGCGCACCTCGAGCTCGCCGACCGAGCGACCGTCTTGGGGGAGGGACGAGCCGTCGTCGCCGACGATGCGACCCTCGACGCCACACAGCAGCCGTCCCTGCGAGCCGCGGTAGGCCCAGACGTCGTCGCCCTCGACGCCCAGGGGGACCATCCCGGCCGAGGCGACCGGCGAGGTCTCGGTCATGCCCCACGCCTGCCGCACGTAGATCCCGTGCCGGTGCTGGAGCGCCTTCTGGAGCGAGACGGGCACCGCGGAGCCACCGCAGAGGATGAACTTCAGTGAGTCGAGCTTCACCTCGGGGTGGTTGTCGAGGTGCTGGAGCACGTCGTTCCACACGGTCGGGACGGCTCCGGACACGGTCGGCCGGCTGGCCTGGATGAACCGGCACATCGGCTCGGCCTGCAGCCAGCGGTCGGGCATGCAGAGTGAGGCGCCGATCATCAGGGCTGCGTAGGCCAGCCCCCAGGCGTTGGCGTGGAACATCGGCACGATCGGCAGGATCCGGTCGTGGCCGTCGATGCCGCTCACGTTGCCGGTGCTGACCGCCAGGGAGTGCAGCCAGATGGAGCGGTGGCTGTAGACGACGCCCTTGGGGTTGCCCGTGGTGCCGCTGGTGTAGCACATGGCCGCGGCGTCGCGTTCGTCCACCTCGGGCCAGTCGAACTCCTCCGGCTGACCGGCCAGAACGTCTTCATAGAGGAGCACCTCCTTGCCGGCGGCCCGCAGGGAGTCCAGGTCGGCCGAGGCGGCGTCGGGACCGGCGACGAGCACGTGGGTGACCGTCTGGAGCTGGGGCAGCTCGCGCGCGAACAGCGGCACCAGGGAGTCGTCCACGATCACGACCCGGTCCTCGGCGTGGTTGGCGATGTAGACAAGCTGCTCGGGGAAGAGCCGGATGTTGAGGGTGTGCAGCACCGCACCCATCGACGGGACCGCCAGGTAGGCCTCGAGGTGCTCGGCGTTGTTCCACATGAAGGTCGCGACCCGCTGGTCGCCGGTGATGCCGAGGCCGTTGAGGCCGTGGGCCAGCTGAGCGGTACGACGTCCGAGCTCGGCATAGGAACGGCTGCGCGTGCCGTTGTTGGTGGCCGTCACGACCTCGGAGTCGGCGTGCACGGTGGTGCCGTGGCGCAACAGCGATCCGACGGTGAGCTGGGCGTCCTGCATGGTGCTCTTCACGGGTGCTCCTGTGCTCGGAGGGGCGGGTGACGAGCACATCTTGCTCCGGAGGTGGTCGTGGGCGCACCTGCGGCGTCCACGAACCGGCCCCGGCCCGCGGTTCCTATGCTGACCCGGTGACCATCGCGCTGCGGCTCCTCGCGGAGGTGTCCTACGACGGCACACCGGTGACCGGCGCCCGGTCGGCCGATCTCCTGGCCGCGCTCGCGCAGGAGCCGGCCGGGATGAGCGACGCCCGGCTGGTGGAGGAGGTCTGGGGCGATCACCCGCCCGCCGCTCCGGCGAAGGCGCTCCAGGTGCAGGTGTCGCGGGTGCGGGCGCAGTGCGGGTCCGCGGTCATCGAGCGGTACGACGGTGGCTACCGGCTCGGGCTCCCGGACGAGGCGGTCGACGTCTGGTGGGCGGGGGCGCTCGCCCACCGTGGGCGAGCCAGGCTCGGGCACGACGTCGCCGGTGCCCTGGCCGACGCGACCACCGCCGACGACCTGCTGCGCGCCACCACGATCACCGACGGTGACGGACCGCTGGCCGTCCTCCGGACCCGCACTCTGGCGCTGTGGCTCGGAGTGACCCGCACCCGCGGCCTGGCCCTGAGCCGCTCCGGACGTGACGACGAGGCGTTGGAGCCGCTCACCGAGGTCCACCGACGCGAGCGGGACGACGTCGAGGTGCTGGTCGCGCTGCTGCGCAGCGAGGCGGCCGCGGTCGGGACGCCGGCCGCGCTGGACCGCTACGACGCCTACCGGGCGGACGTCGCCGACCGGCTCGGCGTCGACCCCGACCCTGACCTGAAGCGCCTCCACCGTGAGCTGCTCGCCACCGACGAGCCGGTCCGCAGCGGGGTGCGCTACGACGCCGACGACCTGCTGGGCCGTTCCCACGACCTGGCCGAGCTGCGGGCGCTGGTGCGCACCGGTCGGCTGGTCTCGATCCTCGGTCCGGGTGGCTTGGGCAAGACCCGGATCGCCCACGTCCTGGCGCGCGAGGCGTCCCAGCCTCGGGTGCACTTCGTCGAGCTGGTCGGGGTCTCGGCCGGCGACGACGTCGTCTCCGAGGTGGGCTCGGCCCTCGGGGTGCGCAACTCGGTGACCCGGCGTCGTACCCTCACCCCGGCCCAGCTCGCCGACATCCGCGCACGCATCGCCCAGGACCTCGACACCGTGCCGACCCTGCTCGTGCTCGACAACTGCGAGCACGTGCTCGACGCGGTGGCGTCGCTGGTCGCCTACCTGCTGGTGACGACCCGCGATCTGCGCGTGGTCACCACGAGCCGCGCCCCGCTGGGGATCGCGGCTGAGCGGGTCTTCCCGCTCAGCCAGCTCGCCCCCACCGACGGCGCGGAGCTGTTCCGGCGCCGGGCCTCCGCCGTACGTCCTGACGCGGAGCTGCCCGACGACGTCGTGGACGACATCGTCGCCCGGCTCGACGGGCTGCCGCTGGCGGTGGAGCTCGCTGCGGCTCGGGTGCGCACGATGTCGGTCGACGAGGTACGACGCGCCCTCGACGACCGCTTCACCCTGCTGCGCGGGCACGACCGCTCGGCGCCCGCCCGCCACCAGACCCTGATCGCGGTCATCGCGTGGTCGTGGGACCTGCTCTCGACCGAGGAGCAGCGAGCGCTGGCCTGGCTGTCGGTGTTCCACGACGGCTTCACCCTCGAGGCCGCCACGTCCGTGCTCGGCATCGCGGCTCCCGACCTGGTCGAGGCGCTGGTCGACCAGTCGCTGCTGACCGTCGTCGAGCACGACGGCTCGACCCGCCACCGGATGCTCGAGACGGTCCGCGAGTACGGCGTCCGTCGCCTCGCCGACGCGGGCGCGGTGGACGATGCGCGCGCGGCCCAGACCCGTTGGGCCGTCGACGTGGCCGCTCGGGTGCGCCCGGAGGTGTTCGGGCCCGGTCAGCTCGAGGCGATGGACCTGCTGACGGAGGAGGAGGGGAACCTCACCGAGGTGCTCCGCCGGCTGCTGGTCGCCGGCGACGCCGCGCCCGCAGCCTCGCTGCTCGCCGCCCAGGGCTACCTGTGGGCGATGACCGGCAACCACCCACGCTTCTTCGCGATCGCCGACCTCGCCCAGCAGGTGCTCGTCGGCTGGGACCCACCGGCGGACCTCGTGCAGGTGACGCTGGAGGCGCTGTCGCTGCTCCTGGTGCACGTGGGCTTCGTGCGACCCGACGACGTCGACGACCTGGCCGCGATGATGGACCGGCTGGGCGAGCCCGCACAGCCCTGGGCGCGGGTGGTAGGCGGCGTGTTCGCCTCGCCCGGTGCCTCGGTCTCCGACCGGACGGCGGCGGCGCTGGCGCTCGTCGACGACCCCGACCCACAGGCGGCGCTGATGGCCTGGCAGTGGGCCTCGGTGCTGGCCGAGAACCAGGGCGAGCTCGACGACGCGCGCACCTTCGCCGAGAAGGCACTCGCCGCCGTCGACGACTCGACCACGCCCTGGCAGGTGGCCACCCTCCACACCCAGCTCGCGATGCTCGACCTCAGTGCCGGGCTGCATCGCGAGAGCGCGGGTCACGCGCTGATCGCCGTGCCGATGCTCGAGCGGTTGCACGCCGACGACGACGCGACCAGCATGCGCGTCAGCATCGCCCTCAGCGCACTCCACGACGGAGCGCTCGACGAGGCCGAACGCCTCCTCGCGAAGGCGGGAGAGCCGCAGCCCCATGACGTCACCGGAGCGCTGGTCGCCCTCGCGGTGCGGGCGGAGCTGTTGCACGCCCGAGGCCATCACGACGCCGCACTGCACATCTGGCGCGAGGCGGTGGCACGGATGCGGGCCGTGCGGTTCCCCGGGGCCGAGACCGGCTCACAGGGGCCGTGGGTGCTGGTCGCCCTCGGTACGGCGCTCACCGCCCACGTCCGCTTCGCCGAGACACCGGCCCAGCTCGACGCCACCGCCGAGCTGGCCACCGACACCCTGGCCTCGGTCGCGGCCCTGATGGACGGGTCGGAGGCGGCGATCGACTACCCGGTCACCGGCGGTGCCCTGGCCGGGCTGGCGGCCTGGCAGCTGACGACCGACGGCGGCGGCCGCGAGGCCGGCGCCCGGCTGCTGGCGCTGGCGCACTCGTTCGGCTACAACCGCTGGTTCCCCGTCCTGGCCTGGGAGCCGCTCGCGTCGTACGCCGAGGCGGCCGCACCGGACCGCCTGGCCTCCTGGATCGAGACCTACGGCGACCGGCGCGGCCGCGACCTGCGGGGCGAGGTGGCCGACGTGCTCGGCCGGCTCACATCTTCCGGGTGAAGCTGCGCACCGAGAGCGGCGCGAAGACCGCCACGATCACGGCACACCCGAGCAGCGCCCAGCCCACCTGTGACGTCACCTGCCCGTCGTTGGCCAGGTCGCGGATCGCGGAGATGATGTGCGAGACCGGGTTGGCATTCGCGAACGCCTGCAGGTAGGTGGGCATCGTCGACGTCGGGACGAAGGCGTTGGACAGGAACGTGAGCGGGAACATCACCATCAAGGAGATGGCCTGCACGCCCTGGGCGCTGCGCCCGACGGTCCCGAACCAGGTGAAGATCCACGCCAGCGACCACCCGGAGACGACCGCGAGCAGGATCGCCGCGGTGACGCCGACGACGCCACCGCCGGGGCGGTAGCCGAGCGCGATGCCGGTGGCGAAGGTCAGCACGCTGGCGACCAGGTAGCGCAGCAGGTCGGCGACCATCGGGCCCGCCAGCGGCGCGATCCGCGCGATCGGCAGCACCTTGAAGCGGTCGAAGACGCCCTTGTCCATGTCCTCCCGGAGCTGGACGCCCGTCGCGACGCACGCGGTGAGCACGGTCTGGCCGACCAGCCCCGTGATGATGATGGGAAGGTAGTCCTGCACGCTGCCGGAGATCGCACCACCGAAGATTCCGGCGAACATCGCCGTGAACAGCAGCGGCTGGATGGTGACGTCGAAGAGCGTCTCGAAGTTGCGGCGCATCTTCATGGTGGCCCGCCACGCCATGGTCATGGTCTGGGTGAGGGTGCCGCGGAGGCCGACGTGGGCGGACAGCCCAGCCCCGGGGTCGCGCAGCGTGGTGGTCAGAGCAGTCATCGGAGGGTCTCCAGCTCGGGGGTCGGGTCGGGGTCGGGCTCGCCCTCGGCGGTGTCGTGGCCGGTCAGGGCCAGGAACACCTCGTCGAGGGAAGGCTTCTGCACGCTGACGGAGTCGACGTCGATGCCCTGGTCGCGCATGGCGACGAGGACGTCGACCGCCTGGTCGCTGCGCTGCAGCGGCGCCGTGACCAGGCGGGTCTCGGGGGAGACCACCGGAGGCTCGCCGGTGATCCGCTCGACGACGGTGGCGGCCGCGTGGATCCGTGAGCCGTCGACGACCGTGAGCTGCAGGGCGGACCGGCCGATCGAGGTCTTGAGCTCGTCGGGGGTTCCCTCGGCGACCTTGCGGCCGTGGTCGATGACGGCGACGCGGTCGGCCAGCTGGTCGGCCTCATCGAGGTACTGCGTGGTGAGCAGCACCGTGCAGCCGTTGGCCACGAGCCCACGGATCGTGCCCCACATCTGGCCGCGGGTGCGCGGGTCGAGCCCGGTGGTCGGCTCGTCGAGGAAGATCAACGGTGGTCGGGTGATCAGGCTGGCCGCCAGGTCGAGCCGGCGGCGCATGCCACCGGAGAAGGCCTTGATCGGCTTGGCAGCTGCCTCCGAGAGGTCGAACTGCTCCAGCAGCGCCTCGGCGGTGGTGCGCGCCGTACGCCGGTCGACTCCCTGGAGGCGGGCGAAGAGCATCAGGTTCTCGGTGGCGGTGAGGTTCTCGTCGACCGAGGCGTACTGCCCGGTCACGCCGAGCAGCTGGCGTACGACGTGGGGCCGACGGCGTACGTCGTGACCGAAGATCTCGGCCTGGCCGCCGTCGATGGTCAGCAGGGTGGCCAGCATCTTGAGCATGGTGGTCTTTCCGGCGCCGTTCGGCCCGAGGACCCCGAAGACCTCGCCCCGGCGCACCTCGAGGTCGACGTGGTCGACGGCGCGGTGGTCGCCGAAGTCCTTGACCAGGCCGTGGGCCCGGACCGCGGGTGTGGTGTCGTTCATGGCTCCACTGTGGCCGAAGCCGGTTTCACGACGGTTTCACCGGCACGCGGCCGGTGGCCCCCGCGTGATGGCGAGCCTCGGTAGCCTGCTCCCATGTCCGACCTCGGCACGCGCCGGCCGCGCTACTCGCGGTGGGAGCCGCTCACGGTCGGGATCGACATCGGCGGCACCAAGGTGCTGGCCGCGGTGGTCGACCCCGCCGGCACCGTGCTCGCCGTCGACCGCCGTCCGACGGAGGGCCACGACGTCCTCGCCGTCGAGAACACCATCGTCGAGCTCGTGCAGACCTTCGCCCGGCAGTACGACGTCGCGGCGGTGGGCATCGGCGCGGCCGGCTTCGTCGACGTGACCCGCACCGTCGTGATGTTCTCGCCCCACCTCGACTGGCGCCGCGAGCCGCTGCGCGCGCGGGTCGCCGATCGGGTGCGGCTGCCCGTCGTCGTCGACAACGACGCCAACACCGCGGCCCTGGCCGAGACCCGGTTCGGGGCCGGCCGCGGCCATCGCTACGTCCTCTGCGTCACCCTCGGCACCGGGATCGGTGGGGCCCTCGTGCTCGACCAGCGGGTCTACCGCGGGGCCAACGGCATGGCGGGGGAGTTCGGCCACATGCAGGTCGTCCCCGACGGCCACTGGTGCGAGTGCGGCAACCGCGGGTGCTGGGAGCAGTACGCGTCGGGCAACGCCCTGGTCCGCGACGCACGCGAGCTGGTGCGCTCGACCTCGCCGATGGCCCACCACCTGCGCGAGATGGTCGGCGGTGACGCCTCGAAGCTCGAGGGTCCGGCGATCACCCAGGCCGCACGGGACGGCGACCCACTCTCGATCGAGCTCCTCGCCGACGTCGGCCGCTGGCTCGGCGTGGGCCTGGCCGGGATGGCCGCGGCGTTCGACCCCGGCTGCATCATCATCGGGGGCGGCCTGTCCGACGCCGGTGACCTCCTGATCGGACCGACCCGCACGGCGTTCTCCCGCTCGCTGACCGGCCGTGGTCACCGCCAGGAGCCGGTGATCGTGCAGGCCGAGCTCGGGCCGAACGCCGGGTTCATCGGCGCCGCCGACATGGCCCGCTCCGCCGCCCGCCGCTCGCGGCGCGGTCGCGTGCGTCGTACCCGCTCGGGACGCCCGCGTCGTCGGCTGCTCGAGATCCTGACCGAGGTGCCGGACCGCGAGACCCGCTAGCGGCTCAGCCCGAGAGCAGCTGGGCGCGGAAGCTGTAGCGGCTGGCCACGTAGATGTGCCGGCCGTACTCGATCACGTCGCCGTGGTCGTCGTACGCCGTCCGCTCCATCGTCAGCAGGGCTGCCGGACGGACCTCGTCGAGGAGGCGCGCCTCGGGTGCGGTGGCCACGCGCGCCCCGATGCACTGGGAGGCGGAGTGCAGGACGATGCCTGCCGAGCGGATCAGCTCGTAGAGCCCACCGCCCTCGACCGCCGGCGTCGAGACCTCGAAGCGCCCCGAGGGCAGGTAGTTGGTCAGGACGGCGATCGGCCGACCCGCAGCCCGGCGCAGGCGGACCAGATGGATGAGGGGGCTGCCCTCGCTGACCCGGAGCTGCTCGGCGAGGGCGGCGTCGGCCGTGACCACCTCGTTGGTGAGCACCTCCGTCGACGGGGCCTCGCCACTGTCGCGCAGGTCCTCGAAGAGGCTGGTCAGACCGAGCGGACGGTGCACCTTGGGCTGCACCACCCGGGTGCCGATCCCGCGCTTGCGGACCACGAGACCGCGCTCCACGAGCTGCTGCATCGCCTGGCGCACCGTCGGGCGCGAGAGACTCAGCCGGTCGGCGATGAGGAGCTCGTTGTCGAGGCGGCTCCCGGGCGGGAGCACGCCCTCGGTGATGGCACGCTCGAGCTCCTGCGCGAGCTGGAAGTAGAGCGGCACCGGGCTGGAGCGGTCGAGCCGGATGCGTCCGAGGACGACATCGAAGTCGGCGACGAGACTCTTGCTCGGCATGCCGCCACTGTGTCACAACAGGTGCGAAAGTTCCATCATATGAATGTCATGACATTCGCTTGACACGTGGTATCGCTCACTGTTTGCCTGGGAGTAGCGCGGGGCTCGGGCCCCCACATCGGAAAGGCCGCTGGATGACGCTCTCGCTGGGTCCCCTGGAGGGGCGGGTCGCTGCGGCGCCCATCTCGTGGGGAGTCTGCGAGGTGCCGGGCTGGGGGGCTGTGCTGCCGCCCGCACGGGTCCTGTCCGAGATGCGCGACCTCGGCCTCCACGCCACCGAACTGGGCCCCCCGGGGTTCCTGCCGGGCGACCCGGCCGCCCTGCGGGCGATGGCGAAGCGTTACGGGATGGGACTCGTGGGCGGCTTCGTCCCCCTGGTGCTCCACGACCGGGAGCAGCGCGCCGAGACCCTCGAGCAGGCCCGGCGGGTCGCCGACCTGTTCGCGGCCGTCGGCGCGACCGTGTTCGTCACCGCTTTGGTCCAGGACCACGGCTGGACGCGGCCCACGCCTCCGACCGCCGAGTCGATGAAGACCGTGGGTGAGGGCCTCGCCGAGGTCGACGAGGTCTGTGCGGCCGCCGGGGTCGTGCAGGTCCTCCACCCCCACGTGGGCACCCTCGTGGAGACCGAGCGCGACGTCGCGCTCGCCCTGGAGCACACCGACGTGCGGTGGTGCCTGGACACCGGGCACCTGCGAATCGGTGGCGTCGACCCGGTCTCGTTCGCACGTGACGCGGGAGACAGGGTGGCCCACGTGCACCTCAAGGACGTCGACGTAGCGACCGCCGCGCGGGTCCTGACCCGGGAGCTGACCCTCGTCGAAGGGGTGCAGCACGGCTTGTTCCGCGTGCTCGGCACCGGTGACGTGGCAGTCGACGACGTCGTGGTCGCCCTCGAGGAGCGCGGCTACGAGGGCTGGTACGTCCTGGAGCAGGACGTCGCCCTCACCCGAGGACTGCCCGCGGAGGGAAGCGGGCCGGTGGAGGACGTCCAGCAGTGTCTGGACTTCCTCCAGGACAAGGTGGCTCAGCGGTTGTACGCCGCGCCACGTCGCTCGTTGCCCCTCGAAGGCGACCACGTGAAAGGAACACCACACCGATGAAGGCACTCACGCTCTCGGCTGTCCTGGCGGTCGGCGTCCTGGGGCTCACGGCATGTTCGTCGTCGTCGAGCAGCAACCCGTCGGCCGGAGGCTCCAGCCCCGGCGGCAGCAGCAGCGGCGACCTCAAGATCGCCATGATCACCCACGGCGACGGCGGGTCGTTCTGGTCCGTCGCCAAGAAGGGCGCCGAGGACGCCGCCAAGGCGATGGGCGTCACCTTGAACTACCAGGAGACCAACAACGACCCGGAGAAGCAGGCCCAGCTGATCGAGACCGCCGTGACCCAGAAGGTCGACGGCATCGCGGTCTCCGCGCCCAACCCGGACGCGATCAAGAGCGCCCTCGCGGACGCCAAGGCTGCCGGGATCCCGATCGTCACGCTGAACAGCGGCTCGACGGTCTACAAGCAGCTCGGTGCGATCACCCACGTCGGGCAGGACGAGGAGATCGCCGGTGAGGGTGCCGGCACGCAGCTCAAGGCCGCCGGTGCGACCAAGCTGCTCTGCGTCATCCACGAGCAGAACAACCAGGGGCTCCAGGACCGGTGCACCGGTGCCGCGAAGACCTTCGGCGGCTCGGTGGAGAACTTCCAGGTCACCGGCACGGCCGACCCGAGCAAGACCTCCAACGAGATCGCGGCCAAGCTGCAGGCCGACCCGTCGATCGACGCCGTGCTCACCTTGAACCCCGACATCGCCGAGGCTGCCAAGCAGTCGATCGACACCGCCGGGTCGAAGGCCCAGCTCGCGACGTTCGACCTGTCCGGTGACGTCGTGAAGGACATCGAGTCGGGCAAGATCCTGTTCGCCGTCGACCAGCAGCAGTACCTCCAGGGCTACCTGCCGGTCGTGTTCCTGACGCTCTACGACCGCAACGCCAACACCGTCGGTGGCGGGCTCCCGGTCCTCACCGGTCCGGGCTTCGTCACCAAGGACAATGCGTCCCAGGTCGCGTCGCTGGCCGAGGCCGGCACGCGCTGACCGAACGGGCAGGTGGGCACCTACCGGGTGCCCACCTGCACCACGCCGTCGCGAGCCCCTAGGTTCGTGAGCGCGCCGAGGCACCGACGTACTCCGAGGTAAAGGCTGGTCATGTCCACCACCACGACGGCCCACGAGGCCCCACCAGAGCCGGACGAACGGCTCGCCCGCACCAGCATCTGGGTGCGCATCCTGCGCCGGCCCGAGTTCGGCGCACTGATCGGCGCCCTCGCGGTGTTCGGGCTGTTCGCGGTCTCGGACAAGACCGGGCTGTTCGCCTCCCTCAACGGGCTGGCTCGCTGGACCGACTCGGCCTCCACGATCGGCATCGTCGCCGTCGCCGTCGCCCTGCTGATGATCGGCGGCGAATTCGACCTGTCGGCCGGGGTCATGGTCGGCACGAGTGGCCTCTTCATGGGCCTCCTGGCCACCGAGTGGCACCTGAACGTGTGGCTCGCCATCGTGCTGACGCTGATCGCGTCGGCAGGGATCGGCGCGATCAACGGCAGCCTGGTGATGGCGACCCGGCTGCCGAGCTTCATCGTCACCCTGGCCATGTTCTTCTCCCTGCAGGGCATCAACCTGGGGGTCACCAAGGTGATCACCGGCACGGTCCGGGTCGACGGGATCTCGGACGCCGCCGGCTTCACCAGTGCGAGCAAGGTGTTCGCGGGCGAGTTCTGGCACCCCTACCAGTTCCGCGGCGCGGTGATCTGGTGGATCGCGGTCACGGTCATCGCGACCTGGGTGCTGACTCGGACGAAGTTCGGCAACTGGATCTTCGCGGTGGGTGGCGACGCGAACGCCGCTCGCAACACCGGGGTGCCGGTCGCGCGCACCAAGATCACGCTGTTCATGTACACGTCCGTGTCCGCTGCCCTGGTCGGCATCATCACCGCGCTCCGGCTCCAGTCGGTGCAGGCCGGGCAGGGCGTCGGCGAGGAGTTCACGTTCATCATCGCGGCGGTCGTCGGGGGCTGCCTCCTGACCGGCGGATACGGCTCGGCGATCGGCGCCTCCATCGGGGCCTCGATCATCGGCATGGCCTTCATCGGGATCGCGTTCGCCGGGTGGAACACCGACTGGAGCTTCCTCTTCCTCGGCCTGATCCTCTTCATGGCGGTCCTGCTCAACACGGTGATCTCCCGTCGTGCGACCTCAGGACGACGGTGACCCGATGACCACCCGGACCCACGACGTACGTCGGGAAACCGGCGCCGAGGCCGCCCCCCTCCTGGAGCTCGAAGACGTCAGCAAGCACTACGGCAGCGTCCTCGCGCTGCGAGACGTCTCCGTCGAGGTGAGGCCCGGATCGGTGACCTGCGTCCTCGGCGACAACGGTGCCGGCAAGTCGACCCTGATCAAGATCCTCAGCGGGGTGCACCAGCCCTCCTCGGGCACCTACCGCGTCGAGGGCAAGGCGGTGTCGTTCACCTCGCCACGCGACGCCCTCACCCAGGGGATCGCCACGGTCTACCAGGACCTCGCGACGGTGCCCCTGATGTCGGTCTGGCGCAACTTCTTCCTCGGCGCCGAGCCGACCAAGGGTTTCGGCCCCTTCCAGCGGCTCGACATCGCGCGGGCCAAGGAGATCGCCCGCAACGAGCTGTTGCAGATGGGGATCGACATCCGCGACGTCGACCAGCCGGTCGGCACCCTCTCCGGCGGGGAGCGACAGGCGGTGGCGATCGCACGCGCGGTCTACTTCGGCGCCAAGGTGCTGATCCTCGACGAGCCGACGAGCGCTCTCGGGGTGAAGCAGTCCGGCGTCGTCCTCAAGTACGTCGTGCAGGCGTGTGAGCGCGGGGTGGCGGTCGTCTTCATCACCCACAACCCCCACCACGCCTACATGGTCGGCGACGAGTTCTTCCTGCTGAACCGCGGTCGGATGACCGAGGACTGGAGTCGAGACGAGGTCAGCCTCGACGCCCTGGTCAAGGCCATGGCCGGCGGAGCCGAGCTCGAGGCCCTCGCCCACGAGCTGGAGTCCCTCGGTGGCGAGCCGGCCGAGGCGGCCGCGGAGGAGATCGACGACCTGAAGGCGGAGTCGTGACCCGCGACCCGGTCCGGATCGCGGTCATCGGCACCGGACGCATCGGCGGCCTGCACGCGAGGCTGCTGGCGCGTGAGGTGCCGGGGGCCGCGCTCGCCGCGGTGGCCGACGCCGTACCCGGTGTAGCCGAGCGCGTGGGCGACGAGCTGGGCGCGCCGGCCACGTCCATCGACGGCGCCCTGTCGGCGCCCGAGGTCGACGCCGTCGCGATCTGCACCAGCACCGAGACCCACGTCGACCTCGTCGTCCGGGCGGCCGAGGCCGGCAAGGCGGTCTTCTGCGAGAAGCCGGTGAGTCTCGATGTCGCCGAGGTCGACCGTGCCCTCGCCGCAGTGGAGCAGGCCGGCGTGCCGTTCATGGTCGGCTTCAACCGCCGGTTCGACCCCGGCCACCACTCGGTCCACGAGGCGGTGCGCTCGGGCGCGATCGGCGACCTCCACGTGCTGCGGATCACCAGTCGCGACCCGGAGCCGCCGCCACCGGACTACGTCGCCGGGAGCGGCGGGATCTTCCTCGACATGACCATCCACGACTTCGACATGGCCCGCCACGTCGTCGGCTCCGAGGTCGTCGAGGTCTTCGCCCGGGGCGCGGTCCGGGTCGACCCGCGGATCGGGGAGGCCGGCGACGTCGACACGGCCGTCAGCCTGCTCACCCACGAGGACGGCACGATCACCACGATCGACAACAGCAGGCAGGCCGTCTACGGCTACGACCAGCGGATCGAGGCGTTCGGCAGCCTCGGGATGGCGGTCTCCGACAGCCCCGCCCGCCACGCCGGCTGGGTGCGCACCGAGCACGCGACCACCGCCCAGCCGTTGCAGTGGTTCTTCCTGGAGCGCTACCGCGAGTCCTACCAGCGCGAGTGGGCGGCGTTCGTCTCCTACCTGCGCGACGGTGGGCCGTCGCCCGCGAGCGGCCGGGCCGGGCGGGCCCCGGTGCTGATCGGCCTGGCCGCGACCCGGTCGCTGAGCGAGGGCCGGCCGGTCCGGATCGACGAGGTGGGCTGAGCATGGAGCGGACCGTCCTCACCGGTGCGAGGGCCCTCGAGGCCCTCACCGTCGGGCGCGTCGGCGTCGACCTCTACCCCGAGCAGCCGGGACCGCTCGCGGAGGTGAGCACGTTCCGCAAGTCGCTCGGCGGCACCGCCACCAACGTCGCGGTCGGCGCGGCGCGGCTCGGGCGGTGTACGGCGGTGCTGACGAAGGTGGGGCCGGACGGCTTCGGCGCCTACGTCCGCAAGGCCCTCGAGGGGTTCGGCGTCGACCCGCAGTACGTCGGCACGTCGGCGGACCTGCTGACGCCCGTCGTCTTCTGCGAGCTCGACCCTCCGGCCGACCCGCCGCTGCTGTTCTACCGGCTCCCTGTGGCCCCTGACCTCACCCTGACCGCCGACGACGTGCCCTGGGACGTGGTCGAGACCGTGCCGCTGCTCTGGGTCACCGGCACCGGGGTCTCGGTCGAGCCGGCGCGCTCGACCCAGATGGAGATGCTGACCCGGCGCGGGCGGCCGGCACCCGGCTCGGGCCGGCACACGGTGCTCGACCTGGACTGGCGGCCGATGTTCTGGCGCTCGCCCGACGAGGCAGAGGCGGCGTACGCCGCGATGCTGCCGCACGTGAGCGTCACCGTGGGCAACCGGGCCGAGGTCGAGGTCGCGGTCGGCACCGGCGACCCGGAGGAGGCCGCGCGGCGCCTGCTCGACCTGGGCGTGGACGTCGTGCTGGTCAAGAAGGGGGCCGAAGGCGTCCTGGTCGCCGGCCACGGCGAGATGGTCACGGTGCCGCCGTTCCCGGTCGAGGTCGTGTGCGGCCTCGGAGCGGGTGACGCGTTCGGTGCCGCGCTGGTCGACGGGCTCCTGGCGGGGGCCGGCGTCGTCGAGACCGCGCGCCGGGCCAACGTCGCCGGGGCGCTGGTCGCGTCGCGGCTGGCCTGTGCCGACGCCATGCCCACCCCCGCCGAGCTCGACGCAGCCCTGAGCCAGACGCATGCTGACCCAGCCGTCCGGAGGAAGCCATGACCCCGCACCTGACCGACCAGCAGTGGGACGCACTGCTCACCACGCGGGCGACCCGACCCCAGGCCGTCGCCGAGGCCTACGCCGCGCGACGGCGTCCCTCGGCGCTGCTCAGCGACCGTGGCACGCTCTTCCTGGTGGCCGCCGACCACCCGGCGCGCGGCGCCCTGGACACGGGTGGTGACCCGATGGCGATGGCCGACCGGCGTTCGCTCCTCGATCGGCTGGTGACCGCCCTCTCCGACCCGGCCGTCGGCGGCGTGCTCGGCTCGCCCGACGTGGTGGAGGAGCTGCTGCTCCTCGGCGCCCTCGAGGACAAGGTGGTGATCGGCTCGATGAACCGGGGCGGCCTCGACGGCGCCTCGTGGACCATGGACGACCGCTTCACCGGCTACGACGCCGCCGGCATCGCCGCGAACGGGCTGGAGGGCGGCAAGATGCTCCTGCGCATCGACGACGACGACACCGGCACCGCGTCCACCCTCGAGTCGTGCGCCCGGGCCGTCACCGCGCTGGCGGGCCACGGGCTGATGGCCATGGTCGAGCCGCTGCCCTACCACCGTCCCGCGGACGGCGCCCTGACCCAGCTCACCGACGCCAGGTCGCTGGCTCGCGCGGCGGGGGTGGCCTCGGCGCTGGGAGCGACGAGCGCCCACACCTGGCTCAAGATGCCGGCCTGTGACGAGCCCGAGGAGGTGTTCGGCGCCACCACGCTGCCGTGCGTCGTGCTCGGGGGAATGCCGGGCCCCGACCCGCAGGCCGATCTCCGCTCGTGGGGTCGCACCCTGCTGCAGCCGGTGGTGCGGGGTCTGGTCGTGGGCCGTGCCCTGCTCTACCCGCCCGACGGCGACGTGGCGTCGGCGGTGGCCGCGGCGGCCCGCGTCCTGGCCGCCTCCGGCGACGAGGGAGTGGGCAGGTGAGCCTGCACCGACCGTTCACCCCGGGCGACCGCGACCCGGTCGGGCTCACCCCCGACCAGGCCGGCTGGTCCTACGCCGGCCTCGACGTGCTCCGCCTCGAGCCGGGGGAGTCGCGCCGGGCCGAGACCGGCGACCGCGAGCTGTTCGTCCTGCCGCTGAGCGGTTCGCTGGAGGTCGAGGTGCGCTCCGCCACAGCGCTTGGGGCCACCGAGGCGTCGTACGCCCTCGAGGGGCGCGCGTCGGTGTTCACGCGGGTGACCGACTTCGCCTACGTCGGGCGCGACAGCATGGTCGTGCTCTCCAGCCGGTCCGGAGCCGAGGTGGCGCTCCCGTCGGCGAGGTGCGATGCCCGCCGCGAGCCCCGCTACGGGCCAGCCGACGCCGTACCGGTGGAGGTGCGGGGGAGCGGTGCCGCCTCTCGTCAGGTGACCAACTTCGGGGTGCCCGGCGTCTGGGACCACGCCGAGAGGCTGATCTGCTGCGAGCTGATCACGCCGCCGGGCAACTGGTCGAGCTATCCGCCGCACAAGCACGACGCGAGCGAGCCCTGCCCGGTCGTCAACGAGGAGATCTACTACTACCGGATCGCCGGGGCCGACCAGGTGACCCCCGACCGGAACGGCTTCGGCTACCACCGCACCTACACCGGCCCGGAGCACGCCGCCGTCGGTCTGGCCCCGCTCGACGAGGTCGCCGAGGTGCGTGACCACGACGTGATCGTCGTACCCCACGGCTACCACGGACCCTGCGTCGCGGCACCGGGCTACCCGATGTACTACCTCAACGTCATGGCCGGACCCGGCCCGCGCGAGATGGCCTTCTGCGACGACCCGGCGCACGCCTGGATCCGCGGCACCTGGGCGGAGGACCGGCCGGACCCCCGCTGCCCGGTCACCGGTGCGGCCGGCCGCCTGGACGTCCGACCCGTGAGGAGACCGTCCGATGAGGCCATCGACCGTCCGCCTGACCACGGCGCAGGCCCTCGTCCGCTGGATGGTGGCCCAGCGCTCGGAGCTGCTCGACGGCACCGAGGTCCCGCTGTTCGCGGGTGTGTTCGGCATCTTCGGCCACGGCAACGTGCTCGGTCTCGGCACCGCTCTGCACGAGGTGCGCGAGGTCGCTGCCGACGTGGCGCGGGCAGACCGAGCAGGGGATGGCCCTCGCCGCTGTCGGCTTCGCCCGGGCGACCGACCGCCGGCAGGTGATGGCGGCGACCTCGTCGATCGGCCCCGGCGCGCTCAACATGGTCACCGCGGCAGGGGTCGCCCACGCCAACCGGCTACCGCGTGCTGCTCCTGCCAGGGGACACGTTCGCCGGGCGCGCGCCGGACCCGGTGCTCCAGCAGGTCGAGCACTTCGGCGACCCGACGAGCAGCGTCAACGACGCCTTCCGGGCCGTCAGCCGCTACTTCGACCGGATCACCCGTCCCGAGCAGCTCCTGGCGACTCTCCCGCAGGTCGCACGCGTGCTGACCGACCCGGCCGACGCGGGTCCGGTGGTCCTCGCCCTGCCGCAGGACGTGCAGGCCGAGGAGCTCGACTTCCCCGTGGCGATGTTCGAGCCGCGGCTGCACCGCGTGCCGCGTCCGCGCCCGGACGCCGACGCGCTGCGGCACGCGGCCGAACTGCTGACCGCACGCCGAGCGCCCTCTGCTCGTGGTCGGCGGCGGCGTGCGCTACTCCGGTGCCGCCGACGCCGTGGTGGCGCTGGCCGAGCGGCACGGCATCCCGATGGTCGAGACCCCGGCCGGTCGCACGCTGGTCGCGCACGACCATCCGCTCTACGCCGGGCCGCTGGGCATCATCGGCTCCACCTCGGCCAACGCCGTGGCGGCCGAGGCCGACGTGGTGCTCGCCTTGGGCTCGCGGCTCCAGGACTTCACCACCGCCTCGTGGACGGTGTTCCACCCCGATGTGACGCTGGTCCACCTCAACGCCGCTCGCTTCGACGCCGTGAAGCACAGCGCCCACGCGGTGGTGCGGTGACGCGCGGGCCGTCGTCGAGGAGCTGGGCGGAGGTCTCGGCGACTGGTCGGCGCCAGGGGAGTGGGCCACCACGGCGGCGCGGTCACAAGCGCGACTGGGACGACCGGGTCGACCGCCTGCGGGCGGGCGAGGACGACGACCTGACCTACGCGCAGGTCGTCGGCGTCGTGAACGACGCCAGCGGACCCGACGACTACGTCGTGTCCTCCAGCGGAGGGTTCCCCGGTGAGGTCCACGGGGGTTGGCGCGCGGTCGCCCAGCCCGAGGGCGGGGCGTCGCGGTCGACGATGGACCTCGAGTACGCCTTCTCCTGCATGGGCTACGAGATCGCGGGCGCGTGGGGAGCGTCGCTCGGCCGGGCCACCACCCGACCCGGCGGGCTGGTCACCTCGCTCCTCGGCGACGGCTCCTACCTGATGCTCAACAGCGACCTCTACTCCGCGGCGTTCGCCGGGCACCCCTTCGTCGCCGTGGTCTGCGACAACGGCGGGTACGCCGTGATCCACCGGCTGCAGACCGGCCAGGGCGGCGAGGGGTTCAACAACCTGTTCGACGACTGCGCCGGGCCCGGGGCGGTCAGCGGTCTGCGGGTCGACTTCGCCGAGCACGCCCGGGCGCTCGGCTGCGTCGTCGAGGACATCGGCGACGGCGGCGTCGACCAGCTCCGGGCGGCGTACGCCCGGCTGCGTACGGCCGCCCTCCGAGAGTCGCGGCCGGCTGTCCTGGTCTGCCGGACGCATCCGTCGCGATGGACCGAGGCAGGGGCCTGGTGGGAGGTCGGTGTGCCGGCCGCCTTGTCCGGGCGCGCCGACCACGACGAGGCGAAGGCACGCCAGCTGCGGTGGCTCGCCGGAGCCGAGTGAGCCCGTCGCCCTTCCACGCAGCCCACCACTCCAGCAGGCAACGAGACGAGGAGCACCAGACCGTGGCAGCAGCAGACCGGACCCTCGGCATCGCAGTGATCGGCGGCGGCTGGCTCGGTGACGTCCATGCCCGGGCCTGGGCACGGCTGCGCCACCACTACCCGGACCTCGCGGTGACCCCGCGCTTTGTCGCCGTCGCCGACAACGTCGCCGGCGCGCGCGACCTGGCGGTGCGCAAGCACGGCTACGAGCGGGCCTACGCCGACTGGCACGACCTCGTGGCCGACCCCGCCGTCGACGTGGTCAGCGTGACGGCCCCCAACGCGCTCCACCGTGAGCTCGGGGTCGCGGTGGCGCAGGCGGGCAAGCACCTGTGGATCGAGAAGCCGGTGGGGCTCTCGGCCGCCGACGCCCACGCCGTGGCCGAGGCGGTGGCGGCCGCGGGGGTGCAGGCGGCCGTCGGCTTCAACTACCGGGCCGTTCCCGCGGTGGCCGAGCTGCGCTCGCTGGTCGCCTCCGGCGCCGTCGGCACACCGACCCATGCTCGCGTCCAGCTGTTCAGCGACTACGCGGCCCACCCGCTCGGGGCGCTGACCTGGCGGTTCACCCTCGCCGCGGGCGGGCACGGGGTCCTCGGTGACCTCGCCTCCCATGCGGTCGACCTCGCCCGCTACGTGCTCGACACCGAGGTCGCCAGCCTGGTGGCCGAGACGGCGGTCTTCGTCACCGAGCGACCGGTGTTGGCGGAGGGCACGGTCAGCTACGGCCACGGGCTCGCCGACGAGTCGGCACCTCGGGGCCGGGTGGAGAACGAGGACTACGTGACCGGCCTCCTGCGCACCACCGGCGGTGTCGTCGTCTCGCTCGAGTGCAGCCGGGTGGCGGTCGGTGAGCAGAACAGCTACGGCATCGAGGTGCACGGCACCCAGGGCCTGGCGGCCTGGGACTTCCGGACGGCCGGCGAGCTGCGGGTCTCCTCCGGAACGGCCTACGCCGACCAGCCCTCGGCGCGCCGCTTCGTCGGGCCCGGCTCAGGCGACTTCGGGCGGTTCCAGCCGGGTGCCGGGGTCGCGTTGAGCTTCGACGACACCTTGGTGATCGAGCTCGCCGGCCTGGTGCGCTCGATCCTCTCCGGCACCCCCGAGGGGCCCGGACCGGCCGACGCCGTCGCTTCCGCCGAGGCTCTCGACGCGATGGTGCGCTCCGCCGCGGGGGCGGGTTGGGTGAGCCTCGACCCGGCTCCGGACGCCCGCTGACCGGACCTCTGGAGCCGCCCGCTCTCTGCACAGACTTGTGCACAGGTGGGGTCATGCCTGTGCAGTCCCCTCCTGCCTCGTGCACACGCTGTGCACAGATTGGGCGAACCACCTGGGGGAATCTCTCGTTGTGTTGAGGCTCTACGGCGCGCCCTCCTACAGTCACGCCGTACCGCGGGGCAACATGTCACAAAGTCGACATTTTCCGCACCGGCACAGCTCACGCCACCAGACCAGGGGAGTCTTCATGACCGGGACCTTCTTCAGCGGCCGCTCGGGGCCCGCCCAAGGATCCGTCGCACCGTCCATGCCGCCGAGAGCACCCAAGCCGGAGCCTCTTCCCGAAGACGCGCTGCTGCGCCAGCCCGTGCCGTTCACCCGGCTCGACGACCTGCTGTCGGGTCCGGTCGAGGAGGTCGACGAGGAGATCCACGACGAGATCCACGACGAGGTCCCCGAGCAGATCCACGGGGTGGTGGACGAGGTCGCTACGGCGCCGGTCGAGGCGCCCGTCGCGGCACCGGTGGAGGTGCCGGTGGAGGTGCCGGTGGTGCCGGTCGAGGCACCCGTCGGGGTGGCGGTGGTCGAGCCGGTCGCGCGGGTGATCGGTGACACCGGTCGGCCGATGCCCGACCTGCCCGACCTCCCGCCCCTGGCCACCCACGGCCAGGCCCGCGTGATCTCGATGTGCAACCAGAAGGGTGGGGTCGGCAAGACCACCACCACCATCAACCTGGGCGCCTCGCTGGCCGAGTACGGCCGCAAGGTGCTGCTGGTCGACTTCGACCCGCAGGGGTCGCTCTCGGTGGGGCTGGGGCTCAACCCCCACGAGATGGAGCACACGGTCTACAACCTGCTGATGGACCGCGAGGTGACCCTCGGCGACGTCGTGGTGCCGTCCGGCGTCCCGGGCATGGACCTCCTGCCCTCCAACATCGACCTGTCCGCCGCTGAGGTGCAGTTGGTCCACGAGGTCGCCCGCGAGCAGACCCTGCAGCGGGTGATCGCTCCCGCGATCGAGCACTACGACGTGATCCTGATCGACTGCCAGCCGTCGCTGGGCCTGCTCACGGTCAACGCGCTGACGGCCTCCGACGGTGTGATCGTCCCGCTGGAGTGCGAATACTTCGCGCTCCGCGGCGTCGCGCTGCTCAAGACGACCATCGACAAGGTGAGGGAGCGGCTCAACCCGCGTCTGGAGATCGACGGGGTCCTCGGGACCATGTACGACGGCCGGACGCTGCACAGCCGCGAGGTGATGGACCGCCTGGTGCAGGCCTGGGGCGACAAGGTGTTCCACACCGTGATCCGGCGGACCGTGAAGTTCTCGGACTCCACGGTCGCCGGTGAGCCCATCACCTCCTATGCCTCCGCGTCGGCCGGCGCCGAGGCCTACCGCTCGCTGGCGAAGGAAGTCGCGGTCCGGTGTCTCGACGTGTGAACCTCCCCGCCGCCGACGACCTCTTCCGCCCCACCGACAACGCGATCGACGCGCGAGGAGAGGTCGACGCCGCGCGCGAGCGCCGGGTGCGCGCCGTACCCACCGCGGTCGAGGGAGCCGACGACAGCCGGGCCCGCCGTCCCAGCGGGCGGGTGCGCCACGACGAGAAGATGACCGTCTACGTCACCTCCGACGAGCTTCTCGACATCGAGCACGCCCGTCTGATGCTGCGCCGCGACCAGGGACTGGCCGTCGACCGGGGCCGGCTCGTGCGTGAGGCAGTGGCCCTCGTCCTGGCCGACCTGGAGGAGCGCGGCCTCGACAGCCTGCTGGTCCAGCGGCTCCTCGAGGACTGACGCCGGGGTGAGCATCGCCGCCGGCGAGGAGATCGCGGCCGCAGGTGAGGGCGGGTTCGAGGTCGTCCTCGACAACTTCGAGGGCCCCTTCGACCTGCTGCTCAGCCTGATCGCCAAGCACAAGCTCGACATCACCGAGGTGTCGCTTTCGCGGGTCACCGACGAGTTCATCGCCCACGTCAAGGCGGGCGCCAGCCGCCAGGACGACGGGGCCTGGGACCTCGAGCAGACCTCGTCGTTCCTCGTCGTCGCGGCCACGCTGCTCGACCTGAAGTCCGCGCGGCTGCTGCCGCAGGGCGACGTCGAGGACGAGGAGGACCTAGCGCTGCTCGAGGCCCGCGACCTGCTCTTCGCCCGCCTCCTGCAATACCGGGCGTTCAAGCAGGTCGCCGGGGTGCTCGCCCGGAGGCTGGAGTCCGAGGCCAAGCGGTTCCCGCGGTCGGTGGGCCTCGAGGAGCGCTACGCCGGCCTGCTGCCCGAGGTGCTGATCGGCATCGGGCTCGACGCCTTCGCCTACCTCGCCGCCAAGGCGCTCGCGCCCAAGCCCGACGTCGAGGTCTCGCTGCACCACATCCACGCCCCCGCGGTCAGTGTCCGCGAGCAGGCAGCGCTCGTGGTCGACCGGCTCCGACGCGTCGGCACGATGACGTTCCGCGCGCTGTGCGGCGACTCGCCCGACACCCAGACCACGGTGGCCCGTTTCCTCGCACTGCTCGAGCTGTTCCGCGAGAACACCGTCGCCTTCGAGCAGGTCTCGCCGCTGGGCGAGCTCACCGTGCGCTGGACCGGCAGCGACGAGACCGACATCGAGACCGACCTCCACATCGACGAGTTCGACGGCACCCCCGAGCAGCCCACCGACGACATCCCCGAGGAGACCCCATGACCGAGGACGTGCTGGAGGTCGCAGTCGCCGAGTTGCGTCCCTCGCTCGAGGCGCTGCTGATGATCGCCGACCAGCCGCTCGACGAGTCCACCCTGGCCTCGGCGGTCGGACAGCCGGTCACCGACGTCACCGGCGCGCTCGCCTCCCTGGCGGCGGAGTACGACGAGCAGGGCCGAGGGTTCGAGCTGCGCAACGTCGCCGGCGGCTGGCGCTACTACACCCGCGACGAGTTCGCGCCCGTCGTCGAGACGTTCGTGCTCGACGGCCAGCAGGCGCGGCTGACCCAGGCGGCGCTGGAGACCCTCGCCGTCGTCGCCTACCGGCAGCCGGTCTCCCGTGCCCGGGTCTCGGCCATCCGCGGTGTCAACGTCGACGGCGTCATGCGCACCCTGGTCACCCGGGGCCTGGTCGAGGAGGCCGGCCACGACCACTCCTCGGGCGCCAACCTCTACCGCACGACCTCCTACTTCCTGGAGCGGATCGGCGTCAGCTCGCTCGACGACCTCCCCGAGCTCGCCCCCTACCTGCCCGACCTCGACGACCTCGACGAGCTCGAGGACGCGATGGGGTCGATGGGCAGCGAGCGGGCAGCCGCCCCGACCGATGGCCCGACCGATGGCCTCCGACCGATGGCCCCGCCGAGGCCCGCCGACGGCGGCTCGTGAGCGGACCCGACCTCGAGCGCGACGCCGACGGGCTGGTCCGGCTCCACAAGCTGCTGGCCCGCTCGGGCGTGGCGTCGCGGCGCAAGTGCGAGGAGCTGATGCTCGCCGGCGAGGTGACCGTCGACGGCGAGGTGGTGACCCGGCTCGGCACCAAGGTCGACCCGACGGCAGCCGTGATCCGCGTGGCCGGGCGCCGGCTGCCGCCGGTCTCGCCGAACGTCTACCTCGTGCTCAACAAGCCGGTCGGCGTGACCTCGACGATGTCCGACCCGCACGCCGCCCGCACCCTGTCTGACCTGCTCCGTGACCGTCCCGAGCGGCTCTTCCACGTGGGGCGCCTCGACACCGACACCGCCGGGCTCCTGCTGCTCACCAACGACGGCGAGTTCGCCCACCGGATGGCCCACCCGTCGTACGAGGTCGACAAGACCTACGTCGCCGCGGTCGACGGCCAGGTCTACCCCCGCACGATCAAGCAGCTGCTGGCCGGTGTCGAGCTGGACGACGGACCGGTCACGGTGTCGTCCGCCCGGCTGGTCGGCGGCCGGGGCAGCGACCGCGGCTCGATCATCGAGCTGGTCATCCACGAGGGCCGCAACCGGATCGTCCGCCGGCTGCTCGACCAGCGTGGGCCATCCGGTGCGCGAGCTGACCCGTACGGCGATCGGCCCGGTCGTCCTCGGTCGCCTCGGCGTGGGCGAGCTCCGCGAGCTGACGCACGACGAGCTGGGGGCTCTCCTGGACGCCGCCGAGCTCTGACGTTGACCCGGCCCCGACTCCACGACATAGTGCGACAGGTCGGGTGTGGTCGGGACCACATCGCAGCGACGCCCATCAGCTCGGAGGTGGCACAGAAGTGAGTATCCGTCTGCGCAGTGGCCTGGCCCTCGCCGCGACCCTCGCCCTCGCGGCAGCGGTCCCGCTCGCGCCCTCGAGCGCCCAGTCGGCCAAGCCCGAGCAGCCACGGCTGGTGCCGATCCAGATGCTGGCCATCAACGACTTCCACGGCAACCTCGCGCCGCCCAGCGGCTCGTCGGGCACGGTCACCCGGCTCAACGCGGACGGCACCACGACCCCGCTGACCGTGGGCGGGGCGGCGTACCTCGCCACCCACCTGCAGATGGCGCGCGCGGGCCATCCCAACACCCTCACGGTGAGCGCCGGCGACAACATCGGGGCCAGCCCCCTGTTGTCCGCGGCCTTCCACGACGAGCCGACGATCCTGGCGCTCAACGCTATGGGGCTCCAGGTCTCGTCCGTGGGCAACCACGAGTTCGACGAGGGAAGTGCCGAGCTCCTGCGGATGCAGAACGGCGGCTGCCGCACCGACGACGGCTGCTACGACATGGGACACCCGTTCCCCGGCGCGGCCTTCCAGTACCTCGCCGCCAACGTGATCAGTGACGCGACCCACCAGCCCCTGCTGCCGCCCTTCTGGGTGCGCAACGTCAACGGCAACCGGATCGGCTTCATCGGGGTGACTCTCAAGGGCACCCCCGACATCGTCACCGCCTCCGGCGTCGCCGGGCTGAAGTTCCAGGACGAGGTCACCACGATCAACCACTACGCGCAGGTGCTGCAGAAGCAGGGAGTCAAGGCGATCGTCGCGATCGTCCACCAGGGCGGCATCCCGGCCAGCCCGGCCTACAACTACGACTGCAACGCCGGCGGTCCCGGCTCGGGCGTGACCGGCGACATCGTGCCGATCGCCGAGCAGATCTCGCCGAAGGTCGACCTGATCCTCACCGGCCACACCCACACCGCCTACGTCTGCGACATCCCCGACCCCGACGGTCAGCCGCGGCTGGTCACCAGCGCGTCGTCGTTCGGTCGCCTCTTCACCGACGTCGAGGGCCAGATCAACACCCGTAGCCACGACTTCGTGCGCTCGTCGCTGACCGCGACGAACGTGCCGGTGACGCGCGACGTCACGCCCGACCCGGCCGTGAGCGCGATCATCGACCGCTACAACACTCTGATCGGGCCGATCCAGAACCGGCCGGTCGGCTACATCTCGGCCGACATCCTGGGCCGCGGTGCCACGACTCCGGAGGAGCCGCTGGGAGACGTGATCGCCGACTCGCAGCTGGCGGCCACCTCGAGCGCCGACACCGGCAACGCCGTGGTCGCGTTCATGAACCCGGGTGGCATCCGCGCCGACCTGGTCTACAAGGCCAGCGGCAGCGAGGGTGACGGGGTGGTCACCTATGGCGAGGCGTTCACCGTCCAGCCGTTCACCAACCTGGTCGAGACGGTCTCCCTGACCGGCGCACAGATCGTCACGCTGCTGCAGGAGCAGTTCAGCGGGCCGCTGAACACGACAGCGCCGAAGGTGCTGCAGGTGTCCCAGGGCTTCACCTACACCCTCGACCGGTCGAAGACCGGGGCCGACAAGGTGGACGTGTCGTCGATCAGGCTCAACGGAGCACCGCTCGACCCGAGCGCGAGCTACCGGGTCACGGTGAACAACTTCCTGGCCGGCGGCGGCGACGGCTTCAGCGTGCTGACCCAGGGCACCGACCCGGTGATCTCCGCGGTCGACATCGACGCGTTCGTGGACTACCTGACCGCGAACTCCTCGGCAGGGTCGCCGCTGGCGCCACCGCCCGCCAACCGGATCACGGTCCTCGACTGACGCAGCCCGGCCCGGGAATAGGGGCGACGGCGCGCGACCGTCGCCCCTAGGATCGCCCGGTGCTGCGAGGCGACAAGGTCTACCTGAGGGCCCGCGAGGAGGCCGACGTCGCGGTGCTCCACCGCGAGCTGTACGACGACGTTGAGGGCTTCGCCCGTGCCGACGGACGGGCCTGGCACCCGCGCGCCCTCTCGACCGGCTCGCCGTACGACCCGAAGGCGCCGAACGACCACGCCACGCCGTTCACGATCGTGGCGGTCGAAGGCGACGAGCTGGCAGGTGAGGCCCTGCTGTGGGACATCGACCTGCACAACCGCTACGCGCACGTGGGCATCGCCCTGCTCCCCGGCGTGCGGGGGCGGGGGCTCGGCACCGAGACCGTGGAGCTGCTGACCGGCTACGGCTTCGACGTCCTCGGCCTGCACCGGCTCCAGCTCGAGACGCTGGCGGACAACGCCGCCATGATCTCCGCGGCGCAGAAGGTGGGCTACCGGCTGGAGGGCACCCTGCGGGAGTCAGCCTGGGTGCTCGGGACGTTCGTGGACGAGGTGATCCTCGGGCTGGTCGCCGACGAGTGGCGCAGCGGTCGCGGGTGACGGACACCGGCAGGGCGTCGGCCCGGCCGCGGCTAGGGTCGTCCCGTGGCAGTCAGGGCCGTGCGGGGAGCGACGCAGCTGGACGTCGACGACCGCGAGCACATGTTGGAGCGGGTCGCCGAGATGGTGACCCAGGTGATGGACGCCAACGGGTGGGCGGTCAACGACTTCATCTCGATCATCTTCACCGCGACCACCGACCTGGTCTCGGAGTTCCCGGCCTACGCCGCGCGGATGCTGGGCTTCACCGACGTTCCGCTGATCTGCACCCGTGAGCTCGAGGTCGAGGGGTCGATGCCCCGCGTGGTGCGGATGATGGCGCACGTCGAGACCGACCTTCCGCGGGCCGACATCACCCACGTCTACCTCCACGGCGCGGCGGCCCTGCGCCGCGACCTGGCCCGGGTGCGGGCCGTCCCGGACGAGCCCGCCGGTGACTGAGCACCACTCCGGGCTCCCGGAGCCCGTGCTGGTGGTCGGCACCGGCCTGCTCGGCACCTCCCTCGCCCTCGCCCTGCAGCGGTACGACGTCGAGGTGCTGCTCTCGGACCGCAACCCCGAGCACGTGCGGACCGCCACCGGGCTCGGCGCCGGCACCGAGTACGACGGGCGCCCGGTGGGGCTGGTTGTGGTGGCCGTCCCGCCCGACCACGTGGCGACCGAGGTCGCCCGAGCCCTGACCGAGACCGACGCCGTGGTGACCGATGTCGGCAGCGTGAAGACGGCGCCGCTCGCGGCCCTCCAGGAGGTCGCCGGCCTCGAGCGCTACGTCGGCAGTCACCCGATGGCGGGCAGCGAACGCTCGGGTCCGCTGGCCGCGAGCGCCACGCTCTTCGACGGCCGGCCCTGGGCGGTGGTGCCACACCGGACCAGCAGCCCTGCCGCGACCGACGCGGTGACCGCGCTGGCCCGTCTGGCCGGGGCGAGCGTCGTACGGCTGAGCCCGGAGGAGCACGACCTCGCGGTCGCCCGCACCTCCCACCTGCCCCACCTGCTCGCCGTGCTGGTGGCCGGGCGGCTGGCCGACGCACCCGTCGAGCACCTCGCGCTGAGCGGGCAGGGAGTGCGCGACGTGACCCGCGTCGCCGGGGGAGACCCCGTGCTGTGGCAGCAGATCGTGGCGGGCAACGCGGCGGCCGTCGCCGGGCTGCTGACGCAGGTGCGCGACCAGCTCGACGTCCTCATCGACGCCGTGGCCGCGGGCGACCGCGTGCCGGTCGCCGAGATCCTCGAGCGCGGGGTGGCGGGCACCCGCGCCATCCCCGGCAAGCACGGCGGCCCGAGCCGGCCCACCGCGTCGGTGTTCGTCTCGCTGCCCGACCATCCCGGCGAGCTGGCCCGGCTGTTCGCCGACGCCGGCGCGAGCGGGGTCAACATCGAGGACGTCCACATCGACCACGACCCCGCCCGCGACACAGGTCTGGTCGAGCTCCTCGTCGACGAGACTCGTGCTGACCACCTGCAGGCCTCGCTCGGCGCGGGCGGGTGGGAGACCCACCGCTAGGAGGCAGGGGTCAGGTGACCCCTTCCTCACACTGGTCGTCAGTGGGGCTCAGGCCTGGTGACCGGCCGTCGCCAGCCCCTCCGGCGCCAGCCCCTCCGGCTCCTGGGCGGCGGTGGAGTCCTCGACCCGCACCGGACGCGTCGGCCGGAACATCGCGGTGGCCAGCAGCGCGGCCAGGGCGGCCGCGAGAGCGGCACCCCAGAAGGCCAGGTGGTAGCCGCCGGTGAGTGCCTCGGCCCGGCCGGCGCCCGAGGGCGAGGTGATGGGTCCGGCCGGTGGCCAGGGTCGACAGCACGGCCAGCCCGATCGCGCCGCCGACCTGCACGGTGGTGTTGTAGAGACCCGAGGCGACCCCGGAGTGCTCCGGCGTCGCCGCCGAGATCGCCATCCGGTCAGCGCCGGGAAGCCGAGGCCGGCGCCCAGACCGGTCAGCACCATCGCGGGCGCGATGTCGACGAGGTAGGTGCCGGACACCGGCAGCCGGGTCATCAGCAGCAGGCCGCCGGTGAGCACCAGCAGGCTGAGCACCAGGGTCCGCTGCTCGCCGAGGCGGCGGGTCACGCCGGCGGCCAGGCGCAGCGACATCACGCCCATGACCACCGTGGCCGGCAGGAAGGCCAGGCCGATCTGGAGCGGGCCGTAGCCGCGGATCTCCTGGAGGTGGAGCGCACCGAGGAAGAAGGTGCCGAACATCCCCACCACGAGCAGGCCCTGCACCAGGTTGGCCCCGGTCACGATCCGCGACCGGAACAGCCGCAGGGGGAGCAGGGGCTCGGTGGAGCGTGCCTGCCGGACGACGAAGGCGACGAGCAGCGCGCAGGCGGCACCACCCGTGGCGGCCGTCGTACCGGTGCCGCGCTGCAAGACCTCGACGATCGTGTAGACCCCGGCCATCACGCCCAGGGTGAGGAGGACGGCGCTCAGGGTGTCCGCACGGCGTCCGGCGGCCGGCGAGCGGCCGGCGTCGACGTAGCGCAGCGTCCCGAGACAGGTGAGGACGCCGACCGGCAGGTTGACCAGGAAGATCCAGCGCCAGTCGAGTGCGGAGGTGAGCACGCCGCCGGCCAGCAGGCCGATCGAGCCACCGGCGGAGGCGACGAAGCCGTAGACGCCGATCGCCCGCATCCGCTCGGCGGGGTCGGGGAACAGCGAGATGATCATCCCCAGCACGAGCGCGGAGGTGAGGGCCCCGCCGACGCCCTACACCAGCCGCGCGCCGACCAGCATCCAGGGCGCGGTCGCGAGCGCGCACGCGAAGACGCGGCGACGAAGACACCGAGCCCGGCCAGGAACACCCGGCGCTGTCCGACGAGGTCGCCCATCCGGCCGGCGAGGAGGAGGAGTCCGCCGAAGGCGACCAGGTAGGCGTTGACGACCCAGCTCAGGTCGCCGGCCGAGAACCGGAGGTCGGCGGCGATGCTCGGCAGCGCGACGTTCACGATCGTGGCGTCGAGCACGATCATCAGCACGCCCGCGCAGAGCGTGTAGAGGGCCAGCCAGCGGTGGCGGTGGCGGTGGGGTTCATCGCGGAGCCTTCCCGGTGGTGAGTGGTGGTCGGATCTCCTCCCACCCCTACCTCGAACGACGCGGCCGGCATTCGACACCGGTGCCAGGAATCTCCGAAACGGAGGCCGGCTCCGGGGAATCCGCCCCGGGCCCGGCTCCCCGCTAGGCTGAGGGCTTGTCCGACGCCGGCTCCGGGGTCGGCGCCGCCCCCAGCCACAGGTCAGGACAGTTTCGTGAGCGCTCCCGCACGCACCGGCGTGGTCGTGGCGATCGACGGACCGTCCGGCTCGGGGAAGTCGAGCACGTCACGTGGCGTCGCGACCCGCCTCGGCCTGCGCTACCTCGACACCGGTGCGATGTACCGCGCCATCACCTGGTGGATGCTGCGCTCCGACGTACCGGTGGACGACCCCACGGCCGTGGCCGCCCGCTGCTGCGAGCCGACCATCACCTCCGGCACCGACCCGGCCGCCCCGGCGATCACCGTCGACGGGGTCGACGTGGCCGCCGCGATCCGTACCCCCGAGGTGACCGGCGCGGTGTCGCAGGTCAGTGCGGTGCCCCTGGTGCGCGCCCGGCTGCTCGACCTGCAGCGCGAGGTGATCGCCGCCGCCCACGGCGGGCCCGGCATCGTCGTCGAGGGTCGCGACATCGGGTCGACGGTCGCGCCCGACGCCGACGTCAAGGTCTACCTGACCGCCGACGCCGCCGCCCGCGCCCAGCGCCGCGCCGCGGAGGAGGGCGGGTCCGACCTCGCCGCCACCGAGTCGTCGCTGCTCGCCCGCGACCAGATCGACTCCACCCGCACCACCTCGCCTCTCACCATGGCCGACGGGGCCGTCCACCTCGACACCACGCCGTACACCCTGGACGAGGTCGTCGACCTCATCGTCGGGATGGTCGAGGCGGTCTCGTGAACCCGGCGGTCAGCGCCGCCGCCGGTCCTGCGCACCACCCACCGACCTGGCTGCTCCACGGGGCGCGCTCGACGTGCCGGTGGCTGATCCGGCGTCGCTACGACGTGCGCGAGCACGGTGTCGGCCATGTGCCGCCGCAGGGGCCGGTCATCGTCGCGGCCAACCACACCGGCGTCATCGACGGCCCGCTGCTGGCGATCTTCGGACCCCGGCCGGTGCACGCGCTGACCAAGGAGGAGATGTTCCGCGGCCGGCTCGGCCGGTTCCTCCAGCAGGCCGGCCAGATCGAGCTCGACCGCACCCGCACCGACCTGCGCGCGATCCGCACGTGTCTCCACGTGCTCGAGCACGGGGGAGCGGTGGGGATCTTCCCCGAGGGCAACCGTGGGGCCGGCGACCTGACCCGCTTCCGCAACGGCGCGGCGTACCTCGCGCTCGTGACCGGCGCTCCGATCGTTCCCTTGATGATGTACGGCACCCGCCCGGCCGGTGGCGGCAAGAACGCCCTGCCCGAGCCCGGCACCCGCATCGACCTCGTGTACGGCGCGCCGTTCCGCGTGCCGGTCCAGCCCTGGCCGCGGACCAAGGCCCAGGTGGCCGAGACCGCCGATGCCCTGCACGCCCGGATGCGCGCCGAGCTCGACGCGGGTCTCGCGTCGACCGGCCAGCGCCTGCCTGGCGCCATCCCTCTCGACGAAGCACAGGAGATCTCATGACCGAAGCGCCCCCGGACACCGTGACCGGGCCGCTGCCCGTGCTCGCGGTCGTCGGCCGTCCCAACGTCGGCAAGTCCACGCTGGTCAACCGGATCCTGGGCCGCCGCGAGGCCGTCGTCGAGGACGTCCCCGGTGTCACCCGCGACCGGGTCTCCTACGACGCCGACCTGGGCCGGCCGCGCGTTCACCGTGGTCGACACCGGCGGCTGGGACCCCGACGCCCGCGGCATGGCCGAGCGGATCAAGGAGCAGGCGGAGGTCGCGGTGACGCTGGCCGACGCCGTCCTGTTCGTGGTCGACGCGACCGTGGGCATCACCGACGCCGACGAGGCGGTGGTCCGCGTGCTGCGCGCGTCCAAGAAGCCGGTGGTGCTGGCGGCCAACAAGGTCGACGACCAGCGCACCGAGACCGAGGCCTACGGGCTGTGGAACCTGGGGCTCGGCGAGCCGGTGCCGGTCTCGGCGCTGCACGGCCGCGGCTCCGGCGACCTGCTCGACGCCGTTCTCGCCGTGCTGCCCGACCCGCCCGAGCAGTCCTTCGAGGAGCCGGACGGCCCGCGCCGGGTCGCGCTCGTCGGCAAGCCCAACGTCGGCAAGTCGTCGCTGCTCAACCGGCTGGCCGGCGCCGAGCGCGTAGTCGTCGACTCCGTCGCCGGCACGACCGTCGACCCGGTCGACGAGCTGATCACGATGGGCGGCCGCGAGTGGCGGTTCATCGACACTGCGGGCATCCGCAAGCGGGTCAAGGAGGCCTCGGGCCACGAGTACTACGCCTCCCTGCGGACGACGACCGCCATCGACCGGGCCGAGGTCGCGGTCCTGGTGCTCGACGCCTCCGAGTCGATCTCCGAGCAGGACGTGCGGATCCTCCAGACCGTCCGCGACGCCGGACGCGCGCTGGTGATCGCCTTCAACAAGTGGGACCTCGTCGACGACGACCGTCGCCACTACCTCGAGCGGGAGATCGAGCGCGACCTCGTCCAGGTGCAGTGGGCACCGCGGATCAACGTGACCGCGCGCACCGGCTGGCACGTCGACCGCCTCGTGCCCGCGCTCGACAAGGCTCTCGAGGGCTGGGAGACGCGGGTCTCTACGGGCGCGTTCAACGCGTTCCTCGGGCGCCTGGTCGCCGAACACCCCCACCCCGTGCGCAGCGGCAAGCAGCCCAAGATCCTCTTCGGCACCCAGTCGTCGGTGGCACCCCCGACGTTCGTGCTGTTCACCTCGGGCCGGCTCGACGCGGGCTACGAGCGCTTCATCGAGCGTCGGCTGCGCGAGGACTTCGGGTTCGTCGGTACGCCGATCGTGCTCACCCAGCGCGTCCGCGAGCGCCGGAAGCGCTGACGCGGCCGCACAAACCACCCGCATCCGCCCGACCCTGCGTGAGAGCATGCCCGACATGGTCACCCTGCATCAGGTGCTCGGCTTCGGCCTGGTCGCGCTCGTGGTGATGGCGATCCCCGGCCCGAGCGTCGTGTTCACGATCAGCCGGGCGCTCACCTACGGACGCGGCGTCGCCCTGATGACCGTCGTGGGCAACTCCTTCGGACTCCTTCTGGCGCTGCTGCTGGTGGTGCTCGGGCTGGGTGAGCTGGTGGCCACCTCGGCGGTGCTCTACGAGGTCGTCAAGCTGGGCGGCGCGGCCTACCTGGTGTTCCTCGGGGTCCAGGCCCTGCGCCACCGGCGCGCGATCACGGTCGCGGAGTTCAGCTCCCGCACCACGGCACCCCTGCGGCCGGCGACCGCCCACCGGCAGGGCTTCCTGGTCGGGTTCACCAACCCCAAGCTCTACGTGATGTTCGTGGCGCTGCTCCCGCAGTTCGTCGAGCCCGGCCCGCGGCCAGGTGCCGCTGCAGATGTTCCTGCTCGGCCTGATCGCCTTCGTGCTGGGGATGTGCTGCGACAGCATCTGGGCGGTCGCGGCCAGCCAGCTCAGGCGGTGGTTCAACGCCTCCCCGAACCGGGGCAAGGCGCTCGGCACGGTCGGCGGGGTGTCGATGATCGGGCTCGGGATGGCCGTGGCGGTCGCGGGTCGGGCGGAGACCTGATGAGGACGCGGCTGCTGGGGTTGAGCCTGGCCGGCGTGCTCGCCGCCACCGGCACGGCGTACGCCGTCTCGGTGGCGGAGGCGCGCGAGGTGCAGCCCAGCGCGGAGAAGGCACCGGTGGTGGGCACGACGTGCCACGTCTTCCCGGCGAACAACTACTGGCACGCCGACATCCGCTCGCTGCCGGTCGCCAAGCGCAGCGCCGCCTGGCTCTCGCACATGTCGACCGGGCTCGACCTGCACCCGGACTTCGGGCCGTCGTTCGGTGACGGACCCAACTACGGCATCCCGGTCACCGTCGTCGGGCACAGCCACCCGCGGGTCCGCGTGCACTTCCACTACGTGAGCGAGAGCGACCGCGCGCGCTACCCACTGGGCTCCGACACCCGGATCGAGGGCGGTCGGCGCTCCACGGGTGACCGGCACGCGATCATCGTCGACAAGGGCGTGTGCCGGCTCTACGAGACGTTCGCGACCCAGCAGCGCAGCGGGAAGTGGTACGCCGGGTCGGGCGCGATCTGGTCGCTGACGTCCAACAGGCTCCGCCCCGACACCTGGACGTCGGCCGACGCGGCCGGTCTGCCGATCCTGCCCGGCCTGCTGCGCTGGAACGAGGTCAAGCACCTCCGCGTCGACCACGCCATCAGGTTCACCACCGACATCACCTCCGAGCACCACCTGTGGCCGGCCCGGCACGACGCCGGCTCCAGGACGAGCTGGAGCTACCCACCGATGGGGGCCCGCTTCCGGCTGAAGGCGACCTACCAACCGTCCGGGTTCGGGCCGAGGGCGATGGCGGTGGTCAAGGCGATGAAGACCTACGGGCTGGTGCTGGCCGACAACGGCTCGCCGTGGTACTTCCAGGGGGAGCAGAACGCGCACTGGCCGATCGCCTTCATCGACCAGCTCAAGCAGATCCCGGCGCGGCAGTTCGTCGCGGTCGACACCTCGCTCGTTGAGGGTGTCGAAGGACAGCGCGGCGGTGAGGTAGGAGCTCAGCGGTCGGGCGCCTCGTCCCCGGTGATGTCGACGCCGGTGGGTGCCCCTCGACCCCTCAGTCGCGGCGGCGGGCCTTCTTGTCGTGAGGGAGCTGCTGGTGGCGCACCGCACCCGCCAGGGCGGTGGCTGCGATGGAGTAGAGGAACATCAGCGGCATGCCCGCCGACACACAGGCGACCATGCACAGGATGGAGACGGTGAGAAGGATGTTGGCGATCATCAGGTTGGACATGGGCATTTCCTCGCAGGAGTACCGGACGGCGTCTGAGCCACGCCGGCCGACGTAGGAGTCACGTTCCCTGCGGTCCGATCGTTCAAACCTGGAGCACCTGCTCCCCGTTTGGGGGGAGGCAGTCGTGGTCTCGATGAACACGATGCACGACAGCCTCGGGGTCACGCAATAGGACCCTTGATCAGCGTCACCGTGGTGGAGTGGCTGGATCCTGCGGCGTCGGTCCAGGTGATCTGCACCCGGTCGCCCGGGGAGTAGGTCTGGATGACCTTCTTCAGGCCGGCCGCGGTGCTGACCGAGGTGCCCCCGATGTCGGTGATGGTCGCCCCGGCGGCGATGCCGGCGCGAGCCGCTGGCGTGCCCGGGTAGACGCCCTGCACCGTGGTGCCGTTGCCCGACAGGCCCAGTCCGAGGAAGGCCGGCGCGCCGTAGGCGTAGCGCGCGTTCAGGACGTGGCTCTCCAGGTCGTCGGCGACCTGGAGCACGGTCGAGATCGGGATCGCGTAGCCGACGATGTCGCTGGAGCCGGTGGACGCGGCGGTGGTCATGCCCACGACGTCGCCCTGGTCGTCGTACGTCGCGCCGCCGGAGTCACCGGAGATGACGTCGCTGCTGATCTCGATCAGCCCGGCCAGCTTCTCGCCCATCGAGCCGTCGGCGTCGTGGGTGGTGATGTGCTGGTCGGTCGCGGTGACCTTGCCGTCGGCCTGGCTGAACGTCGTCTCCGAGCCGCCCGCGTCGCCGACTGCGGTCACGCTGTCGCCGACCGTGACACCGGTGGTGTCGGTGGTGACCGTGGCCAGGCCGGTCGCGTTGGTCAGCTGCAGCACGGCGACGTCGTCCTTGGCGTCGGTGCCGACGACCTGCGCGGCGTAGGTGTCCCCGGTGCTCATCACGGTGACCTTGACGTCGGTGGCGCCCTCGACCACGTGGTGGTTGGTGATCACCTCGCCGTCGCTGGTCAGCACCATGCCGGTGCCGGCCGCCGCGCCTTGCTGGTACCCCAGGGTCGTCGACACGCGCACCAGGCCGGTGAGCTGGTCGCTGGTGGCGGGGGTGCTGTTGCCGGACGTGGACGGCTGTTGGTTGCCGCCGAACGGGTCGGCGTTGCCGAAGGGGGCCAGGTTGCCGAAGCCGCCCTGCCCGTTCTCGCCGCCCTGCCCGTTCTGGCCGTTCTGGCCGGGCGTCTGGACGTGGGGGGCCTGGCCGGAGCCGAGCCCGCCGCCGGCGCTGGCGTTGCTCTGGTGGAGGCGGCCGAGGGCGAAGCCGCCGATGCCGGCGGCGAACACGATCGCGATCGCCGTACCGGCCGCCACCAGGACGGGCCCGCGTGAGCGACGCCGCTTGTGCGGCGGCGGGGGCGGGTACGCCCCGTAGGCGCCGTACTGCTGTGCATAGGGCGGGGGGTACTGCTGGGGGTCACCCTGGACGGGGTACTGGCCGTAGCCCTGGTACGGCGCGGCGGGGCCGTAGCCGTAGCCGCCCGACGGCGGGGGCGGCGGAGGAGGCGGGGTGGGCGCGCCGTACGCGAACAGCTGCTGGGTGTCGTCCTGCGGCTGCGACGGGGGCTGCGACGCGGGTTGCGACTGGGGCGCGGGCCAGCCCTCCGGCTGGTCCTGCGACGGGCGGGGCTCGTCCATGAAGACTCCTTGTGCTCTGTTGCCCCTATCCAGCACCCACAACCCGTGAGAATGCTGTGAAACCGTTGGGGTGTCGGTGTTCGTACCCCAAGAAGTCCCTGAGAAGGCCGGATGTTCCCGCCTGGGCCGGCCGGATTCGGGACGCGTCGGCGGCTGCGGTAGCCTTCACTCCGCCCTCGGCCAAGCGCTACGGGCATCGGGCTGTGGCGCAGTTTGGTAGCGCACTTGACTGGGGGTCAAGGGGTCGCAGGTTCAAATCCTGTCAGCCCGACCGTGTGATGTCTCAGGACATCGGCGACACCCGGACCTGCGAATGCAGGTCCGGGTGTTGTTCATTTCGGGGGTTTTCGGGTGGGGCCTTTGGGTGTTCCGGCGGGCTGGTAGTCGCGTGTGGGGTCGAGGACCAGCTCGCGGAGGAGTTCGCCGGTGGCGGCGTTGACGATCCGGATCTGGAGGTCCTGGACGAGCAGGATGACGCAGGTTCCGGCGTGGGTTCGCCCGACGCCGATGTGGTGGAGCCGGCTGTTGTGCCGCAGGGTGACCGAGCCGGCCTTGTCGACGCGATCGTGCCGGATCCGTTCGTGGGTCTCGGGGTCGGTGGCTGGTCCGGGCAGCGCTTTGGGCATCGAGTCGTAGAGGGTCGCCGGAGGCGCGCGGTGTGGCAGCGAGCGATGCGGTCGTCGGTGGTTGTACTCGTCGGCGAAGAGGTCGAGGAGCGCCTGGAGTTCGGTGATCGTGGACGGCTGGTCGGGTTGGGCGCGGAGCCATTTCTTCATCGTTTGCTGGAAGCGTTCGCACTTGCCGCAGGTGGTGGGGTGGTTGGGTCGGGAGTTCTTCTGGGCCACGTTCCAGTCGCGGAGTTGCTGCTCGAACGCGTTGCGTCCTCCGCGGCGTCCGAAGCCGGCGAGTCGGACGGTGTAGACCATGCCGTTGTCGGTCAATGTCGAGGCCGGGATGCCGTGCTGGCCTGCGGTTTCGCGGAAGGTGGCCTTCACGATCGCGGTGGTGACCCGGTGGTGGGCGGAGGTGTGCAGGGCGTAGCGGGTGCAGTCGTCGAGCCAGCTGATGATCTCGACATCGGCGCCGGGTCGGCCGTCGGGCCGGGTGAGTCGGTAGTGGGTGAAGTCGGACTGCCAGGTCTCGTTCGGCATCGATGCTTCGAACCGGACGTAGGAGGACTTGGGCCGCTTCTTCGGCTCGGGGACCACCAACCCGGCCGCGGTGAGGTGACGGCTGATGGTCGACCTGGCCACCCGTTGGCCGTGGTGGTGCTCGAGGTGCCAGGCGATGGTCTCGGGGCCGGCGTCCAGGCCGGCATCGGTCAGTTCCTTGCGGACCCACACGATCAGGTCGACCACCTCGGCGCCCAGGGCGGACGGCGAGGTCTTGGGTCGCCGTGAGCGGGGCTCCAGCGCTGTCTCGCCCTCGGCCTCGTAGCGGGCCTTGAGCTTGTAGACCCAGGCGCGATGCACGCCGTAGCGGGCAGCGACCTCAGCAGGGGTCTGGTGGTCGACGAACAGGGCGGTGATGACCAGGCGGGCCTTCGACGTGGGCGGCATGGCCGAGCATCGAGCCCAGCAGACCTGTCGCCGATGACCTGGGACAGGTGTCGCCTATGTCTTGAGACATCTGTCGCCTATGTCCTGAACCAGCACACTGTCAGCCCGACACAGAGAGCATGCAGGTCAGAGGCACATTCGGGATGCTCAGTCGGTAGCATCCGCGGTGATCGCCAAGGGGGAGTGTCCCAACAGCTCGGAGATGCCTTCAGGTGTCCCCGTTGCCGACCGCCACCGTCGCGCCCGTATGCCTGAGCGTGTGAAGCGCAACGTCGTCACCCTGTCCGGGGGCATGGGAAATGGCGTCTCAGCGTGGTTCTCTTGATGCATGGGCGTGTTCGGCGTCCAGGAGTTCCCGCGGGCAGCCCCATGCCCCGCGCTGGTCCCCCAGCTCCGGCGTCGGGCACGTCCTCGTGGCGCAGCACGCCGACCGGCTTTCGGAAGAACGTGCCACGAGCCACGTGGGTGCCTCGATCCGCGACGAAGCCTCCCAGCTGCGACGGGTTTCCGCCGGCGACCGGCGTCGCGCCCAATTCTTGGCGGCCTCAAGGCTTCGCACGGCCTGCACCAGTGGGACCCGCTGACGTAGCAGACCCTGCCGCGATCCGAGATGCAGGCAGATCCACACCGGGACTGCTTGAGGGCTCGATTCTGGACCCCAGACATGACGATGCCCCGGCGCTGGGGCGCCGGGGCAGCGTGCGGGGTTTCCGCCGGGGGCCTGCGACGGAGGGGGGTCTGCCGCAGGGAGATGGGTCAACCGTAGGCCTCGGGACGCGGGCGGCGACACCTGCGCTCGTTGCGAGTTGCTAGCCCCTCCGACCCATGGCCGGCCGACCGATCGGACGGCATGACGATGCCCCGGTGTCACGCAAGCACCGGGGCATCCGGTCAGGTGTCGCGAGTCGACATGCCCGCCGTGTTACCCCCCTGGCGCACGGCGGCGCATGTCTGGACCCGCTTGGCCGATGCCCCTGGCGTCATCGGGTGTGCGCCAGGAGCATCGAGTTGAAGCCTAGGGCGGACCTCCGCCCCTGGGGATCGTCCGTTGTGGTGAGCGACCTCGCCCTGCAGGGTGATGATGTACGACGCCCGCCGCGGTCTCGGGGTCGCAGCGGGCGTCATGCTTGGGGAAGTGGCTGCTGGCGAACCGGAGGGGGACCGAGAAAGCTAGCGTCCTTAGCCGCCGAACGCACGCGTTGACGCCCCTGGTTGGCAGACTCCATCTGGGCCACGTGACAGGAATGGACAACGCCCGCCGGCGTCTCGGGTCCCCGACGGGCGTTGCGCGGTGACCCCTCCCGCCCGCAGAGGTCGAGAGTCCCCCAGTCCGTCACCCGGGCATGGACGCTAGCCACGAGACCTGAGAATGACCTGAGCGGGCGAGCAGAGACCTCAGCTCCGAACGGCGCACGCTTGCCGATCTCGTCGGAGTCATCCAACCAGCAGTCCGAACCGACGGTGCCGCTCGGGAGTCGTCCGCGCTTCGGCGGTGAAGGTCGACCACGTCCTTGGTCAGGCGGTTGGAGAGTTGCCGGTCGTGTCTGATGCTCCGGTGCGTTTGGTCGACGACACGTGGCCCGGTTGGGTCATTGCCGCACCCGACGCCAGCCAGGGGCGCACATTGAGCGGGGCTGTGTCCCAACCCGGCGAGGGGTGCGTGCGGGATGGTGAGTCAGCCCCGTCGATCCGTCGGCCCTCCGGGGGGACCGCAAGAGAAGGGACTGCTCATGCGGAAATCAACGCGGCTCGGGATTCTGGGGAACACTTGCCATTGCGGGAGCACTCGCACTCTCGGGGGCACCGGCGATGGCCAGCACGTCGCCGCCCGCCTACACGTGCACCGGTGGTGACATCCCCTCCGGCACCTACTCCAGCGTCACGGTCACCGGCTACTGCGATGTAGCGCAAGATGGCTCGACCGTCATCAACATCGTCGGGAACCGGAACGTGGCCGCCGGTGCCGTGTTCGACGCGCAGAGCGCGCCATCGATGATCAGCGTGGGACGCAACGTCACTGTCGCTACGGGTGCGCTCGTCGGTCTGGGCTGCCAGCCTGACTACGTCGACGAGAACGAAAATCCGGTCAAGACCGGACATCCGTGCACCTACGAGCCGGACGGATCCTCCGTCATCACCGTCAAGGGGAACCTCACCGGCACCAACGCGGACACCGTGCTGCTGAACGGGATCACGGTGAACCGCAACGTCACCTTCACCGGAGGCGGCGACAACGAGATCCCCTGGTCAGTCAAGAACAACACCATCGGCGGCAACCTCACGGCGAGCGGGATCACGGGCGACTGGTTCGGCGTGCTGTTCAACACGGTCGGCCGCAACGTGTCCCTGTCCAACATCACCGCCACCGACTTCGGCGACCCGGAGCCAACGATCTACGTCGTCCGCAACCACGTCGGGCACAACCTGAACTGCACAGGTCTCGGCCCCAACCTGTCCGGTGGCTTCGTCCCCGGAGAGGTCAACACTCGGCCACAAGGCCACCGGTCAGTGCGCAGCGCTGGTCTGACCACCTTGGCATCCACGTCCGTTCGCCACCCCTAGGCTCTGCCAGGGTGGCGAACGGACGCCGTGCCGACACCTGCTCATCGGCTCAGAGTGCGACGCAGCCGGTCTGGCCGACGAAACGGCCAGCCCGACTCCGCGATCATCTCTAGGTCACCCCATGGCTGAGGCGGCGTGGACGCCTGTCGAAACCGTCCCTTGGGGCACCACGCTCGAGGGCGCCCTCACCAAGAACGGAACCATCGTTGCCGCAGTCATCGGCACTTACGGGGTGTGCATGACATTCCCGCTACGGGTCCTCGGCATCGTGTTGTCGTGCATGGGCCTTGACCGCATTCCCCGTCGGACCCCGACCATCAGCCTTCCATCCCACCCGGGTCCTGCGGTCCGTCGGCATCGGGCCTTGTGTGCAGTCGCTCATGGATCTTTTCGTGCGCCGCCTGCGCTTTGAGTCGGTCCTTATGAAGCACAGTGACGAAGCCGAAGCCAAGGCGGCGAATGACTTCGACGAGGATCCCAATTCCGATCAGGACGTAGAAGGCTGTGAAGATCTTCAGCCAGGGGTCGGTCAGCACCAGCGACGGATCAGCGATGCTCGACGTGGTCAAGGTCGCTACGGCGAAGTAGAAGGCATCGACGACGTCCCAACCCTCGCCGAGGGTGTACACCAGGGTGCCGATGAGGATGAGCACCAGGGCAGTTGCAGCGACGGACAGGAATCCCTCCTCGCGGACTGCGTGGCTGAAAGCGCGCCGTAGTTGCGCAGCATCGAGAGCGCGGACATGAACATCGCGAACCTCCATGAGGGTGGCGCACCGGCATCACGCTGCGCGGCTGCGGGCGGCTCGGGGCGTAGCGGCTGCCAGGGGCTTGCGACCTGATACGCGGCCCGAACGGCGTCCTTTTCGCTCAGTTGGCTAACCACCCACGACGAGGGGGGTCGAGGCGGGCGTGGGGCTTGCTCGTGCTCCGAGTGAAGCTGTCCCAGCCTCCGTCCTGGTTCGTGACAGCGTTTCGGCGCTCTCGTAGTCTCCGAGCGTGACGACGTGCGCTCACTGTGGCGCAGAAGCCGCGGACCGCTCGAACTTCTGCCCGGAGTGTGGAGCACCACTGCAGGCCGCCGCCCAGAGGGCGGTTGCCCGGGAGCGGAAGACGGTCACTTTCCTGTTCTGCGATCTCGTCGGCTTCACTGCCATGTCGGAGGGCTCGGATCCTGAGGACGTCCACGCGCTCATGTCCGGCTATTTCGCCGCCGCGCGGTCGGCGATCGAGTCGTTTGGCGGGGCGGTGGAGAAGTTCATCGGCGACGCGGTCGTCGGCGTCTTCGGCGTTCCTGCGGCCCATGAGGACGACCCCGAGCGGGCGGTGCGCGCCGGTCTGCGGATCGTCGAGGCGGTCGAGGGACTGATCCGTCTCGACGGCTCGCCTCTCCAGCTGCGGGTCGGGGTCAACACCGGCGAGGTGCTGGTGCGTCTCGACATCGCTCGTGGCGTCGGGGAAGGGTTCGTGACCGGCGACGCCGTCAACACGGCCGCAAGGATCCAGTCCGTCGCCCCGGTGATGGGGGTGGCCGTGGGACACGCGACCTTCGAGGCGACCCGGCAGGTGTTCGACTACCGCGAGCTCGAACCGGCGACGCTGAAGGGCAAGGCCCAGCCCGTCCGGGTGTGGCAGGCGGTCTCACCCCTGGCAAGGCTCGGCACTGACCTGACCCGTCGACACGACTCCCCTCTGGTCGGTCGCGAGACCGACGTCGCGCTGCTGAAGGAGTTGTTCGACCAGTCACGTGCCTCGACGTCTCCGCAGCTGGTGACGATCGTGGGCGACCCCGGGCTGGGGAAGTCGCGGCTGGTCGCAGAGCTGTTCGGCCACGTCGACTCGCAACCGGAGGCGGTGACCTGGCGGCAGGGACGCTGCCTGCCCTACGGAGACGGCATCACCTTCTGGGCGTTGGGTGAGATCGTCAAGGCTCAGGCCGGCATCTTGGAGAGCGACGGCCCTGATGTGGTGCTCGCGAGGCTGGACGCGGTCCTTCCTGACGTCGACGACCGCACGTGGCTGAAGCAGCGCCTGCTCCCTCTCCTCGGTGTCGAAGGCTCCTCGGAGGCCGTCCAGGACGAGCTGTTCGCGGCGTGGCGCCGCTTCCTGGAGCACGTCGCCGAGGCGGGTCCGACGGTGCTGGTGTTCGAGGACCTGCACTGGGCCGACCCCGCTCTGCTGAGCTTCGTCGAGCACCTGGCCGACCATGCCGAGGGCGTGCCGCTGCTGATCGTCGCCACCACCCGGCCGGAGCTGTTCGACAAGCATCCGGAATTCGGGGCGGGGCTGCGCAACCGGACGGCGATCAGGCTCAGTCCGCTCACCCAGGACGAGACCACCCGGCTGGTTGCGGGGCTGCTGAGGACTCTCTCTGTGCCGGAGGAGCTGCGGAACCCGTTGGTGGACCGAGCCGGGGGTAACCCCCTGTTCGCCGAGGAGTACGTCCGACTCCTCCAGGACCAGGACCTGATCGAACGCACGCACGGCCAGGTGCGGCTGCGACCTGGTGTCGAGCTGCCACTCCCGAGCAGCGTGCACGCAGTCCTCGCGGCCCGGCTCGACACCCTCCCTCCGGCGCGCAAGGCCTTGCTGGCGGACGCCGCCGTCATGGGGAAGGTGTTCTGGGCCGGCGCCGTGGCCGCCTTGTCCGGCGCTGCTGAGGCCGAGGTGGTGAAGGTGATGGACGAGCTGTCGAGGAAACAGCTGATCAGACCGGTCCGGAGCTCGTCCATGGCTGGGCAGGCTGAGTACACCTTCTGGCACGTCCTCACCCGTGACGTCGCCTACGCCCAGCTGCCGCGGACGTGGCGAGTCGCTCGCCATGTCGCCGCCGCGGACTGGATCGAGGATCGCGCCGGGGACCGGGTCGAGGACTTCGCCGATGTGCTGGCCCACCACTCCGGCACAGCTCTCGAGCTGGCGATCGCAACCGGAGATGACCGGATGGCCGAGCAGCTCCGGCCGGCCACCGGGCGCTTCCTGCTGATGGCAGGAGAACGTGCCCTGCACCTGGATGCCTCCCAGGGGCGGATGCACCTGGAGCGGGCTGTCCACCTCCTCCCGGAGGGCGACCCGCTGCGCGGCCGGGCACTGGCCAGCTACGGCAAGGCGGCGTTCTACACCTTCCACCTCGGGCAGGTCAGGGAGGCGCTGGAGCAAGCAGTCGACCTCTTGCTCGAGGCGGGTGACGTGCCCGCCGCCGTCGACGCGCTCTTCGAGCTGGGGAAGTTCCTCCGGAGACGAGGTGACCCACGGTGGTCCGCCCCCTATGAAACGATGCTGGAGCTGGTTGCGGGGTTGCCGCCGGGGCCTGTGCACGTGCCGGTCTACACGTATCACGCGGCGTACAACACGTTGCAGGGAATGGATGCCCAACCCGGCGCAGCTTCGCTCGAGCACTACCAGAAGGCTGTCGACTACGCCGACCGCGCGCTGTCTCTGGCGGGTGAGCTCGGCATGGGGACTCCGGCGGAGGCCCTCGGCTGGCGTGGACAGGCACGCGTCGCGTTGGCCGACCGCGATGGGATCCAAGACATCGAGGACGCCATCACCCTCGCCACACCGACCGGCCAGCGCTCGGTCGGCATCATGTACATCGCCCTCGCCAGGACCCTCCGCGTGTCGGTGGGCCCGCGGGAGTCGCGGCGGGTGATCGAGCAAGGCATTGTCTACGCCGATGCGCACGGCCTCACCGAAATAGGCTTCATGCTCCGACGCGAGGTCCTGTGGGACCTCGCCGACCTGGGTGAGCTCGATGAGCTGCTCACCGTCTCGGACCAGCTGGCGGCATCGCAAGAGATCGCACGCGACCAGCAGTCGCTGATGAGCGTGCGCTGGTTCAGGACGTACGCCATGGTGCTTCGCGGAGATGCCCAGGAGACCGTCCCGTGGCTCGAGTGGCTCCTGGCCGAAGGCCGCGTCGTCGACGTCCGGCACATGGACGACGGCGATCTCGGCCTGGCCGCGGTGATCTTCGCCGCTCTCGGCGACCACGACACCGCCGTGCAGCGCTTCACCGAGCTGTCGGGCACCCCCCGCGTCGGCGATCCCACCTGGACCCGCGCCCTGATCACGCTCGGGGAGCTGGACCTCGCCGAGCGACTCGTGCCGACGGAGGCCCCACAGATGCCCGTGGCCCTGAACGAGTACGTCGTGATGAAGGCTTCTCTTGCCGAGGGCCGGGGCGAACACTCAGTGGCCCTTGCGGGGTACGGCGATGCGGCGCAGGGTCTCCACGACGCCGCGTCGCGGATGGAGGAGGCGTTCGCGCTGCTCGGGCAAGGACGCTGCCTGCTCGCCCTCCACCGCGCCGATGAGGCGTTGCCGGTCCTGCATCGAGCCAGGGACCTGTTCGCGGCGATGGGCGCCCGACCGGCCCTGGCCGGAGTGGAGTCACTCATGGCCACGGTGGGTTGACTCCCGACACCGCGCCTGTTCCGGCGAAGTGCGAAGCCCCGGATCCAGCTGCCCCTGGCAAGCCGGTCCGGCATCAGCCGACGAGCAGTCGGAGGCCGAGGTCTGCCGCTTCGAGATCGAACAGGTCGTGGTTGCGATCGGCCCACCGTCCCGAGTCGAGATCGTCGCCGAGCTCGCGGACCGCCCGTCGCTCGACATCGGGGCCCAACCTCGTCCACACCGACATCGCCCGCCGTACCTGCCCCTCCAGGTAGGACTCCGGTCGGCGCCAGTACGCCTCGAACAGACCGTCCGCGCAGTCCCACGGAACGAGCACCGGTTCCGCCCGGCCGCTGATCGCGTCGGTCAGATCGACGATCGACGGCCATCTTGTGAAGAGGCCGGCGAACTCGGGCAGGTAGTCGCGGGTGAGCCAGAACCGACGACGCTGGGTGGCCTCGTTCGCGTCGAAGGTGAGCACGACAACGCGGCGCGCCACGCGCCGCATCTCGCGCAGACCCGCGATCGGATCCGTCCAGTGATGCACGGTGGAGACAGCCATCGCGGCGTCGAAGGACTGGTCCGCGAACGGCAGGTGTTCGGCGACGCCGGGAAGACAGGGGGCTGAGCGCACCGGTCGCTGCGCCCGCATGACCGCCGACGGCTCGATGGCAGTCACCTCACGATCGGAGGGCTCGTAGGAGCCGGTCCCCGCCCCGACATTGAGCACTGTTCGGGCGTCGCCGAGTGCGGCCCAGATCTCCTTGGCGATCCGTGGGTCGGTACGACGCGTAGCGAGGTAGTGGCCGCCGATCCTCTCGTACAGCGGCGCACCGAACATCTCCAGCTGCTCCTTCTGGGTCAGAGTCCTGCCCGCCGCTCGTGACTCGAGCTCAGTGTCGATGGCGGCCACCATCGCGTCCGTGCGTTCGCGCTGTTCCAGCAACAGCCGCCGGAGCCGGCGCAGATGTGCCTCCGCGTCCGTCAGGGGATCGTCGACCAGATCGGCGATCTCCTGCAGGCCGAAGCCGAGCCGGCGATAGGCCAGTACGTGCCTGAGGCGTTCGACATCAGCCGCTGAGTAGGCCCGGTACCCGGCCGCTGTCCGAGCCGAGGGCCGAGCGAGGCCGATCTCGTCGTAGTGATGCAGCGTGCGCACGCTGACGCCGGCTAGCTCGGCCACGCGCCCCACGGTCAGGTGCGTTTCCACGGGACAGACTGTGCACCCTCACACCACGGGAGGGTCAAGGACGTCTGCCTCTGGCGGGAGGCTCTGTGTCGCACCACCCGGTGTCGGGTGAGGGGAGTGGGTCATGGATCGCTGGGAGTACAAGACCGCCGACCTGACGAAGGTTGAGAAGGACATCGGAGAGCTGAATCGGCTCGGCGCCGAGGGATGGAGGCCGTCGGGATGGTCTCCACCTGGGGTGCTGGCGGCTTCCGGTTCGTCCACCCCATCGCGCTGCTGAAGCGCCGAGTGGTGTGAGGCGAGGCGACCCGGATGGGTTCCTCGTAGTCGTCTCAGTCGGTAGCACCGGTCACCGTTCGTCGTCTCACCGGTGCGACACACGCGGGGGTCCGGATGTCGTTGCCAGGGACTTACGCGGCTTGCAATCTCCCGCTTGCGGAGGCGCCGGTACTCCGCTGGAGAATCTCGTGTACGGGTGAGCTCGTCACCGGCCCCGAGGAGACCTTCGCCAGCGCCCTGGCTGAGCTGACGCTCATGGCCAAGGACGTCAAGACCGCGCGGACGGTGGCCGACCGGGTGGTGCGGGAGCACCCGGTCATCGTCGGGTGATGCGGCCGTCCTGAGGAGGCGCTGCCGACTCCGGACCGATCCGCCTCCGACCAGGGGTCACTGCCACCTGTCAGTTCAGGTGGAAGTAGGTCCAGACCGCAGCGAGGGTGACGATGCTGAGGCAGCCGAGCGCGATTCCGGTCCAGGCGGCCCAGCGGCCCCTCAGGGCACCGTCGGCCTCCTTGATGTGGATGAGCGACTTGCGTCCCACCCAGATGGCCGGGATACCGGTCACGACGCTGAGGAGGAGACTCAACAGGCCGAGCGTGAGCGCCGTCCGAGCACGGCTGTCCATGGAGCCCGGCGCGATGTGGGGGTCCGGGTCGGTGTCCGTCCCGGAGTGGGGTCCCGGGGGGAAGTCACGCAACGATGCGGTGACGGGGTTGACACTCGGAAAGCTCATGGCTTGCTCCCGGATCTCCAGCTCGGCGGACGTACCGTCGGTGTAGGAGCATCGTAGTCGTGCGCGGCACCTCCGGGTCACAGGACATAGGACCTTCCTCCGGGGACCATCGGCGGACCACGGACTCACCGCGAGCCTTGACGCGGGTGCGGGGCCGTTCCTACGGTGAAACGACACCGCGCGATCTTGGGGGATCCGATGTCGGCGTCTGCTCGCTCCGCCCACGTGTCACTGGCCCCAGTCGCCGCCTGGAGCGGGTCGCTCCGGGTCCCGACCTCGGGGGTGGCGGTGGTGGTGGCGGTGGTGGCGTCGGCCATGGTCGCCGCCCTGGCCGTCCTCGTGCCGGCTGCCCCGGCGCGTGCGAGCACAACGTACGTCGTGCGCCAGCACGACTCGGGGTGCTCCGACGGAGGTCCGGGAACACCCGCCAAGCCGTTCTGCACGATCTCCGCGGCCGCCAAGGTGGCGGTCGCCGGCGACGCAGTGCGGGTCGGCGGCGGCACCTACCGTGAGCAGGTGACCGTGCCCAGCGGGGTGCGGTTCGTGGCCTCGAGCAGGTCGGCCCACGTCGTGGGCTCCGACAGCCTCGCCCTGGCGACCTGGTCGGCCGCCGGTGGCCATGCGTGGTCCACGGAGCTCGGGGCCGCGACCATGGTTTCCGGGGTGTCCAGTGGGAGAGCCCGGCTGAGCCGGGCCACGAGTGTCGCCAGGACCGCCACCGACACCTGGTTCTTCGACGCGATCGACCCACCGGCTGTACGTCGACCTCGGCGGCCCGGAGCCCGAGCGCCGGCGATGCCCTCGAGGCAAGCGTGCGGCAGTACGGGTTCCTGGTCCGGGACGACCACGACGTCACGGTGCAGGGGTTCACGATGCGGGGCCAGGGCTGGAGCAGGCATCTTCCTGGACGCCTCCACGCGCTCCGTGGTCCGCGACGTGTCGGTGACCGGCTCGGCGTCGTACGGCATCAACGACCAGGACGGCACCAGGGACCGGATCATCGGAGCACACGTCAGCGGCAACGCGTCGATCGGCATCCGGCTGCTCCGTACGGCCTCGAGCTCGGTCACCTCGTCGGTCTCGAGGAGGAACGGGTTCCACGGCATCAGCGTGCAAGGGAGGTTCGGGCGCTCGTGTCCAGCACAACACCACGGCCGGGAACCTCACCCCGGGCGTGCGCCGGGCCGCGGGGATCGACATCAGCTCGGCCTCGCTCCACGCGGTCGTCGAGCGCAACCTCAGCCACGACAACGACGACTCCGGCATCGAGGTCTTCACCGGTTCCACCGGCGCCGTGGTGCGCCGCAACGTCAGCTACGACAACGGGGACCACGGCATCGACGTCTTCCGGTCGGCCAACGCCACCGTGGTGTCCAACACCTCGGTCGCCAACTCCACCGCTGGTCTCAACGTCGAAGGCGGTTCGACCGGGACGAGGGTGCGCGACAACATCGCCGTCGACAACGCAGCCCGTACGACGCGGAGCAAGGGCGACGTCCGGGTCGACGCCTCGTCGGTGCCCGGCACCTCGATCGACCACGACCTCGCGTTCCAGACCAACACCTCCAGGCCGCTGTACGAGTGGGGCGGCGTGGTGTACCAGCGGCTCGCCGGGCTGCGCGCGGCCACGAACCAGGAGAGGCACGGCTTGGCGGCCAACCCGAGGTTCGTGGCCCTCAGGTCCCGTACCCTCGAGCTCGGAGCAGCCTCGCCCGCGCTCGACGTCGCCGACTCGTCGGCCCCAGGGTGGGTGGCGCGCGACCGGACGGGTGCCCGTCCCGTCGACGCCCCCGGGGTGAGGAACAGGGGAGAGGGGCCGGTCAGGTATGCCGACCTGGGCGCGCTGGAGCGGACTCCTCCCACGGCCAGGCTCCACCTGGCGCATCGCGTGCTCCGCGTCGGTCGACCTGACCGCGCAGACGGCTCGGCCTCGACCGGTACGGCGCACTCCCACATCGTGCGGTACCGGTTCAGGTGCGGAACACAGCAGCGCCACGAGCTGGCAGCGGAAGCCGACGACGACGTGCACGTTCCGTCGGGCGGGCCGCGTCCGGGTCTCGCTCTGGGTGCGGAGCAACCTCGGACTGGTGGACCGCGACGTCCGGCCGGTGACGGTGCGTCGGCGTTGACCAGGGCCGGCCCCGCGCAGCACTCGAGGGTCGACGTACTCCTCGAGACTGTTTCCACGCGCGTCGCGGAGGCGCATAGTGGGGGCAAGACTGTGACCTTCTGCCGGGAGATGACCGGATGGACGACCAGGATGTGTCGCCCTTGGTCGGCGTGATGGCGCTCGGGGTGATCCTGGCCGGCCTGGCGGCCGTGGCGTGGCTCCTCGTCGACGTGAACCAGGCGACGGGCGGCGGGTCAGGCCCAGGTGCGGATGAGCGACCGCCAGGTCGTCGGGCCGCCGTCCACTCATCGTCGACTGCTGCACCCGGTACGCACCTGCAGCGATGCGGCCGCGCCCAGCGGCAGGGCAGGGTGCGTGACCTCCGCCGCCTCGCCCTCCGCTTCGTCGTCGCCGGCTGAGCGTCGAGCTCGCAGGTCGGCTCGCCAAGGAGCGGTGAAGCCGACGTCGGCTACCACCCAGGTCCCTGCGCCCTCGGCACCCGCCAGTCCGCCCTCGACCTCGCCGCCCTCGACCTCGCCGCTGTCGACCTCTCCACCGTCGACCTCTCCACCGCCCGCCCCGACCCGACGGCCGCCGTCCCACCACGGGCCGGTGCCCGGAGGGAGCACGAGCGCACCGCACATCGGTCCGCAGCCCTAGGGCCCGTCGCAGCGAGCCGGATCACGAAAGGAGGGCGGATGTCCCGCAGGAGCACGCGACCTCGTCACGCCATAGCACTGGCTGCCGTGGTTCTCTCCGCCGCCGGTCTCGGCATGGTCCCCGGCACCGACGCAGGCCGCGACCACACCCTCGCGGCCGGAGCTGGGTTTCCGGATCGGCCGGACCCCGCACGCCGACGGCACCTGGGTGGGGCGCTACCGGGTCGACCGCCAGCGTGACTACCGCACCCAGCCCCGCAAGAGCAGCGCGCAGTCCGCCTACCACCCGGCACACCGGGTCACCCGCGTGCCGGGTGCCAGCCGGGCTGCCACGGAGCGGGTCGCGTGGGTCCTCTCGACCTACGGCAGCACCTCTGACCGCACCACGGCCGCCGCCATCGACGTCGCCGTCCATGCTCTGCTCAGCCGCGGTCGGTGGCGGGTGGGCACGCCGTACACGGTCCGTCGCACCAACGCCACCGGCGACGGACGCTTCATCCGCAGCTATGCCACGACCATGCTGAGGCAGTCGAAGCACCGCCGCGGCCCCTACCGGACCTCGCTCACCGCGGACCGTGTGCCGGCCGGTGACCAGACCACCGTCACGGTCAGGATCCAGAACAAGCAGGGCCTGGGCCCGGTCATCACCGCCCAGCAGCAGGGACTGGCCGTCGATGTCACCTACAACGGCGCGGGGACCAGGACCGTGTACCTGAACCATCACGGGGTCGGCCGGGTCTACTTCCGAGCGGCCGCCGGGCGGACGGCGATCACCGCGACCGCGCATGCCGTGCCCGACGTCGCCCTGTTCCTACGCCGTCCGTTCAACACGAGGGCCTCCCAGGTGGCTGTGGCCGGCCATCACCGGACTCTGAGGCTGCGCGGCTACGGGCTCGGGGTCAGCACCCAGGGCCTCACGATCACCAACACCTCAGCCTCCGTCCTCGTCGGTCACCCGCTGGGTGGCACCTACACGCGTGACCGGACTGATCGGGCACGAGACGGTGGACCACGCGGTCTTCGGCCCGTTCACCTCCGCCGCCGCGAGCTGCACCGGAACGGCGCTGACCACAGCGAAGACCATCATCAGCAGCAACGGCGCCCATCCGGCGCCGGCATGGAGTCCGGCGAAGACGGGCTACTACGCCTGGCAGGTGGTCGCCCGTGGGAACTCCACCACCCGGCCGGCGAGCGCCTGCGGCACCGCCTTCCTGACGCAGAAGAACACCTCCACCGGGCAGTCCCGGATCGACGGGGTGTACAAGGTCGGCGTGGGCCACGCGTTCGGCCCGGAGATCACGGTGTCCGGGTTCGACCGGCCCGAGGTGCACACCGTGCAGACCCGGGTCTACGGGCCGTTCCAGCTCAAGGAGAACGCAGCCTGCACCTCCGGCCGGCTCTTCCGCACCCTGCTCACCTCCATCGGCAACAACGACCGGTGGAAGCGGACCACGGTCGTCAACAGCGACAACAACACCGGCTTCTACGTCTTCCAGACCACGCTCGACTCCGGCACGTTCATGCGCACCTCGCGATCGCGGTGCGGCAACACCATCCACGTGACCCGGTGACCTCGGGTGCCAGGGAGGACGCCGCTCGAGATCCGGACCTTCCGCCGGGATAGCGCACCAGGGTGACGTTCGCCTCTGGCAGCGCCGCGAACCGCGGTGCAACGCTGGTGGCGCCAGCAATGCGCTCCGGTCGTACGGCGAGCCCGCGGGGACCCCGTCGCGTGGGGCGTCGGCGCGGGAGGAGTCCAGAGATGGTGACCACGACGAGCGGAAGCACCGACACCAGTGGTTACCCGGCCCCGGCGGCATCGGTGGCCCGGCTGTTCCGTGACCGGGTCGCGGCCAGCCGCGACCGCGAGGCGTTCCGCTTCCCGACCGACGACGGGTGGGAGTCGATCACCTGGGGTGAGACCGAGGAAACAGTGACGGTGACTGCCGCCGGGCTGCTCGCCCTGAGCATCCTTCCCCAGGAGCGCGTCGCGATCGCCAGCACCACGCGCATCGAGTGGATCCAAGCGGACCTCGCCATCATGTGCGCCGGAGCCGCGACCACCGCGGTCTACCCGACGACCGGCGCCGACGACGTCGCGTTCATCCTCGCCGACAGCCAGTCCCGGATCGTGTTCGCGGAGGACGACGCCCAGATCGAGAAGCTGCGTGCGCAGCGACAGCACCTTCCCGACCTGGTCCGGGTGGTGACGTTCGACGGCACACCGGACGGCGAGTGGGTCCTGAACCTCGAAGACCTACAGGCGCTCGGCGCGAAGTACCTCGTCGAGCACCCACAGGCGGTCGACGAGTCCGTCGCCTCCGTCGAGCCAGGACACCTGGCGACCCTGATGTACACCTCGGGAACCACGGGGCGGCCCAAGGGTGTGGAGCTGCCCCACCGCTGCTGGACCTACATCGGTGCCGGAGCCGAGGCCATCGAGATCCTGTCGCAGGACGACCTGCAGTACCTCTGGCTGCCGCTCTCGCACTCGTTCGCCAAGATGCTGGAGGCGGTCCAGCTCCAGATCGGCTTCCCCACTGCCGTCGACGGTCGCATCGACAAGATCGTCGACAACCTGGGCGTGGTCCGGCCCACGTTCATGGCGGGTCCGCCGCGGATCTTCGAGAAGGTCTACGCCAGGGTCCTGCAGAACGTCCAGGAACAGGGTCAGGTCAAGCTCCGGCTGTTCGGCTGGGCCTTCGACGTCGGCACCAGGGTGTCCCGGGCCCGGCTCGCCGGACGGCGACCCGGCTTCATGGCACTGGCTCAGTACCCGCTCGCTGACCGGCTCGTCCTCTCCCGGGTGAGGTCGCGGCTGGGCGGCCGCATCCGCTTCCTGGTCTCGGGCAGCGCGGCGTTGTCGTCGGACGTGGCGACGTGGTTCCATGCCGCCGGTCTGCCACTGATCGAGGGCTACGCCCTCACCGAGACCAGCGCCGGGGCCTGCATCAGCCTCCCCCGGGACGCGGTGCCGGGCGTCGTGGGGCCGCCGCTGGTCGGGACCGAGATCAGGCTCGCCGACGACGGGGAGATCCTGGTCCGTGGGCCGGGCGTCATGGACGGTTACCACAACCTCCCGGACGCGACCGCCGAGGTCCTGGACGCTGACGGCTGGTTCGCCACCGGCGACGTGGGCGAGATCGATACGGCGGGCCGGCTGCGGATCACGGACCGGAAGAAGGACCTGATCAAGACCTCGGGCGGTAAGTACATCGCTCCGCAGGCCATCGAGGCCGAGTTCAAGGCCGTGTGTCCGTTGGCCAGCCAGATGCTGGTGCACGCCGACGGGCGCAACTACGCCACGGCGCTGGTCACGCTCGATCCGGAGGCTCTGGTCCAGAGGGGTCGAGCCCAGGGGCTGGCGAGCACCGACTACGCCACGCTGACGACGGAGCCGGAGGTCCACGACTACGTCGCGGGCTGTGTCGAGGAGCTGAACGGCCGGCTCAACCGCTGGGAGACGATCAAGGACTTCCGCATCCTCGACCAGGACCTGTCGCTGGACGCGGGCGACCTGACTCCGAGCCTGAAGGTCAAGCGGAAGGCCGTCGAGGGCAAGTTCCGGCCTCTGCTCGACTCCATGTACCCAGGAGTGCCGCTCGGCTGACGAGAGTCGCCGGCAGTGGGACGACGTGATGAGAGCTCCGACGGATGCGACCAGACAGCCCGGCCGGGACCATCGGGGTGAGGACCACGGGATGCCCGGCAGCATCCCCGTCGGTCGCTGGCGGGGGATCGAGGTCGACGCGCACTGGACCGTCTTCGTCACCGCGGGGCTGTTCGCGGTCGTCCTGGCCACCGGCACCCTGCGCCAGGCGCATCCTGGCGACGCCGGGGCGGCGTACTGGGGGGTGGCCGTCGGCACCACGCTCGCCCTGTTCGTCAGCCTCCTGGCGCACGAGGTGGCTCATGCCCTGACCGCCCGGCACTACGGCGTGGAGGTCACCCGGATCACGGTGTGGCTGCTCGGTGGGGTCACCGAGCTCAGCGATTCCAGTCCGACCGCACGTGCCGATGCGGCCATCGCCGCCGCCGGCCCGATGACGAGCCTCGGCTTCGGCCTGCTCACCGGCATCCTGGCGGTGGTGGTCGGGACCTCGGGACTCGTCGGAACGGCCCTGCTCTGGCTCGCGTCGGTCAGCGTCCTCCTGGCTGTGTTCAACCTCCTCCCGGGGGCGCCTCTCGACGGCGGTCGGATCCTGCGTGCCTTCCTCTGGTGGCGCTCCCAGGACCGCGAGCGAGCCGCGGAACGCGCAGCACGGACCGGGACGGCGCTCGGCTACGGCCTGATCGGGCTGGGCGCCCTCGAGGCTCTGCTGGGGGTGACCGCGGGGTTGTGGCTCCTCCTGGTGGGCTGGTTCATCCTCAGCGGAGCGAACGCCGAGCGAGCAGTCGCTGCGGACCAGCACCTCGCCGACCTGGAGGCCGTCGACGTCATGACGCCCGTGCAGGTGGTGGCTCCCACGTGGTGGACGGTCGCGCAGCTCGTCGAGCACCTGTCGCCAGCCAGGATCGCCGCGGGGGTCTTCCCGGTCGTGGACCTCGCGGGGCACACCGCGGGGATCTGCACCGTGGCCGACCTCGACGCCGTTCCGGCCGCGCAGCGGACGGACACCCGGCTCGGCCAGTGCGCGGCGCGCCACGCGATGCCGGTCGTCGTGACGCCCGAGACCAGTGCGGGCGAGATCGCCGCCCGGATCAGACCCGTCCGAGGCATCGCCGTCGTGGAGGAGGGCAACTACCCGGTAGGGCTGGTCACCGAGCTGGAGCTCGGCCGGGCCACCCACCTGTCGTTGCTGGGGTGGCGCACCGGCCGGCACGCCTCCTGACGGCCTCCGCGAGGGAGGCGAGGGAGCTCGTCCGGTCGTGGCCTTGGTCCCTGGCGCGCGCTCGACCGCGGGCACATGCTGGTGACGAGGGCACGATGATCTGCGAGGTCAGCCGATGGCGAGAGTCAGGGACATCCTCTACCGCTTCCGGCCCGCGGGATCACCCGGCGCGGCCGGCGCAGCGGGAGTGCCTGTCGATCGGGACGCAGATCTGGCGGCGGAGCTCGCCCCGCTCTTCGCGCAGCTGGCGGACACCGAGCGAGCCTGCGACGCGCTTCTCGAGCAGGCTCGCCGGGACGCCGACGACCGTCGGAACCACCTCGTCGAGTCGGCGCACGCGCTCATGGCAGCGGCCCAGGCCGAGGCAGGGGTGGAGCGCGCCGCCGCGTCATCGGCCACCCAGCGCAGCGGCGAGCCGGAGCTGGTCTCCATCCGGTCTCGGGCCGAGAGCGAGGCCGAGGAGCTACGGCGTCGAGCGGACGCACGCATCCCCCCACAGGTGGCCCGCGTGGTGACGTTCGTCCGGAGCGTGCTGGACCTGCCCGGCGACGAAGGTCGAGGAGCGGCATGAGCGCCGGGTGGGTCGGGGTCAGCGTCCGTGGACGGGCGATGACGAACCGCAGGGTGGGGCGGGTGGCCGCCCGCGGACTGGCGGCGCGCTCGTCTCTCGACGATGCGCTCACGGCGCTCGCGCACACGTCGTACGGTCACGCCCTACGCGGTGCCAGCGACCTCGAGACGGCCCAGCGTGCTGTCGTCGAGGCGACGTTGTGGAACGTGCGCGTGCTCGCGGGATGGGCTCCGCGGCAGGGCGTTGCCATTCTCCGAGCGCTGGCGGCCGTGCTCGAGGCTGCGAACATCAGAGACCACCTCCGGCTCCTCGAGGGGACGACGATCCCGTCGCCGTACCGCCTCGGCGGCCTCTCGACCGCCTGGCCGCGTGTCGCGGTCACGGGGAGCGTCGAGGAGGTCCGGTCGGTCCTCACCACGTCGCCGTGGGGCGACCCGGCCGGAGGAGCGCCCCACGACATCGCACTGATGCTCCAGACGTCCCTCTCTGACCGGGTCATCGCTGCGGTTCCGGAGGCCGCCGCTTGGGCCAGCGGGGCGACCGCCCTGCTCGTGGCTCGCGAGGTGGTCCGCGACCGCCGGGACCTGCCGGCGGCTGCCCGGAGGTCGGCCGCCAGGGTGCTCGGTGACCGGGGACTGCGGGCCGGCTCGGTGCCGGAGCTCGCAGGGCTGGTCCCGGCGCAGGCTCGCTGGGCTCTCACCGAGGTGCACGAGCCCGCCGGTCTGTGGGAGGCAGAGGGTCGGTGGTGGGGGAGGGTGGAGCGCGATGCCTTCGCGCTGGTCCGGCGGCCGACGAGCGGACCCGAGGTCCTCGTGGGTGCGGTCGCACTGCTGGCCGTGGACACCTGGCGGGTCCGGGCCGCGCTGGAGCTCGCGGCACGTGGCGGCGGCCCGATGGAGGTCTTCGATGCGGTGGCGTGAGGCTCTGCACCCCGTGGCCATGGAGCGGGTGGCGCTGATGACGCCGCACGCACGCCTGCGGGACCTGCTCGTCGCGATCGCGGCCGAGGGCACTGTGGAGCTCGACGGGGCCGGCCGGGACGCGGAGGTCGCCGTCGGACCGACGCCGGCAGCTGCCGCCCTGCAGCGGTCGTCAGGCGGGGCGGTCACCGCTGCAGTCCTGGCGCGGACCGGAGCCGACATCGACGCATGGGAACGAGACGGGCGCGTCGACCTCCTGGCCGGTGAGGCCCAGCTCGAGGAGCGAGCAGGGCGAGCCGTGCGACGTGGCCGCGTCGCAGCGCTCGCCGGATGGGCGCCGAGCGATGCGCTGCCCGTGTTGGCCGGCCGGCTTGCAGACGTGGAGGGCGCCGTGGTCTCGCTTCCGCGGCCGGTGGGCTCGGACCCGCCGACCCTGCTGCCGACGAGGGGCGTGGCGCGGGAGTTCGCGCCGCTGGTGGACACCTACGCGACGGTTCCCTACGTGGACCTGAACCCGTCTGTGATCGCCGGGCTCGCCTACGTGCTGATGTTCGGGATGATGTTCGCCGACGCCGGCGAAGGGGCCCTGCTCCTCGTCCTCGCGCTGGCCATCCGCGCCGGGCGACCGAAGCGGCTCGCCTGGCTTCGGCCGGGATGGTTGTTCATGGCCGGTGCGGGAGCTGCCAGCATGGTGTTCGGGGCCCTGTACGGCGAGTTCTTCGGGCCGACCGGCGTCCTCCCGGTCCTGTGGGTGGCGCCCCTGGACCATCCGTTGACGCTCATGGTCGCTGCCATGGGTGTCGGTGCCTGCCTGCTGGCCGTCGCGTACGCCCTCGGGACCGTCAACCGGTTCCGCGAGGGGGGTTGGCGGCTGGCGCTGTACGCACCCACGGGGATCGCGGGAGCGACCGTCTTCCTCGGCCTGGGGCTGTTGGCCGGAGCCCTCTACCTCGATGTCGCGCCGCTGCTCCTGGCCGCTGCCGTGCTCACGGCCGTCGGGCTGGGACTGGCCTTCGTGGGACTGCTCCTGTCGGCCGGTGGGGGTGCGGCGGGCGCCGCACAGGCCGCCGTCGAGCTCTTCGACCTGGTCATGCGGATCTGCTCCAACCTGGTCAGCTTCGTCCGACTCGCCGCGTTCGGGCTGACGCATGCGGCGATCGGCCTCGTGGTGTGGCAGGCGACGACGGCCCTGTGGGCCGGCGGCCCTGCCGCCGCGATCGTCGCGGTCGTGGTGTTCGTGGCCGGCACCGCGTTGGCCTTCGCCCTCGAGGGCCTGGTCGCGGCGATCCAGGCCCTCCGGCTCGAGTACTACGAGCTCTTCTCCCGCGTCTTCGACGGCGAGGGGCGGCCGTTCCGCCCCTGGCACATCCCGTACGACCCGATGGAGACACCATGATGATCTGGACGGCAGCCCTACCCGTACTCGTGATCGGCGGGCTGCTGACGGCGTGGAACCTCCGCCGCCACCAGCGGCCAGCGCTCCGCGTCGTACTCGCGGTGGACGGGTTGACGATGCTGGCGGCGCTCGTCCTGCTCGTGACGGCGTTCACTGCCGGTCCGTCGACGGCGTCGCCGGCAGGAGAGGCCGCCACGGCCGCGGTGACCACGACCGGCTCGGTCAACGGCTCGGCTCTGATCGGGGCCGCGATCGCTGTGGCGGGCTCCTCGATCGGCGCTGCCATCGCCGTGGCCTACACGGGGGCGGCGGCCCTCGCCGCGATCAGTGAGCGACCGGAGCTGTTCGGGCGGGCGATGGTGATCGTCGGGCTCGCCGAGGGGATCGCGATCTACGGGTTGATCGTCTCGATCATCCTGATCGGCAAGGCGTGAGCCCCGATGAGCGAGATCGCGGTCATCGGGGAGCAACCGGTCGTGGCCGGCTTCGCCCTCGCCGGCGCCCGGGTCTACCCGGCTGACGGCTCGGCTCAGGTGCATGCGGTGTGGGAGGCCCTGCCGTCTTCCGTCGAGGTCGTGCTCCTCACTGTGGCCGCGGCAGAAGCGTTGGACGACCTCCTGTTGCTGCCACAGGCACCCCTCTCGGTGGTGATGCCGCAGTGAGAGCGCCTCCAGAACAGACACGGACCGCCATGACGCCCGTGCGCAACGCCCTGCTGGCCGCGGCGGAGGCGGAGGCACGCGCGCTGGTGGCGTCCTCCGAGGCCGACGGCCAGAAGGTGCTGGACCTAGCACGCAGCCAGCGCGACCGCGTGCTGCAGGAGGCGCGGGAGCGGGGCGAGGCCGATGGTGCGCTGGTGCTCTCGGGGCAGCGGTCGCGCGTCCAGCGAGAGGCGAAGCGCGTGGTGCTGGCTGCTCAGCGGACCGCGTACGACGACCTGCGTCGACAGGCCGTGACGGCCGTGCGGAGGCTGCTCGAGGAGCCGGCCGAACGCGAGCGACTGACAACGGCCCTGCGTGCGCGGCTCGGCGCCGATGCGGTCATCCACGTCCATCCCTCGGGTGGCCTCGTCGGGGAGTCGGGCAACGGCAGGGTGGTCGACGCCTCCGTGGCGGCCCTGGTCGACCTGGCCCTGGCCAACCTCGATCTGGAGTCCTTGTGGACGCCGGCGTGACTTCCCACGACGACGCCGAGCGCGCGGCCGGCCGCATCCTCCGGGTCAGCGGCCCGCTGGTCGAGGCCGAGGGTCTGGACGGCGTCGCCATGGCCGACCTGATCTCCCTGGGCCCCGAGGCCCGACCCGGGGAGGTGGTGGCGATCCGGGGGAGGGTCACCTCGATCCAGTCCTACGAGTACACCGGAGGCCTGGCCGTCGGTGTGCCGGTGACGGCGCTCGGCCGGCCGCTGTCGGCCCGGCTGGGCCCGGGTCTGCTCGGAGGGGTGTACGACGGGCTGTTGCGGCCCCTCAGCACGGCGCCGACGTGGTTGACCCCGTCCGCGGAGCGGCGGGAGGCGAGGGGCGGGTGGGAGTTCTGCCCCCTCGTCGCCGACGGCGCGACCGTGACCGAAGGGAGCGTGCTGGGCACGGTGCCCGCCGTCGGCGGGGTCGAGCATCGGGTCCTCGTCCCCCCCGGCGTCAACGGAACGGTTCAGGACCTCACCGCCGACCGGAGCTGCGGCCCCGACGACGTCATCGCGACCGTGGGCGGTCAGGCGGTCCGTCTCTTCAGTGACTGGCCCGTCCGTCGCCCGCGCCCGATCCTCCGGCGAGACGGCGTGGACGAGCCGCTGGTGACGGGGCAGCGGGTCCTCGACGCGGTGTTCCCGGTCACGAGGGGCAGCAGCGCCGCGGTCCCGGGCGGGTTCGGCACCGGCAAGACCATGCTGCTGCAGCAGATCGCGATGCGGTGTGCGGCGGACGTCATCGTCTACGTCGGCTGCGGCGAGCGCGGCAACGAGATGGCCGAGATCCTCACCGAGCTCACCGAGCTCACCGATGCCAGGTCGGGTCACCGGCTCTCGGAGCGCACCGTGATCATCGCCAACACCTCGAACATGCCGATGATGGCGCGCGAGACCAGCATCTACACCGGGATCACCGTCGCGGAGTACTTCCGCGACATGGGCTACCACGCGGTCGTCATCGCGGACTCGACCTCACGCTGGGCCGAGGCTCTGCGCGAACTCTCCTCACGCTCCGGCGCACTGCCGGCCGAGGAGGGGTACCCCGCCTCGCTGGCCTCGGCACTCGCGGCGTTCTACGAGCGCGCCGGGCAGGTCGTCACCCTGGGTGGCGACTCCGCGTCGGTGACGATCGTCGGAGCCGTGTCTCCGCCCGGGGGAGACACCACCGAGCCGGTGACGGCCCTGACCGAGCGGTTCGTACGGTCGCTGTGGAACCTGGACCGCGACCTGGCCTATGCCCGTCACTACCCGGCCGTCGGATGGTCCGGCTCCTTCTCGCGGGACGTCGAGCAGATCGGGCTCTGGTACGCCCGCAACGGAGACCCGGAGTGGGCCCGGCGCCGAGCCAGGACCGTGGCCCTGCTGGCCGAGGCCGATCGGCTGACAGACCTCGCCGAGCTGGTCGGGGCTGGTTCCCTCCCCGGCCACGAGCGCGTCGTACTGCTGGCCGGGCGGCTCCTCCGTGAGGGGGTGCTCCAGCAGAGCGCGCTCTCCGAGAACGACTCCTACAGCACGACAGCCAAGACCGCGGCCCTGCTGGACGGCGTACTCGCGGTCGTCGACGAGTGCGACGCCATGGTCGAGCGTGGGATCACCGCTTCGGAGATCGAGGAGCTCGACTTCTCCGCACTGCTCCGTGCCGCCCAGGAGACCCCGCCCGACGGCGCCGAGCCCGTCGAGGCACGATGCCGCCGGCTCGTCGAGTCACTGAGGCTGCTGAGATGACGCCCCGGCTCCCGGTGGAGTACGTCGGTGCCGAGGAGGTCCGCGGTCCGCTGCTCGTGGTCCGCGGGGTCTCGGAGGTGGGGTGGGACGAGTTCGCGGTGATCCGGACCTCGGCGGGGGACCGCGAGTCGGACGTCCGCCACGGGCTGGTGCTGGAGGTGGACCGAGACCTGGCGGTCGTCCAGGTGCTCGAGGGCACCGAGGGCCTGTCCACGACGGCCACCCGCACCGCCTTCAGCGGGCAGCCTCTCGAGATCCCCGTCGGCTCCGGGTGGCTGGGGAGGGTGTGCAACGGGCGCGGCGAGCCGATCGACGGTGGGCCGCCGGTGATGGGGACCGCGACGATGCCCATCGCCGGTCACCCGCTCAACCCGAGCCACCGCGAGCCCCCGGAGGATCCGGTCCTGACCGGGGTGTCGGCGATCGATGCGCTGACCACGTTGGTTCGCGGGCAGAAGCTGCCGATCTTCTCGGTGGCGGGTCTCCCGCACCTGGAGCTCGCCGCCCAGATCGCCGCTCAGGCCAGGACCGGCGACGAGCCGTTCAGCGTCGTCTTCGCGGCGATGGGGTTGACCCACGGTGACGCGGAGACCGTGCGGTCGAGGCTGGAGGACCGGTCGGGCGCCGAGGAGCTGCTGCTGCTGATCAACACCGCCGACGACCCCGTCATCGAGCGGATCATCACCCCCCGGATCGCGCTCACCGTGGCTGAGCACCTCGCCTTCGAGCTCGATCGGCACGTGCTGGTCCTGCTCGCGGACATGACGAGCTACGCCGAGGCGCTGCGCGAGGTGTCGTCGGCTCGCGGTGAGGTCCCGGGGCGACGTGCGTATCCGGGCTACCTCTACAGCGACCTGGCGACGCTCTACGAGCGCTGCGGGCGCATCCGAGGAAAGACGGGCTCGGTGACCGTCGTACCCGTCCTGACCATGCCAGGAGGAGACATCACCCATCCGGTCCCGGATCTGACCGGCTACATCACCGAGGGGCAGGTCGTGCTGACCCGTGAGGCGGAGGCGCGGGGGGTCTACCCGCCGGTCGACCCGCTCGCGTCGCTGTCGCGGCTGATGCGGAGCGGTGCGGGAGCAGGGCGGACGCGCGCGGACCATCTCGACGTGGCTGCGCAGCTGCTCGCGGCACTGTCCCGTGCTCGCCAGGCGCGCGAGCTGTCCGAGATCGTGGGCGTGGGGGCCCTGAACGCCACCGACCAGCGGTACCTGACGCTCGGCACCGAGTTCGAGCAACGCCTCGTCGCCCAGGGCCGGGCCGAGCGTCGCGACATGGACGACACGCTCGACCGCTGTTGGGACGTGGTGAACGAACTTCCCGCACGAGAGCTCACCATGCTGTCGCCCCGGCTGCGGGCAGAGCACCCGCCGAGGCGGTGGACAGGATGAGGCCCCTCGGACGGGTCCCACCCGGGCGCGCTGGTCGCATGTGGCTGGCCAGGCGGCTCCAGACTGCCCAGCGCGGGCGGGACCAGCTGGATCGCAAGCTGCGCATCCTCGTGCAGGACCAGGAACGGATGCGGATCCTCGCCGAGCGAGCCGGGGCCGAGTGGCGGACCGCTTTCAAGGAGGCCGACACCTGGTTGCTCCGTGCTGCCCTGCTCGGCGGGCAGGACGCGATCCGGGCCGCGGCTGCGGGGAGCCCGGCCGAGGTGGATGTGACCTGGGTGTCGGAGATGGGGTTGACCTACCCGGCCGCGGTCGAGCTCCGGTCCGCCCCAGGGCCGGCCCGTTCCGTCGACGCCAACGCAGCGGTGGCACCGACAGTGGCCGCATTCCGGGCCGCGCTCCTCGCCGGCGCCCGGTCCGCCGCGGCCGAGGAGGCAGTCCGCCGGCTGGAGCAGGAGACCGCCCTGACCAAGCGCCGGCTGCGAGCGTTGGAGAAGCGGTGGCTGCCATGGCTGCAGGTCGGTCTGCGGGAGCGAGAGCTCCTCCTCGAGCAGGCCGAGCAAGAGGACGGTGTACGCGCACGGCGTGCCCTCGCCGGAGATGCGAAAGGGGGCGGTAGCTCGTGATCGAACGCATCCTCCTGGCCGTCGACGACTCGCCGGACGCGCTTGCCGCCTCGCGGCTGGGCGCGGAGCTGGCGGTCGGTCTGGGCGGAGAGCTGCGGGTGATCCATGTGTTGCCCGACCACGAGATCGATGCCCTGCTGCAGACCGGCGCGACCGAGCTGGATCTGGCCGCACGCCGCACGAGCTCAGCGACCTCCGTGCTGGCTCGCGCGGCGGACCTCGCGAAGTCGAGCCGAGTGCCGGTGAGCACCGTCCTGCGCCAGGGCGAGGTCGCCCGAGCGGTCCTCGACGAGGCGCACGCCTGGCGAGCGGACCTCGTGATCGTGGGACGCTCGTTCCGATCGGTCAGCGGTGAGCCGTACGTCGGTCCGCAGACGCGGCAGATCCTCGAGCTCGCGAACCGGCCGGTCCTGGTCGTGCCGCCACACCAGGGCGGCCCGACAGCACGCACCTGACCGCCGGGTGCCTACGGACGGCCCCGGTCAGCCGGCGGCAGCCGCGCGCGAGACCAGGAACGCCTCGCACGACTCCATCGTGGCCAGTGAGGCGTAGTCGTCCTCGTCGATGCGCACGCCGGCGTCCTTGCTCAGGCGTTCCACGAACTCGAGGAAGTCGAGCGAGTCCAGCTCCAAGGTTCGGCGCAGGTCCGCTCCGGGCGGCAGCCCGTCGAGGTCGGCGTCGGGGATGATGAACCGGATCTGCTTGCTGACCAGGCTGCGAGCCTGGTCCGGTGTCATGGTCATAGTGCCTCCGGTTGCTGGAGCAGGTCATCGATCGAAGCCAGGAACCTGGCGCCGGTGTAGCCGTCGGTGGCGCGGTGGTCGCCCGACAAGGAGAGACGCACGAGCGGACGGACCCCGAGGAGCCCGTCGACCGCCCAGGGCCGCTCCACCATCCGGCCGATGCCCACCAGGGCCACCTGAGGTGGCGTGATCACCCCGATCACCTCCTCGACCCCTTGGTCTCCCAGGTCGGTGACGGTCAGCGTCGGGTCGGTCAGCTCGGCGCGGGTGAGCCGCCCGCTGCGGGCGCGGCCCACCAGGTCGCGCAGCTGGCGCATGAGCGCAGGGAGCTCGAGATCGGCCGTGTGGCGCAGCGCCGGGGCCACCAAAGCCCCATGACGCACCGAGATCGCCACTCCGACGTGCACGTCCTCGCCTGGAACGAAGGCGTCGTCCACCCAGAACCCGTTCAGCTGAGGCATCGCTCGCGCCGTGAGCGCGACGGCCCGCAGGAGCGCGGCAGCCGGCACGATCCGGTCGGAGACCGCCCGCTCGCGGTTGGTGTCGCGCAGCCAGGTGACCACGGCGTGCATGTCCACCGTCGTGGCGACGTAGTAGTGCGGGATCTCCCGCTTCGACCGGCTCATCAGCGCGGCGATGGTGGCCCGCTCCGAGCGGGCTGCCGGCGTCGACACGGGCGTCGACACGGGTGGCGCCTCTGGCCGCGTCGGCGCGGCCGCGGCGCGGACGTCCTCGGCCCGGACGGTGCCCGAGGCTCCGGTGCCGGTCACGGTCGTGGGATCCACCCCCAGCTCGCGGGCCAGCGTGCGGGCGTAGGGGGAGACCCGCGGTCTGCGCGCCGCGGCGTCGACGTCGGCACGCGTGATGCGCCCTTGCGGACCCGTGCCCGACACGGCAGTGAGGTCGACGCCGAGCTCGGCGGCGTGATGGCGCAGCGGTGGGGTGGCAGCCGGTGGGGCGGGAGCCGGGGGAGTACTCGGAGTGGCCGCCGCGGCCCGCTTCCTGGGTCGCTTCCGGCTCGGCCGTTCCGGCTCGGCGGCACTGGGTTGCTTCCCGCTCGCCGGCAGGAGGGTCGCCAGGGGGGTGCCGACGTCGACCCGTTGACCGGGCTCGACCAGGAGCTCGCCGACCACGCCGCTCTGGAACGACTCGATCTCGACGGCAGCCTTGTCGGTGTCGACGACGGCCATCGGTTCGCCGCGCTCCACCTGGTCGCCCGGCTTGACCAGCCACTCGATCACCGTGCCGGAGTCCATGTCGGCTCCGAGCGAAGGCATGGTGAAGTCGCTCATCCCGAGACCACCTCGCGCGCGGCCGCAACGATCGTCTCGACCTGCGGCAGCGCTGCCTCCTCGAGATGCTTCGCATAGGGCATCGGCACCTCGGCCGAGCACACGCGCTGCACCGCGGCGTCGAGGTCGAAGAAGCACTGCTCAACCAGGCGGGTCGTGACCTCCGCGGCCAGGCTCCCGGTGCGCCAGCCCTCGTCGACGATGACCGCACGATGGGTCCGGCGCACGGACCCGACGATGGTGGCGTCGTCGAGGGGTCGTAGCACCCGTAGGTCGACGACCTCGGCGTCGACGCCGCTCGTGGCCAGCTCCTCTGCCGCAGCGAGGACCTTGGGAAGCGAGCCGCCATAGGTCAGCAGCGTCACGTCCTTGCCGGGCCGCCGGACCGCGGCGTGGCTGATGTCGACGGGCGCGGCGTCGGAGGTCGCCGGCCCCGCCATCGCATAGAGGGAGCCGTGCTCGAAGATCAGGACGGGATCGGGGTCCTGCAACGCCGGCCACAACATGCCGCGAGCGTCCTCGACGGTCGCGGGCGCCAGCAGCTTGATCCCCGGGATGTGGCCATACCAGCCCTCCAGGCTGTGCGAGTGCTGCGCCGCGAGCTGGCGGCCGGCGCCGGTCGTCATCCGGATCACGACCGGGACCGACAGCTGCCCACCCGACATGTGCGAAAGCGTTGCGGCGTTGTTGATGATCTGGTCGAGCGCGAGAAGGCTGAAGTTGACGGTCATGATCTCGACGATCGGCCGCATCCCCGCCATCGCGGCGCCGATCCCTGCACCGACGAACGCCGACTCCGACAGCGGCGTGTCCCGGATCCGCTCGGGCCCGAACTCGTCGAGCAGGCCGAGGCTCACCGCGAAGCAGCCGCCGTACATCCCGACGTCCTCGCCCATCAGGAACACCCGCTCGTCGCGCTGCATGGCCTCGCGCATGGCCTCGCGCATGGCCTCGCGGTACGTCGTCTCCGCCACCTGGGTGCTCACGGCTCCGCTCCTTCCTGTGTGGCCCGGCTGGCGCCGGCCTCGGAGTAGACGAAGCGGGTGAGGTCGTCGACCGCCTCGAACGGAGCCTCCTCGGCCGCGTCGACGGCCCGGTCCACCTCTGCCACGGCCTCGGCCCTCATCGCCTCGACGGCGTCGTCGTCGAGCTCGCTGCCGGCACGCATGGCGGCGGTCAGGAGCTCGAGGGGGTCGCGCTCGCGCCAGTGGCCGACCTCCGCCTTCTCGCGGTACAGCTCGGGGTCGTACATGGAGTGGGCCCGGAACCGGTAGGTCCGCAGCTCGAGGAAGCACGGCCCGTCCCCTGCGCGGATCCGGTCGACGGCGTGACGGGTGGCCTGCTCGACCGCCGTGACGTCCATGCCGTCCACCGACCATGACGCCATGCCGTAGGACGCGGCCCGGAGCGCGAGATCCGTCTCGGCCTGCTCGTGCTCGATGGGCGTGCCCATCGCGTACAGGTTGTTCTCGCAGCAGAAGAGCAGGGGGAGCCGCCACAGGGCGGCCAGGTTGGCGCTCTCGTGGAACTCGCCCTCGGCGTAGGCGCCGTCCCCGAAGAAGCAGGCGGTGACCGAGGTCCGGTGCCGCATCAGGTCGGCGAGGGACAGCCCCACAGCCATCGGGATGCCTCCACCGACGATGGCGTTGCCCCCGTAGAACCGGTGTCCGACGTCGAAGAGGTGCATCGAGCCGCCGCGTCCCCGGCTGCACCCGGTCACCTTCCCGAACATCTCGGCCATCAGCGAGTCCATGGGCACTCCGCGGGCGACGGCGTGACCGTGCTCGCGGTACGTCGAGACGATGGCGTCCTCATCGGTGAGCGCCGCCAGCACGCCCGCGGCCACCGCCTCCTCGCCGATCCCGACGTGCAGGAAGCCGCGGATCTTGCTGGCGCTGTAGAGCTCGACGCAGCGCTCCTCGAACAACCGGATGCGCGTCATCTGCCGAAGCAGCTCGAACCGGTGCTGCGCCTCGGGACCGAGGGCGGGCGCGTCGGTGCGTGCCTCGGACGACGTCGTACGCCTGCTCATCGGGCACTCTCCAGGGTCGACAGGTCGCCTTCGGGCAGCCCGAGCTCGCGGGCCTTCAGCAGTCTCCGCATGACCTTCCCGCTCCGCGTGTGGGGCAGGTGCTGGTCGAAGGCGATCTCCCGGGGCGCCACCGACCCCAGCCGCCTGCGACCGAACGCGATCAGCTCGCTGCGCATGTCGTCGGTGGGCTCGAAACCGTCTCGTAGCGTCACGAAGGCCTTCACCAGCTCCCCCGCGATGGGGTCGGGCTTGCCGATCACGCCGGCCTCGGCGACAGCGGGGTGCTCCATCAGCGCGCTCTCGACCTCGAAGGGACCGATCAGGTGTCCGGCCGACTTGATCACGTCGTCGGCCCGGCCGATGAACCAGAAGTAGCCGTTGTCGTCACGTCGCGCCAGGTCTCCGCAGAGGTACCACCCGTCCGCGAAGCTCTTCTGGTAGCGCGCGTCGTCGCCGAGGTAGCCACGGAACATCGACGGCCAGCCCGGGCGCAGCGCAAGCTCCCCGGTCTCGCCGGGAGACACCTCGCGCACGTGACCGTCGACGATCTCGGCCCGGCCGTCCTCCCCGCGCTCCAGGAGCGTGGCCTCGACACCGGGGACGGTATGGCCCATCGAGCCGACTCGCACCGGCTCACCCGGCGGGTTGCAGATCATGATCGCCCCGGTCTCCGTCTGCCACCAGGTGTCGAGGACCGGACATCCGAAGGCGTCCTGAGCCCAGACCACCGCCTCGCCGTTGAGCGGTTCGCCGACACTCGCCACGTGGCGCAGGTGGCGCAGGTCGTAGGGCCGGATGACGTCGCTACCCGCCCTCATGAACATCCTCAAGGCCGTCGGGGCGGTGTACCAGACGGTGACCTCCTGCTCCTGGAGGATCCGGCACCACCGCCGTGCGTCGAACTCGCCGGCGTCGCAGATCACGGTCGCGCCCAGAGTGAGCGGCGCGATGATGCCGTAGGACATGCCGGTGACCCAGCCCGGGTCGGCGGTGCACCAGAACACGTCCTCGGGACCGAGCCCGAGGGCGTAGGACCCGGTCGCGTGATGGGCGACCACGGCCTCGTGGACGTGGAGGGCACCCTTGGGCTGCCCGGTCGTCCCGCTGGTGAAGTGGAGCAGCGCAACGCTCTCCGGGTCGGTCGGCGGGATCTCGTAGCCTCCCGGCGCTTCCTCCAGCAGACCCTGGAAGGAGCGGGTGCTCGGCACGTCGTCGGCGTCGACCAGCAACACGTGCGTCAGCTCGGGCAGCTGGTCCCGGATCCCCGCGATGCGCCGGCGGTACAGCTCCGCAGTGGTCACCAGGACCCGACCGTGACCCATGCTGAGCCGCTGCCGGATCGGCTCGGGCCCGAAGGCCGCGAAGAGTGGGGAGAGCACGCTGCCGTGCTTGAGCGTCCCGAGAGCGATGACGTAGGTCTCCAGGCCGCGGCCGAGCAGGGTGAAGACGGTCTCCGCCGGCCCGACACCGAGCGTGTCGAGCACGTTCGCGAACTTGTTGGTGCTGACGCGCAGCTGTTCGTAGGAGTACGACGCGACCGCGCCGTCGAGATCGATGCAGCGCAGCGCGGTGTGGCTGCCGTTGCCGTGGAGCACGTGCCGGTCGACGGCCTCGTGGGCGATGTTCAGCCCGCGACCTCCAGGGAGGCCGTCCAACCTCGTGCGCGCCTCGCGCCACGGCCGTGCGATCGTGGCCGCGTCCTCCGCGCTGACGTCGCGTGTCTGTTCGTGCCTGATGGCCCTCGTCTGCTCGCCCACGGTGAGCCTCCTCACCCTCGCGTCCAGGCTGCTCCTCGGGCGCGCTGTTAGGACAGGGACCTCTGTCCCGAGTGACAAGGGGGACGTCCCGTTGCTGGGCCGGGCGGGCCCGGCGGCCGTCCGGGACACGCACAACAACGGGGTCCACTCCAACTCCGGGGCCTGGGGTGCGATGCAGGCGTTGAAGGACCCGGACAACAACATCGGTGTGTGGCTGCAGAACACCGGGTACCGGACCGCCTACGTCGGCAAGTACCTCAACGGCTACGAGACGTGGCGTGACACTCACCCGACGCCCGACGGGTGGGACCGGTTCGATGCCGCCGTCGAGTGGATCTACGAGTGTGGGACCTGTCTGCTGACGGTGCGCTACTACGGCGCCGACAAGGACGTGACGGCCGGGACCCGTTCACCTCCCTTCACTGTCCGTGTCCGCTGATCGCAGACCCGGGCCGGCCGATAACCGGTGGGGACGTCCTGGTCCCTGCGCGACACTGACCGGCGTGGACGAGGTCGAGGTGGTCATGGCCCATCAGGCGCGCGCAACCCTCCGTGTCGGCGACGTCCTCTTGAAGGTCGACGGTGACCGGACCCGCACCGACGTCGAGATCCAGGCGATGACGAGGGCGCCGCTCCCGACCCCGGAGGTGCTGTGGCGGAAGCCGGCCGTGCTGGCGCTCGCCGCTCTTCGGGGGACGGCGCTGGGACGGCTCGGCGAGCCGTCGACCGCGTCGCCGTCGGCATGGGCCGCCGCGGGGCCGCCGTACGCGCGCTGCACGACGCGTTCCCGCCCTGGCCGGGTCGCAGTCTCGAGGAGAAGGCGTCGACCCTCGCCAGTGAGTGCACGTGGCTCCTGGCCCACGACGTCCTCCCGGCCGACCTGGTCGTGCGCAACCGCCAGGTGGCCCAGGCCGCGCTCCGACCGTGGACACCGGTGTTCATGCACGGCGACCTGCAGGTTCGCCCACGTGTTCGTCGACTCCGACGTCGTCACGGGCGTCCTCGACTGGTCCGAGGCGGGTCAGGGCGATGCCCTGTACGACCTGGCCATCCTGACCCTCGGACATCCGGAGCATCTCGGCGACGTCATCGCCGGGTACGGCGCCGACGTCGACCTCGACGTGATCCGTGCCTGGTGGTCGCTGCGGAGCCTGACCGCGATCCGTTGGCTGGTCCAGCACGGCTTCGACCCCGCGGCACCTGGCTGCGAGATCGACGTGCTGAAGGCCCAGGTGTGAGCCGGGCCACTACTGCCGGGTTCTCACCAGCAGCCCAGACCGGAGCAGGCCATGACCATGGTGCCTCCCAACCCCCGCAGCACGGGGTTCGACTCCTACCAGGCGAGCTCCCAGAGCCCACTCCCGAGCGGCAGGTACGGCAACGGACTCACCTACAGCGGCGCCAGGACCGCGGTCATCCTCGGGCAGCTCAGCATCGTTCCTTTCAGCATCCTCGCCGGCATCCCCGCCATCTTCCTGGGGCTACACGTCCTGAGAGACAATCAAGGCATCCGAGGGGACCCTCCGCGGACGAGGCGCGGCGTGGTGCGCCGTCGTGCTCGGTGTGATCAGCGTGGTCGTCTTCGCCGCGTTCCTCGCCCACATGTGACCCCGGCGTCGAAATGCGCCTGCCCCGTACGACGTAGAGGTGATCCACGACCCACCCGTCGTCGTCCGAAGGAGACCCTCCATGTCGATCCCCGCCCAGCCCGACCCGACCGAGGAGACCGAGCGGCCTGAGCGCACGGTGGTCACCGGTCACTTCCTGTCCCTCGACGGGGTGGCCGAGGCGCCCGACCGGTTCGTCACCGCCTGGGACGACGAGACCGATGCCAGCGGGGTGGAGCTCATCGCCACCCAGGACGCGGTGATCCTGGGCCGGCAGAGCTACGACGAGTGGGCCGAGTTCTGGCCCGACAGCGACATCGAGCCGTTCGCCTCCTTCATCAACGCCGTTCCCAAGTACGTCGCCACGTCGACCCCACTCGCACGCGAGTGGCGCAACTCGCACGTCATAGACGGCGAGCTGGTCGAGTTCGTGCGCAACCTCAAGGGTCGCCCGGGCGGCGACATCGGCGTCCACGCCAGCATCACGGTCACGCGGGCGCTGCTCGCTGCCGGCGTCGTCGACGAGCTGAGGTTCGTCGTGGCACCGACGATCGCCGCGACCGGGCAGCGGCTGTTCGACGGCCTGCCGCCGATCCGCCTCGAGCTCATCCGCGGGGCGGCCTCACCGAGCGGCTACCTGCTCGTCCGGTACCGCGTGGTGCCCTGACCTGTCGCGATCAGGGTCGCCTGCCGCGAGGGTGACCGGCCTCGGCATCGCAGGTCCGGCAGCGCAGGTGATGGTTCACGTGCTCGAAGAGCAGACCCTCGAAGCGGTGCAGTCCCTTCACCGGCTTCCCACACAGGGTCGCCGTCGAGTTCCTCGCCACCGCGTGGACCCATTTCTCCGGGACCCGTTGCAGGTGCTGGTCCACGCGGCTCCCGGCGCGGTACGACGAGGGGAGCACGACGCGGGACACCTTGTCCGCCGCAACGGTGTACTCCCACACAGCCGGACCGTGGCACACCAAGGTGAACGTGCGGTGACGCGTTTCCGCGCCACCGCGCGTCCTCGGCAGCCTCGCTCAGCGGTTGAGCGTGACCTCGTAGGTGGTGTTGTCACCGTGCTGCTGGGTGTAGAACCAGCGCCACTTCGGGTTGTTCAGCCCCGGCGTCTTCGCCCCGAGGATCCCTCCGGCGGTCGGGTCTCCGTCGGAGACGTGGACGCCGGTGATCTCGTTGTCCCCGTCGTTCCCGGTGGGGGTGGCGGAGTCGATTGTGGCCGACGGGTCGCGACCCTCCGCGAGCCAGCGGACCGGCGCGGTCCCCGCCTGCCCGTAGTCGCGGGTCACGTCGAAGACCCAGCCGGAGTCGAGAGCGTTGGCCTGGGTGTGGAGGGTGTCACCGGCGTCCTGGACGAAGGTCACCAGGTTCTTCGACAGGAACGTCACGTTGTCGAAGCCCGAGGTGGCCTCGTCGGCCTTGTAGAACAGCGACAGCGTGCCGTGAGACGCAGTCGGGCTCGACTGGCGCAGCTCGAAGACCGAGCCCCAGCCGCCGGCCGTGTCGTTCTCCGGGCTGGTCGCGTCGGTGTCGCCGGTCTCGTCGAAGAAGAACTGGCCGAAGCGGGACCCGGGGCGGAAGACGCCGTTCTCGGGCCGCTTGAACGGCGTACCGCCCTGAGCCAGCGCCAGGGCGTTGGCGTTGAACGACGCGTGGCCGTCCGTCGCGGTGTCGTGGATGGTCACCCACGTGGTGTCGAACGCGGCGCCGTAGGTGTGCAGGGCGAGCTGGTCGGGGCTGTTGAGCGCGGTCTGGCTCGCCTGCGTGATCGGCTGACCGGCCGCGTTCTCGACCTGGAGCACCTGCAAGCGGCCGTTCGCCAGGTCACCCGGGGTCGCCGGCACGTAGCGGTAGACGTAGCTGTTGGGGACCTTCGCAGCGGTGTTGGCACCGGCCGCGTCCTTCTTCTTGGCCCCGCCGATGTCCTCGACGAGCCAGACGTCGCCCGCCGAGTCGTTCTGCACGCCCTCGTAGCCGCCGCGCCCGAGAGCTCCGGAGATGTCGGTGACGGTGGAGGGGTAGTCGGCGGTGGCGGCGTACGTCGGGGCGCTTGCGTTCTCGGTGGTGAGCAGCAGCCGCTGGGCCCAGGGGTCCCAGGTGCTGCCGTCGATGTCACCGGTGGGGATGGTCGCCATCAGGGTCACCCGGTGCGCGGCGTCGGCGTCCAGGTTGATGCGCGTGAGGTAGCCGGGCGTCCCGCTCTCGTGGCCCTGGTACAGGAAGTGGGTGCCGTAGTCGTAGCTCGGGTCCGCGCCGCCGAGGCCCTTCTTGAACACCAGGTAGGTGTTCTTGTCGGGCTCGGTCTTGTGCGCCTCGACCGTCGGGGCGCCGGGCAGCGGCACCATCAGCGGTTCGCCGGCCGCGTTCACCTGGTCGCTGTCGTAGCCGTAGTAGGCGATCTGGGCCAACGGGTTCTCGAGCTTCATCGCTCCCTGCGCGACCACCGTCTGGGACAGCTCCGGCGAGAGCCGGCTCGCCGGCGCGTAGCCGGGAGACTTGGTGTTGGCAGCAGACAGTCCGGTCAACGCGGGAGCGCTCGGCGGCTGCGCGGACGCGACGGTCGCCACACTGGCCGCCACGACTGCCACGGGCAAAGCCCACAGGACACGCTTCATCGGGTTCCTTCCAGGGTTCGGGTCTGACCTTCCGGATCCTGGTGGCGCCGGGTGGCCGGTCGGTGACCCCACCGACAACACCCGGCGACGAAGGCGTGGACACTCGCGCGGTGCGCTTCAGGACGTCGCCTGGCGGAGGACGAAGGCCTCTCGTACCCTGCCGGTGGATCCGGGACCATCACCCCATACGTCGTGGCAGCGGTGCCACGTGACACGGGCAGGAGAGTCGGTGCTGTGAAGAACTCCGATCCGTCGGCGGCCGCGCCGCGCCGGGCCGCGTGGCGGCTCGGCCTGCGCGCCGCCATCCAGATCGCGGTGTCGATGGCTGTGCTGGGCGCGATCTACTTCCTGGTCCCGACCAACGGCCGCGGCCCCGGCTCGGACCTCCCGTGGCTGCTCCTGGAGCTCGGCCTCTTCACGCTGGTCGTCGGGCTCCAGGTGCCGGCCATCATCAACTCGGACTTCCCGATCCTGCGGGCCATCGTGGCGCTCGGGATCCTGGTGCCGCTCTACCTTCTGATCTTCGCGCGGGTCTACCTGTCCGGCTCGTTCAGCGACCCGTCGACGTTCAACGAGCCGCTCGACCACGCGTCGGCGCTCTACTTCACCGTCACCGTCTTCGCGACCGTCGGGTTCGGTGACATCGTCGCGAAGACCGACAGCATGCGCCTCCTGGTCACGGCCCAGATGATGGTCAACCTGATCGTCGTGGGTGCCGGGATCCGGATCCTCGTCTCCGCGGCGCGCAGGGGCATCGAGGCGAGGGACGCCGCCGAGCGCCCTCTCGAGGAGGACGCCCTGGAGGAGCCGGGCTAGTCAGGGCCTCAGGGTGGTCAGCCGCTACGGCGTCGCCCTCGCCGGGGAGCCTCCTGGGCGACCGTGTCCGGGTCGACGTCGGCCACGCCGGCGTGGACCTTGGACAGCAGGCGATGAAGCTGCTGACGTTGAGCCTCGGTGAGGGCGGCCATCACGGCCGTCTGCAACGCCACGATCTCGGGCAGGAACCGGTCGACCAGGGCCCGGCCGTCGTCGGTGAGCATGACGAGCAGCTTGCGACGGTCGTTGGGGTCGTTCTCCCGGGTGAGCAGCCCGCGTCGTTCGAGGGTGTCGAGGAGGGAGGTGACACTGGCCGTGGTCACCATCAGCCGCTCGGCGATGGTGGTGGGGGAGAGGGGCTCACCTGCGCCCTCGAGGACGGCGAGAGCCTCGCGCCCACCGCGGGACAGCCGGTGGTGGTGGACGACGCGGTCGGTGGCGGTGAGCAGTGCCTCACTCGAGCGGACCAGCTCCATCGCCACCAGGTTGGCCGACTCGCTGAGGCCCGGGAACTCCGCCTCGAAGGCGCTGGCGTGGCCGGCGAGCGACGAAGGGCTCCCGGTGCGGGAGCCCTTCTGACCCGAGGGAGTGTGCCGCGCGTTCAGTACCGCTCCTGGGAGCTCTCGGTCCAGACGCTGATGTCGGGGGCGCCGACGACGCCCGCGTGCTGCATGGCGTCTCGTAGGCTCGGGTCCGCCTGGAAGGCCGCCGCCGAGGCAGCGTCCGGGAAGTCGATGAGGGCCAGCACGTGGTTTCCGTCGCGCAGCACGCGGTCTCCGGTGGCGCCGTGGCTCCGGCGTACCTCGCCGTGCTCCTTGTAGCCCGTGCTCCACTGGTCGAAGTCCTCCACCGTGTGTCGCACCGCCAATGTGGTCATGTCTGCCTCCTGTTGGGTTGTGCCGCTGTATTCTGATTATTAGCTGTCTAACAATCAGAAGTCAAGCGTTGTCTGGACCCTTCTCGCGGCGTCAGCCGTCGTTGAGGACGACGAGCTGTCGGGTGGCACGCGTCATCGCGACGTAGCGGTCGACCGCCCCCTCGATGCCGTCTCCGAAGGACTCCGGGTCGACGAGCACGACCAGGTCGAACTCGAGACCCTTGGTGAGCTCCGGGGTCAGCGCTCTGATGCGGGGCCTCTCCTGGAAGGCTGCCACCGACCACGCAGCCGACCCTTCGGGGTTGGCGGCGAGCCACGCGTCCAGGATCGAGCTCCAGCTCGGTCGAGGGCGCGTGCACCACGGGGACGCCGGTCCGCCGGACGGACGTGGGCACGTTGGCGTCGGGCAGCACAGCCCGGATGACCGGCTCGGCCTCGGCCATCACCTCCGCCGGCGTGCGGTAGTTGATGCTCAGAGAGGCCAGCTCGATGCCGTCCAGACCGACCCGCGCTAGCCGTTGCTGCCACGACTCCGTGAACCCGTGCCGGGCCTGGGCCCGGTCGCCGACGACGGTGAAGCTGCGCGGAAGGGCAGCGGAGCAGCAGCATCTGCCACTCGGCGTCGGTCAGCTCCTGCGCCTCGTCCACGATGACGTGAGCGAACGGCCCGGCGAGCAGGTCCGCGGACCGTGCGAGGGCGCACGTCGTCGTCGGCCAGGGCGGCCTGCAGGTCCTGGCCACGCAGCATCGACATCACGTGCATGTCGGAGTCGTCGGTCGCGATCAGGTGGTCGACCACCTGGGACATCTGCTCCCGGTCGGCCGCTGCGGCGGCCTGCCGGCGACGTCGGCGCCGTGAGGCTTCCGGGTCGCCGAGCCGTTGCCGAGCGGCGTCGAGGAGCGGGAGGTCGGAGCTGGTCCAGGCCTGCGGGTCCGGCCCGCTGCAGGAGCCGCACCTGGTCGGGCTCGAGCCACGGCGCGCACATCGCGGAGGTAGGCCGGCACGGACCACAGGTCGCCGACCAGGTCGGTCGGGTCGATCAGTGGCCAGGCCCGGCCGAAGGCGTCGAGCAGCTCGGCGTGGCCCGCGAGCGCGCGTCGTACCAGGTCCTCGGAGACGTTCTGGTCGTCCGGGCCGAGCTCGTGCTTGTCCACGAGGATCGTGAGCAGCTCCTCCCAGACCTCGTCGCGGCCCTCGTTGTGCGACTGCCCCGGCTCCAGCGACTCGAAGGCCTCGGCCCAGTCGTCGGCGCTCGAGCCAGACGTCGCCCCAGGGGTGCTCGACCTCCAGGCCCTCCGTCGGCGGCTCCTCGTAGAGCCGCACCGCGGGCTCGATCGCCCTCACCATGTCGGCGCGGGCCTTGAGCCGCGCCACCTCCGGGTCGGGCTCGTCCGGCGCCGTCGCGCCCTCGGGCAGGAGGTCGCGCAGGGTGCAGGTCTGCACGCCTTCCTCGCCGAGGCCGGGCAGCACGTCGGCGACGTAGGCCAGGTAGGGCTGGTGCGGCCCGACGACGAGGACGCCGCCGCGGCTCTCGCCGACGTGCGGGTCGGAGTAGAGCAGGTACGCCGCGCGGTGCAGCGCGACGACCGTCTTGCCGGTGCCGGGCCCGCCGTCGACGACCAGAGCACCGCGCGAACCCGCGCGGACGATGGCGTCCTGGTCGGCCTGGATCGTGCCGAGCACGTCGCGCATCCGTCCCGACCTGGCGCCGCCCAGGCTGGCGATGAAGGCGGACTGGTCGTCGAGCGCAGCGTGTCCCTCGAGCCCGTCGGGGGCGAACACCTCCTCCCAGTAGTCGGTGACCCGGCCGCGTGCCCAGCGGTAGCGGCGGCGGCTCGCCAGCCCCATCGGGTGGGCGTGGGTCGCGGCGAAGAACGGCTCGGCCGCCGGGGAGCGCCAGTCGACGAGCAGCCGGCGGCCGTGCCGGTCGGTGAGGCCGAAGCGGCCGATGTAGACCGGGTCGGGCTCACCGTCGGCCACCACCCGGCCGAGGCAGACGTCGAGGGTGAAGCGGCGCAGGGCGCGCAGACGCGCGGTCAGCCGGTGGATCTCCAGGTCGCGATCCATCGCCTCCTGGCCCGTGCCGCCCGGGGCCAGGCGCTCGGCCTCGATGCGCCGGGTCAGGTCGGCGATCGTCTCGTCGAGGCTCTGCGCGAGGGCGGCGAAGTGCTGCTCGTCGCGCTCGATCAGGGCCGGGTCGGCCTTGGCAGGGTGGTCGTGGAGGTCGAACGCGCTCGTCTGCAGAGGGCTCACCAGGGCGGCTCCAGTCAGCGGGAGTGGTCGGAGTCCGCGATTGTGCGCGACGACAGGGGGCTTGCCGCAAGGCCCCCACTGCGCTATACGTTGGTAGTGGCGAGGGGATCCCTCGCCACTGCTGATTTCGGAGCTGGGCGGACGTTCGCAGCGTCATACGAAAGGTGGCCGACAGGCCACGATTCGTATGACGTCCGCAGGGGACGACGGCGAGGTCAGGTGAGGTGGATCGTCGCGGCGTCGGCGGCGGGGTCGTTGTCCAGCACGTCGAGGACGGTGAGGTCCAGCAGGTCGTGGACGAGCCCGCCGAGGGCGCGGCACACGGCCAGCTCGTCACCGATCTCGGGCACGTCACGGTCCTTCGGGCTCTTGGAGGCGACGCCGGTGTGGCGCATCTCGGTGCCCTCGTGGGTGCGGAGCACCGCCTCGGCATGGGTCTTCCCGTCCTTCTCGGACAGGTACACGTCGATGTTCCAGGTCTTGGTGTGCATGGCCCTGCTCCTCTCCCGGTCCTCGGGACGGACCCGGCGAGCGTCAGGTCCTGCTCCTTCGATGCTCTCGCCGGGACGGCAGCGACAGCCTCGGTCATCGGACACTGCCGGGAGGGACATTCGTCCCGGCGCTGGCCGGGTGCGCGTGCTCAGCCGGCCCAGCGACGCAGCAGCCGGGCGGCCTCGGCGCACCCGCCGCAGGTGGCCTCCACGTCGTAGGACTCGAACGGGAAGCGCCGGCGCGGGGAACTCCAGCATCGACTCGAGCTCACGACCGCACAGGGACGTGCGCGCTCCCGACCGGGCGGCATGGATCGGACCCGAGGGCTCGGGAAGGGTGCGGACGCGCTGCCGGAGCAGCCGCTTGGGCGGCAGGACCCGGAGGCCGTCGGCGAAGGTGCGCAGGTCGCGCGCTGCTTGGGACGAACCGTCGAGGTAGGCGTCGAAGACGTCGTCGAGCCGACCGAGATCGAAGCCGTCGAGACCAGCGGATGACACGCGTCCAGTGTGCCTCGTCGCGGACGGTTGTGGGAGCCCCGCGCGCAAGCGCGGATCGATCGGACAGATCTGCTGAATTCTCCTGACGTGCGGCGCGGAGCGTCCTACGCTTCGCGGTCGGGCGCGAGGTCGGCCACCAGCGCCAGGTGGTCCGAGATCGGCAGCCGCAGCGGCCCGCCCCTCACCGTGCGCAGGTCGCGGTTCGCCAGGAGGTGGTCGAGCTGCAGCCCGCGGGGCACGGGCCGGGAACGTCGCACCGGTCGCCAGCGGGCGAAGCCCGGTGAGGAGCTCGGCGGTCGCCCGACCCTGGTTCAGGTCGCCGAGCAGCAGCACCGGCCCGCCGATGCGACGGACCAGCAGCCGCAGGCGGGCCAGCTGGAGGTGGCACGACGGCCGCAGGTAGGTCAGGTGCGTCGACACCACGGTCCAGACGCCGAACGGCGTCTCGACGGTCGCGACCATGGCCAGCCGCGGCTCGTCTCCCGGCAGCCGCGGCAGCCGGACGACGTCCCAGGTCGTCACCGGGTGGCGGCTCACGAAGGCGATGCCGTACGCCGGGCCGCCACGTAGGCCGGCGCCGTCGGAGGCCTTCACCCACGCGCCCGGCGGCCCGACCAGAGTCGGCTCGAACCGCCACGCCGTCGCCCCCGCCGCCTCGGCGGCCAGCGCGGCAAGATCGAGATGAGCCGACCGCTCCTGGTCGCGGTCCACCTCCTGGAGCGCCAGCAGGTCGGCGTCGAGCTCGCGCACCGCGCCGGTGTACCTGTCGACGTCGAAGTCCGCGTCGGTGGAGCGGCCGCCCAGGAGGTTGAACGTCGCGACGCGCACCTCGCCACGCTAGGCCAAGCGCGTCGCGCCACTACAGTCGCCGGGTGAGCGAAGCGGCGACGGATGCGGGTCCGATGGCCGTACGGCGTGCAGGGGTCCTGCTCCACGTCACGTCGCTGCCCGAGGGCACGATCGGCCCGGGTGCGCACGACCTCGTCGACCTGCTCGCCGATGCCGGGGTCACGGTGTGGCAGGTGCTGCCGCTGGTGCCCCCGAAGGAGCCCGGCGGCTCGCCGTACAGCGCGACGAGCAGCATGGCCGGCAACCCCGCTCTCATCGACCGCTCGGTCGTGCCGCCGGACCCCTCCGGACCGGCGTACGACGACTGGGTGGCGCGCCAGGCCGACTGGCTCGAGCCCTACGTCGAGTTCACGGCCCTCCGGACGGTGCTCGGCGGCACTGCCCTGGACGACCTGGGAGCCGGCGCTGCGCGACCGCGACCCGGAGCGGGTCCGCGAGGCCCTGGCCGGCGCGCGGTGACCTCGCCGACCGTCTGCGCGCCGAGCAGTGGACCTTCGCCGAGCAGTGGCGGCTGCTGCGCGAGCACGCGGCAGAGCGCGGCGTCGTCGTCTTCGGCGACCTCCCGATCTTCGTGGGCCACGACAGCGCGGAGGTGTGGTCGCAGCGGCGGCTCTTCCTGCTCGACGAGGAGGGCCGGCCGACCACCGTGACCGGGGTCCCGCCGGACTACTTCGCCGCGGACGGGCAGCGATGGGACAACCCGCACTACGACTGGGACGCGATGGCGGCCGACGACTACGCCTGGTGGCGGCGGCGGATCATCCGGCAGCGAGAGCTCTTCGACCTGGTGCGGATCGACCACTTCCGCGGCTTCGAGGCGGCCTGGCACGTCCCGGCCGATGCGCCGACCGCGCGCGACGGCTGGTGGGTGCCCGGCCCGGGGAGGGCCGTCGTCGAGGCGCTGGTGGAGGCGGCCGGTCCCGGCACCTTGGTCGCCGAGGACCTCGGCGTGATCACGCCGGAGGTCGAGGCGCTGCGCGTGGACGCCGGGCTGCCGGGGATGAAGGTGCTCCAGTTCGCCTTCGACGGCTCGCCGGACAACCCCCACCTGCCGGCCCGGACGGGGGAGTGGAGCGTCGTCTACACCGGCACCCACGACAACGACACCACGATGGGCTGGTGGTCAGGGCTCGACGACGACACCCGGGCCGCCGTACGACGGGTGCTGCTCGACCCCGACGAGCCGATGCCCTGGGCGCTGGTCCGGCTGGCGCTGGCCTCGACTGCTCGGCTGGCCGTCGTACCGGCACAGGACCTGCTGGCCCTCGGCAGCGAGGCGCGGATGAACACCCCCGGCCTCGAGGCGGGCGCATGGGCGTGGCGGGCCGAGCCCGGGGCGCTGTCGCGCGACCTCATGGGCCGGTACGGCGCGCTGGTCGCCGCGTCCGGCCGGGTCGTCGCCGGCGACCGGGCCGGCACACCGGTAGCAGCGGTCAGCTCCTGCTGCCCGGGTCGGTCTCCCCGCGGAACGCCCGCCGGGCGACCGCCACCGTGGCCAGGCAGGCGAAGAGCGCGACGAACACCCCGGAGGGGATCGTCGTGGACTGGGTGCCTGAGGCGTTCGTGCTGACGAAGTCGCCGCCGTAGATGCTGGTGAACAGCACCGCCAGCCACATCACCACGATCGCCGTCGCTCCCCAGAAGGCAGGCGTCAGCAGGCGCACGGCCCACGAGTCCGTGGGCCTGGTCTCGACGGGCCTGTCGGCTACAGATGTCATCGTTCGGACCCCTTTCCGCGCCAGGGAACCCCACCGGCCGTCCTCCCCTCCAGGGTGACTCGTCGGAGGCCGGCGGCCCAGTGCAGAAGGTCCCCGAAGCCCGGACATCCCCGCCCGCGCGACGCGAGCGGGGACCTTCGCCACTGGCGTCCCCGGATGACCGCGACCACCGTGGGAGGCGTGGGCTGACCCCGGCTCATGGCTGTCCGCTGGTCGGCTCCGCCCCGGGAGGTGGACGGCGTGACGGCGATCCGGACCGAGGGCCTGACCAAGCGATATGGCGCCACCGTGGCCCTGCAGCCGCTCGACCTCGAGGTGGCCGAGGGCGAGGTGCTCGGCTACCTCGGGCCCAACGGGGCCGGCAAGACCACCACCATCCGGTGCCTCCTGGGGCTCGCACGCGCCAGCGGTGGCCGGGCCGAGATCTTCGGGGTCGACGCCCAGGCCCAACCCGCGGAGGCCCACGTGCGGGTGGCGTTCGTGCCCGGTGAGGCCAACCTGTGGCCGGACCTGACCGGGGCCGAGACCCTACACCTCCTCGGCAAGGTGCAGGGCGCCACGGACACGGCGTACCGGGAGGTGCTGGTCGAGCGGTTCGCCCTCGACCCCTCGAAGCGGGTCCGGGCCTACTCCAAGGGCAACCGCCAGAAGGTGATGCTGGTCGCGGCGCTGAGCTCGCGCGCCGACCTGCTCGTCCTCGACGAGCCGACGACGGGCCTGGACCCCCTGATGGAACAGGCGTTCCGGGAGACCGTCGGCGAGGCGCGCGAGCGCGGGCAGGCCGTCTTCCTCTCCTCCCACATCCTCAGCGAGGTGGAGGTGCTCAGTGACCGGGTGGCGATCCTGCGGGCCGGCGAGCTGGTCGAGGTGGGCACCCTGGCCCAGCTGCGCCACCTCTCCGCCCTCTCGATCGAGGCCACCTTCGACTCCACACCTCCCGACCTGTCCAAGGTGCCGGGCGTGACCGGGCTGGTCGTGCAGGGGCGCGACCTGAGGTGTCAGGTCGTCGGCTCCGTCGAGCCCCTGCTCGGGGTGCTCGCCGCCTCCGGGGTCCACCAGCTGCTCAGCCGCGAGCCGTCCCTGGAGGAGCTGTTCCTCGCGCACTACGGCGAGGCTCCCGACCCGGCAGCCGAGCACAGCCGTGCCTGAGCAAGCGGGCGGTTGGCTCGTCGCGCGACGAACCGTGCGGCGCGCGAGCCGCTCGGCCGCGGTCTGGGGACTCCTCTTCGGCGGGATGGTCGCCAACGAGGCACTCAGCTATCGGTCGGGGTTCCCCGACCGAGCCTCGCGCGCCGCCTTCGCGGCGGCGATGAGCGACAACCGAGGGCTCACCGCGGTCACCGGACCGGCTCGCGGGCTGGACACCTTGGGTGGCTTCGTCGGCTGGCGGATGGTCAGCCTGATGCTCGTCGCGGGCGCGATCTGGGGACTCCTCACGGCCACCCGGCTGCTGCGGGGGGAGGAGGACGCCGGGCGCTGGGACCTCCTGCTGGCAGGCCGTACGTCGCGACGACACGCTGCTGCCCAGGCCGTGGCCGGGCTGGCCGGAGCCTGGCTGGTGCTGTGGGCGCTCACGGCCGGGGGCACGCTGGCGGCCGGGCTCCAGCCACGCGTGGGGTTCTCCGTCGCCGAGTCCCTCCTCTATGCCACGACGGGCACCGCGGCCGCTGCGATGTTCCTCGCGGTGGGGTCGCTCACCAGCCAGCTCGGCTCCAACCGACGGCAGGCCAACGCCCTGGCCGGCATGGCCTTCGCGGTCGCCTGGCTGGTCCGGATGTTGGCGGACGGCGGCATGGTGCCCGGCTGGGTGCGCTGGACGACACCGTTGGGCTGGGTCGAGAACCTGGCCCCGCTGACCGAGCCGAACCCGTGGGCGCTGCTCCCCGTGGCCGCGCTCACGGTCGGCGCGGCGGGCGCGGCCGTCTTCCTGGCCGGGCGCCGGGACGTCGCCCAGGGCCTGCTGGCCGGGTCCGCGAGCCCACACCCTCGCCTGGGCCTCCTCGACAGCCCGCTCGGCCTCGCCGTACGGCTGGAGCGCTGGTCGGCTCTGTCGTGGGTGGGCGCGCTGGGTGGCCTGGGGTTCGTGTTCGGGCTCGTTGCCCGTGCCGCGGCCGGGGGTGACTTCGGCACCCAGGCCGTGGGGACGGTGGTGGGCGGCGGCGAGGCGCCTGTCAGCGCGGCCGCGGGTTGGATCGGCTACGAGTTCCTCTACCTGGCCGCCATCCTGGCCTTCGCCGGCGCAGCCCAGATCTCGGCGCTCCGGGCCGAGGAGGAGAGCGGGCACCTCGCCCACCTGCTGGCTCGCCGGGTCTCGCGGCGTACCTGGCTGGTGGGGAGGCTCGTGCTGGGTGCGGCCATGGTCGCGGTCGCCGGGCTGGCGACCGGACTCGGCGGATGGCTCGGTGTGGGCGGTCGCGGCGGGCTCGGCGTCGACGACCTGCTGCAGGCAGGGGCGAACGTCGCCGTCCCCGGGCTGCTGGTGCTCGGGCTCGGTGCCCTTCTCTACGGACTCGTGCCGCGCCTCGTCGTACCCGTCCTCTACGCGTTCGTCCTCTTCTCGTTCCTCGTCGAGATCGTGGGCTCCACGCTGCATGCCTCCTGGCTGGTGCACACCTCCGTCCTCGACCTGCTCGGTCCGGTGCCGGCGGTCGGGGCCGAATGGCTGACGATCGCGGCAGTGGCGGCGACGAGCGCCCTGGGGGTGCTCGGCGGCCTGATCGCCTTCGACCACCGCGACCTGCTCGAAGGCTGACCCCTGGTCCGCCGGCACCACGGGACCTTCTGTCTCAGTTCAGAGAGGACCTCAGTCGCCCGGCGGCGACCAGATCACCGGGCGCGTCCCGCCGGAGACGGGTCCCAGGCCGCGCGCCCACCGGACCAGCAGCCAGCAGCAGAGCGCCAGCATCACCGTGCTGGGGGCCGGCGTCGGGCCCCAGCTGGACGTCGTCGCCGCGGACCACGCCCGCGAGGGCACCGGCCCACAGCACGCTGAAGAGAGTGACGATCTTGACCAGGGCGACCATGGCGAGCGGCCCCGCCGGCCGGGTGCCGGCGCAGGAGCATCCCGCCCACGGCGGCCAGGCAGGGGAGCACGACGCAGAGGTCGAGCACGAAGATCGGGTAGGCCACGCCGTCCGGACCTTCGGTGGTGGGCCGTGGGCCGCCGAGGGCGAAGGGCAGCAGCATGGAGAGCCAGAGCCCGGCGAAGAGGACGGCGACCGAGACCAGCAGCCATCCGGTGCCACGCTCGAGTCTGCGGCCGACCCTCCCGAAGGCCGGCACATCCAGGCGGGCGATGCCGTCGACCAGCCCGGCGCCCGCCGCCGCGACCAGCACGACGTACACCAGGAAGGCGCGGTTCATCGGCATCCCGGTCAGGTAGACCAGGTAGCTGTAGGCGGCATAGCCGTAGAGGCCCAGCCGGGTCAGGTGCGCGACGCCGCAGCCGCGCGTCGCGAGCACGACCAGGAGGACGGCGACGACCAGGCTGCAGACGTCCTGGGCGCGAGCGGCGGTGACGGTGGCCTCGGGCAGGTCGACGTAGGGCCGGGCGGCGGTGAGGCCGTACGCCGAGGCTGCGACGAGGGCCGCGGCCACGACCAGGGCCGGCAAGGCGTCGCGGCGGGCGACGGTGCTCATCTAGTTCCTCCTGACCAGAGGATCCCGCTGAGAGTCCCGCCGGGGTAGGGACTCTCGGGCGTGCGAGCGGTGCCCAACGACCCTCGTCGCGGGCCGCCCGAAGGAGTGTCCTGAGAGGGAGCGCCGTTTCCACCCCTCGGACCGGGCTGCACGAGGAGCCACCATGACCGACCAGCGCCCCGCGGGCCGGGTCGTCGCCGCCACCAGCGGTACGCCGGCGAGCCGAGCCGCGGTTGCCTACGCCGCACACCGGGCGCGGGAGGGCGGTCTCCCGCTGGAGCTGGTGCACGTGGTGCCGGCGTACTTCCCGGTCGGGCCGCTGCCGACCGTGCCCGACGTCCAGGTACGGCGGACCGCGCAGGACGTGCTCGACCGCGCCTGCGACCTCGCGGAGGCCACCGTGCCGGGCCTCGCCGTCACCACGAAGCTGGTCATGGGCTCTCGCGTCGACGCGTTGGTGCGGCACAGCGAGGACGCTGCGCTGCTGGTGGTCGGTGCCGCGCCGCAGGGCATGCTCGAACGGGTCTGGACCGGCTCGACGGTCACCGGCATCGCGGCGCGCGCCACCTGCCCGGTGGTGATCGTCCCGACGTCCCCGGCGCACCTCGCTCCGACCGGCCGGATCCTGGTCGGTCTCAAGCGACCGCGCCACGCCGACCGACTGCTCGCGAGCGCCTTCGCCCTGGCCCACCAGGCCCGCGCCCAGCTGGTCATCCTCCACGCCTGGCACCTGATGTCGCCGTACGACGACGCGATCACGGTCCGCGCGGGCGACCCGGCGTGGACCACCGAGCAGACCCTGCTCATCGAGGAGCGGCTGATCGACCTGCGGATGTCCTACCCGGACGTCGAGGTGCAGGTGGACCTCGTGCACGGCCAGGCGGCGTACGCCCTGGTGACCCAGTCGACGCAGGCCGACCTGCTGCTCATCTCGCGGCCGGCCCACGGCGGCCTGGTGCACCACCTCGGGGCCACGGCGCGCGCCGTGCTCCGCGAGTCGGCGTGCCCGGTCGGGGTCGTCCCGCCGGCACCGGTCGACGCCGACGCCGCTCCCTGTGGACGAGCACGAGGCCGCGCGCCCCTGACGCCCGGTCCGGCGACGGGTGGGCCGGGGGACCCGGGTCGCAGGGGACGTCCGACCCTGGGGTGGGCCCGCCTACACGGCGAGTCTGGGACTGAGATCAGGCATGACTCGTGCCCGATCCGGCCCGAGGAGGTCCGATGCGGTTCGAGGTCCGGTTCCACGGACGGGGGGGCCAAGGCGTCGTGACGGCGGCCGAGCTGCTGTCGATGGCGGCGTTCGACCAGGGCGAGCACGCCCAGGCCATCCCGAGCTTCGGCTCGGAGCGGACCGGAGCCCCGGTGGTCGCGTACTGCCGCATCTCCGACCAGCCCATCCGCTCCCACGACCCGATCACCACGCCTGACGCGATCGTCGTGCAGGACCCGACCATGCTCCACGTGGCCGGTGTCCTCGACGGGGTGGCCGCCGGGGGAGTGGTGCTCGTGAACAGCTCGCGCAGCGCCGAGGAGCTCGGCCTCGACGGACGCGGCTTCCGGGTGCTGACCATCCCCGCCACCGACCTGGCGCGAGCGCCGGCTGGGCCGGCCGTTGCCGAACACCGCGCTGCTCGGTGCCCTCGCCGGGATCACCGGCATCGTCACGGTCGAGTCACTCGGTCAGGCCATGCAGCAGCGGTTCCGGGGCCAGGCAGGGCAGCTGAACGCCTGGCTGGCCGCGGACGGGTTCGCGCTGGCCGCGGAGGAGGGACGCAACGATGCGCTCGCAGGTTGAAGGCTCCAAGGCGATCGCCGAGACCGTCGCCCGCTGTCGGCCCGACGTCATCGCGGCGTACCCCATCTCGCCGCAGACCCACATCGTCGAGGCGCTCTCCGACCTGGTCGCGACCGGCGAGGCGGGCGAGTGCCGCTACCTGATGGTCGAGTCGGAGTTCGGCGCCATGTCGGCCTGCATCGGCGCCTCGGCCGCCGGCGGGCGGGCCTACACCGCCACCTCCAGCCAGGGCCTGTTGTTCATGGCCGAGGCCCTGCCCAACGCCTCCGGGCTCCGGCTGCCGGTCGTGATGACCGTCGCCAACCGGGCTCTCGGCGCCCCGATCAACATCTGGAACGACCACTCCGACGCCATGTCGCAGCGCGACGCGGGCTGGGTCCAGCTCTTCGCCGGCAGCAACCAGGAGGCGACCGACCTGCACGTGCAGGCCTTCGCCCTGGCGGAGCGGCTGTCGGTCCCGGTGATGGTGTGTGTCGACGGTTTCGTGCTCACGCACGCGATGGAGGAGATCGACGTCCCCGAGCAGGACCAGGTCGAAGCACTGCTGCCGCCGTTCGAGCCGCTGCACGTGCTCGACCCCGACGAGCCGGTCACGATCGGCGCGATGGTGGGACCCGAGGCGTTCACCGAGGTCAAGTACCTCGAGGCGCACCGGCAGCTGAGGGCGCTCGACGCCGTCCGCGACGTGGCTCGCGAGTTCCGTGACGCTGGTCGGCCGTGACTCGGGCGGCCTGGTGTCGGCGTACCGGGTGCAGGACGCCGACCTCGTGCTGGTCGCGCTCGGCTCGGTGCTCGGCACCGCCGCCGACGTCGTCGACGAGCTCCGGGACGAGGGCATCCTCGCCGGCACCCTCGGGGTCACCTGCTTCCGACCCTGGCCGCTCGACGAGGTGCGCGAGTCTCTCGCCGGCGCCTCGCAGGTCGTCGTCCTCAACCGGGCCGTCTCGGTCGGCTCGGGGAGCATCCTCGGCCAGGACGTGCGCCTGGCCCTCACCGGCGAGCGCACCCGCGTGCACGACGTGGTGGTCGGCCTCGGTGGCCGGCCGGTGACCCGGCACGGCCTGCGCCGACTGGTCGAGGACGTGCTCGCGGGCCGCATCTCCGACGGCGTGCTCACCTTCCCCGACCTCGACGTCGACCTGGTCTCCCGCGAGCTGTCCCGGGAGTACGGCGAGACGACCGCATCGGCACAGCTGGAGGCGCCATGACCACCACGGACCTGAAGCTCTACCAGGTCGGCACGTTCGCCGCCGGCAACCGGCTGCTCGATCCGTCCGACCGCACCGAGCAGTCCAGCGGCGACCGCACGAACTCGATCACGTCCGGCCACCGGGCCTGCCGCGGCTGCGGCGAGGCGCTCGGTGCCCGCGTGGTGCTGGACGCCGCCATGCACGCCACCGAGGGGCGGATGGTGACGGTCAACGCGACCGGCTGCCTCGAGGTCTTCTCGACGCCGTACCCCGAGTCCGCCTGGCGGGTGCCCTGGCTACATTCCCTCTTCGGCAACTCGGCCGCAGTCGCCTCCGGCGTCGCCGCCTCGCTCGCGGCCCAGGGGCGCGACGACGTACGCGTCGTGTGCCAGGCCGGCGACGGCGGCACCGTCGACATCGGGCTCGGCTGCCTGTCCGGCATGTTCGAGCGCAACGACGACGTGCTGTTCGTCTGCTACGACAACCAGGGCTACATGAACACCGGAGTCCAGCGCTCCGGCGCGACGCCGGCTGCCGCCAACACCGCCAACACCCGCCCGGTGGGCAGCCGCGTGGGCAACGCCTTCGGCACCGGGAAGAGCCTGCCGGTGATCGCGATGGCCCACGAGATCCCCTACGTCGCCACCGCGACCGTGGCCGACCTGCACGACCTCGAGCACAAGGTGCGCACGGCCATGGCCGTGCGCGGTGCCCGCTACCTCCACGTGCTGGTCCCGTGTCCCCTCGGCTGGGGCACCGAGTCCGCGGAAACCGTCAAGATGGCGCGACTGGCCATCGAGTCGGGCTTCTTCCCCGTCTTCGAGGCCTGGAACGGCGAGGTGACCGACGTCCGCAAGATCCGCCGGCAGGTGCCGGTCTCGGACTACCTGCGCCACCAGGGACGGTTCGCGCACCTGTTCGGCGACCCGGGCCACCCGGACGTGGTCGAGCGCCTCCAGCGCCAGGCCGACCGGGCGATCTCCCACTTCGGACTCGTGGAGGAGAAGTCATGACCACCGACCTGCCCTTCGCCGTCAGCCTCGGCCCCGGGTCGAGCGCGGTCGACCTGACCGGCTCCTGGCGCACCGAGCGCGCCGTCTACGTCGACCGGGTCGCCCCCTGCGGTCATGCCTGCCCGGCCGGGGAGGACGTCCGCTCCTGGCTGTACGACGCGGAGTCCGGCGGGGACGGCTACGAGGCCGCCTGGCGCCGGATCATGGACCTCAACCCGATGCCCGCGGTGATGGGCCGCATCTGCTACCACCCGTGCGAGACGTCCTGCAACCGAGGCACCCTCGACGAGGCGGTGGGGATCAACTCCGTCGAGCGGTTCCTCGGCGACGAGGCGATCCGCCAGGGCTGGACGGTCGAGCCGCTGCGTCCGCCGACCGGTCGGCACGTGCTGGTGATCGGCTCCGGGCCCGGCGGGCTCTCGGCGGCCTACCACCTCGCCCGGCTCGGGCACGAGGTGACGATCCGCGAGGCGCAGGCGCAGCCCGGCGGGATGATGCGCTACGCGATCCCGCGCTACCGCCTGCCCCGCGAGGTGCTCGACGCCGAGATCGACCGGATCCTCGCGCTGGGCGTGCACCTCGAGCTGGGCGTCGACGTCACCGATCTCGACGAGGTGATGGCCGAGGGCACCTTCGACGCGGTCGTGCTGGCCCTGGGCGCGCGACTGGCCCGGCGGACCTACCTGCCGGCCGGCACCGCCGCCAAGGTGCTGGACGCCCTGGAGGTGCTCCGCGCGACCGCCGAGGACGAGCCACTGCTGCTCGGCAGGCGGGTGGCCGTCTACGGCGGGGGCAACACCGCGCTCGACGCCGCACGCACCGCGAAGCGGCTCGGCGCCGAGGAGGCGGTCATCGTCTACCGCCGCACGCGTGAGCGGATGCCGGCGCACGAGCAGGAGGTGCAGGAGGCCGAGGACGAGGGAATCACCTTCCGCTGGCTCTCCACGATCGAGCAGGTGGACGCCGAGGGCATCACGATCGAGGCGATGGAGCTCGACGCGTCTGGCTACCCCCAGCCGACCGGCCGTACCGAGCGCCTCGACGCCGACTCGGTCGTGCTCGCGCTCGGCCAGGACACCGACCTGTCGCTGCTCGGCGACGGCTCGTCGGTGGGCGTCGACGGCGGCATCGTGATCACCGACCCGGTCACCATGGCCACCTACCGGCCCGGCGTCTACGCCGCGGGCGACATGTCGCCGGGCGAGCGCTCGGCGACGGTCGCGATCGGACACGGCCGGATGGCGGCCGCGGGGATCGACGCCTGGCTCGCCGGCTCGACCGTGACGCCGCCCGCGGAGCCCGAGCTCACGCCGTACGACGCGTTGAACACCTGGTACTTCGAGGACGCGCCGCGGCAGCACCGGCCGCGACTGGAGCAGGTGCGGCGGCAGTCGACGTTCGACGAGGTCGTGCAGGACCTCGACGTCGGGACCGCGCTCTACGAGGCCCGCCGGTGCCTGTCGTGCGGTGGCTGCATCGCCTGCGACAACTGCTACGCGTTCTGCCCGGACAACGCGGTGATCAAGCTCGGGCCCGAGGGTGAGTACGAGGTCGACCTCGACTACTGCAAGGGCTGCGGCCTGTGCGTCGAGGAGTGCCCGACCGGGACGATGATGATGGAGCCCGAGGAGGTGTGAGGAGGCTGGCGCGCAAGCGCGCTGCGCCCTCGCTGCGGCCGTCTCGTCGTGACTTCGTCGCGTCGGGACGTCCTCGCTCTAACCGGCGTCCACCAGGGCGTCGAAGAGGTCGCGCATCGAGACGATGCCGGCGATGTCGTCGTCCAGCAGGACCGGCAGGTGCCGGATCTGGCTGTCCTTCATCCGCTTCGCGGCGTCGAGCACGGTGTCGTCCGGGGTCAGGGTGACCAGGTCCGTGGACATGACGTCGGCGGCCGTCAGGTTCTCCGGGTCTCCGCCTGCTGCCACGTGGGCGACCACGTCGCGCTCGGAGACGATGCCGGCCAGCACGCCGTTCTCGGTGACGCAGAGCGCCCCGATCTCGTCGGCGGCCAACGCCTCGGCGACCTCGGTCAGGGTCGCCTCGGCCTCGACGACCGCCACCGGCCACACCATGACGCGGCGCAGCGGGTCGGTGGTCCGGACACGGTGCGCGGGCCTGGCATACATGGTTCGCTCCTTCGTGGTCGTGCTGCTTTGGTGAGTTGTCGGTGCGGGTTGTCGGTGCGGGTTGTCGGATGGATGGATGGATGGATGGATGGTGCAAGGGGAGTGGGGTGTGATCAGGTGTGGGCCGGCCCGCGCTCGAGCACGACCTTCAGCGCACCGGTCTCACCCGGGCGGCTGAACACGTCGTAGGCCTCCATCATCTGGTCGAGCCCGAACCGGTGGGTGATCAGCGGCATCGGGTCGAGCTGCCGGTCGGCGAGCAGACGCAGCAGGCGCGGCGTCGTGGAGGTGTCGACCAGACCGGTGGTGATGGTGACGTTCTTGATCCACAGCGTCTCGAGGTGCAGCGTCGCCGGGGCGCCGTGCACGCCGATGTTGGCCACGGTGCCGCCGGGCCTGACCAGTGTCGTCGCCATCTCGAAGGTGTCGGGGATGCCGACCGCCTCCATGACGACGTCGGCCCCGAGCCCACCGGTGAGGCTGCCGACGACCTCCAGGACGTCGTCGGTGGCCGGGTCGAGGGCGATGTCGGCGCCGATCCGCTTGGCGGCGTCGCGGCGCGGCGCGGCCGGGTCGATCACCACGATCCGGCTGGGCGAGTAGAGCTTGGCGGTCATCACCGCAGCCAGCCCGATCGGCCCGGCGCCCACGATCGCGAGGACGTCACCCGGGGTGACCCCACCGTTGAGGACGCCGACCTCGTAGCTGGTCGGCAGGATGTCGGCGAGCAGCACCGCGGCCTCGTCGGACACGCTCTCGGGCAGCGGGTGCAGCGACAGGTCGGCGTACGGTACGCGGACGTACTCCGCCTGGACGCCGTCGATGGTGTGGCCGAGCGCCCAGCCACCTCCGGACAGGCACTGTCCGTAGTGGCCCTCGCGGCAGTAGCGGCAGGTTCCGCACCCGGCGATGCAGGAGACCAGGACCCGGTCGCCAGGGGTGACCGTGCGGACCGCAGCGCCGACCTCCTCGACGGTGCCCACGGCCTCGTGGCCGAGGATCGTGCCCGGGTGTGACCTCGGGGACGTCGCCCTTGAGGATGTGCAGGTCCGTGCCGCAGATCGTCACCGCGTCGACCCCGACCACCACGTCGGTGTCGGCCAGGATCCGCGGGTCGGGCACCTCCTCCCACGCACGCTGCCCCGGTCCGTGGTAGACGAGTCCCAACATGTCGAGCGCCTCCCTGGTGGAGAGTTCCTGCTTCCAGGGTTGGGCCCGACGACCTGTGTCGTCGGGAGGCGAACGTCCCGACTGAACTGCCGTTCGGCCCGGGACAGCCCGGCTGCCTGCCGCGATCCTCATGGCCGTCCCGGGGGGTCTCGGCGTCCCGGGTGCCCCCGGGCAGAAGGTCCCCGCGCTGTCGGGCCCTTCCCCCCTGATCCCTCGGGTCGCGACTCGGCAGGCTGGAGCCAGTTCCGAGGAAGGCGTGACGATGACGATGCTCCACCTGCACCCGGTCCAGGCCTGGGGGGAGGCCGCGGGCGCTGCCCTTCTTCTCATGGTCTTGGGGGGAGGGGTCGGGCTGTTGACGGGGTACGCCGTCGTCCGCCTCCTCGGACTTCATCGGACTCAGCGGCGACACCGAACTCGGGACGGTCCTCGACGGCGTCCTCCCGCACTGACGAGGGAGCGGCTCGATCTCACTCGCCGAGATCCGGGTCAGCCAGTCGCAGCTGCTGGAGCTGACCGTCAGGCTCGCGGAGGAGTTCCCGGACCTCCCGGCCGGGTCGGTGATGCGGTGCGTCGCGCGGGTCGTCCGCAGCGAGCGCCGGCTCGGCGTCGCCGAGGACGTGCTCCCGGCGCGGACCGAGGCCACGGCCCGGTCGGTGCTCCGACGCCGGTGCGCGGTCGACCACTCGCTGCTCAGCGCCTCCTGACCTCGGCCCCGGAGGCCGAGCGCGAGGCCCTCAGCGTCGGCCGAAGATCCAGTAGGCGATGGAGTTGCCGGGGTTGAGGGCCATCACCACGCGCCAGAGGCAGCTTGGGCCCCCGGACCTGGTCGTCGGTGCGGTGGGCCAGGTCGCGATAGGCGAGGACCGCGGAGACGGTCTCGACGGCTACCACGGCGATCACGACTTCGCGAGGAGGTTTACGCACCCCGCGAGGGTAGCCCGCAACGGTTACGGCGGCTGCGCAGGCATAACCGGTTCTACTGGTGGGTACAACACGGGCGTGGAGTTCGACAGACCCGTGCGCGTGCGCCTCGTCCGCGAGTGCGATCTCGTGCACGCCGGCCTACAGGCGCTGATGGCCGACCATGCCGATCGAGTGATCCTCGTCCCGCCTGGTCCGGCCCACGCCCAGTGACCCCAGCGACGTCGCCCTGGTCGACCCGTTCACGCGGCCGTCCGGGCCGACGGAGGGCAGCGCTCCGACGCAGGTGCCGCGTCCGCCGGGCGCGGCCCGGGTCGCGGTGTTCACCTGGGAGATCCGCGACGGCTACGTCGAGAAGGCGATGCTCGGGGGAGCCGACGGCTACCTGTCCAAGGCGCTGGCTGCGCACGAGCTGGTGGCGGCGATCGAGAAGGTGCACTCGGGCGAGCGCCTGGTCGCCCTCGACGGCGTACGACGCGCGGCTGAGCCTTCGCCGCGCACGCCCTATGCCATCGGCCTCACTCCACGGGAGTCGCACGTGGTGGCGATGATCGCCGCCGGTGCTCCCAACAAGGAGATCGCCCGGCGCCTGGACCTGTCGATGAACACCGTGAAGTCCCACATCCGCACGGCCTACCGCGCGATGGGCGTGACCAGCCGGACCCAGGCGGTGCTCTGGGCGGTCGACCACGGCCTCACGGCGCCGTGGGTGGCGGTCCGCGACGAGTCGGCCGCCTGACGTCACCCGATCTGACCTCACCGGTCCGGCCTCACCTGATCCGGCGGGTGTCGTCGGGCAGGCGCACCGTGCGCCCGGTCCGGTCGAGGTGGCCAGCAGCGGGAGCACGACCCGGCGTGAGGTGCCCAGCGCCTGGCGGGCCTGGCTCGTGGTGAACGGCTGGTCGAGCCGCGCCAGCAGGTCGAGGCCTCGTCGTCGGCCCCGGGCAGCACCACGACGCTGTCGCCGAGCAGGAGCACGTGCCCCTCGCGCGCCAGGCGCGCCAGCGTCAGCCGGTCGAGGCCGAGGGCCGAGAGCCGATCGGCGTCGGGCGCGCGGAAAGGGTCGGCCTCGAGGTCGGCCCGCACCACCCCCAGGAGGTCGGCGGTGGCCCCGTCGAGGTCGCGCGCGACCACCAGGCGCCCCTGTCGCAGGACGACCGGCTCGGTAACGACGGCGTCCAGCAGCGCCGAGCTCGGGCAGGTCGAGCAGGCGCGCGGCCGCGCCCGACGACAGCCCGTCGAGGATGATCGGCGACGGCGGCGGCGAGCGCAGTGCGCCAGGAGCCGAGCCGCTCGGCGGAGACCAGCCAGTCGCCGGCCGCCAGGGGCTCCGGCGGGCAGCGCATCGGAGACGCCCGAGCCGCCGCAGCAGGCTCCGTCGTACGACGCCGCGCGCGGTCACCTCGTCGGCCAGGTCGCCGCGCCGGCCGGCCAGGTCGGTCGCCCGAGCGCGGGCGGCTCCGCGCCGGTCGAGCGGCGGCGGGGCGGCGTCGATGACCTCGACCCCCCACAGCGAGCGGCTGCCCGGGTCACGCAGGACGGCCCGGTCGCCGTGTCGAAGGGGAAGGGGCGCCTGGAGCCGGAGCCGGGCATGCGAGTCGCCGAGGGGGCGGGCGTGCACGGCCACGTGAGCCGATCCCAGGTGGAGCAAGGGCCGGTCGGGGAGGGACCCGTCGCCGCGGACCCGGACGTCGACCCAGGTCACCGGCTCGAAGGCTCCGGGGGCGACCAACACGGACCCTCGGCCCAGGCCAGCGGGCACGGCGGACGCCAGCCCCAGCGCGACCCGGGCCACGCCCGACACCGACGTGCTCGGTCGACCCAGCGACTCGACGCTGCGGACTCGCACCACCTCGTCGCCGAGGGCCAGCCGGTCGCCGACCCGGACCGTGCCGGCGGGGAGGGTCCCGGTGACGACCGTGCCCGAGCCGCGGACGTGGAACGACCGGTCGACCCACAGCCGTACGTCGGCGGCCGGGTCGGGCGCCGGCACCGCGGCGAGGACGTCGGCCAGCGCTGCCCGCAGGTCGTCGAGACCCGCACCGGTGCGTCCGCTGACCACCACGGCCGGGGCGCCGGCGAGAGACGTGCGGTCGGTCTCGGCGCAGGCCCGGGCCAGTGCCGGCGCCGGGTCCGCCAGGTCGGACCGGGTGACCGCCACCAGTCCGTGTGAGACCCCCAAGGCGTCGAGGGCGGCCAGGTGCTCGGCGGCCTGGGGCATCCACGGGTCGTCGGCGGCCACGACGAGCATTGCGACCGGCACCGGGCCGACCCCGGCCAGGGTCGTCGAGAGGAACCGCTCGTGCCCCGGAACGTCGACGAACGCCACCGGGCCGAGGTCGCCCAGGTCGGTCCAGCAGTAGCCGAGCTCGATCGACAGACCCCGTCGCCGCTCCTCCTCGAGCCGGTCGGGGTCCATCCCGGTCAGGGCCCGCACCAGGGTCGACTTGCCGTGGTCCACGTGGCCGGCCGTCGCGACGACGTGCACGTCAGGCCTCGAGGGCGCGTCCTACGGCGGTGGCGACGCAGTCGTCGTCCTCCTCCGGGACCGTCAGGAGGTCGAGCAGGAGCCGGTCGTCGTGCACCCGGCCCACGACCGGCACCTCGCCGGTCCGCAGGGCCAGGGCGAGCGAGGGCGGGAGCGCCACGGCCGCGCTCGGCAGGGTCACGCCCGGGGCGCCACGGCCGCCGATGGCGGCCCGGGAGGCGACGACGTGGGCGGGGGTCCCTATCAGCGCGGCCAGGCGCTCGGCGCGCAGCCGCAGTGCCGCGGCGTCGGCGGTCAGCGCGGCGGCCACCGGCGAGAGCGGGCCGCGGAGCGTGGCTTCGAGGGCGGCCAGGGTGAGCTTGTCGACGCGCATCGCGCGGGCCAGCGGGAAGCGGCGGACCCGCTCCACCAGGTCGGCCCGGCCCAGGAGCAGCCCGCACTGGGGCCCGCCCAGGAGCTTGTCGCCGGATGCGGTGACCAGGTCGGCCCCGGCCCGGAGGGTGGACGCGGCGTCGGGCTCGTCGGGCAGCCTGGGGTGGGCGGCGAGCAGGCCGGAGCCGATGTCGGCGACCACCGGCACGCCGAGCCCGGCCAGCTCCGCGACCGCGACCGCGACGTGAAGCCCTCGACCCGGAAGTTGGAAGGGTGGACCTTGAGCACGAACGCCGTCTCCGGGCCGACCGCCTCGGCGTAGTCGGCCAGGTGCACCCGGTTCGTCGTGCCGACCTCTCGCAGCCGTACGCCGACCGACTCCAGGAGCTCCGGGATCCGGAACCCGTCGCCGATCTCGACCAGTTCGCCCCGGGCGACCACGACCTCCCGTCCCGCTGCGAGCGCGCACACCGTCAGCGCGAGGGCGGCGGCGCCGTTGTTCACGACATGCACGGCCTCGGCATCGGGCACGGCGCGGGCCAGCGTCGCGAGCGCACCCTGACCCCGACGCCCACGCGCACCGGTCTCCAGGTCGAGCTCGACGTCGGTGGTGCCGGAGGCGGCGACGACCGCCTCGACCGCCGCGGCCGAGAGCGGAGCCCGGCCGAGGTTGGTGTGCACGACGCCGCCGGTGGCGTTGACGACCCTGCACAACGAAGACGCGGACTCCGGGAGCGAGGCGACGACGACGTCCACGACGCCCTCGGACGCCACGTCGCCGGCGCGGCACCGGTCGAGGACGACCGTCACCGATCCCTTCACGAGGTCGCGCCCGAGGCGAGCCAGGCCGTCCTTCAGCCGCGGGTCGGCCAGGACCGCGTCGACCCGCGGCGTACGCCGGCGTGGGTCGTCGTCCCGGCCCGGTCATGTGGAGCATCCTCCCCTGAGGTGCTGGGTTTCGAGACGCATCTGCTCCTCGGCGGCAGGGCGGAGGCGGACGGGAATCGAACCCGCCTGACCGGGATACCCGGTCACTACGGTGTTGAGGACCGCGCCCGTCACCAGACGAGAAACGCCTCCGCCCACACCCTACGAGCGGGTGCCACACAGGTGGGACAATGGAAGGGCGCGCACCGGTGAAGGGAGCGGGTCATGGGCGACCAGCACGACTACGCGGACCCGGCAGACCTGGCGGAGCAGGCGATGCCCCTCGACGAGGTGGAGGAGGTCGTCGTCGACGACACCGACCCCGAGGTCGACGATGCCGACCGGTGGGAGCAGGCGACGCCGGTGGGCTTCGACGACGAGGACCACCCAGAGCGCGGCTGACCCCCTCGCGGGCACGACGTCCCGCAGCGGCGCGGGACCATCGTCGCGCGCACGGCCGCCGATGGCCTCTACCTCCTGACCACGCCGAGGCGCTGTGCTGGGGGTGGACCCCCGGTCCGAGCGGCCAGGGCGCCGAAAGGGGGAGTCATGAGGACTCGTCGAACCTCCCGGGTGGTCGTCGCCACCAGTGGGAGCGCCGCCAGCCAGGCGGCCATCACCTTCGCTGCGGGCGAGGCAGCCTCGCGAGGGCTTCCGCTCGAGGTCGTCCACGTCGTACCGCCCACGATGCCGGCCGGGCCCTACGTCGCGGCGCCCGACGTCGCCGTGCGCAAGACCGGGCGCGAGGTGCTCTCGCACGGCGAGTCCTTGGCCCACCAGACCGTCCCGCGGCTCGACGTCTCGACCACGCTGCTGATCGGCTCGCGGGCCGACGCGGTCGTCCAGCACGCCGAGGGTGCCGACCTGCTGGTGGTCGGGGCGCCTCCGCACGGCCTGTTCGAGCGGCTCTGGACCGGCTCGACCGTCTACGGCGTCGCCGCCCGGGCCTCCTGCCCGGTCGCGGTCGTCCCGCCCGGACCGCAGCCGCCCGCCGCCCACGAGATCCTGGTCGGGCTGAAGACGACCCGGCATGCCGGCCACCTGCTGTCCCTGGCGTTCTCGGTGGCCCGCCAGCGCCAGTGCGACCTCCGGATCGTGCACGCCTGGCACGTGGCCTCGCCGTACGACGAGGCGATGGCCGAGAGGGAGCCGGAGCCCGAGTGGGTGCGGGACCAGGTGCGCGCCATCGACGGTCTGCTGATCGACCTGCGGATGGCCTACCCGGAGGTCCGGGTGGAGGTCGAGGTCGTGCACAGCCAGCCGGCCTTCGCCCTCGTCACGGGCTCGAAGGGCGCCGACCTGCTGGTCGTGTCGCGCCCGGCGCACGGCGGCTTCGTGCACTACCTCGGGGCGACCGCCCATGCCGTGCTGCGGGAGTCGGCGTGCACGGTGCTGGTGGTTCCTCCCGTCGACGAGGTGCAGGAGGTCGAGCACGTCTCGAAGGAGTCCGTGCTCCTGCCGTGAGCAGGCACCGGGTACAAGGTCCCGGGTGCGGCGGGCAGAATCACCCTGCCGAGAGGCGCTGGGCGGTACGAGAGTGGTCGCGCCGCCGGGGAGTGCGCTCGGAGTCGACCGAACGGCCAGGGCCCGGTTTCGTGCCGGGCCCTGATGCCTCGGTCACGCGACGCGCGCGAAGCGCGGAGGCAACTCCCCGGTCGGCACCATCGAGCAAGCCGGCTCGCCCTGCATGCCGGTAGCGTGCCTGGGTACCGGGACGTGCCCGGTGCGTGGCCGGGTCGACCAGGAGGGCAGATGGGCGAGCGCGCGTTCCTCGGCTGGCCGGTGCTGCGCCAGCTCACCGGCCGCGACGTCCTCGCCCGCGGCCACGCCGTCCGCTCCGACCGGAGCGAGACCCTCACCCCGCGCACGGTGCAGGCCGACCAGGTCGTCGACTCGGTCTGCCCCTACTGCGCCGTCGGCTGCGCCCAGCGCGTCTACGTCAAGGACGGCGCTGTCACCCAGATCGAGGGAGACCCGGCCAGCCCGATCTCGCGCGGCCGCCTGTGCCCCAAGGGCAGTGCGTCCCTCCAGCTGGTGACTTCGCCGACCCGGGTCACCCGGGTGCACTACCGCCGCCCGCACAGCCGGACGTGGGAGGACCTCGACCTCGACACCGCGATGGACATGATCGCCGACCGCGTCGTCAAGACCCGCAAGGAGTTCTGGGAGTGGGAGGACGACCAGGGTCGTCGTACCCGCCGCACCCTCGGTATCGCCAGCCTCGGAGGAGCGACCCTCGACAACGAGGAGAACTACCTCATGAAGAAGCTCTACACGGCGATGGGCGCGATCCAGATCGAGAACCAGGCCCGTATTTGACACTCCTCCACGGTGCCCGGTCTGGGTGCCTCGTTCGGCCGTGGTGGGGCCACCACCTACCTGCAGGACCTCAGCAACGCGGACTGCGTCCTGATCCAGGGCTCCAACATGGCCGAGGCGCACCCGGTCGGCTTCCAGTGGGTGATGGAGGCCAAGCGCAAAGGCGCGACCGTGATCCACGTCGACCCGCGCTTCACCCGTACCTCCGCGGTCGCCGTCCTGGGCTGGACACCGTGCGCGGCGCAGACCCTGATGGGCGACGCGGTGGAGATCAACTACCGGCTCCCGCGGCTGTGGTCGCTGGTGCTGGCCGGCCGGGTGCCCGTCCACCTGGCCCGTCAGGTCGCCCAGCACACCCGGCCGTTGGCCCACGACGCCGCGCGGTGGGCCGACCGGCTGGTGTGCGCCGACCCGGCCCATCTGGACCGGGTCCGGGTCGCGGCCCTGGTCCGCGAGGCCCGCCTGTTCCACGAGCCCGACCTCGTCGTGGGTGAGGAGGAGGACGACCTGACCTCCCGACGGGTCGACCTGTTCCCCGGACACACCCCGGCCACCACCGAGGTCGTGATGAAGCTCGACACCCGCGACGCCGACGCCTTCGACCGAGCCGTGAGTCAGACCGCGGCCGCACTCAAGGAGCTTGGAGACGCCGACCCCCTCGGCGTACGTCGTGCTCGCGCCGTCGGCGTCCTGGCCGACCCCCAACGCGCTCTCGACCTCCTCACCTCCACCCGGGCACAAGGCACCGATCCTGGTCAGCCGGTCGGTCAGCAGGCGTTGAAGCCGGAGGCCGTGCTGTGGCTGCATGTCACCGAGGCGACCCTGCGCGATCTCGACACCCACGCCGGTGCCGTCGACGCCGGCCCGCTCGGCTGCCTCTCGACCGACCTGGTCCAGACCTGGCTGACCGGGTCGACCGTGGTGGTCCGGCCGGTCCTCGACCTGGCCCGCGACGACGCGGTCGACGCCCACGACCCGCCACCGTGGATGGCCGACCCGGTCCGGCTCCGCGACCCCTGCTGTGTCTTCCCTGGTTGCCGACGCCGGTCCCGCGGGTGCGACCTCGACCACATCGTCGCCTACATCTCCTCGACCAGGGCGGGCCACCCGATCAGACCCGGCCGGCCAACCTCGCCCCCTTGTGTCGGCGACACCACCGGGCCAAGACCCACACCGACTGGCACTACCGCCGTCGCGACGACGGCAGCTACCGCTGGACCTCACCCGCCGGTCGAAGCTACGAAGTGGCCGCCCGACCTCTCCGCCGTTAGACCCCGCGTGGTTTCGAGACGCTCGCCAGCGCGAGCTCCTCAACCAGCGGTGCGACCCTTGCGCCTCCTCGATCGGGGGCTCACGACTTTCGCTGTTCGGCTCCGTCGGCTCCTCAACTGCTGCGAAACTCCACCCCATCTCGGATCACCGGCATACCTCCAGGGGGAGTAGGAACTTCGAGATGCCCGAACTTCATGACCTTTTCGCGACGCCGGACCAGGAGGACGCAGGGGTGCCTCTGCCGGGTCGCCGCGTACGCGTGCTCGACGCGGACCAACAGCCCGAACCCGAGCCCCGGCTGGTCCGCAGGGCCGACACCGGACGGGTGTACGTCACCACCGAGTACAGCGAGCTCGAGGACGGTGGCGTCGTACCTCATCAGCTCTACGACGTGACCGAGGACTTCGAGCAGCTCTCCGAAGACCCGCACGTCCCGTTCGGGCCGGCTCTGTACGCGATCGCCAGCCGCGTCTACGACGTCGCGGTCGAGGTGAACCCCGACGCCACCAGGGCGTCCCGGATTGACGCCATCGCATCGAGCCTCGCCTACACCTTCCGCGGGCCCTCGCGGGACTAGCGCTTGACCTGTGTGTCAGTGGTCGAACTGACACTCCATCAGGGGCCGCGCAGGATCGACTCACCGGATAGAAGACCGACTCGATCCACGCCATTTCCGGGAGTCGCCATGAACAACGTGAAGCGGTTCACTGTCTGCCTGCCGGGGCACAGGTGGGTGAAGGTCGCCTACCCGCCGTCTCGCGACGACGAGGCCACGGGGACCTTCCTGCGCTGTCTGCGATGTGGGGCGGAGAACCACAACGCAGGCTCCGTGGCCCGCGGCGCGGGCGGCATGTTCTAGCCGCTTGTGCCGAGGGTGCCTCGTGGGTACGAAGGCACCATGACCCTCGACGCGCCCCGACGCCTCACCCAGTACGCCGCGGGGGGAGGGTGTGCCTGCAAGGTCCCGCCCGGAGAGCTCGAGCGAGTGCTGGCCGACCTGCCGGGCGGGAGGGCCACCGCCGACCTCCTGGTCGGGGTGGAGCACGGCGACGACGCTGCCGTCGTACGCCTCGACCAGCGGCGGGCCCTGGTCACCACCGCGGACTTCTTCACCCCGGTCGTCGACGACCTGCGCGACTGGGGCCGGATCGCGGCGGCGAACGCGATGTCCGACGTCTGGGCCATGGGCGGCGAGCCCGTGGTCGCGGTCAACCTCCTGGCCTGGCCGCGCGAGGTGCTGCCCTTCGACCTGGCCGCCGAGGTGCTGGCGGGAGGAGGCGAGGTGGCAGCGGAGGCAGACTGCCATCTGGCGGGGGGTCACAGCATCGACGACTCCGAGCCGAAGTACGGCCTCGCCGTCACCGGCATCGCCGACCCCGAGCATCTGTTGCGCAACGACGCAGGCGTGGCCGGCCTGCCCCTGACCCTCACCAAGCCGTTGGGCCTGGGGGTCCTCAACAACCGGCACAAGGCGACCGGCGCGGTGTTCCCGGAGGCCGTGGCCACCATGACCGCTCTCAACCGCGATGCTTCGCGGGCGGCTCTGGACGCGGGAGTCCGCTGCGCCACCGACGTGACCGGTTTCGGACTGCTGGGCCACCTGTTCAAACTCTGCCGGGCCAGCGGGGTGGACGCCCAGGTCGACGCGGCGGCGGTGCCCTACCTCGACGGCGCGCGCGCGTCGCTCGCCGACGGCTACGTCCCGGGCGGCAGCCTCCGCAACCTCGACTGGGTCCGTCCGCATCTCGACGCGGACGTCGGCGACGACGAGCTGGTCCTGCTCGCCGATGCCCAGACCTCGGGCGGCCTGCTCGTGGCCGGCGAGCTGCCGGGACATCCGGTGGTCGGTCGGCTCGTCGCACGAGCCGGGTCGGCGGCCACCATCACCGTCCGCTGAGAGCGGGTCAGTGCAGCCGCAGGTCGCGGCGGTCGAAGACCGGAACGGCTACGGCGAGCACGACCACGGCCCCGATCGCGACCCAGCACAGGGTCAGCGGGGGACTGCCGCCGAGCGGACCGTGTTGCAGCGCCTGCTGGAAGGGCGAGAGCGGCTGGTACGGCTCGACGGAGTCCACGATCCGGCCCAGGGCGTAGAGGACGTAGGCACCGACCGCCGCCGCACCGCCGATGCCGAGCGCCAGTGCTCGCCGCCCGGTCGCGGCTCCGACGGCGAGAGTGACGGCTCCGAACTCGACGCCGATCAGCACCATCGCCAGACATGCCACGAGGGTGTCGGCCACCCCGATGCCCAGCCCGAAGACCAGCGAGCAGGCGAGCAGGACGACCGCGAGCACCGCGCCCAGGACGACGATGCCGACCGCCAGCGCCGCGGCCTTCTGCAGGAGCACCGACCGCGTCGACACCGGGGTCACGAGCACCGCCTCCAGGTAGCCCGCCTCCTCCTCGCCCGCCACCATCCGGGCTCCGCGACTCACGCCGTAGAAGATGAAGACCATCGGGACCATCAACGTGAACAGCTCGGCGTTCATGAACCCGGTGCCGGTGGTCATCGACTGCACGTCGAACAGCTTCTGCATCGCCTTGGGGTAGTTCTGCATCAGCTCGTCGAAGTTCGGCATGTCGCGGATCGAGGGCCACACGGCGGCCTCCACCAGCACCAGCAGCGAGACGCCGATGCCCCAGCCCAGCAGGGCCCACCGCTGGTCGCGAAGACCCTTGGCGAAGACGCTCGACAGCATCAGGACTCGCCTCCCACGTCGTACCAGCCCATGAAGATGTCGCCCAGGTCCGCCTCATGGGTGACCACGTTGTCGACGCCGTACGGCGCGGCAGTGCGCAGCAGCTCGACCGTCGACCCCTCGACCCGGACGTGGACGGTCCGACCGGACGCCACCACCTCGCGAGCCCCGGCCACACGCCGGATCGCGTCGAGAGGCGGAGCTCCGGCGAAGAACAGGTCGATCCGGCGCACCGCCTGCCGTTCCAGGTTCTCCAGCGAGTCGGTGACGACGAGCCGTCCGGTGCGCAGGATGCCGACCCGGTCCGCGACCGCCTCGACCTCGCTGAGCACGTGCGAGGAGAGGAACACGGTGCGGCCCTCGTCGCGAGCCTCGCGCACCATCGCCAGGAACTCTCGCTGGCCCATCGGGTCGAGCCCGGCCGTCGGCTCGTCGAGGACCAGGAGCGGAGGACGGTGCATGAACGCCTGCACGATCCCCACCTTCTGCCGGTTGCCGTGGGACAGGGTGCCGATGCGTCGGTCGAGGGGGAGGTCGAGTCGCTCGGCGAGCGGCCCGATCGCCGAGGCGCCGGCGCCGCCGCGAAGGCAGGCCAGGTGGTGGAGGTACTGCGCCCCGGTCAGGTCGGGATAGGCGATGAAGTCGCCGGGCAGGTAGCCCACCAGTCGCTGTGCCGCGTCGCGGTCGACGGCCACGTCGTTCCCCAGGACCTCGACCGTCCCCGACGTGGCCCGGATCAGGCCGGTCAGCACCCGGATCGTAGTGCTCTTGCCGGCACCGTTGGGGCCGAGGTAGCCGAACACCACACCACGGGGGACCAGCAGGTCGACGTCGTCGAGCGCCCGGTGTCGGCCGAAGACCTTGGTGAGTCCCACCGTCCGGACGGCCACCTGCTCGCCCGACGCCGACACCGACGCTGCCGACAACGACGTCGTACGGCGATCGACCACCTTCGCGCGCACCTTGGACATCGCGCCCCCTCACCTGCCTGGCAGCTCCAGCGTGCTCCGGCGCCCGGCAGATCGGTGGAGGAGAACGTCCCCGGGCGTAGCGACCGAGGGCCCGGGTCGTTCCTGGTGCGTCAGGCCGTCCGGCCCTGGCGGTGCGGCCCCGGGGGCTCTTCCCTGGAAGAAGAGCAGGGACGAGGAGGTCGTCATGGAGCGGCGCATCGTCGTCGGCGTCGATCCCACACGGGAGCACGACGCCGCCCTGGAGCTCGCGGTCGCGCAGGCGCAGCGCCGTGGTGGGCAGATCCACCTCGTGGTCGTCAGACATCCCGGCCAGGTGGGGCCCCACCGGCCGGACGACGTGAGGCTGGTCGGAGACGACCTGGTGCAGGTCGAGCGGGAGCTGTTCGACCGGTGCATGCGGCGCATCGAGGAGTGGGCTCCGCGACCTCGAGGTCACCACCGAGGTACGACGCGGCCCGGTCGCCGCGACGCTGGCCACGGTCATGCGCGGTGGCGGCCTCCTGGTGCTGGGACACCACCGGATGACCCGTCCCCATCGCCTACCCACGCTCTCGGTGACGTCGCGCGCGGCCGCGGAGACCACGTGCCCGGTGTACGCGGTGCCGGACGACTGGCACGAGCTGGCCGAGCACCCCGGGCCGGTGGTGGCGGCGGTCGAGGACCCCGAGAGCGGTCGGCAGGTCGCGGAGTGGGCCTTCGGCGAGGCCGAGCTCGTGGGCTCGTCGCTGCGCCTGGTGCGCGCCTGGTGCTACGTCGACCTCGACGCCGACGAGGAGAGCCTGCGACACGGCACCGGGGCCACCGAGGGAGCCCGCGTCGCGGCCGAGACCTCGGAGGCGCTCGCCGACCTGGTCTCCGAGCACCCGGGCCTGGCCTGCCAGGTGGACGCGGTGCACGGGCAGGCGGCGTACACCCTGGTCGAGGCCTCGCGACGGGCCCGGCTCCTGGTCATCGGCCGGCACCACCCCCGGACGTCCTGGGGCTCTCACCTGGGCCCGGTGACCAGATCGGTGCTCACGCACGCACGCTGCCCGGTGGCGGTCGTGGACACCCGGCCGGTGGGCTCGGCCACCGGGGCCTGAGCACTACGTCCCTGCCGCACACGACCGACGGCCCAGGCCCTTGGACCCGACGAGGGCCACGATGGGAGTAGCGACGACCTGCAGGCGCAGGCCGGGATCACGGAGGAGGTCGTGATGTCGGAGCACACAACGGCAGCAGCCGGGAGCATCGTGGTCGGCGCCGACGGCTCCGAGCGTGGGCTCGTCGGGGTGCGGTGGGCGGCACGGGAGGCGCAGCGGACCGGAGTCCCGTTGTACGTCGTGAGCGTGGTCCCGACCTTCTCGCCGTCCGGACCGCTCCTGGTCGTCCCCGAGAGCGACCTGCGGGGGCACGGCAACCGGGTCGTCGACGACTCGGTGAAGAGCGCCCACGAGGAGGCTCCCGACCTCGACGTCCGCGGCACCGTGGTCTCCGGGCACCGGGTCTCGGAGCTGGTCCGCTTCTCGCGGCCGGCCTCCCTGCTCGTCCTTGGCGCACGTCACCTGAGCCTGACCGAGCACGTCTGGACCGGGGCCACGGTCACCGGCGCCGTCAGCCGTGCGTCGTGCCCCGTTCTCGTGGTGCCGGCGGCCTGGGAGCCCACCGACCGGGCCACCGGCGACGTGGTGGTCGGGTTCAAGCAGCCGCGGCACGCCGACGAGCTCCTGTCGGCCGCGTTCGCCAGCGCGTCCGACCTGGGGGTCGGTCTCCAGGTGCTGCACGTGTGGCGGCTCGAGGGTGTGTACGACGACATGATCGCCGGTCATCACGACGAGGAGGTGGAGTGGGCCCGTGAGGAGCGACGGCGTGATCGAGCGGCAGCTGCGTGACCTGCGTGAGTCCGACCCCGAGGTCGCCGTCAAGGTGAGGGTCATCCACAACCGGCCGGCCAAGGCGCTCGTGGAGGCCTCGACGCACGCTCAGCGGCTGTTCATCGGCAAGCCCGCGCACGGCGGCAACGTCCACCACCTCGGCCGTACGGCGCGGGGCGTGCTGCGCGGCAGCGCCTGCCCGGTGCAGGTCCTGCCGGTGTCGCGGACCGCGGTCTACAGCGGGCTCGACGTCGAGCGGGACGGGCACCTGGTCCGCGAGTGACCGACGGCAGGCGCCGAGTCGACGTGCGGTCCAACGTCCCGCCGTACTGGTGACGACGAGCTCTGCCCGCGCGTCCGGGTTCGCGATGGGATGGGCTCACGCCCCGAGGAGGAACCCATGCCCCGCCATACCTGGACCGTGCGCGTCGAGCTGTGCGAGACCTTCGACGCCGTCTACGCCCACGCCTACCTCGACCACGTCCCGATCCACGTGAGCGGCCACGGCCAGGCACCGGTGAGCCGGCACGCGGACGTCGTCGGCGGCCGCGCCGTCGCCCACCCGTCGGGGACTGGCCGACCTGAGCGAGGCGATGCGGTCGCTGGAGGAGCAACCGGCCACAGGCGGCCGGAGCTCGGCTGCCCATGTCCGTGAGGATCCGCCCGGTCACTCCGCTGCAGCGCGCGCGGCAGCGACCTCGTCGGTGGCGCCCTCGGTCGCCGACTGACCGCTCTGGTCCTCCAGGTGCGCCCGGACGAACCAGTGGAACAGCTCGAGCTTCTCGGTCTGCCCGATCACGACGTCCTGGGTGACCGGCTCGAGGTCGTCGAGCTCGGCGATCACCTCACGGTTGGTGCTGATCACGCCGCGGTAGACCAGGTCGAGTGCGCCGAGGTGCTCCTGCGTCGTGGCGCGACCGATCGAGTAGTCGTCCCAGTCCCGCTCGGCGACGATCGCGCCGGGCGTCCCGTGCGGGCGACCCGCCGAGGGTCGCGATCCGCTCGGCCAGGTCGTCGGCGAAATCACGGACGACCTCGACCTGCGGGTCGATCATCTGGTGCACCGCGATGAAGTGCGGTCCGACGACGTTCCAGTGCACGTGCTTGAGGGTCAGGTGGAGGTCGTTCATCGCGTGCAGGCGTGACTGGAGCAGGGTGATCGTGCGGGCGGCCTGGTCGCGGTCGAGCCCGGGGGTCGTGTAGTGCAGATCGCGAGAAGTGGACATGGAGGCCCTGTACCCACCTCGGCGCGACGTGTGCGCCGTGGTCAGGGAGGATCTGGTCAGGAGGGCGGCGAGGAAGGCACCGACGGAGGGCGAAGCGACCGACGATGGCGGAGGAGAGGCAGGACAGCGTCCGCCGACGACGGCACCGAGCCGTCGCGGCGTCGGCGTCCGCGCTGGATCCGGGCCATCATCATGGTGGCCCTCACCTTCGCCGCCATCTTGTACGGCGTGGTGCCGAGCCTGGTGTCCGCGCGCAACGACCTCGACGTGCTCCGCAGCGCCTCGCTGCTGTTCCTGGCCGGTGCTCTCCTGCTGCAGATCACCTCGTGGATCTGCTACACCGCCCTCACCCGCGCCGTGCTGCCGCGGGGGGCCGGCCTCGGCTGGCCGACCCAGCTCGCGATCGACCTGACCGGCTTCGGCGTCAGCCACGTGCTCCCCGGGGGAGGGGCCACGGCGATGGGCCTGCGCTACCAGATGATGACCTCGGCCGGGATCCCGCCACCGACCGTGGTCACGACCACGGCGACGCAGACCGTGCTCAGCGACGTCGCCCTGGCCGCCTGCTACCTGCTCGGTGCGGTGCTGGCGATCCCCACGGTCATGGAGCACCGCTCGCTCCAGGTCACCGCGGCGATCGGACTGGTGCTGGTGGTCGTGCTGGTCGTCGGCAGCGCTCTGCTGGTCCGGGGCCACAGCCGGCTCGTCGAGCGGCTGCAGGAGGCGCAGAGCAGCGTTCGGCGCGTGGCTCCAGCCCCGGGTGACCCGGATCAGCCACGAGCTGGTCTCCTTCCTGCGCGACGGCACCCGCACCGTCCAGGCCGGCGTCTTCTCGATGGCGAACTGGCTGCTCGACGCCGCCTGCCTCTACGTGTGCCTCCTGGCCTTCGCCGGCGACCACATCAGCCCGCCCCTCGTGCTCACCGCCTACGGCTTCGCCAGCCTGGTCGGCTTGCTGCCGCTCACCCCCGGCGGTCTCGGCGTCATCGAGGGCACCCTGATCCCGTTGCTGATCGCGCTCGGCACGTCGTCCCCCGTGGCCGTCCTCGGCGTCCTCACCTGGCGGGTCCTGCAGTTCTGGCTGCCGGTCCCGGTCGCCGCGGTCTGCTACGCCGGCCTGCGGATCTCGCGCCGGGTGAAGGCCTCCGACGGCCTGGCCGTGAGCGACCCGTCAGGGTCGAGCACCCGGCGCGTCAGGAAGGCGTTAGGACTCGAGCAGTCCGGCCTCTGCCTGCCGTCTGATGGGAGACGTGAGTCTCCCGTTCTTCGGAGGTGTGTGGTGCTCGATGTCGCCCTCGTGGCGCTGACGATCGCGGTGTTCGTCCTGCTGGCTCTGGTCCTGCGGGGACTGGAGCACCTGTGAGCGCCGAGAACCTGATCGGCCTGATCCTGGCCGTCCTGCTGACCGGCTACCTCGTGGTCGCCCTGCTCTTCCCCGAGCGGTTCTGATGAGCGACACGACCGCCGGGCTGCTGTCCGTCCTCGCGCTCGGTCGTGGTCCTGGGCGTCACCCACGTCCCGCTCGGCGACTACATGGCCCGCGTCTACTCGGCGACCACCCACTGGCGCGCGGAGCGGGTGCTCTACCGCCTGTGCCGGATCGACCCGGAGCGCCGACCAGACCTGGTCGACCTACGCCCTGTCGGTGCTCGGCTTCTCGCTCGCGTCGGTGCTGTTCCTGTTCGGCCTGGAGCGCGTCCAGAACGCTGCTGCCGCTCTCGCTCGGCTTCGACGGCAGTGGAGCCGCACCTGGCCTGGAACACGGCGGCGTCGTTCGTGACCAACACGAACTGGCAGAACTACTCCGGCGAGGCGACCATGGGCCACCTGGTGCAGATGGCCGGCCTGGCGGTGCAGAACTTCGCGTCGGCGTCCGTCGGGATGGCCATCGCCGTCGCGCTCGTCCGCGGCTTCGCGCGCTCGCGCACCCAGCGGGTCGGCAACTTCTGGGTCGACCTGGTCCGCGGCTGCGTGCGCATCCTGCTGCCGCTCGGCGTGCGTGGCGACGGTCCTGCTGATCGCCGCGGGCGTCGTGCAGAACCTCGCCGACCCGCACACCGTCACGACCATCACCGGCGCCACCCAGCACCTCCCGGGCGGTCCGGTGGCCAGCCAGGAGGCGATCAAGGAGCTCGGCACCAACGGCGGCGGCTTCTTCAACGCCAACTCGGCCCACCCGTTCGAGAACCCCAACCCCTTCAGCAACCTGCTCGAGATCACGCTCCTGCTCTGCTGATCCCGTTCGCGCTGCCCCGCACCTTCGGCCGGCTGCTCGGCGACCGGCGCCAGGGCTGGGCGATCCTCTCGGCGATGGCGGTGATCTTCGTGGTCTCGCTGAGCCTCGATCACGGCCTTCGAGGCGCGCCACTCCGGTACGGCGCTCCACGCGGCGGGAGCCGCGATGGAGGGCAAGGAGGTGCGCTTCGGCGTACCCTCCTCGGCGCTCTTCGCCAACGCCACCACCCTGACCTCGACCGGCGCGGTCAACTCGATGCACGACTCGTTCACGCCGCTCGGTGGCGGCGTCCGCGATCGTCAACATGATGCTCGGGGAGATCGCTCCTGGCGGCACCGGCTCCGGCCTCTACGGGATGTTGGTCCTCGCCGTCGATCACGGTGTTCGTCGCCGGGCTGATGGTGGGCCGGACGCCGGAGTACCTCGGGAAGAAGATCCAGGCCCGCGAGATGAAGTTCGCCGCGCTCTACATCCTCACCACTCCCGCGCTCGTCCTGATCGGCACCGGCGTCGCGATGTCGATCCCGTCGGCCAGGGCCTCGATGCTCAACGCCGGACCGCACGGCCTCTCGGAGGTGCTCTACGCCTTCACCTCGCAGGCCAACAACAACGGCAGCGCGTTCGCCGGCCTCACCGGCGAACACGACCTTCTACAACATCGCCGGCGGGACTCGCGATGCTCGTCGGCCGGTTCCTGCCGATGCTGTTCGTCCTCGGGCTGGCCGGCTCGCTGGCCGCCCAGAAGCCGGTCCCGGCCACCGAGGGCACGCTGCCGACCCACCGGCCACTGTTCGTCGCGATGCTCGTGGGCGTCGTGGTGGTCGTCGTCGCGCTCACCTACTTCCCGGCCCTGGCACTGGGACCACTTGCCGAAGGGATGCACCCGATGACCGACCCTCGCCCACCCCGGCTCGCCCCCGACGCGCGTCGGCGCCGGGCTGCTCGACCCCGCGCATGCTGGTCACCCAGCTGCCGGCGGCCTGCGCCAAGCTCGACCCGCGCGCCATGATGCGCAACCCCGTGATGTTCGTCGTCGAGGTCGGGGCCGCCCTGTCCACAGCGCTCGCGGTCGTCCAGCCCTCGGCGTTCGCGTGGCTGATCGTGGTGTGGCTGTGGGCCACCGTCGTGTTCGCCAACCTGGCCGAGGCCGTCGCCGAGGGCCGCGGCAAGGCACAGGCAGCGTCGCTGCGGCGCAGCCGGCAGGAGACGACGGCCCGGCTCCTCGTCGACGGGGTCGAGCAGCCCACTCCGGCTGCCGCGCTCGAGGTCGGACGACCGGGTCGTCGTGCGAGGCCGGCGACGTGATCCCCAGCGACGGTGACGTGATCGAGGGCATCGCCAGCGTCGACGAGTCCGCGATCACCGGCGAGTCCGCTCCGGTGATCCGCGAGGCCGGTGGTGACCGCTCGGCGGTCACCGGCGGCACGCGGGTGCTCTCGGACCGGGTCGTCGTCCGGATCACGGCGAAGCCGGGCGAGACCTTCCTGGACCGGATGATCGCGCTGGTCGAGGGTGCGGCACGGCAGAAGACGCCCGAACGAGATCGCCCTCGACATCCTGCTGGCCAGCCTGACGATCGTCTTCCTGCTGGCCGTCGTCACCCTCCAGCCGCTGGCGATCTACAGCGGCGCACCCCAGTCGGGCATCGTGCTGGTGTCGCTGCTGGTCTGCCTGATCCCGACCACCATCGGCGCCCTGCTCGACCGCGATCGGCATCGCGGGCATGGACCGGCTCGTGCAGCGCAACGTGCTGGCCATGTCCGGTCGAGCCGTCGAGGCGGCCGGCGACGTGAACACCCTGCTGCTCGACAAGACGGGGACGATCACGCTGGGCAACCGCGAGGCCGTCGAGTTCCTGCCGCTGAGCGGCGTGGAAGCCCAGGAGCTCGCCGACGCGGCGCAGCTGTCCAGCCTGGCCGACGAGACTCCGGAGGGCCGCTCCATCGTGGTGCTCGCCAAGCGGGACCACGGACTGCGCGACCGGACGGCTGGTGAGCTGCACGCACGCGACGTTCGTCGAGTTCAGCGCCCAGACCCGGATGAGCGGGTGCGACCTGCGCGCGGACCTGGCGGGCGCCACGCCGCGGAGCGTCCGCAAGGGCGCGACCAGCGCCGTCCGCGAGTGGGTCCGGGAGAGTGGCGGCACTCCGCCGGCCGACCTGGGCCCGATGGTCGACGCCATCGCCGGCGGCGGCGGTACGCCGCTCGTGGTCGCCGAGCACGGACCCTCCGGCGCACGCGTCCTCGGCGTCATCCACCTCAAGGACATCGTCAAGAACGGCATGCGCGAGAGGTTCGACGAGCTGCGGCGGATGGGCATCCGCACGGTGATGATCACCGGCGACAACCCGCTCACCGCCAAGGCGATCGCGGACGAGGCCGGCGTGGACGACTTCCTCGCCGAGGCCAAGCCCGAGGACAAGCTGGCCCTGATCCGCCAGGAGCAGGAGGGCGGCCGGCTGGTGGCGATGACCGGCGACGGCACCAACGACGCGCCAGCCCTGGCCCAGGCCGACGTGGGCGTCGCGATGAACACCGGGACGTCGGCGGCCAAGGAGGCCGGCAACATGGTCGACCTCGACTCCAACCCCACGAAGCTCATCGAGATCGTCGAGATCGGCAAGCAGCTGCTGATCACCCGCGGCTCGCTGACGACGTTCTCGATCGCCAACGACGTCGCGAAGTACTTCGCGATCCTCCCGGCCATGTTCGCCCCGGTCTACCCGGGCCTGGGCCGGCTCAACGTGATGGGTCTGCACAGCCCTTCGTCGGCGATCCTGTCCGCGGTCATCTTCAACGCCCTGGTGATCATCGCGCTCGTGCCGCTGGCCCTGCGCGGCGTGCGCTACACGCCGTCCTCCGCAGCGGCGATGCTCCGGCGCAACCTGCTGGTCTACGGCCTCGGCGGGCTGGTCGTCCCGTTCATCGGGATCAAGCTGATCGACCTCGTCGTGCAGTTCCTCCCCGGGATCAGGTGACTCATGAAGATGCTCCGGCAGACCGTTGCGGGGTTGTTCATCCTCCTCGCGTTCACCGTGGTACTCGGCCTCGGTTACCCCTTGCTGATGACGGGCGTGGGTCAGGTGGTCCTCCACGACCAGGCCAACGGCTCGATCGTCCAGCTCCAGGGCAACGACGTCGGCTCGTCGCTGATCGGCCAGGAGTTCACCGGCGCCCAGTGGTTCCACTCCCGCCCCTCCGCCGCGTCGTACGACGCGCTGGCCTCGGGTGGCACCAACCTCGGCCCGAACTCGAGCATGCTGCTGAAGGACGTCCGGAAGGCCCGCGCGCAGGTCGCCCTCGACAACGGCGTCGCCCCGGGAGCCGTCCCGCCGGACGCCGTCACCTCCAGCGGGTCCGGGCTAGACCCCCACATCAGCCCGGCGTACGCCGACCTGCAGGTCGCCCGGGTCGCGCGGGCCAGGGGGCTCAGCGTGGCCGACGTGCAGCGGCTCGTCGACGAGCACACCCAGGGGCGGGTCCTGGGCTTCCTCGGCGAGCCACGCGTCAACGTGCTGGAGCTGAACCTGGCGCTCGCGCAGGCAGGACAATGACCAGGTGAACCGCGGACGGCTGCGCGTCTACCTCGGCATGGCACCCGGGGTGGGCAAGACGTACGCCATGCTCGACGAGGGCATGCGCCGGCTCGGCCGCGGGACCGACGTCGTCGTGGGCGTGGTCGAGACGCACGGCCGAGCGCACACCGCAGAACGGCTCGAGGGGCTGGAGGTCGTGCCTCGTCGGCAGCTGACCTACCGAGGGGCCTCGTTCGAGGAGATGGACCTCGACGCCGTGCTCGCCCGGCAGCCGGCCGTCGCCCTGGTCGACGAGCTGGCCCACACCAACATCCCCGGCAGCACGCACGAGAAGCGGTGGCAGGACGTCGACACCCTGCTCGACGCCGGCATCGACGTGATCACGACCGTCAACATCCAGCACCTGGAGTCGCTCAACGACGTGGTGCAGCGGATCAGCGGCGTCGAGCAGCGGGAGACCATCCCCGACGAGGTGGTGCGGCGTGCCGACCAGATCGAGATCGTCGACATCGCACCGGAGGCCCTCCGCCGGCGGATGGCCCACGGCAACATCTACCCCTCCGACCGCGTGGACGCCGCGTTGTCCAACTACTTCCGCGTCGGCAACCTGTCGGCGCTGCGCGAGCTGGCCCTGCTCTGGGTGGCCGAGCGCGTCGACGAGGGTCTGCAGCGCTACCGCGCCGCGCACGGCATCGACCAGCCCTGGGAGGCGCGCGAGCGCATCGTGGTCGCCCTGCCCGGGGGACCGGAGGGAGAGACGCTGCTACGCAGGGCGGTCCGGATCGCCACCCGCACGACGGGGGCCGACCTGCTCGCGCTCCACGTCGTCAAGGGCGACGGGCTCGCCACGGCCGACCCGGCGGAGGTCGGCCGCCAGCGAGAGCTCGCCGAGTCGATGGGCGGGTCCTGGCACCAGGTCGTGGGGGACGACGTCGCCACCGCGATCCTCGACTTCGCCCGGGTCGAGAACGCCACCCAGATCGTGCTCGGCGCCAGCAGGCGCGGCCGGTGGGAGGCGTTCTTGTCCGGTGAGGGCATCGGGGCGCGGGTCACCCGGCTGTCGGGGACGATCGACGTCCACCTGGTCACCCACGAGGCGGCCTCGGCTCCCGGGCTCGGCGCGTCAGTCCCGGTGGCGGGCCTGACCACCGCCCTCAGCGTGCGTCGTCGCGTACAGGGGGCCGTCGTCGCCCTGGTGCTCCTGCCAGTGCTCACGTTCGTGCTGTCGCGGCTGCGCAGCGAGCTCAACCTGCCGAGCGACATCCTGCTCTACCTCGGGGTCGTGATCCTGGTGGCGCTGATCGGGGGGCTCTGGCCGGCCCTCGGAGCAGCTGTGGTCGGCAGCCTCCTGCTCAACTACTACTTCACCCCGCCGCTCTACACGTTCACGATCTCGGACAAGAACAACGCCTTGTCGCTGCTGATGTTCCTGGCCGTGGGAGCCCTCGTCTCGTTCCTCGTCGAGCGGGTGGTCCGTCGTACGACGGAGGCCAGCCGGGCGTCCGCCGAGGCAGCCGTGCTCGCCGGACTGGCGGGCGGGATCCTGCGCGGCGAGACGTCGCTGCCCCAGATCCTGGGACGGGCCCGCGAGACCTTCGGCCTCGAGGCCCTCACCCTCTTCGAGCGGTCGGACACGGCCGGCGAGTGGCAGGAGATCGACCACGTGGGAACGGCGGCCGGCACCGATGCCATCACCGACGTGCCGGTCGGAGACCGGTTCCTGCTGCGTGTCTCCGGTCCGGTGCGCTCTGCCGACCAGCGGCTGCTGGCCGCCTTCGCGGCCCAGGCCGCCGCCGTGCGGGAGCGCGAGCGGCTGACCAGCCGGGCCGAGGAGGCGAGCCTGGTCGAGGAGGCCGATCGCACCCGCTCCGCGCTGCTCGCGGCGGTCAGCCACGACCTGCGCAGCCCGCTGGCGTCGGCCAAGGCCGCGGTCACCTCGCTGCGCAGCGACCGGGTCCAGTGGACACCGGCCGCGCAGGCGGAGCTTCTCGCCACCGCCGACGAGTCCCTCGACCGGCTGACCCGGCTGATCGAGAACCTGCTCGACATGAGCCGGCTCGAGGCCGGCGCCCTGGGCGTGAGCCTGGGCCCGGTGGCCGTCGACGAGCTCGCACCGCTGGTGCTGGACGCCCTCGGGGCCGACGCCTCCCGGGTGCGGGTGAAGGTGCCCGAGACCCTGCCCGAGGTCCGGGCCGATGCCGTGCTCCTGGAGCGGGTGCTGGTCAACCTTCTCGGCAACGCCCTGCGCTACAGCCCGACGTCCAGCCCGCCGCTGGTCGCGGCGAGCTGCCACGCGGGCACGATGGAGATCCGCGTGGTCGACTGCGGACCGGGCGTCCCCGAGATCCAGAACGACCAGCTGTTCGCGCCCTTCCAGCGGCTCGGCGATCGCGACAACACCACCGGGGTCGGCCTGGGACTGGCGCTCTCGCGCGGGCTGACCGAGGCGATGGGCGGCACCCTGACCGCCGAGGACACCCCGGGAGGCGGCCTCACGATGACCATCCGGCTCCCGCTCGTGCTGGAGGACGTCCACCAGCCGACTGTGGAAGGCCGGCCGTGAGCCGGGTGCTCGTCGTCGACGACGAGCCGCAGATCCTGCGAGCGCTGGTGGTCAACATGCGCGCCCGCGGGTACGACGTGCACACGGCCGCCGACGGCGCCTCGGCGCTCCGCATCGCGGGCCAGCACCCGCCCGACCTGGTCATCCTCGACCTCGGCCTCCCCGACATGGAGGGTACGGACGTGATCGCCGGGCTGCGGGGCTGGACGACGGCGCCGATCATCGTGCTCACCGGCCGCACCGAGCAGATCCAGAAGATCGCGGCTCTCGACGCCGGGGCCGACGACTACGTCACCAAGCCGTTCGGCATCGAGGAGCTGTTCGCGCGGATGCGGGCGGTGTCGCGCCGGGTCACGCCGCAGGCCGAGCCCAGCGTACGGCTGGGGGAGTGGGTGGTCGACCTCGCCGCCCACCGGGTGCGGCCGGCCTCCGGGGAGGGCGACGACCAGAAGCTGACACCGACGGAGTGGCGGATCCTGGAGATCCTGGTCCGCAACCCGGGTCGGCTTATCACCAAGCAGCACCTGTTGCACGACGTCTGGGGACCGGGCTACGACACCGAGACGAACTACCTGCGGCTCTACCTCGCCCAGCTGCGCCGCAAGCTGGAGCCCGACCCCGGCCGCCCGGCGTACCTCCTGACGGAGACGGGCATGGGCTACCGGTTCCGTCCCGACGAGTCCGATGCCTGAGGCGTGTCGTGGTCTCGGTCAGGGGCCCGCGCTGGCACCCGGTGAGGCTGCGCCCGTGGTGGGAGCAGTGGTCGGCGCCGTGGTCGGTGCGGTGCGTCGTGCGCCGTGGTGGGCGCGGTCGTCGGGGGAGTGCTGGCCGGTGCCGTCGTCTGCGCGGTCGTGCCCGACGTCGTGCTGGACGGCGACGAGGTCGGACCCGAGGTCGGTGACGACGGGCTGTTCGAGGAGCTCGGTGACGACGGTCCCTGCGTCGGGTGGTGCCCGCGGGCCGAGCCGACCGGGTCGGGCGAGACGACCTGCTGACCGGCCGGGGCCAGGAGGATGCCGGCGACGGCGACGGCCCCGGCGATGCCGAGCAGCCCGGCGACCGTGACCGTGGCCGTGCGGGCCCCGAACCGGCGGTACTCCGTGCGCCGGCGGGCGGCGAGCTCGCCGGAGAGGGACTCCGGGAGGTTGCCCCGCACGGCGTCCTACCAGTGCGCGTCTTCGGCGGTCTTGGGCGTGCGCAGGAACTCCGCCTGCTTCGCGAACAGCCCCTGGACCGAGGCCCGGGCCACCACGATCGACGTGGACTGCCAGATCATGAAGGCTCTCCGAGGGCGTCCCGCCACGAGGCGCCGGTGCCCCGGCGGAGCAGGGCCACCGCGCGCACCAGTCCCAGGAGGGCCAGCATCGGGATGGCGGCGAGCAGGAAGCCGCTGAGCTTGCGGAAGAGGAGCCCGCCGCCGAGGGCGACGTTGCCGGGGCCGAGCAGCAGGAGGAGGAAGAACATCACCGCGAGGAGGTCGCCGTACCACTGGATGGCGCCGGACCGGTAGGCCCAGCGCTGGCCCTGGCCCATCTGGTTCCTCGGGCTCGGGCGCCCGGGCAGCATCAGCCGCCAGTGCTGGCGCAGGATCTGGATGCCGCCGAAGCACCAGCGGAACCGCTGGCCCTTGAGCGCCTCGAAGGTCAGGGGCATGACGCCCTCGCCGAACGAGCGGTCGACGTGCAGCCCGGACCACCCGTCACGGAGCAGGCGCAGCGAGAGCTCGGCGTCCTCGGTGATGCACCACTCGTCCCAGCCGCCGGCGCGCTCGAGCGCCTCGCGGCGGATCAGCCCCATGGTGCCGGCGAAGATCGCCCCGTCGCGCTCGCTGCGCGACGGCTGCGAGACCGCGAAGAAGTACTTGTAGGAGAAGTAGAGCCGGCGGTAGAAGGGCGCCTGCTCCCACTCCCGGTAGTCCTGGGGGGCCTGGATGAAGCCGACCTCCGGCTCGGCGAAGAGCGGCGCACAGGCGGACAGGAAGTCCGGCGCGAGCTGGTAGTCCGCGTCGATCACGCCGATCAGCTCGGTGCGGGGGTCGACCATCTCGCGGAGCGCGTAGTTCAGCGCGCCGGACTTGTAGCCGGGCCAGTCGGACAGGTGGACGAACTTCAGGCCGTGCTCGCGGCACCAGTCCTCGACCGGCCGCCACAGCGTCTCGTCGTCGGTGTTGTCGTCGATGACCAGGATCTGGTACGCCGATTAGTCGAGGTCGGTCAGCGACCGCAGCGTCTCGATCACCATCTCGGGTGGCTCGTTGTAGGCCGGGACCTGGAGGCTGACGAACGGCGTGTGACCGCGCGCATCAGGTGTGGCACCGGAGGTGACGCGCCGCAGCCAGGCGGCCCGGCCGAGGGCGTCGCAGAGCTCCCAGAGATAGGCCACGCCCAGGAAGGCCGCGAACGCCTCCATCAACCACAGCACCATGGCGCCGACGGTGCCGAGGATCCCGAGGTGGCTGACGTAGGTCCACCACAGCATGTAGGCGAGATAGGCCGTGAACACGTGGAAGGTGGCCGCCCACGCGAGATGGGCACGGGCGCACCAGTGCCGCGTCGCCGGTAGCCAGACCACGCTGACGACCACGAGCCCGGCGGCGCCGGCGACGACGTTCGTGCGGGTGGCGCCGAGCAGGGTGAGCACGCCGGCCACCACCAGGGCGAGGACGAGCGTGGCCACCAGCGAGGTCACGACACGTCCCGCCGACGACCACGCGGAGGTGGTGGTGCGGCCGCTCCGGTGGTGGGTGAAGAACAGCAACGTGGCCAGCGGCGCCGCCACGAGACCGGCCAGCAGGAGGGCAGCAAGGAGGAACTCCTGTCCGCGCCGACGGGGGAACCGGCGCGCCGCCCGCGAGCCTAGGCGCGCTCGTGCCGCACGAGATCACCCTTCGGGGCGACCGCGTGGGCTCGGAGGGAACGGGTGTCAGGCCATGAAGCCCAGCGGCGTGTAGCCGCCGAGCCCGGGGAAGACGGTGCCGGGCGTGGCCCCGGGGAACCTCCCCTTCACGATCTCGGCGAGCACCTGGCGGTAGTCGGTGGTGACGTGGAGGTCGGACTGCAAGTCGTCGGCCAGCGGCTTCCAGCCCTGCTGCGCGTTCACGTAGTAGGACCCACCCTTGACGCCCTGGCCGGCCACGAACATCACGTTGCCCCAGCCGTGGTCGAGCCCGCGGTTGCCGTTCTCCAGCACCCGGCGCCCGAACTCGCTGATCGTCACCAGGGTGACCTTGTCCGTCTGGTCGCCGAGGTCGGCGAAGAACGCCGCCAGCGCGGTCCCCAGGTCGTGGGCGTTGCCGAGCATCTGACCACCGCCCAGGTTGCCGAGGTCGACGTGCATGTCCCAGTCGCCCTGGTCGACGGTGATCACCTCGGTGCCGACGTTGCCGCGGATGATCCGGGCCGCCGTGGACAGGGCGGCGCCCAGGTGGGAGCCGCCGTACGACGCGCTGTTGTCGGCGGCCTGGACGGCGGGGGTGATGTCCTGGGTGGCCTTGAGGGTCGACCGCACAGCGGTGCCCATCGGGCTCCGATCATGGGCCCACAGGGTGTGCAGCGAGCTGCGCCGCGGGTGCGCGGGATCGGCCGGGTCGTCACCGGCGATCTTCGCGTCGTCCACGGAGCCGACGGTCATCAACGGCACCGGGCCGGAGATCTCGGTCGGCGGCGTGCCGTTCACGACCCCGACCCCTTGCAGCGGAGAGCCGCCCGCACCGACCGGGCTGCTGCCGACCAGCCGGTTCAGCCAACCGATCCGGGCGTTCGAGCCCGGGTCGGCCTCCTCCACCTCCTCCATCGCGGAGAAGTGCGACCGGTTGGCGGTGACCAGCCCCGTCGCATGGATCGCGGCCAGCTTGCCGGCGGTCCAGAGGGGGAGCAGCGGCGCCAGCTGGGGGTGCAGCCCGAAGAGACCGTCGGTGGTGCCGGCCAGGAGCTGGGCCTGCGGGATCGCGATCGTGGGTCGTGCCGCGTAGTAGCCGGGGTCGCCGTAGGGGACCACGAGCGACAGCCCGTCGGCTCCGCCGCGCAGCGAGAGCACCACCAGCACCGACGAGGCCGGCGTGGACGACGACGCGGAGGCGGAGACCGTGGCGTTGCCGACCAGGAAGGTGGCGCCGCCCAGGGCCAGGGCGCCGCGCAGCAGGCTGCGGCGCGACATCGCGGCGTACTCGGGGCAGCAGGTGCCCTCGAGGGAGGGGGTCATCGGGTCCATCGGGTCACCGCCGGAGGAAGTCGGGAGAGTCGAAGAAGGTGGTCAGCAGGCGCCCGAACTCCCACTTGATCAAGGCGTGGTTCGCGTCGATCTGGTCCGAGGCGGCCAGCCCCACCGCCTGTCGGCAGGCCTGTTGCAGGGAGGAGCTGGCGTGGCGGTGCAGGATCCGTTGGGCCATGTGCTCGACCAGCGCGTCGAACCTCGTCGTCGGCTGGGGGAGCCACGACGCGGGCGTGGGGTAGTGGATGCCCTTGCTGGGCCACCAGCCGTTGGCCATCGAGTAGTGGGTGCCCATCGAGCCCATCACCCGCGACGGGGAGGCCCAGGCGGCGCCGACGATGGGCTGGCCGTTGGGCGCCGGCCACGACATCGGCATCATCCCCATGCCCTCGGCCTGCCACAGCAGCTGGTGGGCGGCGCGGTCGTCGGCATCGGGCTTGGCGACCTTGACGTTCATCAGCCGGTAGGTGGCGACGAGGTCGTTCTCCGGGTCGCGGATCTTGTCACCGACGGAGTCCTTGAACGCCGTCGAGGCCACCAGCGTCTGGAGCACCGGCCGGATCTGCGTGCCGTGGGCCAGGTAGACCTTCGCCAGGTGGCTGACCAGGGCCTTGGGTGGTGCGTCGCTGACGAAGACGGTGGCCAGCTTGGCCGCGATGTGCTGCGCGGTGGCCGGGTGGTGGGCGAGGTAGTGGAGGTAGTCGCGGGTCAGCTGCCTACCGTCCTCGGAGCGGTTGGCGCGGCTGAAGTCGAGCACCCGCACCTTGCCGGTCCAATGGGCGATCTCGTTGTAGCCGGCACGCCACGTGTCCCACATGTCGACCTGCCAGCCGGTCAGGATGCGGGCCGAGCTGACGACGTGCGCCTCGGTGTAGCCGGCCGCGAGCCCCACCGTGTGCAGCTCGAGCAGCTCGCGTCCCTGGTTCTCGTTGGGGTGCTCGGCGTCGGAGACGGCGTTGCCGAGGTAGAGCCCCATGGCGGGGTGCACCGACACCGCCTGCAGCAGGGACTCGAACGAGCTCAGCGCACGCGCGCGGATCACCTCGCCGTAGTCCTTGCGCCACGTGTAGACGCCGTCGGCGCTGACCGGCACGTTGAAGTGGTTCTCCCAGAACTCGGTCATCGTCTCGAGCACCTGGCGCCGGCTGATCATGCGTCGCACCAGCAGCCAGTTCTGGTAGTCGGCCATGATCTGCCAGCCACCGATGTTGTTGGCCTTGGTCTCGCTCACGATGCGCCCGACCGACCAGCCCACGGTGGGGTACCAGGAACGGGTGGCGTCGCCGGCCGGGTCGGTGATGCGTCCCGCCTGCAGCTGCCAGTCGAACCACTGCTGGGCCCCGCCGTGCTTGCGCACCTCGGCGGCGAGGGCGGGCGTCACGCCGTAGGAGAAGCGCCCGACGAGGTGGCGCTGCTGGGTGGGCAGCAGCGAGGTCGAGCCGCGGCGTACGACGGTGGCGGCGTCGGCGGCCTCGAGCGGCCCGGCGAGCACGGTGGCGGCGGCAGCTGCGCCGGCGCCGGTCAGAACGGTACGACGGGTGGTCATGCGGGGGCTCACATTTCTGGCGTTCCGCCGCGGGGAGCCCCCCAGGACCGGCGCGACGGAGGTGTCTGGGTGCGCCCACCCTAGGGCCTGGTCCTGCTCGTCGCGCCCGAACTGGAGGAAATCGTGGACTGCCCGACGGGCCGCTCCGGACACGTGGAGTTGTGCCTAAGTTCATCCATCTGGGGGGTTCGGTCTCTGGCCTGCCAGGCGTAACGTCGAAGGGGTGATCTGGGGGAGGTCGACGTCTCGAGACGCCGTGAGGACGGACTGGTTGCGCCGGTCCGGCTGGCGCGCCTCGGTCACCTCCGGCCTCGCGGCCGTCCTGGCTGCGGCCCTCGTCTCGGGCTCGCGTGACCCGGTCGTCGACGTGCTCGCAGGCGCGCAGGGCGGCGCCGGATCCCCCACGTCGGGCACGCCCCCCGTCTCCCCACCGTCCGGTCCCCACCTGCCGTGGCCGCACGCCCGCTCCACCGATCCTCCGGCCTCGATCTCGCGCCGTACGACGCCGGCCGCGCTGGTCGACGTGCAGGAGATCCCGGCGGTCGCCCTGGTCGCCTACCAGCGAGCCGCGGTCGTGATCGACGCCGCCGACACCTCCTGCCGGCTCGACTGGGCCCTCCTGGCGGCCATCGGACGGGTCGAGTCCGACCACGGGCGGTTCGGTGGCAGCAGCCTCGACGCCCAGGGCGTCGACCACCCGGACGTGCTCGGACCCCGGCTCGACGGGCAGCACGGCACGGCGCTGATCCGCGACACCGATGCCGGGCGGCTCGACCACGACCGTCGCTACGACCGCGCCGTGGGTCCCATGCAGTTCCTGCCGTCCACCTGGTCGGTCGTGGCGGTCGACGGCGACGGCGACGGCCGGCGCAACGTGGAGGACATCGACGACGCGTCGCTCGGCTCGGCGGTCTACCTCTGTGCCGGCCAGGAGGACCTCTCGACCGTGGCCGGGCAGCGCCACGCGGTCTACCGCTACAACCACAGCAGCGCCTACGTCGCCGACGTGCTGGCCATCGCCCGTGCCTACCGGGCCGGGTCGCCGTTCGTGGGCCCGACCTCCACGGGACCGGTCGTCACCACCCAGCCGAGCCAGGCCGCTCGCCCGGGGCCGGTCGTGAGCAGCGGGCCCTCGCCGGCGCAGCCGACCAGGTCGTCGACGGCGACTCCCTCCGAGCCGACCACGGCACCGACCACGAGGCCGACGCCTACGCCGACGACGGAGCCCAGCCAGCTGCCGACGCCGAGCGTGTCTCCGACCGACACCCCGTCCGAGTCCCCGTCCGAGTCCCCGTCCGAGTCCCCGTCGGCGAGCCCGACCGAGTCCCCGTCCGAGTCGCCGTCGGCGAGCCCGACCGAGTCCCCGTCCGAGTCGCCGTCGGCGAGCCCGACCGAGTCCCCGTCCGAGTCGCCGTCACCCAGCCCGACCGGACCCACCGACGGCCCGGGCGAGTCCCCGTCACCGAGCCCGACCGGTCCCACCGACGAGCCCACGGCCACGGCGTCCCCGACCGAGCCTCCCGTCATCCCCGAGGTCCGACCGGCGGCTCTCGCGGGACTGTCGGCGCACCAGGTCGCGGTGATCGACGACGCCTGGCCGGTCTGCCGCGACCGGCTCCCGCTGGCCTGGACCGGGCCGGCCATGGTCCGCTGTCTGGCGCGGGAGACCGGGATCCCGCGTCACAACCCGGACCTGGTGGTGTTCGTGCACTGGCTGGCCCGGCACGAGGCCGGCTCCACCGCGGGTCGGTAGAGTCGGGCTGCATCCCGGGTCTGACCCGGCCACCGGCAGCGCCCCCGAGTCCGAAGGACCCCACCCGCCCATGGACGGCTCCGACAGTCGCCCCCAACCGTTCCCTTCCTCGGGCGTGAGCCCGTGCTGACCGCCTGGCTGCTCCTCGGGGTCTCCGTGCTCCTCGTGATCGCCGCCGGAGCCTTCGTCGCGGCGGAGTTCTCGTTCGTCACCGTCGACCGCACCAAGGTGCAGGCCGACGCCGAGCAGGGGGACGCGACCGCCCGCGGGCTCCAGCGAGCGCTGCGCTCGCTGTCGACCCAGCTGTCCGGTGCTCAGGTCGGCATCACGATCACCAATCTGGCGATCGGCTTCCTGGCCGAGCCGGCCATCGCCGACCTGATCTCCGGGCCATTGCGCAGCCTCGGGGTCCCCGAGGGTGCGGTGCGGCCGCTGGCGGTGGCGATCGGCCTGACCCTGAGCTCGCTGGTGACGATGATCTTCGCCGAGCTGGTCCCCAAGAACTTCGCGATCGCCAAGCCGATGGAGACCGCGCGGGCGACGCAGGGCTTCCAGCGTGCCTTCACCGCCGTGATGCGCGGACCGATCCGGGTGCTCAACGGGTCGGCCAACGCGATCGTGCGGCGCCTGGGGATGGAGCCCCAGGAGGAGCTCCGGTCGGCCCGCTCGTCCACCGAGCTGGCCTCCCTGATCGCGCGATCCGGGACCGTGGGCACGCTCGACCCCGACACCGCCGAGCTGATGGAGCGCTCGGTGGAGTTCGGCACCCGCACGGCCGGCGAGATCATGACGCCGCGGGTGCGCACGATCAGCCTCGAGGGCAACGACCGGGCCTGGGAGGTGATCGGGCTCGCCCGCGAGACCGGCCACTCCCGCTTCCCGGTGCTCGACGACGAGGACGTCGTGGTCGGCACGGTCCACGTCAAGCACGCCGTCGCCCTCTCGCTGCCCGAGCGGCAGACCACCAAGGTCAAGCACCTGATGTCGCGACCGATCGTCGTACCCGACTCGTTGCGCCTCGACCCGCTGCTCGCGCTGCTGCGCGAGGAGGGCCAGCTCGCCGTCGTCCTCGACGAGTACGGCGACCAGGCCGGCATCGTGACCATCGAGGACGTGATCGAGGAGATCGTCGGCGACATCTCCGACGAGCACGACCGGCTCGGCGCGCGGGCCCGCCGTCGCCCCGACGGCTCCTGGTCGCTGTCCGGGCTGCTGCGACCCGACGAGGTCGAGGACCTGACCGGGGTCGAGCTGCCGGACCACGAGGACTACGACACGATCGCCGGCCTCGTCATGCAGGTGCTCGGCCGGGTGCCCGAGAAGGGCGACGTCGCGGAGGTCCCGGTGCCCGATCGCGATGATCCCGACCTCCCTGACCGGCAGCGCCTGGCGGTGCTGACGGTCGACCACATGGACGGCCTGCGCATCGACCGGCTGACCCTCCGGGTGCTGGGGGGTGACGACCAGTGAGCAGCGGCGCAGCGGTGCTGCTGGCCTTCTTCCTCGTGCTCGGCAACGCCTTCTTCGTGGCGGCGGAGTTCGCCCTGGTCTCGGCCCGCCGTAGCCAGATCGAGCCGCGGGCCGAGGAGGGCTCCCGGTTCGCCCGGACGACGCTGCGGGCGATGGAGAACATGTCGCTGGTGATCGGGGTCAACCAGCTCGGCATCACCGTCTGTTCGCTGGTGCTCGGCGCCGTGGCGGAGCCGGCGGCCGCCCACCTGCTCGAGCCGCTCCTGACCACGTTGCACGTGCCGGCCTCGCTGATCCACCCGATCGCGTTCGCGGTCGGCCTCGCGGTCGTGGTCTACCTGCACGTGGTGCTCGGGGAGATGATCCCCAAGAACATCGCGCTTGCGGGCCCCGACCGGGCCGCGCTCGTGCTCGGCACCCCCATCTGGGCCATCGTCTCGGTCACCCGACCGGTGATCCGGGTCGTGAACGCCATGGCCAGCTCGATCCTGCGGCTGTTCGGGGTGCGGCTCATGGACGAGGTCAGCTCGACGTACACCCGGGAGGAGGTCGCCGCCCTGGTCGAGGAGTCCCGGGGCGAGGGCCTGCTCGAGGACGGCGAGTACGACCGTCTCTCCGGTGCCCTGGGCTTCACCGAGAAGACGGTGTCGACGGTCAACCTGCCGACACCCTCGCTCCGGACCGTACGACGCGGCTCGACCGGGGCGGACGTGGAGGCGCTCTGCGCGGCCACCGGGTTCAGCCGGTTCCCCGTGGTCGGCGACGACGGGGAGCTGACCGGCTACCTGCACATCAAGGACGTGCTCGAGCTCGACGAGGAGCATCGCCAGCGCGTGGTCGACGACAAGTGGGTGCGCCCGTTCGCGCTGGTGCGCTCCGACGACCCCCTCCACGAGACCCTGGAGAAGCTGCAGCGCCGGGGGGCCCACATGGCGCGCGTCGTCGACGCGACCGGCGAGACGGTCGGCGTCGCCACCCTCGAGGACGTGATCGAGGAGCTGGTGGGGGAGATCCGCGACAGTGCCCATCTCGGCGCGCACCTGCGCGCCCGGCTCGGTGCGCAGCAGGACCCCGCGACCCCGCCCGGCGTCTCCGAGACGCGTGGGGTGGACGGCTAGGGTGTCCCCGGCGAAGGCGGGCGACGTCACGAGTTCCAGCGGATGAAGGTGCAGACGGCAGTGGTGGACGAGACCTCACGCGACCTGCGCGTGTGGACCGTCCCGAACGTGCTCAGCTTCCTGCGCCTGCTGGGCGTCCCACTGTTCCTGTGGCTCGTGCTGGTGCCCGAGGCCGACGGCTGGGCGCTCGGGGTGCTGATGCTCTCGGGCATCACCGACTACCTCGACGGCTACCTCGCCCGGCGGCTCCACCAGACCTCTCGTCTGGGGCAGATCCTCGACCCCGTGGCCGACCGCCTCTACATCCTGGCGGTCGTGATCGGGCTGGCGCTGCGCGACATCGTGCCGTGGTGGTTCGCGATCATCCTGCCCCTGCGTGACGTCCTGCTATGGGGGCTCGTCCCGGTCCTGCGCACGCGCGGCTACAGCGCCCTGCCGGTGCACTTCCTCGGCAAGGCCGCGACCTTCAACCTGCTCTACGCCTTCCCACTGCTGCTCCTCGGTGACGGCTCGAGTGCGGTCGCGACCCTGGCCAAGGTGTTCGGCTGGTCCTTCGCCATCTGGGGGATCGGGCTCTACTGGTGGGCCGGGATCCTCTACGCCTACCAGGTCTACAAGCTGGTGAAGTCCACCGACCGGCGGGCGGTGTCCCATGGCTGACGCTCCCACGCGGCCGCTGCCCGAGCACGTCACCCAGCCGCTGCTGTCACTGATCACGCAGCGCTCGCTCGACGCCGACTACGAGCACGTCGCGGCCCGCAAGCGGGCTGCCGGCACGCCGCCCGAGACTCGCCAGGCGCCCCGTCGTACGGCGGCCGTGGTGCTGCTCGTCTTCGGCGCCCTGGTCACCGTGGCCGCCGTCCAGACCTCCCAGAACGCCAACGTCTCCGACGCCAACCGGGCCAGCCTGATCGACCAGGTCAACGTCCGGCGCCAGGCGGTCAGCGACCTGCAGAAGCAGCTGTCCACCGAGCAGGCTCGCGTCCTGGTCCTGCAGCGGTCGATCACCGCGCAGCAGACCAAGACCCGGGCCACCCAGGCCGCCCTCGACCGCGTCGCGCAGCAGGCCGGTTTCGGCCCCCTACGCGGCTCCGGCGTCAAGGTCACCGTCGCCAACCCACCCAACGTCGACCCCAGCCAGATGATCCGCGACTCCGACCTCGCCCTGCTGACCAACGCCCTCTGGGCGTCGGGGGCGCAGGCGATCTCCGTGAACGGGAAGCGGGTGACCGGCTCCGGGGCCTTCCGCAACGTCGGCTTCCAGGTGCTGCTCAACTCCCAGCCGATCAACGCGCCCTACGTCTTCTCGGTGATCGGCAACCCCGGCACCCTGCCGGCCAACCTGCTCTCCACCTCCGCCGGTGCCCGCTGGTACGCGCTCAAGGACAGCCTCGGGTTTCGCTTCGACGTGACCAACGGTGGGACGATGACGGTGCCCGCGGCGCCGACGCCCACGTTGCGCTCGGCACGCCTCGCACCGACGAAGAACCTCGACCAACGCACGCAGGGGGACAGCGGCTCATGATCGCGGCACTGGGGCTTCTGGTCGGCGTGATCCTCGGCCTGATCTTCACCCCCGACGTCCCGGCAGGCCTCGACCCCTACCTGCCGATCGCGGTCGTCGCCGCGCTGGATGCCGTGTTCGGCGCCCTGCGTGCCTACCTCGAGGGGATCTTCGACGACAAGGTCTTCGTCGTCTCCTTCTTCTCCAACGTCGTCATCGCCGCCGCCATCGTCTTCCTCGGCGACAAGCTCGGCGTCGGCGGCCAGCTGTCCACCGGCGTGATCGTGGTGCTCGGCATCCGGATCTTCTCCAACGTCGCGCAGATCAGGCGGTACATCTTCCATGCCTGACCCCGCTCCCGACTCGGCGCCCGACGAGGCCGCTCCGGAGCGGCTGCGTCAGGCCCTGCTGCGCCCGTCACGGTCACAGGTCGTGGTGGCTGTGCTGCTGGCCGTGCTGGGCTTCGCCGCTGTCACCCAGGTCCGCGCCAACACCGCGGACAACACCTACGCCGGCTACCGCGAGCAGGACCTCGTCGACGTGCTGTCCGCCCTGGCCGGGACCTCCCAGCGGGCCCAGAACCAGTTCGACCAGCTCGAGGCCGAGCGCCGGCGGCTGGAGGCGAGCCAGCGGCGGCAGAGCGCCGCCCTGAGCGCGGCGCAGACACAGGCCCAGGAGCTGGCCGTCCTGGCCGGGCTGGTCCCGGTCACCGGACCCGGCATGCGGATGACGGTCACCGAGGGCCCGCGGCAGATCGACGTCGACTCCGTCCTCGACACGATCGAGGAGCTGCGCTCGGCGGGGGCCGAGGCGATCCAGGTCAACGGGAAGGTGCGACTGGTGGCCCAGAGCTCGGTGCAGGCCACCGACGGCGGCCTCGAGATCGACGGCACGAAGCTCAGCTCGCCCTACGTGATCGACGCGATCGGCGACCCGCGCACGCTCCAAGGGTCGCTCAGCCTCATCGACGGACCGATCGCGCAGTTCAAGGCTTCCGGCGCCACGGTCGACGTCCAGCAGCTGAAGTCGCTCGACATCACCTCGGTCCACAAGGTGCCGGGCGAGTCGTTCCCGCAGACGCCCTGACGGTGGCGGTCCCCGTGCGGGTAGCCTGCGGCTCGACGTCATCCGGTCATCCCAGCAGGAGGAGCCTCGCGTGTACCCCGACGACCTGAAGTACACCCAGGAGCACGAGTGGGTCCGCTCACCCGGTGAGGCCGAGGGCTCGGTCCGCGTCGGCATCACCCACTACGCCCAGGACCAGCTCGGCGACATCGTCTACGTCTCGCTGCCGTCGGTGGGGGAGAAGGTCGCCGCCGGCTCGGCCTGCGGCGAGCTCGAGTCGACCAAGTCGGTCAGCGACGTCTACGCGCCCGTCGACGGCGAGGTCGTGGCCGTCAACGAGGCCCTCGACGCCACCCCCGAGCTGGTCAACAGCGACCCCTACGGCGGCGGCTGGCTCTATGAGCTCGCCCCCACCGACCCGGGTGCCGTCGACGCCCTCCTCGACGCCGCGGCGTACCAGGCCCAGCTCGGCGAGTAGCGACCCGTTTGTTGTGTCCCGAGGGTCGGGGTGTGCCTGATAGGTTCGAGGAGCCATCAACCTCAGCCCTCTGGTGAGGGTTTCCGGACAGGAGACGACGTGCCGTACTGCACCAACTGCGGCAAGGGGAACCCCGACGACGCGCGCTTCTGCTCGCAGTGCGGGACCCCCCTGGCGTCCGGGGCTACGGACTCGACCGCGACCATCAGTATCGGCGGCGAGCGGTCGGAGATCTCCTCCGACCGACAGCTCAACCCGGTCGACGCGGCGGCGGTCGACGCCCTGCCCGTGGGCTCGGCCCTGCTGGTCGTGCAGCGCGGACCGGGAGCGGGCAGCCGGTTCCTCCTCGACAAGGACGTCGTCACCGCCGGCCGCCATGCCGACAGCGAGATCTTCCTCGACGACGTCACCGTCTCGCGGCGCCACGCGACGTTCACCCGCGAGGGGACGACGTTCAGCGTCGCCGACGCCGGCAGCCTCAACGGCACCTACGTCAACCGCGACCGCATCGACACGGTGGTCCTCAAGGACACCGACGAGGTGCAGATCGGCAAGTACCGCCTCGTGTTCTTCCAGGGCCACGAGTCGCCGTGACCGATGCTCGCGGCGCCCTCGGGTCCAGTGCCACGGCCTCGGGACGGGTGCGGCACAACATCGGTGAGGTCCTCGACCTGCTGCGCCCCGACTTCCCTGGCGTGACCATCCCCAAGATCCGGTTCCTCGAGGACAAGGGGCTGGTCAAGCCCGAGCGCACGCCGTCGGGCTACCGGAAGTTCTCACCCGAGGACGTCGACCGGCTGCGCTACGTGCTGCGGATGCAGCGCGACCACTACCTGCCGCTGCGGGTGATCGGCGAGCACCTCGATGCCATCGACCGCGGGCTGGCGCCCCCTCCGATCGACCCCACCGTGCCGACGGTGCCGACGGTCGCGCTGGCGTCGGACGGCCTCCCCAGCCCGGAGTCGTTCTCGCGTCGCGACCACCTCCGGCTCTCCCGCAAGGAGCTGCTCAAGATCGCCGAGATCCCCGAGGAGCTCCTCGGCCAGCTCGAGCAGTACGGCCTGGTGAAGGCCAAGGCCGGCACCGGTCACTACGACACCGACGCCCTGGTCATCGCCACCACCGCCCGCGAGCTGGCCGAGTTCGGGTTGGAGCCGCGGCACCTGCGGGCCTTCAAGACCGCCGCCGACCGGGAGGTGGGTCTGGTCGAGCAGGTCGTGGCACCGCAGAAGCGTGGGCGCGACGCCGCGGCGAAGGCCCGCGCCGACGACACCGTGAGCGAGATCGCCGCCCTGTCCGTGCGACTGCACGCGACCCTGGTCAAGGCCGGGCTCCGCAGCTCCTGAACCGCTGCCGCGCGGCCGCGAACGGGCTGTGGTGCGGGGGTAGTGTGGTCGACATGCGCGAGGTCGACGTCCTGGGTGTCCGGGTGGAGATGCCGTCGAACAGCCCGATCGTGCTGCTGCGCGAGGTCGAGGGCCAGCGCTACCTCCCGATCTGGATCGGAGCGGTCGAGGCCACCGCGATCGCCTTCGCCCAGCAGGGCGTCGTACCTCCTCGTCCGCTGACCCACGACCTGCTCAAGGACGTGCTCGAGTCGACCGGCAACGAGCTGACCGAGGTCCGGATCACCGAGGTCAAGGACGGCATGTTCTTCGCGACTCTCGTGCTCGCCTCGGGGGTCGAGGTGAGTGCCCGGCCGTCGGACTCGATCGCGCTCGCCCTGCGCACCGGGAGCCGCATCGTGTGCGCTGAGGAGGTCCTGGCCGAGGCCGGGCTCGATGCGCCCGCGGAGCAGGAGGACGAGGTCGAGCGGTTTCGCGAGTTCCTCGACCAGGTGACCCCTGAGGACTTCGAGTCCACCTGAGGGTCCTCACGTGGCTCCTCACCCTCAACCTGAGGTTGAGGGTTGCGACACGCCGCCACCTTCTTTGACGAGGATGAGCCGCAGGCTTAACGTGAACTGTCCTCGTTGTAACTCCATCGGTGTCGTTGCTGCGTCATCATGTGTGATGAAGCAGAGTCAGACGGCGCCGGTTCCCCGGGAGTCACGCTCAGCGAGGTAGCGACGGAGGTCGTAGTGAACGACAACGAGCAGCAGCAGGCCGCGGACCGAGCCGCGCAGGCGGACGCCGTACTGGCTGCGGAGACCGCGGAGGAGCAGGGGCTGCTCTTCGACGACGACGTCTCGCCGCTGCCCAGCGACACCGGCTACCGCGGGCCGACCGCGTGCAACGCCGCCGGCATCACCTACCGCCAGCTCGACTACTGGGCCCGCACCGGTCTGGTCGAGCCGACCGTGCGCGGCGCCACCGGGTCGGGCTCCCAGCGCCTCTACTCCTTCCGCGACATCTTGATCCTCAAGGTGATCAAGCGGCTCCTCGACGCCGGCATCTCGCTGCAGCAGATCCGCATTGCGGTCCAGCATCTCCGGGCCCGCGGCACCGACGACCTGACCCGCGTCACGTTGATGAGCGACGGCGCCTCCGTCTACGAGTGCACCAGCAACGACGAGGTGATCGACCTCCTCCAGGGCGGCCAGGGGGTCTTCGGCATCGCGATCGGCGGTGTCTGGCGCGAGATCGAGGGCACCCTCTCCGACCTGCCGAGCGAGCGCACGGCCGAGGAGACCCCCGAGCCGCAGGCCAACGACGAGCTCGCCGCCCGTCGCGCGGCCAGGCTCGGCTGAGCCCAGCGTCGAGCACCACTGGGAGCCCGCATCGTCCACGACCCGGCGATGCGGGTTTCTCACGCCTGCGCCCGTTACACTCACGACTGCTGAACATCCCGCACGGGAGAGTCTCTGCCCGGCACGCTCGACACCTGTCGACCGAGCCGGACCGAGCGCCGAAGGGGCAACCCCTCCCCGGAACCTCTCAGGCGCCAGGACCGTGGGGGACAGGCAACTCTGGAGCGCCGTCGGTCGACACCGGCCGGGTGACAGAGGGGGAGGCTGACCGACCTAGTCGAGGAGCCACCCGTGAACCAGCCCGTCCGCACGACCTTCGCCGATCGCCACCTGGGCCCCCGCGCCCACGACGTGTCCCGGATGCTCGAGGCCGTCGGCTTCGACTCCCTCGATGCGCTGATGGATGCCGCCGTGCCCTCGACCATCCAGTCGCGCACCCTCGACCTCCCCGAGCCGCTCTCGGAGCACGACGCCGCCCGTGAGCTGCGCCGCCTGGCGGGCCTCAACCGGCCGGCCGAGTCGATGATCGGCCTGGGCTACCACGCGACGATCACCCCGCCGGTGATCCGCCGCAACGTGCTCGAGGACCCGTCCTGGTACACCGCCTACACGCCGTACCAGCCGGAGATCTCCCAGGGCCGGCTCGAGGCGCTGCTCAACTTCCAGACCGTGATCGGCGACCTGACCGGGCTGCCCACGGCCAACGCCAGCCTGCTCGACGAAGGCACGGCGGCCGCGGAGGCGATGACCCTGGTACGACGTGCCAAGCGCACCGCCGACGGGCCCTTCGTGGTCGACGCCGACGCCCTGCCGCAGACGATCGAGGTGATCCACACCCGCGCCGCGGCGATGGGCATCGAGGTCGTCGTCGCCGACCTGACCGAGGGCCTGCCCGACGGCGGGGTGTGCGGAGTGCTCGTCCAGTACCCCGGTGCCTCGGGCCGGATCCTCGACCCGCGGCCGGTGATCGAGGCCGCCCACGAGCGCGACGCCCTCGCCGTGGTCGCCGCCGACCTGCTCGCCCTCACCCTGCTCGAGTCGCCCGGTGAGCTCGGCGCCGACGTGGTCGTCGGCTCCTCGCAGCGCTTCGGCGTCCCGATGTTCTACGGCGGCCCGCACGCCGGCTTCATGTCCGTCGCCGCGGGCCTCGAGCGGCATCTGCCCGGCCGCCTGGTCGGGGTCTCGGTCGACGCCGAGGGCCGCCCGGCCTACCGCCTCGCCCTCCAGACCCGCGAGCAGCACATCCGCCGCGACAAGGCGACCTCCAACATCTGCACGGCGCAGGTGCTGCTCGCGGTGGTCGCCTCGATGTACGCCGTCTACCACGGCCCCGAGGGACTCGAGGCGATCGCGGAGCAGGTCAACCAGCAGGCGAGCGCTGTGGCCGGCCTCCTCGAGGCCGGCGGCGTGGAGATCGTGCACGAGCAGTTCTTCGACACCGTCCTCGCGCGGGTGCCGGGTCGGGCCGCCGAGATGGTCGCTCGCGGCCGCGAGCACGACCTGCACCTCCGCCTCGTCGACGACGACCATGTGGGCCTGAGCGTCGGCGAGACGTTCGACGGCCGCACGCTGGCTGCGGTGCTCGAGGCGTTCGGCGTCGAGCACGACGGGAGCGTCGGGTTCTCCAGGGTCCGGTCCGTGCCCGAGACGCTGCAGCGCAACACCGACTACCTGACCCACGAGGTGTTCCACGCCTACCGCTCCGAGACCCAGATGCTGCGCTACCTGCGGCGGCTCTCGGCGCGTGACTACGCCCTCGACCGCGGGATGATCCCGCTCGGGTCCTGCACGATGAAGCTCAACGCGACCACCGAGATGGAGCCGGTCTCGATGCCGGGCTTCGCTGACCTCCACCCGTTCGCGCCGGCTGCCGACGCCGAGGGCTACCGCGAGCTGATCGGACAGCTCGAAACCTGGCTGGCCGAGGCGACGGGTTACGACCGGGTCTCGATCCAGCCCAACGCCGGCTCGCAGGGCGAGCTCGCCGGGCTGCTGGCGATCCGCGGCTACCACCACTCGCGCGGTGACGAGGGCCGCAACGTCTGCCTGATCCCGTCGTCTGCCCACGGCACCAACGCCGCATCGGCGGTCATGGCCGGCATGAAGGTCGTCGTGGTCAAGGCCGCCGACGACGGCACCGTCGACCTCGACGACCTGGGCCGCCTGTGCGACGAGCACCACGACGACCTGGCCGCGATCATGGTGACCTATCCCTCGACGCACGGCGCCTACGAAGGCTCGATCACCGACCTGTGCCGGCTCGTCCACGAGGCCGGTGGCCAGGTGTACGTCGACGGCGCCAACCTGAACGCCCTGCTCGGCCACGCGCGGCCCGGCGAGTTCGGCGGCGACGTCTCCCACCTCAACCTGCACAAGACGTTCTGCATCCCGCACGGCGGGGGAGGCCCCGGCGTCGGCCCGATCGGAGTGCGCGCCCACCTGGCACCCTTCCTGCCGTCGCACCGGCAGCACCCCGACCCCGCGCAGCGCGAGGGTGTCGGCGCGGTCAGCGCCGCGCCGTACGGCTCGGCAGGCATCCTGCCGATCTCGTGGGCCTACGTCGCGATGATGGGCGCCGAGGGTCTGCGCAAGGCCACGGCCACCGCCGTCCTGTCGGCCAACTACGTCGCCCGTCGGCTCGACGACGCGTTCCCGGTGCTCTACAAGGGCCAGGGCGGCTTGGTCGCCCACGAGTGCATCCTCGACCTGCGGCCGGTCACCAAGGCCTCTCTCGTCACCGTCGACGACGTCGCCAAGCGGCTCATCGACTACGGCTTCCACGCCCCGACGATGTCGTTTCCCGTCGCGGGCACCTTGATGGTGGAGCCGACGGAGTCCGAGGACCTCGGTGAGATCGACCGCTTCTGCGACGCGATGCTGGCCATCCGCGCCGAGATCGACCAGGTCGAGCGAGGGGAGTGGAGCGTCGAGAAGTCGCCCCTGCGCGGCGCTCCTCACACCACCCGCGCGATCGTCGGTGACTGGGACCGCGCCTACCCGCGTGAGGTCGCGGCGTTCCCCACGGGCCCCGACCCCGACAAGTACTGGCCTCCGGTGGCCCGCATCGACCAGGCCTACGGCGACCGCCACCTGGTCTGCTCCTGCCCGCCGCCCGACGCCTTCGCCGAGGACTGAGGACCCCTCCTCCGCAGGAGACTGGGCTATCCCGCGACCCCGGCCAGGCGAACGGTCGAGCCGGTGCGCGCCTTGGTGACCACCAGCTGCGCCGGGATGCGGTGGCGCATCTCGGCCACGTGGCTGACCACCCCGACCGCCCGGCCGTTGGCGCGCAGGGTGTCGAGGATGTCGAGCACGTCGTCGAGGGTCTCGGCGTCCAGCGACCCGAACCCCTCGTCGACGAACAAGGTGGCCAGGTCGGCGCCGCCCGCCTCATGGGCGACCACGTCGGCGAGCCCCAGCGCCAGGGCCAGCGAGACCACGAACGTCTCGCCGCCCGACAAGGTCGCCGGGTCGCGGCTCTCACCCGACCAGTCGTCGCGGACCACCAGGCTCAGGCCGCCTCGGCTCTCGCCCGCGCCGCGGCGGGTGACGTGCTCGAGGGAGTAGCGCTGGTCGCTCATCGCGGCCAGCCGCGCGTTGGCCGCCGCCACCACCTGCGAGAGCCGGTGGGCGAGCACATAGGCGGACAGCCGCATCTGGTGGCGGTTGTCGGCCGCCTTGCCCTCGGCGAAGGCCGACACCGCCGTCGCCAGCCGCAGGTCGTCACGGACCGGCTGCCACGCGGTGACAGCGGTCTCGAGCTCGGTGTGGAGGGAGGCGACCCGCTCGTGAAGCCGGGAGGCGGCGTCGGCTGTGGCCCGAGCCCGCTCCAGGGCGTCGGCGGCCTCGCGCTGGGCACGGGCCAGCACCTCGAGGTCTGGCGCGGCCGTGGCGAGAAGCTCGGCGGCCCCGGGCTCGGCCAGCACCCGCCGGGAGGCCGCGAGGGCCGCCTCGTGGTCACGGACCCGTTGCTCGAGCCCGGTCACCTCGCCGGTGGGCAGCATGGCCACGCGGGCGTCGTCGACGGTGTCGAACCCGGCTTCGAGTGCGGCCCTCCGCAGAGCCACCTCGGCGTCGGCCAGTGCCCTGGCGGACGCCTCGTGGGCGAGGGCGTCGGCGTGCGCCGTTCGCAGCGCGATACGGCGTGCCTCCAGTCGCTCGGCCGTGCTCGCGAGCGCGGGGTCCGCTCCCCGCGCTGCGGCGACCGTGGCCTCGAGCTCGGCGGCCTCACCGCGCAGGTGCTCGAGGGTGGTGGTGGTCTCGACCAACGTGACCTGCCGCGACCGCTGGGTCTCCTCGAGCGCAGCCACCCGGACGTGCGCGTCGGCCAGCGCGTCGGTCAGGGCGGCCCGACCCTGCGCGGAGGCGGTGAGCCTCGCCTGCTCCTGCTCGCAACGGACGGCTGCCGCCCGGACCGCGTCGGGCTCACGGTCGCCGATGACCGCTCGGCAGGCGGCCAGCAAGGTCTCGAGCTCGTGCACGCGCATGGACAGGGCGGCCTCGACGGCCTGCGCGTCGTCGAGGGCGCGCTGGGCGGCCCGCTCTCGCGGCTGCGTCGGGGTGACCCTCGGCGGCGCGCGCCGGACGGGGATGGTCGGCGGACCCGCACACCGGGCATTCGTGGCCGACGGCCAGTGCCCCGGCGAGCTCGGCCGCCATGCCGGCGATCCGGCGCTCGCGCAGGTCGAGCAGACGCTCGCGCAGGTCGAGCACCCTGGCCACGGCGGCGCTGCGGTCGACGGTGGCCAGCGCGAGGTCGGCACCGAGCCGTGCTTGCTCCTCGAACGCGGAGACGACGGTCTGAAGGCCGGTCAGCTCCGTGGTCGCCCGGGGGAGAGCCAACTCCGCGGCCTCGGCTGCGGCGAGCTCGCCCGTGAGGCGCTCGGTCTGCCCCTCCAGCGCCGACATCTCGGCGGCCTCGAGCGCCTCGGCCTCGACCAGGTCGCGCAGGGTCTCGAGCCGCGTGTCGAGAGCCGAGCGCAGCTCGGAGAGCCGTCGCTCGGCCGGCAGGAGAGCGGCCACGGCGGCCAGGTCGGCTGAGACGTCGTCGAGGGCGTCGGCCAACGCCGACTCGAACGGCAGGAGGCCGTCACCCAGCGGACCCGCCGCAGCCAGCGACAGCTCGGCCCGTCGGCCTGCCTCGACCCGATGGTCGACACGCTCGTCGACGAGGCGGACCAACGGCCGGAGCCCATCGGCCCGGCGGGCCCGGTCGAGGGCGTGGACGTCGACGGCGTGGTCGTCGGCACGGTCGTCGAGCCGTGCGGCGGTGGCGGCCGCCTCGGCCACCCGGGACCGCGCTGCGGCTTGCTCGCGCGACACCTCCACCAGGTCTCGGGCCGCCGACTCGGCCTCCCGAAGGGGAGTGCAGGCCTCATCAGCGGCGGCGGCCACCGCCGCGGCCTCGTCCCGAAGGCCCTCCGCCCAAGCGGAGAGCCGGCCGTCGTCGGCCCCGGCACCCAGGTCGTCGAGAGCCTCGGGCACCGCGACGCCGGCCGCCTCGGACACCCGGCTGACCAGGTCGGCGACAAGCTCGCGATGACCCTCGGAGGCGCGACGGAGGGTGAGGCGGTGGTCTCGCAGCCAGCCCTCGACCCGCTCGAAGCGGCCGGTACGGAACAGGCGGGCCAGCAGAGCCTGGCGCTGGTGTGAGTCGGCCCGGAGGAACGCCTGGAACTGCCCCTGGGGCAGCAGGGCGACCTGGCAGAACTGGTCGAGGTTCATCCCGAGCAGCCCGCCCAGGAGGTCGCCGGCCTCGTCGAGCCGGCTGGTCAGCGGCTGCCAGGTGTCGCCGCGACGCTCGGACAGGCTGACCTTGGCGGGCTCGCGGGTCGTGCCGGTGCCACGCTTCTTGGGCCGGTCGTAGGCAGGGGAGCGGACGACGCGGAAGCGTCGCTCGGCCAGCGTCACCTCGAGGCCCACCTGGGGCGCCAGCCCGGGTGGTGCCTGGTCGGACCGGAGCCGCCCGGCCTGGTGGCGATCGCCCGGCACGGCGCCGTAGAGGGCGAAGCAGACCGCGTCGAGCACGCTAGACTTGCCCGCCCCCGTGGCGCCCGAGAGCAGGAACAGGCCGGCGTCGGAGAGCAGGTCGAAGTCGACCTCGGCAGTGTCGACGAACGGTCCGAACGCGGTCACCGACAGGTGGTGGAGCCGCATCAGGTGGCTCCCGAGGAGGAGGTGACCATCATGTCGGCGTCGGGGTCTTCGGCGCAGGCGTCGCAGGCGGTGAGCAGTAGGGCCGACTCGTCGTCGGAGGCCGGCGCACCTCGCATGGCCTCGACGAAGTCGAGGGAGACGGCGTGGTCGCTGCGTCCGCCCGCTGCGCTGGGCACGGCCGGACCAGCCCGGCCACCGTCGGGGGCGAACGCCAGCACGAGAGTGTGGGGGAACCGCGCGCGCAGGCGGTCCATCGGCTGGGCCGGGCGCACCGCATCGGTGAGCGTGGCCTGGACCCAGTGGCTCTTGGCCCAGGCCAGGGCCGGGTCGCCGAGCAGAGACTCGAGGTCGCCCGTCAGACCGGGCCAGACGACGGGGCACGGGCGCCTCGACGAAGTCAGTGGCGGTCACTCCCTCAGCGCCCAGGTCTACCAGCCACATGCCCTTGGTGTGAGTGGACTCGGAGAAGGAGTAGGCCAGGGGAGACCCGCTGTAGCGCAGGGTGTCGCCGAGCACGGACCGGCCGTGCAGGTGGCCCAGCGCGGCGTAGGAGATGCCGTCGAAGAGCGAGGTCGGCACCGCGGAGATGCCGCCCACCGAGATGTCGCGCTCGGACTCGCTCGCCACCCCGCCGGCGACGAAGGCGTGGGCCAGCACCACCGACCGCACCGGCCGCGCCGCCAGGTCGGCGCGGACCCGCCGCATCGCCTCGGTGAGGGTCGCCTCGTGGGTGCGGGCCGGCAGGCCCCAGGGCTCGTGCAGCGCCTGCGGGTCGAGGTAGGGGATGCCGTGGACCGCGACCGGGCCGTGGTCGTCCTCCAGGAGGACCGGCGTGCCGACCGACGAGGCGTCGGTGCGCAGGAACACCCCGGCCGCGTCGATCAGCCGCGCGCCGAACCCCAGCCGCTGGGCGGAGTCGTGGTTGCCCGAGGTCAGCACGACCCGGGCCCGCGACGCGGCCAGGCGGGCGAAGGTCTCGTCGGCCAGCCGTACGGCGTCAACGTGGGGCAGGGCGCGGTCGTAGATGTCGCCGGCCACCACCACCAGGTCGACGCGCTCCGACTCGACCACCTCGATCAGGTGGTCGACGAAGCCCGCCTGGTGGTCGAGCATGCCCACGCGGTGGAACGAGCGCCCCAGGTGCCAGTCGGAGGTGTGGAGGATCCGCACACGACGAACCTACGGACGACCACCGACACCGCCGTGGACCCACGCTGGGTCGGCGCGGACGCAGACAGGGGCGCGCGGGGTCAGGAGTAGCGGACGGTGCGTTCGCGCGGGTGAACCCGAACAGCCCGAGCCCGGCCTCACGGGCGAGGTGCACCGCCAGCGACGAGGGCGCTCCGACCGCGACCAGCGCGCCGACCCCGGACGCGACGGCCTTCTGCACGAGCTCGAAGCCGGCCCGGCCGCTGACCGCCAGGTAGGGGGCCGCCGGGCTCTCGCCGGCCAGCACCCGGGAGCCGGTGACCTTGTCGACGGCGTTGTGCCGACCGATGTCCTCGCGGCAGACGAGCACCTCGCCGGCGTCGGAGAACAGGCCCGCCGCGTGCACCCCACCGGTCCTGGCGAAGACCGACTGCCCTTCGCGCAGCAGGGCCGGCAGCCGGCGTACGACGGACGGGTCGGGCGCAGGGCCGTCCCAGCGCGGCCCGCGCACGGTGGTGAGCGCAGCGGCGATGCTGTCCTTGCCGCACACCCCGCAGGCGGACGAGCCGCTCGACAGTCCGGAGTGCCGGTGGACCAGGTCGACCGGCGAGGAGGAGCGGACCGTGACGACGTTCAGCTCCTGCTCCGGCTCGAGGTCCTCGTCGGTGCAGTAGGCGACCTCCGTCAGCTCGCTGAGCCCGATCAGTCCCTCGTGTACGACCCAGCCGGCCGCCAGCTCGAAGTCGTGACCCGGCGTCCGCATCGTCACCCACGCCCGCCGCGCTGCCGCCCCGGGCCAGGCGACCCGCAGCTCGAGCGGCTCCTCGGCCGCCACGACGTCCTCGCGCTCATGGACGTCGCTCGAGGTCTGGCCGTCGGAGAAGTCTGCGACACGCACCCTCGCAAGGGGTCCAGAACGCCGTGCCAGCTCGGTCACACCCCCACACTAGGTCAGCCCTGCGGATGACTTCGGCCGAACGCGCAACCAAACGCCCGGCCGCGACGTCCATGAGGCTGACAGCGCCGGCCACGGGGACGGTGCCACAACGGAAGGACACCATGTCGACACGCACATCTCGGGCCCGTCTCGCGGTCTCGGGAGTCATCACGGCCGGGCTCTGCCTGGCCGGCACCGCCACCCTGGCCGCGCCGTCGCACGCGGACTCCGGGCAGCTGTGACGTGGCCTACCCGGTCGCCGACCTGACCGCCGGCCAGGACGTGCACCGGGAACACCGTCACCAGTGGCAACGACCCGACCTCGGGTGCGTTCACGGGCAACGTCATCGGTGTCCTCAAGGACGGCATCGAGCCGGGCGTCGACATGGTGATGGCTCAGCTCACCTCGACCCAGATCGACAAGTCCGGCATCTGGGAGGGCATGTCCGGCTCACCGGTCTACGCCACCGACGGTCGACTCATCGGCGCCGTCGCCTACACGCTGTCCTACGGCTCCACCCCGATCGCGGGCATCACGCCCTGGGAGGACATGCACGCCTTCCCCGGTACGACCGCCGTGCCGTCGAAGATCAAGGTCGGCGACGCCACCGCTCGCCGGATCGCCAACGCCACGTCCGTGACCACCGCCCAGGCCTCCCAGGGCTTCTCCGAGCTCCGCGCCCCGGCTCTCGTGGCCGGGACTCGGCGCGCGCGCGCTGTCGATGGCCACGGGTCGTCCCTACCTCAACCCTCAGGTCGCTCCGGCCGGACGCGCCGCGGCCGGTGGCCCGGTCGACGCCGACATGGTCGCCGGCGGCAACCTGGTGGCGACCGAGTCGACCGGTGACATCCTCTTCGGCGCGCTCGGCACGATCACGTCGGTGTGCGGCGACGCGGTCTCCGGGTTCGGCCACCCGATGCAGTTCGCCGGCAGCACGACGTACGGCCTGGCCGGCGCGGACGCGCTCTACGTCCAGTCCGACTCGCTCGGCTCGTCGTTCAAGGTCGCCAACATCGGCGACGTGATCGGCACCGTCGACCAGGACCGGATGACGGGCATCTTCGGCACTCTCGCCGGTGACGGCCCGCCGGACTTCCCGGTCACCTCCGACATCACCTACACGCCGACCGGCGGCACCGCGATCAACCGCGTCGGCACCTCCCGGATCCAGCTCCCGGCCGCCACCGCCGAGGTGACGTTCTACGAGCTCATGGCCAACCACCAGGCCACCCTGGACGCCTACCAGAAGGGTTCGGAGAACCAGTCCTGGACGGTCACGGGCAAGGACGGCAACGGTACGCCGTTCACGCTGCAAGCCGGCAACCGCTACACCGACACCGCGGACATCACCTCCGCGTCGGTGTGGGACCTGCCCGACATGCTGTGGCTGCTGACCCACCTCGACGGCGTCACGGTCGACTCGGTGCACCAGACCTCGCACATCAACGACTCGACCGCACTGCACAAGATGCAGGGCCTGCAGCAGAAGCGGGGCGGCGCCTGGGTCACGGTCGACGGCACACACCCGGCGTTGCTCAAGGCCGGCAAGAACGCGACCCTGCGGCTGCGCTACGTCGGCGGTGACACGGGCAAGGCGTTCTCGCTTCCGGTCCCGGCCAAGGCGGCGGGCGCCCGCGGGCGTCTGTTCACCGAGGAGTCGCCGAGCTACTGGTTCGAGCGCAGCTTCCCGCGCACCCTGGGTGGCCTGAAGAAGCTGGTCGACACGATGCCCCGCAACGACCAGGCCGTCTTCGACCTGTACGCCTTCGGCGGCAAGTCCCGTCCGGTGCACGTGCACGGCCTGACCAAGGCGGAGTCCGAGGTCATCACCGGCCACGGCGCGTTCAAGGTCGTGATCAACTGAGCCCGGTGGGCTGAGCGCCGGCTGACCTCACACAACGGCCGCGCCGGGCACGGGTTTCCGTGACCGGCGCGGCCGTCGTACGTCTGGAGCGGCTGTGGCGTTGCGGAGCGAGGTGTCAGGACATGGCCGGAACGGGTGGTTCGCCCGCCCCTGCTTGCCGGGTCAGTTCCGGTCAGCTCACTCTCAGCGTCGTGGTCGCCTTCGCGTATCCCGACTTGCCGGCGCTCGCGGCGTGCCTGCCGGTCGAGAACGATCCCGGGAACGTGATCGCGCAGGTGCCGTGGGTGCCGGTCGAGCAGTGCCGGGTCCCGACCTTGACCGTCGCTCCGCCCACGGCGCTGTGGGCATCGGTGACGGTGAACACGACCCGCTGCCGGCTGCCGTGTCGCCACTTCGACGGACTGGCGTGGAGCGTCAGCCCGGCGAGGACCTGGGTGTGCCAGAACGCGTCGCCGACGTTGACCACGATGTCGCCGCGACCGCGGCTGCCCTCGATCGCGACGTTGTAGATCGCGGTCTGACCCCGCGGGATGCCCGGGGTGCGGACCGCACCCATGGCCAGGCCGTTCACCCCGGTGCGTACGGCGTGCACCTTGGGCCCGTTGTCCGACCAGGCGACCCAGAGCCGTCCGGTCGGCCCGGCGGAGAGGGCGACCGTCGTCGCGAACTTCGTGTGCGGAACCGTGGCCCAGGTCGAGGAGCCGACCTTCCACACCCGGACCGACGTGCAGCTCGGGTAGCCGACGCAGTAGGCGAGATAGACGCCCCCGCCCACTCGGGCGGCGAGGGCCGTCCGTCCGGTCGAGATCGACTGGGCGTTGCTGCTCGACCCCGGGGCCTGGAGCGGGGTCCCGACGGGCGGGTAGATCTGCATGGCGAAGGTGCCGTGCGTGGACGGGGTGCCGCCGCTCTGGAACCAGGACGCCCAGACGGCCGAACCCGACCTGACCAAGGTCACATCGTAGATCGAACCGCCGGCGGGAGAGGTGTAGGTCTGGTCGGCGCCGAGCCCGGTCCCCACGTGCCACCTGAGGTCGCCGTTCAGGGGGGTGGCCGCGACGGGGGTGCCGTCCGCCAGCGTGGTCGCACCCATGCCGTAGAGGCCGCTCAGGTTGTTGTCGCCGCCGATGGTGTCTGCGGGCAGCGCCCAGCTGCCGCCAGAGTCTCCGCTCGTGGCCGTGTACATCTGGTTCTGCGACCAGGTGCCCGAGCCGAGGTCCTTCTGTCCCACGAACATCGTCCGCAGCGACGTGCCGCCCTCGGAGACGACGATCGGGCTGACGTCCATGGTGCTCCAGCCGGTGGCGAACAGGTTGTTCTGGGCGGCCGTCGACCCGTCGGTGTTCAGGGCCGTGTGGCCGATCGTCGTACCGCCGCCGCTCAGGTCGTGGGGATAGACGACGTGCAGGATGCCGTTGGCGGTCCGCGTCATGCTCGCTCGGTAGGTGATGCCCACCGTGCTCTTGGAGATCTTGGTCCACGAGCCAGGTCCGCCCTTGGCGACACTGCGGTCGTGGTGCGCCGGTGCGCCGACCGCGCCTCCGGTGGCCGCGGTCAGGGCCGCAGTGGTGAGGGTGGCGGTCGCGGCCAGCGCGAGCAGGATCGAGGTGTGTCTCATGAGAAGCTCCGGGGGTGGTCGGCGGCGGGCGGACTCCAGCGTCCCCTGCCACCCACCCGGAGGACCATGGCCCCTGGGGACCATTCTCGGACTGGCCTTACCCTGAGCGGGTGACGGAAGCGCTCCACCCGCTGGTCGACCTGATCCGTGACTCCGTCATCGGCGAGGACCACGTGATGACGACGCCGTACGGGCCTCGTCGCGTCACCTACGCCGACTACACGGCCTCGGGCCGCGCGTTGACCTTCATCGAGGACTTCATCCGCGACCAGGTGCTGCCGAGCTACGCCAACACCCACACCGAGTCCAGCGGGACCGGCCTGCAGACCAGCCGCCTGCGCGAGGAAGCGCGCGAGATCATCCACGAGGCGGTCGGCGGCGACGACGACACCGTCGTGATCTTCGCGGGCTCCGGCTGCACCGGCGCGATCGCCAAGATGATCGGCGTCCTGGGCCTGCGGATCCCCTCGGAGCTCGACGACCGCCACGACCTCGTCGGCCACATCCCCCCGTCGCAACGGCCCGTGGTGTTCCTCGGCCCCTACGAGCACCACTCCAACGAGGTGTCCTGGCGGGAGACGATTGCCGACGTCGTCACCATCCACGAGGACCACGACGGTCACATCGACCAGGGCGAGCTCGCCGAGCAGCTGGAGAAGTACGCCGACCGGCCGCTGAAGATCGGATCGTTCTCGGCTGCCTCCAACGTCACCGGAATCGTCTCGGACACCCACGGCATCTCCGAGCTGCTGCACCGCCACGGCGCCCTGTCGTTCTGGGACTTCGCCGCGGCCGCGCCGTACGTCGACATCGAGGTGCGCGCGCCCGAGGGCCGGCCGTTGGCCTACAAGGACGCGATCTTCCTCTCGCCGCACAAGTTCATCGGCGGCCCGTCCACGCCTGGCGTGCTGGTGGCGCGCCGCGAGCTGCTTCCACAACCGGGTGCCTGACGTACCGGGCGGCGGGACGGTCGCCTACGTGAACACCGACGAGCACCGCTACCTCGAGGACCCGTCCGTGCGGGAGGAGGGCGGCACCCCGGCGATCATCGAGGCGGTGCGCGCCGGCCTGGTCTTCCAGCTCAAGCAGGCGGTCGGGGCCGAGGTGATCCGGGCCTCCGAGGCGCGCCTCCTGCGCCGAGCGGTCAGGTCCTGGCTCGAGGAACCCGCCCTCGAGCTGCTCGGCAACCTCGAGGCCGAGCGGCTCTCCATCGTCTCCTTCGTGGTGCGCTCGCCGTCCGGGCGCTACCTCCACCACAACTACGTCGTCGCGCTGCTCAACGACCTCTTCGGCGTGCAGGCCCGCGGTGGTTGCTCGTGTGCCGGCCCCTACGGCCACCGGCTGCTCGGCATCGACATCGACCGCTCCCACGAGTTCGAGCGCGAGATCACCGGTGGGTGCGAGGGGATCAAGCCCGGCTGGGTGCGGGTGAACTTCAACTACTTCCTCTCCGACACCGTCGCCGACTACCTCGTCGACGCCGTCCGGATGGTCGCCCGCGACGGCTGGCGACTCCTCGGTGACTACCGCTTCGACACCCAGAGCGGCCGGTGGCGCCACTGCGACGGGCTCGTCGAGCCGCCGATCAGCCTGCGCGCGATCTCCTACGACGGGGGCGTCGTCTCGATGCCGTCGGAGCGGATGACCGGGGGAGAGGACCTCTTGGCCCAGCAGCTCTGCGACGCCGCCGAGATCCTCGCCGCCGCCACCGGGCCCGACCTCCAGGAGCACCCCGGGCCACGTGAGCGCGGACTTCGAGCACCTGCGGTGGTTCGACCTCCCTCCGGGGTGTCTCGCCGACTGACGCCGTACGAAGTGCTGGGGATCACGTCCTGGCAGCCGCCGAGAAGTGCCTACAGACGGGTCGCGGCGACGTATGATGTAAGAGTCGGGCGAGCGAGAAAGTCCATTACATCAGCACATCAGGGTCGGCCCTCCGGACGGGCCGGGAAGAGTGAGAGACATGAGCACGCAGATCTACCTGTTGGGGGGACTTCAGGAGGGTCGTGTCCCATCCGATCGGGACCTGCGTCAGCAGCGTGAGGCGCGTCAGCAGCGCCGCCTGCACCACCCTCACCGTCGTTTCCTGCGTCGCCACTGAGCCGAGCCGGGGGAGTGGTCGCGCGAGCGGCCACCCGCACCGGGCTAGCGTGACCGCATGACGGAGCACGCCCCGGAGACCCTGCGCACCCTCGACCTGACCCGCATCGAAGCCGGCCGCTACCGCGCCACCAACCGGCGTGGGGGAGAGCTGGTCGTCGGGGCGGGAGACGACGCCGACTTCACGCCGGTCGAGCTGCTGCTGGCTGCGCTGGCCGGCTGCACCGCCATCGACGTCGACCTGATCACCGGACGGCGGGCGGAGCCCGACTCCTTCGACATCGGCGTACGAGGACACAAGGTCCGCGACGACGGCGGATCACACCTGGTCGACCTCGGCGTGACCGTCGCGATCACCTTCCCCGACGGGGAAGGCGGCGACGCGGCCCGCTCCATCCTGCCGCGGGCTGTCCAGCAGACCGGCGACCGGCTGTGCACCGTCGGACGCACCTTGCAGCTCGGTACGTCGATCTCCTACGACCTGAGGTAGCTCGCCGGCGCCCGCGTCAGCCGGTGGTGACCTTGGTGATGGTCACCTTCTCGTTCGGGTGGCCGTCGCCTGGCCCATCGGCGTTGTCGGAGCCCTGGGCTGCGACCTTCTTGACAGCGGCCACGCTCGACGGCGAGATCTTCCCGAAGACGGTGTAGTCCGGGGACAGGGGAGTGTCCTGGTAGACGACGAAGAACTGCGAGCCACCACTGTGCGGCGCCGAGGTGCGAGCCATCGCGAGGGTGCCTGGGCCGTAGGTCTCCTTGCCGCTGAGCTCGTCGGGGATCGTGTAACCGGGGCCACCCGCCCCGGTGCCTGTCGGGTCGCCGCACTGGAGCACGTAGATGCCGCTGGTCGTGAGCCGGTGGCACGGGGTGTTGTCGTAGTACCCCTGTTTGGCCAGCGAGACGAACGACGCGACCGTGCACGGTGCCTTCGTGGCGTCGAGGGTCGCGTCCAAGGTGCCGGCCGACGTCTCGATCGTGGCCTTCACCTCACCGGTGAGGTCGGTGCTCGACGGCGGGGGCGTGACCTTCTTGGCAGCCTGCCCGGTGACGGTGTAGTCGCATGCCGTGGCGGGCTGCGTGGCGGTGGTGCTGCTCGAGCCGCCGCCGCATGCGGTGAGGACGGCGAGCAGGGGGAGGGCGGCAGGCAGGGCCAGCAGCGCACGGTGTCGTCTCGGCACGGCCCGATCGTAGGAGGGGAGTGGTTGCCACCCTCCGTGGGGCGACCTGCTAGACACTCCTCATGGCAACCACGTACCTGGGCGACAACGAGGTCCACACCGTCGGCGAGCTTCCCGAGGTGGGCAGCCACGCCCCGTCGTACACCCTGAGCGGCGGCGACGTCGCCGACTTCACCTCCGCGGACCTGACCGGGTCGCGGGTGGTGCTCAACATCTTCCCGAGCATCGAGACCGGGGTCTGCTCGGCCTCGGTGCGCACGTTCAACGAGCTGGCCGCCAGCCTGGAGAACACCCGGGTGGTCTGCGTCTCGGTGGACCTGCCGTTCACGCTGGCGAAGTTCTGCGGCGCGGAGGGCATCGACAACGTCACCGTCGGCTCGGCGTTCCGGAGCAGCTTCGGCACCGACTACGGCGTCACGATGGTCGACGGCGGGTGGCGCGGCCTGCTGGCCCGCGCCGTGGTCGTCTACGACGCGGACGGCACCGTCCTGCACGCCGAGCTCGTGGACGCGATCGGTCACGAGCCCGACTACGACGCCGCGGTCTCCGCGCTCGGCTGACCGCGCTCCCGCCCTGCCATGTCGCGGACCGTGCGCCGGGTGGTCGTCTTCCTGGCCGGCCTGCTGCTGATCCTCACCGGCCTGGTGCTCGTCGTGCTGCCGGGGCCGTTGACGATCCCGCCGATCCTGCTCGGGGTGTGGCTGTGGTCGCTGGAGTTCGAGTTCGCGCGGCACTGGCTGGCGCCGTTGAAGCGCCGGGGGTCCCAAGCCATGGACGCCGCGCGGGAGAAGCCGGTGCACACCACGGTGATCACCGTGCTGGGCCTGGTCGGAGCGGGGCTGGTCATCTGGGCGGTCCTGCGCTACGACCTGATCCACCGCGCGGGCCAGGTGGTGGGGCTCGGCTGACAGCTCGGCCCCGGACACCTCAGGGCGTCCGGGGCCGGTCAGGTCAGGTCACGCCTGGGGCGCGAGGGCGAACTGCACCCGGCCCTCGTCGTCGACCGAGGCGTCGAGCACCTGGTCGTCGAGCTGCTCCGCGGCCGGTGGGTCGAGGTAGACCACGGCTCCGTGGGCCTCGACCGTCTGGTCGCCCGGGTGGGGCTGCTGGGCGGCGGTCACCATCAGACCCTGGGTGGGGTCCTCGCTGCTGATCCGCAGACCCATCGCCTCGGACGCCCCCTGCTGGGTGGCGATGTCCTTGACGATCGTGCTGGCGTTCTCCGTGAGGGTGAGCACAGGCTCTCTCCTTCGTCGATTGCTGGCAGAAGCCGTCCACCTTTCCTTGCCCTGACGACTCGTGCAAACCCTCGGCGCGTCGGAGTGGGACGGACCACATCACAGCCACGGACTGCCACACTCACTTCCGACCGGCCCAGGAGAACGCGGAGGAGACGTTGCGCAAGCTGTGGCGAACCCAGCCCGCCCGCAGCATCCTCGGGCTGGTCGCGATCCTGGTGGTGTACTTCACCGCGCCCGTCGAGGGCGACAAGTCCTCGGTCCGGCTCGTCCTCGACATCGCCATCACCGGGGTGGCCGTCGCCGTGGTCGCCATGGTGACCATCCGGGAGTTCCGGCGGATGCAGGGCGGCGAGGCGCTCAGGCTGACCGGAGCCCAGCTGCTGATCGTGCTCGGGATCGTGCTGGTGGTGTTCTCGAGCACGTACTACGCCCTGGCCCGCCACGCCACCCAGGAGATGTCCGGGATCCACACTCGGGTGGACGCCCTGTACTTCACCGCCACGACCATCGCCACTGTTGGCTACGGCGACATCCACTCGGTGGGTCAGCTGGCGCGGGTGATCAACACCCTGCAGCTGGTTTTCGACATCCTGTTCCTGGCGGTGTTCGTCCGCCTGATCTCCAGCGCCGCCAGCCAGCGCCAGGCCCATCTCGCCGAGCAACGCCACGAGCCCCCCGCCCAGGAGACCCCCCAGGAGACCGCCGAGCCGACCGCTCAGCAAGAGTGAGGAGAGGGGGGACCCTCTGACCCCTCTCCTCTCTTTCAGTTGACATAATGTCAGTTATCGGCGAAGCGAAGGCGGCCCGGAATCTCACGGGAGCCTGGACGCCGCTGCGAGGCGGTCCGCCAGCTCGGCCATCGCGGCGCGCACCTCGTCGCCGGTGACGAGCCGGAACGACATCGGCAGGTTGGCCAGCCGGGCGGCGTACCACTCGGGCTCGTCGGTGGTCGCGACGAGCCGGGTCTGGTTGTCGGACTCGGCCTCGAGCCGACCGAAGCTGCGCGGGAGCCAGTGCCGGACCTGCTCCAGGGGCGCCTCGATGACCACCTCGACCTGGTAGCGCCACCCCTGTGACAGCTGCTCCTCGACCGCCTCGAGCGGGTCGAGGTCGGCCGGCGGCACGTGGCGCTCCGGCGGCAGCGCGTCGACCACCTCGATGGCCCGTACGCGGTCGACGCGCAGGACGCGGCGGGCGTCCTTGTCCAGCGACCAGCAGAGCAGGTACCAGCGCCGGTGCCTGACCACGACCGCCCACGGGTCGACGGTGGTCTCCCACGGCCGGTCGGCGCCGTAGCGCAGCCGCAGCCGCTCCCCCGCGTCACACGCCTGCACGAGACGCACGGTCGTCTCCGGGTCCGGTACGACGACGTCCCAGCCGCGGGCGGCCACGCGTCGTACGGCGTCGGCCGGGCGGGCGAGCGGCTCGGGCAGGGCGCGCACGATCTTCCCGAGCGCCTGACCCACCGGGTCGTCCTCCCCCGCCGGGTGGCCCTCGAGCACGGCCATCACCAGCCCGATCGCCTCGGTCGGGGTGAACATCAGCGGCGGCAGCCGCATCCCGCGGCCGATCCGGTAGCCGCCGTAGCGCCCCCGGGTCGACTCGACCGGGATGCCGGCCTCGCGCAGCACCGCCACCTGCCGGCGTACGGCGCGGTCGGAGAGCCCGAGCCGGTCCGCGAGCCGGTCGGCCGAGACGCCGGGGCTGTCCTGGATCATCTCCAGGACCAGCAACGCTCGGGCTGCGGGACTGGTGTCGTGCACGACCACGAGGATTCCTCACATTGCGGAAGCAAACCGTCCGGATAGCAGCCTAGCGTTGGGACATGACCACCGACCTCCCTGCTGCCGGCCTGTCCGAGCCGGCCGGCCCGCCCGCGAACGGATCCGAGATCGAGACCCTCGTCGGCTCCCTGGAGCGCAACCGGCGCACCTTCGCCTGGAAGTGCGGCGGCCTGGCGGCCGCGGACCTGCCCCGCACCCTGGGCCCCGGCTCGCTGACGCTCGGGGGGCTGCTCAAGCACCTCTCCCTGGTCGAGGACGAGTACTTCACCCGACAGCTGACCGGGGCGCCGTCGCTGACGCCCCCGTTCGACGTCGTCGACTTCGACGCCGATCCCGACTGGGAGTGGCGGACCGCCGCCGACGACAGCCCCGAGGACCTGATGGCGCTCTGGGAGTCGTGCGTCGCCCGGTCCCGGGCGCACATCGCTGCGGCCTATGCCGAGGGCGGCGCCGATACCCGTGCCCGACTCCCCTGGGCCGACGGCGAGCCGCCCACACTGCGGAGGCTCATGGTCGACCTGATCGAGGAGTACGCCCGGCACACCGGCCACGCCGACCTGATCCGGGAGTCCGTCGACGGTCTCGTCGGCGAGGAACCTCCCCGCGGCTGACCGCCGCGCCTCACGGCTCGGAAAGGAGCACGTCATGTCCGACAGGTATCCGCCTTGGGAGCCGCCGTTCGCAGGCACCGAGGTGGAGCACGTCCTGGGCTCCCTCGACCGCCTCCGCGCGACGTTCCGCTGGAAGACCTCCGACCTGGACGCGGCCGGACTCCGGGCCCGGATCCCGTCGTCCTCGCTCACGCTCGGCGGCCTGCTCAAGCACTTGGCCGTGCAGGAGGACTACGCCTCCGCGGTCAAGGTCGCCGGCGGTGAGATGCCGGAGGTCTGGGACCGCAACGGGTGGGACGACGACGAAGACTGGGAGCTCACCAGCGGCGCCGAGGACCCGCCCGACGAGCTCTACGCGCTGTACGACGGCGCCGTGGAGCGCTCCCGGGCCGCGATCCGGGCGGCCATCGACGATCGTGGGCTCGGTGGCGACTCCGGGGTCACCCTCGAGGACGGCACCCGGGCCAGCGTCCGGCGCATCCTGTTCGACCTGCTCGAGGAGTACGGCCGACACACCGGCCACGCCGACCTGATCCGAGAGTCGGTCGACGGCCGCTCCGGCGAGGACCCGCCGGCCGACTGGCGCCTTCAGCCGTAGGTCGGGTGCTGCGGCCAGCCGTCGGGACTGTCCTCCCAGTCCTCCTGCCGGCCGTAGACGGCCAGATCGAGGATGTTGGGGACGAACATGACCCGGTCGACCCCGCGCCGGGTGGTGGAGTAGGTGCGGTAGACGTCGTCACCGTCGCGCAGGAACAGCGACAGCAGGAACCCGCGGCCCGCACCACAGTCGGCGGAGAACGTCGTGCCGTGCGAGGAGTAGAACGGCACGTCCCACCCCTGCTCGGCCCAGTAGGACTCCATCTGCGCCAGCGGCATGTCGGAGACCGTCGCCCATGAGACCCCCTCGTCGGCCAGGGTCGGCAGGTCGGTGACGTTGCGGGTCAGGTTGGTGCAGCCGGGGCAGAACGCGTCCGGACCGAGGTCCATGAACTGGTAGACGGCCAGCTGCTGCCGCCCCTCGAAGAGGTCGAGCAGCGTGCGCGTGCCGTCCGACCCCGCGAACGGGTATGACGGGTCGAAGGCGACCATCGGCAGCCGCCGTCGGCGAGCGGCGAGACGGTCGAGCGCCCGGGTCAGCTCCTTCTCCTCGGTCAGCAGGTCGGCGCGCGCGGCCTGCCACTCCTCGGCGCTCACCACCGGCGGCAGGGCGGGGGCTCGGTCCTCCGAGACGGACGGCATGGGTTCTCCTCTGGTCGACGACGGTTCGTGGACGCCCGGAACGGGCGTCTCACGACCGTGCCACGGGCCACCGACAACGTCCAGTAGCCTGTGGGCTCGGCGGTGGGGCCCGCCGACACCGGTCACCGGTGGAACCGCGGAGCACGCCGCCAACGGTCCCTACCCGACGACGGTAGGAGACCCATGTCCCCCCACGAGCACGACCACTCCCGCGACCCACACCCCCGCTTCCCGGTCGATTCCGACGTCACCTCGCAGGACGTGCCGTTCCTGCCCCAGCGCGCCGGACGCCTGCTGCTGGAGCGGCGACGCGTGCTCGGCGCGATCGCCCTCGGTGGTGCCCTGGGGGCGCTCGGCCGCTGGGGGGTCGACCGGGCGCTGCCCCACGACGACCCGAGCGCGTTCCCGTGGAGCACGGTCGTGGTGAACGTCTCCGGCTGCCTGGCGATCGGCGTCGTGCTGGTCCTCGTCGTCGAGCGCTGGGCCCACCGGCCGCTCGCCCGTCCCTTCTTGGGCACCGGCGTCCTCGGCGGCTTCACGACCTTCTCGACCTACGCCGTCGACACCCGCGGCCTGCTGGCGGAGGGCCGGGGCGCGGTGGCGCTCGGCTACCTCCTCGGCTCCGTCGTGATCGGGGCCCTGGCCGTGCTGGTCGGGATGCGGGTGACCGAGCGGGTGGTCAGGTGACGGTCCTCCTGGTGCTGCTCGGTGCCGCCCTCGGTGCCCCGACCCGCTACCTCGCCGACGTCGCCGTCCAGCGCCTGCACACGACGACGTTCCCGTGGGGCACGTGGTCGGTGAACGTCGTCGGCTCCTTCCTCCTCGGACTGGTCGTCGCCGCCGACACCGACTGGGTGGTGGCGCTGGTGGCCACCGGCTTCTGCGGTGCGCTCACGACGTTCTCGACGTTCGGCTACGAGACGGTCCGGCTCACCGAGGAGGGCGAGTCTGCGACCGCGCTCTCCTACGTCGTCCTCAGCCTGGCCGCCGGCCTGGCCGCGGCCGCGTTCGGCTGGTGGACCGGTACGGCGCTCTGAGGCCCAGGCACTGGGTTCGTGCGGTCTCCACCCAAAAGGGGGCGTTGACGCGCACGGGGACGCACGACACGATCCCAGAGCCACCTGACTCGGGAGGGACCCCATGGCCGCACACCCACTGCGTCGCGCCTGCGCGATCGCCTGCGGTGCGAGCGTCGTGCTCGCCCTGCTCGCCACCACCACCTCAGGCCCCGCGACGGCCGCAGGGCAGGCGCCTGGCTCGCCCGGGTCGCTGAGCCACTTCGACCTGGCTCGCAAGGACTGCGTCGGCACCGCCCGCACCACGACGTCCAAGGTGTGGTTCACCGTCGCCGACGGGGTGCTGTCCGACGTCTACGAGCCCACCATCGACAACACGAACGTGCACACCCTGCAGTACGTCGTCACCGGGCAGCAGCGCGGCCACTCCTTCACCGACCTGCAGAGCCGCGACCTCACCTCCACCGTGAGCGCCGACCCCTCCGGCATGGAGTGCACGGTGACGGCGACCAGTGCCGCGCACGGCTACACCCTCACCACCGACTACCTCACCGACCCGGCCCGTGACAGCGTCGTCATGCGCACCGCCCTGTCCGGCCCGCACTCGAAGGGGCTCCAGGTCTACGCCCGCCTCGACGCGATCGTGAACGGCAACGGCGGGGGCGGCAGTGCCAACGGCGGAGCCGACGACGGCACCGTCACAGCTTCGGGCGTCCCGGTCGTCTCCGACCCCCACACAGTCAGCCAAGCCGCCAACCGCGACTACACCGTGCCGACCTCGATGGCCATGACCGCCGACAACCAGGGACCGGCCTCGGTGGGCTACGCCGACTCCGAGTCCGACGGGCTGACCAGCCTCGCGCAGACCCAGACGCTGACCCGCTGGACCGACGCCCCGGACGGGCACATCGTGGCGACCGAGCGGGTGAATCCCCACCCCGGCACCCACGCCTTCACGCTCGCCCTCGGCTTCGGACGCACTCCCGCCGACGCGGTGACCACCGCCCAGCGCTCCACCCACGGCGCGTTCGCCGCCCTCGAGCAGGCCTACCGCAAGACCTGGAAGCAGTACGACGCCGGCCTGCGCCAGCCGACCGGCCTCAGCGCCGCCCACCAGCGCGCCTACTGGCTGAGCGCCAACGTGCTCAAGGCCAGCGAGGACAAGACCTTCCCCGGGGCCATCGCGGCCAGCCTCTCGAGCCCGTGGGGCCAGGCCGTCAGCGCGGGCGACCTGCCCGGCGGCCAGCCGGTCTACTTCGGCTCCTACCGCGAGGTGTTCTCCCGTGACCTCTACGAGGCGGTGACCGGGATGCTCGCCGTCGGCGACGTCTCGACCGCGCGAGCGGCCACGCGGTTCCTCTTCGACCGGCAGCAGACCGCGGCCGGCAACATGCCGCGCAACTCCTTGCTCAACGGCCAGTCCGCCCCCGACACCGGCGGCGTCCAGCTCGACGAGACGGCGTACCCGATCCTGATGGCCTACCTCACCGGCCTCTCCTCCGACCACGCCCTCTACACCGACCACGTGCGGCCGGCGGCCGACTACCTGGTCTCCCATGGGCCGTCGTTCGGCAACGAGCGCTGGGAGGAGCAGGGCGGCTACTCGCCCTCCACCATCGCGGCCGAGATCGCCGGTCTCACCGCGGCGGCGCACATCGCCCACGTGCAGGGCGACGACGCCCACGCCCGCACCTACCAGGCGGTGGCCGACGACTTCCAGCGCACCGTGAAGCAGCAGACGGTCACCAGCACCGGCTCCTACAGCCCGAAGCCCTACTTCACCCGGCTGACCAAGAACGGCGACCCGGACTCGGCGGTCTCCTACGGGCTCGGCAACGGCAGCATCAACGCCGACCAGCGCGACGTCGTCGACGGCGGCTTCCAGGAGCTGGTCCGGCTCGGCGAGCTGCCGGGCACCGACGCCGACGTGCAGCGCTCGCTCTCGGTCGTCGACCACACGATCGCGCGGACGACGCCCACCGGCACCGGCTACTACCGCTACGGCACCGACGCCGCCGGTAGCGAGGACGGCTACGGCGACTGCTGGACCCCCGACGCCACCTCGTGCCCGCTGGACGGCCAGCCCTGGCCGACCACCGACACCGGGTCCGGTCACCTCTGGCCGGTGCTCTCCGGCGAGCGGGCCGAGACCGCCCTGGCGACCGGCGACGCCGCGACCGCCCGCAGCCAGCTGGGGTTCATGCTCGACTCCGCAGCGGGTGTCGGGCTGGTGCCCGAGCAGGTCTGGGAGAACCCGGACCTCGCCGCCTGGCCGTACGGCACCGACCCGCGGACCGCCTCGATCGGCTTCCGCGACGGACAGGCGGCAGGCTCCGCCTCACCGCTGACGTGGGCCCAGGCCCAGCTCGTGCGGCTGTTGGTCGACCTCCAGACCGGACACATGGTCGACCGGCCCGACCTGACCACGTCGCGCTACGTCCACCACACGCCTCCCGGCGCGGTTCCGGTCACGATCGACACGCCCCACTCGGGTGACACCGTGTCCGGCACCACGACCGTCACCGGCACGACCACCCCCGGAGCGACCGTCGACGTGAGCCTGGTCGGCAACGACAGCCCGGGGTCGTCGATCGACACCACCACGGCCGGCAGCGACGGATCGTGGACCGCTCACGTCGACGCCGTGTTCGGCTCCGACCGGGTCACCGCCGCAGCGACCACGGCCACCGGCACGGGCGTCGCCCGGGTCGACGTGGTCGGCGACCTGGTGGGCGGCACGTCAATCCTCGACGTCACCGACCCGACTGGCGACGACCACGGCCCGGGCACGTTCCAGTACCCGACCTCGTCGAACTTCCACGACGGGGCCTTCGACCTCACCAGGTTCCAGGTGCTCCAGCAGGCCGACACCGTCTACCTCCGGACCACCCTGCGCGACCTGTCCGACACCTTCGGCCTGCCCGACGGCGCCCAGCTGCTCGACGTCTTCGTCCGCCAGCCCGGTGCGGCGTCGTACAGCACCGCGCCGCCGTTCACGAGCCGTCACTTCTCGCTCGCGGACGACTCGGCATGGAGCCAGCGGCTCGAGGTGCAGGGCTTCGCGGCACCGGTCTGGCAGGACGCCGACGGGCACGCGGTCGGCAGCCCCACCGCCGTCGTCACCTCCCCGGCGACCAGGACGATCACGATCGCGCTGCCGGTCGCCCAGTTCGGGACCCCCGGGCCCGGGTGGACCTTCGCGGTCACCCTGCACGGCCAGGACGGGTTCTCCGGCGACCAGGCGCGCGGCTTCCAGACCACCCCGCAGGAGTACCAGTTCGGGCTGTGCGCGACCGGCGGCACCTCGCCGATCTGCTCGATCGACCCGAGCACCGCCCCCAAGGTGATGGACGTGATCGCCCCGGCCGGGGTCGACCAGGCGACCGAGCTCGACCCGACCCTCGGGACGGTGACCATCCACGGGGTGAGCGTGCCCTGACGTGGAGCGGCTGGTGGCAGCCGGTGGGTCAGGTGCGCCGGCCGTAACGCTGGTGCATCGCCTGCTTGCTGACGCCCAGCAGCGTGCCGATCTCCGCCCAGCTCAAGCCGGCGGCGCGGGCACGTCGTACGGCGACCTCCTCGTCGCGGCCGAGCTCCCGCTTGGCCTCGGCGATCCGGGCCAGCTGGGCGACCGGCCCCTCTCCCCCGTCGTCGATGTCCACCGCGGTCCTCATAGCGTCAATCTACGTTGACGACGGCTGGCCGTCAACCTGCGTTGACGCCATCGGCGGGCTCTCCATCGGGGAGATTTATACAAGGCTCCTTGTACGACGTCGGACCGGGGCGCGACAGTGGTGCCATGCCTCGTCGTAGCGCCGCGGAGCGTCACCTGGACTCCGTCCCGGACAACGCCCCTGGGCTGGCCGACCTCCTCGTCGCCTACCACCACCCGATCCGGCGCTGGCTGTGCGAGCTCCTCGCGCTCGAGGGGCCGGCCAACGTCGGCCAGCTCGCGGCGCGCACCGACCTGGCGGTCGGCTCGGTCAGCCACCACCTCAAGGTGCTCCATCGCCAGGGGCTGGTCGAGCCCGCACCCGAGCTGGCCCGCGACACGCGCGAGAGCTGGTGGCGCCTGCGCGACACGTCTCTCTCGTGGAGCGTCGACGACTTCGAGGAGGGCAGCCTCGGGCGCCGGGTCGCGGAGACGGCCGAGCTGGAGAACTTCCGGCACCAGGTGCGGGCGGTCCGCTCCTGGCTCCAGCACCAGCCGCGCGCGCCGCGCGCGTGGCGCCTCGCCGCGGAGTCCGTCGACACCCTCACCTACGCCACGGTCGAGCAGCTCGACGAGCTCGGCGACCTGCTGACCCGGACGATCACCTCCTGGCACTCCGCCTGCGTCGCCGACCAGGAGGCGCACCCCGACGCCGTACGACGTCCGGTGCGGGCCGTCGCCCGCGCCTTCCCCAGCGAGCCCGTGCGCCCGTGACCACCGCACCCACGGCGCCTGAGCTGATCGGGCCGCCGCCGCCACCGGTGCGGCGCGACCCGATGGTGCTCACCTGGCTGGCGGCGGTCGGCATCTCGTGGTTCGGCGACTACGCGTGGAGCGTGGCCCTGGCCTGGACGGCAGTGCACTCCTTCTCCCCCGGCGTCGCCGGCTTCGTGCTCGGCGCCCAGATGGTGCCGCAGGCGCTGCTCGTGCTGCTCGGCGGCGTGCTCGCCGACCGGCACGACCCGCGCGTGCTCCTGGTCTCCGGCCAGGTCGCCCAGGCGCTGGTCCTGGCGCTCGGCGCCGCCGGCTGGGCCTTCGGGCTGCACGGAGCACCCCTGCTGCTCGCGGTCGCCGTGTGCTTCGGCGCCGCCGCCGGGCTGACCATGCCGGCCGGCGCCATCCTGGTCCGCGAGGTGGTGGCCGGCGACGACCTCGGCACCGTCCAGGGCTGGAGCCAGATCTCCAGCCGTCTGATGCGGCTCCTCGGTGCCCCGGTCGGCGGCGTCCTGGTCGCCTGGGGCGGACCGGTGCCCGTGATGGTGCTGGATGCCGTCTCGTTCCTTGTCGTCGCCGGCGTGCTCGCGGCCGTCGTCCGGCCACGCTTCCGGATCCCCCGCGCCACGCACGGGCGGTGGCGTGACTCCCTCACGGAAGGCACCTCCTACCTGCGTCGCGACGAGGTGGCCCGCCTCTTCGTGGTCGGCCTGACCGCACTCAACGTCTTCGTGACGCCGGTGACCGGGCTGGGCGTGGCGCTGCGGGTCAGCGGCTCCGGCTGGGGTGCCGGCTGGGTCGGCGTCGCCGACGGAGCACTGGCCGCGGGAGCCATCGCCGGCAGCGTGGTCGCGATCCGCCGCCGCCCTACCTACGGCGCCTCCGCAGCGTTCCGGATGCTCGTCGTCCAGGGCCTGGCCATCGCCGCCGTCGGGATCGGGTGGCGGGTCACCCTGGTGGCCGCGATGGCCCTGCTCGGGTTCACCGCCGGCGCGGCGTCGGTCTGGCTCAGCGCCGCCTTCCTCCGGGTCGTCGACGCCGCCCACCTCGGCCGGGTCTCCTCGGTCACCGGTCTCGGCGACCTGGTCCTGACCCCGCTGTCCGTGCCGGCCTTCGGGCTGCTGGCAGCACACACCTCCGTGCTCGCCGCCACCCTGGCGTGCGGGCTCACGATGTCGGCACTCTGCTGGTGGTTCGCGACCCGGCGCACGCTCCGCTCCCTCGTGTGCTGAGCCGACAATGTGTGGAGCCGGTGACGCACGGTGCGACTGCACCCCCCTGCGTGATGCCCGGCGACGGTCTGCTCGCGTCTTGAGGTCCTGGGCCCGGAGGGACGTTCGTCTCCTTCTGCTGGTCCGAAGGGGTCATTTCCACCTGAACCGGTCGTGTCGCCGCCGAGGACGACGCAGCATGAGGTGCAGTGGATCAACGCACCGGGACAGGAGGCAGCCATGTGGGACACCGAGGTCGACAGCGACCAGCACCTCTCCCACGACCTGCCCTGCCCGCGCTGCGGTCACGCGTTGCACACCTTCTTGGTCTGCGACGACCGCTGTGACTGCGCCCCGTGCGTGATGCCCGGCAGCGACGTGCGCGCGGCCGTCGGCCTGTAGACCTCCCCCCGGCCAACAGACTCCCGACGGCGCCCACGTCGTACCGGCGCGCCCTCGCGCCGACTGGACCGACCCCTGGCCCGGTTGGGTAACGTCGGCCCGGACTTCCTGGCCCCGTCAGGCACCCGACCTAGGGAGAGTGGCAATATCTCACACATGAGATACGGTGTACCCATGACCGAGGACTTCAAGGGCCGCATCGGGAACCTGATCCGGGATGCGCGGACCCACCGCGGGCTCACCCAGCAGCAGCTGGCCGAGCGCCTCAACACCAGCCAGAGCGCGGTCAACCGCATCGAGAAGGGCCACCAGAACCTCTCCCTCGAGATGGTCGCCCGCATCGGCTCCGCCCTCGACTCCGAGATCGTCGCCCTCGGCGCCGGCCCCACCCACCTGCGGATCACCGGCCCGACCAGCCTCTCGGGCGAGATCACCGTCAAGACCTCCAAGAACGCCGGCGTCGCGCTGCTGTGCGCCTCCCTGCTCAACCGCGGGCGGACCACGCTGCGCAAGGTCGCCCGGATCGAGGAGGTCAACCGGCTGCTCGAGGTGCTCGGCAGCCTGGGCGTGACGACCCGATGGATCGGCGACGAGGGCGACCTGGAGATCATCCCGCCCAAGGAGCTCGACCTCAGCGCGATCGACGAGGCCGCCGCGCGTCGTACCCGCTCGGTGCTGATGTTCTTCGGCCCGCTGCTCCACCGGGCCGACACCTTCGAGCTCCCCTACGCCGGCGGCTGCAACCTCGGCACCCGCACCATCGAGCCGCACATGGCGGCGCTCCGGCCGTTCGGGCTCGAGGTCAAGGCGACCGAGGGCTACTACCACGCCGCCGTCAACCGGGTGACGGTGCCGACCCGGCCGATCGTGCTCACCGAACGCGGCGACACCGTGACCGAGAACGCCCTGATGGCGGCCGCGCTCCACCCCGGCACCACGATCATCCGCAACGCGTCGTCCAACTACATGGTGCAGGACCTCTGCTTCTTCCTGCAGAAGCTCGGGGTCGTGGTCGAGGGCGTCGGCACCACCACGCTGACCGTCACCGGCTCCACCGACATCGACGTCGACGTCGACTACGCACCCGCCGAGGACCCGATCGAGGCGATGTCGCTGCTGGCCGCCGCGATCGTCACCGAGTCGTCGATCACCATCCGTCGGGTGCCGATCGAGTTCCTCGAGATCGAGCTGGCGGTGCTCGAGGACATGGGGTTCAAGTACGACCGCTCCGAGGAGTACGTCGCCGACAACGGCCACACCCGCCTGGTCGACCTGACCACCCACCCCTCGACCCTCCAGGCTCCGCTCGACAAGATCCACCCGATGCCCTTCCCGGGGCTCAACATCGACAACCTGCCGTTCTTCGCCCTGATCGCGGCGGTCGCCGAGGGCCAGACCCTGATCCACGACTGGGTCTACGAGAACCGCGCCATCTACCTCGTCGAGCTCAACAAGCTCGGGGCACAGGTCAAGCTCCTCGACCCCCACCGGGTGATGGTCGAGGGCCCGACCCGCTGGACCGGCACCGAGATCGTGTGCCCGCCCGCGCTGCGGCCGGCGGTGGTGGTCCTGCTGGCGATGCTGGCCTCCAAGGGCACCTCGGTGCTCCGGTCGACCTACGTCATCCATCGCGGCTACGAGGACCTCGCCGAGCGGCTCAACCTCCTCGGCGCCCAGATCGAGACCTTCCGCGACCTCTGAGGTCGGTGGCCCCGAGCGAGCTCACCGGTCGGCATACTCCTCGCCATGCACCGGACCGGCTACGTGTTCCTCGACGCCGGAGGGCCGGTGCTCGCCTTCGCCCACCGAGGCGGAGCACGCCACCCTGACCTGACCGGCCTGGAGAACACCACGGCGGCGTTCGCCCACGCCGTGGCCCTCGGCTACCGCTACCTCGAGACCGACGTCCACCTCACCGCGGACGGCGTGCTGGTCGCCTTCCACGACACCGTCCTGGACCGGGTCACCGACGGGGAGGGCCGGATCGAGGACCTCGCCTGGTCCGACCTGGCCTCGATCCGGATCGCGGGGCGCGAGCCGGTGCCGACCCTGCCCGGTCTGGTGGACTGCTTCCCGGACGCCCGGTTCAACATCGACCTCAAGGCGGCGGGCGCCGTCGCCCCACTGGCGGCGTACGTCACCGAGCACGGTCTCACCGACCGGGTGCTGATCGGGTCCTTCTCGCGCCGGCGACTGCGCCGGTTCCGCACGCTCGTCCCGAGGGCGGCGACGTCCGCCTCTCCCGTCGAGGTCGCCGCCTACGTCCTGCTCCCCGCCCGCCTCGCTCGCCTGCTCACCCGCCGGGTCGCGGCCCTCCAGATCCCGCACCGGGCCGGACGGCTCACCATCGCCTCCCCCCGCCTGGTACGACGCGCCCACGCCGCCGGCCTACCCGTGCACGTGCTGGACCATCGACGACCCCGACGAGATGCGGCTCCTCCTCGACCGCGGTGTCGACGGGCTGATGACCGACCGCACGGACATACTCAGGGACGTGCTGCGCGAACGCGGGCTCTGGACGGCGCCCACCCAGGCTGACGAGAGCCAGGCCGACGAGACCCGGGCGGACGAGCGGTGACCGGGACCGTCCGCGCCGAGCGCCGCCGACCTCGACCCGCTCGAGCGCGAGCGGGAGCAGAAGGCCTGGAACTGGTACGACTGGGCCAACTCCGCGTACTACACCACGACTCTCACGGTCCTGTTCGCGCCGTTCATGATCACCGTGGCCGGCCGCGCGGCCGGCTGCGGCAGCTCGGCGGACGAGACCTGCAACAAGACGGTCACCGTGCTCGGCCTGCACCTCGCCGCCGGGTCCCTCCCGTTCTACCTGACCAGCTTCGCCACCATCGTCAGCGCGTTCCTGCTGCCCGATCGTCGGCGCCTTCGTCGACCGCTCCGCGCGCAAGAAGTGGCACATGGCCGGCTTCGCCTGGGCCGGGTCGTTCTTCGCGGCGCTGCTCTTCTTCATGCGCGGCGACCACTGGCAGCTGGCGGCGGTCGCGATCGTGGTGAGCAGCATCCTGGCCGGCTGCTCCCTGGTCAGCTACTACGCGATCCTGGTCGACATCTCCACCGAGGACGAGCGCGACGGGGTCTCGTCGCGCGGCTGGGCCTGGGGCTACCTCGGCGGCGGGCTGCTGCTGCTGATCAACCTGGTGATGGTGCTCGGCCACGACACCTTCGGGCTCGACAAGGAGCTGGCGGTGCGGCTCTCGCTGCTCTCGGCCGCGCTGTGGTGGGCCGGGTTCACGATCATCCCGGTGGTCCGGCTGCGCAACCACGCCACCCCGCAACGTCGTCCCCGAGCCCGGCGGCCTGCTCCATCGCAGCTTCGGCCAGCTCTTCACCACCCTGCGCCAGATGCGCCGCTACCCGATGACGCTGACGTTCCTGGTGGCGTTCCTCTTCTACAACGACGGCATCCAGACGGTCATCTACGCCGCCTCGACCTACGGCTCCAAGCAGCTCGGCTTCGGCGAGCAGCGTCCTGATCGCCACCATCCTGCTGATCCAGTTCGTGGCCTACTTCGGGGCCCGGCTGTTCGGCCGGCTGGCCGCCTCGTACGGCTCCTACCGCTGCATCCTCGGCGGCACCTTCGGCTGGATGGCGATCGTGGTCGCCGCGGTGTTCCTCCCGCGCGGGAACGTCGCCACCTTCCTGCTCGTCGCGTCGCGATCGCCATCGTGCTGGGCGGCACCCAGGCGCTCTCGCGGTCGTTCTTCAGCCTGCTCATCCCCCGCGGCCGCGAGGGTGAGTACTTCGCCCTCTACAACGCCTGCGAGCGCGGCACGTCGTGGTTCGGCACGTTCCTGTTCGGCGTGGTCTTCCAGCTGACCGGCTCCTACCGGCCCGCGATCGTGGCCCTGATCGTGTTCTTCGTGCTCGGCGCCGTCTTCCTGCTCCGCCTCGACCCGCGCCGCGGCATCCGGGAGGCCGGCAACGCCCTGCCGGCGGTCGTCTGAACCGGGTGCCTGAGACGGGTGCCTGAGCGCGGTCTGAGCGTCGACTGAGCGGATCGTGTGAGTTGGCCGTGTGACCTGGCTCGCGCGCCGTTGGCGGAACACGGGGCACCGCGCGTACGTTGAAACCACCGAACACTCACGCGCCCCGTGGCATCAGAGCGCACCCATCCGAATCGGTGTGTCGTCACGGATACGGGGTACAGTACGTCTCATGGGACGTACGCCTCGGGCGTACCGGGGGAAACGAACGTTGGAGGTGGACCCTCATGGCAGAGCGCACACTGCGTGGAGCGCGGCTCGGAGGCCAGAGCTTCGAGGACGAGCGCGGCATCGAGTTCGCGGCTCGTCAACAGTGCGGCTACCGCTGCGTCAACGGTCACGAGTTCGAGGTCACCATGTCGGAGGAGGCCGACGTCCCGGCCGTGTGGGAGTGCCCGCGCTGCGGCGCCGAGGCGCTCAGCACCTCGGGCATCAGGCCTGAGGAGAAGGCCGAGAAGCCGGCCCGCACCCACTGGGACATGCTGCTCGAGCGCCGTTCCGAGAAGGAGCTCGAAGACATCCTCAAGGAGCGCCTCGAGCTGCTCCGCGAAGGAGAGATCGGCCCGGCCCACCTGCACCGGGCCAACGCCAAGCGGCGCGCCAAGGCCAACGTCTGACGCAGCCACGCTGCGAGCCCCGCTCGCACCGTGCTCGAGCTACTCGTCGACGACCTCGCCCCGGACGACGGGCCCCTGCGGCCCGGGTCCGGGGCGTCGTACGTCGTCGGCGCCGAGCAGGCGCCGCGACAGCACGCGAGTCAGCATCCGCCGGGCGACCGGCCGGGTGAACGGCAGGATCAGCAGGATCCCCAGCGCGTCGGTGACGAAGCCGGGGCTGAGCATCAAGGTGCCGCCGACCAGGATCAGCCCGCCGTCGGCGAGCTCGCTGGCCGGCATCCGCCCGGAGTCGAGGGCACCGGTCAGCGCCTGCCAGGAGCGCCGGCCCTCGTGCCGGATCAGCCAGGCGCCGAAGATGCTGTCGGCGATCGAGCAGCGCGATCGTCCACCAGGCGCCGATCACCTGCCCGACCTGGATGATCACGTAGATCTCCAGGATCGGCACCACGACGAACGCGACGACCACCACCCACCAGCGGGACCGGCGCCGCCGAGGCGCCCGGGAGCCGAAGGACGACGTCACCGGCGCCGCCACAGCCGGGCGACCTGGTCGCGACGCTCGCGCAGGCCCCACGCGGTGATCCGGCCCAGCGACTCGGCGGCCACTCGCCCGCTCATCTTGGAGTCGCCGCGCTCGCGCTCGACGAACTCGATCGGCACCTCCCGCACCCGGAGGCCGCGACGCAGGCAGCGCACCACCATGTCGGTCTGGAAGACGTAGCCGGTGCTCTGCACGGTGTCGAGCTCGATCTTCTCCAGGGTCTCGCGACGGAACACGCGGTAGCCCGCGGTGGCGTCGTGGACGCGGATGCCCAGCAGGGCGCGGACGTAGAGGTTGCCGCCGCGCGAGAGCGCCTCGCGGCGACGCGGCCAGTTCACGACACTGCCACCGGGGATCCAGCGAGCACCGATCACCAGGTCGGCGTCCCGGAGGGCGTCGAGCAGCCGCGAGAGCTGCTCGGGCTGGTGGGAGCCGTCGGCGTCCATCTCGCCGATGACGTCGTAGCCCTGCTCCATGGCGATCCGGAAGCCGTGCCGGTAGGCCGCGCCCAGACCGCCCTTCTCGGTGCGGTGCAGCACCTGGACCGCCTCGTCGGCGGCCGCCAGCTCGTCGGCGATCTTCCCGGTGCCGTCGGGTGAGTTGTCGTCGACCACCAGCACGTGGACGTCGGGCTGGGCGGCGCGCAGCCTGCCCACGATCCAGGCCAGGTTGTCGGCCTCGTTGTAGGTGGGGATGCACATCACGACCCGACCCGGCCAGGGGGTGGTGCTCATGCGAGGGTCCTGTCGGTGAGGGGTTCGGGCGCCGTGACGCGCGCGGTGGCACGGCGGCGGGTCCGACGATAGCCGCCGAGGGCCAACGCCCACCCCAGGACCACGAGCCCGAGGCACGCTCGCCCGAGCCACGGTCCGATCTGTACCGCCGGCGTGACCGCGTCGAAGAGCCCGACGGTGTCCTCGGCGTAGGACCGGGTGCGCGGGGGCGTGGTGGTCACCACCGAGCCGTCCGGGGCGATCACCCCGGTGAGCCCGTTGATCGCTGCCACCACGACGTAGCGATGCGTCTCGACGGCCCGCAGCCGGCTGATCGCGAACTGCTGGTCGATCTGGGAGGTGTGGATGAACATCGCGTTGCTGGTCTGCACCACCAGGACCTGACCGCCGTGGTGGAGCTGGGCGTAGATGCCGTCGTCGTAGGCGACGTCGAAGCAGATGGCGTCGGCGACCTTCACGCCACGCACGTCGAGCGGCTCCACCCGGGTCCCGCGCACCATGTCACGTGGGATCTGGTTCAGCTGCGGGAGGTGGTTGCCGAACAGCCAGCGCCAGGGGATGTACTCACCGAACGGCACCGGGTGCCACTTGGTGTAGCGGTCGCCGGCCCCGGTGACCGGGTCGAAGACGATGCCCTGGTTGAGCACGTGCCGAGGGCCGCCGTCGACCACCACCCCGGCCAACAGGGGGACGTCGATCGCGCGCAGGGCCTGTTCGATGTCGGTGCTCATCGCCGCGTCGTAGAACGGGTCGATCGCGGTCGAGTTCTCCGGCCAGACGACCAGATCGGGCTTCATCGCACGGCCGGCCCGGACGTCGTCCGCGAGCCGCTCGGTCTCGGCGGTGTGCTGGGCGGTGATCTCGCGGTAGTGCGCGAGCACGTCGGTGCCGTCACCGGGCACGTTGCCCTGCACCGCGGTGACGTTGAAGCGACCGACCGACGACGCGCCGTACGGCGCAGCGAGAGGCACCAGGGACACCGCGGCCACCGCGACCAGCACCGCCAGGGTGCGGACGCGGCGCGTGCCCCGGGCGGACCAGAGGGCGGCCAGCAGGGTGCCGACCAGCGCGACCAGCAGGCTGACACCGGTGGACCCGACGTAGGGCAGGGCCGCCGACAACGGCGTGTCCATCACCGCGTAGGCCAGCCGGCCCCACGGCATCCCGCCGGCCGGCCACGTGCAGCGGATGCTCTCCATCGCCACCCAGGCGACTGCCAGCCAGGCGGGCGCGAACCGAAGCCGGCGCAGGGGCACCACCGCGACGGCCAGCACGCCGTACCAGGCGGCCTGGGTGACCGCCAGCCCCAGCCAGGCCACCGTGCCGACCACGTGCAGCCACCACAGCAAGGTGACCTGGAAGCCCAGGCCGAAGACGAGCCCGGGCTCCCACGCCCGGCGCGCCGGCAGGCCGTCGGTGAGCACGAAGAACGCCGCCACGGCCAGCGGCAGCAGCCAGAAGGCATGGGTCGGGGGGAACGCCAGGGTCGCCGCGACCCCGGCCACCAGGGCCAGGAGGCAGCGGGCCGGCATGCCACGAATGTAGTCGGCCGCTCCCGGCATCATGTCGAGACCCGGCTGACCGGAGGGGACGACGGCCCTTCGGGCCGACCGGTCCGCGGCTGGCTGCCGTGATCCCGGAAGTTGTCTAGGGGGACCGTCTTCCCCTCCGGTCTCGCTCTCGCGGAGTGGAACAGGTCTCCGGCAGACCGGCTGTCTCCGGATGGGCGGTCTCCCACCGGACTCCCCGGTCGCTCGGACGTCGGTCCAGATCCCACGAATGCCTGAGCGAGTGTCGGGAAGCCTCTGCCCCCGAGGGGGTGGTTGTCAACCGGCGCCTGACCTGCGGATTCACGCGTCGACGCAGGTCAGGTGGGGTCGTGGTAGGCGGGAGTTCACCAGGATTTTCCCAAAAGGGGCGGCGTGTCCGGATTCGACACGCGGGACGGGTGAACGATCGGTCACCGCGTCGTGCGCTTCAGCCCGGGACGACCACCGTGCCGACGGCCGTGGTGACCACCAGCGGTGGGTCGACCACAGCGGCCGCGCCCGGTCGTTCGGCGGTGGCCGCGCCGCGAGCCACGACCGTGACCCGGAGGTCGAGGGTGCGGCTCCGGGTGCCCACGCGAGCCAGCACGGCCTCGATCTCGACCACGTCTCCGGCCAGGACCGGACCGACGAACTGGACGTCGGAGTAGGACGCGAACAGGCCCTCGTCGCCGTCGGTGAGGATGCACATCTCGGTGGCGACGTCGCCGAACAGCTTCAGGCTGTAGGCACCGTCGACGAGGTTGCCGGCGTAATGGGCGTCGGAGTAGGGCACGTAGCGCCGGTGTACGACGCGGGTGCCGACGTCGTGGCCGTTGCGAGTCGCCATCAGCCGGCCTTTCTCGTGGTGACCCGGTCGACGAGGTAGGAGGCGACCTCGCCGGGCGTCGTACCGCGTCCGAAGACCCGGTCGACACCGAGGTCGGCCGCCATCGTCTCGTCGAACCGGGGACCGCCGACGATCAGCAGCGGCCGCGTGTCCGCCGGGTAGGACTCCCGGAAGGCGGCGGACATCTCGCGAGTGTTAAGCAGGTGAGCGTCACGCTGGGTGACCACCTGGGAGACCAGCACCGCGTCGGCCTTCTCCTCCTGCGCGCTGGCCACCAGCTGGGGCACACTGACCTGGGCGCCGAGGTTGACCACCTTGAGCTCCCGGTAGTACTCCAGGCCCTTCTCCCCAGCAAACCCCTTGATGTTGAGGATCGCGTCGATGCCGACCGTGTGAGCGTCGGTGCCGATGCACCCGCCGACCACGACCAGTCGGCGACGCAGGCTGCGCTTGATCGCGGCGTTGGCCTCCTTGGGCGTCAGCAGCGGGTAGTCGCGCTCCACGATCTCGACCAGCGACGGGTCGACGAGGTGGTTGACCCGGCCGTAGACGACGAAGAACGTGAAGCCCTCCCCCATCTGCTTGGCGTGCACGACGAGTGCGGGGTCCATGCCCATCTTGTTCGCGAGCTGGGCCGCGGCGCCCTCGGCGACCTTGGAGTGGGGCATCGGCAGCGTGAAGCTGAGCTGCACCATCCCGTCGCCGGTGGTGTCGCCGTAGGGACGGATCGGGCCGGACGTGCTCACGCCTTCGCCTCCAGGATCTCGGTCGCCGGGTTCCAGTAGTCGCGCGCCTTGGCCGCCACGCCCTCGAGCCCCTTGCCCTTGTCGGCAGGGCGCTTCATCAGCCCGAAGGTGCCGTCGGCGATCGCCTCCAGCAGCGGTGCCTTGCCGGGCTCGGCGGCGATCTCCTCGAGCAGGTCGATCGTCTCGGCCAGCACCTGGCGGGCGCGGTCGGCGATGAAGCCGTCGGGCTCGGGCCGGAAGTCCTCGTGCAGACGGCCGGCGGCGTTCATGACGTAGCGGACGTTCTGCAGGGCCAGGTCGCGGTCGGAGAGCCAAGGGGTGACCACGGCCTCGGTCATCATCCCGACCAGCAGGATGCCCTGGCCGGTCAGCGCCCCGACCAGGTTGAAGAAGCCGTCGAGGAGGTAGCCGCGGAACACGTCACCGGTCATGTGCCGCGTCGGCGGCATCCACTTCAGCGGTGCGTCCGGGAACAGGTCGCGGGCCAGCATCGCGTGGGCCAGCTCGAGCCGGAACGAGTCCGGGACGTCGGGGTCGATCTCGAACGCGTGCCCCAGACCCAGCTGCCAGTCCTCGAGCCCGGCCTCCTTGGCGAAGTACTCGTTGAGCAGCTGGCTGGTGGTGACCGTGTGCGCCGCCTCGACGGCGTCCGCGGTGGTGAGGTAGTTGTCCTCACCGGTGTTGATGATGATGCCGGCGCGGGCGTGGACCTGGCGGCTGAAGCGCTGGTCGACGAAGGTGCGGATCGGGTTGATGTCGCGGAAGAGGATCCCGTACATCGAGTCGTTGAGCATCATGTCGAGCCGCTCGAGCCCGGCCAGGGCCGCGATCTCGGGCATGCAGAGGCCGCTGGCGTAGTTGGTGAGCCGGACGTAGCGGCCGAGCTCGCGCGAGGTCTCGTCGAGCGCCGCCCGCATCAGCCGGAAGTTCTCCTGCGTGGCGTAGGTGCCGGCGAAGCCCTCACGGGTGGCGCCCTCGGGCACGAAGTCGAGCAGGCTCTGGCCCGTCGACCGGATCACCGCGATCACGTCGGCACCCTCACGAGCCGCCGCCTGCGCCTGCGGGATGTCCTCGTAGATGTCGCCGGTCGCGACGATCAGGTAGACCCACGGCTTGGCCGGGGCGTCACCGATGCGCTTGACCATCCGCTCACGCTCCGTGCGCCGGGCGTCGATGCGCTTGATGCCGCCGCCCACGGCGCGACTGGCCGCCGTGCGAGCGCGCTTGGCGTCGGCGCCCTCGGGCAGCCGGAAGGTGACCGAGCCGGCCGAGGCCTTCTCCGCGAGCTCGCGCAGGTCGGCACCCTCGGCGCGGCGCAGCGCGTCCCAGACGGGCAGCGCGACACCGTGCTCGAGACCCACGTCGGCGCGGACCACGTCGACGAGCCGGTTCACCCAGGGGGTGCCGTCGCCGTCTGCTCCCTCGAGCCCGGCGAGACGCAGCGTGGCGCGCTCGACGGAGACGGTCGTGTGCTGCTGGGCGATCCGGACGATCGGTCGGCCCACCGTCCGCGCCAGCGACCGAGCCTTGCGCACGGTCACGGGGTCGAGGTCGAGCTTGCCGAGGTGCCGGCGGTTGGTCGCTGCCATCTACAGCCTCCGCTGGAAGAGTCGTCGTACGCCGTCGCTGTCGCGCAGGAGCTGCATCGCGTAGGCCGCATGGCCGGGCGTGTAGCCGTTGCCGACCAGCATCGTCACATCCGCCGCGAGGCCCTCGGCGCCGAGGGCGGCCGCGGTGAAAGACGTGGCCATGGAGAAGAAGATGACCGTGCCACCCTGAGCGGTGGCCAGGATGGCGCCGCCCTCGCAGCCGGGCACGTCGACGCAGACGACGGTGATGTCGGCCAGGCTGCCCGTGGCGGCAACGGCGTTGCGAAGGGCGATCGGGTCGCGGGCGTCAGCGACGACCACGTCGTCGGCCAACCCGCTCTCGCGCAGCAGGGCCGCCTCCGCCTCGTGGGGCACGACGCCGATGGTCCGGCGGCAGCCGGCGTCGGCCGCCGCCGCGAGGCTGAGAGAGCCGGACTTGCCGGCCCCGCCGATCACGGCGACGACGGGCTGCTCGTAGCCGGCGACGACCCGGCGGGTCAGCGCCGGGGCACCACAGACGTCCATCACGGCCAGGCTGAGACCGGCCGGCAGGTCGTCGGGGATCGTGGCCGCGATCGAGCGTCCGAAGAGGATGGCGTAACCGTCGGCGGGGACCTGCTCGCTGTGGCCGTCCCAGCGCTCGAGGCCGTCCTCGATCACGAGGGGGGTCAGGCTCAGCGAGACCAGGGTGGCGACCCGGTCGCCCGCCCGGAGGCCGAGGCTCGACTCGGGGCCGACCTCCTCGACGGTGCCGATCAGCATGCCGCCGGACCCGGTGACGGGGTTCTGCATCTTGCCGCGTTCGGCGACGATCGCGAGCACCTCACGCCGTACGGCGTTGCCGTCGACGCGGCCGTCGACGGTGTGCGCGCCCTCGAGCTGGCGGAACGACGCGGCGTCGAGGTTGAGGGTATCGACCCGGACCCGGACCTCGTCGGGCCACAGCTCGCGCCGGGTGTCGAGCCGGCGGGCGGCCTGCGGGAGCACCCGACCGGCAGCGGGATCGTCGAGGACCCGGTGCAGACCGGTCGGGTCGCTCGCTGTCCGCCTGTCGGAATCGGTCGAGGGCGCCGCCATTTTCCGGGTTTCCTCCGCTGCATCTAGGAAGTGACGAAAGATTCTGCGGTGTTCTATTGGACTCGCCGCACGTTCTTGCCTACTCTGACAGATGCGTGCGCGTGCACACAACCGGCGCGCCCGCTGCCGCATGCCGACCACCCAGCCTCGCACCGCAGGAGACGCTGACATGAGCATCGAGACCACGCACGGCCTCGTGATTGGCCAGCCCTACGCCTACCGTCGCGCCGAGCTCGTCGAGCCCGACTGGACCCGCTTCCCCGGCTGGAAGGACGTCACCGTCGACGAGTGGGCCTCCGTCCAGTGGCAGCGCGCCCACTGCGTCAAGAACGTCAAGCAGCTGCGCGAGCTGCTCGGCGACCTGGTCGACGACCGCTTCTACGCCGACCTCGAGCGCGACCAGGCCGAGCGCGCCACGATGTCGATGCTGGTGCCGCCCCAGATGATGAACACGATGGCGCCGCACGACGAGCCGGCCGGGGCGGGCTCGCTCACCGACGCGTTCTACGCCGACCCCGTGCGCCGCTACATGCTGCCGGTCTTCAGCGACCGCCGTACCGACTGGCCCTCGCACCCCCACGCCACCCGCGACTCGCTGCACGAGCACGACATGTGGGCGACCGAGGGTCTGACCCACCGCTACCCGACCAAGGTGCTGGCCGAGCTCCTGCCGACCTGCCCGCAGTACTGCGGCCACTGCACGCGGATGGACCTGGTCGGCAACTCCACCGCGGTGATCGACAAGCTGAAGTTCGTCGGCAAGCCCAACGACCGGCTCGGCGACATGCTCGCCTACCTGCGTCGTACGCCGGGCGTGCGCGACGTCGTGGTCTCCGGCGGCGACGTCGCCAACATGCCGTGGCCGCGGCTGGAGGCGTTCCTCACCGAGCTGCTCGAGATCGAGAACATCCGCGACATCCGGCTGGCCACCAAGGCCCTGATGGCGCTGCCCCAGCACTGGCTGCAGCCCGAGGTGGTCGAGGGGATGACCCGGATCGGCACGATGTCGCGCGAGCGCGGTGTCTCCGTCGCGATCCACACCCACGTCAACCACGCCAACTCGGTGACCCCGCTGGTGCGCGACGCGACCCGCGCGATGCTCGACACCGGCATCCGCGACGTCCGCAACCAGGGCGTGATCCTCAACGGCGTCAACGCCGACCCGCACGCGCTGCTCGACCTGTGCGTCGCGCTGATCGACGGCGCGCAGATCATGCCCTACTACTTCTACATGTGCGACATGATCCCTTACTCGGAGCACTGGCGGGTCTCGGTCGCCGACGCCCAGCGGCTCCAGCACGCGATCATGGGCTACCTGCCCGGCTTCGCGACGCCGCGGATCGTCTGCGACGTGCCCTACGTCGGCAAGCGGTGGATCCACCAGGTCCACTCCTACGACACCGAGCGCGGCATCTCCTACTGGACCAAGAACTACCGCACCTCGATCGAGGCCGCCGACCCCGAGGCGCTCGAGCGCACCTACGAGTACTACGACCCGATCCACACCCTCCCCGCCGAGGGCCAGGCGTGGTGGGCCGAGCACGGCCGCCTCGACGAGTCGTCCCTCAAGGCTGCCGAGGTCGCCGAGGCCTCCCGGCGGATGGCGGCGCTCCAGGCCCACTGACCCCTCGGCCCGGGTCGCAGCCACAGGTCCGGCACAGTCGGGCTGCCTACGCTGGACGGCGTGGAGGTCCCGCGACGCTCGGTGCTGACCCTCGGTCTCGGAGTGCTCGCGGCTGGCTGCTCGCAGCACGCGGCCGGCTCGCCGACCGCGACCCACTCCCCCTCGACCCACTCCCCCTCGACCCGTTCCACAGCGCCCCCGGCGCCCACGCCGCCCACGTCCCCGGTTGCGCTGCCCGCGGTCGCCGCCTGGCGACCCGGGCCCGGTGAGCTCGTCCCGGCCTGCAAGCTCGCGGCCGTACGCTGGATCGCGAGCCGGGGCAACAGTGCGGACACCGCGCTGCAGGTGATCGATGCCCAGTACGGCGGGCTGCTGGCCGACACCGCCAGCGTGCTGGTGGTGACCAGGTCGTGGCGCCGGTCCGGCGGCGAGGTGCGCAGCGGCGGCCACTCCTTCGACGTACGGCTCACCAGGTCCGGCTCCGGCTGGCGGGTGACCGCGGTCCACCCCTCCAGGCCCGGACCCAGGACACCGTCCCCCTCTCGACGCGCCCGACGCGTGCTGGCAAGCGAGCGGATCTCGCTGCCACCGGCGGCCGCCGCCGACGTCGCGTCGGGGCAGGTCCACGACTCGGTGCTGGCAGCCCTGCTCGCCGTGAGCAGGAGCCACCGGATCGACGTCAGCGTGATCCGCTCGGGACACCCGCTCCACGTCTTCGGCACCACGCGGCTCAGCGACCACCCGCAGGGCCGCGCGTTCGACACCTGGGCCGTCGACGGGCACGCCGTGGTCGACCCGCGCACGTCGCGGGCACTGGTCGAGGACTACATGCACGCCGTCGCTGCTGCCGGCTCCTACAACGTCGGGGGTCCCTACCTCCTGGGGGCGGCCCCGCAGTGGTTCAGCGACGACACCCACCACGACCACGTCCACGCTGGCTTCCTCACCTGAGCAGGCGGTCCGCGCCTCAGCCGGTGTGGTGCACCTCCTGGAGCTCGTAGACCGGCGTCTCCAGCCCCTCGAACCTCGCCTTGAGCTGGAGCGCCAGGTAGAGCGAGTAGTGGCGCGACTGGTGGAGGTTGCCGCCGTGCATCCACAGGTGCGGCACCTGGGTCGGCTTCCACATGTTGCGCTGCTCGCCCTCCCACGGCCCGGGGTCCTTGGTCGTGTCGGAGCCGAGCCCCCAGCACTTCCCCAGCCGGTCGGCGGTCTCCTGGTCGATGAGGTCGGCGACCCAGCCGTTCATCGAGTTGTAGCCGGTGGCGAACACGACCAGGTCGGCCGGCAGCTCCGTGCCGTCGTCGAGGACCACGGCGTCCTCGGTGAGGTGGTCGATCTGCCCGTGGACCAGCTTCACGTCGCCGTTCGCCACGAGATCGGCGGCACCGACGTCGATGTAGTAGCCCGAACCGCGGCGGAGGTACTTCATGAACAGCCCCGAGCCGTCGTCACCCCAGTCGTGCCAGAAGCCGGCCTGCTCGAGGCGCTCGTAGAAGTCCTTGTCGCGCTCCGCCATCGCCTCGTAGGCCGGGATCTGGAAGGTGTGCAGGATCCGGTAGGGCAGCGACGCGAAGATCAGGTCGGCCTTCTCGGTCGTCACCCCCGCCGCCAGCGCCCGCTCGGAGTAGAGGTCGCCCAGCCCGATGTCCATCAGGGTGTCGCTGCGCACGATGTGGGTCGACGACCGCTGCACCATCGTCACGTCCACGTCGTTCTCCCAGAGCGCACCGCAGATGTCGAACGACGAGTTGTTGCTGCCGATCACCACCGCCTTCTTCCCGCGATAGGCGTCCGGCCCCGGGTGGGCCGAGGAGTGGTGGACGTCGCCGCGGAAGACGTCCGTGCCCGCCACGTCGGGGAGCCGCGGCTTGCCGGACATCCCGGTGGCGAAGACGAGCTCCTTGGGCCGCAGTGTCAGCGAGCGTCCCTCACGCTCGACGACGACGGTCCACTCCTGCTTCTCCTCCGACCACGAGGCGGAGACCGCACGGGTGCTCGACCAGTAGGGCACCTCCATCACCCGGGTGTAGAACTCCAGCCAGTCGCCGATCTTGTCCTTGGGCGAGAAGACCGGCCAGTTGTCCGGGAACTTCAGGTAGGGCAGGTGGTCGTACCAGACCGGGTCGTGCAGGCACAGCGACTTGTACCGCTGCCGCCACTGGTCGCCGGGTCGCTCGTGCTTGTCGATGACGAGGCTCAGTACGCCGAGCTGCCGCAGTCGCGAGCCGAGCGCGATGCCGCCCTGTCCCCCGCCGATCACCAGGACGTGCGGCTGGAGGGTGCTGCCGAGGCTCTCGGCCTCCTCGAGCCGTCGCTCCTGCCAGGTCGTGCGGGACTTGGTCGCACCGTGCTCGGCGCCCATCGGCCGGTGGGTGCCCCGCGGCTCCTCGCACCCCTTGAGCTCGTAGAGCGCGGTGAGCAGCGTGAAGGCGCGATCCTCGCCGTCCTCCTGCACGAGCCGGAGCAGACCGTTGCCGCGCCCGACCCCGGTCTCGAAGCCGATCCAGGCCGTCACGACGCCGTCCGCCTCGTCGGGTGGCTCGGTGGTCGCGAACGCGGTGGCCCCGGTCGTGGCAGCCGTCACCGTCACCAGGTCGGCGACGCCCTGCCGTCCCTCCACCGTCTTGAGGTTCCAGGTGAACGCCACGAGGTCGCGCCAGTAGGAGTCGGTGGCGAACAACGCGCCGGCAGCCGCTCCGTCCTGGGCGTCCAGGGCGGTCTGGAACCGGTCCAGCCAGGCGTCCACCCGGGCCTGGGGCGAACCGGCGGTCGTCGTGCTCTGCTCACGTTCCGGAGCCTGGGTCATCGGTCGTCTCCTTCGCCTACGCTGGTGTGACCGAGCACACACCCCGGCACCCCGGCCGGGACAGGGTTGCGAGACGTTGCAACGCCGCCCCGCTCGGGGAGGGACCATGCCGACCGACGAGCAGGCGCTACGCCGTACCCGCGAGGCGGTGCTGGACGGCGCCCGGGCTGCTGAACCCCCGCGCGACGCCATCGCCGCCTCGTGGCGCCGGGTGTCGGCCGTGGGCCTCGACCCCGGGTCGGGTGCCGACATCCCGCCCCTGGGGACCGCCGAGATCGCCCGCCGCCGGCGCGAGAGCGGCCTGTCCGACGTCATCGGCTCGCTCACCGAGTCGCTCCGGTCGGTCATCGACGCCGGTCAGCTGGTCGTCGTCGCCGACGCCGACGGCTGGGTGCTGTGGCGCGAGGGCGGTCACGCCGTACGGCGCCTGGCCGACGGCCTGGGCTTCGTCGGCGGCTCCGCATGGACCGAGGGGAACGTCGGCACGAACGCGATCGGGACCGCCCTGGTGCTCGGCGAGAGCGTCCGGGTGCAGGGCCCCGAGCACTTCGTGGACTCCCACACGCGCTGGGGCTGCGCGGCCGCCCCGCTGACCGACCCCTGGTCGGGACGGACCCTGGGCGTGCTCGACGTGAGCGGACCGTCGCGTGGCATGCATCCGGCCGAGCTGGCCCTGGTCACGACGGTCGCCCGGGTCACCTCGATGGAGATCGTGGCGCGGCGGCGAGCCGAGCTCGACGTCCTGCGGGCCCACGCCGCCCCGGTGCTCGCCCGACTGTCCGGCGACGTCCTCGCCGTCGACGTGTTTGGCCACGTCGCGGCAGCGATCGGCTCGCGCGCCCCCGAGCGCGTCGCCCTCCCGGACGACCTCGCCGGTGGGTCGACGTGGCTGCCGACCCTCGGCCCGGTGCTCGTCGAGCCACTCGCCGGCGGCTGGCTGCTGCGTCTCGACGGCGGCGAGCCGGCTCCTGCCGCTGCGGTCGTGCTCGACCTCGCCGGGGAGCCGACCCTGCGCGTGAGCGGGGCCGGCGGCGGGTGGTCGCGTAGGGTCTCGCGCCGGCACGCCGAGATCCTGCTGGCCCTCGCCCAGGCCGGACCCCAGGGGCGCACGGCCGCCGACCTGGCCGACGACCTGTTCGACGACCGCACCCGGGTCGTGACCGTACGGGCGGAGATGTCGCGCCTGCGGCGCCTGGCGGGGTCGGTGCTGCAGTCCCACCCCTACCGGTTCGGTCCCGGCGTCGGAGTGAGCGTCGTGCTCCCCGACGACCCGGCCGCGGCTCTCGCCGGCTCGAGCGCACCCGTCGTACGCCGGTCGCGACTCCCGCGCTGAGCGTCGCCGGCTTGCCCGCCGGGCATGGCGCTGCCCCACGAGTCGTCCACCAACGGCAACGGCAGCAACGGCACCTCGCACCACGAGCGGGGGGTGACCCGTCGCGCCGCCGACGCGATCCGCGACGTCATGCCCGGACCGGACTCGGTCCAGGCGCGCCTGAACCGGGCCCGCGACGGCGCCGACAAGTCCCAGGAGGCCGAGAACGACGCGGTCCAGGCCGCCGAGCGCGCCCACGACCTCGTCGAGCGCGTCGACGTGGTCGAGGCCGAGGAGAAGCGGCGCCTCGAGGAGGTCCGCACGCAGCAGGCCTCCGAGGTCGACCGGCAGGTCTCCGACGCCCAGCGCGAGGCCGACGATCACGTGGCGCAGGTACGCCGGGAGGCCGAGGAGCAGGCGGCTCGGGTGCTCCAGAAGGAGCAGGAGGTCTCCGCGAAGCGAGAGGAGCCGGCCCGGGCCGAGGCCGAGCGCGCCCAGCAGGAGGCGCACGAGCGGTTCACGGAGGCCACCGAGCGCCTCGCTCGTGTCCGTGAGCTGGCCGACGAGGCCGCTGCCCTCGCCCAGGACGCCGCCGAGCGCGCCCGGCAGGATGCCGAGCGGATCAGCGCGGTGGCCCGTGAGGGTCGGCAGCAGGCCGATGCGGCCGTCACCCAGGCCGTTCAGCTGCGGGAGCGGACCGAGGAGGAGGCCGCCCAGGTGACCCGCAAGGTCAACCGCCCGGCCGCCCGACCGGCTGCCCGCAAGCAGCGCGCGAGCACCCGCACGAACACACGCACGAGCACCCTGGCGACGATGTCCAAGAGCGACCTGCTGCACCTCGCTCAGGAGCGCGAGGTGCCCGGTCGCTCCGCGATGTCCAAGAAGCAGCTGGTGACGGCATTGGAGAAGAAGCAATGAGGATGTGGGACGCACTCGGGTCGCTGCGGCAGGCGGCGACGCCCGCGCCGGTCACGACCCTCGAGCGAGCAACCCGGGCGCTGCCCGTGCCCTCGGCCGGCCGGGTCGTGCGGTCCGGCGTGGCGGCGGGGGCGACCGTGGTGGCGCTGTCCGCCGCGAGCGCGGTGGCCAGCGCGCTCCGGCGCCGCGTCGGGGACTCGTGAGGCGCCTCGTAGCCCTCGGCGCGCTGGCCGTGGGCTACGTCCTGGGCACCCGGGCGGGGAGGGAACGCTATGACCAGATTCGGCAGGCGGCGAGCAAGGCGGCCGAGCGCCCCGAGAGCTACGGCTCGACGGGCACCCTGGCGACGACGATCGGACGTGGCCGAGACGGGGACCGCGCTGGCACCCGACGCAGCCGCTGACCTCGCCAAGGGCGTGCTGGTCGAGACCCACCTGCTGGCCCGTGTCGCCGGCATCCGGCTGCTGCGGGTCGACGGCATCGTCGCCCTGACGCCCGCGCGGCTGGTGGCCTCGCCCGGCGACCCGCGCGCCGTACCCCTCACCTCCACGGTCGTCCCGGGTGCGGGGCTCGAGCACGCCGCCCATCTGCTGCACGAGTGCGAGCAACGCTCGTCCGAACGCCGGCACCTGGTGCCCCGCTCCCGCTGAGGGGCGGGGCTCAGGTGACGGGGCGGTTCTCGTAGGGCGTGCTGAGCACGATGGTGGTGCGGGTGGAGACGTTCGCGTCAGAGCGGATCCGGGCCAGCAGGTCCTCCAGGGCAGCGGGAGTCTCGACCCGGACCTTGAGGATGTAGGACTCGTCGCCGGCCACCGACCAGCACGACTCGATCGCCGAGATGCCCCGCAGCCGGTCGGGGTAGTCGTCGGGCTGGCTCGGGTCGATCGGGGTGATGGACACGAACGCGGTCAGCGTCAGCCCGAGCTCGGCGTGGTCGACGGAGGCGCCGTAGCCGGTGATCAGGCCGCGCTTCTCCAGCCGCTTGACCCGCTGGTGCACTGCGGAGGTCGAGAGTCCGGTGGCCTTCCCGAGGTCGGTGAAGGACATGCGACCGTCGGCCGCGAGCAGGTGCACGATGGTGCGGTCGGTGTCCTCCACGCGGCAGACCCTAGCGCCATGGGCCACGAGGCTGCGTAGGCTCTCGCCCGTGGCGGACGAGAAGCGGCTGATGGTCCTGGACTCCGCGTCGATGTACTTCCGGGCGTTCTTCGGTGTCCCCGAGGTGCTGGCGCCGGACGGTACGCCGGTCAACGCGGTGCGCGGCTTCCTCGACTTCATCAGTCGCCTGGTCGCCGACTACCGCCCGACCCACCTGGTCTGCGCCTGGGACAACGACTGGCGGCCCCAGTGGCGGGTCGACCTGATCCCGTCGTACAAGTCCCACCGCGTGGTCGCCGTCCGGCCCGGGCCGACCCCCGACATCGAGGAGGTGCCCGACCCGCTCGAGGTGCAGGTGCCGGTGATCCTCGAGGTGCTCGACGCGGTCGGGCTGTGCGTGGTCGGCGCCGACGGCTACGAGGCCGACGACGTGATCGGCACCCTGGCGGCGACCGCGACCATGCCGGTCGACGTCGTCACCGGCGACCGCGACCTGTTCCAGGTCGTCGACGACCGGGCCGGGGTGCGGGTGCTCTACATCGCCCGGGGCGTCGGCAACCACGAGCGGGTCACCGACGCCGTCGTGGTCGAGAAGTACCGCGTGCTGCCCAGCCAGTACGCCGACTTCGCCACCCTCCGCGGAGACGCCTCCGACGGGCTGCCGGGGGTCTCCGGGGTGGGCGAGAAGACCGCAGCGTCGCTCCTGCTCGCCTACGGCGACCTCGAGGGCATCCGGGCCGCGGCGGCGGACCCGAAGTCGGAGATGTCTCCCAGCCCGCGCCGCAAGATCCTCGACGCCGCCGACTATCTCGCAGTGGCCCCCACGGTGGTCGCGGTCGCCCGCGACGCCGCGCTCGCGCCGTACGACGCCACGTTGCCGTCGGCGCCCCGCGACCCGGAGCTGGTCGACGCCCTGGCCGAGCGGTACAACCTCAGCTCTCCCCTCCAGCGCCTCCGCGCCGTCCTCGCGGGCTGAGGGCGCCATCGCCGTCGGCCCCCGGTCAGCGGAGCATCTCCGCCACGGCGATCCGCGCCGAGGACGGGCACCCCTTCGTGAAGCCGTAGAAGGGCCCGAAGTCGCGGGTCGCGGCGAAGCCCGTCACGAACAGGCCCGGCAGGGTGGTCTCGAAGCCGTGTGAGAGGTCGGGAAAGCCGTCGGTGACCGACACCCGGTCCAGCACGCCCGTCAGGTAGGGCACGGCCGCGAGGTCGGCGCGATAGCCGGATGCCGCGACCACGTGGTCGACCTCCAGGGCGTCTCCGGCCGACAGGCCCAGCCGGACCGGGCCGGCTCTCGTGGGCCGCCACCGACACCACCTCGGTGCGCGGCCTCGAGGTCACGACCGCGGGGTCGAGCCGCGGCGTGAGCCAGTGCTCCAGCGTCAGCCGGCCGACCCGCCAGAACTCCAGCGCGATCGCCTGCTGCTGGCCGGCCGTCAGGTGACGCCACCAGCCTCGCACGGCCTCGGTCTGCTCGACGTAGGGATCCACGAAGGCCCAGCTCACCCGCTCGAACGCGGGGGTGTCGTGGCGGTGGACCACGTCGACCTTCGCGGCTCCGTGGTCGCACAGCAGCGCGGCCCATTCGTAGGCGCTCTGGCGGCCCCCGATGACCCCCACCCGGGCGCCGGCGAGGGCGTCGAACGAGACCAGCTCGCTGGTGTGGGAGCGGCGCGCGGCCGGCACCTCGTCGTACCAGGAGGGCAGGTGTGCGAAGTGGGCGATCCCGGGGGCCGCCAGCACCTTCTCGGCGGTCAGGGTCGAGCCGTCGGCCAGTGCTGCGGAGAAGCCGTCGTCGTCCGCGGTGAGGGTGTCGACCATGACCTCGTGGACGTCCAGCTTCTTCTGCTCGGCGAACCAGTCGGTGTGGTCGAGGAAGACCGAGATCGGGATCGGGTCATTGGATGCCGGGTCGAGCCCTCGCTCCTCGAAGTACGCCGCGAACGTGTGCACCCCCGACCCGTCGAGCGACCAGTCGCGGCCGGAGCGCAGGAACATGTCGCTCGGCATCTGGTCGCGCCAGAAACCCATCGGTCGGCCGAGGATGCGGGTGTCGATCCCCCTGTCGCGGGCGTAGGCCGCCGCCGCGTAGGCATACGGCCCCGCTCCGATGACGAGCAGCTCGGTGTCCGGCATGAGCGCATTGTCACCCGTCGCGGCGGCGGTTCCCAGACCTCGAGGGGTGGCGGGCGCTCAGTCCTCCAGCGGGGCGGCGGCGACGACCCCCCGCCGCACCCGGCGTACGACGTCGCGGGCGGTCTCACGCAGCCCACCGGGGCCGGCGGCGTCGGCCACCTGCCCGCTCAGGTCGACCAGCTGCTTCATCCAGCGCACGAAGTCGCCGGCCGTCAGGTCGCCCGCGTCCAGCACCTCGGACAGGTCGTCGCCCTCGGTCCAGCGGTAGGCCGCCCACGCGAGGCCGGCGTCGGGGCGGCGCAGGAAGTCGAGCCGGTGGTCGCGCTCGACCGCGGACAGCTCCCGCCACAGCCGTTCGAGGGCGTCGATCGCCCGACCCGCGTCCCCGCCCGGCACCCGCGCGGAGACCACGTCGTCGGCGCGGCGCGCCTCGTAGACCAGGAACGACAGCGCGGCCGCCAGCCCCGAGGACCCGAGCCCGTCGAGCACCCCAGCCGGAGCGCCTCGGCGACCACCAGGTCGAGCTCGGAGTAGATGCTGCGCAGGGGACGGCCGAGGTCGGTGACGTGGTCGCCGGAGAGGTAGCCGAGGGCTGCCAGCACCTCGCAGACCCGGTCGAACTGGCGGGCCACCGTGTTGGTGCGCTGCTCGACCCGCCGCTGGAGCGTGCGGGCGTCGCGGTCGAGCTTGTACCAGCGCTCGGACCAGCGGGCGTGGTCCTCGCGGTCCGGGCAGGCGTGGCACGGGTGGTCGCGCAGCTGACGTCGCAGCGCCTCGACCTCCTCCTGCTCCGGCGACGGGCGCGCCGAGCCCGAGCCCGACGACGGTGGCGGCGGGGGCGGCGCGGTGAGCCCGTGCGTGACGTTGCGCAGAGTCGAGGCCAGGTCGCGGCGCATCTGGGGGTTGCGGGCGTTGAACTGCCGTGGCAGCCGGACCCGCGTCACCGGCGTGACGGGCGTCGGGAAGTCGACCAGGCTCAGCCGGCGGGCCTGCCGTTCGGCGGTCAGCACCTGCGGGCGGGGGCCGTCGGAGGAGGCGCCGCCCCGGTCGAGCACGATCGCGAAGCCGGCGAACTTGCCGCCCGGGACCTCGATCACGTCGCCGCGATGGAGGTTCGCCAGCGACGCGATCACCTCCTCGCGGCGGTCGGCCTTCCGCGAGCGCGCCATCGTCTTCTCGAGGTCGGAGACGCGGTGCCGCAGCGCGGCGTACTCCATGAAGTCGCCCCGGTCGCAGGTCGCGCGCTTCGGCGTAGCCCTGCAGGGCGTCCTGGCTCTTGGTCAGCTGCCGCGCGAGCCCGACCACGGCCTTGTCAGCCTGGAACTGGGCGAAGGACATCTCCAGGAGCTCGCGGGCCCGCTCGCGACCCACCTGCTCGACCAGGTTGACCGCCATGTTGTACGACGGGCGGAAGCTCGAGCGGAGCGGGTAGGTACGCGTGGAGGCCAGGCCGGCGACCTCGGCCGGGTTCATGCCCGGCTGCCAGAGCACGACCGCATGGCCCTCGACGTCGAGCCCGCGCCGACCGGCCCGGCCGGTCAGCTGGGTGTACTCCCCCGGCGTGATGTCGGCGTGGGTCTCGCCGTTCCACTTCGACAGCTTCTCCAGCACGACGGTGCGGGCCGGCATGTTGATGCCGAGCGCGAGCGTCTCGGTCGCGAACACGGCCTTGGCCAGCCCGCGGACGAAGAGCTGCTCGACGCACTGCTTGAACACCGGCAGCATCCCGGCGTGGTGCGCGGCGACGCCGCGGGAGAGGCCGTCGAGGAAGTCGTGGTAGCCCAGGACGTGGCGGTCCTGGTCGGGCAGCTCGCGCGCAGGTCTCCTCGACGTACTCGATGATCTCGTCGCGCTCCTCCGGCGTGGTCAGCCGGATGCCGGCGCGCCGACACTGCTCGACCGCGGCGTCGCAGCCGACCCGGCTGAAGATGAACACGATCGCCGGCAGCAGACCCACCGCGTCGAGCTGGTCGAGCACGTCGACCCGGCTGGGGATCCAGACCCGGCGACCGTTGCCGACCGGCCTGCGGCCGCCGCGCTGGGGCCGGCCTTTCGGCGTACGACGGTCGCGGATGTGGGTGCTGGCCCAGTCGTCGCGGGCGATCCGGAGCAGCTCGTGGTTGACCGGCGCGCCCTCCCGGACGAAGCCGGCGGAGGCGTCCACGTCGGAGGTGGCGAAGAGGTCGAGCATCCGGCGGCCGACGAGCACGTGCTGGTAGAGCGGCACCGGCCGGCGCTCCTCGACGATGGTGTCGGTGTCGCCGCGGACGGTCTCCAGCCACTCGCCGAACTCCTCGGCGTTGGACACCGTCGCCGAGAGCGAGACCAGCGAGACCGAGTCCGGCAGGTGGATGATCACCTCCTCCCAGACCGCGCCCCGCGGAGCGGTCGGCGAGGTAGTGCACCTCGTCCATCACGACGTACCCGAGGCCGAGCAGGGTGCCAGAGCCGGCGTAGAGCATGTTGCGCAGCACCTCGGTGGTCATCACCACGACCGGCGCCTCGCCGTTGACCGAGGTGTCGCCGGTCAGCAGCCCGACCGCGTCGACCCCGTGGCGGGCCACCAGGTCGTGGTACTTCTGGTTGGACAGCGCCTTGATCGGGGTCGTGTAGAAGCACTTGCGGCCGGTCTCGAGCGCGAGATGCACCGCGAACTCCCCCACCACGGTCTTGCCCGACCCGGTGGGCGCGGCCACCAGCACGCCACGCCCTTCCTCGACGACGTGGCAGGAGCGGACCTGGAAGGCGTCGAGGGTGAAGTCGTAGCCGGCCGCGAAGGCGTCGAAGACCGGGTGGTCCGGAGGGGTCACACCAGTACCGTAAGCGCGCCCGGGACGCACTCGACGGTGAGGGGCAGGGCACCGAACCGCTCGCCGTCGGCGTAGGACACGATCCCGGGCGCCGCCACGGTCACCGACCGCACGAGGTGATGCTCGTACTGCGGGTGGTGGATGTGGGTGCCCTTGAAGAGCTTGGGGTAGGTGCGGATCAGGTCGGGCTTGCTGATCGGCTTGATGATGACCACGTCGAGGAACCCGTCGTCGAGGACGGCGCCCTCGGTGATCCGCAGCCCGCCGCCGAACGACGGCCCGTTGCCGACCGCGACCAGCATCGCGTCGAGCCGCACCTCGCGGTCGTCGAGCTGGAGGACGTAGGGCAGCGGCTCGAAGACCCGCAGCTCGGCCAGGGTCGCCAGGTTGTAGCGCATCTGGCCCTTCGGCCAGGTCATCCGGTTGGCCCGCTCGTTGACCACCGCGTCGAACCCGGCGGCGAGCACGGTGAGGAAGTAGCGCCCGTTGCTGCGCGCGAGGTCGACGGTCCGGGTGCGCCCGCCGATCACGATGTCGGCGGCAGCGGCGGCGTCCTTGCGGGGCATGTCGAAGTAGCGGGCCACGTCGTTGCCGGTGCCGGCCGGGATCATCCCGAGCGGCGTGCTGGTGCCGCCGACCGCCTGCAGGGCCAGGTGGACCATCCCGTCGCCTCCGCAGACCACGAGTGCGTCGACGTGGTCGGCGACGCACTGGCGGGCGAGGTCGTATGACTCGTCGGCGTCGCGACCCTCCAGGTTGCGCACCACCAAGCCCGGCCGCGCGCATCCGGGCGAGCGCGACGTCGCGCATCTTGGCGCCCTTGCCCTTGCCCGCGGTGGGGTTCGTCAGGAGGGCGATCTCGCGAGTCGGCACGCGCGCAGACTAGCCGGTGTGGGGGCGGTCTCAGGGACGCCGGTCGACCCGCAGCCGGACGGCGTAGGCGCCGTCCGGCGCGCCCGACGGCGCGCGCCAGCCGGGCCACGGCCTGCAGCGCCGTCTCGGCGTCCAGCCGGATGCCGGGCACCGCCAGCAGCACCCGCTCGCCGTCGCCTACCAGCAGCACCTCACCGTGGCGCCAGTACTGGTGGGCGCGCACCCGCACCTGGTCGGCCACGACGGGCTCCGGGTAGGCGTCGTCGACGGCCAGTAGGTCGCACGCCACCGGGTCGTGCCCCTCGGCGGTCAGTCGCCCGGCGACCCGGTGGCCGGTGCCGAGTCCACGGTCGGAGGCCCAGGTCACCTCCGTCTCACCGAGCCAGTCGGGCAGGTCGAACGCGTCGATCTCGTCGTACGACGAGAGCTCATGGGGTGGCGGGGTCACCAGCCGCCCTCTCGAAGCCCCACCGGACCCCTCACAGGGGCGACAGCTCGTCGTCCGCCCACTGCTGGGACGGCTTGTGGGCGCCGCGACCGCGAAGGCGGTCGGAGACCCGGGCGATGATCTCCGAGAGCACGAACAGCATGAGCATCGGGATCGCCAGCATCAGCATGGAGAAGGGGTCGGTCGACGGGGTCGCGACCGCCGCGAAGACCATCGTCCCGATGATGATCCAGGGGCGGTACTTGGCCAGCTGCTGGCCGGTGATGACGCCGGCGAAGTTGAGGAGCACCACGAACAGCGGGATCTCCATCGCGATGCCGAAGATCAGCAGCATCCGCATCATGAACGAGAAGTACTTGGAGAAGTCGACCAGGTTGACCACGCCCTTGGGCGTGAACGAGATCAGCACCGTGAGGCCCTTGGGAAGGACGTAGTAGCCGAGCGCGACACCCGCGAGGAACAGCGGCCCGGCCACGCACGCGAACATCCGGGAGTACTTCTTCTCGTTCTCGTGCAGGCCCGGCACGATGAACGCCCAGATCTGGTAGAGCCAGTAGGGGCTGGAGGCGATCACGGCCACGACGCCGCACAGCTTCATCTGCAGCAGCAGACCACCCGTGGCGTCCTGCACGACCTGCTCGGTGTGCACCTGGGCCGCGCAGCTGCTCCTGGGCCTGGGTGTAGGGGTGCTGGACCAGGAGCAGCAGCTGGTCGTAGAAGTAGATCGCGACGAAGAACAGGATCACCAGGAGCAGCGCGGACCGGATCAGGCGCGCGCGGAGCTCGCGGAAGTGGTCGGAGAGCGCCATCCGTCCGTCGGGGCCGACGGCGTTGTGAGGCTTGCCGCGCAGGACGTCGACGACGCCGACGAAGGACACGGGACCGGCTCTCTGTCTGCTCGACTCGGCTTACGAAAGGCGGCCGCTCAGGCGGTGGAGTCGTCCCGGTGGGCCGTCGCCTCGCGCTCGGCTGCCTGCTTGGCCTCGAACGCCTCGCGCTCGGCGGCCTGCTTGGCCTCCAGCAAGAGCTGAGAGTCCGTCTTCACGTCATCGTCGTCGTCGCCCAGGCCAGACGTCTCGGCCTTGAAGATGCGCAGGGCGCGACCGCTGCCACGCGCGAGCTCGGGCAGCTTGGAGGCCCCGAACACGAGCACCACGATCACCAGGATGATCAAGAGTTCCGGCGTGCCGAGGCTGCCGATCAGCGGGAGCAACATGGAAGGTCCTGACGTGAGAAGGAAGAGCGCTGACAGTCTAGCCCGCGGGGTGGTCGTACAAGGCCAAAGCCTGACGTGCCGACTCGGCGGCGCCGTCACCGTAGTGGTTCGGTGAGACGACCCGCGCGGATGGGGTGAGCCGCAGCAGCAGCCGCCGCAGCCAGCGCTCGTCGGCCACGAGCAGGTCGACCTCCGAGCCGCCGTCGGCAGCCGGCCGGACCGCCTCGGTCGCGTAGTACTCCTCGATCCACCGGGCCTCCGGGCGCAGGGCCAGGGTGACCAGGGTCGCCTCGTCGCCGCTGCCGAAGATGCCTCCGGACAGGTCGCGGGTCTCGCCCGGGTCGGTGGTGACCGCCGACTCGAGCACGGTCGCCTCGTGGATCCGGTCGAGCCGGAACAGGCGCGGAGCCTCGGCGCTGTGGCACCACGCGTCGAGGTAGTCGACGCCGTGGTGGCGCACGACCGCGTGCGGGTCGACGACCCGGTCCGACTCCTCGTCGCGGGCCGGGACGTAGTAGGTCAGCCGGACCTGCCGCTGCCGCCGTACGGCGTCGTCGAGGCTCGCCCGCAGCTGCACGGTCTCGGGGGCGGCGTCGCCGGGGTCCACCAGTCCGGGACCGCCGGCTGCGGCCTCCTCCAGCGTGGCGAGGGCCCGGTCGACCACGACCCGGGTCTCGGCGTCGGCCCCTCCGCGCAGGGCCCGGAGCGCCACGATGATCGCGGTCGCCTCGGTCGGGGTCAGCCGGAGCGGGCGGGCGAGGTAGTCGGCGTTGGTCACCCGGATCACGCCCTCGCCCTCGAGGGCGTCGAGGTCGACGTCGATCAGGTCGTCGGGATATCCCCCGGGGAGACCGCACAGGAACAGCACCCGTAGGTCCTTGTCGAGCTGGTCGGGCGGGATCCCCATCACCCGGGCGGCCTCGTCGAGCGAGACCTGACCACGGCTCTGGAGGTAGGGCACGAGCCGGAGCAGGCGGGACACCTGGTTCTTGGCGGCGCCACCGGTCGCCGACGTCATCACGCCGGCACCCCTGCGCGCAGCCGGGACACGACCTCGTCCCGCAGCGACGCCGGCGCCTCGACGAAGACGTCGGGGCCGAAGGCGAGCAGCTCGTCGGCCTGCGCGCCACCGGGCAGCCGCACCCGGTCCCAGGGCGTCCGCTCGTCGGGTCCCGCGACGTCGGGCTCGATGACTGCGGCGTTGCGCCGGAGGACCGCGCCGGCCCCGGGCCGCACCAGGATGACGGCCTCCTCCGCGGGCGTGGTCGGTGCGAGCCGACGGGCGACCTCGTGGACGTCGGTGCCGGAGGGGACCTCGAAGGCGCCCACCGGTCCGGTGGCGGTCGCCTTGCCGACGACCCGGGAGAGCCGGAAGACCCGCTCCTCTCTGCGGTCGGTGTCGAGCCCGACGACGTACCAGCGCCCGGAGAACCGGACCACGCCCCAGGGCTGGAGGTGGCGGGTCAGGGCCTCGTCGTACCCGGGCCGTCGGTAGTCGAAGGTGACCGCCCGCCGGTGCAGGGTGGCCTCCCAGAAGACGTCGAACGACGGCTCGTCGGCGGCGAGCCGGGGCTGGGCGATGTCGAGCGCGGTCAGGTCGACGTCGACCCCGGCAGCGGTCAGCTTGCCGACCGCGTCCATGGTGGCCTCGGCCAGGCGGGCGTTCTCCCACACCTTGGTGGCCAGCGCCACCACAGCAGCCTCGTCGGGCGCGAGGGAGATGTCGGGCAGGGCGAACTCGTCGGCACGGATGCGGTAGCCCGGCTCGTCGTCGAAGAAGGCGTCCATCTGGCCCACCTCGATCGGGACGCCCAGGCTGCGCAGCTCCTCCTTGTCGCGCTCGAACATCTTCTCGAACGCCTCGTCGGAGGCGTCGCCGTAGAGGATCGCGCGGATGCGCTCCTTGGGGACGAAGTGCCGCTGGACCAGCAGCATGATCAGCAGGTTGAGCAGGCGCTCGGTCTTCGAGGACGCCTGGCTCATCCGGCTCTCACCCGGCCCTCTCCGACCGGTCGGGTCACCCGTCGTCGCCGCATGGGTCCATCCTGCTCAGCCGGCCCAGAGGATGTCGACCACGAAGTAGAGGGTCGAGTTGGCCGGGATGCCGGTCTGCTTCTGGGAGCCGTAGCCGTCCTTGGGCGGGATCGCCAGGATCACGCGGCTGCCGACCTTCTGGCCGACCAGGGTCTTGTCCCAGCCCTTCACGACCTTGTTGGCGCCGATCTGGAAGGCGATCGGGGTGCTGCTGAAGTTCTCGTCGAAGGGCTTCGTGGCGCCGTAGACCGAGCCGAGGTAGTGCACCACGATCGACTGGCCCGCCTTGACCGTGGCGCCGGTGCCGCTGCGCAGGTCGGCGGAGTGCAGCGTCCCGTCGGGCTTCGGGGTGCCCTTGAAGTCCAGGTTGGTGACGACGCCGTTCTTCTCCACGACGGCGGGAGCCCACGACGGAGACTTGTGGGAGGCGCCGTTCGGGCCGTCGAGCGGCATGCCGACGATGTCGAGCACCAGCACGACGGCGTCCTTGTTGCCGATCTGGAGCGTCGGGTTGCCTTGAGCGCCGAAGATCTTGTCCGCGCTGGTGTAGATCGCCACCCGGGTGCCGACCTTCTTGCCCACGAGAGCGGTCCGGAAGATCTGGGGCACGCTGTCGGTGATCGGGACGACCTGCGGCGCCTGGTCCTTGTAGGAGTCGGCAGCGGTCTTCTGGGTGAAGCCGTCGCCGATCACGGTCTGCAGGATGACGTCGTCACCGTTCTGCACGACCGGACCGGTGCCCTCCTTGAGGACCTTGGTCTGGGTGGTCGGGTCGGTGACCTGACCCGTGAACGCCAGGGTCGCCGCGGAGCCGACATCGCCGGAGATCGACACCTGGTCCCAGCCTGAGGCGCTCGCCGTGCTGCTGGAGTCACTCTTGCCGCAGCCCGCGAGGGCGACGGCGGCCGTGAGCAGCACGGCAGGGAGCAGACGGACGGTGGAACGACGGGTCAGCACAGGGGGCCCTTCGGGGATCGGGGGTCGGAGCGATCACCCTATCCGGCGGTTCCACACGCCCTGGAATCCGCTCGGGGGGGCCGGCGGGCCCGTGGCGTCAGGTCACATGCCGTCGATGAGGCGCTGCACCCGCTCGTCGTAGGCCCGGAACGGGTCCTTGCACAGGACGGTCCGCTGAGCCTGGTCGTTGAGCTTGAGGTGGACCCAGTCGACGGTGAAGTCACGCCGGCGCTCCTGGGCCTTCCGGATGAACTCCCCGCGGAGCCGGGCACGAGTGGTCTGGGGCGGCACGGACTTGGCGCGGAAGATCTTCAGGTCCGTGGTGACCCGTGCGACGGCGCCCCGCTTCTCGAGCAGGTAGTAGAGGCCGCGGTCGCGACGGATGTCGTGGTAGGCGAGGTCGAGCTGGGCGATGCGTGGGTGGCCCAGCGGCAGCCCGTGATGGGCGCGGTAGCGGTCGATGAGCTTCCACTTGATGACCCAGTCGAGCTCACGGTCGACCAGGCCCAGGTCGTCGGACTCCACCGCCTTCAGACCGCGCTCCCACAGGTCGAGCGCCTGCTCGATCAGCGGCGTGGAGATCTCGCGGCGGTCGACGAAGTTGCGGGCCTTCGAGAGGTACTCCTGCTGGATGTCGAGGGCACTGGCCTCGCGGCCGTTGGCCAGGCGCACCTTGCGCGAACCCGTGACGTCGTGGCTGATCTCACGGATGGCGCGGATCGGGTTCTCCATCGTGAGGTCGCGCATCACCACGCCCTCCTCGATCATCCGGAGCACGAGGTCGCAGCTGGCCACCTTGAGCATGGTGGTGGTCTCGCTCATGTTGGAGTCGCCGACGATCACGTGGAGCCGGCGGAACCGCTCGGCGTCGGCGTGCGGCTCGTCGCGGGTGTTGATGATCGGGCGGGACCGGGTGGTGGCGCTGCTGACGCCCTCCCAGATGTGCTCGGCGCGCTGGCTCACGGCGTACGACGCGCCGCGCGCGGTCTGGGTGACCTTGCCGGCGCCGACGATGATCTGTCGGGTCACCAGGAAGGGGATGAGCACGTCGGCGAGCCGGTTGAACTCGCCCGCGCGGCTGACCAGGTAGTTCTCGTGGCACCCGTAGGAGTTGCCGGCGGAGTCGGTGTTGTTCTTGAACAGGTAGATCTCGCCGGCGATGCCCTCGTCGTGGAGCCTCTGCTCGGCGTCCTTGAGCAGTCCCTCCAGGACGCGCTCGCCGGCCTTGTCATGGGTGACCAGCTCGGCGATGTCGTCGCACTCGGGGGTGGCGTACTCGGGATGGCTGCCGACGTCGAGATAGAGCCGGGCTCCGTTGCGCAGGAAGACGTTGGAGCTGCGCCCCCAGCTGACGACCTTGCGGAACAGGTAGCGCGCCACCTCGTCCGGGCTCAGCCGGCGCTGGCCCTTGAACGTGCACGTGACGCCGTACTCGTTCTCGATCCCGAAGATGCGGCGGTCCACGAAAGCAGACTATGCCGCACTCCCCCATCTCGCCCCCGTCGTTCGGCGCGGCGGTCTCATTTGTGCGGCTGGGGACCGCACGAAGCCGGAGCCGACCCGCGGCTACCCCTCGTCGGAGGTGGGGATGTCGGTGGGGTCGATCTCCGCGTCGGGCGCGGGCTCCCGCGGCTCGGGCGGGGCGGGCGTGGTGGGACCGCGGTCGCCGAGGATGGACTCGATGCGGGCGGGGCCGAGCCGGCTGAACTTCCGCGGCTGCACGCGGGTGCGGTCGAGCACGGCCACCTCGAGGTCACCGGCCGGGATCACTCGGTCGCCGGAACCGTTCCCGTTGCCGGACTCGGCAGAGGCCTTGCCGAGGGCCGCGACGGCCACGTGGAGGGCGTCGGAGAGCGTGGCGTTCTCGGTGTAGTGGTCGTGGAGGTAGGCCGCCACGACCTCGTCGGCGCCGCCCATCACGGCGTACTGGTGCTCGTCGGTGACCTGGCCCTGGTAGGTCAGCCGGTAGATCTGGTCGTCGGCGGGCACGTCTCCGATCTCCGCCACGAACAGCTCGACCTCGTAGGGCTTCTCCCCGCCACTGCTGAAGATCGTGCCGAGGGTCTGGGCGTAGGCGTTGGCCAGGCCGCGGCCGGTGACGTCGCGCCGGTCGTAGGCGTAGCCGCGCATGTCGGCGAGCCGCACGCCGGCGATCCGGAGGTTCTCGAACTCGTTGTAGCGGCCGACCGCGGCGAACGCGATGCGATCGTAGATCTCGCTGACCTTGTGCAGGGCCTGCGACGGGTTCTCCGAGGCGAACAGGATCCCGTCGGCGTACTGCACCGCCACGACCGACCGGCCGCGGGCGATGCCCTTGCGGGCGAAGTCGGCCCGGTCCTTCATCAGCTGCTCGGGTGAGACGTAGAACGGCATGCTCATCTGAGGGATCCGATCAGGTCAGGGCCGCGGCCGGGCCGTCGGGGCGGTTCATCCGGCCGGCGAGTACGGCGTCCGCGATCGCGGCGACCTCGGTCTCGGGCATCCGGTGGCCGCCCTCGGCGGTGATCACCTGGACGACCGGGAAGATCCGGCGGGTCAGGTCGGGCCCGCCGGTGGCGGAGTCGTCGTCGGCGGCGTCGTAGAGCGCCTGAATGATCGCGGTGACGCACTCGTCCTCGGACAGGTCGGCGCGGTAGAGCTTCTTCAGCGAGCCGCGGGCGAACAGCGAGCCGGAGCCGACCGAGTGGAACGCCGTCTCCTCGTAGCGGCCGCCGGTGACGTCGTAGCTGAAGATCCGGCCCTGCCCGACGGTGAGGTCGAAGCCGGCGAACAGCGGGACGACGGCCAGCCCCTGCATCGCCATCCCGAGGTTGCCGCGGATCAGCCCGGCCAGGCGGTTGGCCTTGCCGTCGATCGACAGCGGCATCCCCTCGATCTTCTCGTAGTGCTCCAGCTCGGTCTGGAAGAGCCGGACCATCTCGACGGCCAGGCCGGCGGAGCCGGCGATGCCGACACACGAGTATTCGTCGGCCGGGAAGACCTTCTCGATGTCGCGCTGGGCGATGATGTTGCCCATGGTGGCCCGGCGGTCGCCGGCCATGACGACCCCGCCGGGGAACGTGGCCGCCACGATCGTGGTGCCGTGGGGCGCGAGGTCACCGGCATGACCTTGAGGTACGGCGCGCCGGGGCAGGAGCTCGGGCGACTCCGCGGCGATGAACTCGGCGAAGCTGGAGGTGCCCGGCGTCATGAACGACGCCGGCAGGCGGGAGTCAGCCACCCCTACTGGCCGCCCTTCTGGATGAACGACTTCACGAAGTCCTCGGCGTTGGTCTCGAGGACGTCGTCGATCTCGTCGAGGATCGCGTCGACGTCGTCGTCGAGCGCCTCCTTGCGCTCGGCGACATCGGTCTCGGGGGCGACCTCGGTGACCTCCTCGGTCTCGCCCGACTTGCGGGGCTGCTTCTGCTCCTGGGCCATGCATTCACCCTAGCCGCTCGGCACTCACCCTGGCCTGAGTCCCGCACACGGCGCTACGTCACAATCCTCCCGTGACCAGGATCCTCCAGCGATGAGCGGACGACGGCGCGACCTGGTGAGCCCGCTCGACCTGGTCGACGTCCTGGTGAACGTCGTGGTCCTCAACCTCGCCGTCCAGTTCGTCCCCTCGGTGATCAGCGAGACGTTCACGGTCTCCCTGCTCACCGCCGTGCTGCTCAAGGTGGTGCTCGAGGTCGTCGTGGCCGGCAAGGGCGCCGTGGTCTCCCGCCTGCGCGCGGCCACCACACCGCTCGGCAAGGTGGCCGGGGCCGTGGCCCTGTGGCTGGTCGCCGTCGGCAGCAAGTTCCTGGTCCTCGAGCTGGTCGCCCTCGTCTTCCAGGGCTCGGTGCAGCTCGGCGGCTTCGTGCCGGTGACGCTCCTGATCGTCACCTTGCTCGTCTGCCGGGCGCTCGTCCGGCGCTTCCTGGTGCCCGTCTCCTCGGCCGTCGCCTGACCGCGGCTCAGCCGGCGGTCGCGCGCGTGACCTGGCCGGACTCGTCGACGAACAGCCGGATGCGTCGCGGACGGAAGTCCATGGTCAGCGCCGTGACCCCCGGCGGCACGACCTGTGGGTCGAAGCCACTTTCGCCGGCACGGCGCAGGGCGTCAGCCTCGTCGAGCCCGACCAGCGACGGCGCCAGCAGCCGGGCCTCAGCCCCCGGGTCGGTCTCGTCGGACATCGCGGGCCCCGTCAGTGGGTCAGCGCCCGGAACAGCTCCTCGGCCGTGGCGCACCGGTCGATGAGCTCGGCGACATGGGCCTTGGAGCCCCGGAGCGGGTCGATGGTGGGGACCCGCTGCAGCGACTCGCGCCCGGGCAGGTCGAAGATCACCGAGTCCCAGGACGCGGCGGCGACGGAGTCGGCGTACTTCTCCAGGCACCGGCCCCGGAAGTAGGCGCGCGTGTCGTCGGGCGGCGCGTGCATGGCGCGCTCGATGGTGTCGTCGTCGAGCAGCCGGTCGATCCGGCCGAGCTGGACGAGCCGGTGGTAGAGCCCCTTGTCGGGCCGGATGTCGCTGTACTGGTAGTCGATCAGCTGCAGCTTGGCGTCGTCCCAGTCGAGGCCGTCGCGGTCGCGGTAGGACTCGAGCAGCTTGAGCTTGGCGACCCAGTCGAGCTCGCGGGCGCACAGCATGGGGTCCTGCTGGAGCCGGTTGAGCACCGACTCCCAGCGCTCGAGGACGTCGACCGTCTGCGGGTCGGCGTCGGAGCCGAGCCGGTCGTCGACGTACTTGCGGGCGAGCTCGAGGTACTCCTCCTGGAGCTGGCAGGCGGTGAGGCGTCGCCCGTCGTGGAGGGTGACCTGCTCGCGCAGGGTCGGGTCGTGCGAGACGGCGCGCAGGGCGGCGACCGGGCCGTCGACGCTGAGGTCGCTGGTGATGAAGCGGTCCTCGATCATCGCCAGCACCAGCGCGGTGGTGCCGACCTTGAGGTAGGTCGAGATCTCGGCGAGGTTGGCGTCGCCGATGATCACGTGGAGGCGCCGGTACTTCTCGGGGTCGGCGTGCGGCTCGTCGCGGGTGTTGATGATCGGCCGCTTCAGCGTGGTCTCGAGGCCGACCTCGACCTCGAAGTAGTCGGCCCGCTGGCTGAGCTGGAAGCCGTGCTCGCGGCCGTCCTGCCCGATCCCGACCCGCCCGGAGCCGACGACGACCTGGCGGCTGACGAAGAACGGCGTGAGGTGGCGGACGATGTCGCTGAACGGCGTCGACCGGCTCATCAGGTAGTTCTCGTGGGCGCCGTAGGAGGCGCCCTTGTTGTCGGTGTTGTTCTTGTAGAGGTTGATCGGGGTAGCGCCCGGCGTCAGCGCGGCCATCCGCGAGGCGTCGAGCATGACCTGCTCGCCCGCCTTGTCCCAGCGCACGATGTCGAGAGGCGTGGTGACCTCGGGCGTGGAGTACTCCGGGTGGGCATGGTCGACGTAGAGCCGGGCGCCGTTGGTGAGGATCACGTTGGCCAGGCCGAGGTCCTCGTCGGTGAGCTGGCTTGGGTCGGCCAGCTGGCGGCTGAGGTCGAAGCCGCGCGCGTCGCGCAGCGGCGACTCCTCCTCGAAGTCCCAGCGCGCACGGCGCGCCTTGATGGTGGCGCTGGCGTAGGCGTTGACGATCTGGGAGCAGGCCACCATCGGGTTGGCATGCGGCTGCCCCTGCACCGAGATGCCGTACTCCACCTCGGTGCCCATCACCCGACGTACGGTCACGGGGCCGAGCCTACGCGCCACCGGTGACAGGACGCCGGGTGCGCCCACCACGGGCTCGGTAGCCTGAGGACGTGACCTGGTGGACCGAGCACGTCGTACCCCGGGTCACCGACATCGCCCTGCGCGGTCGGGAGATCGGCGAGTCGCGGGTCCGCGCCTGCGCCGGCCTCTCCGGGCGGGTGCTCGAGATCGGCTTCGGCAGCGGGCTCAACCTGCTCCACCTGCCGGCCGAGGTGACCGGGATCGGGGCGGTCGAGCCCTCCGACCTCGGCTGGTCGATGTCGGACGCGTCGGCGGGCGCGCTCAGAGGTGCCGGTGGACCGGATCGGCTGGACGGCCAGCAGATCGAGGCGCCGGACGCGTCGTACGACGCCGCGCTGTGCACCTTCACCCTCTGCACGATCCCCGACCCGCTCGCGGCCCTGGCGGAGGTACGACGGGTGGTCCGGCCGGGCGGGACGCTGCACTTCCTCGAGCACGGCCGTCTCCCCCGACCCCGGCGTCGCTCGCTGGCAGCGGCGGCTCGACCCCCTGCAGCAGCGGGTGGCGGGCGGGTGTCACCTGACCCGCGACGCGGGCGCGCTGGTGGAGCAGGCCGGGATGCGGCTGAGGTCGCTCGGAGACCGGCGCCCTCCCGGGGTTCAGCGGTCCGGCCGCGCTGACTTCGGCTACCTCGGCGTCGCCTCGTCTGAGCGCGCCCCCCGCCTGCGGCGGGGTCCCCCACCGCAGCGGCCGACCCGCTCGGCGGGCGTGACCTCAGAGGTACTGGCCGGTGTTGGGGACGGTGTCGATCGACCGGCCGGGCTCGGTGCCCTGCTTGCCGGTGATCAGGGTGCGGATGAAGACGATCCGCTCGCCCTTCTTGCCCGAGATCCGCGCCCAGTCGTCGGGGTTGGTCGTGTTGGGCAGGTCCTCGTTCTCCTTGAACTCGTCCACGCACGCCTGGAGCATGTGCTGGACCCGCAGCCCGCGCTGGTCGTGGTCGAGGAAGTCCTTGATCGCCATCTTCTTGGCGCGGTCGACGATGTTCTGGATCATCGCCCCGGAGTTGAAGTCCTTGAAGTAGAGGACCTCCTTGTCACCGTTGGCGTAGGTGACCTCCAGGAAGCGGTTCTCCTCGGTCTCGGTGTACATCCGCTCGACCGTGGCCCGGATCATCCCCTCGACGCAGGCGTCGCGGTTGCCGCCGAACTCGGCGACGTCGTCGGCGTGCAGCGGCAACGACGGCAGGAGGTACTTGCTGAAGATGTCGCGGGCGGACTCGGCGTCCGGGCGCTCGATCTTGATCTTCACGTCGAGCCGGCCGGGCCGCAGGATCGCGGGGTCGATCATGTCCTCGCGGTTGGAGGCGCCGATGACCAGCACGTTCTCGAGCGTCTCGACGCCGTCGATCTCGCTGAGCAGCTGCGGGACGATGGTGTTCTCGACGTCGGAGGAGACGCCCGAGCCGCGGGTGCGGAACAGCGAGTCCATCTCGTCGAAGAAGACGATGACCGGCGTGCCCTCGCTGGCCTTCTCTCGCGCGCGCTGGAAGACCAGCCGGATGTGGCGCTCGGTCTCGCCGACGTACTTGTTGAGCAGCTCCGGGCCCTTGATGTTGAGGAAGTAGGACTTCCCCTCCTGGCCGGTCCGGGCAGCGACCTTCTTGGCCAGCGAGTTGGCGACGGCCTTGGCGATCAGCGTCTTGCCGCAGCCAGGAGGGCCGTAGAGCAGCACGCCCTTGGGCGGCTTGAGCTGGTGCTCGAGGAACAGCTCGGGGTGCAGGTAGGGCAGCTCGACCGCGTCGCGGATGGCGTCGATCTGGCTGACCAGGCCGCCGATCGAGGTGTACTCGATGTCGGGGACCTCCTCGAGGATCAGCTCCTCGACCTCCGACTTGGGCACCCGCTCGTAGGCGTAGGCCGAGCGCGAGTCGAGCAGGAGCGAGTCGCCGGCACGCAGGTGCTCCTGCTTGAGCGGGTCGGAAAGGCGTACGACGCGCTCCTCGTCGGCGTTGGCGATGACGAGCGCCCGGTCACCGTCGGCCATCAGCTCCTTGAGCATCACGACCTCACCGACCTGCTCGAAGTCGAGGGCGGCCACGACGTTGAGGGCCTCGTTGAGCATGACCTCCTGGCCCTTGACCAGGGCCTCGAGGTCGACGGCGGGGCTGACGTTGACCCGCAGCTTGCGGCCGCCGGTGAACACGTCGACGGAGTCGTCGTCGTTGCGCTGGAGGAACGTGCCGAAGCCGGCGGGCGGCTGGGCCAGCCGGTCGACCTCCTCCTTCAGCTTCATGATCTGGTCGCGGGCCTCACGCAGTGTCTGCGCGAGCCGCTCGTTCTGCGACGTGACGGCCGACAGGGAGCGCTGGGTGTCGGCCAGCCGGAGCTCGAGACTGCGGCTCTGCGTGGGCGAGTCGGACAGGCGGCGGCGCAGGTCGGTGACCTCGGCCTCCAGGAACCTCACCTGGTCGGCCAGCTCGCGGGCGCTCTGTCCGTGGCTCGAGGCGTCACCCGAAGCGTCGTGACCATTGCTCATGCGTCCCACCTCCTTCGTCGACCCTACTCGTCAACCTTCGCCCGGAAAGGCTGAATCCCACCGCGTTTCTCACGATTTGATCTCGTTGTCCCGGACGGTGGATGGGCTCCCGCAACGGGGGACGCTACTCGGACGAGGGCTCCTCCGGCAGCCCCGGTGGGCGCGGCCCGCTGTAGTCCGGACCGTAGGCGCCAGGGGCGGGCCGACGCTTCTTCATCGGGGCCCGCTCGCCCGGCGCCATCCGTCGCGCGGTCACGAGGAACGCCGTGTGGCCGATCATCGAGTGCGCCGGCCGGACCGCGAGCCCCTCGACGTGCCAATCGCGCACCAGCGACTCCCAGGCGTGGGGCTCGGTGAACCCACCGTGTGCCCTCACCGTCTCGACGAACCGCGACAGCTGCGAGGTCGTCGCGACGTAGGCGCAGACCAGGCCGCCGGGCCGCAAGGCGTCGGCCGTCGGCGCGAGGCAGTCCCAGGGGGCCAGCATGTCGAGGATGACCCGGTCGGCGCGGTCGCCGGACGCCGGGAGGGCCTCGGCGAGGTCGCCGAGGGTCAGCCGCCACGCCGGGTGGTCGCCACCGAAGAACTGGTGGACGTTGGCGCGCGCGACGTCGGCGAACTCCTCGCGGCGCTCGTAGGACGACACGGTGCCGTGCGGGCCCACCGCGCGCAGCAGCGAGCAGGTGAGCGCGCCCGACCCCACCCCCGCCTCGACCACGTCGGCGCCGGGGAAGATGTCGGCGAAGGCCACGATCTGGGCGGCGTCCTTGGGGTAGACCACCGCGGCCCCGCGCGGCATCGAGACGACGAACTCGCTCAGGAGAGGTCGGAAGACGAGGTACTCCCCGCCGACCGAGGAGCTCACGGTGAAGCCCTCCTCGCGCCCGATCAGGTCGTCGTGCTCGAGGTGGCCGCGGTTGGAGAAGAAGCGCTTGCCCGGCACCAGCTCGAAGTTGTGCCGGCGGCTCTTCTGGTCGGTGAGCCGCACCCACTCCCCCGCCCGCAGCGGGCCGCGATGCACGCCGGCATGGGCCTCGGGCGGGACGTCGGGGTGTGCGGGGTCTTCGGGCATGGACGCGACCCTAGCGTCGGCGTAGAGGTATCAATTCCGGGGTCAGGCGTGCGCGCGGAAGGCGGCGTCGACGTCGGCGGTGGCCAGGACGCCGAAGATGCTGCCGTCGGTGTCGAGCAGCAGGTATTCGGCTGCCGGCCTGGCCGTGATCGCGCGGATCAGCTCCTCGCCGCCGATGGCCACCGGCAGGCTCAACCCCGTCTCGAGGGTGCGCGCCACCGACGACGTCGGCACCCACGCACGACGCTCGAGCGGCACCGAGAGGAGCGCCTGCTCGTTGACCACCCCGACCGGGACGCCGCCCTGGGTCACGGTCACGATGCCGCCGGCGTGCACCTCCTGGGCCCGTCGTACGGCCTCGGCCAGGGGGAGGTCGCCCGGCACGGTGAGCGTCCGACGTGCCAGCTCGCGGGCGACCAGGTGTGGGAGCCGGGCCCGCAGCCGGGCGTTCTGCAGCGCGGCGGTGGCTCCGCTCCACAAGAACATCGCGATCACCCCGGCGAAGATGAAGTCGAACGCCGACGGCGAGGTGCCGAAGACCCGCTCCATGAGCAGCGGCCAGCCGAAGGCCGCCAGCGCGACCACGCGGCCGACCCAGGCGGCGATGATGGTGCCCCGGTGGCTGTCGCCGGTGATCCCCCAGATGGCGGCCTTGAGCACCCGACCGCCGTCGAGCGGGAGACCGGGCACCAGGTTCAGCAGGCCGACCAGCAGGTTGGTCCCGGCCAGCGCCTTGATCGCGAGACCGATCAGACCGTCCGGCGCGACCAGGATCAGTGGGAAAGCCACGGCTGCGATCGCCAAGGACGACAGGGGACCGACGACGGAGACCCAGAACTCCTGTTTCGGGCTCTCGGGCTCGCCCTCGATGGCGGTCAGACCGCCGAAGAACTGCAGCGTGATCGAGGAGACCTCGAGCCCGAACCGTTGGGCCACCAGGGCGTGCGACGCCTCGTGCAGCAGCACCGAGAGATAGAGCAGCACCGCGAGCGTGAACCCGCCGACGTACTTCAGCGGGCCGAGCCCCGGCTCGGCGGCCTCGACGGCGGGCGCGGTGATCACCGCGATCAGGCCGGCGATCAGGAACCACGAGCTGGTGACCAGCACGTCGCTGCCGGCCACGGACCCGACCTTGATGGTGCCCGGGGGTCGCGGGGTCCGGCCGCCGTGCGCGCGGTCGTCACTCATATCTGTGAGGCTACCGAACGTCGGTCTGCCGCCATGCTGATCCCGCCGCCCGCGCGCCGGTCGGCGTGCCGTGGGACGGGCCTGTCGGTGGGCCGACCTAGATTCGGAGCCATGAGCACCGTCCCCTCCCCGCCCGCCTCGGCGCCGGAGTCCGCGCCCACCTCGCCCGCGGCGCTGCGGGGTACGCCGGTCGACGGCGTCGAGGTGATCGGTGCCCTCTCTCCGAGCCGTGCCTCCGACTTCATGAACTGCCCGCTGCTCTACCGCTACCGCACCATCGACCGCCTGCCCGAGGAGCCCTCGGCCGACGCCTTGCGCGGCACGCTGGTCCACAAGGTCCTCGAGGACCTGTTCGACCTCCCGGCCCCTTCGCGCACCCCCGACGTCGCGCGCGACCTGCTGGCGCCGACGTGGGACACGCTCCTGGCCGCCGAGCCGTTGCTGGCCGAGATGTTCACCGGCGAGGGCCCCGACGTCGCCGAGTGGCTGGCCTCCTGCCGCACGGTCCTCGACCGCTACTTCACCCTCGAGGACCCCCGTCGCCTCGAGCCGGCCGAGCGCGAGCTCTACGTCGAGGCGCTGCTCGACTCCCGCCTCCTGCTGCGCGGCTTCGTCGACCGCCTCGACATCGCCCCCGACGGCGCGATCAGGGTGGTGGACTACAAGAGCGGGCGGTCGCCGAGCGAGTTCTTCGAGGCCAAGGCGCTGTTCCAGATGAAGTTCTACGCCCTGGTCATCTGGCGCACCCGGGGAGTGCTCCCCGCGATGCTCCAGCTGGTCTACCTCGGCAACGCCGAGATGCTGCGCTACGTCCCCGACGAGGCCGACCTGCTGGCCACCGAGCGCAAGGTGGAGGCCATCTGGCAGGCGATCCGGCGGGCCGAGGAGTCGGGCGACTGGCGACCCAGCCCCGGCCGGCTGTGCGACTGGTGCTCCTTCCACGAGCTGTGCCCCGCCTTCGGTGGCACGCCTCCGCCGCTGCCCTCACGCGAGGGCGACAGCGGCGAGCTCACCGTCGAGGACGTCGCCCCCTGACGATGGGGCTGACCGTCACGCCGAAGGCGTCGCCGGCTCAGGCCCCGCCGACGCCTTTGCGCTCGGCCCACAGGGCGGCCTGGGTGCGGTACTACAACCCGGGCACCCCTGGGCCGGGCAGCCGGCTGTCGGCCGTCAGCCCGGCGAGGTCGTCGACGATGACGGTCCGCGGTCCCGGCGTGACGCGCACGTGGAGCGGCACGCACAGGACCCGGCAGCCGGCGGCCTCGGCGGAGGTCACACCGGTCGGTGAGTCCTCGATCGCGAGGCAGTCGGACGCCAGGACGTCGAGCAGCCTGGCCGCGGTCAGGTAGGGCTCCGGATGCGGCTTGCCGTTGTCGACGGTGTCGCCGGTGACCACGGCGGCGAAGGTGTCGTCCGGCAGCCCGGCCAGGATCGGCTCGACCAGCCGGGTGTAGGACATCGTGACCAGCGCGCAGGGCACCCCGGCCTGACGCAGCGACTCGATCAGCTCGCGCGCACCCGGCCGCCACGGCACCTCGCGCCGTACGCTCGTGACGACGTCGGCGAGCAGCTCCTCGACGATCTGCTCCGGGGACACGTCGATGCCCAGGCGGTCTTGCAGATAGCGGCCCGAGACCAGCAGGTCGTTGCCGACGAGCCGCAGCGCGTCCTCCTGGGTCCACGTGCCGCCGTAGCGCTCGGCGAGGGCGAACTCCGCCTCGATCCAGGCGGGCTCGGTGTCGACCAGGGTGCCGTCCATGTCCCACAGCACGGCGGCGTGGGAGGACAGGCGGTATCCGGGGTGGTCCGTGGCCGGCTCAGGCGGGGAAATGGTGACCCTTCTCGGTGATCGGGACCATCTGGTGCTTGGGCGGCGCCCAGACGGCCTTGGCGACGACGTGGGTCCGGCACTCGCTGCCGGTCCAGGTCTCGTGGAGCTTCTTCCACACGATCGGGTGTCGGTAGACCAGCAGACGCGTCCAGCCCGTGTAGTGGCTGCGGATGGTCATGTCGGTCGACTCGGTCTTGTGGACCTCGTTGGACTGCGTGTAGCTCTTGCCGTACTTCCCCTCGACGTTGGCACTGACAATGCTCCAGGAGATGCCCGCGGAGCCGCCGGCCTCCCAGTGGTGCTCCACCTGGTAGGTGTGGCTGTAGCCGTAGGAGATGGTGCGGTGCACCGGGTCCTGGGTGCGGTTGTAGATGCTGTTGTCACCGTTCTTGCGGAGCTGGACGTAGGCGTCGGCTTCTTCATCGTCACCCAGGCGCTGGGCCGGCACGGGTTGGCATGGGCCGGCGCGGACGTGGCGACCGGGACGACGAGGGTGCCGGCGGCGAGGGCGGCAGTGGCGATGAGGGTTCGCATGGTGGACCTTTCCCGAGTGGTGGTGCCGGCCCGTGGGCAGGCCGCAGCACCCTATCGGCAGGCCGCCGGCCGCTCAGTCCTCCGGGTCGTAGCCGAGGTTGGGCGAGAGCCACCGCTCGGCCTCGGCGAGGGTCCACCCCTTGCGCTCGGCGTAGTCGGCGACCTGGTCCCGGGCGAGCCGGCCGACCACGAAGTACTGCGACTCGGGGTGGCTGAAGTAGATGCCCGAGACCGAGGCACCGGGCCACATCGCCATCGACTCGGTCAGCGTCATGCCGGTGGCGGCCTCGACGTCGAGCAGGTCCCACAGGACCTGCTTCTCGGTGTGGTCGGGGCTGGCGGGGTAGCCCGGCGCCGGACGGATGCCGGCGTACTGCTCCTTGAGCAGCTGGTGGTTGTCGAGGTGCTCGTCGGGCGCGTAGCCCCACAGCTCCCGGCGGACGCGCTCGTGCAGCCGCTCGGCGAACGCCTCGGCCAGCCGGTCGGCGAGCGACTCGAGCAGGATGCCGGAGTAGTCGTCGATCTGGGCCTTGAACTCCGCGATCTTCGCCTCGGTGCCGAGGCCCGCGGTGACCGCGAACATCCCGATGTAGTCCTTGAGCCCGGTCTCCTTGGGAGCGACGAAGTCGGCCAGGCAGCGGTTGGGGACGCCGGGGCGATGGGCGCCCTGCTGTCGCAGGTGGTGGAGCACGGCGTGCGGGTCGCCGCGGCCCTCGTCGAGGTAGACCTCGACGTCGTCGCCGACCGCGTTGGCGGGGAACAGACCGACGACGCCCTTGGCGGTCAGCCAGCCCTCGTCGACGATCCGGTCGAGCATGACGTTCGCGTCGTCGTAGAGCTTGCGGGCCGTCTCGCCGGACTCTGCGTCGTCGAGGATGTCGGGGAAGCGACCCCTTCATCTCCCAGGCGTTGAAGAACGGCTGCCAGTCGATGTAGCGGCGGACCTCGGCCAGGTCGACGGCGGGGAAGACGCGCACGTGCTGACCGGCGCCGGGCAGCCCGATGGCCGGCGAGACCGCGTGGTCCTGCTGGAGGAGCAGGTGCGGCCGCGGCGGGCGGTAGCCCGTCCAGTCGATCGGGGTGCGGGCGGCGCGGGCCTCGGCGAGGGTGGCCAGCGGCCGGTCGTTCTTGGCCGCGTGCCGGGCGCGCAGGGCGTCGTAGTCGGCCTGGACGTCGGCGAGGAGCTGGGGGCGCTGCCGGTCGTCGAGCAGCGCGGCGGTGACCGGCACCGACCGCGAGGCGTCCTTGACCCAGACCACCGCGCCGTCGTAGCGCTGGTCGACCTTGACCGCGGTGTGCGCACGCGAGGTGGTGGCGCCACCGATCAGCAGCGGGATCGTGAAGCCCTGGCGCTGCATCTCCGAGGCGACGTTGACCATCTCGTCGAGGCTGGGCGTGATCAGCCCGGACAGGCCGATCGCGTCGGCCCCGATCTCGCGGGCGGTGTCGAGGATCTTCTGCGCCGGCGCCATCACGCCGAGGTCGACGACCTCGTAGTTGTTGCACTGGAGCACGACGCCGACGATGTTCTTCCCGATGTCGTGGACGTCGCCCTTCACCGTGGCCATCACGATCGTGCCGTTGGTGTCCTTGGCGGTGGCGAGCTCGGGCCGGTCGAGCTTCTCCTGCTCGATGAAGGGGATCAGGTAGGCGACCGCCTTCTTCATCACCCGCGCGCTCTTGACCACCTGGGGCAGGAACATCTTGCCGCTGCCGAAGAGGTCGCCGACGACGTTCATGCCGTCCATCAGCGGACCCTCGATCACCTCGATCGGCCGGCCGCCGCGCTCGGCGATCATCGCCCGGAGCTCCTCGGTGTCGGACTCGACGTGGGCGTCGATGCCCTTCACCAGGGCGTGGGTGATCCGCTCCGCGACCGGCAGCTCGCGCCACTCCTCGGTGGCCTCCTCGCCGACCCCGGCCGCGATGTTGAACCGCTCGGCGATCTCGAGCAGACGCTCGGCGGCATCGGCACGCCGGTTGAGGACGACGTCCTCGATCCGCTCGCGCAGCTCGGCGTCCACCTGGTCGTAGACGACGAGAGCGCCGGCGTTGACGATGCCCATGTCGAGGCCGGCCTCGATCGCGTGGAACAGGAAGACCGCGTGGATCGCCTCGCGCACGGGGTTGTTGCCGCGGAAGCTGAAGCTCACGTTGGAGACGCCGCCGGAGACGAGCGCACCGGGCAGGTTCTGCTTGATCCAGCGGGTGGCCTCGATGAAGTCGCGGCCGTAGGACGCGTGCTCCTCGATGCCGGTCGCCACGGCGAAGACGTTGGGGTCGAAGATGATGTCCTCGGCCGGGAAGCCCACCTGCTCGGTGAGGATCCGGTAGGCGCGCTCGCAGACCGCCGTACGACGCTCGAGGCTGTCGGCCTGCCCGTCCTCGTCGAAGGCCATCACCACCGCGGCCGCGCCGTAGCGGCGGCAGAGCCGGGCGTGCTCGATGAACTTCTCCTCGCCCTCCTTCATGGAGATGGAGTTGACGATCGCCTTGCCCTGCACGCACTTCAGGCCGGCCTCGATCACCTCCCACTTGGAGGAGTCGACCATCACCGGCACCCGGGAGATGTCGGGCTCGGAGGCGATCAGCTTGAGGAAGCGGTCCATCGCGGCGACGCCGTCGATCATCCCCTCGTCCATGTTGACGTCGATGACCTGCGCGCCGGCCTCGACCTGCTGCGCCGCGACCGACAGCGCCGCGTCGTAGTCGCCGTCCTTGATCAGCTTGCGGAAGCGGGCCGAGCCGGTGATGTTGGTGCGCTCGCCGACGTTGACGAACAGGCTGTCGTCGGTGATGGTCACCGGCTCGAGCCCGGAGAGCCGCATCGCCGGCTCGGACCTGCGGCACGGCGCGCGGGGTGACTCCCTTGGCGGCGTCGGCGATCGCGGCGATGTGCTCGGCGGTGGTGCCGCAGCAGCCGCCGACGATGTTGACCAGGCCGCTGGTGGCGAACTCCCCCAGCACCTCGGCCATGTGCTCCGGCGTCTCGTCGTACTCGCCGAACGCGTTGGGCAGGCCGGCGTTGGGGTGGGCGGAGACGAAGGTGTCGGCGACCCGCGACGAGCTCGGCGACGTAGGGGCGGAGCTCCTCGGCACCCAGCGCGCAGTTGAGGCCGATCGCGAGCGGACGGACGTGGCGCACGGAGTTCCAGAACGCCTCGGTGACCTGGCCGGACAGGGTGCGCCCGCTGGCGTCGGTGATCGTGCCCGAGATCAGCACCGGCCAGCGCCGGCCGTGCTCGTCGAAGAGCGTCTCGAGCGCGACGATGGCCGCCTTGGCGTTGAGGGTGTCGAAGATCGTCTCGACCAGCAGGAGGTCGGCACCGCCGTCGACCAGTCCGCGGCGCCTCCTCCAGGTAGGCCCCGACCAGCTCGTCGAAGGTGACGTTGCGGGCGCCCGGGTCGTTGACGTCGGGCGAGATCGACGCCGTCTTGGAGGTGGGCCCCAGCGAGCCGGCGACGTAGCGCGGGCGGTCGACGGTCGTCACCGCGTCGGCCGCCTCGCGGGCCAGCGCCGCGGCCGCCACGTTGAGCTCGTAGCAGAGGTGCTCCAGGCCGTAGTCGGCCTGCGAGATCCGGGTGCCGTTGAAGGTGTTGGTGCACACGATGTCGGCGCCGGCCTCGAGGTAGGCGCGGTGGATCGCCCGGATCACGTCGGGGTTGGACAGCGAGAGCAGGTCGTTGTCGCCGGCCAGGTCGCCCGGGTGGTCGTCGTACGACGCGAAGCGCTCGCCGCGGTAGGCCGACTCGTCGAGCCGGTGGCCCTGGATCATCGTCCCCATGGCGCCGTCGAGCACCAGGATCCGCTCACGGAGGAGCTCGGTGAGCTCCTCGGTGGCGTCGGGACGGTGCGTCCCCTGTGTCACGGTCACAGGACTCCTCGATGTGGTCGGCCGACCAGCCTAAGAAGCGCGTCCCAGCCGGCGGACCCGGTTCCCGCATCGTGACACCGGGCGGGGAGGCCGCCAATTCCCCAACCGCTCGTCCACCCCCTGTGCTCGAAGCGCGTCGGAGCGCCAGGACGGCGCGATTCGCGGGCGCGGCGACGTGGCCTGCATGACTACTGTGGTCGGGTGATCGAGATCGAGGAGATCGACGACCTGGTGGAGCCGGTCGTCATCGCTGCCTTCGAGGGCTGGAACGACGCCGCCGACGCTGCCTCGGCAGTGATCGACCACCTGATCAGGGTGTGGGACGCCCGCATCATCGGGGCCATCGATCCCGAGGAGTTCTACGACTTCCAGGTCAACCGGCCCTCCGTCGGCACCGACGAGCTCGGCCACCGCCGGATCACCTGGCCGAGCACCCAGATAGCCGTCGCCTCGCCGCCCGACCTCGATCGCGACGTGATCCTGGTCCGGGGCATCGAGCCGAACATGCGGTGGCGGCAGTTCTGCGCCGAGATCCTCGCGGCCTGCGACGACCTGGGTGGCGAGCTCGTGATCACGCTCGGCGCGCTGCTGGCCGACACCCCGCACACCCGCCCGATCCCGGTGTCCGGCACCGCCACCGAGCCCGACCTCGTCGACCGGCTCAAGCTGGAGCAGTCGACGTACGAAGGACCGACCGGCATCGTCGGGGTCTTCCAGGACGCTTGCGTGCGTCTCGACGTACCGGCCGTCTCCTACTGGGCGGCGGTGCCCCACTACGTCTCCGCGCCGCCGTGCCCCAAGGCGACGCTGGCGCTGCTCGGGCAGATCGAGGAGCTGCTCGAGGTGAGCATCCCGCTCGGTGACCTGCCCGAGCTGGCCCGCGCCTGGGAGCGCGGGGTCGACGAGCTCGCCGAGGACGACGAGGACGTCGCCGACTACGTCCGGGCGCTCGAGGAGACCCGTGACACCACCGACCTCCCCGAGGCCACCGGCGAGGCGATCGCCCGGGAGTTCGAGCGCTACCTGAAGCGGCGTACCGAGGAGAGCTGAGCTCCGATCCGCGGCCGGCCGTGGGCGGGAGGTCAGAGCGCGAGGCCGAGCGAGGCGTCGAGGAGGGCGCGCACGGTCGCGCCCGCCGACGGGTCGCTGGTGTCGGCCGGTGCGTCGACACCGAGGGTGGCGTCCGCCCACGCGTCGACGACGCCACCGCGGTGGCAGCATCGAGGTCGGCGGCCAGCGCCGCCAGGACTGCCTCGACCACCGGCGCCGCCGGAGCACCGGCAGCCGATCCCAGGGCGCTCGCGCCAGCGCTCGAGGCAGTCGACGGAGTCCCACAGCTCGGCGTCGGTCCACTCCCAGTCGCTGCGGTAGTGGTGTCGCAGCAAGGTCAGCCGGATCGCCATCGGGTCGACGTCGCTGTTGCGCAGCGCGGAGACGAAGACGAGGTTGCCGCGGGACTTCGACATCTTCTCGCCGTCGTAGCCGACCATGCCCGCGTGCACGTAGGCCTTGGCGAACGGCGTGCCGGTCAGGACGTGAGCCTCGGACGCGCACATCTCGTGGTGGGGGAAGACGAGGTCGGAGCCGCCGCCCTGGACGTCGAACCCGTCGCCGATCAGGTCGAGCGCCATCGCGCTGCACTCGACGTGCCAGCCCGGTCGGCCCGGCCCGAACGGGCTGTCCCAGGCCGGCTCCCCGGGACGCTCGGCGCGCCAGACCAGGCAGTCGAGGGGGTCCTTCTTGCCCGGCCGGTCAGGATCGCCGCCGCGGTCGGCGTAGATCTCCAGCATCTGCTCGCGGGTCCAGCCCGACTCGTCACCGAAGGCCGGGTCGGCGGTCACCGAGAAGTAGAGGTCGTCGTCGACGGTGTAGAGCGCGCCGGCGTCCTGCAGCCGCTCGATCATCGAGACGATCAGCGGGATCGACTCCACGGCCCCCGGGAAGTGGTCGGGCGGCACCACGCGGAGCGCCGCCATGTCCTGGCGGAAGAGCTCGATCTCACGGGCGGCGAGATCGCGCCAGTCGACTCCCACCGCGGTCGCTCGCTCGAGCAGGGGGTCGTCGACGTCGGTGACGTTGAGGACGTAGGTCACGTCGTGGCCGGCGTTGCGCCAGGCCCGGTTGAGCAGGTCGAAGGCGACGTAGGTCGCGGCGTGGCCCATGTGGGTTGCGTCGTAGGGCGTGATGCCGCAGACATACATCCGGGCCGGGCCCTCGGGACGCGTCTGCACCAGCCCACCGGAGGGGGTGTCGTGGACACGGACCGGCGGCGCGGTCGCCGTCAGGGCGGGCAGGTCGGGGGCTGGCCATGCGCGCATGCGTGGAGACTACGGCAGCGACTCAGAACGGCGGCCACGGGATCGCACGCCATCCCTGGCCCGGTTCGGGGAGGGCGCCGACCCGCAGCAGCCGCTTCACGCGGCGCCGCGTCGCCTCCACCTCGTGAGGGGTGACGAGGCCGCCGAGCCGCTCGCCGAGCTCGTTCTCGAGCTGGTCGGAGACCTGCTCGAGGCAGGCGCGGTCCTCGTCGGAGAGCAGCTCGCCGGCCCAGCCCCAGAGCACGGTGCGGAGCTTGTGCTCGACGTGGAAGGTGAGCCCGTGGTCGACGCCGTAGCGGTGTCCGCCGGTCATCGCCAGCACATGGCCGCCCTTGCGGTCGGCGTTGTTGACCACGGCGTCGAACACCGCCATCCGGCGCAGCTCGACGGTGTCCTCGTGGATCAGCGAGACCAGTCGGTCGCGGTCGTCGAGACCGTCGAACACATGCCGCCACCCGTCGGGCACCCGTTCCTCGGGCACCAGCGTGACGGCCTCCTGCACCGGGTCGGGCTCCTGCCAGAGCTGCACCATCCCGGGGCCGTGCGGGCCGTCGCGGCGGAAGGTCAGCGGTACGACGTCCCAGCCGGTCGCCTCGGAGACCAGGTAGGCCGCCTCCTCGCGCTCGGCGAGGGTGCCGTCGGGGAAGTCCCACAGCGGGTCGCTCCCCCGCGACCGGCTTGTAGACGACCCGTCGCCCACAGATCTCGCCGACGAACGTCGCGTTGGAGGCCGGCATCACCCGCCCGTGGAGGGTGAGCTCGCCCTGGAGGAGGTCCTGCTCGATCACGGCCATCGCAGGCCGCTCAGACGGGGTCGCGACGCCGGAAGCCGTTGGCCCGGACACACAGGTGGCCGTCGGGGTCGATCGGGCTGCCGCAGAACGGGCAGTCGGGACGTCCGGCGGAGATCACGAGCTCGGCCCGGCGTACGAAGGCGCGGGCGGGGCCGGCCTCGAGCCGCACCAGGACGACCTCGGCGGGCTCCGGCTCGTCCTCGACCTCGTCGTCATCGGCGGTGTCGGTGAGCGGGAAGACCTCGATCACGACGCGGGCGATGGCGGGGTCCCACGACAGCGTCATCGTGCCGGCGCGGAACTGCTCGTCGATCGGCTGCTCCAGCGGCGCGCCGTCCTCGAGCCCGAGAGGGGCCACCGCCGGGATCAGGGCGTCGTTGTCGGTCGAGGCCATCACCTCGTCGAGGAGCTCGTCGATGCGCTCGGCGAGCACGGCGACCTGCTGCTTCTCCAGGGCGACGCTCACGACGCGCGGACCGGAGCGGGCTTGGAGGAAGAACGTGCGGGCGCCGGGCTCGCCGACCGTGCCAGCGACGAAGCGCTCGGGCGGGTCGAACTCGTGGATCACCGGCATGGCTCCACCTTATGCATCGGCGCCAGGCCACGCCGGAGCCGGACCTGGCCCCGGCTCCCGCCGCCGACGGCCGCGCCTCGGTCGGAGCGACGCCGGCGTCCGCCGCCGGGCTTGGGAGCCAGCCAGGAGAGGTCTCCCTCGTGGGTGTTGGTGGCCAGCACGTAGGGCCGGGACTCGGTGTAGCGGATGACCGAGATCGACGCGGGGTCGACGTTGATCCGCTGGAAGAGGTCGAGGTGCATCCCGAGCGCGTCGGCGATCACCGACTTGATGACGTCGCCGTGGCTGACCGCGAGCCAGACCGCGCCGGCGCCGTGCGCGGAGGTCACCGCTGCGTCGCGACCTCGTACGGCGTCGACGGCGCGGGCCTGCATCTGCGGCAGAGTCTCGCCCCCGGGGAAGGTCACCGCCGACGGGTTGGACTGCACGGTCTTCCAGAGGGCCAGCCGCGCGAGCTCCCTCAGCGGCCGGCCCTGCCAGTCGCCGTAGTCGCACTCGGTGAGCCGCCGGTCGGCGTGCACCCGCGGCCGGCCGGGCCCGGTCCCCTGCCGCGAGGCCACCGCCCGCGCCGTCTCGCGGCACCGCTCCAGAGGACTGCTCACCAGCTCCGCGAGGGGCACGACCGCGAGCCGCTCCCCCGCTCGCGCGGCCTGCTCGCCGGCCGAGGTCGTCGAGGTGCACGCCGGGCGTGCGGCCGGCCAGCGTGCCGGAGGCGTTCGCGGACGTCCGGCCGTGCCGGAGCAGGATGACGGTGGCCATGCGCCGAGCGTAGGGGTTGGCCCTCGCGGGGCGCTGTGCGCCGCCTGCCCCTCGCCGTACCGAGCGGCTAACGTGAGCGCCTGTGATCGTCGACAGCGCCGTCTACCGACAGGGGAAGCGGATCGTCGACGACCTCCCACCGAGCGAGCTGGGTCGGGTGCGCAAGCTCGCGACCGAGCCCGGCGACTTCGTCTGGGTCGGGCTGCACGAGCCGACCGAGGCCGAGCTGGCCACGGTCGAGGAGGAGTTCGGCCTCCACCCGCTGGCCGTCGAGGACGCCTTCAACGCCCACCAGCGGCCCAAGCTCGAGCGCTACGGCCACACGCTCTTCCTCACCCTCAAGTCGCTCTGGTACGTCGACGCCGAGGACGCCGTGGAGACCGGCGAGATCAACATGTTCGTCGGCGAGGACTTCGTGATCAGCGTCCGCCACGGCGCCGGCTCCGAGCTCCACACGGCCCGGCGCGACCTCGAGGCCAAGGCCGCCGTGCTGACGCACGGCCCGTCGGCGGTGGTGTACGCCGTGTGCGACCGCGTCGTGGACGGCTACCTCGCGGTCATGGGGTCGCTCGAGGAGGACGTCGACGAGGTCGAGACGTCGGTGTTCTCAGCGCAACGCACCAACGACTCGGCCCGCATCTACACCCTCAAGCGCGAGATCGCCGAGGCCCGCCGCGCGGTGATGCCCCTGCGCGAGCCGATGCGCCGCTTCGCGACCGGCGCCGTGCCCGGCATCCACGAGGACGCCGCGCCGTTCTTCCGCGACGTGCTCGACCACCTCACCAAGGTCGCCGAGGCGGTCGACGGGCTCGACCAGCTGCTGTCCACCGCCTTCGACGCGCACCTCGCCCAGATCCAGGTGACGCAGAACGAGGACATGCGCAAGATCTCGGCCGGCGTCGGTCTCGTCGTCGTCCCGACGCTGATCGCGGGCGTCTACGGCATGAACTTCGACAACATGCCCGAGCTCGGCTGGCGGTTCGGCTACCCGTTCGCGGTGGGCCTGATGGTGCTGAGCGTGGCTGCGCTGTGGGTCTTCTTCAAGCGGTCGGGGTGGCTCTGAGGGCTGCGGTCAGGTCGCCGACATCACGCCGGTGGCGAGCAGCACGATCAAGAGGCCGCCCAGGGCGAGCCGGTAGGGCACGAACCACGTGATCGGGTGGTGGGCCACGAACCGCAGCAGCCAGGCGATCGTCGCGTAGGCCACCACGAACGCGACCACGGTGCCGACGACGGTCTCGCCCGACGCTGATCGACCCGCCGAGGCGCGTCCTTGAGCTCGAACAGCCCCGCCGCCAGCAGCGCCGGGATCGAGAGGAAGAAGCTCAGCCGGGTGGCGGTGACCCGGTCGAGGCCGCGGAAGAGACCACCGGAGATGGTCGCACCCGACCGGGAGACGCCCGGCACCAGCGCGGCGACCTGGAAGGTGCCGACCACGATCGAGTCGGTGAGGTTGAGCTCCTTCTCGCCGCGGTTCTGGCGGGCGACGCGCTCGGCCAGCCACATCACCGCGCTCCAGGCGATCAGGCCGGCGGCCACGACCCACAGGCTGCGCAGGTCGTTCTTGATGAAGTCCTTGAGCAGCAGGCCGACGATCCCGACCGGGATGGTGCCGATGATGACGTACCAGCCCATCCGGAAGTCCTTGTGCCCGCGCCACTCCGGCTTGACCAGCCCGAGCGTCCACGCCTTGATGATGTGCCCGATGTCGCGGGCGAAGTACAAGATCACCGCCGCGATCGCGCCCATCTGGATCACTGCCGTGAAGCCGGTGACGGCCGGGTCGTCGGTGGTCAGGCCCAGCACCTGCTCGGCGATCGTGAGGTGCCCGGTGCTGGAGATCGGCAGGAACTCGGTGAGTCCCTCCACGATGCCGAGGATGATCGCGTCGAAGTAGTTCATGTGGCGCTTTCCGGTGCGGTGCAGGCGGACAGGGGCGACAGAGCGGCCCCAGGCTAGGCCACCGCCCGATCCGTGAGTTGCAGCCACCCCGAAGCCCCCCGACCGGCTACCTTGGGCCGCATGCAACTGCGGGCGGTCGGTGCCACGGGCCTCACGGTCTCGCGGCTCGGCCTGGGCACCATGTCGTGGGGTCGGGAGACCGACGAGCACGAGGCCCGTGACCAGCTGATCGCCTTCGCGGAGGCGGGCGGCACCCTCGTCGACACCGCCGCCGGGTACGCCGACGGCGACTCCGAGGTGCAGCTCGGCCGGCTCATCGGCGACGTCGTGAGCCGCGACGAGATCGTGATCGCGACCAAGGCCGGCATCTCGCGACGCAGCGGCACCCGCGAGACCTACGCCTCGCGCAGCCGCCTCCTCGCCGACCTCGACGGCTCGCTACGCCGGCTCGGCGTCGACCACGTCGACCTCTGGCAGGTCCACACCTGGGTCGACGGGGTGCCGATCGAGGAGACGCTCGCGACCCTCGACCACGCCCTCGCGACCGGCCGCACGGCCTACGTCGGCGTCTCCAACTACACCGGCTGGCAGACGGCCCAGGCCGCCACCTGGCAGCGGGCGTTCCCGGGCCGGGCGGTGCTGGCGTCGACCCAGATGGAGTACTCCCTGCTCAACCGCCGGATCGAGCTGGACGTCGTCCCGGCCGCGGCCGCGCTCGGGCTCGGCATCCTGCCCTGGTCGCCGCTGGGCCGCGGAGTGCTGACCGGGAAGTACCGCCAGGGCATCCCGTCGGACTCGCGGGCCGCGTCGTCGGCCTACTCCACCTTCGTGGAGCGCTACCTCGACGCCGAGAGCCAGGGCATCGTCGAGAGCGTCGCCAAGGCCGCCGAGGGGCTCGGCTGGTCGATGACGGAGGTGGCGCTGGCCTGGGTCCGCGACCGTCCCGGGGTGACCGCCCCCATCGTCGGGGCCCGCACCGCCAAGCAGCTGCTCGAGGCCCTCGCCGTCGAGGAGCTCACCTTGCCACCGGAGATCGTCGCCGCCCTCGACGACGTGTCGGAGGACTGACCCTTGGCCGCTGCTCCCACCTCCGCGTCGACACAGCGACGTCACCCCGCGCGAGCGGTGGAGTGGGAGTTCGAGCGGCTGATCATCGCCCGCGACTTCTCCCGCAACGTCGTGACCAAGATGCTGGTCGAGCGGGCCGAGCACGGCGGATGGGAGCTCGACCGGGTCCACGTCGCTCCCGACGGCACGCGGCGGGTCGTGCTGCGGCGCCGGATCATCCGGATGCGCCCCACCCTGAGCGCCCCGGCCGGCCGGATCCCCGGCTGACGCAGCCGCGTCCGGCCGGGTCATCACGCCTGGGCCAGGAACCGGTCGAGCACCCGCGCGCCGAACTCCAGCGCGTCGACCGGCACCCGCTCGTCGACGCCGTGGAACAGCGCGGTGAAGTCGAGGTCGGCCGGCAGCCGCAGCGGCGTGAAGCCGTAGCTCTTCATCCCGAGCTTGATGAAGTGCTTGGCGTCGGTGCCGCCGCTCATCAGGAACGGCGCCACCAGGGCGTCGGGGTCCTCGGCCACCAGCGAGCGGGTCATCGCGTCGACCAGCGCTCCGTCGTACGGCGTCTCCCAGGGCTGCTGATGGGACAGGAACGACCGCTCCACGCCCTCGCCGCACAGCTCGGCGATGGTGTCGAAGAACTCGTCCTCGAAGCCCGGCAGGAACCGGCCGTCGACGTGGGCGGTGGCCTCCGTCGGGATCACGTTCACCTTGTAGCCCGCCTGCAGCATGGTCGGGTTGGCGGTGTTGCGGATGACCGCACCGAGCATCCGGGCCGCACCGCCGAACTCCTCGACCAGCGCCTCGGCGTTCTCCGGGGTCGCCTCGGTGCCGGCCAGGTCGGCGACCGCGGCCAGCAGGGTCTGCATCGCGGGGGTCAGCCGCACCGGCCACTCGTGGGCGCCGATCCGGGCGACCGCGCCCGTGAGCCGCGTGACGGCGTTGTCGTCGTTGACCATCGACCCGTGACCGGCGCGCCCCCGGGCGGTCAGCTTCATCCAGGCCATGCCCTTCTCGGCGGCCTCGATCAGGTAGAGCCGCTGCCCGCGGACCGTCGTACTGAAGCCGCCGACCTCCCCCACCGCCTCGGTGCAGTGGGCGAGCTCCTCGGGATGGTCCTCGACGACCACCTGGGCGCCGAGGTGGCCGCCGGCCTCCTCGTCCGCGGTGAAGCAGAGCACCACGGGCCGGTCGGGGAGCGGCGCCTGCGCGGGCCCTCGCGCGGACCACCGACAGCAGCATCGCGTCGAAGTCCTTCATGTCGACCGCGCCGCGACCCCAGACGTAGCCGTCGCGCACCTCGCCGGAGAACGGGTCGACCTGCCAGTCCTCCGCGGCCGCCGGCACGACGTCGAGGTGGCCGTGGACGAGCAGGGCGCCGTCGGTCTGCGGCCCCCAGTGCGCCACCAGCGACGTGCGGCCGCTCTCGCGCTCGTAGACGCGCGACTCGATCCCGACCTCGTCGAGGAGCGCCGCGACGTGCTCGGCGGCCTTCCGCTCCCCCGGCCCGGAGTCGTCGCCGTAGTTGCTGGTGTCGATCCGGATCAGGTCTCGGCACAGGTCGACGACCTCGGCCGCCGGGTCGTAGCCGGGCTCGTACGACGTGCTTCAGGGTCTCCCGCGATGTCTCCAGCCATGGCCCCATCCTGCACCCCCGCGCCCCCGTCCCGATGTGAGGAACCGGCCCGCCGGTTGCTAGAGTTCCGTCCGCACTCGTCCGGGTGGCGGAATTGGCAGACGCGCTAGCTTGAGGTGCTAGTGCCCGTATTAGGGCGTGGGGGTTCAAGTCCCCCCTCGGACACCACGACAGGCCCCGGCTCACCCCGGGGCTTCGCTCATGGCGGCCTCGAAGCGGGCTCATGGTGGCGGTCAATGATCGGGCGCGGCCGCCCCTCGTCGCTGGTGTCAACCGCGACGGGCTGGGTACGGGCCACGATGACCACGGCGCCCCAAGAGCCCTTCGAAGACCCGGACGTGACACCCAGCGGTGACCCAGACGCCTCTCCGGAGCCCGTCGGTCCGGGCGTCGACCCGGACACCTCTCCCGACGCCGAGCCCCCCACCGCGCACCTGCACACCCGCCTCTGAACCCGGGGCTCGCCACCACCCCTGAGCGCCGGTCTCAGCCGGGGATCGTGGCGGTCCAGGTGAGGCGGGCGCCGCCGTCGGGTCGGTCGGTGAGGCTCAGCGTCCCTGACACCATCTCGGCGCGCTCGCGCATGCTGGCGGTGCCGGTCCCGTGCAGGGTGCGGTCGCCGAGGCCTCGGCCGTCGTCGTCGATCGAGACCGACACCCTGCCTCCCCCTGCGGTCACCCGCACCACGGTCTGCGAGGCACGTGCGTGGCGGGCCACGTTGGACAGCCCCTCGCGGAGCACCGAGAGCAGGTGGGAGCACGACGTCGGGCGGAAGCGCGTCCAGGTCGCCGTCCAGGGTCAGCTCCGGCCGGTGGTCGAGGGTGCGGGCCGCCTCGCGGACGGTACGACGTACCTCGTCGTCGACGGGACCCTGAGCCACGGTGGTCCGGGCGTCGAAGACCACCAGCCGGAGCCGGCGGATGGTGTCGTCGAGCTGGCTGACGAGGTCCGCGTCGTCCCCCGCGACGGCCGTGGCGTCCGCGGCCTCCGCGAGCTGCATCCCGATGCCGATCAGGTCCTGGATCACCATGTCGTGCAGGTCGCGGGCGATCCGCTGCCGCTCCTCGACGATCTCGAGCCGCTGGCTGGTCAGCCGGGCGTGGCCGATCTCGACCACCAGCGCCACCTGGCTCGCCATGTCGGAGAGCAGTGCTCCCTCGGCCTCGGTGAACGGCTCGCGGCCGGGCCGCCGGAAGAGGCTCAGCAGCCCGAGCCGCTCGTCGCTGCCGCGGAACTGCGCGATGACTCCCGGACCCTTCGTCGGCCTGCTCCGCCTCGCGGCGGGCACCGGCGGACCGTCGGGCAGGAGCACGGGCGTCGAGGCGCGCATCCAGGGCAGCACGACGTCCTTGTCCAGACTCACGCCGTGGCGGAAGCTCTGCTCGGCCGCGGCGCCCACTGCCGCCAGGTTGTCGATCAGGTCGGTGTCCGGGTCGTAGACGACCAGGCTCGCGTCGTCGGCGTCGAGCAGGGCGGCCGCTCCTGACACGAAGCGTTGGTACAGCTCGCCGGACGGTTCGTCGGAGAGCAGCATCTGGGTGACCTCGGCGACGAGCCGGGACTGCCCCAGCTGTCCGAGCCGTTCCCGCTCCCGGGCCAGACGCGGCCTGGCGTCGCGGTCGACGATGATGAAGGCGCGGCCGCCGTGGGGGTCGGCGACCAGCTGGCCCCGGGTGTCGCAGGGGATGTCGACGCCGTCGCGCCTCCGGCGTACCACCTCCAGCTGGTGGGTGTGCCCCGGGCCCGCCTCCGCATGCTCCTCGAGGACTGAACGACGACCGCACTCGCTGGCCGTCGGGCTCAGGTCCCACAACGTCATCGCCAGCAGCTCCTCCTTCGAGTACCCGAGCAGCTGCGACGCACCGGAGTTGGCGTAGGTGATCTGGGCGGTCTCCGCGTCCACGACCCAGACCGCGTCGGGATCCAGGTCGAGCAGGTGCAGCAGCCGGCGTCGCGCGTGGTCCTGGGCGCGGAGCTCCCCCACGTCCCGCACGCTGGCGAACGTCATCGGCAGCCCACCGGCCGGCATCGGAGCGAGACTGATCTCGACCGGCACCTCGGCACCGTCCCGCGTCCGCAGGGTCAGGGCCGTGCTGGTCCCCATCGGCCGGTCGCGGGGGGCGGTCTGGTAGCCCTCGCGCCAGGCCCGGTGCCGGGCTCGCTGGGCGCCGGGCACGAGCAGCTCCACGGCCTGCCCGATCAGCTCCTCACGGGAGTAGCCGGAAAGAGCGAGCAGCTGTCGGTTGGCGTAGCGCACGGTGCCGGACCCGTCGACGAGCAGCGCGCCGTCGGGGACGTACTCGATCAGGTCCGTGGTCGGACCGTCCGCCGGCAGGCCCGGCGGCGGGGCCCCCACCGGGGTGAGCGCGACCAGCGCACCTTCCACCGCCCCGGTGTCGCTCAACCGCGGGGTGAGCTGCACGTCGAACCAGCGGGGGCTGGCCGGCCCGTCACAGGGGGCGGTGAACCTCGCCGGCAACACCTGGGCGCCCGACAGCAGGGCGCGCAGGCTCCGGGCCACGGGAGCCGAGTCGGAGTCGGCGTCGCACACGTCGAGGTAGCTGACCCCCGGTCCGCAGGCCCGGGCATCGCCGCCGTTGGCGGTGCAGAACGCGCGCCAGGCGTCGTTCACCGCGACGATGACGCCTCGACGGTCCAGCCAGGCCAACTCGACGTACGACGCCCCTGGAGCAGGCGGCTGCACCGCGTCGCCGCGCGCCATCAGGTCAGGCCTCGGCCGCGCGGTAGCGGACGGCGAACTCCTCCACCGCCGCGAGCAGGTCGTCACCCTGGATGCTCTTCAGCGCGATCCGGGTCACGCCGGCCTCGTGGGCCTGGCTCTCCTCCAGCGGGCTGATCATGCCGGTGTGCAGGATCAGGGTCAGCCCTGGCTGCTGGGCCGAGATCTCACGGCACAGGTCGATGCCCCGCCCGTCGGGCAGCCGATTGTCGACGACGGCGATGTCGGGTCGCTCCGCGATCAGCGCCGCCAGACCCTCCTCGTGGGTCTCCGCCACGCCACAGACCTCGACCCCGAGGCTCTCCAGCTTCTTGGTCAGCCACTGCCGCACCGCGGCGTGGTCGTCCACGATGCAGGCGCGCGGACGGACCGCCCGAGCCTCGAGCCTGGTTGCATTGTCGTTCGTCCCCACGAGCGGAGGGTAGGCAAACCTGACCACCCTGCACACGGGCCGAAGGTCCCGCGCTCTCGGATCGTCACGGGTGCCCGGGGACCAGGGACGGCCGCCCGGAGGACCTCCGTCTCTGCCCCGCAGGCGCTCCGCGTGGTGGGGTGGAAGTGCCAGCTGCCCGAGGAGGACCCATGCGGCGGCACGATCCACGCACCATCCCGGCGCCGACCCACGTCACGCGACCCGCCCCGGCCGAGCCGGGCACGACGCCGGTCGAACCCGGGCCCGACGTCCTCCTGCTGCCGCTGGCCGAGGTCCTCGAGCGACTCTCGTGCTCGACGGACGGACTCAGCGCCGAGGACGCCGCGCGCCGGCTGGCGGAATCCGGCCCCAACACGCTCGCGGTGGCCAGGGGGGGCGGGTTCCTCGCGCCGCTGGTCCGTCAGCTCACCCATCCCCTCGCGCTGCTGCTCTGGGTCGCGGCCGTCCTGGCCTTCCTCACCCAGGGACCCACCCTCGGCATCGCGATCATCGCGGTGATCGGGCTGAACGCGGCGTTCGCCCTGATCCAGGAGCGCCACGCCCAGCACGCCGTCGCGGCGCTCAGCGCGTACCTGCCGGCCCACGCGACGGTCGTCCGAGACGGGCACTCGCTCGTCGTCGACACCGTCGAGGTGGTGCCGGGTGACCTGCTCGTCGTCAACGAGGGCGACGCGCATCAGCGCGGACGCCCGGATCCTCGAGGGAGCCGTCGAGGTCGACCTGTCGGCCATCAACGGCGAGTCGGTGCCGGTCGTCCGCGAGTACGGACCGGGTACGACGGCCACCCGGGTGGTCGACGCCGCCGACGTCGTCCTCTCCGGTACGACGTGCACCGGCGGCGAGGCGCAGGCCCTCGTCGTGCACACCGGGATGCTCACCGAGCTCGGCCGGATCGCCCGGCTGTCCCACCGCACGGGCCAGGACCCGAGCCCGCTGGAGCTCCAGGTCCGCAGGGTGGCGTGGCTGATCGCAGCGGTCGCGGTCACCGTCGGCGTCGCGTTCCTGCCGCTGGGCATGCTGGCCGGGCTGAGCTTCACGCAGGCTGCGACGTTCGCCATCGGTCTGCTGGTCGCCAACGTCCCCGAAGGCCTCCTGCCCACGATCACACTGTCCCTGGCGATGGGGGTGAGCGACCTCGCCAAGCGCGGCGGACTGGTCAAGCGGCTCAGCGCCGTGGAGACGCTGGGCTCCACGGACGTGATCTGCACCGACAAGACCGGCACCCTGACCCAGAACCGCATGCACGTGCACAGCGTCTGGGGCCCCACCGCGCGGGCCATCCCCGAGTCCGCGAACAAGCCGCGGCTGGCTGAGGCGCTGCGCAGCTGCACCAGCGCCGACGCCGCGAGCAAGACCGGCGACCCGACCGAGCTGGCCCTGCTGGCCGCCGCGGAGCGCATGCGACCCCGACGGGAAGGCCGCGCCCCGGATCCGGACCTTCGCCTTCGACCCACGGCTCCGGCTGATGAGCGTCGTGTGCCCTCACGGCGAGACCAGCGTCGTCTACACCAAGGGCGCTCCCGAGGCGGTCCTGCAGCGTTGCGTGGCCGAGTCGTACGACGGGTCCCAGCGGCCGCTGGACGACGAGCAGCGAGAGCGCCTCGACCGCCGCCTGGACGACCTGGCTCGCCAGGGCCTGCGCCTGATCGCCTGCGCCCGGCGCCTGACCACGCCCGCCGCGGACGCCGCCCGGGAGGACGTCGAGCGCGAGCTGACCCTGCTCGGCTTCGTCGCGCTCAGCGACCCCTTGCGCGACGCCGTCTCCGACGCCGTACGGCGCGCCCACCGGGCCGGCATCACGGTGCACGTGATCAGCGGTGACAACGGCGCGACCGCCGGTGCCATCGCCCGGTCGGCGGGGATCGGAGCCGGCCATCCCCGCGTCGTCACCGGCACCGAGCTCGACGCGATGGACGATGCTGCCCTGGACGCGCTCCTGGCGGACCAGGGGCTGCCGAGCCACGAGGGCGAGACCGTCTTCGCGCGCAGCTCACCGGAGGACAAGCTCCGCATCGCGACCCGGCTCCAGGCGCGCGGCCACGTCGTGGCCATGACCGGCGACGGCGTCAACGACGCCCCCGCGCTGAGGCGCGCGGACATCGGCGTCGCGATGGGCGCCAGCGGCACCGACGTCGCCCGCGAGGCGGCCACCATGGTGCTCACCGACGACGACTTCTCGACCATCATCGGCGCGGTCGAGTCGGGCCGCCGGGTCTACGACAACGTCCGCAAGTTCATCCTCTACATCTTCGCCCACGCCGTCCCCGAGGTCGTCCCGTTCCTGATCTTCGCGCTCTCCGGGGGCGCGATCCCGCTCGCGCTCACGGTGCCGCAGATCCTCATGATCGACCTCGGGACCGAGACCCTGCCGGCCCTGGCCCTCGGCCGGGAGGCCGCTGAGCCCGGTATCATGAATCGGCCGCCCCGGCGCCGTACCGAGAGCATCATCACCGGCTCCCTCCTGCTGCGGGCCTGGGGGATCCTCGGCGTGGTCAGCGCCGTGCTGGTGACCAGCGCCTTCCTCTGGAGCCTGGCCCGCAACGGCTGGATCCCTGGAGCGGACGTGTCGTCGGGCTCGCCCCTGCATGACGCCTACGCGCACGCGACCACCCTCGCCTTCGCGGGCATCGTGGTCTGCCAGATCGGCACCGCGATGGCGGCGCGCACCGACCGGGTCTCCTTGCTCCGCATCGGGATCCTCACCAACCGTCTGCTCCTCGTCGGCATCGCCTTCGAGCTGGTCGTCGCCGCGGCCGCGATCTACCTGCCGGTCGCCCACACCCTGCTCGGGACCCGGCCGCTCGGGCTCGACCGACCTCTTCGTGCTGGCCTTCTTCCCGGTCGTCGTCTGGGGAGCCGACGAGCTGCACCGCTGGCACGGCCGGCGGCGCACCGCACGCCGCACAGCGAACCGGCGGGAGGCCGCGTCCGAACCCGAGCTCGTCCAGCTCGCTCCCTCTTTCGCGGCTCTCCCGGCGGCGGGGCTGACCATGGCGGAGGTCAGGAGTTCCAGATTTTGCTCACCACGCGTCACACTGGCCCCACCGGTTACCAGCATGCGGGCATCGCGTTGTATTCACCGGGCCCTGCCGTCACTCTGGTCGCGGGGAGACTTTTCGTATGGGGGTGCGGAAAAATGGGGGGACGCGCGCTTTCACTTGCGCCGGAAGAGATCGACATGTCACATCGCAGGACCGACGGGTCCCGCGCCGAGAGCCCGGCCATCCGGCTGCTCGATGCGCTACGTAACGGGGACGACCTGGGTGTGATTGCGGTGTGTGGCGACAACACCGTCGTCCACGCCGAGAACCTGCGGTGGTCGTGCCAGGGGCGCGACGAGATCCACCGCTGGCTGGTCGAGGCACGGGAGCACTTCCCGGGTCTGACCATCGAGTCGCACACGCGTCACATCGGCTTCGGCCTGGTGATCGACGAGGCCCGGGTGCAGGACGTCGGCCAGGACGTCGACCAGGACGTCGACCGGAGTCGAGGACGTGACCCGGCAGCGGCCGAGGACGAGCCGCCCGAGGGCCTGCGGTCGTGGCCGCCCACGTAGCCGAGGACGACGCGGCGGAGGTGACCGCCCTCGAGGTCAGCAGCGCACCGCGCGGACGTCCCGCCGATCGCCGCCTCCGACCACCCGATGTGGGACCAGCCGGCCACCGAGAAGCGCAACGTCATGCGGTTGTGGCGTGAGCGGGCCGAGGAGGAGCAGCGGGCGACGGCGCTCAACATGCCGGTCCGGATCACGGTCCGCCACGACGACCTGCAGGTGCACGAGGTGTCCCTGAGCTTCCCGGCCGCGCTGTTCAAGCGTGCGCTCGGGATGCGGGTCGACCCGTTCGAGATATCGTTGAGCGAGGTCCAGTCGGCGTTCATCGCTCCGGTGGGGGCGGGCTTCACGACCCATGCCCTCGACCGGCCCGAGCTGACCCTGGTCACGCCGCTCGCCCGTCGACGAACCCGAGCCGGAGCCGGTCGCGACCGAGCCGCCGCGACGGCGCCGTCGCGGCCGGGTGCTCCTGCTGCTCCTGCTGGTGCTGGCTCTGCTGGCGGGTGGCGCCTACTGGGCGACCCAGATGCGGGACAACTCTCCGAGTGTCGGGCCGGTCACCGACCCCGCCGCCGTCACCGTCGGCTCCACTGTCGACCTCGCCCTCGCCGTCGGCGCCGGCGAGCTCGAAGCCGACCACGGCCTGACCCAGCGACCGAGCGGCGAGCCGAACTTCACGTTGAAGTCCGACCTCGCGTTCGGGTCCAACAGCGCGGAGCTGTCGGCCCGAGGCGAAGGCGAAGATCGCGCATCGTGGCCTGAGGTACGCCACGGCGGGGCTCACCGGGGAGATCTACGTCGACGGCTACACCGACAACGTCGGCTCGGCCGCCTACGGCCGGGTCCTGTCCGAGCGACGTGCTCAGGCGTGTCGCGGACTACCTGAAGGCCGGCTCGGCACGCCACGGTCGACGGTCGTGACGGTCGGGCACGGCGAGTCCGACCCGGTCGCAGAGCAACGCCACGGCGGCCGGGCGTGCCGCCAACCGACGGGTGACGATCACGCTGCCGTAGTCTGACCGAGGGCCGGGGCGGTGCGCCTACCGTGTCGCCATGGCCGACGTCATCCGCCTCGGGTTCGTAACCGGGACGACCCCGGACAAGTGGGCCCGCGCCTGGCGTGAGCGCCGGCGGGGACGCCTCGAGCTGCTGCCGGTGACCGAGGAGGAGCAGGAGGGCGTCGTACGACGGGGCGAGGTGGACCTCGCCCTCGTCCGCCTGCCGGTCGACCCGGCGCTCGAGACGAGCGACCTCCACGTCGTCCGGCTGTACGACGAGCGGCCGGTCGCCGTGGCCGGGCGCGACCACCTGATCTCGGCCGCGGACGAGGTGACCCTGGCCGACCTCGCCGACGAGCAGCTGGTGCGGCCTCATGCCTCCGGCTGGCGGCCGGACGCCGACCAGCTCGCCTGGCCGGCGATGACCGAGCAGGAGGCGATCGAGGCCGTGGCCGGCGGCACGGGAGTCGTGATCGTCCCGATGTCGGTGGCCCGGCTCTACCACCGCAAGGACACCGTTCACCGGGTCGTCACCGACCTTCCCGCCACGACCATCGCCCTGGTCTGGCTGCGCGACCGCGACGACGACGACACCCAAGCGTTCGTGGGCGTGGTCAAGGGGCGCACCGCCAACACCTCCCGCGGCTGACCGCCCGTAGGCTGCCGCCCATGACCCTGCTCGTCGCCTCGGCCCCCGGACGGGTCAACCTGATCGGCGAGCACACCGACTACAACGGCGGACTCTGTCTGCCCCTGGCCCTCCCCCAGCGGACCACCGTCACGCTCACCCCGCGGGACGACGAGGTGCTGAGCCTGACCAGTGCCCAGGAGTCGGACCGATGGGAGGGCCGGGTCGAGGACCACCCCGACGGCTGGCCGGCGTACGTCGCGGGGGTCGTCGCCATGCTCCGCGTCGACGGTCACGCCGTTCCGGGTTTCGAGGCGACCATCGACTCCGACGTCCCGCTCGGGGCCGGACTGTCGAGCTCGGCGGCGCTGGAGTGCGCGGTGGCCGTGGGTGCAGCGGGACTGCTCGGTCTCGACCTCGACGACGAGACCCGCGGGCATGCTCGCCCGGGTGTGCATGCGTGCCGAGAACGACTACGTCGGCGCACCGACCGGTGGCATGGACCAGACCATCTCGATGCTCGGGCGACCGGGCCACGCGCTGCTGCTCGACTTCACCGACAACGGCGTCACGCCGGTCCCGCTCCCGCTGGAGGACGACGGGCTCGTCCTCCTGGTCATCGACACCCGGGTCAGCCACACCCTGACCGACGGGTCCTACGGCGACCGCCGCAGCGAGTGCGCCGCCGCCGCCGCGGCGCTGGGGCTGGACTCGCTCCGGACTGCCGGCCTGGACGCAGTGGAGGGCCTCGACGACCCCGTCCTGCGCCGGCGCGCGCGCCACGTGGTCACCGAGAACGCCCGGGTCCGGGACGCCGTCGCCGCCCTCGAGGCGCGTGACTGGCGGCTCTTGTCGGGGACTGCTCGACGCCTCCCACACCTCGATGCGCGACGACTTCGAGATCTCGTGTGCCGAGCTCGACCTCGCCGTCGAGACCGCCAGGGCGGCAGGCGCGCTCGGCGCCCGGATGACCGGCGGCGGTTTCGGCGGCTCCGCGGTCGCGCTGACGCCCGTCGCGGGGCTCACCGACGTGCAGGACGCCGTGTCGGCGGCGTTCGCGGCCGCAGGCCATCGCGCCCCGGCCTTCCTGGTCGCGACCCCGGGCGACGCCGCCCGGGTCGACCGCCTCAGCTGAACCGCGTCGGCACCGCCAGTCCGCAGTCGCGCAGCTCGAGTGCCGCGAGCGCGGTCACCACGGCCGGGTCGCGCGCCCGCCAGGCGCCGGCCGGGTCGTCGCTGACCTTGGCCAGGACGGACATCGGCTGCCGGGCCAGCGCCCGCAGCGCGAACAGGTCGAGGTCCTCCGCGGCGTCGATGAACATGGCCGCGTGCGTGGCCTCCCGGATGAACCGCCATCGGAGAGGGACGAAGAAGACCCCCACGCAGAGGATCGGGATGATCGCGATCGAGATGCCGAGCGCCCACGACAGCCGGTGCACCGCGGTGACCTGGGAGCGCCCGGCCGCCGCCAACGCCTTCGAGGCCGAGGACATCTGATCGAACGGCGCCGCCACTCCCCCGCCGACGACCGGCAGGCCGCGCAGGGAGTCGCCGGCGTTGGTCAGGCCGGAGGCCAGGGAGCTCGCCGACGCGTCGGTCTGCCGGCCGACGCCGGCCAGCTGCATGGTGCCGTGCTGGACGACATGTCCGGCCCAGACCCAGCCGACCAGCCAGAGCAGGAAGAGGAGATCGGCCAGCATCTGCCGGGATCGACGTACGGGAGCGTCGGCGTAGAGCTTCATGCGCACATCCGACCAGTCCCGGGGCTCAGGTCGAGGACGCGTACTCGCCGGCCGGGTGCGGAGACGGATCTCGGCGAACCTCCGCGCCGCGCTCCGGCCGTACGACAGCCGACACCACTCAGAAGAACACCAGCGCCTTCTACCTCCAGGCAGCCGTCGCCTTCGGCGTCTCGCTGTTCTCGATGATGGCCGCGGTCCACCACCTGCCGGCCGACCCGTGGGTGAGGGCCTTCCTCGCCCTCGGGACGCTGTTCTGGTCACCTCGAGCTCACGCTCGCCAGTGCGTGCGCGACGCCCAGGAGGACCAGATGGTCGTCCGGCGCCTCGACCGGGCCCCGCTGGACCGGGAGCCGCCACCACGACCCCTTCGAGAACGCCGGCTGACCCCGGCTCCGCTCACAATCCCGAACGTGCCCTTGCCCGATCCCGCAGTCGTCGTCCTCATCGGCGCCGCGGGGTCGGGCAAGTCCACGTGGGCGGCCGATCGCTACCGCCGCGCCGAGGTCGTCTCCTCCGACCACCTGCGCGACGTCGTCGGCTCCGGCCCGGCCGACCTCGACGCCTCCGCCGACGCCTTCGACCTCCTCGAACGCATCGTCGCCGCGCGCATCGGCCGCGGCCTGACCACGGTCGTCGACACGCTCGGCCTCGACGCCGCCCGCCGTACGGCGTGGCGGGACGCCGCCCGGGCCGCCGGGCTCCCGGCGGTCGCCGTCGCCCTCGACACCCCGGGCGAGGAGTGCCGCCGCCGCAACGCCGAGCGCGACCGCCCCGTGCCGGCGAAGGTCCTGGCCGACCAGGTACGACGCGCGCCGCGCGCCGTCTCTGCCGGGCTCGACGCCGAGGGCTGGGACCACGTGGAGGTCGTGTCCTGGGACTCCTCCTCTCCCCGCGGTTCGGTCCCCAACCGCAAGCGACACGCCAGCCGGCGTGCGGTTGTGAACCAACCGCGTCACCCTCAGCGCCCGGTGGCCCGCGGGTGGTGCTCCAGCTGTCCCGGTTCCCCTGGGGCGAGGACCGGGTGGGTGGGTCCGCAGCGATGGCGCTGGCGGCCGAGGAGGCCGGGTTCGCCGGGCTGGCGCTGATGGACCACCTGATCCAGATCCCACAGGTGGACTCCGCGTGGCAGCCGATCCCCGAGCCCTGGGTGACGCTCGGGCTCGTCGCCGGCCTCGACACCGGCTGACCCTCGGCACGCTCTGCACGCCGGCGACCTTCCGCCCGGCCGGGATCACCGCCAAGGCGGCGGCCACCCTCGACGCCCTCACCGGCGGCCGGGCGTTCCTGGGCATCGGTGCGGGATGGTGGGAGCGCGAGCACGCGGCGTACGGGCTGCCGTTCCCGCCTGCCCGCGAGCGGCTCGACCTCCTCGAGACCACGATCGAGACCTGTCGGGCGCTCTGGGCCGCCGGCACCAAGGCGTACGACGGCGGGCGGGTGAGCCTGCCCGAGACCACGTCGTACCCTCGGCCGGCGCACGAGATCCCCGTCATCGTCGGCGGCAGCGGCGAGCAGCGGACCCTGGCGATCGCGGCCCGGCTCGGCGACGCGTGCAACCTGCCGTCCGACCCGGAGGTGCTCGCCCGCAAGCTGCTCGTGCTCGACCGGCACCTGGCCGGAGCCGGCCGCACCCGCGACGACGTCGCCGTCACGGTGCTGGACCTGCCGGTGGTCGGGCGCGACCGCGAGGACGCGTGGGCGCAGGTCGAGCGGCTGCGTGGACGCGCGCCCGCGGCGGCGTTCGCGAAGCGGACGAACGCCGGCACCGTCGCCCAGCACCGGGCACGCTACGCCGACCTGGCCGAGCACGGGGGTGAGCACGGTGTTCGTCGGCGTCCGTGGGCTGGAGTCGCCCGACGGGGTGCTCGCCCTCGCCGGCCTCACCGGGTAGCGCCCCTCACTTGAGCTGGCCGCTGGTGAGGCCGAGCACCCGGCGCGCCACGATCAGCTGCTGGATCTGCTGGGTGCCCTCGAAGATGTCGAGGATCTTGGAGTCGCGAGCCCACTTCTCCAGCAGCTCGTTCTCGCTGTAGCCGACCGAGCCGCACAGCTCGACGCACGACAAGGTGACGTCGGAGGCCATCCGGCCGGCCTTCGCCTTGGCCATCGAGGCCTCCATCGCGTTGGCCTGGCGGTTGTCGGCCATCCAGGCGGCCTGGAGCATCAGCAGCCGCGCGGCCTCCCAGTCGGCCTCCATCCGCGAGGAACGTCGCCGCCGCGGCGGACTGGACCACGGCCGGCCGGTCGTAGTCGACCTCGACGCCCGCCTCGGCGAGCAGGTCGCGGGTGAGGTCGAGCGACGCCTTGGCGCAGCCGACGGCCATCGCCGCGACGAGTGGCCGGGTGTTGTCGAAGGTCGCCATCGCGCCGGCGAAGCCCTGGCTGGTGTCGATCTCGGGCGAGCCGAGCAGGTTCGCGGCCGGCACCCGGCAGTGGTCGAACCGGATCGTCGCGGTGTCGGAGGCCCGGATGCCCAGCTTGTGCTCGAGCCGCTCGACGGTCATGCCCGGGCGTGCCCTTGGGCACCACGAACGACTTGATCGCCGCCCGCCCCAGGTCCTTGTCGAGCGTCGCCCACACCACGACGGCGTCGGAGCGCTCGCCGGAGGTCACGAAGATCTTCTCGCCGTTGAGGACGTACTCGTCGCCGTCGAGCACGGCGGTCGTCCGGATGTTGGCGGAGTCCGAGCCGGTGTCGGGCTCGGTGATCGCCATCGAGGCCCACAGCCGGCCGAAGCGCTCCTGCTGCTCGGAGTCGCCCACCGAGGCGATCGCGGAGTTGCCGAGTCCCTGTCGCGGGAGCGAGAGCAGCAGCCCGACGTCGCCCCAGCACATCTCGGAGATGCCGAGGACCGATGCGAGGTTGGTGCCGTTCCTCGCCCGGTCGTCGGCGCCGTCCTCCGCGTCGGCCTGCGTCGGCCCGTCGGACGCCGCCGACGCCGGACGCGCCCGCGCCCGAGCTGCACCGGAGTCCGAGAGGCCGTCGATCATGGCCGCGAGCAGGTCGAGCTCGTGGGGGTAGGCGTGCTCGGCCCGGTCGTAGGTGCGGCTGATCGGGCGCAGCATGTTCATCGCGACCTGGTGGGCCTGGTCGCGCAGCGGTCCGGAGACTTCTTCGGGTCGTCGAGCGATTGATGGCCATCAGACCAGCACCCCACCTTCCATGATCGCGACGGCCCGGAGGTCGCGGTACCACCGCTCCACCGGGTGCTCCTTGACGAAGCCGTGCCCGCCGAGCAGCTGGACGCCGTCGAGGCCGATCTGCATGCCCTTCTCGCCGCACAGGGTGCGCGCAGGGCGACCTCGCGCGCGACGTCCTGGCCGGCCGCGGCACGCGAGGCGGCCTTCTAGGTCAGCAGCCGCATCGCCTGCAGCTCGATCGCGATGTCGGCGACCATGAAGGCGACCGACTGGCGGTGGGCGACCGGCTCGCCGAAAGCCTCGTCGCTGCTTCACGTACGGCGTCACGTGGTCGAGCACGGCCTGTCCGACACCGACCGCGAGGGCGCACCAGGCGATCCGCGACAGCCGCACGCACTCGGCGTACGTCGTGCCGTCGACGGCGCCGAGCACACTGTCCTCCGGCACGTGGACCCCGTCGAGGGTGAGCGTGGTCAGCGAGGCGGCCCGCACGCCCATCGAGGGGTCGGCCTCGACGCTCAGCCCGGCGGTCGACGACTCGACCACGAACAGCACGTTGGCGTCCTCGAGCCGGGCCCCGACCACGAAGAGCTCGGCGTCGGCTCCGCGCGGCACCATCAGACTTCACCCCGTCGAGGACGAAGCCGTCCTCGGTCCGGCGAGCGGTGGTGCGCGGCTCGAGGACGTCGAAGAGCGGCCGGGGCTCGGTCAGCGCCAGCGCGGCGGCCGGCACGCTCGTCGCCGGTGAACGCCGGCAGGTAGGTCTGTTGCTGGGCGTCGGTGCCCCAGGTGGCGATCGCGGTGGCCACCGCGCCGGGGGCGAGGGTGGCCACCGCGATGCCGAGGTCACCGTGGGCGAGGGCCTCGGCGACCAGGGTGCCGGCCATCACCGCCCGCTCCTCGGAGATCCCGCCCGAGCGACTCGGGGACGCCCAGGAGCGGTAGGCCCGAGCTCATGCGCCGCCGTGAGCACCTCCGTCGGGAGCGGCGCAGGCGACGTCGGCGTCGGCGGCGGCCGGGCGAACGACCTCGGCGGCCAGGTCGGTGACGACGTCGACCAGCATCTGCTCGTCGTCGGTCGGGGTCAGGTCGAACACGCCCCGCGACGGGCCCGGTGGCGGCCCTCGTGCCGGCCGCACCCCGACGGCCGGCCTTCGCGAACACCCGGCCGGCCGTGGTCGCGGTCCGGAAGCCACCACGCGTGACGGTGAAGACCGTCTGCTCGGCCTGCTGCCGGAGCCCGACCTTGTCGAGCAGGCTGCTCTGCGCGAGCCGGCTGAGCGCGGCCAAGGCATAGCCCATCGGGTCGCGGGACTCGCCGCGGGCGATGCCGTGCCGGCCGCCCGGTCGGAGGTGGCTGGTGAGAGACATGCGAGAAACTGTAACTCGGAGTTACAGTTCGCGGTCGGCGGACACCCGGTAGGTCCGATCCCACGTACCGTCCCAGGGCAGGACGGGCGCAGGCTGATCTCTAGGATCTCGCCATGCCGCGCGACCTCGCCCCGCCCCACCACGCGCCGTACGGGCAGCTCCCGGTGGGCGGTACGGTCCGCCCCATCGTGCGCTGGGGCACCGAGGTCATGCACCGGCCGCAGCAACCGGTGACGACGTACGACGAAGGGCTGCAGTCACTGGTCGCCGACATGGCGGCGACCATGTACGCCGCCGACGGGGTCGGGCTCGCGGCCTGCCAGATCGGGGTCGACCTGGCGGTGTTCTGCTTCGACTGCCACGACTCGACCGGCGAGCGCACCGTCGGGGTCGTGTGCAACCCGGTCGTGACCCTGCCCGAGGGTCGCGACCGCAAGCTGGACGAGGACGACGAGGGCTGTCTCTCCCTGCCGGGCGCCTACGTACCGCTCGCCCGGCCGGACGTCGCGACCTGCGCGGGCACGGGGCTGGACGGCTCCCCGGTGCAGTTCAGCGGAGACGGGCTGCTCGCGCGATGCCTCCAGCACGAGAGCGACCACACCCGAGGCACGGTCTTCGGTGACCGGCTCTCGACCCGGTGGCGCAAGAAGCTCCAGAAGGCGCACGAGAAGACCGCGGACGACTACCCCGCCGACTGGCCCGCCGTACCGCTGCTCACCTAGGCACTGCTGTCCCGCTCGCTCCAGTCGGCCGGATCACGAGCGGCGGGTGGTGACATAGCAGGCGACTGCGGCCGCGGCCGCGACGTTGAGGGAGTCGATGCCCTCGCGCATGGGGATGACCGCCCGGCGGTCGGCGGCGCGACTCCCAGCGCTTCGACAGCCCGTGGCCCTCGGAGCCCAGCACCAGTGCCACCCGGTCGACACCGGCGACGGCGTCCTCCACGGGCGTCGCGGCGTCGGCGAGGGTGAGCGCCACCGTGGTGAAGCCGCGGGCGGAGAGGTCCGGGAGGGCGTCGTACCAGTCGGGCAGCCGGGTCCACTGTGTCGAGAACACGGCCCCCATCCCGACCTTGATCGAGCGGCGGTAGAGCGGGTCGGCACAGCGCGGTGCGAGCAGGACGGCGTCGAAGCCGAACGCCGCGCCGCAGCGGAAGATGGCGCCGACATTGCTGTGGTCGACGATGTCCTCGAGCACCAGCACCTGCCGAGCGCCGTCGAGCACCTCGTCGAGGCTCGGCAGCTGACGGCGCTCCAGCGAGGCCAGGGCGCCGCGGTGCACGTGGAAGCCGGTGACCTCCTCGGCCAGCGCCTCGCTCACGACGTAGCAGGGCGCGCCGCTGGGACCGAGCACGTCGGCCAGGCCGTCCAGCCACCGCGGCGCCATCAGGAACGACCGGGGTGCGAAGCCGGCCCCGACCGCGCGGCGAACGACCTTCTCGCCCTCCGCGAGGAACAGCCCGTGCTCCGCCTCGAGATGGGTGCGCAGCTGGACGTCGCGCAGGTCGCGGTAGTCGGCCAGCCGTGGGTCGTCGGGGTCGGTGACGTCGACCAGATGGGTCACGACGTGAAGTGTTGCGGATGGGCGACCGCGACCACGTCGCCGACCACGATGATCGCCGGCGGTCGTACGCCGTGCTGGTCGAGGTCGGCGGGCAGGGCGCCGAGGTTGGAGAGCACGGTCCTCTCCCCCGGCATCGAGCCGTGGCAGACGACGGCGACCGGCGTGTGGTCCGCGCGGCCGGCCGTCACCAGGGCGTCGGCGATGGCCGGCGCGTTCTCGACCGCCATCATCAGCAGGAGGGTGCCGCGGAGCCGGCCGAGGGCGGCCCAGTCGACCAGTGACTCGGGGTGTCCCGGCGGGAGGTGCCCCGAGACCACGGTGAACTCGTGGGCCACATGGCGATGCGTGACCGGGATCCCGGCGGCGGCCGGGACGGCCAGCGGGCTGGAGAGCCCGGGGATCACGGTCACCGCGACCCCGGCCTCCCGACAGGCCTCGATCTCCTCGAAGCCGCGACCGAACACGAAGCTGTCGCCGCCCTTGAACCTGGCCACCCGCTGGCCGGCCAGGGCGCGCTCGACGATCAGCCGGTTGATCTCCTCCTGCCGCGCCGACCGCCCGCGCGGGAAGCTTGGCGACGTCGACGACCTCGGTCGTCGCCGGCAGGTCACCGAGCAGCTCGCGCGGGAGCGAGCCGATCGGAGACCACGACGTCGGCCTCCATCAGGGCCCGGCGTCCTGCCACCGAGATCAGGTCGGGATGCCCGGGCCCGCCGCCGATCAGGGTGACCCCGGGGACGGACGGGCGGCGCTCTCCCGCCCCGATCGTGCCCTCATGGAGGCCGGTCACGATCGCGTCGCGGACCGCCGCGGTACGCCGTGGCTCCCGGCGCCCGAGCACCGCGACCGTCAACCCGTCGTACCGTCCGACGGCGGGGGTCCACGCCGTCGCCGCGACGCCGTCGTCCGCGCGCACGCAGAAGACCCGCGCGGCCTCGGCGGCCTTGGGACACCTGCTCGTTGACGACGGGTCGTTGGTGGCGGCGATGACGTACCAGGTGTCCTCGAGGTCCTCGTCGGCGAAGCCGCGAGCGACCCAGCGGACCTCGGCCGCCAGGACCTGCCCCTCGATCGCCGGCGTCACCTCGGGTGAGACGACGACGACGTGGGCGCCGGCCGCGAGCAGGCCCGGGACCCGGCGCTGCGCGACATGCCCACCGCCGACGACGACCACTCGGCGTCCGGAGAGCCGGAGCCCCGAGGGGTACGGCGGGTGGTCCATCGGTCCATCATCCCGGCGAGGGGCGGGGCCGCCCCGGGCTCGACCATTCCTCGGGACCTGGTGGTTTCGAGACGGGCGCAGAGCGGCCGCCTCGACCGGCGGGCCGACCAGCCCGCGCTAGGTTCGGGGTGACCCCAACCCGTCGTACCAAGGAGAGCCGATGAGCCTCGACCGTCCGGTGAAGCCCGACCCCTACGACCTGCTCCCCGCCGTCCCGTCGTTCAGCGTCACCAGCGACGACGTGACCGACGGTCAGCCGCTCAAGGACGACCAGGTGGCCGAGCACGGCAACACCTCGCCCCAGCTCTCGTGGAGCGGTGCGCCGGAGGGGACGAAGAGCTACACGGTCACCTGCTTCGACCCCGACGCCCCGACGCCGAGCGGCTTCTGGCACTGGGCGGTGGTCGACCTGCCGCCCGACGTGACTTCGCTGGACGCCGGCGCCGGCGTCGAGGGCGCGAGCCTCCCGGGCAGCGCGTTCATGCTCAAGAACGACGGCGGAGTCGTCGGCTTCATGGGGGCCGCGCCGCCGCCGGGCGACCAGGTGCACCGCTACTACTTCGTGGTCCACGCCGTCACCGAGGACTCCCTCGGCATCGACGCCGACGCCTCGTTCGCGGTGATGAGCTTCAACCTGGCCTTCAAGACCGCCGGGCGCGCGATCGTCACCGGCACCTACCAGCACTGAGGCGATGAAGCCGAGACTGAAGCCAGCACTGACCGACTTGCCGCCCGGTCTCGCGTGAGCGAGACTGGGCGGCCCACAACCGCATACGCACCACGCCCGGCACCCCGTCTCTCGGCTGAGACGGGGTCACTGTGCGTGCCCGTGTGCGCCCGCTCAGTCCCCGAAGGGAGCCCTGGAGGTGCTCTACCCCGCTGTCGCAGCCGGCACGTTCCGGCGGTTCAGCACCTACCGCGCGGCCACCTTGGCGGGGATCTTCACCAACTCGGTGTTCGGGATCATCTACTCCTACGCCTACATCGAGCTGTGGGCCCAGGCGCCCGGTGCGGGCGGGTACGACGTCCAGGACGCGGTCACCTACGTGTGGATCGGCCAGTCCCTGCTGATGACCGTGGCGATGTGGAGCGGCGGCACGACCGACGACCTCACCGAACGGATCCGGACCGGCGACGTCGCGATCGACCTCTACCGGCCGGTCCCGCTGCTGTGGTGGTACGACGCCGCCGACCTCGGCCGAGCGGCGTACCACTTCCTGAGCCGAGGCCTGGCGCCGTCGTTCGTGGGGCTGGTCCTCTTCGGGATCAGCGGCCCGGCGTCGCCGGTCGCGGCCGTGGCGTTCCTGGTCAGCGTCGCGCTGGCGGTGACGGTGAGCTTCGCGATCCGGTTCCTGGTCGCGGCCACGTCGTTCTGGGTGCTCGACTCCAGCGGCATCAAGCTGATCAGCGGCGTCTGCGCGATGTTCCTCTCCGGCCTGACGCTGCCGCTCAACCTGTTCCCCGGGTGGTCCGGCACCCTGGTCAACGCCCTGCCGTGGGCCGCGTTCGTCCAGGTGCCCATCGACGTCTACCTCGGTCAGCACACCGGCAACGACCTGCTTGCGGCGCTCGGCTTCCAGGTGCTGTGGGCGGTCGTGCTCCTCGCGGCCGGCGCGGTGGTGCTGGACCGGGCGACCCGCAAGGTGGTGGTGCAGGGTGGCTGACGTCGGATCGTCACCCGGGCGCGCCGCGACGTCGCGTCGTACGTCGCGATCTCCCGGCTGTGGGTGCGCGCCTCGCTGGAGTACCCGGTCTCCTTCTGGACCATGACGGTGGGCGGGATCTTCTCGACCGGCATCGACTTCGTCGGGATCTGGGTGATGTTCACCCACCTCACGACGTACGGCGGCTTCACCTGCGGGAGATGGGCTTCCTCTACGGCTCGTCGCAGCTCGGGATCGGCCTCGCCGACCTGGTCGTGGGCAACGTCGAGCGGATCGGGCAGCAGGTCCGGCTGGGGCGGCTGGACGCGATGATGACAAGCCGGTGCCGCTGCTGGTGCAGGTGTGCGCCGACCAGTTCCAGCTGCGGCGCATCTCGCGGGTGGTGCAGGGGGCCGCCTTGCTGACCTGGGCGTCGTGGACGGTGGACTGGTCGCCGACGAAGGCGTTGGTGCTGGTCGGGATGGTGGTGTGTGGCGGGGCGATCTTCTTCGGGGCGTTCGTGGCGTTCAGCTGCGTGCAGTTCTGGACCACCGACGCCAGCGAGTTCGCCAACGCGTTCACCTACGGCGGCGCGACCCTGCTGACCTATCCGCTCACCGTCTTTCCACAGCGGATCGTGCTGGGGCTGACGTTCCTGCTGCCACTGGCCTTCGTCAACTGGTACCCGTCGCTCTACATCCTCGGCCGCTCGGGCAGCTCCCCGCTGCCGCAGTGGCTCGAGTTCGCTTCGCCTGTCGCAGCGCTCGTGATGTCGTGGTGACGATGACGCCGGCGGGCGGGCTCCGCCACTACACCTCCACCGGGAGCTGAGATGAGTCTGATCGAGGTACGCGACCTGGCCCGGACGTTCGTGGTGCGCCGGCGCGACACGGCCGGGAGCGGGCCGGGTCGACGCGGCGGAGGACGCCGGACCCGATCCGAGGTGAGGCCGTCCGCGACCTGACCTTCGACGTCGCGGCCGGGGAGATGGTCGGCTACATCGGCGCCAACGGCGCGGGCAAGAGCACCACGATCAAGATGCTGACCGGCATCCTGACGCCCACCGGCGGCACGGTCACGTCGGCGGCCTGGTGCCCTGGCGCGCCGCGCGCAGTACGCCCGCCGGATCGGGGCCGTGTTCGGGCAGCGCACCCGCTGTGGTGGGACCTGGCGGTGCGTCGAATCGCTTCCGCCTGCTCAAGAAGATCTACGGGGTCGACCGACGCCGCGGTACGGGCGCCAGCTCGACTGGTGCGCGAGCTGCTCGACCTGGACGATCCTGCACGCACGCCGGTGCGCAAGCTGTCAGCTCGGCCAGCGGATGCGCTGCGACATCGCGGCCGCACTGCTGCACGCGCCGGCGCCTGCTACCTGGACGAGCCGACGATCGGGCTGGACGTCGTCAGCAAGGAGGCGTCCGCGGGAGTTCCTGCGACGTGATCCGCGAACGCGGGCACGACGGTGCTGCTGACCACCCACGACCTCGGCGACATCGAGGCGCTCTGCGGCCGGGTGATCGTCATCGACCACGGCACGGTCGTCTTCGACGGGCCGCTGGCCGGGCTGCACGGCCATGCCGCCGCGACCCACACGCTCGTGGTCGACCTGGTCGACGAGGCGCCCCCGATCGCGGTCGCCGGAGCCGACACGCGCCGGGTGGAGGGCCGCGGCAGTGGCTCAGCTTCCCGGCAGACGCCAGCGCTGCGCCGATCGTGGCGGCCGTCGCCGGTCGTACGACGTCGCGGACCTGTCGATCCAGGAGCCCGACATCGAGGACGTGATCCGGCAGATCTACGCCGAGCCTGAGCCGCTCGCAGCTCCACGACCGAGTCGGGGCGGTCAGCCACGGCCGAGAGCCCAGTGGGCGAGGACGGCGGAGGATCCGTCTCATGCGTGGCGGAGGGGTGCGGCGAGGGTCACCCGGGCCGGGAAACCTTGCCCGGCGACGTCGACCTGGAAGCCTACCCGGCGAGGTCTCGGCCGGACCGGTACGACGGCTCGCAGCAGGGCCAGGCCGACGCAGGCGCCGACCGTCCCCCCCACGCCGCGCTGGTGACCTGGCCGGCGGGCTCGCCGTCGCGCAGCAGGAGCTCGCCACCCCAGAGCATCGGCTCCGGCTCCTCGAGCACCAGCGACACCACCCGGCGACGCGGCCCGGCTCCCGAGCCGTCCCGGCGGGCCACCAGCGCCTCGCGGCCGAGGAAGTCTTGCGCGCCCCCGAGCTCCCAGGGCGGTGGCGAAATCAGGCCGGCCTCGACGGGGTGAGTCGGGGGTCAGCTCGCGCGGGAAGGCGCGGTAGCCCTTCTCGAGCCGGAGCGACTCGATCGCGTAGTAGCCCGGCGTCGCCAGCCCGAGGTCGGCGCGGGCCGTCGGCACAGGGCGTCGTAGACGGCGAGGGCGTCCTCGACCGGCACGTACAGCTCCCAGCCCAGCTCGCCGACGTAGGTCATCCGGGTCGCTCGCAGCGTCCACGCCGGCGACCTCGACTCCGGCTGGTCGCGAAGGGGAACGCCTCGTCCGACCAGTCGGGGCCGGCACCCGGCCGAGCAGCTCGCGCGAGCGCGGCCCCATCACCCCGAGGACCGCGAACGCCGTCGGTCGCGTCGGGGACCGCACGCGGCGCCGACGGGCACGTGACGCGCGAGCCAGTCGAGGTCGCGGACGGTGGTCGCGGAGCTGGAGACCAGCAGGAACGAGTCGGAGCCGGTCCGGTGACGGTCAGGTCGGCCTCGTAGCTGCCGCGGGCGTTGAGCAACGGCGTGTAGACCACGCCGACCGGACGTCGACGTCGGCGGCGCAGATCCACTGCAGGGCGGCCAGCGCGTCGGGTCCGGCGACGACGTAGATGGAGAACGAGGTCTGGTCGAAGACCGCGACACCGGTGCGGGCGGCCACCTGCTCGGCGACCGACCAGGTCGAGCCAGGGGGCCTCCCCCAGGAGTAGTCGAGCGGCGGCTCCGCCCGGCGAGCCGAAGACCAGCGGCCGCTCCCACCCGTTCCGGGTGCCGAACACGGCGCCCCGCGCGGCGAGCGCTCGTGCAGGGGCGAGAGCCGCGCGGCCGGCCGGCTCGGCTCCCGGTTGCGGCCAGGGGACGGCGTAGTGCAGGCCCAGCACCTCGACCACCCGCGACCGCAGCCAGGCGCGTCGCCGTGGAACGGCGCGAACCGGCGGATGTCGACGGCCGACCAGGTCGCTCGTCGGCTCGCCCTCGACGACCCACTCGGCCAGGGCCCGGCCGGCGCCGCCGGCGGACGCGATGCCGACCGAGTTGAAGCCGGCGCCGACGAAGAAGCCGCGCAGCCCGGGCGCCTCGCCCGAGCAGGAACTGGTTGTCGGGGGTGAAGCGACTCAGGGCCGTTGTAGAACTTGCGGATGCCGGTCTCGGCGAGCGCCGGGATCCGGACGCATCGCCTCGTCCATCAGCGAGCGCGAAGTGCTCCCAGTCCTCCTCGAGCAGCTGGAACTCGAAGGGGTGCGGCAGGTCGTCGGCGACCGCCACGGCTTGGCGTCGGGCTCGAACCCGCCGACGACCAGGCCGCCGGCCTCCTCCTTGAAGTAGGTCCAGCCGTCGTGGTCGCGCAGGATCGGCAGGTCCGGGCGGACGCCCGCGATCGGCTCGGTGACCACGTAGAAGTGCTCGCAGGAGTGCAGCGGCACGGTGACCCCGGCCAGGTCGCCCGAGCGCCGCCCACTGGCCGGCGCAGTTGACGACGACCTCGCACTCGACGTCGCCCGCGTCGGTGCGCACGCCGGTCACCCGCGCCGCTCGGGCCGTCCTCGATCTCGAAGCCGGTGACCCGCACCCGCTCGAGCGACCGGGCGCCGCCCATCCGGGCGCCGCGGGCGAGCGACTGGGTGAGGTCGGTCGGGTTGACCGGCCGTCGCCGGGCAGCCAGATCGCGCCGAGCAGGTCGTCGACCGCGCATCGGCGGCCACAGCTCCTGGGCCCGGCCGGCGTCAGCAGCTCGCAGTCGAGGTCGTAGGCGACCGCGTTGGCGGCCGTACGCCGGAGCTGGGCGATCCGGTCCGCGGTGCGGGCCACGACGAGGCCGCCGAGTTGCGGTAGCCGGTCGCGAGCCCGGTCTCGGCCTCGAGCGCGGCGTAGAGCTCGGCGGAGTACTGCACCAGCCGGGTCCCGGTCTCCGAGGCCCGCAGCGGACCCACCAGCCCGGCCGCGTGCCAGGTGGTGCCGCAGGACAGCTCCCCTGCTCGAGCAGCAGCACGTCGGTGACGACCGAGCTTGGTCAGGTGGTAGGCGACCGAGCAGCCGACGACGCCGCCGCCGATGACGACGACCTGGGCGCGCGACGGGAGACGTGGTTTCGAGACAGCCGCCAGGGCGCCTTCCTCACCCACCGGCAGTCACCCCTCCAGGAGGGCCTGGAAGCGCGGGGAGCCGAAGGTCGCGGCGGCCTTCTCGTAGCGCTCCATGCCCCAGGTGTGGAAGTCGTAGTCGATCGGGCTCGCCTGCTCCTGGATGAAGCCCCAGAGCGACCAGCCGTACTCGCTGCAGAGCGCCTGGAGGCGCACCCGGGCGCGGTCGGCGCGGCGTCGGGTCGCCGAAGTAGGCCTCGCACCAGGCGTCGACCTGGTCCGGCGAGAAGTTGCACTCGGTAATGGTGTTGCCGAGCTCGAAGCAGGCGTCGTTGTTGCCGGAGTACTCGTAGTCGATCAGCCAGCCCCGCGTCCGGTGCCGGGTCGTCGATGAAGTTGGCGGCGAGCAGGTCGTTGTTGCAGGGCACCGTGGGCTGCGGCGTGGCCGCCAGCGCACGCCGTACGTCGTCCCAGGCGGCGGCGTGGTCGCCGTACCCGGGGGGAGGCGCATGCCGTGCTCGCGCACGACCTCGAGATAGCGCGCCTGCCGCGCGAACATGTCGAAATCGCCGGTGAACCGCGGCCCGGCATGCAGTCGCCGTACGGCGTCGGCCGCGCGCCGGAGCACGCCGGCGTCGCCGAAGTCCTCGTCGCGCAGCGACCGCCCCTGCAGGAAGGCGATACCAGCATCGAGAGGTCGGGCCGGTACTCGACCACCTCCGCGGCAACGCCCGCCTCCCACGCCGCGACCGAGTTCGCATGCTCGGCGTCCCGGTCGATGCCAAGCAGCCCGGCGTCACCACGGGCCCAGCGCACGACGAGGTCGAAGGGCTCGACCCGTCAGGTCGCCTGGCTGCGCACCCGCAGGTTGATGTTGGTCAGCCCGCCGGCCAGGTCGTCCACGCGCCAGGACCGCCCCGCCAGACAGGCGAGGCGGTCCAGGGCAGGTTGGTCGTCGGTCACCCGTCGTCGAAGGCCGCGAGGACCGCCTCGTCGATCGTGTGCTTCGGGCCGGTGAACCAGTGCTTGGCCGAGACGTGCCACCAGATCGCGAGGACGATCAGCGAACCGACGGTGAGCACGGGTGCGTAGTTCACAGCACTCCAGGAGAATCCTTGTTGCCGGGCACTCCTGCCGGGGTGAACGGCAGGATGAAGTAGACGCGAGATGATCGCGATCTCGACGACCGCGACGAGGTTCATCCACTTGTACTTCGGGCCGTTGGTCCAGGCGCCGGGCTCGAAGGAGTCGCCCATCCGCCAGCGCAGGAAGATCGGGATGAGGAACGAGAGGTAGAGACCGATCACCGCCACCGACACCACGGCGAAGAACGCCACCGGGATACCGCCGACGCTCTTGAGCGCCGGCAGCGTGATGATCACGCCGATCACGGCCCGAAGATCACCGCGTTGGTCGGGATCCTGTTGCGGCCGACCTTGGACAGCAGCTGGAGCCGGGGATGGCGCCGTCCCGGCTGAAGGCGAAGGTCATCCGGACGTGCTGGTGAGGCAGGCCATGGTGCAGAAGAACTGTCCTGCGGTGGAGATGAAGATCACCAGGAAGTGCCACCTCTCCGACAGAGCTTGGCCGAAGACGCGACGGCGCCGCCGCCGTCGCTGACGCCCTGCGGGTCCTGGACGGCGAACAGGAAGGCCAGCAGGAGGATCAGCCGCCCACCGCCGAGTAGAAGATGGACCGCCAGATCCCCTTGGCGGCGCCCATCGCCGCGCCCTGCGTCTCCTCCGAGAGGTGCGCGGACGCGTCGAAGCCGGTGATCGTGTACTGCGTGAGCAGGAACCCCAGGGGAAGCACGAGGAACCAGTAGAAGCCGCTGCTGAAGCCGGAGTTGTTGATGCGGTCGGTGAACACGAAGTTGGCGCTCTCGTGCGACTTCGGGCACGAACACCAGGACCAGCACCACGATGGCGGCGCCGGCGACGTGCCACCACACCGAGATGTTGTTGACGATGGCGAGCAGGTGCCCGCTGAAGATGTTCGCCAGCGCCGCCAGGACCATGATCACGATGAACCAGATGAACACCCGGGTCAGCGAGTAGTTGTCGGCGTAGCTGGTGCTCACCGTGCTGATCGTCAGGTCCAGGAAGGTCGCCGCGCCGTAGGCGACGGAGGCGGTGACCGCGAGCAGGCCGATCAGGTTGAGCCAGCCTGTGAAGAACCCGGCCGCAGGGCCACCCATCTTCGAGGCCCACCAGTAGATGCCCCCCGAGGTCGGGTACGCCGACACCAGCTCGCTGAGGGTGAACCCGATGATCAGGATGAAGACGGAGATGATCGGCCAGCCCCAGGAGATCGCCACCGGACCACCGTTGTTCCACGCCTGGCCGAACGTGGTGAAGCAGCCGGCCAGGATGGAGATGATCGAGAACGAGATGGCGAAGTTCGAGAAGCTCGACCACGAGCGGCCGAGCTCCTGCTTGTACCCGAGTTTGGCGAGGTGTTTCTCATCCTCACTGAGATGATGCAGTTCAAGGGTTCGAACGCTTCGGGCATGGACTGTCCCTTTCAGGAGCGGAACCGGGTTGGCCGGAGGCTAGACCCGTTCGGAATGCGTCGTCCAGAGGCACGCGGCATTTTGGTCTGAGGCCAGACCATTGACACGTGGCGTCCGGGTGCCAGACTGGCCCGCGTGACGACCGCTCCCGGTGCCCCACCTCGACGAGGTGGTGCTGCGACCGGTGCGAGGACACCACGCGTTCGAGGCGTGCGTCGAGCAGCTGGCCACCGCCATCCGGCTGGGCGTGTACCCCCTCGGCACCGTGCTGCCCTCGGAGCGAGAGCTCGCCGAGCGGCTCGGGGTCTCGAGGGCGACACTGCGCGAGGCGATCGCCGCCCTCCGGGCCGCGGGGTTCGTGGAGACCAAGCGAGGGCGCGGTGGTGGCACGGTGGTCACGATGAAGCCCCGGGGTCCTTCGTCCCGCTCGGAGGGGACGACGACAGCGGCACAGCGGGCCGACTGGTTGGACGCCCTCGACTTCCGTCGCATCGTGGAGCCGGGCGCGGCCGCGCAGGCGGCCAGCGCGGTCCTCGACGAGGGTGCCCGAGCGCGCCTCGAGACCGCGCATGCGGCCGTCGCGCGCGCCTCCAGCCGAGCTCGCCATCGCCAGGCCGACTCCCGCTTCCACCTCACGGTGGCGTCGCTGTCCGGATCTGGACGCACCGTCGAGGCGGTCACCTCGGTGCAGGCGAGCCTGCACGAGATGCTCAGCGCGATCCCAGTCCTGCAGACCAACATCGCCCACTCGGACCGGCAGCACGAGCGCATCCTCAAGGCAGTGCTGGACGGCCGTCCCGACCAGGCGCGCCAGGTCATGGAAGAACACTGCGACGACACCGCCGCGCTCCTGCGCGGTCTGCTGGGCTGATCCGACGAGCAGCGACGAGAAGGAGAAGCATGCCACCCAACGACCGATTCCTGACCCTGGAGTCGCTGCGGCAGAAGATCGAGACCGACCAGATCGACACCGTCGTGCTCGCGTTCACCGACATGCAGGGCCGGCTCCAGGGCAAGCGTCTGCACGCGCGCTACTTCCTGGACGTCGCGCTCGAGGCGGGCACTGAGGGCTGCAACTACCTGCTCGCGGTCGACATCGACATGAACACGGTCGACGGCTACACCATCTCCTCGTGGGAGAAGGGCTACGGCGACATGGAGTTCGTGCCCGACTACGAGACCATCCGGCTGCTCCCCCACCTGCCCGGCAGCGTGCTCGTGCAGTGCGACCTGGTCTGGCTCGACCACACGCCGGTGCTGCAGTCACCGCGCACGATCCTCAAAACCCAGCTCGAACGGGTCGCCGAGATGGGCATGGTCGCGTTGGCCGGCACCGAGCTCGAGTTCATCGCTTTCGACACGTCGTACGAGGAGGCCCACGACCGCCGCTGGCGTCAGCTGACTCCGGTCAACCAGTACAACGTCGACTACTCCATCCTCGGCACGGCGCGAGTCGAGCCGCTCCTGCGCGACCTGCGCAACCACATGTACGCCGCCGGCCTCGATGTCGAGGGCGCCAAGGGCGAGTGCAACTTCGGGCAGCACGAGATCGGCTTCCTCTACGCCGAGGCGCTGACCACCGCCGACAACCACAGCGTCTACAAGAGTGTCGCGAAGGAGATCGCCGCCCAGCGGGGCCAGGCGATCACCTTCATGTCCAAGTACGACCAACGGGAGGGCAACTCCTGCCACGTCCACCTGTCGCTGCGTGGCGTCGACGCCGCGGGGCAGCAGAGGGTCGTGTTCTGGGACGAGGGGGCTCGCACGCCCCTTTACGACCGGTTCATTGCCGGCGTGCTCGCGACCATGCACGACTTCACGCTGCTCTACGCACCGAACGTCAACTCCTACAAGCGGTTCGCTGCCGGCTCGTTCGCGCCCACCGCGATCGCCTGGGGTCTCGACAACCGCACCTGCGCCGTCCGGCTCGTCGGCCATGACAAGAGCGCGCGGATGGAGAACCGCCTGCCCGGCGGTGACGTCAACCCCTATCTGGCCCTGGCCGCGATGCTGGCCGGTGGGCTCTACGGCATCGAGCACGAGCTGGAGCTCGAGGACGAGCTGGTGGGCAACGCCTACACCTCCGACGCCGAGCACGTGCCGCACACGCTGCGGGCCGCTCGCGACGCCTTCCACGCCTCTGCGCTGGCGCGCGGGGCCTTCGGCGACGACGTCGTCGACCACTACACGAACATGGCCGACGTCGAGCTCGCGGCCTTCGACGCAGCAGTGACCGACTGGGAGCTCGGCCGCGGCTTCGAGCGGATGTGAGGACGCGACGTGACCACGACCCTGATCAACCCCACGACCGGGCAGGACCTGCGCGAGGTCCCCTCGTCGTCAGAGGCGGACACCGACGCAGCCATCGCTCGCGCGCAGGACGCCTTCCCGGCCTGGCGTGACCTCGCGCCGGGCGAACGTGCCCGCCTGCTGCGGGCGTTCGCCGCCGTCGTGAACGCCGACAACGAGGAGCTCGCCCGGCTCGAGGTCGCCAACGCCGGCCACACCATCGTCAACGCCCGCTGGGAGGCTGGCAACGTCCGCGACGTCCTCAACTACTACTCGGCAACGCCCGAGCGACTCCTCGGCAAGCAGATCCCGGTCGCCGGCGGCCTCGACCTGACCTTCCACGAGCCGCTGGGCGTCATCGGGGTGATCGTGCCCTGGAACTTCCCGATGCCGATCGCCGGCTGGGGTTTCGCGCCCGCGCTCGCGGCCGGCAACTGCGTCGTGCTCAAGCCGGCCGAGATCACGCCGTTGACGGCGATCCGGATCGGCGAGCTCGCGCTCGAGGCGGGCATCCCGCCCGGCGTCTTCACCGTCGTCCCCGGCAAGGGGTCGGTGGTCGGGCAGCGTTTCGTCACCCACCCCGACGTGCACAAGGTCGTGTTCACCGGATCGACCGAGGTGGGCAGGCAGATCATGGCGGGCTGCGCCGAGCAGGTCAAGCACGTGACTCTCGAGCTCGGCGGCAAGAGCGCCAACATCGTGTTCGCCGACGCCGACGTGGCGGCGGCCGCCGCTGCGGCCCCGGGCGCAGTCTTCGACAACGCGGGCCAGGACTGCTGCGCCCGCTCCCGGATCCTCGTCGAGCGCTCGGTGTACGACGAGTTCGTGGGCCGCCTCGAGACCGCGGTCCAGGACTGGCGGGTCAAGGACCCGTCGGCCGAGGACAGCCAGATGGGCCCGATGGTCTCGGCCCGGCAACGTGCCTCGGTGCAGCGCTACCTCGACGACGTGACGGTCGCGTTCAGGGCCCGACGCCCGCCGGCGACGGCTTCTGGCTGCCTGCCACGGTCGTGGAGTCGAAGGACGTCGCCGAGCCGGTGTGGCGCGAGGAGGTCTTCGGGCCGGTGGTCGCGGTGATGGCCTTCGACGACGAGGCCGAGGCGATCGCACTGGCCAACGACTCCGACTACGGCCTGTCCGGCTCGATCTTCACCCAGGACCTCGGCCGGGCGCTCCGGGTCTCCCGCAGCGTCCAGACCGGCAACCTGAGCGTGAACAGCCACTCGAGCGTCCGCTACTGGACGCCGTTCGGCGGCTACAAGCAGTCCGGGCTCGGCCGCGAGCTGGGCCCGGACGCGCCGTACGCGTTCACCGAGGAGAAGAACGTCTTCATCGCCCACTAGCCGGTGGTCGAGGGTCACCCAGGAAAGGAAGGACACGTGGCAGGACGCATCGAGGGCCGCGTGGCGGTCGTCACCGGTGGTTGCTCGGGCATCGGCCTGGCGACCGTACGCCGGTTCGTCGAGGAGGGCGCCCAGGTCGTGATCGGCGACATCTCCGACGAGGCCGGGGCCGCGCTGGTCGAGGAGCTCGGCGGGGCCGACGTGGCGACGTACGTGCACGTCGACGTCACCGACAAGGCCGAGGTCGACGCGCTCTTCAAGTCCGCGAAGGACACCTACGGCTCGGTCGACATCGCCTTCAACAACGCCGGCATCAGCCCGCCCGACGACGACTCGATCCTCGACACCGAGCTCGACGCGTGGCGCCGGGTGCAGGAGGTCAACCTGACCTCGGTCTACCTGTGCTGCAAGGCGGCGCTGCCCTACATGATCGAGCAGCAGCGCGGCTCGATCATCAACACCGCGTCCTTCGTGGCGGTGATGGGGGCGGCGACCTCGCAGATCTCCTACTCCGCCTCCAAGGGCGGCGTCCTGTCGATGACCCGCGAGCTCGGCGTGCAGTTCGCCCGCGAGGGCGTGCGGGTCAACGCGCTCTGCCCGGGCCCGGTCAACACGCCGCTGCTCAAGGAGCTGTTCGCCAAGGACGCCGAGCGGGCGGCGCGTCGGCTCGTGCACGTGCCGATGGGCCGGTTCGGTGAGCCCGAGGAGATGGCGAGTGCCGTGCTGTTCCTGGCCTCCGACGACTCGTCGTTCATGACCGCCAGCACGTTCCTCGTGGACGGCGGCATCTCGGGCGCCTACGTCACTCCCCTGTGAGTGACATGACCTGTCGAGCGGCGGCCCGCTGATCGGGCTGACCACCTACCGCGAGCAGGCGGCGCTGGGGCGTCTGGGACGGGCGCGCCGACGTGCTCCACGCGGAGTACGCCGACGCCGTGCTGGCCGCGGGCGGCGTACCGGTGCTGCTGCCGCCCGCGTCGGGATCCGATGTCGCCGCCCGATCGGTGGTGGCTCGCATCGACGCGCTGATCGTCTCCGGCGGCGCCGACGTCGACCCGGCGCGCTACGGGGAGGAGCCGCACCCCCGCACGGCGTCGTGGCGCGAGGACCGCGACGCCTGGGAGTCCGCACTGCTCGTGGCCGCGGCCGAGGTCGACCTGCCGACCCTCGGCGTGTGCCGCGGCATGCAGCTGATGGCCGTCACCGCGGGCGGGTCCCTCGACCAGCACACCCCCGACGTGGTCGGGCACGAGCAGCACAGCCCCGGCGGGCCGGAGTACGGCGAGGTCGTCGGTGCGGACCGAGGCCGGGTCGCGGGTGCACGCAGCCGTCGGCGACCAGGCGAGGTCGCCTGCCACCACCACCAGTCGGTGCGCGAGCATCCGGGCTTCACCCCCACCGCGTGGGCGCCGGACGGCACCCTCGAGGCGATGGAGCGTCCCGGCCCACGCTTCTGCGTCGGCATCCAGTGGCACCCCGAGGTCGGTCGCGACCACGCCCTGTTCGAGGCACTGGTCGAAGCAGCAGCCGAGCGCGCCTAGCTTCGAGCGGTCGGGGACAATGACCGGGTGAGCTCTCGTCTCGGTGTGCCCGTGCCCGATCTGCTGGGGCCGCCGTACACCGCGGAGACCATCGAGCTCCCCGACGACGACGAGGGCTCCGTCGTCGCGACCCTGGTCCACCGGCCGGCGCAGCGCACGACCGACCGCGCCGTGCTGCACGTCCACGGCTTCGCCGACTACTTCTTCCAGACGGCCTACGCCGAGTGGTGGACCGAGCGCGGCTACGACTTCTACGCCGTCGACCTGCGCAAGTACGGCCGCTCGATCCGCCCGCACCAGACCCCCAACTACGTCAGCGACCTGCACGAGTACTTCCCCGAGCTCGACGCCGCGTGGGACCAGGTCCGCGGCGGAGCACACCCACGTCGTGGTCAGCGGGCACTCGACGGGCGGGCTGACCGTGTCGCTGTGGGCGCAGGCCGGCGCCCGACGCGGCCGGCATGGTGCTCAACGCGCCGTGGTTCGACCTGCAGACCTCGACCTGATGCGGCCTCGCGCTGAGCCCGGTGGTGCAGCACGCTCGCCCGGTCGCAGCCCAAACGCTCGCTCCCCCGCACCGTCTCCGGCTACTACGCGCGCAGCCTGCACCGCGACCACGACGGGCGAGTGGGACTTCGACCTGTCGTGGAAGCCGCTCTACTCCTGGCCCGCCTACGCCGGGTGGCTGGCCGCCGTACGCCGCGGGCAGCTGGAGCTGCACCGGGGCCTCGACCTGCCCTTCCCGGCACTGGTCGTGGCCAGCGCGCGGTCATCGAGCCCGCTGGAGATGGGCGAGGACGTCCACACCACCGACATCGTGCTCGACGTACGCCAGATCCGCCGGTGGGCGCCGGTGCTCGGCCGGCACGTGACCTACGTCAGCGTGCCCGACGCCCGGCACGACGTCTTCCTCTCGCGTGCCGAGCCTCGCGCCCACGCCTTCGCTGCCTCGACCGGTGGCTGACGGCGTACGTCGAGCGCTGACCCCTCCGTCCCGGTTACGCAGGAATTACGCACCACCGACGTGGACTACGACGACCTGCCGGGCTGATCGACAGGTCCTGATCGACGAGTCCTGATGACGGGGGTCCGGTGGTTGACGCGCGTCGTTCAGTCGCAGGGCACTCGGCTGCCACCGGCGTCCTCGAGTGATGACACGTCTGCGTCGAGGTCCGCGAAGGCCAGCCACCGCAGACCACTCACAGGTACGCCGCCGGCAGGCTCGACGCTTTGGCATGGTCCGCGGATCAGCTGCGCCACGGCTCGCGCGGCCGCGGCCTGGGCGCGGAAGACGCCGAAGGTGACCTTGCCCCCATGAGGACCGTTGCAGACGATCTCCTTGTAGCCGTACTGGCCGTAGTCGCCGATCCCGAACGTTCCCGTGGAGTAGCTGTGCCGCAGTAGTCGTTCATGATGCTGGCTGCGACCTCCTGATCGGAGGCATCGGGTCGGCTCATGGCGCTGGGAGACTGCAAGGCTCGCAGCGCGACGACGATCAGGAGCACCGTGATCACGGCGACCACGCCGGCACCGAGCATCACCCACATCGGCCGACCCTCCGACGCGTGGTCTGCAGATCCACGGCGGCAGCCTAGGGCGTTGCCATCATCCCGTGTGTACAAAGGGATTCCAGCCGATGGGAGTGTCGGTGGTCGGTGCTTGACTGTGCTCATGACCATCACCACACCTGCTGCTCGGGCGACGTCGTCGCGACGGGCGATGGGTGTGGCGCTGGACCGGGCGGCTGATGCGTTGGTGGCTCGTCGCGAGGCCGACCGGGAGCTGATCGTGGCGGCGGTGGAGTGGGCCGAGCTCCACCCCGCACCGGCCGGGGGTCGGTTCGCCGGGTGGGGCGAGCCCGACCTCCACGGCGAGGGCGTCGTGCCCTTGGCCGGGGTGGGTGCGCCGTTGGTGGCGGAGTTCGCGCCGTGCGAGCTGGCCCCGGTGCTGGGGTGGACCACCGACGCCGCACGCGAGCTGATCGGCGACGGGCTCGAGCTGGCCCACCGGCTGCCACGGCTGTGGCGGCTGGTCCTCGACCTGGTGGTCCCGGTCCACCTGGCCCGCCACATCGCCGGCCACACCCGCGACCTCGGCCCCGAGGCGGTGGCCTACGCCGACCGGCTGGTCACCGCCGACCCGGCCCACATCGACAGGGTCCGCGCCGCGGCGCTGGTCCACGAGGCCCGGCTCTGGTTCGACCCCGACCGCGAGATCGACGACGAGCTCACCGCCCTGGCCACCCGCAAGGTCGAGCTCCGCCCCCACACCACCACCCAGGGCACCGACCCGCTGACCACCGACGTGGTGATGGTCCTCGACACCGCTGACGCCGAAGCCTTCGACGCCACGGTCACCCGGGGAGCCGAGGCGCTGAAGCGGCTCGGTGACGGTGACCCCCTCGACGTACGCCGCGCCCACACCGTCGGGATCCTGGCCGACCCCCAACGCGCGCTCGACCTCTTCGCCGGCCATGACCCGGGTCCTGCTGCGATGCCGGCGTCGATGGTGACTCCACCTGAATGCTGAGGACCTCGACCGGGTCACCACCGACCCCGCCGTGGTCACCGTGGTCGGTCCTCACCAGCGTGGCCCGGCCCTGCTCGACGTCCTCCACGCCTGGCTGCCGGGCACCACCGTGGTGGTCCGCCCGGTCCTCGACCTGTCCCGCACCGACGCCGTGAATGCGCACGACCCGCCACCCTGGATGGCCGACCTGGTCCGGTTCCGCGACCCGACCTGTGTCTTCCCCGGCTGCCGCCGCCGCTCGCAGCACCTGCGACCTCGACCACATCGAGCCCTACCAGCCACCCCAGCGCGGGGGTCCACCCGGCCAGACCCGACCGGCCAACCTCGCGCCCCTGTGCCGATGCCACCACCGCGCCAAGACCCACGGCGCCTGGGCCTACCACCGACACCACGACGGCACCTACACCTGGACCTCACCCACCGGCCGCACCCACACCGTCCCTCCCCCACCACCACGGCCGGGCCGACCCATGCGCCGCTGACCGAGACGACGCACCATCCACCGCCGAGCCCCGCTGTCCATCCGCGCATCCTCCGCGAGCTCACTCATCTGCCTGCGGGCGGGCTAGGCGTCGGTGCCGAGCCGCTCCCACACCTGGTCGGACTGCTGGAGGAGCGTTCCGGGAGGTAGAGATCCGCCAAGCGGCGCCAGGGCGAGTTCGACGGCTTGGCTGTAGAGGGCATGGCGTGTAGCCAGATCGGTGGCCCCAAGCCACTCCTCGATAACGGCGAAGAAGTCTGGATCCCTCGCCCCGATGCGGGCGATGTCCGCCTTCCATCCCTCATGACGGAGGCTCCGAGCCGTGAACCACGCCTGGACCGCTGAGACAAACGTGTGCAGTTGACGCATCCCGAGTGCAACGCGCAGGACAGGATCCTCGGCTCGACCGAGTAGGGCCGTGTTCACACGCAGGTCGCGGGTCACAAACGAGCGGGTGGTCTCCTGCCATGCAGGGTCGGTAGTGACTTCACCCTCGACCAGACGCTCAGCCCCACGGCGTGCCTGGGCACCCAGGCCGTCAGGGTCGAAGACAGGACGAAGCCGGGACAGCCAGCGAACGAAGGGCCACTCCTGGTCCGACACGTTCGCAGCATCAGCGGAAGTCGACCAGGCTGCGGCGCGGTCGGAGTCGATGATCACGATGTCGGCGATGCGCCCATCGACGATCGTTGCCTCGACTCTCCAACGGAGCGGATCGTCCCTCAGCAAGACACATAGGTCGAAGTCGCTTTCGTCTGTCCACTCATCAGTCCCCGTGGACCCCAAATAGCCGATCGCCCTGACGCGGCGGCTCCGGCTGAGGCGCTTGACCGTCTCGTCCAGAGTCAGTCCGGCTGACCAGGGCGTGACCAGGCGCGATCCGTGCATGGGATGACCCTAGGACGAGCCGACCGGCAGCCCCCACGACCGCACTCATCTGCCGCGATGAGGGTCGTGCCATGCCGATGAGCGCTCGCTTGGGATTCGGCGCTAGTGGCGCCATAATGGCGCCATGCCTAGTGTGCAGATCAAGGACGTTCCGGCCGAGACGCACGCGGTCTTGCGACAGCGCGCCGCGGCCGCACACCAGTCGCTGCAGGAGTACCTCCGAGCCAGACTCATCGACGAGGCCAACCGGCCGACGCTCGATGAGGTAATGGACCGGGCCGGCGGGCGTGCCGGCGGGTCGGTTCCGTTGAAGGCCGCAGCGAGACTGCGGGCCGAGCGTGCTCGTCGTTGACGCCAGTGTTCTCGCAACGGCGCTTGCTGACGACGCCGGGGATGGTGATCGAGCCCGAGCGCGGCTGCGCGGCGAGGCACTCGCGGCACCCGACCTCGTCAACCTCGAGGTCACCTCGGTCCTGCGAGGACGGCTCGCCGGAGGACACATCGCCGCTCGTCGGGCCGAGCTCGTGCTCACCGACCTGGTCGCGCTACCGCTGGACGCGATGGCCGTCGTTGCGGCTCATCCCGCGCTGCTGGGAACTGCGCGACAACCTGACGGTGTATGACGCCGCCTATGTGGCGCTTGCCGAAGCGCTCGCGGTGCCCTTGCTCACTGCCGACGCCCGCTTAGCCAAGGCAACCGGCCCGCATTGCCCAATCGAGATTCTGAGCTAGCCCGAATGGGCTCCTGTCGCTCACCCGCACCGATGAGCGGTCACTCAGCGGGCCCGACTGTCTGCCGCTCGACGGCCTGCCGCGCTTCTCTTCGAAGCATCACGCCGAAGATGACAAAGGCCGCGATCATCACCGCCGCGAAAGCGCAGATGGCGATCGCGGCCCCGACGCGGGTTCCCCAATTCGCTGCGCCCCACTTGTAGGCAACAGTGATGATCACCGCCGCGACAAGCATGGAGCCCCAGGTCCTGAGAAGCATCCACGCGGACTGCCGTCGCGCCGCAGGGGTGAGCGAGCCCAACGACTGCCTCAGGTACTTCAGGGACTGCACCAGGAGGTATGTCGTGACGGCCGCTCCGCAGAGCGACGTGACGACCAGCAAGAGGTACCCCCAAGACATGACCTAGACGGTATGACGTGACCGGCTCGGATTGAGGCGGTTGCGGGCCGGGGCCTCACTCACAAGATTCGTGGGTTACCGAGCAGGGGCTGCCTGCTCGGCCTATCCGACATTGTGGGAGGCCCCGGTGTTTACCGAGCGTACGAGCGTTGGGCTCGACGTGCACGCACGATCGGTCGCGGCAGCAGCGATCGACGGCGTCACGGGCGAGCTCGTTCAGGCGAAACTGACCCCGTCTCACGAGCACATCAGGTCGTGGCTGCAGGACCTCCCGGGTCCGGTCGCGGTGGCCTACGAGGCCGGGCCGACGGGGTTTGGTCTGTCGCGAGCCCTGGCCGCGGCCGGGATCCGCTGCGAGGTGGTCGCGCCGTCGAAGCTGCAGCGCCCCTCGGGTGACCGGGTCAAGACCGACGCCAGGGACGCGGTGCACCTGGCGCGGTTGCTGCGGCTCGATGAATACGTCGCGGTCTCGGTCCCGACGGTGGACCAAGAGAACGCTCGTGACCTAGTCCGGGCCCGCGAGGATGCCCGGGGAGATCTGATGCGGGCTCGGCATCGACTGTCCAAGCTCCTGCTGCGCCAGGGGATCGTCTACTCCGGCGGTCAGGCCTGGACCGGCGCCCACGACACCTGGCTACGCCGACAGCGCTTCGATGCGCCGGCACTGCGGCTGACGTTCGAGTCCGACTACGAGGCCGTGTTGGCGGTGAAAGCCCGCCGCGACCGGCTGGACGAGGCCATCGCCGCCATGGCCGCGGACTCGGAGTTCACCCCGGTCGTTCGGCGGCTGGGGTGCCTGCGCGGGGTCAGCACCCTAACCGGGTTCGCACTCGCAGTCGAGGTCGGCGACTGGCACCGGTTCACCGGCAACACCATCGGCTCGTTCATCGGGCTCGTGCCCTCGGAGTACTCCTCGGGGGCCAGCCGCGTCCAAGGGGCGATCACCAAGACCGGCAACTCTCACCTGCGGCGACTGCTGGTCGAGGCAGCCTGGCACCACCGCGCCCGCTATGCGCCGGGCAAGGTCATGCGGGACCGTTGGAAGCTTGCCAGCCCAGCAGCCCAAGCTCGTGGCGAGGCGGGCAACCGGCGACTCAATGCCCGCTGGGATGCGTTCCGTGCCCGCCGCAAGCGGCACGTGGTCGCCAACGTCGCGATCGCCCGCGAGCTGGCCGGCTGGTGCTGGTCACTCGCCGTGCTCGAGGACTGACTCCAGCCGAGACCCCTGATCTGCTTCGTCGACCAACGTGGTGGAAGCAGCGCGTGGAGCGACCCGCGCAACAGCTATGAGCAGCGCTGAGCGATCAGCGCGACGCTCGACCCTAGACAAGCGGTCCGCTCCTGCCGAACACCCCGTCCTGCGGTAACCAACCCGCGCATATCAGCCTGACCGCGCGTCGCCAACGACACGCTCACCACCGACGGCCATCGACGAAGCACGAGGCGCCCGCCCCGAGCAATCGGGACGGGCGCCTCACCCTGCCTCTTGACAGGAAGGTCCTACATATCAGCTGTACCGCGTCACCCGGTCAGAGGCCTGGTGTATGCCGTGAGTGCCTGGACGTGACGAGCGCTCCGACACGCCCTCTCATGGCGCTGTCCGCGCTGGCTCTCATGCCGATGACAGGGCGACGCGAAGACGTCATGATCTTGCGACGAACCCGCCGGGGACCTCAATATCCGGGCACACTTCGTGCATGCGTCGACGTTGGCTGGCGGTGGTTGTCCTTGGCTTCGTCGCCACGGGCTGCGGCGGCAAGACCCAAGAGCAGACCTTCCGCCAGGATGGGGTCGATGCCGCCAAGGGCAACGCTTGGTCACACAATGATGCAACACTGCGGCTCGCGCCGAGGTCGACTCTGAGGCCAAGAGCCACTCCACGTGGACGCCGACCCAACCGATGCCTACGAGGCGGCCTACGTAGACGGGTGCCTCTCAGCACTCAAGCCGCTGCAAGGGACGGCCCAGTAGCGACTGAGTCATCGCCCTCTCCTATGCCGCTGTCAGCGCGCGATCTTCGAGCCTTCAAGCTGTTCGGTCGATCCGTGCTCACTCGCGAGCCCAAGCGTGAGAACCTTTCCGTTGTGGCCGGAATGATCCCTGCTCCACCGCGGCGACCTCGGACAGGCTTCCCCTGGTTCGGGCTCGTCATCGCGATCGTCCTCACGGTCGCTGGGGTTGCCTACCTCATGGGCGGGGTTCACGGAGCGGTCTTGGCCGGGGTCATCTACGGTGTCGTCGTATTGCCGATCGTGTTCCTCATCTTCACCGCGGATGCCTTTCGGCGAGGCCTTCGACGCAAGTCATGAACGGTCGGCCAACGCCCTCTATGCCGCTGGCCGGCGCTGCAGCAGGTAGCGTCTGCATCTGCCTGTTGTCAGTACGCCACGCTCGAAGATCCCGAAGTCGAGCTTGTCGGCCCATCGTGTCCGCTCATGACGGCGTGGTCTGGCTCCCCAGCGTGCTGGTAACGGGGCGCCATGGACCCTGACCCGAAGGTGCTATTCCGTCTGTCCACCGCACCTGCCAAGTTCTCAACGTGTACTCATATGCGTCGAGGACGCGGCTCTGGGTGGCTGTCATCAGTGACCTGAGGAGTACACGTTGCAGCGTGGTGACGCGTCCTTGCAGCACCCGCTAAGGAGGCTTGGGCATGTCTGAGTTCCCATCGTTGGCGCATATCGCCGTGACCGTCACCGACCTGGATCGCAGCACGAAGTGGTACACAGCGCTCTTCGGCTCCGAGCCGGTCCTTGACGAGGACGAACAGAGCGGCGCGTTCCACCACACGGTCTATGCCCTGGCGGGCGGGCACCTGTTCGGACTGCACACCCACACCCAACCCGCCAGCGAAGCGTTCGACGAGCGTCGCACAGGTCTCGACCACGTGGCCTTCACGTGCAGAGGCCGCAAGGAACTGCAGCAGTGGGCAGATCGCCTCACCGACTTGGGAATCTCCCATGACGGGATCAAGGACGCAACGTACGGATCAGGCGTCTCGTTCCGCGATCCCGACGGAATCGCCCTTGAGTTCTTCGCGCCACCCGGAGTCGACTGAGCCCTGATCCACCGATGAGTGTCGGAGGGTGAGCGTGCTGTAACGCAGAGATGCCCCTGGGACGGGAGAATCGGGCTTGTCTAGGGTCCGAATCCGCCGCTCACGAAGGGCACCTCGCAAGTGAAACCTGCTCACACGATCCACCCTGTTTTCGATGAGCCGAATCTGGTGTCGGCCGCGGGCCTGGCCCCGGTGCTGCGGCACGGCGGGATGGGCCGGTTGTTCGGCGGTGTCCGTGCTCCCTCGATGCTTGGGACGCGGGTCTCTGGATGGTGACGGACGGGGGGGCCGCTGCCTCTGGGCTGGGCCTCGTCCACCGTCGGACTCGCACTGCTCCTGGTCGGGGCAGTGGCTTGGGGTGTCGCCTGGGGGTCTCGATCTGCATGCGGAGAATCAGCGCTGACCAACGTCCTCTATGCCGCAGGCGACGCAGCTTCAGGCTTCGTGGCAAGCGAGCTGGCAGGAGCCTTGATGGCCTGCGGTCACATGCGGACAGGGACTGATCCGAGTCGAGCTCGGCGACCTGTGGCTTGGTAAGCCGGCCCGAGAGCCGCAGCACGGGCGGGTCGGCAGGGGCCGGAGTCAAGTGGCGCTCTGTTCCCAACGCCGGGAGGAGATCCTCGACCCGGGCTCAGCGGAGCAGGAAGACGGTGAGCGCGACGAGCCCGACCACCACGATCACGACCCGCAGCACCGGCGGCGAGAGCCGACGGCCGACGGTCGCGCCGATCTGGCCCCCGATCACCGAGCCCACCGCGATCAGGGCGACGACGGTCCAGTCGACGTCGGCGACCAGGATGAAGAGCAGTCCGGCGACGGCGTTGACGATGCCGGCCAGCACGTTCTTGAGGCCGTTGAGCCGCTGCAGCGACTCGGCGATGCCGATGCCGAGCACCCCCATCAGGATCACGCCCTGGGCGGCGCCGAAGTAGCCGCCGTACACGCCGGTGCCGAAGACGGCGGGCCACACCCACCACGGCCCGAACTCGCCGCGCGCCGAATCGTGACGACGGTCGACCCACCGCGAGATCCGCGGCTGGAGGACGACGAGCAGCAGGCCGAGGACGATCAGTGCCGGGACGATGGCGAGAACGCCGAGGAGGGCAGCACGAGCAGGAGCACCGCCCCGAGCAGCCCGCCGAGCAGCGACGCCGAGCCGAGGCGGATCGCGCGGGCGCGCTGGCCGCGCAGCTCGCGGCGGTAGCCGTAGGTACCGGACGCGGTGCCGGGCACGAGGCCGATGGTGTTGGAGACGTTGGCCGTCACCGGCGGCACCCCGAACGCCAGGAGGGTCGGGAACGTGATCAGCGTTCCCGACCCCACCACGGTGTTGATGGTTCCGGCGCCGACCCCGGCCAGCAGGACCGCCACCATCTGCAGGGGCGTCACTGGGCGGGCGCGGCTCCCGCCGGGTCGTCGCCGCCGGGGGCGTCGGCAGGAGGTACGGCGCGCCCGCTCGCTGTTGCGCCCCGGGTTGGCCGAACGCTCGGCCTCGGCGATCGCGTCCTCGACGGCCTGGTTGGCCTTGGACAGCTCCCTGTCCAGCGCGCCGGAGCCTCCGAGCACCGGCGGCTCGGTGGAACCCATGTCCACCCGCTTCAGCGGACCGTCGACCTTCTGCGGGATCCCGGCGATCTCGTGCACCGAGGAGCCGAGCCCCTCGAGCGCCTTGGTGATCTCCGAGGGGATGACCCACACCTTGTTGGCGTCGCCCGCGGCGATCTTCGGCATCATCTGGAGGTACTGGTAGGCCAGCAGCGACTGGTCGGGCTGACCGTCGTGGATGGCCTGGAACACGGTCTGGATGGCCTGTCCCTCACCCTGGGCCCGGAGGATCGCGGCCTCGCGGTCGGCCTGAGCGCGCAGGATCTGGGACTCCCGGGCACCCTCGGCGGAGAGGATGGCCGACTGCTTCTCTCCCTCGGCGGTGAGGATCGCCGACTGCCGCTGGCCCTCGGCGGTGAGGATCGCGGCCCGCTTGTCACGGTCGGCCCGCATCTGCTTCTCCATCGAGTCCTTGATCGACGGCGGCGGGTCGATGCCCTTGAGCTCCACCCGGTTGACCCGGATGCCCCACTTGCCGGTGGCCTCGTCGAGCACGCCGCGCAGCCCGGAGTTGATCTGGTCGCGGCTGGTCAGCGTCTCCTCGAGGTCCATGCCACCGACGATGTTGCGCAGCGTGGTCATCGTGAGCTGCTCGATGGCCTGGATGTAGTTGGCGATCTCGTACGTCGCGGCGACCGGGTCGGTCACCTGGAAGTAGATGACGGTGTCGATCGAGACCACCAGGTTGTCCTCGGTGATCACCGGCTGCGGCGGGAAGCGACACGACCTGCTCGCGCAGGTCGATCACGTAGCGGATCCTGTCGACGAACGGGACGACGATGTTCAGGCCGGCCGGCAGCGTCTGCTTGTACTTGCCGAAGCGCTCGAGGATGCCCGCGCGCGCCTGCGGGATGATCCGCACCGTGCGCGCGAGCATCACGATCACGAAGATGAAGATCAGGGCGAGCAGTCCGTAGACGACTTCCATCGACGTTCCTTCTCGGGCTGACAGGGTCAGCGGTGGGTCAGCGGTGGGGTCAGCGGTGGCGACGGGTGCTCACGGCATCAGCTCGCCGACCGGGATGCACGTAGGCCGTGGCACCACGGATCGCGAACACCTCGACCTTCGAGCCCGCCGGGATGGTGAGCGACTCGTCGTAGGGGCAGGCCGACCAGATCTCGCCGCCGACCTTGACCCGCCCCGGCTGGTGCTGGGACAGCTCCTCGGTGACGATGCCCTCCTGGCCCACGAGCTTGTTGGTGCCGAGCACGAGGTCGGGGCCGGAGTGGAGGCTTCCTGACCAGGTTGGGGCGCACCAGGGCCAGCATCGCCGAGCGCTCCGCCCGAGGCCAGCAGCACCTGGAGGACGACGGGGAACGACGCGAGCGCGGCGAGCGCGCCGACGAGGGCGCCGGCGGCCATCATGATCAGGATCAGGTCGAGGCTGACCATCTCGGCCACGGCAAGACCGACCGCCAGCGCGAGCCAGGCGGCCCAGAGGTGATCACCCAGCCACTCCACGCCTTCAGCCTATCCGTCCGGGTGAGCCGAGGCCCGTTCAGGAAGCGCGGCGCGCGGCCCATCGGCCGCCGGCCTCGGCGTCAGCACCAGCGGCATCCCGAAGGTCGTCTCGAGGTGTTCCTCGGTCAGCACCTCGTCGATCGGTCCGGCGACGACGACGCGGCCCTCACGCAGCAGCAGGACATGGGTGAAGCCGGGTGGGATCTCCTCGACGTGGTGGGAGACCAGCACCGTCGCCGGCGAGGCCGGGTCGCGGGCCAGGGTCGACAGGGTCGCGACCAGGTCCTCGCGGCCGCCGAGGTCGAGCCCCGCGGCGGGCTCGTCGAGCAGCAGCAGCTCGGGGTCGGCCATCAGGGCGCGGGCGATCTGCACCCGCTTGCGCTCGCCTTCGCTCAGGGTGCCGAAGGTCCGGTCGAGCAGGTGCGTCGGCGCCGACATGGCGTCGATCAGCTCGCGGGCCCGGTCGTGGTCGAGGTCGTCGTAGCTCTCCCGCCACCGCCCCACCACGGCGTACGACGCGGAGACGACGAGGTCGCGGACCAGCTCGTGGCGCGGGATCCGCTCGGCGAGGGCGGCGCTGGTCAGGCCGATCCGAGGCCGCAGCTCGAAGACGTCGACGGTGCCGAGCACCTCGTCGAGGATGCCGGCCACGCCGTCGGTCGGGTGGATCTGGGCCGACGCCACCTGGAGCAAGGTCGTCTTGCCGGCGCCGTTGGGGCCGAGCACGACCCAGCGGTCGGCCTCGCCGACCCGCCACGAGACCTGGTCGAGGAGGGTGGCCTGCCCCCGACGGACCGAGACGTCGGCGAACTCGAGGACCGCGACCATGGCGCAACCCTATCCACGAGCAGCCGGCGATCCTCGGGGCGTAGGGTGGCGCGCCGTGCAGGCCCGATGACCCCGCCCGCGTTGCCGGTCTCCGCGCGCCTTGCCTGGTGGGGTACGGCGTGGCTGCGTGGGCACGCGGTGACCGACCTGGTCGTGGACGCGGTGCTGGCCGACGACGCCACCCACGTGGTGGCCGGGCTGCCCGGCGTCGACGGCTCGGTCGCGCTGGCGCGGGCGCTCGGCGAGCTGCGGCGCGGCTCGCGCCACCGGCGTGGGGCTGGCCCTCCCGGCGGCCGGCGACCCCGTGGGCCTGGGCGGCCCGGCGGCCTTCAACGCGGCTGCTCTCGCGGCCGGCGAGGCGGTCGTGGCTGCCGGTGTCGGCCTGGTGCCGCTGCGGGTCGGCGCGGCCGTCGAGTGGACGGCGTACGACGCCGGGCCGCGGCCACTGGTCGACGTCGGCGAGGCGGACCGCGGGCTCCGCCGGGCCCTGACCAAGGCCGCGACGATGCTGGCCGACCTCGACGTGGCCCGGTGGCGGCCCGAGGCCGCGGACACCCTGATGAACCTGCACCGGCCTCCGCGGCTGCAGCCGCCGCCGGGCACTCCCGACGCGCTGCGTCGACCTCGCCGCCCGGGCGCTGCAGGCACGCGCGATCGTCGACCTGGCGCTCGAGGACGACGGTGCGGCGATCAGTGCCACCGAGGCCGATCTCCGTCGTGCCGCCCTCCAGCCGCTGGCGGCCGCGGCCCGCCGCGGCCTGGTCGCGGCCTGCTCACCCGAGGTCTGGGAGGACACCTAGCGACCCACGGGCGCAGGCCCCCAGGCGCGTCGCACGAGCCCTCCCCAGCGCACGAGCGCGAGCAGCAGCCACCACCCGCTACGGCCGGTGTCCTGCAGGCGCCGGGAGCCGGCTGCCAGGAGCGACAGCAGCAGACCGAGGACCGCCACCAGGAACGACATGGGCGCGGCCACCGACCGCCCTACGGGGTGGCCGGGGGCTCGCCGTACGGGTTGGGCGGCGGGTCGCCGTAGGGGTTGGGCTGGCCATAGGGGTTCGGCGGCTGGCCGTAGGGGCCGGGTTGGCCGTAGGGCGCCCCGCCCGGGCCGGGCATCCCCGCCTTGGGCGAGCGGCCGTACTTGTTGTCGCCCTGGCTGTCCTGGCACAGCCAGACGATCAGGATGATCCAGCCGACCAGGCAGACCAGCCACAGCAGCTGCCACCAGCCGGAGCGCCCGGTGTCGTGCAGCCGCCGAGCGGCGACGGCCAGCGTCGGCAGCAGCACCGCGAGGTTGGCCACGGCCCCGAACAGGCCGGTGCCCGAGCCGGACCTGGTGCCGAGGATCGCGTCGATGACCCCGGCCACGATGCTGAGGACGACCGTGAACAGGAACCACCACCAGTACTCCGAGCGGCGGGCCCGACCGTTGAAGTCGACGTACTTGTTGAAACAGACCTTGACTGCGTCGCCGAACGACACGGGACCTCCCTGGTCTCACGCATGGGCACAGGGTCCGCCCCGAGCGGCCGGACCGTGCGTCACCGTATCGCGGGCGACCTGCCGCCGGTGGGAGGTCCGGTCGTCTGCCAGACCGCCAGCTCGTTGCCGGAGGGGTCTGTGAAGTGGAAGCGCCTCCCCCCGGGGAACTCGAAGACTCCTCGGTCACGGTGGCACCGGCGCCGCGCACGGAGGCAGGGTCGCGTCGAGGTCGTCGCTGTAGAGGATCACGAGCGGCAGGCCCGGCCCGGCCGGTCGCTCGGGGTTGAGGCCGCCCATCTCGCCCGGGCCGCCGGGCGGTGGATGCCGGTATAGGCGGGGCCGTAGTCGGTGAACTCCCACCCGAACGCCTCGGCATAGAAGGCCTTGGCCGCAGTCAGGTCGGGTGCCGCGAGCTCGACGTAGTCGAAGGCATGGTGGGTGTGCGGATCTACCATGCCCGACACACTCCGGACGGACACCGACAGCGCGCCGCGCGGCGATAGCCTCGAGCGGTCATGACCGACCACACCCCGGAGACCCTCCTCATCACCGTCTCCGGCAAGGACCGGCCGGGTGTCACCTCTGCGGTCTTCGCCACCTTGACCCGCGCCGGTGTCGAGGTGCTCGACATCGAGCAGATCGTGCTCCGGCGACGGCTGATCCTCGGCATCCTGGTGACGGCCCCTCGTGACTGGAAGCGGCTGCGGGACGCCGTCCAGAAGACCGCGAACGCCCTCGGCATGACCGTCGACGTCGACCGCGGCACCGGCGACAACCAGGTACGCCGGGAGGGTCGCTCCCACGTCACGGTGATCGGAGCCCCGCTCAAGGCCTCGGCGATGGCAGCCGTGGCGGGCCGGATCGCCGACAGCGGCGCCAACATCGACCGGATCGAGCGGATGGCCCGCTACCCCGTCACCGCTATCGACCTCCACGTCTCCGGCGCGCACCCCGAGCGGCTCCGGGCGCTGCTCAGCGCCGAGGCGGCGGCCCAGGGCGTCGACATCGCCGTCCAGCCAGCCAGCCTCCTGCGTCGGGCGATGCGGCTGATCGTGATGGACGTCGACTCGACCCTGATCCAGGGCGAGGTGATCGAGATGATCGCCGGGCACAGCGGACACGAGGAGCGCGTGGCCGCGGTGACCGAGCGGGCCATGCGCGGCGAGCTGGACTTCGAGACCTCGCTGCGCGAGCGGGTCGCCCTCCTGGAGGGGATCCACGCCACCGCCCTCGACGAGGTGTACGACGAGCTGGTCCTGGCCCCTGGAGCCCGCACCCTGGTCCGCACCCTGCGCCGCCTGGGCTACCGGTTCGCGCTGGTCTCCGGCGGCTTCAGCCAGATCACCGACCGGCTGGCCGACGACCTGGGCATCCACTACGCCCGTGCCAACGAGCTCGAGATCGTCGACGGCACCCTGACCGGCCGGATCGTCGGGCCCGTGGTCGACCGCGCCGGCAAGGCCGAGGCGCTGCGCTACTTCGCCGGCGAGGTCGGCGTACCGCTGGAGTCGGTCGTCGCCATCGGCGACGGCGCCAACGACCTCGACATGCTCGAGATCGCCGGCCTGGGCATCGCCTACAACGCCAAGGCGCTCGTCCAGGAAGCCGCCGACACGACGGTCAACGTCCCCTACCTCGACGCGATCATGTACCTGCTCGGGATCACCCGTGAGGAGGTCGAGGCCCTCGACCTCGAGCACGGAGTCGTGACCCCCGCTCCCCCGGTCTGAGCGGTGGTCCTCTACGTCCTGGCCATCGCCGTCGGCATCGTGGTGCTGGCGCGGGCTGCCGACGTGCTGGTCTACCCTGGTCCGCAGCGGCGTTGACCTCAGCCGTGACCGACGTGGAAACCCACGAGCCGCGCACCGGCCAGCTCGAGGTCGGCCCACGGTCCCGCGAGCTCGAACCACGCCAGCGCCCCCGCCGGGAAGCCGATCGCCATCTCGCGGGCGGCCTCGACGTCGCCGGAGCCGTCGTCGAGGAGCTGGGCGAGGTAGGCCACGGTCGGGTTGTGGCCGACGACCACCAGCGAGGTGACGTCGTCCGCGGTCTCCCGCACCACGTCGAGTGCGGTCTCGGGCCCTGCCGCATACAGGCTCTCGGAGTACGACGGCTCGGCGTCGAAGGACCCGCCCTCGGCGACCGCCAGCCAGGTCGACGTCGTACGGCTGGCGGCCGAGACCAACGCGGAGTCGGGGCTGAACCCGGAGTCGGCCAGCCAACGCCCTGCCTCCAGGGCGTCGTCCCACCCTCGCTGGGCAAGCGCTCGCACGAAGTCCGTCTCGCCACCCGGCTCGGCCCGGGCGTGCCGCATCAGGACGAGTTGGTGCGCTCGTCCGTGGGACTGCTCCCTCACACCGGCACTCTCGCACCGGCTAGCCTTCCCTGTCATGCCTCAGAGCGGCCCCTTGATGATCATCGGCGGAGCCGAGGACAAGCTCCGCAAACGGATGATCCTCAAGGAGTTCGTCGCCGCCGGCGGCGGTGCCGACGCCCGCCTCGTGGTGATCCCCACGGCCAGCAGCCTGGGCGACGAGATCGTCGAGGTGTACGACGCGCTGTTCCGGCGGCTGGGCGCAGGAGCCGTCGCCGCCTGCCGCCCGGAGAGTCGTGACGACGCCCACGACCCCGACCTGGTCAAGCTGCTCGACCACGCCACCGGGATCTTCATGACCGGCGGCAACCAGCTCAAGCTCTCGGCGATCATCTGCGGCACTCCGGTGGGCGACGCGATCGTGCGAGCGCACGCACGGGGTGCGGTGGTGGCCGGCACCTCGGCAGGGGCGAGCATCCAGTCCTCCCACATGGTCGCGTTCGGAGTGGGCGGCGCGACGCCCAAGCAGCGGATGACCCAGGTCGCTGCCGGGCTCGGCCTGCTCCGGACCACCGTGATCGACCAGCACTTCGACCAGCGCAACCGCTACGGCAGGCTGCTGATGATCGTGTCGCAGTCCCCCCAGCTGCTCGGCATCGGGATCGACGAAGACACCTGTGCGACGGTGACCGTCGAGGACGACCACGAGATCCTGCGCGTCACGGGCCGGGGCGCGGTGACGCTCTTCGACCCGGCCCGGCTGGTCACGAACTCCTACGAGGCCAAGCGCTCCTCGCCCCTGCTGGCCAGCGGCATCCAGCTCCACGTGCTGCCGGCCGGAGCGGCGTTCGACCTGACCACCCGTGAGCTCCTGCCGCTGCCCGGCAAGGTCTCCGCCGAGGACGCGGCCGAGCTCGCAGAGGCCCGGGCCGACCTGCGCCAGATGGCCCGCGACATCGACGCCGGGGACGTCGGCCCGGCAGTCCTCCGCCGGCGCCTGGCCCGCAAGCGCGCGTCCCGCAAGACTGTCGACCCCGATGAGAGGACGAGCCCCCGGTGACCGAGCGCCCGACCCCCGACCTGACCATCCTCGAGACCCGCGTCTATCGCGGCCCCAACGTCTGGTCCTACGACAAGGCGATCCACCTCGTGGTCGACCTCGGCGGGCTCGAGCACTACCCCACCGACAAGCTCCCGGGCTTCACCGAGCACCTGCTCGAGGCGCTGCCCGGCCTCTCCCACCACTCCTGCTCGCGGGGCCGCAAGGGGGGCTTCGTCGAGCGCCTGCACGAGGGCACCTGGCTCGGGCACGTCACCGAGCACACGGCGCTGGCGCTCCAGCAGGTGGTCGGGCACGACATCCGGCGCGGCAAGACCCGCGGGGTCAAGGGTGAGCCCGGCCACTACAACGTCATCTACGGCTACATCGACGAGAACGTCGGGCTGGCCGCCGGCCGGCTGGCCGCCCGTCTGGTGAACCACCTCGTCCAGGCCGACCCGGAGTTCGACTGGGAGCAGGAGCTCGAGTCGTTCATCATCCGCGCCGAGCGGACGGCGTTCGGTCCCTCGACCCAGGCCATCCTCGACGAGGCGGTGAGCCGGGACATCCCGTGGATCCGGCTCAACCAGTACTCCCTGGTGCAGCTCGGCCAAGGCGTCCACGCCAAGCGGATCCGGGCCACGATGACGTCGGAGACCAGCTCCATCGCGGTCGACATCGCCTCCGACAAGGACCTGACCACCAAGCTCCTGGGGGCGGCCGGGCTGCCGGTGCCGAAGCAGGAGTCGGTGCGCACCGCCGACCAGGCGGTCGCCGCTGCGAAGCGGATCGGCTTCCCGGTGGTGGTCAAGCCCCTCGACGGCAACCACGGGCGAGGCGTCTGTCTCGACCTGCAGAGCGAGGACGACGTCCGGGAGGCGTTCCCGATCGCGGAGGAGCAGTCGCGGCGGGGCGTGTGCATCGTGGAGTCGTTCGTGGTCGGCAAGGACTACCGCTGCCTGATCATCGACGGCCGGATGGTCGCCATCGCCGAGCGCGTGCCGGCGTCGGTCACCGGCGACGGCACCTCCACGGTGCGCGAGCTGGTCGACCTCACCAACGCCGACCCACGGCGCGGTGTCGGGCACGAGAAGGTGCTGACGCGGATCAAGGTCGACGCCGCCGCCGAGGAGGTGCTGGCGGAGCAGGGGCACACCCTCGACTCCGTGCCCGCCGAGGGCGAGATGGTCAAGCTCGCGCTCACCGGCAACATGTCGACCGGCGGCATCTCGATCGACCGCACCTTCGAGGCCCACCCCGACAACATCGACATCGCCGAGGAGGCGGCCCGGATGATCGGGCTCGACATCGCCGGCATCGACTTCATCTGCCCCGACATCACCGAGCCGGTCCGCGATGTCGGTGGCGCGATCTGCGAGGTCAACGCCGCGCCGGGCTTCCGGATGCACACCCACCCGACCATCGGCGAGCCGCAGTTCATCGCCAAGCCGGTCGTCGACATGCTCTTCCCGCCGGGCGCCACGGCCCGGATCCCGGTCGTGGCCGTCACCGGCACCAACGGGAAGACGACGACCTCGCGGATGATCAGCCACATCTTCAAGGGGATGGGGCGCAAGGTCGGGATGACGTCGACCGACGGCGTGGTCATCGACGAGCGCCTGTTGATCCGGGCCGACGCGTCCGGGCCGCGCAGCGCGCGGATGGTGCTGCAGAACCCGCGCGTCGACTTCGCGGTCTTCGAGGTCGCCCGCGGCGGCATCCTGCGCGAGGGCCTGGGCTACGAGCGCAACGACGTGGCCGTCGTCCTCAACGTCCAGCCCGATCACCTCGGCATGCGCGGCATCGACACGGTCGAGCAGCTGGCCGACGTCAAGGCCGTCGTCGTCGAGGCCGTGCCGCGCGACGGTCACGCCGTCCTGAACGCCGACGACCCGCTCGTCCGCGAGATGCGGCGCCGCTGCTCGGGCCAGGTCGTGTGGTTCTCCATGGAGGAGCCCGGCTCGGAGATCCGGGAGATGATCGAGGCCCACTGCCGCCGCGGCGGCAAGGCGCTGGTGCTCAACCCGTCCGACCGCGGCGAGATGATCGTGGTCAAGCACGGCCGGCGCGAGATGCAGCTGGCCTGGACCCACCTCCTGCCGGCGACCTTCAAGGGCCGGGCCCGGATGAACGTGCAGAACTCCCTGGCCGCGGCCGGCGCGGCGTTCGCCGCCGGTGCGCCGCTGCACGACATCCGGCAGGGGCTGCGCACGTTCTCGACGAACTACTACCTCTCCCCCGGCCGCCTCAACGAGGTCGAGGTCAACGGCGTCAACGTGATCGTCGACTACTGCCACAACGCCCCCGGCATGCGGATGCTGGGCGACTTCGTCGACCGGATCGGCGAGAGCCTGACCTCCACCTCCGAGCTGGGCAAGCCGTCCCGGATCGGGGTGATCGCGACCGCCGGCGACCGCCGCGACCAGGACATGCGCGAGCTCGGCGAGGTGGCGGCCCAGCACTTCGACGTGCTGATCGTCCGGGAGGACGACAACCTGCGTCGGCGCCCGGCCGGGGAGACGGCCGCGCTGGTGGCCGACGGGGTCCGGCAGGCGATGGCCGACGGCGCCCGCTGCAAGCAGGTGGAGATCATCCTCGACGAGATCAAGGCGGTCCGGCACGCGATGGCGCGGGCCAACGCCGGCGACCTGGTGGTGATCTGCGTCGACCAGCACGGCGCGGTGATGAGCGAGCTGGAGAACTGGTCGAGCTTCGCGCAGGCGGGCTCCGGCGAGAACCCCGACGCACCGTCGGCCGACCCCGACTTCTCCCCTGCCGAGGGCGCCCCCGTGCCCTAGGCCCGGACTGCCTGCCCGAGCAGCGCCAGCGCGTCCGGTACGGCGTCGGCCTCGATCCCGCCGTACCCGAGGACCAGGCCGGGCCCGACCGGCTGCTCGAGGCGATACTGCGACAACGGCTCGACCCGGACCCCGCGGGCGGCAGCCCGGGCGACGACCTCCCGGTCGTCGACGGCGGCGTCGCGCAGCCGGACGCAGACATGGAGCCCGGCCACCGAGGGCACCACGGTGAGGACGTCGTGGAGGTCGCCGAGGCCCGGCGAGCAGCGCCTCCCGGCGGGCGCGGTAGGTCCGGAGCGCTCGGCGCACGTGGGCGGCGTGGTGGCCCTCGCAGAGGAACGACGCGAGGGCGCCCTGCGTGGTCAGGTCGCCCTCCCACGTGGTCACCCGCTTCGCCTCGCGCAGGGCCGGCTGCAGGCTGCGCGGCGCCACGACGTACCCGACCCGGAGCGCGGGCAGCAGGGACTTGGAGAACGTGCCGACGTAGACCACCCGACCGTCGCGGTCGAGGCTCTGCAGGGGCTCGAGGGGCTGGTCGGCGAAGCGGTACTCGCTGTCGTAGTCGTCCTCCACGACCGCCGCATCGTGGTCGACCGCCCAGCGGAGCAGAGCCGAACGACGCGCGAGCGACAGGGTGACGCCGGTCGGGAACTGGTGGGACGGCGTCACGTAGACCAGGCGCGCCCGGGTCGGGAGGGCGTCGACGACCAGGCCCTCGTCGTCGACCGGGACCCCCCGCACACGGGCACGATGCGTGGCGAACAGCCGGTGCATCGCGCCGTAGCCGGGGTCCTCGACGGCGACGACGTCACCCGGGGTGACGAGGACCCGGGCGACGAGGTCGACGGCCTGCTGGGCTCCGGCCGTGACGACCACGTCGTCGCCGGTCGCGACGACCGAGCGGGCCAGACCGAGGTAGCGCGCGATCTCGCCCTGCAGGCGCCAGGAGCCGGCTCCGCGGTAGGTCGCCTCCTCCAGCCGCGAGCGGCGCAGCTGCTCGGCGACGAGCCGGCGCCAGGTCTCGAGGGGGAACAGGGCCGGGTCCGGCAGCCCGACCGAGAGGTCGTGGAGCAGTCGGGCGCGCGGCGAGGTGGGCAGCTCGGCCGGGCGCCAGAGCTCGAGCGGCTCGACCGCTCCCGCACGGGCCCGGCGCCCGCGCGGCTCGGGGTGCAGGTCGACCGCGGTGACGAAGGTGCCGGCGCCGGGCCGGGTCTCCAGGAAGCCCTCGGCCAGCAGCCGGTCGTAGGCGACGGTCACCGTTCCCCGGGCGACGCCGAGGCTGCCGGCCAGCTCGCGGCTGGCCGGCACCCGGTCTCCCGGGGCGAGCCGTCCGTCGAGCACGGCGTCCCGCACGGTCGCGTAGATGCGGGTGGCGCGGTCGCCGGGCCCCTCGAGGCTGACGTGGAGGTCCACGCGAGCAGCGTAGGGCTGGGCTCAGCCGGCCAGGACCGGCTCCCAGGCGCGGGTCGCGACGGCGAGCGCGTTCCAGGCGTTGATGGTCACGATCAGGGAGAGCAGCGCGGCGACCTCGTCGGGCGACCAGCAGGCCGCCACCGCGTCGTACTCCTCGGGCGGGACGCGGGTCTCGGCGAGCCGGGTGACCACCTCGGTGAAGCGCAGCGCGGCCCGCTCGCGCTCGGTGAAGAACGGCGACTCGTTCCAGATCGCGACCGCGTTGACGCGCTGGGCGGACTCTCCCGCCGAGACGGCGTCGGTGGCGTGGGTGTCGACGCAGTAGGCGCAGCCGTTGAGCTGCGAGGCCCGCAGCCGGACCAGCTCGCGGAGGCCGGCCGGGAAGCCGACCCGGTCGAGCTCGCGGGTGGCGCTCGTGTCGAGATGGCTCATCGCCTTGCTGAAGGTCGGCGCGGCGGCGTCGACGTCGAGACGGGCGGGGACGTGGTGGCGGGTGTCGGGAGCGGTGGTGGTCGTCATGTCCCCAGGCTAGAGCGAACCCGGACCAGAAGGATGAGCCGATCCGACCTTGTCTGACTGGTCCACTTCGGCGACGTCGGCGGCCGGACCTCGACCGTCGCAGGGGCCGGTCGCTTGCCGACGAGCAGGACGACCAGTGCCCCGACGAGGGAGACGGCGGCGGTCACCAGCGCGGCCCGGTTCCAGCCGGCCACGAGCGCCGCGTTCGTCAGCGGCCCCGAGGGGACGGCCACGACGGACACCACCGTGACCCCGAGCGCGGAGCCGAGGTAGCGCGCGGTGTTGTTCGCACCCGAGCCGAGTCCGGCCTGGCCGGCCGGCACGCTGGCGACGCTCTCGCGGCCCAGGGACGCGTTCAGCACGCCGCTGGCGACCCCGGCCACGAGCAGTCCGGGCACGAACCGCCCGGCTCCGCTTCCGGTGCCGACGCCCCACAGCATCAGCTGGCCGGCGCCGATCACGGCGAGGGCGAGACCCATCCGGGCCCGGCCGGTCCACCGCTGCGGGAGCCGGCGAGCGGCGACGGCGGTGACGATGCTCGGCCCCGACCACGCCAGCATCAGCCACGCGGTCGTGGTCGGCGGCAGCCCCAGCGCCAGGCCGGCGAACCCGGAGACATAGGAGAGCAGGGCGATGATCCCGGCACCCGTCGCCAGGGCGGCCACCGTTGCCGCAGCGAACGCCGGCCTGCGGAGGAGGCCGAGGTCGATCATCGCGTGGTCGGAGCGCCGCTCGACGACCACGAAGGCGGCCAGCAGGAGCACCGCCACCGCCAGCAGGCCGATCGTCAGCGGGACGGTCCCACCCACCCCGGCCCTCCGTCAGGCCGGCCAGGAGGGCACTGATCCCGCCGGCGAGGGCCACCACGCCGGGGACGTCGAGACGCGCCCGGTGGGGAGACCGGGACTCGGGGCAACCGGTCGCCGTGGCCGCCGAGCACGACCCCGGCCAGGGCCAGCACGACGTAGACGTCGCGCCACGAGCCCCAGCGGCCCAGCCAGGTGGACAGGACCGGCCCCAGCGCGATGCCGGCCCCGACGCTGGCACCCCAGAGCCCGGTCGCGCGAGCGCGCTCGGCCGGGTCGACGAAGGCCACCGCGAGCATGCCGAGCCCGGCTGCGATCACAGCGGCGCCGCCCGCGCCCTGGACTACTCGGGCCGCGACGAACACCTCGACGTCCGGCGTGAGCGCCGCGACCAGCGAGCCCACGGCGAGCAGCAGGGCGCCGGCGACGAAGGTACGGCGGCGACCGAAGTCGTCCGCGACCCGCCCCGCGGTGAGGAGGAAGGCCCCCAGCCCGATCGACATCGAGCTGAGGATCCAGGTGCGGGCAGCCGGGCCGGCGTCGAGGCCGGCGGCCGTCTGGTTGAGGTTGGCCAGCGGCGCCGTGAACGCCACCAGCACCGCGAGGGTGCCGAGGGTGGCGCTGAGGAGGGTCCGGCGGGAGTGAGTCACGAGCTGCTCCGAGTGGTCTGATGGTAGAACCAAAGAGACGGTAACATGTAGTCTGGTCAACAGACCAGAGCGGACGGTGGGGGAGATCGGAGACACGCCATGCCCCTCGGGAGCGACTACTCGCGCCAGGACTGCTCGCTGGCCCGCGCCCTCGAGGTCGTCGGCGAGCGGTGGACGCCGCTGATCCTGCGCGACTGCTTCCTCGGCGTACGCCGCTTCTCCGACCTGCAGGCCCACCTCGACATCTCCAAGGCCGTGCTGAGCGCCCGGCTGGACGCGCTGGTCGCCGAGGGCCTGCTCGAGCGGTCTGCGGGCGGGCACCCGGAGTACACACTCACCGACGAGGCGCTGGGACTGTGGCCGGCGCTCTACGCCCTGACCCAGTGGGGCGAGCGCCGGACGACGCCGGGTGCGCCGCGGCGGATCTTCCGCCACGTGGGCTGTGGCGACCTCGCCTCCGACGGCCGCTGCTCGGCCTGCGGGGCCACCCCGGCCCCGGGCGACCTCGAGACCCGGCCCGGTCCCGGCGCCGACCCGACGCTGCGCGACGACCCGGTGTCCGTGGCGCTGCGCGAGCCGCACCGGCTGCTGACTCCGCTCGTCCTGCGCTGAGGGCGGCTCAGCCGGCTGCCGCGCGCACCTTGTCCCCCAGCTGTCGCGGGGTGTCCGGGGAGCCGCCGTGGGCGGCGATCCAGTCGTAGACCTCCTGCCGCTGCGCGTGGCACATAGCCCGACGACGTCACCGGGACCGGCCTCGGCGACGAGACCTGCCAGGCAGTCGACCTCGGTGTCGTAGGAGGTCACGTCGGTCACTCCGACCCGCTCGGCGCCGTCGCGGAGCAGCCGGTCGAGCTCGCCGCGCTCGACGCCCGCGGAGGTACTTCTCCTTGTGCGCGATCGCGACCACGTCGGCCCCCATCGCCCCGATCTCGCCGAGCCGGCCGATCAGGTCGTCGGTGCGGTCGCCGACCGCGCCGAGCCCGAGCCGCAGCCGCGCACCGGGACGGCGTACGCCGTCCATGATCTCCAGGAGCGCCTCGAGCCCGACCTCGTTGTGGGCCAGGTCGATGACCACGGTCGCCTCACCGGCGGTCGGGCCGGGCAGCGGCACGGTGAAGATGTTCATCCGGCCGGGGTTGTGCTCGGGGTCGGGACGGAAGGTGCGCAGGCCCTCGACCACCGTCGTGCGGGGTACGCCGATCGCGAGCGCCGCGGACGCGGCAGCCAGGGCGTTCTCGACGTTGAAGCGCGACAGCCCGGCGAGGGTCATCGGCACGTCGGCCAGCTCGACGAGGGGGTCGGGGTCGGCGCCGGGGCGCAGGACCGAGACCCAGCCGTCGATGACGGTGGTCGCCCGGCCGTGCTCGGCGAGGGTCTCGCGGATGGCCGGGGAGTTCGGGTCGCGGGAGAACACCCAGGGGTGCGCATGGGTGACGCTGCGCATCGCGAAGACCCGCGGGTCGTCGCCGTTGAGCACCGCCCAGCCCCGCCGGCGGGTGATCCGCGGGACCACCGCCTTGACCTCGGCCAGCTGGTCGAGGGTGTCGATGCCCTGCTGGCCGAGGTGGTCGGCGCTGACGTTGGTGACGACCGAGACGTCGTTGCGGGTCAGGCCGATGCCCTTGAGCAGGATGCCGCCGCGCGCGGTCTCGGTGACGGCCAGCTGGACGCCCGGCAGGGCGAGGACCCGCGCCGGCGCCGCTCGGGCCGGAGTAGTCACCGCCCTCGACCAGCTCGCCCTCGAGGTAGATGCCGTCGGTGTTGGACCAGCCGACGACCTTGCCGGCCTGCCGTCCGATGTGGGCGATCATCCGGCTGGTCGTGGTCTTGCCGTTGGTGCCGGTCACCGCGACGACCGGGATCTTCGGGGTGATCGTGTGCGGAAGGTCGCCGTCGCGCTGACGCCGCGACCCGTTCGGCAGCCCGGCCGACCGCGTCCTCGACGTCCTCGGCCGGGAGGGCGTCGAGCACGTCGGCGACCGCCCGGCCCATCTCCTCGGCCCGGGTCCGGTGGCGCCACGGGTAGGCGACCACCACGACGTGCGGGTCGGACGTCGGCCGGACCCGTACGGCGAGCCGCATGGTCCCGGACTCGTGCGCGATCTCGCGGACCAGCCGGGCGACGGCCCGCAGTGCGAACCGCGCCCGGAAGCCGGTGTCGGGCTCCCCCGGCCGCGCGCCGGACAGGCCGATCCGGCGGGCCAGCCGCCCGGCGGTCGACGTCGGCGCCGAGGCGAGCCCGCTGATGTCGAGGGTCAGCTTGACCGCCGCCCGGGGGAAGTAGAGGTTCGGGCCTTCGAGGACCCGCAGCTCGACGAGGGACGTCACCGCGGAACCGTACCGAAGCGCTCAGGCACCCATCGCGTGGAAACCACCGTCGACGTGGACGATCTCGCCGGTGGTGGCGGGGAAGAAGTCCGACAGCAGCGCGCAGACGGCCTTGCGCGGTCGGCTCGAGGTTCTTCTCGTCCCAGCCCAGCGGCGCGCGGTCGCTCCACATCGACTCGAGGTCCTCGAAGCCAGGGATCGCCTTGGCGGCCAGGCTCTTCAGCGGGCCGGCGCTGACCAGGTTGCAGCGGATGCCCCAGCGGCCCGAGGTCGCGGGCCAGGTAGCGGGAGGTCGACTCCAGCGCCGCCTTGGCCACGCCCATCCAGTCGTAGGCAGGCCAGGCGATGGTCGCGTCGAAGGTCATCCCGACCACCGAACCGCCCTCGCCCATCAGCGGCCGGCAGGCCATGGCCAGCGCCTTGAGGCGAGTACGCCGAGACCTGCACCGCCTGGGCGACGTCGGGCCAGGGGCCCTCCAGGAACTTCCCACCCAGGATCGTCTCCGGGTTGCCGAACGCGATCGAGTGGACGACCCCGTCGAGCCCGTCGACGTGCTCCCGCACGGCGTCGGCAAGGCCGGCGAGGTGGTCGTCGTCGGTGACGTCCAGCTCGAGCACCGCGGGCTCGGTCGGGAGCCGCTTGGCGATCCGGCGGGTGATCCCCAGCGCCCGGCCGAAGTTGGAGATCAGCACCGTGGCGCCCTGCTCCTGGGCCACCTTCGCGGTCGCGAAGCCGATCGAGGAGTCCATGGTGACGCCTGCCACCAGGATCCGCTTGCCCTCGAGGATGCCGCTCACTGGATGCTCCTTGTCGGGTGGTGGTCGTGGTCGTGTAGGGATCAGTGGCCCATGCCCAGGCCGCCGTCGACCGGGATGACCGCGCCGGTGACGTAGGCGGCGCCCGGGCGAGGCCAGCCAGGTCACCACCGAGGCGACCTCGTCGGTCGTCGCGTAGCGCTGCAGCGGCACCTGGGCCGGATCGCCTCGCGCTGCTCGTCGGTGAGGACCGCGGTCATGTCGGTCTCGACGAAGCCCGGGGCCACGACGTTCGCGGTGATCGAGCGGGAGCCGAGCTCGCGGGCGATCGACCGCGCCATCCCGACCAGGCCGGCCTTGGACGCCGCGTAGTTGACCTGCCCGGCCGAGCCGAGCAGGCCGACCACCGACGAGATCAGGATGATCCGGCCCCGCCGGAGCCGGAGCATGCCCTTCGACGGCGCGCTTGGTGAGGCGGAAGGTGCCGGTCAGGTTGGTGTCGATGACCGACGACCAGTCGTCGTCCGACATCCGCAGCAGGAGCTGGTCGGCGGTGATGCCGGCGTTGGCGACCAGCACCTCGACCGGCCCGTGGGCGTCCTCGACGTCCAGGAACGCCTGGTCGACGGCGGCGGCGTCGGTGACGTCGCAGGTCAGCTGGAGCGCCCCGTCCGGGCCGCCGCCGGACCGCGAGGTGACCGCGACCCGGTCGCCCTGGGCCAGGAACGCCTCGGCGATCGCGAGGCCGATCCCGCGGTTGCCGCCGGTGACGAGAACCGAGCGGGGTCGGTGCGGGGGCGGACGCGGAGTCGGCGGAGGGGGTGTCGCTCACGTCGCCGACGCTAGTGACTACCGGTGGGTAGTCACAAACACGGGTGCACCCGGGATCACTCGTCCTCGAGCCGGAAGCCGATCTTGAGGCCGACCTGGAAGTGCTCGACCGCACCGTCCTTGATCTGGCCCCGGACCTGGGTCATCTCGAACCAGTCGATGTGCCGCAGCGTCGTGCTCGCCCGCCGTACGGCGTTGTGGATGGCCTCCTCGATGCCGTCCGGCGAGGTGCCGACGATCTCCGTGACGCGGTAGGTGCGGTTGGACATGGGGGCCTCCGGGTACTGCGTGGTGGGTGGGCGGGTGGGTGGTGGTGACCTGATGCTAGGCCGGTCGAGCCGGACCCATCCGGAACGGGCTCGGCTCCGAACCACTGCGGCGCCAGCGAGCGACCGACTAGGATGGTGGGATGACGCGCACCAAGCGCGGTACGGGCGACCCGATCCGCATCACCACGGCCCGGACGGGGCCGGATGTGGACATCGCGGCCCGGCAGAAGCGGTACCTGATCGCCATGGGCATCCGTACGGCGTGCTTCTTGATGGTCGCCTTCTTGGCGGTCACCCACCTCGGTCCGGGCTGGCTGCCGTGGATCTTCGTGGTGGGCGCGGTCTTCCTGCCCTACGTCGCGGTGGTGATGGCCAATGCCGGCAGTACGAAATCTGACGCATTCGAGCTGGTGGACGGTCCATCGCAGGAACGACAGCTGCCTCCCGGAACGAAATCCGAATAAATTCCGGGTTGCGGGGTTGGATCCCGTTCCTGAGCCGTGCAACAATCCGTGCGTGCTGTTGGGTTCCCCGAGCCGGCAGCACCGACGAGTGCCGGAAAGCTTCCCCCGTGGCTGTCTGGCACTCGTCGTCATTCACGGCCCGTATGGAGCCCCGGTGACGTCCGCTGATCCGCGGCTCAGCCGCCGATGGCCGACATGGGGCGGTCGGGCTGGAGGAACGTCGGGTCGTTGATGCCGTGACCCGGGAGCTTGGCCGCCATCGCGGCGATCCAGCGGTCGGCGATCTCCTCGTCGGAGGCGCCGCCCCGCAGAGAAGCCCGTAGGTCGGACTCCTCGCGGGCGAACAGGCAGTTGCGGACCTGGCCGTCGGCGGTGAGCCGGACCCGGTCGCAGTCGCCGCAGAACGGCCGGGTCACCGAGGCGATCACGCCGACCGTGGCCGGACCGCCGTCGACGGTGAACAACTCGGCCGGGGCACTCCCCCGCGGTTCGCGGGCCGGAGTCAGGGTGAAGTCGTGGCGGAGGCGCTCGAAGATCTCCTCGGCGGTGATCATCTGCTCGCGGTGCCAGTCGTGCTGGGCGTCGAGAGGCATCTGCTCGATGAACCGCAGCTCGTACTCGTGGGCGACCGCCCAGGCGAGCAGCTCGGAGGCCTCGTCGTCGTTGACCCCGCGCAGCAGCACGGCGTTGATCTTGACCGGCGCGAGCCCCGCCTGATGGGCGGCCTTGGCGCCGCGCAGGACGTCGTCGAGGCGGTCGCGTCGGGTGATGGTGTGGAAGCGGGCCGGGTCGAGGGTGTCGAGGCTGATGTTGACCCGGTCGAGGCCCGCGTCGGCGAGCGTCTGCGCGGTCCGCTCGAGCCCGAGCCCGTTGGTGGTGATGGACAGCTCGAGGTCGTCGCGGAGCTCGCGGGTACGCCGGACGATGTCGACGAGCCCGCGACGGATCAGCGGCTCACCGCCGGTGAACCGGACCTCGCGGATGCCGAGACGCCGTACGCCGATGCCCACGAGCCGGACGACCTCGTCGTCGGAGAGCACCTCGGGATGGGGCAGCCAGTCGAGTCCTTCGGCAGGCATGCAGTAGGAACACCGCAGGTTGCATCGGTCGGTGAGCGAGACCCGGAGGTCGGTCGCCACACGGCCGTACGCGTCGGCCAGCGGTCGCTGGGAGTCCACCCGCCCGAGTCTACTGGCGGCGGGTAGCCTCGTGCGGTGCGGAGTCTGCGGTTCCTGGTCAGTCGTCGCTGGCTCCTGTTCCTGCTCGTGGTACTGCTGCTGGCCTACCTCTGCCTGATCCTCGGCCGCTGGCAGTGGCACCGGCTGACCGCCCGGAAGGCGGGCAACGCGATCATCCGCACGAACGAGGCGGCCGCCCCGACCCCGGTCGATCAGGTGCTTCGGCGCGGGGCGAACCCTCCCGACACCGACTCCTACAAGGTGGTCTCCGCGACCGGCACCTACGACCCCACCAAGACCGTGATCGTGCGCTATCAGACCAACGACGAGGGACAACCCGGCGCCGACGCAGTCGTACCGCTGATGACGTCGTCCGGTACGGCGCTCCTGGTCGACCGCGGCTGGTTCTCGACCTCCAACCAGGGGTCGATCGACGCTGCCGAGGTGCCTGCCCCCCCGTCCGGCACCGTGACCGTGACCGGCTACGTCCGCCAGGACGCCGGCGGCGGGTCGACCCAGGTGGTCGACGCCTCGACCCGCTCGATCTCGAGCGCCGCGATCCAGCCCGCGGTCGGCGTCCCGGTGTACGGCGGGTGGGTCGACCTCAAGTCCGAGTCGCCCGCGGCGTCGGTGCCGCTCGAGCCGGCGGGGCTGCCCGACCTGAGCAACGGCCCGCACTTCTTCTACGCGTTGCAGTGGTGGTTCTTCGGCATCCTCGCCCTCTTCGGCTTCGGCTACCTGGCGTGGGAGGAAGCAACCGGGCGCGCCGACCTGCGCCGCGCGCAGCAGCCGGCGAAGAAGGCCGCGAGCTCACCACAGCCGGCAGCCGCCGGAGCGACGCTCTCAGAGGGCGCGGGTCATCCCGCCGTCGACGGGCAGCATGGCGCCGCTGACGAAGGACGCCGCGGGGCTGAGCAGGAACGCCGCGGCCCGGCCGAACTCTGACGGCGCGCCCGACCGGCCCAGCGGGATCACGGGCGCGTCACCGCCGAGTGCGTCGAGCTCGGCGAGCCGTTCGGTCCTGACCCGACCCGGGAGCAGGCCGTTGACCCGCACCCCGCGCGGACCCACCTCGTCGGCGAGCTGCTTGGCGATCATCGCCAGCCCGGGGCGGAGCCCGTTGGACACGGCCATCGCGCTCAGCGGCGCCCGGACGCTGGTGGACAGCACGAGCGCGATCGCGCCGCCCTCCCCCAGGGCGTCCGCGACCTCCCGCGCCAGCCGCACCGCCCCCAGGAAGACGCTCTGGAACGACGATGCCCAGTCGTCGTCGCTGATCTCGGACACCCTGCCCACCGGCGGCCCGCCGACGCTGATCAGGGCTCCGTCGAGCCGCCCCCAGCGGTGGTGTGCCTCGGCGATCAGGCGCCCAGGCGTCTTCGGGTCGGCGTTGTCGGCCACGACGTACGACGCGTGGTCGCGGCCCAGCTCGTCGACCGCCGCAGCGAGTGACTCCTCCGTGCGGCCGGACACGACGACGCGTGCCCCCTCGGCCACGAGGACGTCGGCCGTCGCCCGACCGAGCCCCCGGCCGCCGCCGGTGACCAGGAAGACGCGGCCGGTGAGTCCGAGGTCCATGCCTCCACCCTGCCAGGAGTCAGTCGTCGACGGCCGTGACCAGCGAGCGGGACTCCGGGAGGAACTGGGTGCGGTAGAGATCGGCGTAGAGGCCGCCCTGGGCGAGCAGCTCGGCGTGGGTGCCGCGCTGGGCGATCCGCCCGCCCTCGACGACGAGGATCAGGTCGGCGTCGCGCACCGTGGAGAGCCGGTGGGCGATCACCAGCGAGGTGCGGTCGGCCAGGGCCGCGTCGAGGGCGCGCTGGACCGCGACCTCCGACTCGCTGTCGAGGTGGGCCGTGGCCTCGTCGAGCACCACGATCGACGGAGCCTTGAGCAGGAGCCGGGCGATGGCGAGGCGCTGGCGCTCGCCGCCGGAGAGGCGGTAGCCGCGGTCTCCGACGACCGTGTCGAGCCCTTCGGGAAGAGCCCGGATCAGCGGCTCGATCTGCGCGGCCGCGAGCGCGGCCCAGATGTCGTCGTCGGTGGCGGCCGGGTCGGCGTAGAGGAGGTTCTCCCGGATCGTGTCGTGGAACATGTGGGCGTCTTGGGTCACGTAGCCCACGGCGTCCTCGAGGCTCTGCAGGGTCACGTCGCGGACGTCGAGACCGCCCACCCGGACCACGCCCGAGGTGGCGTCGTAGAGCCTGGCCACGAGGTGGGTGACGGTGGTCTTGCCGGCGCCGGAGGGGCCCACCAGCGCCACCATCTGCGCTGGCTCGGCCGAGAACGAGATCTCGTGGAGCACCTCGCCCGACTCGCGCGACTCGGTGCGGGCCACGGACTCCAGCGAGGCCAGCGAGACCTGGTCGGCGGTGGGGTAGGTGAAGGAGACGTGGTCGAACTGGAGCGACCCCGCGCTGTGCGGGAGGGCGACGGCGTCGGGCTTCTCCTGGATCAGCGACGGCAGGTCGAGGACCTCGAAGACCCGGTCGAAGCTCACCAGCGCGGTCATCACGTCGACGCGGACGTTGGAGATGCCCTGCAGCGGCCCGAGCAGGCGCAGCAGCAGCGTCCCGAGCGCGATCAGGACGCCCACCGACAGGTGGCCCTGGACGGCGAGGACGCCGCCGACGCCGTAGACCAGCGCGGTCGCCAACGACGGCACGAGGGTCATCGCGGCGAAGAACACCCGGGTCAGCAGCGAGATGCGGACGCCGAGGTCGCGGACGATCGCGGCCTTGCCGGCGAACCGCTCGTCCTCGGTCTCGCGGTTGCCGAAGAGCTTGAGCAGCATCGCCCCGCCGACGTTGAACCGCTCGGTCATCACGTTGCCCATGTCGGCGTTGCCGTTCATCTGGTCGCGGGTCAGGCCCACCAGCCGCCCGCTGACCCAGCGCGACGCCGCCAGCAGCATCGGGAACAGCAGCAGGCAGGCCAGGGTGACCTGCCAGCTCAGCGCGAGCATGGTGATGCCGACGACCACCACCGAGATGATGTTGGAGACGGTGCCGGACAGCGTGGACGTGAACGCGCGCTGCGCCCCGATCACGTCGTTGTTGAGCCGGCTGACGAGCGCGCCGGTCTGGGTGCGGGTGAAGAACGCCAGCGACTGGCGCTGCACGTGGGCGAAGACCTGGGTGCGGAGGTCGTAGATCAGGCCCTCGCCGATCTTGCTGGAGAGGTAGCCGCTGACCAGTCCGAGGCCGGCGTCGGCCACGGCAGCGAGAGCCATGAGGACGGCGAGCCAGATCACCAGCGTGGTGTTGCCGCCGTTGATGCCGTTGTCGACCAGGCGCGCCATGAGCAGCGGCGGCACGACGACGAGCATCGCGTCGACCACCGTCACGCCCAGGAAGAGGGTGATCGGGCCCCGGTGGGGGTGGGCGAACCTCAGCACCCGACGGAGGGTGCGCCGCTCGATCTTGTTCTCGACGACGGAGGAGTCGCGGTGGAGCGACCGCCAGGCGGCCGCGTGCAGGTTGGACATCGCTCCTCCTCTCCTCCTCTTTCCGGCTAGCCGGTCTCGCCGCCCAGCTGGGCGGCCATCTCGCGGAACCTCCGCACCTGGGCCTCGCGCTCGCACCGCCGCTGCTCGTCGAGCGACCGGGCGGGTGCCGCCTGCAGCAGCGCCTTGGTCTCCCGCACCGCACCCGGAAGCGCGGCGGTGAGAGCCGCCACCAGGTCGGCGACCATGTCGTCGAGCTCGGCCTGCGGGCAGACCACCGTGGCCAGTCCGAGAGCGAGCGCCTCGTCGGCCCCCACGAACCGCGCGGTCGCGCAGATCTCCAGGGCTCGTGCGTAACCAACCGCCTCGACGAGAGGTTTTGTTCCCGTCAGGTCGGGCACCAGCCCCAGGGAGGACTCCTTCATCGCCAGCTGGGCGTCGGTGGCCAGCACCCGCAGGTCACAGGAGAGCGCGAGCTGGAAGCCCGCCCCGATCGCGTGCCCCTGGACCACGGCGATCGAGACGAACCTCGGGTCGCGCAGCCAGGTGAAGCCCTGCTGGTAGGCGTCGATGGTGGCCGAAGCCTCGTCGTCCGACCCGGCCAGCATGCCGACGACGGACTCGCCCTCGACGCCTCGCGGGTCGAGCATCGCCCGGTCGAGCCCAGCCGAGAAGCTCTGGCCCGCCCCGCGGATCACCACGACCCGCACCGCCTCGGGGATCTCGGCGCCGATCGCAGCGAGAGCGCGCCACATGCGGGGCGTCTGGGCGTTGCGTACGTCGGGCCGGTCGAGGGTGACCGTCGCGACCACGCCGGAGACGTCGTAGCGCAGCCCGGAGGCGGCGAGCTCGTCGGGATCCATGCCACTCACTGTAGAAGTGGCCGCCGACAGGCCCTCACGCCAGGCTGACCAGGTCGGCGTAGGAGTCGTTCCAGAGGTCCTCGACCCCGTCGGGGAGGATCAGCACCCGGTCGGGGTGGAGGGCCCGGACCGCGCCCTCGTCGTGGGTCACCAGCACGATGGCGCCCTGGTAGCTGCGGATCGCGGCCAGGACCTCCTCGCGGGAGGCGGGGTCGAGGTTGTTGGTTGGCTCGTCGAGCAGCAGCACGTTGGCGCTGGAGACGACGAGGGCGGCCAGGGCGAGCCGGGTCTTCTCGCCGCCGGACAGCACCCGGGCCGGCTTCTCGACGTCGTCGCCGGAGAAGAGGAACGAGCCCAGCACCGACCGGGTCTCGGTGTCGGTCAGCGACGGTGCGGCCGAGCGCATGTTCTCCAGGACGGTCCGGTCGGTGTCGAGAGTCTCGTGCTCCTGGGCGTAGTAGCCGAGCTTCAGCCCGTGGCCGGGGTTCACCTCGCCGGTGTCGGGCTTGTCGACGCCGGCCAGGATCCGCAGCAGCGTCGTCTTCCCGGCGCCGTTGAGGCCGAGCACGACGACGCGGGAGCCCTTGTCGATCGCCAGGTCGACGTCGGTGAACACCTCGAGCGAGCCGTAGGACTTCGACAGCTCCGACGCGGTCAGCGGCGTCTTGCCGCAGGGCGCCGGGTCGGGGAACGAGATCCGCGCCACCCGGTCGGCGCGGCGCTCGGCCTCGACACCGCTCATCAGCCGCTCGGCCCGCCGCATCATGGTCTGCGCGGCCTGGGCCTTGGTGGCCTTGGCCCGCATCTTGTTGGCCTGGTCCATCAGGGCGTCGGCCTTGCGCTCGGCGTTGTGCCGCTCCCGGCGCCGGCGCCGCTCGTCGGCCTCCCTCTGCGCCAGGTAGGCCGTCCAGCCCATGTTGTAGACGTCGATCTCCTGGCGGTTGGCGTCGAGGTGGAAGACCTTGGTCACGGTCTGCTCGAGCAGCGCCGTGTCGTGGCTGATCACCACGAGCCCGCCCCGATGGGCCTTGAGGAACTCCCGCAGCCAGATCACCGAGTCGGCGTCGAGGTGGTTGGTCGGCTCGTCGAGGAGCAGCGTCTCGGCGCCCGAGAACAGGATGCGGGCCAGCTCCACGCGCCGCCGCTGGCCGCCGGAGAGGGTCCGCAGGGGCTGGGTCATCAGCCGGTCCTCGATGCCGAGGGACGCCGCGATCTGCGCGGCCTCGGCCTCGGCGGCGTAGCCGCCCTGCGCGTGCAGCTCGGCCTCGGCGCGCTCGTAGCGCTTCATCGCCCGCTCGCGGACGGCCGGGTCATCGCTGCCCATCTCGACCTCGGAGTCGCGCAGCCGGCGTACGACGTCGTCGAGTCCGCGCGCGGACAGGATCCGCTCGCGCACGGGAACCTCGGGGTCGCCGGTGCGCGGGTCCTGCGGGAGGTAGCCGACCGAGCCGGTCGCGTGGACCTGACCGGAGGCGGGTTGGCCGTCGCCGGCCAGGATGCGGGTGAGGGTGGTCTTGCCGGCACCGTTGCGTCCGACCAGGCCCACCTTGTCACCGGGGCCGACCCGGAAGGAGACATCGTGCATCAGCAACCGCGCCCCGGCTCGGACCTCGAGTCGTTGGGCACTGATCATCAGGCTGGTTAGTCTAGGGCGGCCCCGACACCTCCCCTGACCTGGGCACGCACCCCTCCCCTGACCCGAGGAGCCGACGATGCGGTTCAACCCCAAGGCCAGGCTCGACACGAGCCGGGTCCGCGACTCCGGCAGCAGCGGCGGGGGCGGCGGCGGCATGGGCGGGGGGCTCGGCGGTGGAGGCACGCGCATCCCGCTCCCCGGCGGCACCCGGGCCGGCGGCGGTGTCGGCCTGCTGCTGATCATCGTGGTGATCGTGATGCTCAAGGCCTGTGGTGGCGTCGACCTCACCGGGGCGATCAGCGGCGGCGGTCTCGACGGCTACAGCACGAGCCGCTTCACCGGCACCGAGAGCGCGCAGTACGCCGGGTGCACCACCGGCCAGGACGCCAACGACCACCCGACGACGTGCGGCGTCGTCGCGGTCGAGAACTCCCTCAACGACTACTGGAGCGCGACCCTCGCCCAGCAGGCGTCGGGCGCGACGTACCGCCCCGAGGCGGCGATCAACACCTTCGGCGGCCAGACCCGCAGCGGCTGCGGCCAGGCGTCGGCGGCGATGGGCCCCTTCTACTGCCCGACGGACCAGACCATCTACTTCGACCCGACCTTCTTCAAGCAGATCCTGCAGGGCCGGCTGAACGGCCCGTCGGGGGCGTTCGTCGAGCCCTACGTCATCGCCCACGAGTTCGGCCACCACATCCAGAACCTGCTCGGCACGATGAGCAAGGTCCGCACCCAGCAGGGCCCCAACAGCGGCTCGGTGCGCCTCGAGCTCCAGGCCGACTGCTACGCCGGCATGTGGGCGCGCAACGCCACCAGCACCCAGGACTCCCAGGGCAACGTGCTGATCGAGGACCTCACCGACCAGGACATCCAGCAGGGCATCGCCGCGGCCAAGTCGGTCGGCGACGACACCATCCAGAAGGAGACCACCGGCCGGGTGAACCCCGAGCAGTGGACCCACGGCTCCTCGGCCGCCCGCGTCAAGTGGTTCATGGTCGGCTACCAGAACGGCACCCTCGCCGCCTGCAACACCTTCACCGGTCAGCCCGTCGAGTAGCTCTTACAGGAGAGACTCGAGCAGGGGGAACTGGCGCTGCAGCCGGCGCAGGTACGGCGCCACCGCGGGGTGGCGGTACTTGCCGGCGAGCGCGCCCTCTCCCCCGGCGACGCGGGCCAGCGCCCACTCGGCGCGGGACAGGACGGTGTAGGCGGCGCTGACCCGCATCCCGAGCGTGGCCTCCTCGGCGGTCGCGACCCCGTCGGGCAGCCCCATCAGGTAGGCGTCGAGCAGGGGCTCGGCGTCCTCTCGGGCGTTCTGCAGATAGATGCCGAGGTCGGCGCCGACCGGCCCGCTCCCGAGCGAGGCCCAGTCGATCGCCACGACGTCGTCGCCGTCGCGGCCGGGGAAGTTCTGCGCCGCGGGGTCGCCGTGCTGCGGCACCTGGGGCAGGGCGTCGAGCTCGCGCAGCAGGGTCTCGCGGCGCTCCCAGAGCCGGTCGGCCACGTCGGCGACCGTGGTCCGGGCCAGGGTCGGCCAGCCACCCCGCCGCTCGACCCGGCGCCAGCCGGTCGCGCAGCTGCCCGACCGCCAGCCAGCGATGGCGGCCGAGGTCGGCGCCGGCGAAGCGACCCATCGCGTGCGCGACGTAGAGCCCGTTCAGCGCGGCGTCCTCGACCCACTCGCGGGTCAGGGTGATCCCGTGCTCGTCCTCGGCGACGTCGACGACGACCCCGCGCAGTCCGGGCGTCGCCTCGACCAGTGACGCGGTCGCGACGTCGGCCTCGCGCCGCCAGTAGGCGAAGTGGTGGGGGTCGGCGAGCTCCGGCGGGTCGTGACGGGTGGGCGCACCGAGCCGCTTGACCACCAGCGGCCGGCCGTCGGAGTCGGTGCGCCAGACACCGACGGTGGACGTGCCGGTGCCCCCGACGAGGGGGTGCCACGCGGGGTCGGGCTCCCACATGGCGGCGACGCTAGCCGATGTCGCGCTCGCGATAGCGCCACCAGGCCGTGCCGACCAGCACGATCGTGATCGCGGCCAGCACCAGCACGGGTGGCCAGCTCATCGCCTCGGCGGGCACCTTGGGCACGTGGGAGTACGGCGAGAGGCCGGCCACCCAGCCCGGGAGCTTCAGCAGCTCGGCCACCGGACCGATCACGAAGAACACCACCACCACGGCCCAGCCGCCCACGGCGTAGCGGGCCCCCTGCGCCAGCCCGAGCAGCGCCAGGCCCGCCACGACGCCCACGGCCGGGAGCTGCACGAGGGCAGCCGCGACGCAGCCACCGAAGCTCACCTGCGACCCGGTCGCTCCCACGCCCATCGCCAGCCCGGTCATCAGCAGCAGCCAGGCGACGCCGCCGATCGCGACGACGACCACCGCCAGGAAGGCGGTCGAGCGCTCGGTAGCGGTCGCCAGCACCTCCTCGGTCCGGCCGTCGTGCTCGTCGGTGCCGCCGTGGGAGATCACCGAGACCGCGAAGCACGAGACCACCACGGCGCCGACCGAGACGAACGCCGCGACCAGGGTCTCCTGGAGCGCGCCGATGCCTCCCAGCCGCTCGAACATGTCCCGCGCTCCGACGTTGTCGAGCATCGAGCCGATGTTGGGGATGATCGCGGCCATCAGGGCACCCATGACCGCCACCCCGACGCTCCACACGGCGAGGGTCGGTGTGTGGAGCCGGAGGTTGAGGGCGAGCGCGTCGGCCAGCCGCGGCGAGCCGGTGGCGGGGCCGGGACGCTCGGGCAGCAGTCCGGAGCCGAGGTCGCGGCGGCGGCGCAGCTGTACGGCGGCCACCACGAGGAGCGCCGCCACCATCACGTCGAGGAGCAGCAGCCACCCGCGAGGGCCGGACCACGCCCGGAGCTGGGTCGACCAGCCCAGCGGCGAGAGCCAGCTCAGCCACGACGCCGACGTGGTGTCGCCGATGGCTCGGAGCAGGAAGAGGACGGCGATCGTCGCGGCCGCGACCGCACCCGAGGTGCGGGCGCTGGCGGAGAGCTGGGCGGAGACGGCGCCGATGCCGGTCGCGACCAGTCCGAGCCCGAGCCACGAGGCCCCGAACCACAGCGAGCCGGCGACGGGGAGCCCCCCTGCGATGTCGGCCAGGGCGGCCAGCACCGACACCACGACGGAGCCGAGGACCCCGACGAGGACGGCGCTGAGGAGCGGGGCGGACTGGTCGACGGCCAGACCTCCGAGCAGCTCGGCGCGCCCGGACTCCTCCTCGACGCGGGTGTGGCGTCGTACCAGGGTGACGGCGAAGGCCATCAGGAACACCGCGTAGGTGACCGTCATCTTGGTCATCGCCAGCTCGCCGAGGCTGCTCGGGTCGAGGATCGGTCCGTAGAGTGCGACCAGCGCCGCGCTGCCGTTGATGGCCCGCGCGGCGGCGATCTTGTCGGCGGTGGTCGCGTAGAGGGAGCCGGTCGCGGCGGCCGAGGCGTAGCACATCACCACGAGGACGGCGGTCCACGCGAGGACCAGGACCCGGCTCCGCCGCAGGGCGAAGCGCGTGAGCCCGACGACGCCGGTCATCGCACGGCCCCCTCCTCCGGGCGCCGGTAGGCGTCGAGGAAGAGCTCCTCCAGGGTGGGCGGCGTGCTGGTCAGCGCCCGTACGCCGGCCGAGGTCAGGGCGGCGAGCACGGCCGGGAGCGCCTCGGGCCCGACGGTGCAGGTGACCGTGTCGCCCTCGACCTCGAGGTCGTGCACGCCGGCGATGCCCGACAGGTCCGGTGGTGGGCCCATCGTCTCGGCGCGCACGCGGGAGCGGTGGAGGTGGCGCATGCCGTCGAGCGTCCCGGTCTCGACCACGCGGCCCTCGCGGATGATCGTGACCCGGTGGGCGAGCCGCTCGACCTCGCTGAGGATGTGGCTCGACAGCAGGACCGTGGTGCCCGCCGCCTGCACGTCGGCGATGCACTGGGCGAAGACCTGCTCCATCAGGGGGTCGAGCCCCGCCGTCGGCTCGTCCAGCACGAGGAGGTCGGTGGGCGCGGCGAAGGCGGCGACCAAAGCGACCTTCTGCCGGTTGCCCTTGGAGTAGGCCCGTCCCTTCTTGGTCAGGTCGAGCTCGAACCGCTCCACCATCTCCGCACGCAGGGGGTGGTCGACGGGCGCGCCGCGCATCCGCAGCAGCATGTCGATCACCTCGCCGCCGCTCAGGTTGGGCCACAGGCTCACGTCGCCGGGCACGTAGGCGAGGCGCCGGTGGAGGTCGGCCGCCTCGGCCCACGCATCGGCGCCGAAGAGCCGCACCTCCCCTGCGTCGCGGCGTACCAGGCCGAGCAGGATGCGCAACGTCGTCGACTTGCCCGCTCCGTTGGGCCCGAGGAACCCGTGCACCTCCCCCGGCGTGACGGCGAGGTCGAGGCCGTCCAGCGCCTTGGTGGTGCCGAACGACTTCTCGAGCCCGTGGATCTCGATCACCGGGTCGTTCACGGCTTCGACTCTAGGACGTCGGTGGACCCGGGGCAGGGGACTTTCGGTCTCGACCTCGCGCTAGGTTCTGCACCTGTGAGGGAGCTTCTCGACTCGACGACCCGGTCCCTTCGGCGCATCGCGCTCGGCAAGCAGCGCGAGGGGCGCGTGCCCGGGCTCTACGCTGCCGTCTCCCACGGTGGTGACGTCGTCTGGGGCGACGGCATCGGCGTCGCCGACGTCGGCGCCGATCGCGCGCCCACGGCCGACGACCAGTTCCTGGTCGCCTCCAACACCAAGACCTTCACCGCGGTGATGGTGATGATGCTGCGCGACGAGGGCCGGCTGGGTCTCGACGACCTGCTCGGCGACCACCTGCCCGAGGTCTCCCACCCGATCACGATCCGTCAGTGCCTGGCCCACGTCTCGGGCATGGCCCGCGAACCGCTCGGTGACGTGTGGGAGACCCTCGAGCAGCCCGACTCCAAGACACTGCGCCGCGACTTCGACGACGTGGAGCGGATCCTGCGCCCCCACGAGCGCTGGCACTACTCCAACGTCGTCTACGCCATGCTCGGCGAGCTCGTCGCCGAGCTCGACGGGCGGTCCTGGGAGGAGTCCCTGAGCTCGCGGCTGCTCGACCCGCTCGAGCTGCGTCGTACGTCGGTGGGCTTCGACGGCGGCCCGCACGCCACCGGCTACTACGTGGCGCCGTACGACGACGTGCCGCGGGTCGAGCCGGTGATGGACCTCAAGGCGATGGCGGCGTGCGGCGGGCTGGCCAGCACCGCCTCCGACCTGGCTCGGTGGTCGGCGTTCGTCGCCGACCCGTCCTCCCTGCTGTCCGCCGACACCCTCGAGGAGATGTGTCAGCCGCAGATCCTGCTCAACACCGAGGCGTGGACCGGCGCGATGGGGCTCGGCTTCTTCCTGATGCGTTCCCCCACCGGCCGCACCTGGGTCGGTCACACCGGCGGCATGCCCGGCCACATCACCGGCGTCTTCACCCACCGCGAGTCCGGCACCGGCGGCATCGTCCTGATGAACGCCACCGTCACGCCCTCCCCCGACGCCTTCGCGATCCAGCTGGCCGACCACGTGGTCGAGCACGACCCCGTGGAGGACGAGATCTGGCGCTCGGGCACCGTGGTGCCCGACGAGTTGCGGGGGCTGCTCGGCCGGTGGTTCTCGGAGGGACACCCCTTCGTGCTGACCGTCCGGGACGGCACGCTCGAGGCCCGGATCGACCTCCCGTCGGCCCCGGCGATGCCTCCGTCGGTCTTCGAGAAGGTCGGCGACGACCTCTACCGCACGGTCTCCGGGCGCGAGCGCGGCGAGCTCCTGCGGGTCACCCGGGCCCCGGACGGCACCGTCACCAAGCTCAACTGGGCCACCTACCTGTTCACGCGGGAGCCGCTCGCCTTCGGGGAGAACCTCAACGGCTGAAGAAGCCGGTCGCGACCAGCAGGTCCCAGATCTGTGCGTCGTGGGCCACCACGTTGGCCGGCAGGTAGTGCAGGCTGTCGCGCCACACGGGCAGGCCGTCGAGCACCGACGAGCAGAGCGGGAACCTCGGGCACATCACGGTGTTGACGTCGATCGTCGCGACGTCAGGGTCGTCGGCGGCCGCGGCGACGTAGTAAGGGGTCGGGTCGTCGGCCGAAACGGTCTGCACGGTCTCGCACTGACTGCGGTCATGGGCGGCCGAGAGGCAGCCCAGCGGGTCGTCGATCGTGGTGAGCATGCTGGTCACGATCACGGTCCGGGCACCGGCCGACTCGATCGACCGGGTGACGTCTCGTACGGCGCGGGAGGCCAGCTGCGGGGAGGACAGGTCGGGCTGCAGGTCGGAGACCAGCGGGCGCGGCAGCTGGGTGAGCACCACCACGTCGATGTGCAGGGCGCGCACGAGCTCGGGGAAGAGGTGGTCCCGGGCGGCATGGCAGTCGCTGCGCATGGTCGCTTCCTGGAGGGGGCTCGTGGTGTGCGGGAACCACGAGCACCGGGCCACGATCGACCCGTAGAGCGTGAAGTCGTGCTTCTTCGCCAGGTCGAGAAGGCCCGCTCCGAGCATCTTGCTGTGGGAGTCGCCCACAATGAGCACGCGCGGTCCCGAGCCCCGGTGCAGGAGGCAGCTGGTCAGGTCCGTCGGCGTGCAGTAGGTGTCGTCGAGCCCGCGGTCGCGACTCAGCGCCTTCCAGTTGAGGCCTCGCGGCACCGGCCCGGTGGGCAGGACCGTGCGGGTGTCCACCTTCTGGCCGGAGGGGAGCACGATGACGCCGGGCAGGGCCTGGTGCGTCGCGATCGCCGGGGTCACATAGCTCCCGAGCACGGCGGGGACCACGGTGACGGCGACCAGGGCGGAGACCGTCACCCCGACGGCCACGGTCGGGAACCGGTAGCGGGCCAGGCGGCGCGAGCTCCGGATCGGGTGCTCGAGCACCTCGAAGGAGAGGCAGGCCAGACCCGTCGCGACCAGGGCGGTCATCACCGCGATGACCAGCGCGCCGGTGCTGAACAGCTCCCGGAGGACGAGCACGACCGGCCAGTGCCAGAGGTAGGTGCCGTAGGAGATCTTGCCGAGGTAGGTCATCACCGGCCGGGTCAGCAGCCAGCGCGCGGCCGGGTCGACGTCGACCATGACGAGCAGGATCAGCGGCCCGGCCACCGCGGTCGCGACGAGCCCGCGGGTGCTCGCGGACACCGGGACCAGCGAGGTGGCGACGACCACCAGGGTGACGAGCAGGAGGAGCACGCTGCCGGGGTGCCGGCGTCCCGGACTGCGCCGGTCGGCCGCACCTCGAGCAGCCCGGATCCGGAAGAACAGCAGGGCCCCGAGCACCCCCGCCAGCAGCTGGTAGACCCGCGCGTCCGTGGCGTAGTAGGCCCGGTTGGGGTCGTGGGCCCCCCAGTAGACCTGCGACCAGACCGAGCCCAGGGCCACGAGCCCGACGACAGCCGCGACGGACCGGGTCCAGCGCCCGCTACGACGAGGGGCGAGCAGCACCACGAGCAGCACCAGCGCGAACCCGACGTAGAACTGCTCCTCGATCGACAGCGACCAGAAGTGCAGGAACGGGGACCTGTTGATGTCGGAGGCGAAGTAGTCACTCGACTCCGACAGGAAGTGCCAGTTGGACACGTAGAGCAGCGCGGACTGGGCGTCGCCGATCCAGGGCAGCCGCTTGACCACCGACGAGGTGAGCAGGGACAGGAGAGAGGTCGCCACCACGACGACGACGGCCGCCGGGAGGAGCCGGCGGACGCGGCGGGCGAAGAACGCGCCGACATCGACAGTGCCCCGCTGGGCGGCCTCGTCGAACAGGATCGAGGAGACCAGGAAGCCGGACAGCACGAAGAACAGGTCGACGCCGATGAAGCCACCGGAGAAGAGCCGGACCTCCGCGTGGAAGAGCACCACCAGGTAGACGGCCACGGTGCGCAGGCCGTCCAGCTCGGGACGGTGGACCCAGCGGGGAGGGCCGGCCTCGCGGGCCACCAGAGGTGCCCGCTCGATCGTCGACGTCACCGCTGGCCTCACCTTCGCCGCACCAGCGCTCCACTGGTCTCAACCGGTCTGATGCGCCGAGAGCCGACTCGGTTCGGTCAGATGTTCACGACTTCCATGCGGAGGGCTAGCGCCTCGGTGATGGCCGCGTCGAGCACCCTCCGCCTGGGGTCCGGTACGGCGAGCCAGGGCCCGGTCACGGTGACGTGCCGCAGGCGGGGGTCGGTGAGGACGTCGTCGACGGCGGCGTGGTCGCCGCCGGTGACGACCACCAGCGGCGGCCCGGCCAGGATCCGGGCAGCGTGGTCGGCGGCGGCGTCGTAGGCCGCGCGTGCCTGGTTGTCCCGGCGGCGGGCGAACCGCTGCTGGCTCTGGCCGCCCGCCTTCGTCCGGCCCTGCACGTGGCGCTGCCCGATCTTGTGCTCGGTCAGCTCCGACCCGGTCAGACGGGCCACGGCGAAGCCGCCCTTGCGCACCAGCAGCACGCCCCAGCGCGTCGGTGGACGCGCGGCCTCGGCGACCGCGCCCACCGCGACCGGCTCGTCGTACGGCCCGTCGTAGCGCAGGCCGAACGGGAGCCGGGCCGTGAAGTGGGAGCCGTCAGCCGCCGTACCGCGCAGGGCGCCGTCGTCGACGGACAGCCGGGTCTCCCCATGGCGCTCCCCGAAGTTGTCCACCCAGCGCCCGAACCGCGCCGGCGCCACGGCGACGACGACGGGTGCCGTCATCCGGGAGTCACCCCCAGGTCACCTGTGCGCCCTCGGCCCACAGGTCCAGGCCCTCGGCGGTGACCTCGTCGCTGCGGTTCCACAAGGTGAGGTAGAGCGCGACGGCCGACCCCGGACCACGACGTCGGCCTCCTCGTCGCCCAGGCCGCGGGCGGTCACCGGGGCCTGGGGGCTGACGGCCACCAGCCAGCGCTGGTCAGCGTCGTCGGGCAGGACAGCTATCGTGGTCGGCTCGTCGGTCCGCAGCCGGGACATCGGTCGCGGGAGGAAGCCGGTCAGCAGCTCGTCGATCCCGTCGAGCGCGACGTCGCGCGCGATCCAGGTGTCGTCGGCGCGCGGATAGCGGCCGAGCACCGCCGACAGGGCGTCGACGGCGTGGATGGTGGTCTCGTGGCACTGGCGCCGCGCCCAGAACTCCCGCGGCGGCGGGGCGTCGGCGAGGAACACCAGGGCGTGCAGGTCGTCGGGGGCCTCGGCGAGGATGGTGGCCAGCCGGTCGGCGCCGGCGCGGAGCCAGGCGACCGGGTCGGCCGCTTCGAGGCCCTCGAGCTCGGCCACGTCGGGATCGACGCGCTCACCGAGCAGGTGGCCGGCGGCCCAGCGGTGGATCAGCCCCTGGTGGGCGAGCAGGCGGCGGACGTCCCAGTCGGGCGTCGTCAGGCAGGCGGCATCGAGCCCCGCCGAGGTCGCGGACGCGGCGAAGGCGTCGACCGCCTCGGCGAAGGCGTCCAGGTGACGTGCGAGCTGCATGGCCGCAGTCTCGCAGCCGGAGCCGCCGGGGCGCCTCGGATATACGCCCGGATGGGCGCAGTGGTGACGCTCAGACCGCGGTGGCGGTCAGGTGCTCGGCGCGGGCCAGCCGGCTGAGGATGCTGAAGCCGTGGGCGCGCGGGTGGTGCGCGATGGCGTCCTGGGGTGTCGGCGCGGGCTGCTGGGCGTGCCGGCCGACGTAGTCGACGGGCCCGTCGGAGACGACCGCAGCGCGGCGCTTCGGAACCAGAATGGTGGTGGCACGTGCAGCGTCCATAGTTTCCCCCCGGACAGTCATCAGCCGGCCCCCTCGGTCGGCTGTCATGCGATGGCCCGAGCCAACGAGTCAACGGTAGGCAGCCGGGGACACCGGTGTGAGCGAAACGACCATTTCTTTACCGTGGCAGCACCGGATCACGCTCGAGACCGCGTAGGGGACCACGGATTCCGCGGGCCTCAGGTTTCGAGACGCGTCCCGCCGCTCGGCCCTGAGCGCCGATCGACGTCACGCTCCTCAACCTCTTCGCTGCTCGACAGCCTCGCGGGCTCGGCTGTCGCGCTCAGACGTTGAAGCCCAGGGCGCGGAGCATCTCGCGGCCGTCGTCGGTGATCTTGTCGGGGCCCCAGGGGGGCATCCAGACCCAGTTGATCAGGACGTCGTTGACCATGCCCTCGAGGGCCGTGTTGGTCTGGTCCTGGATCACGTCGGTCAGCGGGCAGGCTGCCGAGGTCAGGGTCATGTCGATGACGGCGTTGGTGTCCTCGTCGAGGTGGACGCCGTAGACCAGGCCGAGGTCGACGACGTTGATGCCCAGCTCGGGGTCGACGACGTCCTTGAGCGCCTCGGTGACGTCGTCGACGGTGGTGGTCGACGACCCTGCAGTGCTGGCCGCGCCGGTGGCCTCGGGAACCTCGGGCAGGTCGCCGTGGCCGGCGGTGTGGGTGCTCACTTCGTCTCCTCCATCTGGGCGGTCGTGGTGGCGTCCTTCCAGGCCATCCACGACAGCAGGGCGCACTTGATACGGGCGGGGAACTTCGCGACGCCGGCGAAGGCGATGCCGTCCTCGAGCACCTCCTCGTCGGGCTCGACCTGCCCCTTGCCCTGCATCAGGGTCAGGAACTCCTGGTGGATCGCCATCGCGTCGTCGACGCGCCTGCCGATCACGAGGTCGGTCATCACCGAGGCCGAGGCCTGGGAGATCGAGCAGCCGAGCGCGTCGTAGGACACGTCCTCGACGGTCTTCCCCTCGGGGCTGTCGGCGAGGTGCACCCGGAGGGTCACCTCGTCGCCGCACGTCGGGTTGACGTGGTGGACCTCCGCCTCGAAGGGCTCACGGAGGCCCTGGTGGTGGGGGTTCTTGTAGTGGTCGAGGATGATCTCCTGATAGAGGGCATCCAGGTCAGTCGTCACGATGCTCAACCCAACTTGAAGTAGCGGCGGGTGTATTCCAGGCCCTCGACGAGCGCGTCGATGTCGGCCGGCGTCGTGTAGAGGTAGGACGACATCCGGGTCGAGCTCTGCACGCCGTAGCGGGCGTGAGCGGGCTTGGCGCAGTGGTGGCCGGCGCGGACGGCGATCCCCTGGGAGTCGAGCACGGTCGACACGTCGTGGGGGTGCAGGCCGGGGATCTCGAAGGAGATCGCCCCCCCGCGCAGGGTGGCGTCGAGCGGTCCGAGCACGGTCAGGCCGGGCACGGTCTGCAGCCCCTCGAGGGCGTAGGCCGTGATCGCCTGCTCGTGGCGGTGGACGTGGTCCATGCCGAGCACGCTGAGGTAGTCGACGGCCGCGCCGAGCCCGACCGCCTCGACGATCGGCGGGGTGCCGGCCTCGAACTTGTGGGGCACCGGAGCGTAGGTGGAGCGCTCCATGGTCACGGTCTCGATCATCTCGCCACCGCCCAGGAACGGCGGGAGCTGGTCGAGCACCGTACGCCGGCCCCAGAGGACGCCGATGCCGGTCGGCCCGACCACCTTGTGACCGGTGAAGGCGAGCAGGTCGGGTCGCTCGTCGTCGGGCATCGCGCTCAGGTCGATCGGCATCTGCGGAGCAGCCTGCGAGGCGTCGACGACGACCAGCGCGCCGACCGCATGGGCTCGGCGGGCGATCTCACCGATCGGGTTGACCGTCCCGAGCATGTTGGAGACCCAGGCGAGGGAGACCACGCGGGTGCGCTCGGTGACCAGCTCGTCGAGGTCGGCCAGGTCGAGGTGGCCGTCGTCGGTCAGGCCGAACCACCGCAGCGTCGCGCCCGTGCGCTCGCACAACAGCTGCCACGGCACGATGTTGGAGTGGTGCTCCATCTCGGTGATCACGATCTCGTCGCCGGGACCCACCTGCCGCTCCCCCGGCCAGGCCAGGGTCGCGGCCGCCAGGTTGAGCGCCTCGGAGGCGTTCTTGGTGAAGATCACCTCGTCACGGTCGGGGGCGCCGATGAACGCCGCCACCTTGTCGCGGGCGCCCTCGTAGGCCTCGGTTGCCTCGGCCCCGAGCTGGTGCATGGCCCGGGCGATGTTGGCGTTGTGCCGTTCGAGGTGGTCGACCATGGTGTCGATCACGACCTGGGGCTTCTGCGAGGTGTTGGCCGAGTCGAGGTAGACCAGCGGCCGCCCGTCGGCGAGCACGCGCGACAGGATCGGGAAGTCCTTGCGGACGACGTCGAGGTCGGGAAGCAGGCCCTTCATCACCTCTCCTTTCGCATCACGGTCGGCTCACCTCGGTTTCGAGACGGCGCTGGCGCGCCTCCTCAACCAGCGGCGGCAGCCTTCACGTACTTGTCGTAGCCCTCGGCCTCGAGCTGGTCGGCGAGCTCGGGGCCGCCCTGCTCGGCGATCCGGCCCGCCACGAACACGTGGACGAAGTCGGGCTCGATGTAGCGCAGGATGCGGGTGTAGTGGGTGATCAGCAGGACGCCCTTGCCCTCCTGGGCCCGGAACCGGTTGACGCCCTCGGCCACCACCTTGAGCGCGTCGATGTCGAGGCCCGAGTCGGTCTCGTCGAGCACGGCGAGCTTGGGGTTGAGCAGCTCGAGCTGGGCGATCTCGTGGCGCTTCTTCTCACCGCCGGAGAAGCCCTCGTTGACCGAGCGGGTGCCGAACGTCGGGTCGAGGTCGAGCTGCTGGAGGGCGGTGTTGACGTCCTTGACCCAGGTCCGGAGCTTCGGCGCCTCGCCGTCGATGGCCGTCTTCGCGGTGCGCAGGAAGTTCGCGACCGAGACGCCGGGCACCTCGACGGGGTACTGCATGGCCAGGAACAGCCCGGCGCGGGCCCGCTCGTCGACGGTCATCGCCAGCACGTCGGCCCCGTCGAGGGTGACCGAGCCGGAGGTGATCGTGTACTTGGGATGACCCGCGATCGAGTAGGCGAGCGTCGACTTGCCCGAGCCGTTGGGGCCCATGATCGCGTGGGTCTCGCCGTCCTTGATGGTCAGCGTGACGCCGTTGAGGATCTCCTTGTCGCCCACGGTCGGGTCGTCGGTCTTGACCGAGACGTGCAGGTCCTTGATCTCCAGGGTGCTCACTGGGGGGTCACTCCGTTCAGGGTGGTGGTGACGTCGACGTACACGTCGGTGCCGCGTACCTCGACGGGGAAGGTCGCCACCGGTTCGGTGGCGGGGAGTCCGGTGGGCTTGCCGGTGCGGAGGTCGAACCGCGAGCCGTGCAGCCAGCACTCGACGGTGCAGCCCTCGACGTCGCCCTCGCTGAGCGCGACCGCTGCGTGGGAGCAGATGTCCTCGACGGCGAAGACCTCGTCGCCGTCACGGGCGATCGCGACCTCCTGGTCGCCGACCTTGGCCCCGATCGCCTCGCCGTCGCGGAACTCCTCGAGGAGCAGGCCCTCTCGAAGCTCATGACCCGCCTCCGAGCACGTTCTTGGCGAGCTCGGCCTCGACGGTGGTGGCCAGCTGCTCCTCGAGCTCGGGCACGTTGATCCGGCGGATCAGGTCGTTGAAGAACCCGTGGACGACCAGCCGGCGTGCCTCGTCCTCGGCGATGCCGCGCGAGCGGAGGTAGAACAGCTGCTCGTCGTCGAACCGGCCGGTGGCGGAGGCGTGGCCGGCGCCCTCGATCTCGCCGGTCTCGATCTCGAGGTTGGGCACGGAGTCGGCCTGGCAGCCGTCGGTGAGCACGAGGTTGCGGTTCTCTTCGTAGGTCTCGATGCCCTCGGCGACCTTGCGGATCAAGACGTTGCCGATCCAGACCGTGTGCGCGCCCTCGCCCTGCAGCGCGCCCTTGTAGGTCACGTGGCTCTTGGTCTTGGGCGCCGTGTGGTCGACGAACAGCCGGTGCTCGATGTGCTGCCCGGCGTCGGCGAAGTAGAGGCCGAGCATCTCGACGTCGCCTCCGGGGCCGGCGTAGTCGGCGGTGGAGTCGTGGCGGACGAGGTCGCCGCCGAAGCTCACGTCGACGTGCTTGAACTGCGCGTCGCGGCCGACCCGGGCGTGCCGGTGTCCGACGTGGACGGCGTCGTCGGCCCAGTCGTCGATGCTGACGACGGTCAGGGCGGCGCCGTCACCGACCACGATCTCGACATTGTCGGCGAGGGTCGCGGAGCCCACGAAGCGCAGGACGACGGTGGCCCGGCTGTGGGCGCCGGCGGTGATCACGGCGTGGGTGGCGGTCGCGTGCTCGACGTCGGTGCCGGTCAGCGTGACGAACACCGGGCGCTCGAGCTCGGCCTCGGCCGGGATCGTGACGGCGAACCGCTGGCGGCTCTCGTGCCAGACCCGCGCCGCGATCCGGTCGGTGGGCACGAAGCCGCTCGACCCGAGCCGCGGGTCGCCGACCTCGAGCGGCTCGACGACGACGCCCTCGGGGCGCGTCGTACGCGGCGGCGAGGCCGGAGCCGTCGAGCGCAGCGTCGGCGTGGAGACCGCGCAGCCGCTTGAGCGGCGTGAAGCGCCAGATCTCCTCGCGCCCCGTCGGGACCGGGTGGGCGTCGATCTCGAACGACCCCTCCGGGTGCAGGTGGGAGTCGACCCTCGTCTCGAGGGCCTCGGCAACAGCCGTCATCAGCCGACAGCACCTTCCATTTGCAGCTCGATCAAGCGGTTCAGCTCGAGGGCGTACTCCATCGGGAGCTCCTTGGCGATCGGCTCGACGAAGCCGCGCACGATCATCGCCATCGCCTCGTCCTCGGCCATGCCACGAGACATCAGGTAGAACAGCTGGTCGTCACTCACCTTGGAGACACTGGCCTCGTGTCCCATCGACACGTCGTCCTCGCGGATGTCGACGTAAGGGTAGGTGTCGCTCCGGCTGACCTGGTCGACGAGCAGTGCGTCGCACAGCACGTTGGACTTGGAGCCGTGGGCGCCCTCGTTGATCTGGATCAGCCCGCGGTACGACGTGCGCCCACCGCCGCGGGCCACGCTCTTGCTCAGGATGGACGACGAGGTGTTCGGCGCTGCGTGGACCATCTTGGCGCCGGCGTCCTGGTGCTGTCCCTCGCCGGCGAACGCGATCGAGAGCGTCTCGCCCTTGGCGTGCTCGCCCATCAGGTAGATCGCGGGGTACTTCATGGTCACCTTGGACCCGATGTTGCCGTCGACCCACTCCATGGTGGCGCCGGCCTCGCACGTCGCGCGCTTGGTGACGAGGTTGTAGACGTTGTTCGACCAGTTCTGGATCGTCGTGTAGCGGCAGCGGCCGCCCTTCTTCACGATGATCTCGACGACCGCGGAGTGCAGCGAGTCGCTGGAGTAGATCGGCGCGGTGCAGCCCTCGACGTAGTGCACGTAGGCGTCCTCGTCGACGATGATCAGGGTCCGCTCGAACTGGCCCATGTTCTCGGTGTTGATCCGGAAGTAGGCCTGCAGCGGGATGTCGACGTGGACGCCCGGGGGCACGTAGATGAACGAGCCGCCGGACCACACCGAGGTGTTGAGCGCGGCGAACTTGTTGTCGCCGACCGGGATCACGGTGTTGAAGTACTCCTGGAACAGCTCCGGGTGGTCCTTCAGCGCGGTGTCGGTGTCCTTGAAGATGACGCCCTGCGCCTCGAGGTCCTCGCGGATCGAGTGGTAGACGACCTCCGACTCGTACTGCGCGGCGACCCCGGCGACCAGCCGCTGCTTCTCCGCCTCGGGGATGCCGAGCCGGTCGTAGGTGTTCTTGATGTCCTCGGGGAGGTCCTCCCACGAGGCGGCCTGCTTCTCGCTGGAGCGCACGAAGTACTTGATGTTGTCGAAGTCGATGCCCGAGAGGTCGGAGCCCCAGGTCGGCATCGGCTTGCGGTGGAACAGCTTGAGGCCCTTCAGGCGCAGGTCGAGCATCCACTGCGGCTCGGACTTCTTCTCCGAGATGTCGCGGACGACCTCCTCGCTGAGGCCGCGCTTGGCGGCCGCGCCGGCGTCGTCGCGGTCGGACCAGCCGAACTGGTAGCGGCCGATGCCCTGCAGCTCGGGGTTGAGCTCTTCGATGGAGGTCATGACGTCCTCTCGTGGGTGAGATCGGTGGTCGAGTCCGTGCGGGATGCAGGTGGTGCAGACGCCGTCGCCGTGGGCGATCGTCGCCAGCCGCTGGACGTGACGGCCGAGGACCTTGCCGATCGCCTCGGTCTCGGCCTCGCACAGCTGGGGGAACTCGTGGGCCACGTGGGAGACCGGGCAGTGCTGCTGGCACAGCTGCTCGGCGGGCCCGTCGGCCCCGGCGCTTGAGCAGGGGCAGCGCTCGCACGGACGCGGCGTACCCCTCGGTGGAGAAGACCCGGGCCAGCGCCTCGGCCGGGCGTCAGGTCGGGGTCGGCGGCGCTCACGGTGGCGTAGTCGCGCTCGATGAAGGCCACCCGGCGCCGCGCGAACTCCAACACTGCCTCGTCGCCGCCGGTCTCGGCGAGGTAGCGCAGGGCCTGCACGGCCAGGTCGTCGTACTGCTGGTCGAAGTGGGTCCGGCCGGCCTCGGTGATCGCGAACACCTTCGCCGGGCGACCGCGTCCGCGGCTCGCGCTGGGCCGCGGGTCGCGGGCCTCGAGCGCGCCCTCGACGAGCAGGTGCTCGAGGTGACGGCGTACGGCGGCCGGGGTCAGGTCGAGCCGCTCGGCCAGGTCGGCGGCGGTGGAGGGACCGTTGACCAGGATCGAGCGGACGACGCGCTCACGCGTCGACTCGTCGCCCGGCCTGCGATTTCCACAACGCCAGTGTGCCGTTAATGCCACCGCCCCTTCAAGTAAGGGGCCCCTTAGCCTCGCCGGGAACCTGACCGGCGCCTGACGGGTTCGCGAGATCCGCTGGGGTACGGGCGCATCCCTCTGGTTCACTCATGGTGGACCTGCAGTTGTCCCACACCGAAGGCGTCGATGAACCACCTCCGCTCCCTGGCCCGGTCGAGGGTCGTCCTCCTCGTCGGTGTCGTCGTCAGCGCGCTCGTCCCCGCCCTCACCCTCCCGCGACTCCCCCACGTCAGCCCGTGGCCGGTGCTGATCGGGGTCGTGCCGTGGATCGTCGGCAAGTACGTCCTGTGCCCCCTGCGGTGGCGCGCGCTCACCAACGCCACGCTCGGCCGCTGGTGGCACCTGCGGGCCTACGCCGAGAGCGAGCTGCTCGGCCTGCTCACGCCCGGGCACGTCGGCGCCGACGTCTGGCGGGTCCACCGGCTGACCGGCACCGGCGTCGGCCGCGGCGACGCTGTCCTCAGCGTCGGCACCGACCGACTGGTCGGCGCGCTCGGCCTGGCCGCCTTCGTCGTCTTCGCCGGCTCCTCGCTCCCGATCCACATGGCGCTGGTCGCCGTGGGGGTCGTCGTGCTCGCGCTGCTGGTCGCGTTCGTGGTCTGGCGCGTCCGGCCCGACCTGCTTCCCCGTCGCCCGCTCCCGCCGCCGCGCCGGCTCCTCCACGCGTTCGTGCTGTCGGCCGCCTACCAGCTCTCCATCGCGGCGCTGCTCATGGGCACCGTCGACGCCACGGGGCACGACCTGTCGCCGCTCGCGGTGCTCGGGGCCTTCGGGGCCAGCCAGGTGGCCGGAGCCGTCCCCGGACCCGAACGGCGCCAGCCCTCGCGACGGTGCGCTGGTCGTCGGGCTGGTGGCGCTCGGCATCCCCTGGGACGCAGCGCTGGCGGCGGTGGCCGTCAAGGCGGCGGTGGCGTGGCTGCCGGCGCTGGCGCTGGGCGGAGTCAGCCTCCTGCTCACCCGGGCGGCGCTCCGGCGTGCCGCCAGCACCGCCACGCCCGTTCCCGCCTGAGCCCGGCGGGAGTCCCGGGTCCCCGGGGCCCTTCGCCTCCGGTCCGCGGGCACGAACGGCGGCACGATGGTCCTGAGGCGAGAGGCGGGACGGCCGGAGGTTCGGCATGCATGTGTTCGGGGTCGTGGAGGCGCACCACCCCCGCCTGTCCTGGGCCGCCGAGCAGGTGCTCATCGTCGTCGCCGGGGTCGTCGTGTACTTCCGCGTGCGCGGGCTCACCGAAACCTCGGCCCAGCTGGCGCGCACGCACGCGCGCTACCTCGTCGACGTGGAGCATACCCTCCACATCGACGTCGAGGCGGCATGGCAGCGGCCACTCCAATCCTCGGCGGTGCTCGAGGCGACCGCGAACTGGATCTACATCTGGGGCCACTGGCCGGTCCTGATTGCGACGATGGCCTGGCTTCTGTGGCGGCACCGGCCCCAGTTCCTGAGGCTCCGCGACGCGATGCTGATCTCTGGGGGCCTCGGCATGCTGGTCTTCGTCTCCTACCCGATGGCGCCACCACGCCTGGCCGGCCTGGGGTACGTCGACACGGTCACCCGCTCCTCGCGGGCCTACCGCTACCTCCAGCCCCCGGCGTTCGTGAACCAGTACGCCGCGATGCCGAGCCTGCACGTCGGCTGGGACCTGCTGGCGGGCGTGGCCGTCTTCACCGCCACGACCTACGTGGCGGTGCGCGTGCTCGCCTG
>CAVXFQ010000004.1:0-124617 GCA_963761085.1 uncultured Actinomycetota bacterium
AGCATGCAGCTGGTCTTCCAGACCCGGCTCCTCGCTGAACCCGCGGCACACCGTCGAGCAGCTGGTCCGCCGGCCGCTGGAGATGTTCCGGCCAGAACTGGACCGCCGCGGCCGCCAGCAGCGCCTGGTCGAGGCTGATGGAGGCCGCGTTCACCTTCCCCGTCGGCTGCCTGACCCGATATCCCTGGGGAGCTCTCCGGCGGTCAGCAACAACGCGTCGCCATCGCTCCGGGCCTTCGCCCCCGACCCACAGATCCTGCTGTGTGACGAGGTGACCTCGTCTCTCGACGTGTCCGTGCAGGCACGCGTCCTGGAGCTGCTCCGCGAGACTGGCCCACCGGAGCGCGCGACCTCGATCGTGTTCGTCGCCACGACCTTCGCCGTGGTCCGCTCGATCGCCCGTCGCGCGCTGGTGATGCTGGAGGGCTCGGTGATCGAGCGCGGCCAGATCGACGAGATCTTCGCCAACCCCACCCACCCCTACACGACCGAGTTGCTCGAGGCCGTGCCGGAGATCGAGGCCTCCGCGTCGAGTATGACGGCAGCAGCGTCGTGCCGGCGGCCGCGAGGGCGCCGATCGGGCTCCGTCTCCGGGACACCATGGATCTCGCGCGTGACCGGAGACCTTTACCGGGACCTGCACCGGCACCCCCGGGCTGTCCTTCTCCGAGCACCGCAGCGGCTGGATCGTCGCCGACGTGCTCACGGCGGCGGGGCCGAGGTCACGACCGGGTCGGAGGGACGGGCGTGGTCGGGCTGCTCAGCAACGGGGACGGGCCGACCGTGCTTCCGGGCGGACATGGACGGCCTTCCGGTCACGGAAGCAACCGGGCTGGACTACGCGAGCGTGTCGCATCGGTATGGCCGGGACAGCGCCACGACCGACGTGATGCATGCCTGCGGCCACGATGTCCACATGACCAGCGCCCTCGGCGTGGTCGATGCCCTCTCTCGCCGAGCCGACCTGTGGTGGGGGACCGTCATGGTCGTCGCTCAACCCGCCGAGGAGATCGGCGAGGGCGCCCGCGCGATGGTCCGCGACGGCCTTTACGAACGTTTCCGGTTCCCCGACGCCGCGCTGGCCCAGCACGTCGAGGCATTCGGGACCGGCCGCGTCGCCCATCGGGAGGGCTCTTCGCCTCCGGAGCCGTCACCCTGGAGATCGGCATCACCGGGCGCGGAGGGCATGCCTCTACCCCGGAGGCGTGCATTGACCCGATCGTGGTCAGCGCCGCGACGATCCTGCGGCTCCAGTCAATCGTGGCCAGAGAGATCTCCCCTTACGACCCTGCGGTGGTCACCGTGAGCACAATCCCCACGCCGGAAGAGCAGGGAACAACATCCCCAACGACGTCCAAATGACGGTCAACGTGCGCTACCACGACAACCGGGTCCGGCGTCACCTTCTCGACTCGATCCACCGGATCGTGCGTGCGGAAGCCGTGGCGTCCGGATGTCCCGAGGAGCCGACGATCTCCGAAGTGGCCCCGTTCCCTTTAGTGATCAACGACGAGCCGCTCAGCGGCGCTATCCGCGACGTGCACCTCGCGCTCTTCGGAGACGACCACGTCCATCTGCGGCCACCGTCCATGGGCAGCGAGGACTTCTCGGTCCTCAGCGGCCCAGACCTCGTGGGCCGTAAGATCCCCTCCTGCTACTGGGAGATCGGCGGCGCCCACGACGTGTGTGGGCAGCCACTGCCAGTCCCGTCGCGACCTTCGAAGAGCGGATCGCGCGGCTTCCCGGACTGCACAGCAACGCCCCTTCGCTCCCGACCCCGCAGAGGCGGTCCGCACCGGGATCCTCGCCATGACCGGCGCCTACCTCGCCGCTTCCTCGTCGGCACTCCCGGCCCCGCGGACGCATGACTGATCACGCCAACCGCGCTGGTGAGCGCGTCCACAGCCACAGGAGAACTGTGGCCATCTCCCCATGGGCCCCGCCACCCAGCCTGGCCATGATGTCGCCCGGACCTTCCACCCCAAGGAGTGACCTTGAACGCGATCACCAACCAGTTCACCGCAGAAACGAGGCGTTCCAGAGCGCTGCAGGAACGAGCCCGCGCAGCCCTGCCTGGTGGCAGCAGCCGCACCGTCGGATGGCACCGGCCCTACCCTGTCGTGTTCGAGCGCGGAGAAGGCCCCTACCTGTTCGACGTCGACGGGCGACGATACGTCGACTACCTGTGCAACGGCCTGAGCCTCATCCACGGGCACGCCTACCGCCGGTCGTCCAAGCACTGCGGGAAACCCTCGACAGAGGCACCGCCCTCCCCAAGCAAGCCGCGACCAGCTGGAGTTCGCAGAAGCTCCTGCGTGACCGCCTCCCGCACGGAGACCTCGTCCGGTTCACAGGGACCGGGACCGAAGCGGCCATGCTCGCGGTCAAGGTCGCACGCGCCCACACCGGACGACCGATCGTGGTCAAGGCCTGGGACGGCTACCACGGGTCGTTCGACGACCTCGAAGTCGGACTCGGCGGACGTGACGAGTCCCCTGGCCGCGTGCCCTGGCCACGTTCGGCGACCTCGACGACTTCGAGCGCGTCCTCGCCCAGCATTCAGGCCAGGTCGCCTGCGTGATCCTCGAGTCGGTCATGTTCACCGGTCTCGTAGCCCCACCGCCCGAGAAGTTCCTGAACCACGTCCAAGACCTGTGCCGTCGAGAAGACGTCCTGTTCGTGTTGGACGACTGCCTCATGCTCCGGCTGGCGGTCGGCGGCTCTCAGGAGCGGTTCCGCCTGGACCCCGACCTGACCGTGCTCGGCAAGTTCATCGGCGGCGGCCTCCCCGTCGGAGCCGTCGTCGGCCGGTCCGAGGTGATGAGATCCTCGACCCCTACCGGTAGACGGGATCGCGCACGGCGGGTCCTTCAACGGGTTCCTACTCGGCATGGTCGCCGGTCGCGTGGCCATGCAGGACTCACCGCGGACCGCATCGTCGCCATGGAGCAAGCCGCCGACACCCTGCGAACCCACTTGCCCGGCCTTGCGGCCCGCCACGGCGTCCCTTTCTCGATGACCGGCTTCGGATCCGCACTCGGCGTCTACGCGAGCGAGCAGGCGCCTGCGAGCGCCACAGAACGAACCAACGAAGAACTGTGGCAGCACCTTCACCTCGCCCTGTTGAACCACGGGATGTACCTCGGTTCCGAGGGCGAGATGGCGATGACAACCCTGACCAGCGACCGCATCGTCGAGGAGACCGTGGCCGGCTTCGAGGCCGCCTTCATCGACCTGGCCCCCGAAGCGGACCGCTTGACCACCGGGAGCCGCACAGGCTCTCACCAGCAGGAAGGAGCAACCACGAGATGATCGAGTACATCTCTGGCGAAGGAGACTCCTCCTTCAGCCTGGCGGGAGTGGTCTCAGGACCCGGCCGACTGGTCTACGTCGCCGGCCAGGTAGGGGTTGGCCAGGACGGATCCCTCGTCAGCGGCGGCGTCGCCGCCGAGGCCAATGCGACGTTCGACCTGATCGAACAGATCATGCAACGTGCCGGCGGTCAGCCTTCAGACGTGGTCAGAATGGGCGTCTACCTCACTTCACTGGACCGATACGCCGACTTCGCCGAGGTCCGCAAGCGACGCTTCCCCAACGGCCTACCGGCCAGCAGCGCCGTCCAAGTCGCCGGACTCCTGCTCGGAGCATCGATCGAGATCGACGCCGTCGGATTCGTCGCCGACAATCCCGGGATCGCTCGGTAAGTGTCGTGTCTGCGCCCTCGCCAGTGTCAGGGCGAGGGTTCAGGGACGCAGAAATGCTTGGCTGCATCGTCTCGTATGGCCCGGCTACTAACAGGCCCGTCAGATGCCCGTGCTGGGGTAGGACCGTTGACGAGGCCGCGACTGTCCGGAGAAGCTGTACCCGCTCTCGGTCCGCCAGGTCGGTCGAGTGGACCTTTCAGCCCGGTGCGGGGATGCGCGCAGCATCGGTGTACTGACAGAGTGCTGTATCGGCACGCGGCTCGCTGGCGCCCAGCGGGTGGCGCCCGGTCGGTGTCGAACATGAGCCACAAGTCGGTTCGGAGGACAGCGCATGTCGGACCAGCATCTCGGCCGAGTCCAGGCGCCCTCGTTGCTCGATGCCCTGGTCCCGTTGGTGACGCTGGCAGTGCTGATCGCCGGCTCCCTGGCACTGTTCGGTCTCGATGCGCTCGACGGGCCGATCCAGGTCGCGATGTTCTTGTGCTGTGCGGTCGTGGCGCTGATCGCGATGAAGAACGGCCACCACTTCTCCGCTGTCGAGGAGTCGACGAAGGCGGCGCTGGCCTCAGTCTCGAGCGCGATATTCATCCTCCTCGGCCGGGTCAATCGCGCTGCTTGGACCAGGCGTCGTAGGTCGCGCCGATCCGTTCCGCCAGTGCCTTGTCGCGGTCGAGGGTGGCGTGCTGGTAGATCGCCATCGCAGCGTGCGAGGCGTGGCCGGCGCGGGCCTGGAGCTCGGCGGCGGTGGCGCCGTGCTGGCCGGCGAGGGTGAGGGCGGTGTGGCGGAGGTGGTGGATCGTGAGGTCTGGTCGGCCGGCGCTTCTCGCGGGCCGGGCGGTAGCGGTCCATCAGGTAGCGGACGCTCATGTGGTCGGTGCGGTCGCCGGGGAAGAGCAGGCCGTGCGGCCTGGCGCGCAGTGCTCGAGCAGGTGGTTCTGCAGCATCGGCAGGAACGGCGGCGGCACGTGGACGATGCGGATGCCGCTGGCGGTCTTGGGTGCGCTGATCGCGGCGGCCGCACTGGGGGCAGGCGCCGGCGGCTGCCGGGGATGGCGTCCTTGTCGACCTTGCGGGTGACGCTGATCCGGCCGGTGACGCCGTCGACGTCGGAGCGGCGCAGCTCGAGCAGCTCGCCCTCGCGCAGGCCGACGAACGCCGCGAGCACGATGAGCAGCTTGAGGTGGTCGGGCATCGCGTCGGTGATGACGTCGATCTCGTCCAGGGTCGCCGGCACCGCGATCCGCTGCACCCGTGCGGTGCTCGCACCGCGGATCTTCGGCGGCGCGCGGTCGATGAGCTCCTCCTCCTCGGCGGCCTGCAGCATCGAGCGGAGCAGCCGGTAGGCGGCGGCGTTCGTCGAAGCGTGGTCTCGGGGTCCAGCGAGGCCCGCCAGCGCTTGATCTCCGACAGGGTGACGTCGATCAGCGGCATCTCGCCGAAGAGCGGGAGGATCCGCGAGTCCAGGAGTGCCCGGTAGCCGGAAGGTGGACGGTCGCGAGATCGCGCTCGGCGAGGTAGTGCTCGGCGAACCGGCCGACCGTGTTGGAGCGGCCTGGGCTCGCCTGGCGCTGCTCGGCCACCTGCCGCACGCGTCGGCGGGGTCCACGCGTCCCGGTCGATCAGGGTGCGCTCTGCAGCCAGCCAGGCCTCGGCGTCCATCTTGGTCGCGAACGTGCGGGAGTAGCCGGGTGCCGTCCGGCATCATGTAGCGCGCCCGGTGGGTGACCCCGCCCCTGCCGCTGACCTGCGCTCGACCTCCCCGAACCCTCGTCGTCTGACCATGTGACCATCCCTCCCGATCGGGTTCCGCCTAACCCCGAACTGCTTTCTAGCCAGCTGGGCACCTCTGTGGGGGACTGGTGGGGGAAAGGCAGTTCCCCCACAGGCGATCTGCACTCCGTCCATGTGTTTCGCAGCGTCAGAGCCATATTACGACTCCAACCCCCTGCTTCAGGCCCATTTGCAAGCAGGGGGTTAGGGGTTCGAGTCCCCTATTCCCCGTCTCGTATGACCTTGCGCGGGTGTGCAGAGGTCAGCCCCGGTCGGGGTCGCTGAGATAGGCGCGCAGACGGTCGTGGCGCCGGCGGACCAGTCGCAGCGAGACCGCGTAGCCGCCGAAGAAGGCGGTCATCGACACGATCGCGGCCAGCAGGACGCCCGCGACGAAGTGGCCGGTCGGCAGGCGACTGCTCAGGTCGCCGTTGGGGAGCAGCGACCACAGCAGCATGCTCGGCGCGATCATGGCCGCGCCCACCCAGGGGACGACGCCGTAGGGGACCAGGAGCAGGGCCGACCAGCGCACGGTCATGTGGAACCACGGCCGACGGTGCTCCAAGCGGAACCTCAGGTCGCGCGGGTGGTAGGGCCAGAGGATCCCGATCCAGCCGGCGATCCCGAGGGCGCCGAAGGGCACCACCCCGATCGCGGTGATGCTGACCAGGACCGGGGGCCAGTCGTGGTCGAGGAAGCCGATCACCACCGCCACGAGCGCGCAGAACGGCGCCACGAAGCACCACAGGCAGAGGTTCTTGGCGTAGAGCAGGCGACGCAGCATCACCGGGTCGTCGAGCGCGACCAGTACCCGCTCCCGGTCAGGGGCGAGCACGTTGGTGGCGGGGACGTCGGCGTACATCCAGAACGCCATCACCATGGCGAACGCCGACGGACCGTGCAGGGTGAAGAGCCAGTCCTGGGCAGCCGCCGGCAGGAGGAACCAGGCGCCCGCCATCAGCAGGGCGTTGAAGGTCACGACCAGCGGGACCGTGAAGGGTCGCCGAACCGCCTGACGCAGCTCCCAGCGCACGGCCTCCCGCAGCGACCCGGGCAGGGCGACCCGCTCCGTGGTCACCGACACGCGGACATCATGGCGCAACGGCACCGGACACGGGTGCAGGTCAGCGGAAGGTCGCGACGAGCAGGAACGCCGCTGCGGGCGCAAACCCGACCAGGAGGGTGAGGCCGAGGTCGTCGCGGTGTCGCCACCCCCAGGCGGCGAACGCGAGGGCGACCACGAGGGCGGCGACCACGGTCCCGCCGCCACCGACGGCGTTGCTGGCCCAGGTGGCGCCGACCGCGAGCGCGAGGAGGTAGCCGACCCAGCCCGGGCCGGGTCCTTGGGGGCATGCTCAGGCGAGGGCGGCCACGACGAGCGCCACCCCGGCGTACCAGATCTCGTGACCGACGACCTCGTCCCACAGGTGGGCGGTCGGGCCGGGGTCGGCGTTGCCGACGGAGTTGGCGGCGAGGTGGATGCCGTGGCCGGTGGCGTAGGCGACGGCGCCGAGGCCGAACACGACCCACGCCCGGCGCAAGGCGGGCGCGACCGACAACGCCATCGCTGCCGGGGCGAGCACCAGGAACGGCACGAGCAGGTCGATCCAGTCGGCCCACTGGGTGTTGCCTGGTGCGGCGCCGAGCCCGCCGGGCAGGAGGCCGAGGTGGTGGAGCACGACGTAGGCCAGCGCCGTGAGGGCCACCCACCGCTGGTACACGGGGGCAGCATGTCAGGAGGATCAGGCGGTTGCGCACTCTTCAGGCGTCGGGTGGATCGACCGGTTGGTACGACGCCGCTCCCGGCGGTGCCAGACGTCGCCGACGTGGACCCGCGGCAGCATCTTCGCGATCGCCAGCGCGACGTACATGACGGTGTTGATCGCCACGAACGCCGAGAGCACCGCGAACCACTGGCTGGACAGGATCGAGGCGGGGAGGAGGATCCCCCACATGGTGACCAGGCTGCTCATCACTCACCCACCATCACGTGTCGGCGCGGTCCGGACCGGACCACGTGCTTCCACCGGGCCTGGTGGCCGAGGCTGATATCGAGGACGCCCTTGACGTAGACCACGTTGAGGAACATCGCATAGCCCACCTCGGGGAAGAGCGTGGCGGCGAGGAGGCGTGCGGGCCAGCCGCCCTTCCAGACCGTGACCACCCGGCTCCAGGCAGAAGACCAGGCCGATCCCGATCCAGAACGGGAACCACACCCAGGTGTCGACGGCGAGCACCATCAACGCGATCAGCACCAGGTAGGAGCTGAGGGCGAGCACGCCGTAGCCGATGCAGAGCTGCTGGGCCAGTACCGGAACGTCTGCGGCAGCACGCCGTACTCGCCGAGGTTCTCCAGGGCTCCGCGCTGCCAGCGCAGCCGCTGTGCCCACAGCGCCTGCCACGTGGGCATCACCTCGGTGAACACCGTGCACTCCGCCGGCGAGATCATCAGGCCGCCGAGGCACTTGAGGGCCAAGATGAGCTTGTTGTCCTCGGTCAGCGCCAAGGTGTCGTAGACGTCGCCGTGCACCTCCGGGACCAGGTCGCCCCGGCTGTCCGCGACCGTGCGCAGGGCGCCGGGGCGGAAGAGGGAGGCGGTGCCGGTGAGGACGAAGACCCGGCCGCGGCGGCGCTTCATCTCGCGGGCGTAGCGCGGGTGCTCGTTGCGCTGGAACAGCCCGAGCAGACCGTTGCCCTCCTCGCCATAGAACAGGCCACCGACCGACATCAGGGCGCGGTCGTCGGTCATCCGCCGGACCGCCGCCTCGAGGAATCCGTCGTCGAGGGTGGCGTCGGCGTCCATCACCATGACCAGGTCGTTGTCGCCCTGGCCGGGCAGGATCTCGGCCAGCACCTGGTTGAGGGCACCGGCCGTTGTCGGCCGCCACGATGATCCGCTCGGGAGGGTGGGACTGGCTCTGCAGCAAGCGGATGGTCTCGCTGGTGCACGCCTCCTCGTTGTGGGCCGGGATCAGCACCGTGACGGTGACCGGGCCGGCGTAGCCGCCGGCGGTCTGTCGCATCACGACCTTCGGCGCGAGTGGCAGGTCGTCGGGGACGAAGGAGCGGCGGTCGTGGTTGCTGATCCGGCGCTCGAGGAACGCGACACCGGCGGCCGGCACGAGGGCGAGACCGACGGTGGCGAGCAGGATCTGCGGGGAGGGGGCCTTGGTGTCGTAGACGACCTGCCAGACCCCGAAGAGGAGCCCGTGGGTCGGGCTGCTGGTGGCGGTCGGAGCCGACAGCGTGAGCGCGAGTCCGAGGAGCAGCGCGCCGAGGAGCGCGCCGCCGAACACCACGACGCCGATGGCGCGGTGGAACCTGCCCATGAGGGGATGCCTCCACTTTGCCGGTCGCACCCCCGCGCGGCCCGTCCGGCCCCTCCGGTCACATGATCCACGTCACGGGCCCGATCCGCGAGGGGTCCACCGGAAGTCGGGACCTTGGACCCGGCTCGTGAGGGTCCCGCGCAGCCGGCCCGTAGCCTTGCCCGCGTGTCACCGGCCCCGCTCGCTCCGCGCTACTGGCCGGTCCATCTGCTGATGCTGGCGGCGGTAGCGGCGACCGTGCTCCTCGGGCGCTGGCAGTACGACGTGTGGCACCAGCACCGCGCGGACAACGCCGCGTCGGTGACCCGGCAGCGCGCCGTACCGCTCGACGAGGTGCTCGGGCCGGACGCGCCTTATCTCGCCTCGGCGGTGGCCAAGCCGGTCGTGGTGACCGGCGTCTGGGACCCTTCCGGCACCGTCTACGTCTCCGGGCGTGAGCAGGCCGGACGGACCGGCGTGTGGGTGGTGACGCCGGTGGTGACCGCGTCGGGCTCGGAGATCCCGGTGGTCCGCGGCTGGGCACCGAGCCCCGAGGGCGCGCCCGCCGCACCCGCCGGCCGGGCCGCCCTGGTCGGCCTGCTCCAGCCCCCGGACGACTCCGGCGTCGCCGACCCCAACACCTCCGACAACGTCCTGCCGGACCTGTCGGTCACCGACCTCCTGCAGCGCACCCACCGCGACCTCTACGGCGGCTACGTGGTCGCCACGGACCGCGCCGTCCCGGGCGGCCTTGCCCCTGCCACCGGCATGGACGGGCTCGCCCCTGCCACGCCCGAGCGACTCCCCGGAGCGGACTCCGCGACCTCGCTGCGCAACATCCTCTACGCCTTCCAGTGGTGGGTCTTCGGCGCCTTCGCGATCTTCATGTGGTGGCGGTGGCTGCAGGAGGACGTCCTCGGACGGCCTCGCGGCGGGGCCGTTGCGGCCGGCAGGTAGGTTCGACGCCGTGTCCGCGTCCCTGCCCGTCTCCAAGGGCCTCTTCGTCGCCTACCGGGTGCTTGCCATCGTGGTGGGTGTGCTGCTCGCGTTCTGCGCGCTGATCGTGTTCCCGGCTCGCCACTTCGCTACGCAGGGCTCGGCGCTGCAGTCGTTCGGCGAGACGTGGAGCATCCTCTGGGTCGCCCACGGTTGGGTCTTCATCGCCTACGTCGTGGTCTCGTTCCTGCTCTGGCGCCAGACGCGCTGGTCGGTGCCGTTCGCCCTGCTGGTGGTGATCTCGGGGCTGATCCCCCTGGTGATCTTCTGGGTCGAGCACGTCGTCACCCGCCGGATCCGCGAGGAGCACCCCGAGCTCGCACCCACCGGCTGACCCTCCCCTCGCGGTAGTCCGTGACGAAACGCAGGATGATCCGGCTGACCGGCGCCGGGTGGGTCCGTGGGTTTCGAGACGGGCCTTGACGGCCCTCCTCAACCAGCGGACCGGCGTGGACAGGCGCCCGGAACCTGCCGTTTGTCACGGACTACCCCAGAATGGCGGACATGACGACGGCGTTCGTGCTCGGCGGTGGTGGCGTGCTGGGCGCTGCCGAGGTCGGCATGCTGCGGGCGCTGTTCGAGGTCGACGTCGTCCCCGACCTGGTGCTCGGCACCAGCGTCGGCGCGCTGAACGGCGCGATGGTCGCCCGCGACCCGACGCCGGCGGTGATCGGCCGGCTCACCGATCTCTGGCAGGACACCAACACCGCACGAGCTGTCTCCGACCGGCCGCTGCGCACGGTCCGCAGAGCCGTGTCCACCGGCACCCACCTGTACTCCTCGGCGTTCCTCCAGCAACGGCTGGTCGAGGAGTTCGGCGACACCCGCTTCGAGGACCTGCCGGTCCGCTTCCAGGTCTGCGCGGCCAGCATCGAGCGCGCTGCTGAGCACTGGTTCACCAGCGGCCGGCTGGTCGACGCGATCATGGCCAGTGCCGCCGTACCCGGCCTCCTGCCGCCGGCCGAGGTGGACGGTGAGCACTACCTCGACGGTGGGATCGTCAACTCGATCCCGCTCGGCCGGGCCGTCGCCCTGGGCGCCGACCGGGTCTTCGTGCTCCAGGTCGGCCGGATCGACCGCCCGCTGTCGGTGCCGCGACGCCCGTGGGAGGTCGCGCGGGTCTCGTTCGAGATCGCGCGACGCCACCGGTTCGCCCGCGAGCTGGCGGAGGTGCCGGCCGGGATCGAGGTGCACGTGCTGCCCGCCCGCGGTACGTCGGCCGGCGACGACTCGCTGCTGGCCCACCGGGACTTCTCCACGGTCGCCGCGCGGATCGACGGGAGTTACGAGGCCTCCCGCGACTACCTGGCGGCCCTGCCGTGATCTGGGTCCTGCGGCGGCTCGTCCTGGCCCCGGCGGTGATCGGCCTGACTTTGGCCGTCTGGGTGACTCTGCCCGTGTGGCTGCTGGTCGCCGCGGCGCTGGCGCCCGTGCTCCCCGGCCGGTGGCGGGCCCTGCGGCTGCTGTGGATGCTCGTGGTCTACCTGACCGCCGAGAGCGTGCTGCTCGTGGTGCTCCTCGGGCTGTGGCTCGCCGCCGGCTTCGGCCGGCGCATCCGCACGCCGTACTTCGAGGGCATCCACTACGACCTCGTGCAGGGTCTGCTCTGGGTGCTGTTCGCCGAGGCGCGGCGGGTGCTCGCCCTGAGCATCAAGACCGACGGACCCACCCCCGACGCCTACCCGGGTACGCCGCTGATCGTGGCCTGCCGACATGCAGGACCCGGTGACTCGTTCACGCTGATCCACGCGCTCATGGACTGGTACGACCGGGAGCCGCGCGTCGTCCTCAAGGACACGATGGCGTGGGACCCGATGATCGACGTCATGCTGAACCGGATCCCGGCCCGGTTCATCACGCCGAGCGGCAAGGCGGGGGTCGACTTCGAGGCGCAGATCGCCGATCTCGCCCACGACCTCGACGCCAACGACGCGTTCGTGATCTTCCCCGAGGGCGGCAACTTCACCCCGGACCGCAAGCGTCGTGGCATCGAGCGGCTGCGCCGGCTCGGGCTCGAGCGGATGGCCGGCCGCGCGGAGCAGATGACCCACGTGCTCGCCCCCAAGCCGGGCGGGCTGCTCGCCGCGCTCGACGCGGCGCCGGAGGCCGACGTCGTGCTCGTGGCGCACACCGGCCTCGACCACCTGTTCACCGTCCGCGACCTCTGGCGGGAGCTGCCGATGGACAAGGTGCTCGTCATGCGGTGGTGGCAGGTCTCGCGCGCCGACATCCCGGCGGACCGGGAGCAGCAGATCGAGTGGCTCTTCGCGTGGTGGGAGCGGATCGACACGTGGGTCGCCGAGAACAAGCCCCAGGACCTGCCCCGCAAGCGGGGCCGGGCGCCGGCGACCGCCGCGCCCTGACCCGGCGTACGACGTCGGGAAGGGCGCGCGGCGATCAGCGGCCGGTCAGGGCTTGCGGGAGGACTTCTCCGCGGCCTCTTCGCCGGGGGCGAGGTCGACGACCTCGGCCGGCTCGTCGGGCGTGGTGACGGGGTGCTGCTCCTCGACCGCGTCCGCGAGCGCCTCGTCGGGCGAGGCACCGGCCTCGTCGTCGGCCTGCTCGGCCGAGGCCGCGCCGCAGCGTCGGCGATCGGGGTGTCGGAGGACTTCGCGGCCGGCGGCGGGGGCGGCGTGTAGGACGACTGCCAGTTGTCCTGGCCGGAGCCGGACGTCAGCTTCTTGACCACGAACCCGAGCGCCGCCGCGATCCCGGTGATCAGGATGAACGTGCGGAGGCGGTGCTTCTTCTTGCCCGTGCCCTCGAGCTCGGCAGCCTTGGCGTTGGCGAGGTCGCGGCCCTCGGCGGCCTTCTGCGCCGCGAGGTCGGCCGCAGCGGCGGCGCCCTTGGCGGCAGCGGCGGCACCGGCGGCCACGAGCGGGACGGCCTTGTCGCGCGCGTCGGCGACCATCGGCGCGGCCTTCTCCTTGGCGTCCTCGAACGCCTCCTCGGCCATCTCCATCGCCTCGGCGATCACGGGTGCGAGATTCTCCCGAGCACTCTCGTAGGCAGCCTCGACGGCTTCGGTCGCCTGCTCGACGAACGTCTTGTTACGGCGGATCCCCATGGCCCTCTTCCTCTCGTGTCGGACAACCATCCCATCACGACTGCCCCCGTACCCAACAGGGACCTTCCTACCGACCGGACGCCCGCCGGGCGGCGCGCGGGCGAACCCGGACCGGACGCCCACCCGGCTGGCCCGAGGTGGCAGGATCGGCGGCACACAGCGACAACCACCGACACCGGTGCGACACCGAGTTCGACACCGAGCGACACCGACGTGTGAGAGGCAGACATGGCTGACCAGCAGGCGGTCCTGAAGACCAACCGGGGCGACATCACCATCAACCTGTTCCCCGACCAGGCTCCCGAGACCGTGGCGAACTTCGTCGGTCTCGCCGAGGGCACCAAGGACTACCGTGACGACGCGGGCCGCAGCGGGGAGCGCTACTACGACGGGCTCACCTTCCACCGGGTCATCGACGGCTTCATGATCCAGGGCGGCTGCCCGCTCGGCACCGGCACCGGCGGCCCGGGCTACACCTTCAAGGACGAGCCCCACCCCGAGCTGGTCTTCGACCGCCCCTACCTGCTGGCGATGGCCAACGCCGGCCCGGGCACCAACGGCTCGCAGTTCTTCATCACGACCTCGGCGACCTCGTGGCTGAACTTCAAGCACACGATCTTCGGCGAGGTGGCCGACCAGGCCTCCCGCGACGTGGTCGACGCGATCGGCACGACGGCGACGGGCGCCGGTGACCGCCCGGTCGAGCCGGTGGTCATCGAGTCGGTCGAGGTCAGGACCTCCTGAGCACGCCGACCGGCCCCGGGTCCGGGGCGCAGACGCCGGCGGGGGACCCCGCCGGCGTTCCGACCTGCTACCGGCACCCCGACCGGGAGACCTATGTGCGCTGCCAGCGCTGCGACCGGCCGATCTGCCCGGACTGCATGAACGACGCGGCGGTCGGGCTTCCAGTGCCCCTCGTGCGTGGCCGAGGGCCGCAAGGCCACCCGCAGCGGCCGCACGCCGTACGGCGGGCTGCGGCCCTCGCGCGGGGGAGTGGTCTCCCAGGTCCTGATCGCGATCAACGCGGCGGTCTGGGCTGCTGATCCTGGCCACCGGCTGCCACGGCCAGCGTATGGGTCGACCGGCTGTCGCTGCGCCCGGCGGCGCTGTGTCTGACGCGCTCGGGGCGTCGACGTCGACGGCAGCCATGCCCTGTGCACGGCGACCGGCGGCACCTGGCTGCCCGGGCGTCAGCGACGGTGCCTGGTGGCAGCTGGTGACCAGCATGTTCACCCAGGTCGCGGTGCTGCACATCGGGTTCAACATGCTGGCGCTGTGGATCCTCGGGCCGCAGCTGGAGCTGTTGCTCGGGCGGGTGCGCTACCTCGGGCTCTACCTGCTCGCGGGCCTGGTCGGCTCGGCCGCGGTCTACTGGCTGTCGCCGGAGTTCACGCCCGACCCTGGGCGCCTCGGGTGCGATCTTCGGGCTGATGGGCGCGCTGCTGGTGTTCGCGCTGAAGGTCCACGCCGACGTCAGCCAGCTGATGATGTGGATCGGGCTGAACATCGCCTTCACCTTCTTCGGCACCAACATCTCCTGGCAGGGACACCTCGGCGGGTTCTTCGGCGGGATCGTGCTGGCCCTGATCCTCGCCTACGCCCCGCGCGCGCGGCGTACGGCGTGGCAGGCGAGCGGCTTCGGCGTCGTCTTCGCCCTGGTCGTGGTCGCCGTGGTCACGCGCACGGCGATGCTCACCTGACCCAGGAGACAGTGGTCGGTCGTCCCCAACTGGGGATGAACCTGGGGAGAACTACACGCGTGTCATTCTCCACAGCTGAGTGCACAGCTGTGGAGAGACTCATTCCCACTTGGTGGCGAAGGCGAACCCGACCGCCATGAAGCCGATGCCCACCAGCAGGTTGAACTGGTCGAGGTCGTTGAAGACCGGCACCTTCGACAGGTTGTTGCCCGAGATCACGTAGAACGTGCAGATCCAGATCAGCCCCACGAGGAAGCAGGTCAGCATCCCCACCACCACGCCGCGGTTGCGCCCGAGCGGGGTCGAGGGGTGGGCCGAGACCAGGAACCCCGCCAGGATCAGGCCGAAGCCGATCGCGTAGTTCCACCGCTTGAGGTCGGCCATGAAGGCCGGTGACCCCGGCTTGCCCGGCGGCACCGCGGTCGGGTCGACCCGCACCACGACGTAGTAGTAGACGATCCAGGCGATGCCGAGCAGCACCAGCGCGATCGCCACCACGAACCGTGGCGTGAGCAGCCGCCCTCGGTCGGTTTCGGCGAACTTCTGCCTCGCCTTGAGCTTGGCCACGGGTCTCCTCTTTGCCTGACTCTTTGCACGGCTCTGTGCACGACGTCGACGAAGACGTCCCTCTCACACGACGCGGGCTACCTTAGTCGGCATGACCGATCGACCCCCTCGCAGGCTCCCTGGCCTGCGCCGGTGGTCGGCCGCGGGCCAGGACTCCTCGTCGTACGACGCGGCGGAGGGTGGGCCGGCCCCCGTGCCGCAGCCCCGGCCGCGGCGCTCGCTGGTCTGGCGGGTCGCAACCCCTCTGGTGGGGCTGCTGGTCGGGACGCTCTTCGTGGTCAGCGCGCACAGCAGCGAGGGCACCGACCTGCGACCGGGCCGCTTCACCGATCTGGCCTCGATGGTGCGCAGCGACGCCTCGTCGGTCGACGCGCTGAAGAAGCGGGTCGCCGACATCCACCAGCAGGTCAACCTGCTCAGCGGGTCGGTGAACAACAAGCAGGTGGCGAAGTACAACCGCGAGTCGGCCCAGATGGCCAGCCCGGCCGGGTCTGCTGCCCCAGATCGGCCCCGGCGTCACGGTCACCCTCAGCGACGCGCCCTCGGGCCAGGAGGTCGCTCCGGGCGACAACCCGAACCTGCTCGTCGTGCACCAGCAGGACATCCAGGCCGTGGTGAACGCGATGTGGAAGGGCGGTGCCACCGCGGTCACGGTGCAGGGCCAGCGCATCGTCGGCACCACCGGCATCCGCTGCATCGGCAACTCCGTCCAGCTCCAGGGCGTTCCCTACAGCCAGCCCTACGTGATCGCTGCCGTGGGCGACCAGGCCTCCATCGTGAGCGAGATCGACCGCGACCCCTTCCTGCAGGTCTACCGCGCCGATGCCGCCAACCCTGACGTCAACGTCGGCTGGGGGATGACCCTGTCCGATCGCGTCGTCGCCCCGGCGTACGACGGGCTGCTCGGCCTGTCCTACGCCCGCGTGATCCCGTCGGCCGGCAGCGGCGGCGGCTCGCGCTAGACGGTATGACCAGGGGGGTGACCTAGGGACGGACCCCCTTGGACGGCGGCGCCGAGCTCGGTGCCGACGACGGCGGTGTCGTGGGCGGCGACGAGGTGGGCGGCGTGGTCGGTCCCGAGGAGACCACGATGGTCACCTGGGTGCCCTGCGGGGCGGTCTGACCGGCGGCCGGCACCTGCTGGATCACCTGACCCTGCGGTGCGTCCGAGGTGGACGACGTGACCGGGACCGGCACGAACCCGGCGTCGCGCAGCGCCTTCTCGGCGTCTGCCTGCTGCATGCCGACGACGTCGGGGATCTTCTGCGGCCCCTTCGAGATGTAGACGTCGACCTGCGAGTCGCGCGGCATCTGGGTGCCGGCCGGGGGCTTGGTCCGCACCACCGTGTCGGCCGGCTGGTCGGACTTCACCTGATGGAACACCCCTTGGAGATGGGCGTCGTCGAGCGCGGTCTGGGCCTGGTCCCTGGTCTGCCCGATCAGGAAGGGCACCTTGGTGGGATGGGCTCCACGCGAGATCGTGAAGTCGACCGCCGTCTCCTTGTTGACGTAGGCGTCGGCCGCGGGGTTCTGGCTGATGACGTGGTTGGCCTTGACGTTGGCGTCGTAGGCGGTGCTGATGTCGCCGACGGTGAGGCCGGCGTCGCCGATCGCGGTCCGGGCCTGCTGCTCCGACATCCCCACGAGGCGGGGCACCTGGACCTGGTCGTTGGGGCTGGCGAACATCTTGGGCAGCAGGTAGGCGGCCAGCCCGATCACGAGCAGCAGCAGGAGGGCCAGGAAGATCAGCAGCCCCGGGCGGGTGCCCCGGTCGTCCTCGAGGTCCTCCTCCGGTGCAGGCACCGGCGCCACGACCGCGGTCGGCTGAGTGATCGTGGTCGGCGGCTCGAGGGGCGGCGGGGGGATCACGTGCACCGGATGTCCGGCGAGGTAGCGCTCGATGTCGGCCCGCATGGCGCCGGCGGACTGGTAGCGGTCCTCGACCCGCTTGGCCAGCGACTTCATCACGATCGCGTCGACCTCGGGCGGCAGCTCGGTGTCGTGGTCGGACGGCGGGGAGGCCGGCTCGCGGACGTGCTGGTAGGCGACGGCGACGGGGGAGTCACCGACGAACGGCGGCCGGCCGGTGAGCAGCTCGTAGAGGAGACAGCCGGCGGAGTAGACGTCGGAGCGGGAGTCGACCGGCTCACCGCGGGCCTGTTCGGGGGAGAGGTACTGCGCGGTCCCGACGACGGCAGCGGTCTGGGTCATCGTGCTCGAGGCGTCGGACATCGCACGGGCGATGCCGAAGTCCATCACCTTCACATCGCCGGAGGGCGTGAGCATCACGTTGCCCGGCTTGATGTCGCGGTGGATGATCCCGGCGCGGTGGCTGTAGTCGAGGGCGGAGAGGACGCCGCTGGTGATCTCCAAGGCACGCTCGGGCAGGATCTTGCGACCCTCGCGGAGGATGTCGCGCAGCGTCCGGCCGGCGACGTACTCCATGACGATGTAGGGCTGCGCGACGCCGGAGCCGTCGGTCGCCTGCTCCTCGCCGGTGTCGTAGACCGCGACGATGGCCGGGTGGTTGAGCGAGGCCGAGCTCTGCGCCTCGCGGCGGAACCGGGCCTGGAAGGTGACGTCGCTGGCGAGGTCGGTGCGGAGTCGCTTGACCGCCACGACGCGCCCGAGGCGGGTGTCGGTGCCCTTGCGGACCTCTGCCATGCCGCCGCGGCCGAGGAGCTCGCCCAGGGCGTAGCGCCCTCCGATCAACGGCTGTCCGTCAGGTCTGGTGTCGGGGCTCACTGCTGACCCTTCCCCTCGTGTGGGTGGTGCTGGGTGCTGCCGGCGCGGACGCTGCCCGTGCCGGTGGGGGTGCTCCGGTGCTCATCCACTGGTCCGCAGCACCGCCTCCATGACCGCCTTGGCGATCGGTCCTCCGAGAGTGCCGCCGTGGATCTCGTCGGTCGAGCGGTTGACGTGCTGGATCATCACGCACACCGCGACCTTGGGATTGGGGTTGGCGGGGGCGAAGCTGACGAACCACGCGTAGGGCGGCACCTCGGTGCCGTCGGGGTTCTTCAGGCCGCTCTGCGCCGTGCCGGTCTTGCCGGCGACCTGGACGCCCGGGATCGCCGCCGGCGACGCCGTACCGCCCTGGACGGTGGCGACCATCAGCTTGGTCACCGCGTCGGAGGTCGCCTTGGAGGTCGCGTGGCTGAAGCTCTCGACCGGCGTCGGCGACAGCGGCTGCTGCGAGGGCGACTCGAGCTCCTCGACGAGGTGGGGCTTCATCACGACGCCGTTGTTGGCGATGCCGGCGGCCGTCATCGCCATCTGCAGCGGCGTCGCGGTGACCGAGCCCTGGCCGAAGCCGGCGATCGCCGTCTGGGCCGGGTCGAGGCCGGCCGGGTAGCGCGAGATCGCCTGGTAGGGCAGCTGGTCGGTGTCGAGGTAGTGCTGGTTGAAGCCGTAGCCCTCCGCCTGCGCGTGCATGTCGGTGGCGCCGACCTTGACCGCCATCGGGGCGAAGGCGGTGTTGCAGCTGAACTGCATCGCCTGCACGATCGAGATCTTGGTGGTGCCGCAGCCCCCGACCACGTCGTTGTGCACGACGTTGGACGACTGCGGCAAGGTGTACGACGGGCCGGCGGGCACCTGGGACGACGAGGTGTAGACGCCGTTCTCGATCGCGGCCGACGCGGTGACGATCTTGAACGTCGACCCCGGCGGCAGGGTGGTCTGCACCGCGCGGTTGAGCAGCGGCTGGGCCTTGTCGGCGCTCAGCTGGTCGGCGTAGGCGTTGGCGGCCTTGAAATCGTGGCTGGCGAGCTTGTTGGGGTTGTAGGACGGCAGCGACACCATCGCCAGGATCTTTCCGGTGGACGGCTCGATCGCGACCACGGAGCCCTGCACCTCGGGGCCGAGCGCCTTGAGACCGTCGAACGCGGCCTTCTGGGCGGCCGGGTTGATCGTCAGGACGACGTTCCCGCCCTTGGTGGCGTTGCCGTTGACCAGGTCGACCAGCCGGTTGACGAACAGGCGGTCGTCCTCACCGGAGAGGAAGCTGTTCTGGGCGCGCTCGACGCCGGTCTCGTTGCCGTAGGTGTACCAGCCGGTGACGGCGGCGTACATGAACGGCTGGCGGTACTTGCGCTGGAACTTGTACTGGTCGGTGGTCTCGACGCTCTCGGCGATGGCCGTGCGGCCGACCAGGATCGCGCCGCGGTCGCGGGAGAAGGTCGCGGCGGCCACCCGGCCGTTGCCCACGTGGTCGTTGAGCGCGTTGGCGTGGTAGTACTGCAAGTACGTCGCGTTGAGCGCCAAGGCCAGGAACAGCAGCAGGCAGAAGACGGACACGGTGCGGATCGGCTTGTTCATCCCCGGGGCCCCCTCGGTGTTGTCCGACGGAGGATCTCGGGGCCCCCGCGGGAGTGCGCGCTGGAGGAGCGCAGCGGGGGAGGCCGCAGTCTCGTGGGGTGAAGCGCTGCGGGGGAGACGGAGAACGGCGAGGGGATCAAAGTCGCACCACCTGCGTGGTCTCGACGTCGGCGTCGTCGGGGAGGGTCAGGTCGGGCGGCGGCCGGCGGGCGGCGTCGGAGATCCGCAGCAGCAGCGCGACGATCACCCAGTTGGCCACCAGCGACGAGCCGCCGTAGGACAAGAACGGCGTGGTCAGGCCGGTCAGCGGGATCAGGTGGGTCACGCCCCCGACGACGACGAAGACCTGGAGCGCGATGGCGCCGGCGAAACCGGCGGCCAGCAGCTTGCCGAAGTCGTCACGGCAGATCAGCGCGGCCCGCAGCGCGCGCTCGACGATGAGGCCGTAGAGCAGGATCACCGCAAGCGCGCCGGTCAGCCCCAGCTCCTCGCCGATGGCGCCGAAGATGAAGTCGCTCTCGGCGAAGGAGATCCGCCAGGGCGAGCCCTGGCCGAGGCCGCGGCCGAGCAGGCCGCCCCACGCCATGCCGAACATGGTCTCGACGGTCTGCCGGCCCTTGTCGTCGGTGTGGGCGCCGTAGTGGGCCCAGACGTTCCACCACAGCTGGAACCGCTCCTGGACGTGCCCGATGAAGACGTAGGTGAGGTAGGAGCCGACGATGAACAGTCCGGCACCGACCACCAGCCAGCCGGCTCGCTCCGTGGCGACGTAGAGCATGATCAGGAAGAGGCCGAAGAACAGCACGCTGGAGCCGAGGTCGTGCTGGAAGACCAGGATCGCGAGGCTGACCACCCACATCGCCAGGATCGGGCCGAGGTCGCGGCCGCGGGGGAGGTCGATCATCGCGACCCGGCGGCCGGCGAGGGCCAGGGCGTCGCGGTGGAGCACCAGGTAGCCGGCGAACGTGATGACGAGCAGCACCTTGGCGACCTCGCCCGGCTGGAAGCTCATCGGGCCGACCTGGATCCAGATGCGGGCGCCGTAGACGTCCTTGCCGATGCCGGGCAGCATCGGCAGCAGGAGCAGCAGGATCGCGGCCAGGCCGCAGGTGTAGGTGAAGCGCTGCAGCACGCGGTGGTCTCGGATCACCAGCAGGGTCGTCACGAAGAGCGCGACGCCGATGGTCATCCACATCAGCTGCATTCGGGCGAAGTGGTGGTTGAGCGCGAGGTCGAGGCGGTGGATGACGGCCAGGCCGAGGCCGTTGAGCGCCGCCACGACCGGCAGCAGCACCGGGTCGGCGTAGGGCGCGACGGCGCGCACGGTGATGTGGGCGACCACGATCAGCGCGGCCAGCCAGCCGCCGTAGGACACGATGTCGGCCGGCACCTCGCCCTTCACGCCCGAGCCCGACCGCGGCGTAGGCGCCGATGCCGACCGCGAGCGCGAGCACGAGCAGGAACAGCTCGGCACCCCGGCGGCGGCGGTGGACGAACTGCATCAGGGCACCGGGTTGTGCCGACCTGGGGGCCGACCGCTGGGCCGATCGCTGGGCCGATCGCTGGGCCGATCGCTGAGCCATCTCAGCTCACCGGCTTCCGGTTGTCGGCGAGGCGCTGCACGGTGCGCTCGGCGTCGGCGACGTCGCTGGCCCCGATGCCCTGCTTCCACCGACCGGGCGCTGTAGGCGTCGAGCTCGCTGACCTGGACGTCGGTCGTCTCGTAGGGGTGGGAGAGGTCGAGGCCGGGGACGTCGGCCTGGACCCCGCGGAAGATGGTGACGACGCCGTCCTGCTCGCCGACGTAGTACTGCTTCTGGCTCCAGCTCCAGGCAGCGGCGCCGACCATCCAGACGACGCCGAGGATGCCGGCCAGGATCAGCCCGCGGCGCAGCCACGGGTGCCGGCGCGGCGGGCGCGGTGCGTAGCGCGCGGCCTCGGGGTCGGAGTCGAACGCGAACGGGACTCCCGGCGGCAGGTCGTCGGGGATGTCGGCGGCCACCGGCTCGAGCTCGCCGGTGTCGCCCGCGCGGTGGCCGCGGAAGAACGACGTACCGGCGCGGGGCCGGCGGCGCAGCTCGGCGGCGGAGCCGACGACGATCGGCGTGGCCGGCTCCTCGGCGTCGGCGGGTCGGCGGGGACGACGTCGGCGACGATGCAGGTGACGTTGTCGGTGCTCCCCGCCTCGAGGCTGGCGCGGACCAGCTCGACGGCGGCGAAGTCGGGGGAGCCGGTCGCCAGGATGTCGGCGAGCCGGCGGTTGTCGAGCGAGCCGGAGGCGCCGTCGCTGCAGAGCAGGAGCCGGTCGTGCTCGGCCAGGCGCACGGTGAAGAGGTCGGGGTCGTAGTCGTGGACGCCGTCGAGGGCCTTGAGGATCAGGTTGCGATGGGGGTGGGTGCGGGCGTCGGCCTCGGTGATCCGGCCTTCGTCGATCAGGCTCTGGACGAACGTGTGGTCGCTGGTGAGCTGGCTGATCTCGCGGTCGCGGAACAGGTAGGCCCGGCTGTCGCCGATGTGACCCATCGCCAGGCTCTCGCCGTCGAAGAGCGCGACCGTGCACGTCGTGCTGGTGCCGCTGAGGGACGGCTGCTCGTCGACGAGGTCGCCGATCTTGTCGGAGGCCTTGTGGATGGCACCGGCCACGAGGGCGAGGCGCTGCTGCTCGGCGTCGCCCTCGGCGGGGGGCTGGTCGAGCGCCCGCAGCTGGCCGATCGCGGTGCTGGAGGCCAGGTCGCCGCGGGCGGCGCCGCCGACGCCGTCGCAGACGGTGAGCAGCCAGGGGCCGGCGTACCCGGCGTCCTGGTTGTCCTTGCGCACCCTCCCGACGTCGGAGATGGCGGCGAAGTGGAGTCGGAACGTCACTTCCGCAGCTCCAGGATGGTCTTGCCGATGCGGACCTGGGTGCCGAGGGTCAGGGTGGTCGGCTGGGTGATCCGGGCACTGCCGATGTAGGTGCCGTTGGTGGAGCCGAGGTCTTCGACGAACCACTGGTCGCCGCTCGCCGCGATGCGCGCATGCCGGGTGGAGACGTAGTCGTCGTCGAGCCGGATCGCGGCGTCGGAGCCGCGGCCGATCAGGATCGGCGCCGCCGCGAGCTCGGCCCGCTCACCACGGTTGGCGCCGTCGACGACCAGCACGTGGGTGGGCGCGCCCTTCTTGGCCTTCTTCGGCTTGGCCTGGCGGCGCGGCTGCTTGGGCGCGGCCGCCTCGCGGGCGCCCTGGGGGAGGCGCGCACCGAACATGTCGGAGCGCACCACCGAGATCGCCGAGAGCACGAAGATCCAGAGGATGGCGAGGTAGGAGATCTTGATCAGGAAGAGGGTCAGCTCAGACATCGGCATCCTCCTCGATCCGGACGGTGAGGACGGTGCGGCCGACCTTGACCTCGGAGCCGTCGCGGAGCGGGGCGGTGGCCACGCGGTGGCCGTCGACGAGGACGCCGTTGGTCGAGCCGAGGTCCTGTGCGCTGATGCTGACCCCTCCCGCCGGGCTCTCCTCGACCACGAACTCCACGTGGCGCCGGCTGACCCCCGGATCGTTGATCCGCAGGTCGGCCTCGGTGCCGCGGCCGACGACGAGGCCGGGCGGCTGCAGCGGGTGGCGGGTGCCGTTGACCTCGAGGAACGCGCGGGCGCGCCGTACCTGCGTGTTCGTGGCGTTGCTGACGACGGCGGCGTGGGCCTGGCTGCGGATGCGGAACCGTCCGATGGTCAGGTCGTCGGCCGACTCGAAGCTCACCGCGACCGGGCCGGCGAAGACGTAGCCCTGCGTCTCGGCGTGCTCCTCGAGCTGGGTGGTCAGCTCCTGCACGAGGGCTGAGTCGTAGGGCGAGAGCCGGTCGAGGTCGGCCGACGACAGCTCGACGGTGAAGTCGTTGGGCACCATCCGCCGCTGCCGCGACAGGATCTGGGTGTTGTTGTCGCACTCGCGCTGGAGGGCGGCCGCGATCTCGACCGGCTGCACCGCACTGCGGAACGCCCGGGCGAACGCACCGGACACCAGCTGTTCGAGCCGTTGCTCGAACCTCTGCAGGCCGCTCACACCGCACCTCCTCTCAGCCCCGTGCATGGCGTGTCCCCCGCCCGCGCGTGGGACGAGGCCCGAGTTGGTCGGGTTGCGCCCGATCGTATCGGGGCGCACCGCGTCTTCCTTCCCCGGCGAGCGCGCGGCGACACCCCGCGGTCACCCTCCGTCCGCGGGCCGTGTGCGGCCCGGGTGCGCCGCCTGGCGCCCCATCCACCCGCCGGTTTGGGCGGCGTGAGCGCGCTGGGATAGCCTTGCGGCGCTTCTGGCGCGAGTGGCGGAATAGGCAGACGCGCACGGTTCAGGTCCGTGTGTCCGAAAGGACGTGGGGGTTCAACTCCCCCCTCGCGCACAACAGCTCGGCGGGCTCATGTGCCGAAATCTGTGCTGAGCCTCCGGCGCCGGGCCACCGCGGCGCCGTGTCGCTTCGGAGATGAGTCGCTCGCCCGGTGCTCGACCACCGGCCGCTCGGGTTCGGCTTGACGGAACAACCTCGCGAGGGTTGCGGCCACTGCGATCCTGTCTCGATGGCGACCAACGACCCTCAGATGACGGCGGACTCTCTCGGCACCGGTGGCGGCGACGCGAGTCGGCCATGGATGGAGCTGGCGTCCGGCTACGAGCAGGCTCGCGCCAGGGAGGACTCACTGGATCGGCTGGTTGAGTGGCCCGCGCAGCGCGATCTGCTGGGGGACATCACCGGGTTGTCGGTGCTCGATGGCGGCTGCGGACGGACCAAGGTCGCGCAGCTGGTCCAGGACGGCGCGGCCGCGTCGGTCGGAGTCGATATCGGCGGCACCTTCATCACCGACGCGCCGCCTGGCCTGGAGCTCGTCCAGGGTGACCTCTCCGACCTGGCCGTGGTACCGGGCGTTGCCGGTCGACAGTTCGACCGGATCTTGTTCCTGCAGTCCTTCGGGGACGCAAAGGATCCGGTCCATGCGCTGCAGACGGCACGGACGATGCTCAAGGACGACGGCTTCATCCTGCTGACCCGGACGCAGCCGATCCGCTACGCGATCGAGCGTGCAGAGGAGAACGGGACCACGCTGGGCGAGGAGTACTTCTCCACCGATGCATTCTCCTACCGACACCGCAACTGGAACGAGGACGTCACCCTGACCAAGCGGCCCTACACCATGTCTGATCTGCTCAACGTCTTCAGCGCAGCGAGGATGTGGATCGACGCGACGGTCGAGCCACAGATGCCGGCCGAGGTTGGTCAGCGGTACCCGCACAAGCAGGCGGTCATGAACAAGTATCTCGGCATCTTGATGTTCAAGCTCCGACCGCTGCCGGATCGGTCCTGAACGAGAGGTCTGTGCCCCGGCGGAGCCTACGTCGAGGTGCGCGGCGAAACGGTCGATGGCGCTCTTCTGCATCGTCGGCGTGACGTGGCTGCTGATGTTCATCGACGTGGGGATGGTGGAGTGGCCGAGCCGCTCCTGGGCGACCTTGGCGTGCTCGCCCCAGCTCCAACAGTAGTGTCGCGTGGGTGTGGCCTGACCGGTTCATCATGCGCGCCATTCCGGAACTGGTCGTCCCGCCCCTCAGACCCTGGCACCCCCCACGACGTACGTCGTCACCCCTGGCCCCGAGGTGGACTCCATGAAGCACTCCGGTGAGACCCCGACCGCTCAGCAGCGCCGGGTCTGGGATGCCTCGGCTCCCCACTACGACCAGCAGATGGACTTCGTCGAGCGCCTGCTCGGCTCGGGAGACCGGGAATGGCTGGGGGAGCGGGCCACCGGCCGGGTGCTGGAGGTGGCCATCGGCACCGGGCGGAGCCTGCCGTTCTACACCGCCGCCACCAGCCTGACCGGGGTCGACCTCAGCCCGGAGATGCTCGCGGTCGCGCGCCGGCGAGCCGAGGCGCGCGGGCTTCCGGTCGACCTGCGCGAAGGGGACGCGAGCGCACTGCCGGTCGAGGACGCGTCGTACGACACGGTGCTGTGTGCGCTGTCGCTGTGCACGATTCCCGATGCCGCAGCGGCGGTCGCCGAGATGACGCGAGCGCTGGTCCCGGGTGGCCGGCTGCTGCTCCTCGACCACGTCGGCAGCACCTGGCCCCCGATCTACGCCCTGCAGTGGCTGTTCGAGCGGATCAGCATCCGTGCAGCCGGCGAGCACTACACGCGGCGCCCGCTGCTGCTGGTCGAGGCTGCCGGCCTCGAGGTCGTGGAGACCCGGCGGTTGAAGTTCGGCGTGATGGAGCGGGTCCACGCGGTCAAGCCGGGCTGACCGCCGGAGCTCATCGCAGCGGGCTGTAGGAGCCCGCCGCGGCGACCGGCAGATCGAGCACGCCGGGGTCGGCGGAGTCGGTGGTGACGGTGACCCCGACCCCCGGGTTGGGCAGGGCGCAGGAGCTGTCGCTGCCTGCGACCACCAGCCGGATGCGGTGCCCCGCAGGGGACCGGTGGGCGATACCGGGGAGCGAGACCGTCACGCTGCCGGGGCCCGGGTCCCTACCGGCTGGAGTGAGGCGGCCCGGTCACGTCGGCCGGGACCAGCACGCCCACCAGCCCAGGCTGCACCTCATCGAGCGCCCGCGACCATCGGCGGTCTCGCCGTCCACCAGGAGCGCGGCCATCCGTCGCCCGCCATGCCGACCGCTTCGCCGGAGGCGGCGGCCCGAGCCCGGCTGTCGTCGTCCGGCGCCATCGTCTCGGCCCGGTAAGCCGTCCTCCAGCGCCTGGCGCGTGGCGACGCCACCGTCCAGCCGCCGCTGACACCCGCGAACGACGCGGAGCTCCGCAGCGCGGGCACGAGGTCGCGCCCGAACCAGGCGACCTCGAGCTCGGCCTCCTCGAGGTCGGCCGTCCAGGCCCGCCTGCTGCGCGCACGGCGTACCAGCAGCACCGTGACCACGGCCGCGGCGACCAGCGCGGCGAGCAGCAGCCACCACCAGGCGGCGCTCTCTCCGTCGCCCGTCGAGTCGTCGGGACCACCGGGGCCGCCGAGTTGGCGGGCTCGGCGACCACGGACTCGTACCTGCGACGAGACCGCCTGGTGGGGCTCTGCGTGGTGGCCCGCGGGTGGGCAGGCCCTGGGTCGGTCCGGTGTTCGGGCCCGAGGTCGACGCGGACGACGTGGGCTTGGACGTGGGCTTCGTGCTGGGTTCCGAGGTGGTGGGTCCGGTGGTGGGTGCCTCCGACGCCGGGTCGGCCAGGTGGTCTGGGACACGGTGACCTCCAGCTCGCCGTCGGCGGCCGACCTGGTCGCCGGGGACGACCGCGGTCGGCCTGCTGGGCCGGGTGATCGGACCGCCGCTGCTGCTGCGGGTGCCGCAGCCCGTGGCCAGGGCCAGGAGCACCGCCACCGGCAGGGGGGCGCGCGTGCGTCGTCCGAGCATCCTCCTCCTCCTTCGTCAGAGTTCCCGCCAATCCCGTCGCCGGGGGCGGCGTCTCGCCCGGGTGCCGGGTGGACGCGGCTGACCGGCTGGCGTGGAGACGGTCGGAAATCAGAGGCGCCCTCGCCTGCAGTGCAGGCGAGGGCAGTTGGCGCCGTAGCTCTCGTCCCCCCGGTCGTGAGCTGCATCGCCCCCCTGGTTCGGTCTCGTCCCCCCGGTCGTGACCGAATCCCCGGGCCGCAGTCTCCTGTGGCCCTACGACTATGAAACGACCGTTCAGTCGGTTCATGACGCGTGGTGCAACGAATTTTACGGCATTTCTGGTTGCGGCAGCGCAAACGTGGCTTTCGCGGCCCCCGCGACGCACGTTTTCGCAGGTCGGGGCCGTCTCAGCGGGGCGGCTGGGCGAGGAAGGCCGCCAGGATCCGGTCGCCGACGTCGGTGAGCACCGACTCCGGATGCACCTGGACACCCTCGACCGGCAGCGTGGCGTGCCGCAGCCCCATCAGGACGCCGTCGCCGGTGCGGGCGGTCGGGTGCAGGTCGACCGGCAGGTCGGCGACCACCAGCGAGTGGTAGCGCGCGCCGGCGAAGGGCGCGACCAGTCCGGCGTACACCCCGCGGCCGTCGTGGTGGACCAGGGAGCGCTTGCCGTGCACGGGGCGGCCGCGCACGACCTGCGCGCCGTAGGCCGCGGCGATGCACTGGTGGCCGAGGCAGACGCCGAGCACCGGCGTGGTCGGCCCGAGGGCCCGGATCAGGTCGACGCTGATCCCGGCGTCCTCGGGGCGTCCGGGGCCGGGGGAGACCACCACGTGGCTGAACCCTGCCGCGGCGGCCTCGGCGACAGTGGCCCGGTCGTGGCGCACCACCTCGACCTCGGCGCCGAGCACGCGGAGGCGCTGGGCGAGGTTGTAGGTGAAGGAGTCGTAGTTGTCGACGATCAGCACCCGGGCCGTGTGGGCCGGTCCGCGCCCGTCGACGTCGTACGACGCGTGGTCGGCCGGGCGGTCCAGGTGGTCGCGGACCCACCCGGTCATCGGGCCGGGCCCCAGGTGCCGATGTCCTCGACCGTGACGACGGGCTGGACGCCGCGCACCGAGCTGGTCTGGAACACCTCGACCGCGTCGCGCAGCGCCGGGAGCGTGACCGCTTCCTCGGCGACGGGCACGTCGCCGCGGCGGAGCAGGTCGAGCACCCGGGCCCGGACCGTCCCGGCGAGGATCCGCCCGTCGAGGGGCGGGGTGACGACGCGGTCGTCGAGGACGACGAAGACGTTGGCGGTGCCGACCTCCAGGACCAGGTCGTCGGCATCGACGAGCAGGACGTCGTCGGCGGTGCCCGGGTCGGCGACCAGCCGACGGTCGGCCCACTTGTGGGCCCCCAGGGCGACCTCGACCCGGCGGGGCGCGAGCGTGCGCGGCTCGAGCCCCGGCTCGGTGATCGCGTCGACCGTGATCTGCCACGCGCCGTCGTAGACCGTGCGGACGCGCGCGGTGGTGAGCCCCGCGACGTCGGTCCGGATGCGGTCGGCGAGGGCCGCCCGGTCGACCGGCGCCCCGGTCAGGGCCTCCACGTCGCGCACCAGGCGGTCGAGGTGGGAGTCGAGGTCGACCGGCTGTCCGTCGCGGACGAGCAGGGTGTCGAACACTCCGCGCGCCCGGTCCGGTCGACGGTGCGGAGGCGGCCGGCACCTCGAACGTGACGCGAGGGGGTGCGGGCGGCAGGGCTGGTGCGGGCGTGCTGCGGGTCGCGCCGACGGCGGCCAGCAGCGGGTCGACCTTGGTGAACACCTCGGCCAGCTCGGCGTCCGGGTCGGAGTCGGCGACGATCCCGCACCCGACGCCGATCCAGCAGTCGGCGCCCGCGACCTCGAACGTCCGGATCACCACGCTCGCCTCGAGCCCGGCGAGCGGGCTGAGGATCGCGATCGAGCCGGTGTAGAGCTCGCGCCCGGTCGCCTCGAGCCCGTGGATCAGCTCCATGGCGCGGACCTTGGGGGCGCCGGTGACCGACCCGGGGGGAACGTCGCACTCAGCAACGCCCGGTCGGAGACGCCGTCGGGGAGCGTGCCGCGCACCTCGGAGACCAGGTGGGTGACGCCGGCACCGCGCTCGGGGACCGCCAGCGCAGGCACCCGGACCGAACCGGTCGCACTGACCCGGCCGAGGTCGTTGCGCATCAGGTCGACGATCATCACGTTCTCGGCCCGGTCCTTCGCCGAGGCCGCGAGCACGGCGGCGTCGTGGCCGGCCGGCGCCGTCCCCTTGATCGGGCGGGTCTCGACCTCGCGGCCGGTCCGGCGTAGGAACAGCTCCGGAGAGAGGCTGACCACCTGGCGGGCACCCGCATCGACGTAGGCCGCGCGGCTGGGGGCCAGGGCCTCGACCCCGGCGCAGAAGACGTCGAGCGGGTCGCCGTCGAGCCGGGCGTCGAAGCGGGTGCAGACGTTGACCTGGAAGACGTCGCCGGCCCGGATGTGCTCGACGGTGGCCGCGACCGCCTCGCGGTAGTGGCCCGGGCCGGGGGTCATCGCGAACGGCGAGAACGCGTGGGGTCGTGGCGCCGGGTCGCCGTCGGCCAGCGCTCGTCGTACGGCGTGGAGGGCGGCCGTCGCGGGCTCCTCGGTCGAGGAGCGACTCGAACGACCAGGTGGCGCCGTCGTAGCGCAGGAACCAGTCGTAGCGGGCGACCCAGTGAGGCGCCTGGGGGTGCGGTCGCGGCGGCGCCTCGGGGAGCCGCTCGATGCGGTGGGCGAGCGGGTAGCCCCACAACGCCACCCAGCCTCCGCCCACCTCGGCGGCCCCACCGTCATGGGCTCCCCACACGTCAGGCCACACGTCAGGCCACACGTCAGACCACACGTCAGGCCACATGTCAGGGAGGTCGAACGGATCGGCGCCGTCCGGCAGCACCTCGGCCGGTCGGCACCCGAGCACGGCACCGCCGCCGCACCACTCGCCGACCAGCGCCACCAGGCCGGGCTCGCCGCGGAGGCGCCGCAGCACGGCGGTGGGCGGCTCGGTGAGGTCGAGCGGTACGACGATGCCCGGACCCCTCATCGCCCACCTCCGGCTCGCTCGTGCACCCCGACTCGGCCGAGCCGGTCTCGCGGAGGTGATCCTTCCGCATCCTGGCGGCCGTCGTCGCGGCCGTCGCTCACCCCGGCCGTCATACTGGCCCGCATGAAGGGAAGGGGTGGCTGGGGCACGCGGCGCATCCTGCTCGTGGTGCTGGCGCTCCTGGTCATCAACGTCCCCTGGCTCCTCCACGAGTGGCAGCTGCATCGGGCGGCCACCGACGGGGTCCGGGTCGAGGCCACCGTCGTCGGGCTGAGCCGTAGCGGCGACCACGCGATCGTCGAGTTCCGGTTGCCGACGTCGGTCGACTCGTCGCGGCAGGTGCGGAGCGCAGTGATCGACCCGACCAGCGCCGCCTCCGCCGCGCGCAGCCGGGAGATCGGCGTCCGCGTGCTCGCCGGCCACTCTGTCGGTCTACCGCGTCGACGGTCAGGTCCGGAGCTGGGGCGCCACGGCGATCACGCTGACCGCCGACCTCCTGGTGCTGGTCCTGATCGCGCTGTCGCTGCGGCTGGGTGGCCGGATCAGGCGGCCGGGCCTGGTCGCCCGGGCCCTCGACGACGTACGCGAGGGCGACGACGGGTCGCTGCTCGACAAGCAGGACGACGGCACCTACGTGATCAACGGCGAGGTGAGCGAGGCCGACGCGCTCGACGCTCGTGGTCAGGCTGCGCGACCGTGACGTCACCGTCCGGCTCGAGGGCTACCGCAACCCGGTCGAGGTCGGCGGGCGTGCGCTGGTGCGGGCCAGCCTCGTGGGCTGAGCGGGCAGGGAAGCCCGGTGCTGCAGAAGGTCGTCGACACGCTCCTCAGCGTGCCGCCGTGGATCGCCCTGCTGATCATCGCGGCCCTGGTCTTCGGGGAGGCAGCCCTGTTCTTCGGGTTCGTGGTGCCCGGCGAGACCGCCGTCGTGTACGGCGGGGTGCTGGCCGCGGCGGGGAAGGTCTCGGTCGTGGTGGTGCTGGTGGTCGTCTGGGTGGCGGCCGTGGTCGGCGACAGCATCGGGTTCGAGGTCGGCCGCGTGCTCGGACCGCGGCTCACCCGGGCGCCGATCCTGCGCAACCACCCCGACCGCATCGCCGGCGCGCAGGACTACCTCCGGAGCAAGGGCGGCCGGGCGGTGGTGATGGGTCGCTTCACCGCCTTCCTGCGGGCGGTGATGCCCGGCCTGGCCGGAGCGAGCCGGATGCCCTACCGGCGGTTCCTGGTCTTCAACGTGGTCGGCGGCGTCCTCTGGGGCACCGTCTGCGTGCTGCTCGGCTTCTTCCTGGCCCACTCCATCAGCCGGGTCACCCAGTACCTCGGCGTCACCAGCGGGGCCATCGTCGTCGTTCATCGTGCTGGGCCTGCTCTGGGCTTGGCATCGTCATAGCCGCCATGGCTGAGTCCCGGCCGCTACCGCCTCGCCCGCGTGGGCGGGATGGCGGACCGTGGTCTGGCTGGGCGTGGTCAGCCTGCTCGTCGACCTGGTCTACGAAGGGGCGCGCTCGATCACCGGGCCGTTCCTGGCCTCGCTCGGCGGCTCGGCGCTGCTGGTCGGCCTGGTCACCGGCGCCGGCGAGGCAGCGGCCCTCGGGTTCCGGCTGTTCTCCGGCCCCGCCGCCGACCGCTCGGGCCGCTACTGGTGGTGGATGGTCACCGGCTACGCCCTGACCGCCGCCTGCGTCCCGCTGATGGCGCTGGCGCCCGCACTCGGGGCTGCCGGCCTGGTCTGGGGCTCGGCGATGGTGCTGCTCGAGCGCACCGGCAAGGCGGTGCGCAGCCCGGCCAAGTCGGTGCTGCTCGCGGTCGCCGCCCGCGACGTCGGCCGCGGCCGCGGCTTCGGGGTGCACAAGGCGCTCGACCAGACGGGCGCGCTGATCGGGCCGCTGCTGGTGGCCGGTGTCATCGCCCTCACCGCCCAGATGTGGGCGGGCCTGCTCGTGCTCGTCGTCCCGGGTGCGGTGGCGCTCGGGGTGCTGGCGTGGCTGCACCGGTCGGTGCGCGACCCGCGGCACCCGGAGCCGGCCGCGGACGGACGTCGCGCTCGAGAAGCTGCCGCGGGCCTTCCACCGCTACGCCCTCGCCTGCTCGCTGACCACGGTCGGGCTGATGACCTTCGGGATCATCTCCTTCCACCTGGTCACCGACGACCTGGTCACCGCCGCGGTCGTCCCGATCGTCTACGCGGCCGCGATGGGGGCCGAGGCGCTGGCCTCCCTCGGCACCGGCTTCGCCTACGACCACGTCGGCGCCGGCACCCTGCTGGTGCTGCCGCTGGTGGTCGCGTGCGTGCCGGGCCTGGTGTTCACCGACCAGGTCGGGGTCGTCGTGGTCGGCGTCCTGCTGTGGGGGGCGGCGACCGGCGTGCAGGACTCCACGATCAAGGCCCTCGTCGCCGACCTCGTCCCGGGCGCCCGGCTCGGGACGGCGTACGGCGCGTTCGCGGCGTACCAGGCCGTCGCGGCGCTGGCCGGCGGTCTCCTCGCGGGCTGGCTGTACGGCGCGCACCGGAGCCTGGCTGGTCGGCGTGATCGTCGTCGCCCAGGTGCGCCGCGCTGGTCCTGCTCGCGGCCGTGCTGGCCAGGCGGCGAAGAGACCTCGCCCACGATCACGGGGCCTCGCGGACCCCCGGCTAGGGTGAGCAGCATGTCGGCCACCCCGTCGTCGTACTCCATCACGATGCGGCTCTACACCGCACCCGACCACGGAGTCGTCGGCACCGTCGCGACCACGATCTCCCAGGCCGGCGGCATCGTCACCGCGATCGACGTCGCCGACTCCAGCCACGACCGGCTCGTCGTCGACGTCACCTGCTCGGCCTCCGACGCCGAGCACGCCGAGACCATGGTCGACGCGGTGCGCGAGGTCGAGGGCGTCGAGGTGCACCAGGTCAGCGACCGCACCTTCCTGCTCCACATCGGCGGCAAGATCGAGGTGCACTCGAAGGTGCCGCTGCGCACCCGCGACGACCTCTCGATGGCCTACACGCCGGGGGTGGGCCGGGTCAGCCTGGCCCTGGCCAACAACCCCGAGGACGTGCTGCGGCTGACCATCAAGGGCAACTCCGTCGCGGTCGTCACCGACGGCTCTGCGGTGCTCGGTCTCGGCAACATCGGCCCGGGCGCCGCGCTGCCGGTGATGGAGGGCAAGGCGGCGCTGTTCAAGCGGTTCGCCGGCATCGACGCGTGGCCGATCTGCCTGGCCTCGCAGGACACCGACGAGATCGTGCGCGCGGTCGAGATGATCGCGCCCGGCTTCGGCGGCATCAACCTCGAGGACATCGCGGCGCCGCGCTGCTTCGAGGTCGAGCAGCGGCTGCGCGAGAGCCTCGACATCCCGGTCTTCCACGACGACCAGCACGGCACCGCGATCGTCGTGCTCGCCGCGCTGACCAACGCCCTGCGCTGCGTGGAGAAGAAGCTGCCCGACGTGCGGATCGTGGTCTCGGGCGGCGGCGCGGCCGGCTCGGCGATCGTGGCGCTGCTGCTCGCCGGCGGGGCCGGCGAGGTGATCGTGTGCGACAAGTTCGGGATCCTCTCCGCCGACGACCCCGACCTCAGCCCCGCGCATGCCGACCTCGCGCGGCGTACCAACTCCCGACGGCTGCACGGCGGCCTCCACGACGCCCTCCAGGGCGCCGACGTCTTCATCGGCGTCAGCGCGCCCGGGGTCCTGCCGGCCGAGTGGATCGCCGACATGGCCGAGCGCGCGGTCGTCTTCGCGCTGGCCAACCCCGACCCCGAGGTCGACCCGGCCGACGCGGAGCGCTTCGCCGCGGTCGTGGCCAGCGGACGGTCCGACTTCCCCAACCAGATCAACAACGTGCTCGCGTTCCCCGGCGTCTTCCGCGGGCTGCTCGACGCCCGGGCCCGCCACATCACCACCGACATGCTGCTGCGCGCCGCCTACGCGATCGCCCACGTCGTCGGCGACGAGGAGCTGAACCCGAACTTCATCATCCCGAGCGTCTTCAACACCGACGTCCCCAAGGCCGTCGCCGCCGCCATCAGAGGAGCTGACATGATCCCCCACCGCGTTCTCGCCTCGCCCGCTGCGTCCACGAACGCCGCGGGCCCCGAGCCGGACCCTGGCCGACTTCCATGCCACCACCATCGACGGGAAGGACCAGGATCTCGGGTCATACCTCGGCGACGTCGTGCTCGTGGTCAACACCGCGAGCGCCTGCGGCTTCACGCCCCAGTACGAGGGGCTGCAGAAGCTCTACGACACCTACGGCGACCGCGGCTTCGTCGTGCTCGGCTTCCCGTGCGACCAGTTCGGTCACCAGGAGCCCGGCACCGAGGAGGAGATCGCCGGCTTCTGCCAGAAGAACTACGGCGTCTCGTTCCCGATGTTCGCCAAGGTCGAGGTCAACGGCGACGGCGCGCACCCGCTCTACCAGTGGCTCAAGGACGAGAAGCGTGGCCTGCTCGGCGGCGCGATCAAGTGGAACTTCACCAAGTTCCTCCTCGGCCGCGACGGCACCGTGCTCGCCCGGTTCGGCTCGACCAAGGACCCCGCCGACCTCACCGACGACATCGAGAAGGCGCTGGCCGCCGAGGCCTGAGCGAGCCGCTGGTCAGTCGTTGCTCTCCGTCGCGTAGAGGGCGGCGCCGACGATGCCGGCGTCGTTGAGCAGCTGGGCCGGGATGATCTCGGTGTCGATGTCGATCAGGTCGAGGAACTTGTCGGCCTTCTTGCTCACCCCTCCGCCGACCACGAACAGCTCGGGGGAGAAGAGCTGCTCGAGCTTGCGGTAGTAGGTCGTGAGCCGGTCGGCGTAGTCCTCCCAGGACAGCTCCTCCTTCTCCTTGGCGCTGGAGGCGGCGCGCTTCTCGGCGTCGTGGCCGTCGATCTCGAGGTGGCCGAGCTCGGAGTTGGGCACCAGGACGCCGTCGTAGACCATCGCCGAGCCGATCCCGGTGCCGAGCGTGGTCACGATGACCAGGCCCGGCGGCCCTTCGCCGCGCCGTACCGGACCTCGGCCAGGCCGGCCGCGTCGGCGTCGTTGACGACGTGGACGTCGCGGCCGGTGCGGTCGGTGAACAGCTGGTCGGCGTCCTCGCCGATCCAGGCCTTGTCGATGTTCGCCGCCGAGTGGACGACCCCGTGGACGACGACGCCCGGCACGGTGACCCCGACCCGGCCGTCGGAGTCGTCGAACCTCGCCAGCAGCTCGGCGAAGACCTCGGCCACCGCCTCGGGGGTCGCCGGCTGGGGCGTGTCGATGCGCACCCGCTCCTCGGCGAACTCGCCCTTCTCGAGGTCGACGGGGGCGCCTTTGATCCCGCTACCGCCGAAGTCGATCCCGAACGGGCGAGTGCCGCGGCGCTGCTGCTCATGCTCCATCTCATCCCGGCCCGGGCGACCCGGGGGGCAAACCTCCGCCCTTGTCCGCTGAATTTACAAACTCGTATCTTCTTGTAAACCTCGGGCCCGAGCCACACCGCGAGGGCAGACCTCGATGACGGCGTACGACGGACGCGCGAACACCACGGTCCCCGCAGGGCTCGACCGCTCAGTGGCGCGACCACAAGCGCTACCTGTGGCTGATCGGGCTCGTCGTCCCCTCGCTGGCGTTCATCGCGATCGGGATGTGGGAGCTGACCGGCTGGGGCGTGTGGTTCTGGATCGGCCCGATCGTGATCCTCGGCGTCGTGCCGGCCGTCGACCTCGTCGCCGGGCTCGACCGTTCCAACCCGCCCGACGACGTGATCGAGGCGCTGGAGAAGGACCGCTACTACCGCTGGGTCACCTACCTCTTCCTGCCGATCCAGTACGCCGGGTTCGTCGGCGCGATGTTCCTGATCGCGCGCGGCGACCTGTCCACCCTCGACCGGGTCGGCATCGCGGTCTCCATCGGCTGCATCGGCGGGATCGGGATCAACACCGCCCACGAGCTCGGCCACAAGAAGGAGTCGCACGAGCGCTGGCTGTCGAAGATCGCTCTGGCGCAGAGCTTCTACGGCCACTTCTACATCGAGCACAACCGTGGCCACCACGTCCGCGTCGCGACCCCGGAGGACCCCGCGTCGTCGCGGCTCGGCGAGACCTTCTACGCGTTCTGGCCGCGGACCGTCCTCGGCTCGCTGCGGTCGGCGTGGAACCTCGAGAAGCGCCGGATCGCCCGCCGCAGGCAGCACCCCTGGCGGCTGTCCAACGACGTCCTCAACGCGTGGCTGATGTCGGCGGTGCTGTGGGGTGTGCTCATCGCGTGGCTCGGCGTCGGCATCACGCCGTACCTGGTGATCCAGGCGGTCGTGGGCCTGTCGTTGCTCGAGGTCGTCAACTACATGGAGCACTACGGCATGCTCCGGCAGCGGGTCGGCGTCGGGGAGCGGGAGCGCTACGAACGGGTCGACCCGTCGCACTCGTGGAACTCCAACAACATCGCCACCAACGTGCTGCTCTACCACCTCCAGCGGCACAGCGACCACCACGCCAACCCGACCCGGCGCTACCAGTCGCTGCGCGACTTCGAGGAGAGCCCCGTGCTGCCGACGGGTTATGCCGGGATGATCCTCCTCGCCCTCGTCCCGCCGGTGTGGCGACGGGTCATGGACGGGCGGGTGGCCGCCCACTTCGGCGGAGACATCAGCCGGGCCAACATCTCCCCCCGCCGGCGCGGGCGCGTCCTCGAGCGGTACGGCGTTGGCCCGGCCGCCGTCGCTCCGGTGGTTTCGAGACGCTCGCAGAGCGAGGGCCGTCATGGCCCGTCTCGAAACCACGCGGACCTGCGCAGCGGGCCGGGTCAGGACGACGAGGCGCTGGTGTGGCGGTGCCCGTCGTGCGACTACACCTATGAGGTGGTCGTGGGGGAGGAGCGGGAGGGCTTCGCGGCCGGGACGGCGTGGGCGGAGATCCCCGACTCCTGGTGCTGCCCGGACTGCGGGGTGCGGGAGAAGGTCGACTTCGTCGCGGTCGAGCAACAGACGCGCTTCCTAGACTGGTCGGGTGACCCCCGCCGTCGACACCCCCACCATGCACGAGCGAGTGGTCGCGGCGGCGTCCGAGCTGACCCTCGAGGGAGGCTGGTCGAGCGTCACCATGGGCCGGCTCGCCCAGCGGGTCGGGGTCTCCCGGCAGACCGTCTACAACGAGGTCGGCTCCAAGCCGCAGCTGGCCGAGGAGATGGTCCTCGCCGAGCTGGCGAAGTTCCTCACCGTGGTCGACGCCGCCTTCGACGATCACCCGACCGACCTGGTCGAGGGGATCCGTGCGGCGGCGCGCGGCGTGCTCGAGCTCGCGGTCGGCAACGCGTTCCTGCAGGCGGTCGTCTCCGCGTCGTACGGCGCAGCCACGGAGCTGCTTCCCTTGCTGACCTCGCGCAACGACGCCTTGGTGCAGACCGCGACGGACGTCCTCCGGCGTCGGGTCGTCGCCTACGACCTGGAGGTCACCGACGGTCAGCTCGACGCCGCGATCGACATGGTGGTGCGGCTGGTGCTCTCCCACGTCGTACATCCGACGGCGTCACCGGCGGACACCGCCGACGACATCGCCTGGATCTCGGGCCGGACGTTGTGTCCGTGACCGCCGAGTGAGCGCCGAGCCGACGGCCGGCACCGTCACCTACACCTCCGCCACCGGGCGCCGGGTGATCCTCGCTGCGGTGCTCGGCTCGGGGATGGTGATGCTCGACGGCACGGTCGTCAACGTCGCGCTGCGCACCATCGGCACCGACCTCGACGCCTCGCTGCCCCAGCTGCAGTGGATCAGCAACGCCTACCTGCTGGCGCTGGCGAGCCTGATCCTCCTCGGCGGGGCTCTCGGCGACCGGCTGGGTCGCCGCCGGATGTTCGTGACCGGGGTGGTCGCGTTCGCGGCCGCCTCCGTCGTCTGCGGGCTGGCGCCCAGACCCCGGCACGCTGATCGCGGCGCGTGCCCTGCAGGGGGTGGGAGGCGCCCTGCTGACTCCGGGCAGCCTGGCGATCATCGAGGCCGTGTTCAGCCACGAGGACCGTGGCCGCGCGATCGGTGCCTGGACCGGGCTGGGCAGCATCGCCGCCGCCGTCGGACCTTTCGTCGGCGGCACCCTCGTCCAGTACGCCGACTGGCGCTGGATCTTCTGGATCAACGCCCCGATCGCGGCCGTGACGGTCCTGGTGACGCTGCGCTACGTGCCGGAGACCCGGGCGCCCAGCGAGGGCCGGTTCGACGTGCCGGGAGCCGTGCTCGCGACGGTGTCCCTCGGGTCGCTGACCTACTGGCTGATCGAGTGGCACAGCAGGTTCGCGGTGCCGGCCCTGGTCGTCGGGGTCACCGCCGGCGCGGCGTTCCTCCTCGTGGAGCACCGGACGAGGCACCCGATGCTCCCGCTCGACCTGTTCTCGTCGCGGGTGTTCTCGGCCGCCAACGCGATGACGCTGCTGGTCTACGCCGCGCTCGGGGCGATCCTGTTCTTCCTGGTCATCGACCTGCAGACGGTGCTGGGGTACGGCGCCCTGGCGGCCGGGCTGTCCACCTTGCCGATCACGGTGATCATGCTGCTGCTGGCGGCTCGCGGAGGGGCGCTCGGCACCCGGATCGGGCCACGCATCCCGATGACCGTCGGGCCGCTGGTGATGGCGGTCGGGGTGGCCTGGCTGTCGCGGCTCGATGCCGGGTCGTCGTACTGGCTCGCGGTGCTGCCGCCGCTCGTGGTCTTCTCCCTCGGCCTCGCGCTGATGGTCGCGCCGCTGACGATGACCGTGCTCGCCGCCGCGTCCGACGAGCGGGCCGGGATCGCGAGCGGCGTCAACAACGCGGTCGCCCGGGCAGGCTCGCTGTTCGCCGTAGCGGCCCTGCCGGTGGCGGTGGGGCTCAGCGGCGACCAGTACGACCAGGCGGCGGCGTTCAGCAGTGCCTTCCAGTCGGCCCTGCTCGTGTGCGCCGGGCTGCTGGTCGCCGGCGGGCTGGTCTCGTGGGTGACCATCCCGGCCGGACCGCTCGCCCGCGCGGAGCCCGCGGAGGTCGGGCGGGAGCCGGTACGGGTGCTGGCCCCCCAGCTCGACTGCCCGCAGCGCGGGCACTGAGCACCCGCGAACTACCCTGCCCTCATGCACGCGGTGGCGGCTCGGACGTGGGTCACGCTCGCGTGCGCCGCGCTCGTGCTGGTCGCGTGCGGTCAGCGTGGAGACTCGTCCGGTACGGCGGTGCGCACGCCGTCCCCGACCGGTGCGAGCAGCCCGGCCCAGCCCACCTCGCCAACGACAGCGCCGGCTGACCCGGCGCACGCCGTGGCGGCGCCGGGGCCTTTCCGCCCGCCGCTCCAGACGCCCGACATATTGGTGTTCCTGCAGCGGCCGCTCAGCCCGGCGATGGTGAGTCGGATCCGGCACCTCGACGGCGTGACGAGGGTCGAGCGCTTCTCCCTGGCCCAGGTCAGCGTCCAGGACCACGCGATCGACGTCGCGGCGGTCGACCCCGCGACGTACCGCGCTTTCAACCCCGAGCGGATCGCGCGGTTCCAGCAGGAATGGGACCGCGTGGCGGGAGGGGAGATGGCGCTGAGCCCGCGCTTCCGCAGGCAGGTGCAGCGCGATGGCGACGTCCGGATGGGCGCCCGCGCCGATGCCCCGCAGGTGCATGTCGGTGCGTTCGCGCCGCAGATCCCGCAGGTCGACGCGGTGGTGAACCAGGCGTGGGTGCACGACCTCGGGATGCGCCCCGGCAACGCGCTCCTGGTCTCGACCGGCATCCGCACACCGCTGTCGATCCGCAAGCCGCTGCAGGGGATCGTCGGTCGGCAGGCGTCGGTGACCCTGATGGACGCGGCGGCGCGCTACGGCCTCGACACCAGCGTCGCGCAGACCGCGTTCCTGGTCGGGTCGGCCGCGGACGCGGTGGGGTCGTTCCGCTATCGGGTCGTCGACGGTGGCCGGATCGTCCCGGACCCCTCCTGGGTGGCTGCCCATATCTCCACCCGAACGATGCCGATCATCGGAGCGATGACCTGCAACACCGCGATGTTCCCCCAGCTGAAGGCCGCGCTGGACGAGGTCGTCGCGTCCGGGCTGGCCTCCGCCATCCATCCCGGGCAGTACGAGGGCTGTTACGTCCCGAAGTTCATCGAGGGCACGACCACCCTGTCCAACCACGCCTTCGGCCTGGCCTTCGACCTGAACGTCCCGGAGAACCAGCGGGGCACTCCGGGGCAGATGAACCGCCAGGTGGTCGCGATCTTCGAGAGATGGGGCTTCACCTGGGGTGGCACCTGGCACTGGACCGACCCGATGCACTTCGAGCTCAACCGCCTCGTTCGACCCGAGTGAGGACGTTCCGACCCGGCAAAGCCGGGGTGGAACGACCGGAGCGAGCACCGGAGCCCGCGTGCGGGGTCGGAAGTGGGCTTGCGAGCGAGCTCGCTGCGCTGCTCGCTGCGGCCGGTCTGCCCCGCTGGCGCGGGGCGGACCGGCCTCGCTCGGGCATGATCTCCCCATGCGCGCCGTCCACGTGATCGAGCCCACCGGCCCCTCCGACGTCCGGGTGGTCGACGTCCCCGAGCCGGAGGCGGGGCCGGGGGAGGTGCTGGTCGAGGTGCACGCCGTGGGCATCTCGTTCCCGGACCTCCTGCTCAGCAAGGGGATGTACCAGATCCGGCCCGAGCCGCCGTTCACCCTCGGCGTCGACCTGGCCGGCACCGTGGTGTCCGGGCCAGGCTTCGCCCCGGGCGACCGGGTGGCGGCCTGCCTGGGCTACGGCGGCGCGGCCGAGCGGGTGGCCGTCCCGGCGTCCGCGGTGTTCCCGCTGCCCGACCGGCTCTCCTTCGTCGAGGGTGCGGCGGTCCCGATGAACTACCTCACCGCGCTGTTCGCCCTGCGGGCGCGCGGTCAGGTGAAGCCGGGGGAGACGGTGCTGGTGCACGGCGCCTCCGGCGGGGTCGGTACGGCGACCCTCCAGGTCGCGCGTGCGCTCGACGCGCGGACGGTCGCCGTGGTCTCCACGGAGGAGAAGGCGGCCTTCGCCCGGGCCGCCGGTGCTGACGAGACGGTGCTCCTCGACGGCTTCAAGGACGCCGTCGCCGCCCTGACCGGCGGGCGCGGTGTCGACGTGGTCGTCGACGTCGTCGGCGGCGACGTCTTCACCGACTCGCTGCGCTCGCTGGCCGAGGGCGGGCGGCTGCTGGTGGTCGGCTTCGCCGCCGGCCAGGGCATCCCCGAGGTCAAGGTCAACCGGCTGCTGCTCAACAACATCGACGTCCGCGGTGTCGGCTGGGGTGCCTTCGCGATGACCAAGCCCGGGTTCATGCAGGAGCAGTGGCAGGACCTGCTGCCGATGATCGAGTCGGGAGCCGTCGCGCCTCCGATCGGAGCGACGTACGACCTCGACGGCTTCGGCCAGGCGCTGGTCGACCTCGACGAGCGGCGCACCCTCGGCAAGAGCGTCGTCGAAGTGCGGTGAGTCACAGCCTCTGCGTAGGCTCCTGCGGGTGAGCACGCTCGACGACGCCCGCGAGGGCATGGACCTGTCCATCCGTCCGCAGGACGACCTGTTCGGTCACGTCAACGGCCGGTGGCTCGAGATCACCGAGATCCCGGCCGACAAGGGCGGGTGGGGACCGTTCGTCCAGCTCGCCGACGCCGCCGAGCACCAGGTGCGCGCGATCATCGAGGAGCTCGCCGAGCGCGTCGTCAGCGGTCACCCCGACCTCGATGCCGACGCGACCCGGGTCGCCACCCTCTACGCCTCCTTCATGGACGAGGCCCGGATCGAGGCGGCCGGCTACGAGCCGATCAAGCCGCTGCTGGCCGCGGTCGACAGCCTGCGCGACGTCCGCGACCTCTCGGCGTTCCTCGGCGAGCTCGAGCTGATCGGCGGCAGCGGCCCCTTCGGCGTCTACGTCGACGTGGACGGCAAGAACTCCGACCGCTGCCTGGTCAACCTCGTCCAAGGCGGGATCGGGCTCCCCGACGAGTCCTACTACCGGGACGAGAAGTTCGCCGAGACCCGCGAGAAGTACGTCGTGTTCCTCACCACCATCTTCACCATGGTCGAGCACGCCGACCCGGCCGCTGCCGCTGCCACCGTGATGGCGGTCGAGACCCGGTTGGCCGAGGGCCACTGGGAGCGGGCCGAGACCCGCGACGTGCAGAAGACCTACAACCTGACGACGCTCGAGGAGCTGCACGCACTCTGCCCGGCGTTCGAGTGGGAGGCGTTCATCCGCAACCTCGGCGGGTCCGAGGTGACGATCGCCGAGACCTGCGTGCGCCAACCCTCCTTCCTCCAGCACCTCTCCTCGGCCCTCGAGGAGATCTCGATCGACGACTGGCGCACCTGGCTGGCCGCCCGCGTGGTGCGCGCCGGTGCGCCGTACCTCTCGGCGCCGTTCGTCGAGGCCAACTTCGACTTCTACGGCCGCACGCTCAGCGGCACGCCCGAGCTGCGCGAGCGGTGGAAGCGCGGTGTCGCCCTCGTCGAGGGCTCGATCGGTGAGGCCCTCGGGCGCGAGTACGTCGCCCGCCACTTCCCCCCTGCGTCCAAGGCGATGATGGAAGAGCTCGTCGCCACCCTCCTCCAGGCCTACCGCCAGTCCATCTCGCGGCTCGACTGGATGAGCGAGGAGACCAAACAGCGGGCCTATGCCAAGCTCGACATGTTCCGCTCCAAGATCGGCTACCCCGAGAAGTTCCGCGACTACTCCGAGATCGAGTTCGTCCTCGACGACCTTCTCGGCAACGTCGCCGCGGCCAACGCCTTCGAGACCCGGCGGCAGCTGGCCAAGATCGGCTCGCCGGTCGACCGCGACGAGTGGCTGATGCTGCCGCAGACCGTCAACGCCTACTACCGCCCCGGCATGAACGAGATCTGCTTCCCGGCGGCGATCCTGCAGAAGCCCTTCTTCTCGCCCGACGCCGAGGCCGCGGAGAACTACGGCGGCATCGGCGCCGTGATCGGCCACGAGATCGGGCATGGCTTCGACGACCAGGGTTCGCAGTACGACGGCGCCGGCAACCTCCTCGACTGGTGGACGCCGGAGGACAAGGAGCGCTTCCAGCAGAAGGCGCAGACGCTGATCGAGCAGTACAACGGGTTCTCGCCCCGCGCCCTTCCCGGTGAGCACGTCAACGGCGCCCTGACCGTCGGCGAGAACATCGGCGACCTCGGTGGCCTCACCATCGCCCTCGAGGCCTACTCGATCCACACCAACGGCGACGTCAGTCTCGACGACGCCGAGAAGTTGTTCTTCAACTGGGCGTACTGCTGGCGCACCAAGCGGCGCCCCGAGCTCGACCGTCAGTACCTCACCATCGACCCCCACAGCCCGCCGGAGTTCCGCGCCAACATCGTGCGCAACCTCGACGAGTTCCACGCCACCTTCGGCACCGGGCCGGGCGACGGGCTGTGGCTGGAGCCCGAGGCACGCGTCCGCATCTGGTGACCGGGTCGGTGACCGTCGGCGCGCACGGGCAGGCGGCGTACGCCCGCCGGCTGGACTGGGGCCTGGCCGGTGCCCGCGCCCTCGTGGCCGACGCTCGGCCGGGTGATGTCGCGGTCGTCGTCGACGTGCTCTCGTTCACCACGACGCTCACGGTCGCGGTCGAGCAGGGCGTCGCCGTCCATCCCTACCCGTGGCGCTCGGAGCAGGCCGCGGCCTACGCCGCCGAGCGCGCCGCGATTCTGGCCGTCGGGCGCCGTGAGGGCCTGGCCACGCAGGCGGTGAGCCTGTCCCCGGCGTCGTTCCTGGCCGCCTCGGACGTCGACCGCGTCGTGCTGCCGTCACCCAACGGATCGACGATCGCGTTCGCCCTGGCCGACGCGGGAGTGACGGTCGTCGGCGCCTCCCTGCGCAACGCCGCCGCGGTCGCCGCGTGGCTGCGCGACCGGCGGGCGTCGACGGTGTCGGTGGTCGCGGCCGGCGAGCGGTGGCCCGACGGTCAGCTGCGTCCGGCGGTCGAGGACCTCTGGGGAGCCGGTGCGGTGCTGGCTGCCCTCGGTGGCACGGGCGTGAGCCCCGAGGCGGAGGCCGCCGAGGCGGCGTTCCGCGCGGTCGAGCAGCAGCTGAGCGGGGCGCTGCCGCAGTGCGCGGGCGGGCGGGAGCTGGTCGAGGCCGGCTTCGCCGCCGACGTCGACCTGGCGGCGGCCCACGACGTGAGCGAGGTCGTGCCGGTGCTCTACGGCGACGCGTTCGTGGACGGCTCGTCGTAGATGTTGCAGTGCTCCTGGAGCGCGAGCCAGGTGGAGGCATCGACCACTCCGGTGGTCGGCAGGTCGCGTTCGGCCTGGACCCGGCGGACCTGTGCGGCGGTGGCCTCGTCGTAGAACCCGGTCGACGAAGCGCGCGGGGCGCGGCCGAGGTCGATCAGCAGGTTCTGCAGGGCGTGGGTCCACATGGTGTCGGTGACGCCTGGCGTCATCCCGGTCTGGAGCCTGGGCATCGACTTGTAGTCGAGGTAGCACAGACAGCGGATGGGGTTGTTCGCGCCGTGCTCCAGTCGGGTCACCGTCGAGCCCTGGTGCTCGGGCGTCATCCGGTCCTGGCACGCCCGTGCGCCCGAGGGGTAGGGGCCGAGGTAGGCGACCCAGCGTGGGTCGGGCTGGTCGTTCACCCGCCACAGGACGTCGCACGATTTGCGGGTGTCGAGGTAGTGGGCCGTGTTCGGGTTGGCGGCGACCTTCGCGCCCAGGGCAGACGCACCGTCACCCTTGCCGATGCTCAGCACGAAGGCGCCGGTGCACGGCTGGTTGACCAGCGCGACGCCGAGGGAGAGCGGGTCGGCGAACGTCTTCCCCGGGTCCTGGGTGGAGCCGTGCGTGGGTGGCGGCTGCTTCCCGTCGTCGAGCAGCAGGCCGCCGCCGATGCCCAGAGCCACGCCGAGCACGGCCGAGACGGCCACGGCGAGCAGGGAGGCGGTGCGCACCCGCGCAGGATACGGCGCTCAGCCCACCATCATCGCGCTCTGGTCGACCGGCTTGTCGGCCGGCTTGCGTGGCAGGAAGAACGCCGGGACGAAGCAGAGCCCCACCAGGACCGCGGCCACGCCGAAGACCTGGCCGAACGACTCGCCCATGTAGTGCAGGCCGGTGTTGTAGACGGCCTGCCAACCCTGCAGGGGGAGCTGGAGCTGCTGGAGGATCTGGGTCAGCTTGGCGTGGTCGTTGCCGGCGCTCTGGATGGCGAGGGTGACGTTGACGCTGGGGTGCCGGTTGTAGGCGTTGGTCAGCAGCACCGAGAACAGCGCCGTGCCGACGGAGGCCGAGACCTGCTGGGTGATGTTCATCAGCGTGGACCCGCGGGCGACGTCGTGGTCCGCAGGCTGGCGAGCGCGGCCGTGAAGACCGGCATCATGGTGGCGCCCATGCCGAGACCCATGATCACGAACGCGGTCATGATGTAGGGGTAGGGCGTCTGGTCGTCGATGAAGGCCAGCATCGCCATGCCGACGGTGTCACCGAGCAGTCCGGCCAGCACGACCTTTCCGGGGCCGATGCGGTCGGCCAGGAAGCCGGCGATGGGCATCGTGAGCATCGCCGCGAAGCCCTGGGGTGCGACCAGCCACCCGGAGGCCAGCGGCGTCTCGCCGCGCACCTGCTGGAAGTAGAGCGTGAACAGCAGGCTGCCGCCGAAGAAGGCGACCGCGAACAGCGACATCGTGATCACCGCGACCGTCATGTAGCGGTTGGTGAACAGGCGCAGCTGGATCAGCGGGTGGACGTTGTGGCGTCGCAGCGCCCAGGGCACGAAGGCGATCACCAGGGCCAGACCGACCACGCAGCTGATGACCACTCGCGAGGTGAACATCGTGCCGTGCTCCTGCTTGGCGGCCGGGATCGAGCTGACGCCGAAGAGGAAGAGCGCGAGCCCCGGTGAGAGGAGCAGCATGCCGACGAAGTCGAAGCTCTCCGACGGGTGGACCTGGTCGCGGTCGAGGACGCGCCAGGCGTAGATCACCGCGACGATCCCGATCGGCACGTTGATCAGGAAGATCCAGTGCCACGAGGCGACGTCGATCAGCCAGCCGCCGAGGATCGGGCCGAAGATCGGGCCGAGCAGCATCGGGACGCCCAGGATCGCCATCACCCGGCCGAGCCGGGCCGGCCCGGCGGCGCGGGTCATGATCGTCATGCCCAGCGGCATCAGCATGCCGCCGCCGAGACCCTGCAGCACCCGGAACGCCACCAGCATCTCCAGCGACGTGGCGGTCGAGCACAGCGCCGAGCCGGCGGTGAACAGGACCAGCGCGAGGATGTAGAGGCGCTTGGTGCCGAAGCGGTCGGCGCCCCAGCCGGTCATCGGGATCACCGTGGCCAGCGCCAGGGTGTAGGCCGTCGAGGTCCAGGCCACCTGGGCCTGGGTCTTGTCGAAGGTGTCCTGGAAGGTGCGCTGCGCGACGGCCACGACGGTGATGTCGAGGATGGACATCACGGCGCCCAGGACGACGACCCCGGCGATGACCATCACGCGCTTGTCGAGCCGCCCGTCATCCGGCTGCTCGACCGTGCCGCCGGTCTGGTCGTCGATCTCGGTGCTCATGTGTGGGACTCCCCTCGAGAAACGTGCCGGTCGAGCCTAGGCCCGACCTCCGACAGTGTGCGAACCGGTTCGTGTCGCGTGCTCCGCCTCAGAGCTCGGTGGGCGGGACGGGCAGGACGAGCTCGGCGGTCTCCTGGTCGGCGACCTCGCGCGGGGGCCGTCGTACGTCGTCGCGGATCTGGTCGCGCAGCAGCACCGTCGTGTAGAGGGCGGCCAGGCCGGTGACCACTGCCATCAGGACGAAGATCGCGCGATAGCTCAGCAGCACGACCAGCAGGGACCCGACCGCCAGGGATACAGCGTTGGGCAGGGCCATCACGACCTCGACGGCAGTCGACACCCGCCCCATGATCGCCTGGGGGGTGCGGCGCTGGACCAACGTCATCCCCGCGACCGTGATCAGCGGCAGCGCGGCCCCGAAGACGCCGATGCTCAGGCAGACCACGACGATGCTGTCGGTCCAGGCGGTCACCGCCAGACCGCCGGCCAGGGCGAGCAGGCCGACCACGACGGCGACCACCTCGCCGACCCGTTTGACGACGGTGCTGGAGGCGAGTCCGCCGATGACGGCGCCGACGCCCTGGACCGACACGATCACCGACACGAAGGTCGCCGGGCGGGCGAAGGCGTCGAGGAGGGCGTAGACCGCGGACTCGCTGAAGCCCAGGACCAGGATGGAGAGGCCGAACCCGATCAGCACGTGCTTCAGCACTCGCTCACCGGCGAGGTGGCGCATGCCGGCGGTGAGCTGCGTCCAGAAGTGTGTCTGCTCCGGCTCGGGCCGCTGCTCGGACACCCGGAGGGTCGCGATCACCAGGGCTGCGGCGACGAAGGAAAGGGCGTCGAGGGTGGCGACCGCCCAGCCGCCGAGCCAGGTGAAGAGCAGCGCGCCGACGAGGGGACCGAACAGCCGGAACGACTCCTTGGTGGTCTGGAGGGCGGCGTTGGCGTCGACCAGCTCCTCCTCGGGCATCAGCTCCTTGAGGAGCCCGTTGAGCGCCGCCGGGAGCACGATGAAGGACACGCCATAGCAGGCGGCGACCGCCCAGATGACCCAGACCTGGTCGGGGCCGTGCACGAAGACGAGCGGGAGCACCATGAGGGCCGAGACGAGGTGTCCCCAGACGAGGAACGGCTTGCGGCGGACCCGGTCGATGCCGATCCCCATCAGGGGCGCGAAGAAGGCCGGTAGCACCATGAACAGGAACGTGAGCCCGGCCTGGGCGTTGGAGCCGGTGATCGTCTTCACCCAGATCGACAGCACCAGCAGCATCGCCGAGTCGCCGAACATCGACGTGGTGATGCCGGCGTACAACCGCGGGAAGCCAGGTTGCCGGAAGGCCTGTCTCATGAGGCGTCAGCCCCTGCCGCGGTCGCCGTCTCGGTCTCCTCCGAGGACGGCGTGGCCTCCACCCCGGGCAGGAGCAGCGGCACCCCCCACGCGACGAGCTCGCACAGCCGGGAGCCCGGCGGGCGCTTGCCGGGGTCGGTGATCCGGTCGGCGTAGCGCTCGAGCACGGAGCGCAGCTCGGCGTTGAGGTCGTCGAGCTCGTCGACGGTGAGCCAGCTGGCGCTCTGGGTGACCGCGGTGGCGTCGGACCACTCCGCGTCGCCGTCGTCGTGCAGCTGGGCGCGGGAGGCGTGCAGGCGGCCGACCTGCCGCTCCATCAGGAGCTCCTCGAGGGCCTGCCCGGCGCGGAGCTCGCCCGGGGTCGCGTCTCCCTCGTCCCAGGCCAGGCCGACGCTGCGCACCTTCCAGGGCCGCTGGCGGCCGATCCCGCCCCCGGCCTCCTCGACGAAGTCGTGCTCGGCCAGCTTGCGCAGGTGCCACGAGCAGTTGGCCGGCGTCTCGTCGAGTCGGTCGGCGAGCTCGGTGGCGGTCAGTGGCCCGGAGACCGTGAGCAGCTCCATGATCCCGAGCCGCACCTCGTGGGCGAGGGCCTGGAGCTCGCGGGGGTCGCTCAGCCGTCGGTACGACGGTCCCGGCGCTGGGTCTCCCGATAGTCCGGACCGCGCGTCTCCCCGCCGAGGTCCTCGTGGTGGTGCTGCGTGCTCCGCGGCGTCGCCCGCCGCTTGGCCCGCTTCCGGGCCTGGCCCTTGCGTCGTGACGTCACGACGTCCCCCCTTCTTCGACATACCTCGAAAGTATCCTTTCGAAAGGGTCCTTGCAATACCTTCCCGGTAGTCCGTGACGTTCGGCAGGTCTTGGAACGTTCCACAGGCTGTCGAACGTCACGGACTACCGCGAGAGGGGGCTTGTCGGTGGGGCGGGCTAGGTTCTCGAACACGATGTCGGACGGCGAGCGGAGGTGCCGGTGAGCTTCGTGCCCCTGACCGGGCCGGCGACCCTCCACGCCGGGGAGGCGCCGCGCGACGGCACGGTCGAGTTCACCGACGCCCCCGCCGGCGGCCGCACGGTCACCCTGCCGATCCGGGCCGCGCTGCCGGTGTTGGCCAAGGCGCGCGACGACGCGGCGGCCCATCCGTCCGTCGCGCTGCTCGCGGCCGCGTCGCTGCTGGCGATGCGGTTCGTGGCGGCCGGGAAGTTCGAGCCCGGCGACGGCTCGTGGCGGCTCGCCCCGCTCGAGCCGGCCGACGCCCAGCGCCTCCAGCAGCTGGCCGAGTCGCGGGCCTATGACGGGCTGGGCGCCGACGCCGCCGAGGCGGTCGTACGCCGGGTGGTCGACGCCGTGGTCGACACCATGCCCCGGTCGGCGCCCACCGGACCGGTCCGACGTCAGCTCGACGCGCAGCGACCCCCTCCGAGACGCGGCGGAGGCGACGACGACTTCACCCGCCGGCTCCAGAGCCTGGTCAACCGCCACCGTGAGGCCGCCGACCTGCCCCAGCTGGTGACCCTGTCGCTGCGCGTCGAGGCCGATGAGGAGGAGCTGGTCGCCGGCGCCTGCCGGCTCGTGCTCCAGGTCCACGACGAGCGCGACCCGCTCCACGTGCGCGACGCGGCCAGCCTCTGGCATGACCCTCCGTCGGTGCACGGGTTCGGCGACCGGGCGCGGGTGCACGCCGTGCTGGCCCTGCGGGGCGCGGCCGAGGCGTGGCCGGTGCTCGAGGGGCTGTTGAGCCGGCCGGTGCCCGACCAGATCACGCTCGATGCCGACGACCTGGTGAGCCTGCTCGACGACGGTGTCGCGGCCCTGCGCGCAGTCGACGTCGACGTCCTCTGGCCGCGCAGCCTCGGCCGTGACCTCAGTGCGACCGCGACCCTCGACCGCGCCCCGACGCCCCATCCACGCGAGGGGCAGCTCGTCGAGGGAGTGCTCAGCGGCGACGCGCTGTTCGCCTTCCGGTGGCAGGTCGCCCTCCACGGTGACCCCCTGACCGACGAGGAGATGGACCACCTCGCCCACGCCGCGTCGCCGATCCTCAGGCTCCGCGGCGGCTGGACGGTCGTCGACCCGGGCGTCGCCCGCAAGGCGAAGAAGCGGCTGATCCGCACCGTCCCGACCGCCCAGGCGGTGGCAGCGGCGCTGACCGGCGTCGTCGAGGTCGACGACGCCCCGGCGGAGGTCGTGGTCGGGGCCAGCCTGCTGAAGGTCCGCGAGCAGCTCCTCGGTGCCGCAGCCGCACCACCGCTCGATCCGCCGCCGGGGCTGGCCGCCACGCTGCGCGACTACCAGCGCCAGGGCCTGACCTGGCTCCACCACCTCACCTCCCTCGGCCTCGGCGCGTGCCTGGCCGACGACATGGGTCTCGGCAAGACCGTCACCCTGATCGCGCTCCACCTCCACCGGGCCACCGACCGCCCGGGCCCGACGCTGGTGGTCTGTCCCGCGTCGTTGCTGGGCAACTGGGAGGCCGAGATCCGGCGCTTCGCCCCCGGAGTCGCCGTACGCCGGTTCCACGGCGGCCAGCGCTCCCTCGACGGGCTGGCCCCGACCGACCGCACGCCCGACCCGGGCTTCGTGCTGACCACCTACGGCACCCTCCGGCGCGACACCGAGACGCTGGCCCGCGTCCCGTGGGGGATGGTCGTGGCCGACGAGGCGCAGCACGTCAAGAACGCCCGGTCGGCCACCGCCCGCGCCCTGCGCACGCTGTCGCCCAGCGCCCGGGTGGCCCTGACCGGCACTCCCGTCGAGAACAACCTCACCGAGCTCTGGGCGATCCTCGACTGGGCGAGCCCGGGGCTGCTGGGCAGCCGCCAAGCCTTCCGGAAGGTGTGGGCCGGCCCGATCGAGTCCGGGCTCGAGCCCACGAAGGCCGCGCAGTTCGCCGGGCTGATCGGCCCGTTCCTCCTGCGTCGGCGCAAGAGCGACCCCGGCATCGCGCCCGAGCTCCCGGCCAAGACCGAGACCGACCACCTGCTCGGCCTGACCCGCGAGCAGGTCGTCCTCTACGAGTCGTTCGTCCGCGACACCATGGAGCGCATCCAGCGCGCCGACGAGGAGACCCGCCGCGGGCTGGTCCTCAAGCTGCTCACCGGCCTCAAGCAGATCTGCAACCACCCGGCCCACTTCCTCAAGCAGAGCGGCGGCCGGCTCTCGGGCCGCTCGGAGAAGCTCGACCTCCTCGACGAGCTGCTCGGCACCGCCCTCGCCGAGGGCAGCTCGGTGCTGGTCTTCACCCAGTACGTCGCGATGGCCCGCCTGCTCGAAGACCACCTGACCCGGGCCGGGATCCCCCACCAGTTCCTCCACGGCGCTACGCCGGTCCGGCAGCGCGAGGCGATGGTGGCGGCGTTCCAGGCCGGTCCCGAGGGCGGCGGCCCGCCGGTCTTCCTGCTGTCGCTGAAGGCGGGCGGCACCGGCCTCAACCTCACCCGCGCCGACCACGTGGTCCACGTCGACCGGTGGTGGAACCCCGCCGTCGAGGACCAGGCCACCGACCGCGCCCACCGGATCGGCCAGACCCGCGCGGTGCAGGTCCACCGCATGGTCACCGAGGGCACCGTCGAGGAGAAGGTCGCCGAGCTCCTCCGTCGCAAGCGCTCGCTGGCCGACTCGGTGCTGGCACGCGGCGAGACGGCGCTGACCCAGCTGTCCAACGACGAGCTGCTCGACCTGGTCTCCCTGCGGAGAAACCGATGAGCGAGCGCACCAGCACCCCCGTCACCTTCGCCCGGATCCCGCCCCGGCGCAGCACGTCGCGGGCGGCGACCTGGTGGGGGCGCGCGTGGGTCCGCGCGGTCGAGGAGGCGTCCTACTCCGACCACGACCTCCACGCTGCCCGGGTGCTCTCGCGCAGCGGCGCGATCGGTGGCATCACCGTCGACGCCGGCACCGTGGTGGCCGCCTGCTACGACCGCGCCGACGTCTGGTCGGTGACCGCGACCGTGCCGCCGCTCGACCCGATCAGCCGGCGGGCGATGGTCGAGGTGGTGGCCGGCGAGGCCGGTCACCTGGCCGCGATCCTGGCCGGTGAGCTGCCCCACCGCCTGGTCGAGCACGCCGAGGAGGCCGGCGTCGAGCTGTTGCCCTACGGCGGCGAGCTGGGCTCGTCGTGCGCCTGCGGGTCGTGGGTCGATCCTTGCGTCCATGCCCTCGCGGTGATGCTCCAGGTGGCCTGGCTCGTCGACGGCGACCCCGGGGTGCTGCTCCGCCTCCGCGGCCTCCCCGCCGACGAGCTGCAGGCGGCGGTGGCCGCCGAGTCCGCACCCCAGCCGGTCTCCGAGGTGATCGAGGGCGACCTGGCCGCCGCGGTCGACGCCGCCGCGCGGGCGGCTCGCGTCCTCGCGCTGGCCGACGAGCCGTCGGCCGACCTCGGACACCTGTTCTGAGGTCGACGGGCGAGGTCAGCCGACCTGGCCGAGGTTCTGCTCCGCGCCGACGGTGCTGTCGAGCACGACCGTGAGCCCGTCGGGGAAGGACCGCGGACAGGTCGGTCATCAGGGTCTGGGTGTCCGGCAGCGGCTGGGTGTGACGCACCTTGATGTGCACGGTCCGTCCGTCGATCTCCACGTCGCTGACCTCGGCTCCGCCGCCGCCCAGCCACGAGGTGGTGGTCGTGCGCACCTCGCTGGTCCACCTGCTCACCAGGTAGGTCCCCAGGCTCTGCCCGGCCAGGGGGATGGCCACCAGCACGAGCATCAACGTCAGTACGGCGTAGGGCCGGCGGCGGGCGAACGGCCGCGCGTTCAACGCCTCCATCGTGTAGCCCAGGACGGTGTAGGTCAGGACGCCGGCGATCACCAGCGCGAGCAGGTTGGACAGGAACAGCAAGGAGGCGCCGATGGCCAGCGACCACGCTGCCTGGCCCAGGCAGACGCCGACCACCGCCAACGGCGGGACCAGCGAGATCGCGATCGCCACGCCCGGCAGCACGGCGCCGACGTCGCTGCGCGACAGGGCGATCGCACCGGCGAAACCGGTGGCGATGGCGGCGATCAGGTCGAGCAGGTTGGGCGAGGTGCGACCGGCGATCTGGCCGTTCGCGAGCAGGTCCGTCCCGCTGGGCACCGCCAGCGAGCCGATGATGCCGATCACAACCACCAGGACGACGCCCTGGAGCACCAGCAGCCAGGAGCGGTTGGGCTGCCGCTTCACCACGGACAGCGCCATGCCCATGATCGGGGTGGACAGCGGCGCGATGATCATGGCGCCGATCACCGTGGCCGTGGAGTCGACCAGCACCCCGGCGCAGGCGATGATCGCCGACAGGGTGAGCATCGTCCAGAACGCCGAGAGCTTGGCCGCCGAGTCGCCGGAGTGCAGGTCGAGGTCCTCGGTCAGCTCCTCCAAGGTTCGGCGCTTGTGCTCGGGGAGGACGCGGGCGCGGAGTTGCGACAACATGCTCGAGTATCCCGAGACCCGAGCGTGCCGGATCCTGCGACGCGCCCGGGGGTGCTCAGGTCAGGGCACCGATCGCCATCCGGTGCAGGACCCCGCGCATCGCGTCGTCGGGGATCACGCCGCTGTGCGGGGTGGAGTTGATCAGGCCGAACGCCGCGTGCGCCATCGCCCGGGCCCGATCGGTGTGCAGGCCCCGGTGCAGCCGCCGGAGCTGGCCGGCCCACACGTCGACGTACTCGCGCTGGAGCGCGCGCACACGCTCGCGTGCCTCCGGCGGCAGCGACTGCCAGTCGCGGTCCTGGACGATGATCAGTGCGCGGTGGTGGAGCGCGAAGTCGATGTGCCACTCCACCAGGGCCTCGACGGCCTGTCGGGCGTCGCGGGCGTGCGCCACCCGCGACCGGCCCTCCTCGAGGAGCTGCTCGCTGATGCCCACCAGCATCGCCGCGAGCACGGCGTCCTTGGAGTCGAAGTGCTTGTAGAGCGCCGGCCCGGAGATCCCGCACGCGCGGCCGATCTCCCCGACGGACACGCCGTGGAACCCCTTGGCCGCGAACAGCTCGGCCGCGGTGTCGACGATCTGGTCGCGCCGGTTCACCCGGTCAGGTTAGCGGTCGTTAACGTCGGCCCCGGCTCGCAACCGGACTGCGGGCGGGCCATGATGCTCCTGTCCCCGATCGTCCACACCAGGGAGGGCCGAGATGCGCTCCATCCTCGTGTCCGCGGGCCGTCGCGCAGGTATCGCCGCCGCGGTCGCCCTGCTGGCCGCGACCGCCACGCTGCTCGACACCGCTGCCGCGACCTCGGCCGCTTCCCGGACGTCGGTCGTCCAGGCGGACCGCGTCCACACCTGGTCGGTCCGGGTGCATCGCGGCGGCCCGAACGCGACCATCACCTTCCACCGGTCCCGGGTCGGTGAGGCCTTCGTCGTCGCGACTGTGTCGGCCCGCGGTGTGTCCTGGGCTGAGCCCAAGAACGAGTCCGCCGTGGTGTCGGTCTTCGTCGACGGCCACTACGCGACCGACATCGTGATCACCTCGTCCGGTCCGGTACGACGCGAGTTCGCCCTCGGGCGCCTCGGCAAGGGCCGGCACACCCTGCGGCTCCACTACGCCGCGGACCGGTCGCTGAGCCGGGCCGGCGTGGCGAGCCTGAAGGATCTCCGGCTCCGCACCGTGGCGGCGTCCAACCGCGGCTACCTCGCGGCGCGCTACGCGCCGGTGCTCTACGGCCGCAACCTGCCGGCGGCCGGCGGCAGGTTGGCCAACAACCACACCGACACCCCGCTCGTGGCCTGGCACCAGGTGCTGCCCGCGGCCAAGCCGGGGCACTCGGTGATCGAGTACTCCGTCATCTGGAGCAACGAGGACGGCGGCACCAACACCCCGGGGCTGATGGCCCAGTGGGGCCGTAGCACCGACATCGAGTGGGTCTACCGCGTCGAGGTCGACGCCGCCGGCCGCCGCGTGCCCGGCACGGGTGTGATCCAGGCCCCTGGCCACCAGACGCTGCCGTTCAAGGGCCGGTACGACGGCACCCACCCGTTGATCCAGACCTGTACGTCGAACAACAACGTGTGCGACAAGGTCGACGACCCCATGCGGTTCGCCCTCTCCACCCGCGGTGTGCTGTCGGCCGGCCAGCCGCGCGAGCACGAGATGGACACCCACCCCTGGACCTACCAGGTGATGGCGCGGGAGATGCTGCGTGAGGGCAAGATCGAGTCGCCCTCCGACCCGTCGACCGCGGCGGTCGGCGACCAGCGCAGCTACCTCTACATCGCGGTCGACCACGACACAGTGCCCGCAGCCTCGGCCTCCGGCATCGGCCTCACGGTCGAGGTGCACCTCGTCGGCGACCCCACGACGTACACCTCGAACCACGGAGTCGTGTTCTGGTCGATCAACCGGGACGGTCCGGCGGCGACCACGGTCGAGCTGCCGGTCGGGACCACGCCTGCGGATGTCGCCTCCATCTCGGTCCGCCGCGTGCCGCTCGTCTCCGACGACGGAGCGACCCTCGAGGTCACCGACGTCACCAGGGCCTTCTTCCTCAGGAGCAGCTATCTGCCCGGGCCGTCCTTCGTGTCCTGGCACGGCGACGTCTCCCTCACCACGGCGTCGCCGACGGCCGAGCTGTGGCCCGCTCCGTGATCGATACGTTGGCGCGCCAGGTTAATGATCGCTAACCTGGGCGGGTGAGCGAGCTGCCGTCCCCCGACCTGCGGAGCCTGGTCGCCGAGCTGCGGGAGCGGCTGGCCTTCGTACGCCGTGGTGGCAGCGAGTCGTCGCGCCGCAAGCACACCGACCGAGGCAAGCTCCTGGTCCGCGACCGGGTGGACCGGCTGCTCGACCAGGGCAGCCCGTTCCTCGAGCTCAGCCCGATGGCGGCGTTCGGCATGTACGGCGCCGACGCCGACGACTACGCGGTGCCCAGCGCCGGCATCGTCACCGGCATCGGCCGGGTGATGGGCCGTGAGTGCGTCGTGGTCGCCAACGACGCCACGGTCAAAGGCGGCACCTACTACCCGATGACGGTCAAGAAGCACCTCCGGGCGCAGACCGTCGCCCTGGAGAACCGGCTGCCCTGCCTCTACCTCGTCGACTCCGGCGGCGCCTTCCTGCCCATGCAGGACGAGGTCTTCCCCGACCGCGAGCACTTCGGCCGGATCTTCTTCAACCAGGCCAACCTGTCCGCGAAGAGGATCCCGCAGATCGCCAGCGTGATGGGGTCGTGCACTGCGGGCGGTGCCTACGTCCCGGCGATGAGCGACGAGTCGGTGATCGTGCGCAACCAGGGCACGATCTTCCTCGGCGGACCGCCGCTGGTGAAGGCCGCGACGGGTGAGGTGGTCACCGCCGAGGACCTCGGCGGCGGCGACGTGCACGCCCGAACCTCCGGCGTCGTCGACCACCTCGCCGATGACGACGCGCATGCGCTCGCGATCGTGCGGTCGATCGTCGACACGCTGCCGCGGGCCCTCGGTTTCGAGACGGGCGCAGAGCGCCTTCCTCAACCAGCGGCCGGCGGGGTCTCCGCGATCGAGGAGCCGCTGGAGGACCCCGAGTCGCTCTACGACGTCGTGCCCGCCGACACCCGCACGCCGTACGACGTGCGTGAGGTGATCCGGCGGGTCGTCGACGGAAGCCGGTTCCACGAGTTCAAGAAGCTCTACGGCGACACCCTGGTGTGCGCGTTCGCCCGGATCTGGGGCCGCGACGTCGGCATCGTGGCCAACAACGGGATCCTCTTCAGCGAGTCGGCGCTGAAGGGCGCGCACTTCATCGAGCTGTGCAACCAGCGCGGCATCCCGCTGGTGTTCCTGCAGAACATCACCGGCTTCATGGTCGGTCGGGAGTACGAGAACGGCGGCATCGCCAAGGACGGCGCCAAGCTGGTGACCGCCGTCGCGTGCAGCGTCGTCCCGAAGCTCACCGTGGTCATCGGCGGCTCGTTCGGCGCCGGCAACTACGGCATGTGCGGGCGCGCCTACGACCCGCGTTTCCTGTGGATGTGGCCCAACGCGCGGATCTCGGTGATGGGTGGCGAGCAGGCGGCCAGCGTGCTCGCGACCGTCCGCCGGGACGGGTTCGAGGCCCGCGGCGAGGAGTGGAGCGCGGCCGACGAAGAGGCGTTCAAGGCGCCGATCCTCAGAGCTTACGAGCACCAGGGCTCGCCCTACTACGCAACAGCAAGACTCTGGGACGACGGCGTGATCGACCCCGCCGACACCAGGCGGGTGCTCGGCATGGGCCTCGCCGTGGCGGCCAACGCCCCGATCCCGGCGCCCTCCTACGGCATCTTCCGGATGTAGTGCGGATGGACTCCCACAGCCCCGTGACCCAGGTGATCCGGACCGTGCTCGTCGCCAACCGCGGCGAGATCGCGCTGCGGGTCTTCCGCACCTGCCGGCGCCTCGAGGTCCGCACGGTCGCGCTCTACACCGACGTCGACGCTGCCGCACCGCACGTGCGGGGGGCCGACGAGGCCGTGCACGTGGGCAGCTACCTCGACATCGCCGCCGTCGTCGCGGCCGCGGTGCGCAGCGGCGCCGACGCGATCCATCCCGGCTACGGATTCCTCTCCGAGCGCGCGGCGTTCGCGCGGGCCGTCGAGGCCGCCGGCCTCCGGCTGGTCGGCCCGACCGCTGGCGTGATGGAGGCGATGGGCCGCAAGGACCGCGCCCGCGAGATCGCGGCGACGGCCGGCGTACCGGTCGTGCCGTCCTACGACGTCGACGACGACCCCGCGATGTTCGCCTACCCGGTGCTGGTCAAGGCCGCTGCGGGCGGGGGTGGCAAGGGGATGCGCGTCGTGCGCAACGCCGAGGACTACGCGGAGGCGCTCGCGGCCGCGACGCGGGAGGCAGCCTCGGCGTTCGGGGACGACGCGATGCTGATCGAGAAGTACGTCGAGTCCGGGCGTCACCTGGAGGTGCAGGTGCTCGGCGACACCCACGGCCACGTGGTCCACCTCTACGAGCGCGACTGCTCGACCCAACGTCGCCATCAGAAGGTGCTGGAGGAGGCGCCGGGGCCCACGGTCGAGCCCGACCTGCGACATCGGCTCACGAGTGCGGCCGTCGCGCTCGCCACCGAGGTCGGCTACACCGGCGCCGGCACGGTCGAGTTCCTCCTCGACGACGACACCGGTGACTTCTACTTCCTGGAGATGAACACCCGCCTCCAGGTCGAGCACCCGGTGACCGAGGCGACCGTCCTGGTCCGGGGGGCGGGTCTCGACCTGGTCGAGGAGCAGCTGCGGGTCGCGACCGGCGCGCCGCTGCGGTTCGCCCAGGACGACGTCAGCCAGAGCGGGCACGCGATCGAGGCGCGGGTCTACGCCGAGGACTCCTTCGGCGGCTTCCTGCCGCAGGCCGGGACCACGAGCCTGGTGCGATGGCCGGCCGGTGAGGGCGTGCGCGTCGACCACGCCCTGGAGCCCGGTCAGGTGGTGAGCACGCCTACGACCCGATGCTGGGCAAGGTCGTCGCCCACGGGCCCGACCGCGAGACCGCTCGCCGGGCGCTGGTCGCCGCCCTCGACGACACCGTGATCCTCGGGCTGACCACCAACGCCGGGTTCCTGCGGGCGCTGGTGGCCAGCGACGAGTTCCGCGACGCGACCATCGACACCGCCTGGCTCGACCGGCACGACGTACCGGCTCCCGACGCCGACGTGCCCCGGGTCATGGCCGCGTGGATCTCCGCGATGCTGGCGGCCACCGACACCGGCCATCCCTTCCAGCGCGACGGCTTCCGGCTCGGCGCCGAGCCGGCCCCGACCATCGTCGCGCTCGACCGCGAGGTCGTGGTCGACCGCCACCGCGGCACCGTGGACGGCGTCCCGGTGCAGCAGGTCAGTGCGGAGAACCACGTGCTCGAGCTCGCCGATCGACGGCCACACCGAGCGGGCCGTGGTCAACGTGCAGGCCGACGTGGTCGAGGTGTCCTTCCGCGGTCAGCGCCACGTGCTGACCGGGCCCGACCCGCTGGCCGACCACGTCGACGTCAGCGACGGCACGGTGCCGGCGCCGATGCCCGGCACGGTGCTCGAGGTCCGGGTCGCCGAGGGCGAGACGGTCGACGAAGGGCCAGGTGCTCGGCATGATGGAGGCGATGAAGATGGAGCTGTCGCTGCGGGCGCCGTACGCCGGCACCGTCGCCGCCGTGGGCGCGGTCGCCGGCGACCAGGTGGCCCTCGGGGCGACGTTGTTCGTGGTCGAGGGTGACGACCGATGACGGGACTGCCGATGACCGTCCCCGATGCGGGCCTGCCGACCCGGGTCACGATCTACGAGGTCGGCCCGCGCGACGGCCTCCAGAACGAGTCGGGCCTGGTGCCCGTCGAGGTCAAGGAGGAGCTGATCCGGCGGCTCCTCGCAGCCGGGCTGCCCGTCGTGGAGGCCACGTCGTTCGTGCACCCGCGCTGGGTGCCGCAGCTGGCTGACGCCGAGTACCTGATGACGAGGCTCGGTGACCTCGGCCGTGACCTCCCGGTGCTGGTCCCCAACGAGCGCGGGCTCGACCGCGCGCTCGAGCTCGGCGCTCGCCACGTCGCGATCTTCGGCAGCGCCACCGAGACCTTCGCGCGCAAGAACCTCAACCGCTCCCTCGACGAGCAGTTCGCGATGTTCGAGCCCGTCGTACGGCGCGCCCGCGACGCGGGCCTCGACGTCCGGGCCTACGTCTCGATGTGCTTCGGCGACCCGTGGGAGGGCGCCGTACCGATCGACGCAGGTCGTCTCCGTCGGTCGTCGGCTGCTCGACCTCGGCGCCTCGCAGCTCAGCCTCGGCGACACCATCGGCGTCGGGACCGCCGGTCACGTGACGGCGATGGTCGAGGCGTTCACCGCCGCAGGCACCGACCCCGGTGACCTCGCGCTGCACTTCCACGACACCTACGGGCAGGCGCTCGCCAACGCCCACGCCGGGCTGCAGGCGGGGATCACGACGTTCGACGCCAGTGCCGGCGGCCTGGGCGGCTGCCCCTACGCCAAGAGCGCCACCGGCAACCTGGCCACCGAAGACCTGGTGTGGTTCCTCACCGGTCTCGGCATCGAGCACGGCGTCGACCTCGACGCCCTCGTCGCCACCAGCACCTGGCTGGCCGGTCACCTCGGCCGCCCCAGCCCCTCTGCGGTCGTCCGCGCCCTCTCCCGGTAGTCCGTGACGATCGTCAGGTCGGCCCCACGCTCAGGCCACCTGCGTTTCGTCACGGACTACCGGCCAGGGGCTCGGTGGGTGGGACTGGCAGAATCCCCGGCATGAGCCGGAGGGTGTACGTGCACGTCGGTGCGCCCAAGACAGGTACGACGTACCTCCAGGACCGGCTCGGCCGCAACACCCGCTCGCTGGCCCGCCACGACGTCCACATCCCGTCGCGGTCGCGGTTCGTCCGGCCGGGGACCTTCCACTTCCGCGCCGCGCTCGACCTGCTCGACCAGGACTGGGGTGGCCCGCCGGGCCATGCCGAGGGCGCCTGGGACGCGCTGGTCCGCCGGGTACGACGCATGGACGGGACCGTGGTGATCAGTCACGAGATCCTGGCCCCCGCCCCTCCGGAGAAGATCGCGCTGCTCAAGCGCGACCTCGCCGGCAGCGAGCTCCACGTCGTCTACTCCGCCCGCGACCTGGCCCGCCAGGCGCCGGCCGGCTGGCAGGAGAGCATCAAGCAGGGCCGGCGCTGGACCTACAACCGCTACCTCAACCGCGTCGTACGCGGCCGCCCGTGGTTCGCGCCGGGCCTTCGACCTGCCCACCGTCCTGACGCACTGGGGCGAGGGCCTTCCGCCCGAGCACGTCCACGTCGTCACCGTGCCGCAGGCCGACACCGTCGCGGCCGAGCCCGACCTCCTCTGGCACCGCTTCTGCCGGGCCTTCGGGATCGACCCGGCCTGGGCACCCGTCGACAGTGACTCGACCAACGCGTCGCTCGGCAGTGCCGAGACCCAGGTCCTGCGCCGGCTCAACCAGCGCCTCGGGCGCAGCGTCCGCCGCGACACATCAGTTCGACGAGCTGGTCCTCGGCATGCTCGCCACCGAGACGCTCGGTCGTCGTTCGCGGCCGATCCTGCTGCCACCCGAGCTGCACGGCTGGGCCGAGGAGCGGGGCCAGGAGTTCGTGGAGTGGCTCGGCAGCAGCGGGGTCGACGTCGTCGGCGACCCGACCGACCTCCTCCCCGCGCCCGCGCCCGCCCAGACCTTCAAGCATCCCGACCGGGTCCCCCAGAGGGCGCAGCTCCGCGCCGCCCTCGACGCGCTGGCGGCGATGACTCGCGAGGCCGCCGAGCGTCCCGACCCCGGGGACACCCTGCGCGGCAAGGTACGCCGGGCCCGCAAGGCCGCCGCGCGGTGACCGGCGACGGTGAGGCGCGCGGCTGGGGATGGGTGGCCCACCTCCGCGGTGGCGGTACGACGCCCTGGGCCGACTGGCAGGCACCGGCACCGCCCGCCGAGCAGGGCGGCCTCTACCTCCCCGGCGCCCAGCAGCTCGAGCTGCTGCGCCGGCTCAACGCCGTACGCCGACCCACGCCGGCCCTGGCCGAGCGGGTGCTCGCCACCAGCGCGCCAGGCCGCGGTCGCCCCGACCTCGGCCTGGTCGGCGTCCTCGCGGAGTCCCGCTTCGGCCCGCCGCCGGTCGACCCGGCCGACCTGCCGACCCGCGAGCTGGTGCGGGTCACCACCTCGCTGATCGCCGAGGACGTCGCCCGCGCCGGCGACCCGGCTCCGCCACGTCCGGCCCGGCTCCTCCGCCGCCGCTACCGCGTGCTCGGCGACCCCGAGCTCGCCCGCCCGGTGCGCGAGGCGCTGATGGCCGACCGGCGCCCGCCCGGTGGCAGGTCGGCGGTCGTGGTCGTGACCGGCACCGACGTGGCCTCGATGCTCGTCCACGTCTGGACCGCGCGCTCCTTCGGCGCCGGCGCCCGGCCGTGGCCCGAGTGGATCTCCACGGAGGTACGACGCCCCACCCTGCTGGCGGGCATCGACCTGGCCGCGCTCGCGGCCCACTGGGCCGGCCGGGTCGGGCCCGCCCGCGTCCACGTCCTGCTCGGCGACCCGCGCCCGGCGACGCGGCTCGCCGGCGCCCGCCGAGTCCGCCCGGTGCTGCTCGACCTGTCGGCCGACGCGGTCGAGCTGGCCCGGCGGACCGGGCCGGTGCTCGGCTCGCTGGTCAGCCCGGAGCGCCGCACGCAGCTGATGTGGCACCGGCTCCGCCCGGTCCTGGCCGCCACGGAGGGACCGCCGCTGGTCGTGCCCGACCGACACCGAGCCCCGGCTGGTCGAGCAGACCGCCTCCCTCCGGCGGCGGCTCGCCCTCGGTGACTACGCTGTCCACGGCGAGCTCGCGGACCCCTCGGACCGGCCCGGCGTGACCGCCCCCGACGAGGAACGGGTGCTCGGCCCTGGCGATGCGGCTGCTGCTGGACGCCCCCTTCGCCGCTCCCGGAGCCGAGACCGGTGCCGGAGGCGAGGCACCCGCCGACCCGAGACGACACCACGACCGAGGCAGGTGAGGACACGTGAGCAAGCGGGTCCTCCTGCACGTCGGCACCCCCAAGACCGGCACGTCGTACCTCCAGCACGTGCTGTTCCACAACCGGCGCGTGCTGCGCGAGCACGGGATCTCCTACCCCGCCGACCGGTTCGACGCCCACTTCCTGGCCGCGCTCGACCTGATGCGGATGCCGTGGGGCGGGCTCGAGGTCGACGCGATCGGGGCCTGGGACCGGCTTGCGAAGTCCGTTCGTGGCTGGGACGAGACCTCGGTGATCAGCCACGAGATCCTGGCCACCGCCTCGCGGTCGCAGATCGGCCGTGCCCTGGACTCGCTCGGCCACGGCCACGGCACCGAGGTCCACCTGGTGCTGTCGGTCCGCGACCTCGTGCGCCAGATCCCCGCGGAGTGGCAGGAGAACGTCAAGCACCGCGCCGCCCTCACCTACGGTGCGTTCCTCGACAGGATCCAGGACCCCCGGCGCGAGGGCCGGATCCCCACGTGGTTCTGGGGCGTGCAGGAGATCCCCGACATCCTCGAGCGCTGGGGCCACGACCTGCCGCCCGAGCACGTGCACCTGGTGACGGTCCCGCGTGCGGGCGAGGCCCCCGACCTGCTGTGGAAGCGGTTCGTCACCGCGTTCGGGCTCGACGGCATCCCGCTCGAGCTCGACGGCGAACGGGTCAACCCGTCACTCGGCGCGCCTGAGACCGCCCTGATCCGCCGGATCAACCGGGCCGCCAACGAGGAGCTCGAGCCCCACTTCTACCGGCCGCTGGTCCGCGAGCTGATCGCCCACCAGACCCTCTCGCGGCGTACGTCGTCGCCGCGGCTCGCCCTGCCACCCGACGTACGCCCCTGGGCGGCCGCGCTGGAGGAGTCGTGGATCGAGGAGATCCAGGCTCGGCGCTACGACGTCATCGGCGATCTCGACGACCTCCGCGGCGGGCCGCCGGTCTCGTCGTACGCCGACCCCGACCATCCCGACGAGGCGCTGGTCGCCGGGGCGGCGGTGGACGCGCTCAAGGCTCTCCTCCTCGACAACGCCCAGCTCCAGCGTGAGCTCGAGCAGCGCGCCACCGAGCTCGACGGCGCCTACCGGTCGCTGGAGCGGTCCTACCTGCGGCCGACCTACCGGTTCCGGCAGAAGATCGTGCGGCGGCTCGAGGCGAGCGCGACCGGCCGCAACGCGATGAAGGCCTATCGGCGCGCCAGGGGCAGCAGCTCGCGGTCGGCGTAACGGCCGATCCGCCAGGTGGCGTAGCCGTCGACGCCGGCACCGATGAACCCGCCCACCAGTGGGACCCGGCGACCCGCCTTGCCTGCCACGCGCTTGCCCGCGACCTTCGCGACCAGGTCGGCGGCGACCTCGGTGGAGACGACCTGGTCGAGCGTAGGGTCGTGCGCAGGAGCCGTGGCGATCGCCATCGGCGGGGCGGGGATCGACCGGTCGGTCACCCGTGCCTGCACCGTCTCCTCGCCGAGGAGGCAGACCAGCACGGCGTTCTTCACCCGCGGGTCGCTCAGGTCGTAGCCGCGCAGGTGGGCGATGCCGGCGATCATCCGGCACTGCACCAGCGCCAGCCCGGAGATGTTGGCCGGCACCATGACCGTCATCAGGGCCAGGCCGCCGAGGTTGGTCACGAAGCCCTGCGCGCCGGCATAGCGGACGTGGTTCTCGATCACCTCGTGGATCGCGCGCTCGACGTTGCCGTGCTGCTCGCGGAGCTGAGCCTCGGCCGCTGCTGCCGCCGGCGGCAACGGACCGACGCCGTGGATGGCGCGGTGGAGTGCCTCGCGGACGAACGCCGCGGTCAGGCCGGGCGCGAGTTCGGTGAGCCGGGCGGGCTGCCGCTCGGTGCTCGCGGTGGTCGCGTTCGTGCCGGCCATGTCTGTGATCGTACGTCGGAGCCCGGGAGGCTAGCGTGGAAGTCGTGCCGGTCGAGCCTCCTCCCACCGTCTGGGAGTTCCCGCCGCCGCAGCGTTTCCACCCCGATGACGACCTGGTCGCCACCGGCGCCGATCTCGAGCCGGGCACGGTGCTGGAGGCCTACCGACACGGTCTCTTCCCGATGCCGGTGGGCGGCCTCCGTTCGCCGATGGCGTGGTTCTGCCCGACCCGGCGTGCGGTGCTGCGGCCCGCGGAGATCACCGTCTCCCGGTCGCTGCGTCGCTCCGCGCGACGGTTCGAGATCCGCGTCGACACCGCCTGCGCGGGGGTGATCGACGCCTGCGCCGACCCGCGCCGTCCGTCCGGCTGGATCGACGGCCAGATCCGTACGGCGTACCTCCGGCTCCACGAGCTCGGTTGGGTGCACTCGGTTGAGACCTGGCGAGACGACCGGCTCGTCGGGGGCCTCTACGGCGTCGCGGTCGGTGGCTTGTTCGCCGGGGAGTCGATGTTCCACCACGAGACCGACGCCTCGAAGGTCGCGCTGCTCGCGCTGGCGCGGCTGCTGGACGACGGGCAGGACCGACTGGTCGACGCCCAGTGGCTGACCCCTCACCTGGCGTCGCTGGGGATGCGCGAGGTCGGCCGGGCCGACTACCTCCGGCTGCTCGAGCAGGTGCTCCGCACCCCCGACCTCGACCCGGCGACACGCCTCCCCGCCGTTCCGCCCGCGCCGGCGAAAGGGCACAGTGGTGCCTGAGACCCGTCGATCGGGCGACTCCGAGGACGGAAGGGACCGACCATGGACCTCCACATTTCGGCGAGGAAGACGCTCGCCGCAGCCGCGCTGCTGGTCGCCGGCTCCGCGAGCCTGACCGCGTGCGGAGGCGGGAGCTCGAGCAGCGCCGGAGGCGGCGACGCCGGCAGTGCGCCGACCGATGCCGCCAAGGCAGACTTCTGCGGCACCCTCCAGAGCTCCGGCAGCAGCACGAAGCCGTCGGAGGTCGCCGCCTCGATGTCGACCGTCGGCACCCCGAGCGACATCGACTCCTCGGCTCGCCACGGGTTCGAGGTGCTGGTCGGCAAGATGGCCCAGATCAGCTCGTCGAACCCCAGCGACAGCGACATCGCCAAGATCGCCCAGGACTTCAAGTCGCAGGACCTCGCCGACGTGCAGGCGTTCATCACCTACTACGTCAAGGAGTGCGCAGGCGGTCTGCTGCCGAGCGCCGGGGCGTCCTGAGGCGCTACAGCACCGCGGGAGGCCTGCCGTCGTCGGTGACCAACGGCCGTCCGGCGCGCTGCCACGCCAGCAGGCCGCCGTCGAGGTTCACCGCCTCGATGCCCTGCTGACGCAGGAACGCCGTGGCGTGGGCCGAGCGGTTGCCCGACCGGCACACGACCAGGGTCTGGGCGCCCGCCGGCAGGTCGGCGTAGCCCTCGCCCAGCTGCATCAGCGGAACGTGGACCGACCCGTCGACGTGGCCGGCGTCCCACTCGTTCTGCTCGCGTACGTCGAGGACGACCAGGCCGTCGGGGAGGGGGTCGGGCACGCCGGAGACGGGAGCGGTCGGGATCTGCACGGTCCTACTCCAGCACCTATTTGAGAAGTCGCGACATCCGCCGGTCGGCGAGGGGCTTGCCGCCGGTCTGGCAGGTCGGGCAGTACTGCAGCGACGAGTCGGCGAAGCTGACCTCGCGCACGGTGTCGCCGCAGACCGGGCAGGCCTCGCCGGTGCGTCCGTGCACTGAGAGGTGGGTCTTCTTCTCGCCCTTGAGCTCGCTGGCGGCCAGGCCACGCGACCGCTCGACCGCGTCGCCGAGCTCGTCCTTGACCGCCGCGAACAGCTGGTCGAGCTCGGCGGCGGTCAGGCTGTTGGCCGGCTTGAACGGCGACATCTTGGCGGCATGCAGGATCTCGTCGCTGTAGGCGTTGCCGATGCCGGCGATGGTGCCCTGGTGGCGCAGCACGCCCTTGATCTGCGAGCGGCCGGCGTCCTCGAGGATGTTCGCCAGCACATCGCGGGTGAAGGCGTCGTCGAGCGGGTCGGGCCCGAGGCTGGCGATGCCGGGCACGTCCTGCGGTGACCGGACGACGTAGGCCGCGAGGCTCTTCTTGGTGCCGGCCTCGGTGACGTCGATGCCGGACTGGTCGTCGAGCACCACCCGGACCGCCAGCCCGGACTTGCTGCTGGGGCGCGGCGGCACACTCGGCAGCTCGTCGCGCCAGCGGATCCAGCCCGCGCGGGCGAGGTGGAAGATCAGGTGGAGGCCGCTGGCCTCGATGTCGAGGAACTTCCCGTGCCGGGTCACGTCGTCCACGAGCGTGCCCTCGAGCGCCGTGACGGGCGGGTCGAAGGTCTTCAGCGCGCTGAACGCGGCGAGGTGGATCTTGGCGATCGCGTGTCCGTCGAGGCGGCCCTTCAGGTCGAGGGCCAGGGCCTCGACCTCGGGCAGCTCCGGCATGCCCCCGAGGGTAGCCGCGGTTCGGGCCATGCTCGACCATCCGCTAGGGCCAGTGACAGATGGCCCCGGCGGGCGGAGAATCACGAGATGGCCACTGCGCGTCCGTTGCCCGCGGCCGGGGAGATCTTCCTCGACGCCCGTGGCGGCGACCGCGCCCTGCGCGTCTCCTGGCACCAGGAGTCGGGACTGGTCGTGCTCTCCCTGTGGCGGGAGAACGTCTGCGCCGGGTCGTTCCGGCTGGCGGTCGACGAGGTACCGGCCCTCATCGACCTGCTCCGCCGCGGCCTCGACACGGCGTACGACGCCGCCCTGGCCCGCCGCCACGCCTAGCCGCGCCGCCTCCGGGCCTCGTGGGGTGGGCCTCCTGGGGAAACGCGGAGGAAATCAACGACGCGCCCGGCTGCGGCGTCATGTGTTCCGCGTCTTCCCGGGGTCACCCGCGACCCGCTGGTCAGCCGTCGACGTGCCGGTCGGCCAGCTTGCGGAGCACCGGGACGGCGGCCTCGAGGGCGCCCCGCTCCTCGGCGGTCAGGTCGGCGAGCTCCTCGCTCAGCTGACCGGTCGACTCCTCGCGCAGGGTGTCGAGGGTCTCGCGCCCGGTCGGGGCGAGCCGCACCAGCAGCGCCCGCTGGTCGGCGGGGTCGCGCAGCCGTTCGACCCACCCGGCCTCCAGCAGGATCTCGACCAGCCGGGTCATGCTCGGCGCCGACATCCCCATCAGCTCGGCGAGGTCGCCCTGCCGCAGCCCGTCGGGGTGGCGGGTCAGCGCCGCCAGCGCCGCCAGCCGGGTGGGCGTGATGCCGGAGCGGGTCGCCGGGGTCCGGAGGTGGTAGGCGAGCCGGTGGACCTCGGTGCGCAGCTCGCCGGCCAGCCGCGTCGGCGCCGCCGCACGTCGTACGGCGCTCAAGGCCGCGCCCCCTGCGTCTCGGGCGACGTCTCCGGGGTGCCGACCTCGGGCTGCGCGAAGTCGATCACCACCTCGTGCTGGTCGTCGGCGTGGACGAACTTCTCACCCATGAACCACGACGCTGCGGCGGCGACCAGGCAGGCCGTGATCGCGAAGACGAACGCCACGATCAGGCCGTCGTGGAAGGGCCCGGAGATCAGCGAGGGGAAGAACGTGTGGCCGGTGAGGTAGTGCGCGTCGGCCGGGTGCAGCCCCGCCAGCGTGTGCTGGCCGAGCAGCGACTGCACGGGGTTGTAGCCGAGCAGGGAGGCGAACAGCACCGCGACCGGAGGCAGCCCGGCGACCGCGTGGGCCTGGGCCGTGGGTACGCCGTGGGCCGCCAGGCCCGCCTGCATGGTCGAGGGCAGCGAGCCGGAGAGCCCCGCGATCATCAGCGAGAAGAAGATGCCGATCGAGAGCACCATCGAGGTGTTCTGGAACGTCGTGCTCATGCCGCCACCGACACCGCGGCGGTTGGCCGGGAGCGAGTTCATCACCGCGGCCCGGTTGGGGGAGGAGAACAGCCCCATCCCGAACCCGTTGAAGAACAGCGCGGCGGCGAACATCCAGTAGGTGAAGTCGACCGGCATCGCGGCGAACGCGAAGAACGACGCGGCCGCGATCAGCATCCCTCCGGTGGCGAACCAGCGAGCGCCGTAGAGGTCGGAGAGCCAGCCCGAGAGCGGGCCTGCGACCAGGAAGCCGAGCGTCATCGGGAGCATGAAGATGCCGGCCCACAGCGGGGTCGACTCGAAGGTGTAGCCGTGGCGGGGCAGCCAGATGCCCTGCAGCCAGATGATCAGGATGAACATCAGGCCGCCGCGGCCGAGACCGGCGAGCAGGCTGGCCAGGTTGCCGAACGTGAAGGCCCGGATCTTGAACAGGTCGAGGTGGAACATCGGGTGCTCGATCCGGGTCTCGATCACGCAGAAGATGCCGAGCAGGGCGAGACCGCCGAACATCGAAGCCAGCACCCAGGGGTTGGTCCACCCCATGATGTGGTGGCCGTAGGGCTGGATGCCGTAGGTGATCGCAACCAGGACGCCGATCAGGCCGAACGCGAAGGTGAGGTTGCCCCACCAGTCCATGACGTGGTGGCGGCGCGGGCTGAGGTCGCGGAGCTTGAGGTAGCCCCACGCCGTACCGAACAGGCTGAACGGCACCGAGACCAGGAAGACCAGCCGCCAGTCGACCGGCGCGAGCACGCCGCCGATCACGAGGCCGAGGAACGACCCCGCGATGCCGGCCACCATGTTGAGGCCGAGGGCGAGGCCTCGCTGGTCGGCGGGGAAGGCGTCGGTGATGATCGCGCTCGAGTTGGCCATCAGCAGCGCGCCGCCGACGCCCTGCAGGATGCGCATCACGATCAGGTAGATCACGCCGGCCGTGCCGGTCATCCAGACCACGCTGAGGGCCACCGAGAAGACGGTGAAGATCGCGAAGCCGGCGTTGTACATCTTCACCCGGCCGTACATGTCGCCGAGCCGGCCGAAGGTGACGACCAGGACGGCGGTGACGACGAGGTAGCCCATGATCAGCCAGAGCAGGTAGCTGGAGTTGCCGGGTGCGAGCGGGTCGATCTGGAGGCCGCGGAAGATGTCGGGCAGCGCGATCAGCAGGATCGAGGAGTTGATCGTGGCGATCAGCACGCCGAGCGTGGTGTTGGACAGCGCGATCCACTTGTAGTGCGGACCGAGGTCGCGGAGGGTGGTGGTGGAGGTCATTTAGTTCAAGGGTACTAACGAGTGGAGACGGTCTCCACCTGCTGTCCACCCGAGCGCCGCCTGTCCGCAGCTGGCCACGGCCGTCCGCAGCCGTTCACCGCTGTTCACCCGCCCGCCGCCGGCCCGCCGGACGCGCGTCGTGCGCCGTGCATGGACGGCCTCCAGGCTGGGCGCTGGTCACAGGTCCATGCCTTTCCCATGGAACACCCGGGCTCCCCGACACGCGCTGATCGGGGCGAGTGAGGACGTTCCGCCCCGGCGCCGCCGGGGCGGAACGGCCGGAGCGAGCGGCGAGCGAGCGTGCTCGCGAGCCGGCTTCGGCTTCCGGGCCCGCGAACCGCACCCGGGCGGCTGCCGGAAGGCCGGTCCGTGGGCCAGTCGGTGCCGCGCGGCTCGGAGTCTACGGAAATCGACTAGAGAGCCCGATACGGTCCGAGCATGGATCCGATCCGGAACCCCTACGCCCCGGGGGCCGGCCAGCGGCCGCCCGAGCTCGCGGGGCGCGACCCGCAGCTCCGGGCCTTCGACGTCGTCCTCGAGCGGGTCGCCCACGGGCGACCCGAGCGGAGCGTCGTCCTGACCGGGCTTCGCGGGGTCGGCAAGACCGTGCTGCTCAACGCGCTCCGCTCGGCTGCGGTACGACGCGGCTGGGGAACCGGCAAGCTCGAGGCCCGGCCCGACCAGGGGCTACGTCGCCCCCTGTCGTCGGCGGCCCACCAGGCCGTGCGCGAGCTCGGCCATCCCGACGAGGAGTCGGTCACCCACGTGCTCGGCGTGGTGCGGTCCTTCGCCGAGCGCGACGCCGGCGGCAACGCCAGGCTCCGAGACCGCTGGCATCCCGGCATCGACGCGCCGGTGGTCCGCGGTCGGGCCGACTCCGGCGACGTCGAGATCGACCTGGTCGAGCTCTTCACCGACCTCGGCGGGCTGGCGGCCGACCGCGGCAGGGGTCTGGCGGTGTTCATCGACGAGATGCAGGACCTCGGACCCGACGACGTCTCCGCCCTCTGCGCGGCCTGCCACGAGATCAGCCAGTCGGGACTGCCCCTGATCGTGGTCGGCGCCGGACTGCCCCACCTACCGGCGGTGCTGTCGGCCGCGAAGTCCTACTCCGAGCGGCTGTTCGGCTACCAGCGGATCGACCGGCTCGACCGGGCCGCCGCCGACCTCGCCCTCCGCCTTCCCGCCGAGGCCGAGGAGGCGTCGTACGACGAGGAGGCGCTGGGCGCGCTCTATGCCGCCACCGGCGGCTACCCCTACTTCATCCAGGCCTACGGCAAGACCGTCTGGGACCTCGCCCCGCACTCGCCGATCACCGCAGCCGACGTGGCGGTGGCCGCCCCCGAGGCGGAGCGCGAGCTCGCGGTCGGCTTCTTCGGGTCGCGCTACGAGCGGGCGACGCCGGGGGAGCGGGAGTACCTCCGGGCGATGGCCGACGCGGCGTCCCGGCTCGCCGCCGACGGCGAAGACCCTCGACGAGGTCGAGTCGGTGCCCACGGCCGACGTGGCGGGGGTGCTCGGCAAGAAGCCGCAGTCGTTGTCCCCGGCGCGCGACGCGCTGTTGAAGAAGGGCCTGATCTACTCCGGCGAGCGCGGCCGGATCGCCTTCACCGTGCCCCACTTCGGCGCCTTCCTCCGGTCCCGCTGAACTTCCGCGAGGAAGGCATGAGCGGGCCCACTCGTGGGTACGCTGCGCGCAGGGCATCAGCCGGTTCGCGGGGGACGGGAGCACGCCCCCCGAGCGAACGAGAGGACCAGGCATGAGGTGCACGCGGTGACCCAGGTGGTCTCCGGACTCTCCCTCGGCGGTCGCTACCTCCTCGACGAACGAGTCGCCTCCGGCGGGATGGCCGACGTGTGGGCGGCCGACGACGCGGTGCTGCAGCGGCGGGTCGCGGTCAAGGTGATGCGCCCCGATCCCGACCACGAGGAGCTCTTCGCCCTCCGCTTCCGCGACGAGGCGCTGCACTCCGCAGCCCTGATCCACACCAACATCGCGACCCTCTTCGACTACGGCGAGGACGACGGCGTCGCCTTCCTGGTCATGGAGCTGGTCGACGGCAAGCCGCTCTCGACCCTGATCAAGGAGCGCGGTCGGATCGAGCCCGACCAGGTGCGCTCCATCGTCGGGCAGTGTGCGCTGGCGCTCGGCGTCGCGCACGAGTCCAAGGTCGTCCACCGCGACGTCAAGCCCGCCAACATCCTGCTCCGCGACGACGGCCTGGTGAAGCTCACCGACTTCGGCATCGCCCGCGCCGTCGACGCCTCGGGCCACACCCGCGCCGGTGACCTGCTCGGTACGCCGAGCTACATCAGCCCCGAGCAGGCGCTCGGCCGGCCGGCGACCGGTGCCAGCGATCTGTACGCCCTCGGGGTCGTCGCCCACGAGATGCTCAGCGGCGCCAAGCCGTTCGACAAGCCGACCCCGATCGCGACCGCGATGTCCCACCTCCACGAGGAGCCGCCGCCGCTGCCGGACGACGTACCGGAGGACCTCGCGGGCGTCATCGAGGACATGCTGGAGAAGGACCCGCGCGACCGGCCGGAGAACGCCCGTGCCGTCGCGATCCGGCTCGGTCTCGCCGACCACGAGATCATGGGGCTGTCGTTGGGGCTGGCCCAGGCCGTGTACGGCGAGTCGTCGCTCGAGGACGACGCGCTCGTCGACCCGGACCCGACGCCGGTCGAGGCGACCGGCACCATGGCGGTCGACCGGGCCGCCCTCCTCGACGACTGAAGTCGACCGAGCCTCAGCGGAAGGCGTCCGCGGCGGCCTGGATCCGCCCGACGTAGGTGGTCCACCCGGCGGCGTCCAGGGCGGAGGCGTCGGGGCCACCCCGGCCGTCGACCGTCTCGCGCATGATGTCGCAGTGGCCGGCGTGCTGGGCGGTCTCGGCGACGACCCGGACCACGAGGTGGCCGAACGTCGTGTGGCGCCGCTCCTCGGGCCACCAGGCCACGGTGGCCGGGGCGTCCAGCGCGAGGGTGGCCAGCGACTCGTCACTGTGGCGCCAGGCGGTGCGGTAGAGGTCGAGGAGATAGTCGCGGCTCTGGTCGGGCGTCGCCCACATGTCGGCCGACTCCCAGACCGAGCCGTCGTCCTCCCAGGGCAGGGACACCGGAGACGGCCGGCCGACGCACGCGCCGAGGTAGCCGAGCTCGATCCCCGACAGGTGCTTGACCAGCCCGAGCAGGTTGGTCCCCGAGGGCACCAGCGGGCGGCGGGCGTCGTACTCCGAGAGGCCGTCGACGGACCGGACGACGGCGTCACGCCCCTCCTGGAGGTAGCTCCGGAGGTCGTCACCCAGGCCACTCATCGGCGGGTGAGGTCCTGGTAGTCGGGGTGCTTGCGCAGCCAGGCGCGGACGAACGGGCAGCTCGCGGCCACCCGGATCTCCGGCCGTGCCCGGACCTGGTCGAGCGACTGGCGGACCAGGGCCGAGCCGACGCCCTGACCCTCGTAGGCGTCGTCGACCTCGGTGTGGACGAAGGTCATGGTGCCGCCCGCGAGCAGGTAGGCGGAGAAGCCGGCGAGCTGTCCGTCGACGTAGGCCTCGAACCTGCTCTCGTCGGGGTTGTCGTGCACCTCTACGGCGGTCATGCCCCGACGCTAGCCCGGACCGCCCTCGGTCACCCAGGACGGGACGTCGGGCACCGGCCGTCCCTCGGCGACCGCGGCGAACCGGCCGAGCAGGATGTGCCACTCGGTGAACCGTGACCGACCCGCGACGTTGCCCGGCGTCCAGCCGCCGTGGGCGAACGCGACCCGGCATCCCCGGCCGCGATGCTCGAAGCGCACGTCGAGCGTGCTCGGGGGCTCCGGGTCCTGGGCGAGCGTGAGGGTCTGGGCGTAGTGGTGCGGCCGGTCGGCGACGGTCACCGTGCCCCACGGGTACGTCGTGCCGTCGGTCAGCAGCATCCGGGCACCCTCGCCCACGACGGGGTCGATCTCCGACCTGGACCAGCCCCTCGGGCGCGTAGGCGGAGTGCCACCACTCGCCGATGCGCCGGACGAACGCGTCCGAGGCCGAGCTCCGGTGAGCAGGTGAGGTCGTAGGTGAGCTCGATCGGCGCGGCAGCCTCGGACGGACGCGGCTCGACGGCGGCGGCGACCGGCTGGTGGAAGACGAGCCGGTAGTGGAACGGGTCGACCACCACCATCGCCCGGCCCCAGTCCTCGTCGCTGATGCCCGGCCGGGCGTAGTCGAAGTCGTGCTTCTGAAGCTCGGTGTGCAGGGCGTCGAGATCGGCGACCGGCACCAGCGCTGCGCCTCCCGGGGCTCGCGTCGCCGTGGTGCTCGCTCAGGTGCAGGACGGCGCGACCGCGGGAGACCTGGGCGTAGAGCGGGGAGTGGTCGGCAGGTCCGCCGTGCTCCCAGTCGAGGTGGAACCCGAGGTAGTCGACGTAGAACTCGAGGGCCTTGGCCCGGTCGAAGATCCGCAGGATCGGCACCGCGGGTCCGTCTCCGGGGGCGTGGACCTCGGCCGGGGGGCGGGCCGCGAGGGTGTTCCAGTCGCGCGCGCCGTACTGGTGCGCGACCAGCTCGAGGGCCTCGCTGTGGCTGACGAGGACCCCACGGCCGGCGAGGTCGTCGCGCAGCCGACGGGCCATCGACTTGGGCGAGAGTGGCTCGGTCATGATGCTGCTTCTCTCCGGCGGACCTCCGCTGACGCGGGATCAGGGGCCTGCGTTGCCTGGCGGGTCCGCCCGGTGAGGCGCATCACGGACAGGGTGGGACGTGCGGGGCATTCACCGTCCCCGCGTCGCGGGGTGCAGGCGGCCGGCTGTCCTGGCCGTGGCCAGGCTAGCCCCGGGCGACCGGCCGGTGGAAGCCTCGGTGAACTCCGGCCACGCAGGCGGGTGCTCGCCCTCGGCGGCGACCGCGATGGGACACAATGCAGCCATGCGGCCCCAGGTCGTCGCACACCGCGGCGCCAGCTTCGACAACGCCGAGCACACGTTGGGGGCCTACCTCGAGGCGATCCGCAGCGGGGCCGAGGCACTCGAGTGCGACGTCCGCCTCACCGCCGACGGCCACCTGGTCTGCGTCCACGACCGCGACCTGCGCCGTACGGCGTCGCGGCGCGGGCTGGTCTCGACGATGGAGCTGGCCGACCTCGACCAGCTGGAGTTCGCCTCCTGGAAGAACCCCTGGGCCGGGCTCGACGACGAGGAGCCGGACCGCGACCCCGGTCTCGACAAGGTGCTCACCCTGCGCCGGCTGATGGAGACCGTCGCCGACGCCGACCGGCCCATCGAGCTCGCGATCGAGACCAAGCACCCGACGCGGTACGGCGGGCTGGTCGAGCGCCGGCTCGTCGAGGCGCTCGCGGAGTTCGGCTGGGACCGGCTCCGACAGCCCGGTGCGGGTGATGAGCTTCTCCTACGTCGCGTTGCAGCGGATGCAGCGGCTGGCGCCGGACCTGCGGCTGGTGATGCTGATCGAGAAGGCCCGGCACTGGCCGATGCTGAAGCCCGTGCTGGAGGACGGCTGGCTCCTCGGGCCCGGGATCTACGAGCCTCACCAAGCACCCGAAGTTCGCCCAGCGCCTGGTCCGCACCCGCCGCGACCTGCACGTCTGGACGGTCAACACCCACGAGCAGCTGGACCTGTGCCAGTCGCTGGGGGTGCGCGCGGTGATCACCGACCGGCCGCGCCAGATGGTCAGCTGGCTCGACGGCGAGCGGCGGGGCCTAGCCTCGCGGCATGGCCAAGAAGTCACGGACCAAGGCTCGCGGACGAGCCGCCACCGACGCGAGCCGGTGCCGACGGACGGCGCGTCGGGCCGCGCCAGCCCTGCCCGTGCGGGTCGGGCAAGCGCTACAAGGCCTGCCACGGCTCGGCCGGGGGCGCCTACGTCGCGCGGCCGTTCGCCGGCCTTGCCGCCGAGCGCGACCTGGTCGCCCTGCGCGAGTTCGTGTCGTCGGCGACCGCACCGCTGCGCGTGGGCGAGCGCACGGTGCGCGCTCGGCACCATGCTGCCGACGGCGGCACCGGCGATGGTGCGCGACAGCGGCCAGGTGTGGCTCGGCCTCCAGGTGCGGCACTCGTTCGGCGACCCGTCCCGCGACCTGGGAGCGGTGCTCGAGGCAGGCGCTGGCCGGCCGACGAGCCGGGCATCGTCGGGCTGGTCGACCCGCCCGGGCCCCGGCGCCCGGCTCCAGGACCTGGTCGTCGACGAGCCCCTGGAGGTGACCGTCCACGAAGGCTTCGGCTGGTGGCTCGACGACGTCGAGGAGCAGGACGACGCCATGGCCGCGGCGCTCGAGCAGGCCAACGGCGCCGTCGCTCCGTCGGCACGGCTGACGACCGTGGACGCGGCGTACTGGACCCACATCGGGCGCCAAGGAGCACCTGCGCTGGGTGATGCCCCACGACGAGGCGCCGCTGCTCGACGCCCTCGCCCGCCTGCGCGCGCGGCGCGACGACGGCGTCGGCGCGGACGACGAAGCTGGTCGGGATGTTCCGCGCGCACGGGCTCGTCGTACCGGTCTGGGACCTGCCGGTCGGCACCGGCGCCGAGGCGCTGGAGGAGCCGGCGGCGGCGTTCGGCGGCCGCCTCGAGGAGGCCCTGGCCGAGACCGGCGACCTCTCGCCGGACGAGCGCGCGGCCCGGGTCGAGCTGGCCAACCGGCAGGTCACCTTGCGCTGACCCCGTCTCGCCACCGAGAAATTCTCCGTCCCGGATGCCGCTGACCTGCGCTCATGCGGAGCCGGTGCAAATTGGGTGCCGGTGGTAGTTGAAGACGCGATCAGGGCTCGCTAGCGTCGCCGTCGGCCCGGTCGTTGTCGCCTCCCCCGTCGACATCGACCGGGCTGTTTTCATGCCCGCAGGTCGGCGCGCCGGACCGGTCCAGGACCTGCGACTGTTCCCCCCGAGCGCGGAAACCGGTAGGCAAGGGCCATGAACAAGCCGATACCGAGCAGCCTGGAGATCGCCCAGGCCGCCGCCCTCCGCCCCATCTCAGACGTCGCGGCCGACCTCGGTGTCGACGAGGAGCATCTCGAGCACTACGGACGCGGGGTCGCCAAGATCGACCTCGCAGCGCTCGAGGTCCCGGACGAGAGGGTGGGGCGCGCGAAGTACGTCGTCGTCACCGCCGTGACCCCGACCCCGTTGGGGGAGGGGAAGACGACCACCAGCGTCGGGCTCGCCCAGGGGCTCGTGCACCGCGGCACCAACGCGGTCGTCGACCTGCGGCAGGCCTCGATGGGACCGACGTTCGGGATCAAGGGCGGCGCGGCCGGCGGCGGCTACAGCCAGGTCGTCCCCATGGAGCGGATCAACCTCCACCTGACCGGCGACTTCCACGCCGTGACCGCGGCCCACAACCTGCTGGCCGCGATGGTCGAGAACGACCTGCACTTCGGCAGTCCTTCGGGCCTCGACCCGCGCAACGTGACCTGGCGCCGGGTCCTCGACGTCAACGACCGGGCCCTGCGCAACGTGGTGATCGGGCTCGGTGCCCGCCTGGACGGCGTACCGCGTCAGTCCGGCTTCGACATCACCGCGGCCAGCGAGATCATGGCGATCCTCACCCTCAGCACGTCGCTGCCCGACCTGCGCGAACGGCTGGGCCGGATCGTGGTCGGGACCACAGCGACCGGAGAGCCGGTGACAGCCGAGGACGTCAAGGCCGCGGGTGCCATGGCCGTGATACTCAAGGACGCCATCAAGCCCAACCTCCTCCAGACCCTCGAGGGCGGCCCGGCGCTGGTGCACTGCGGGCCCTTCGGCAACATCGCGACCGGTACGTCGTCGGTGATCGCCGACCGGATCGCGCTCTCGCACGCGGACGTCGTGGTCACCGAGGCCGGCTTCGGGTCGGACATGGGCGCCGAGCGGTTCTTCGACGTGAAGTGCCGGGCCGGCGGGCTCACCCCGGACCTGGCCGTCATCGTGGTGACCGTGCGGTCGATGAAGGCGCACTCCGGGCGCTACGACATCCGACCCGGCAAGGACCTCCCGCCGGGCCTGCTCGCGGAGAACCCGGACGACGTACGGGCCGGGCTGCCCAACCTGCGCGCTCACATCGGGATCGTGCAGCGGTTCGGGATCACTCCGGTCGTGGCGATCAACGCCTTCGCCGACGACCACGACTCCGAGCACGAGGCGATCCTGCAGACCTGCGACGAGCTGGGCGTCCGGTGCGCGGTCAGCCGCCACGTCGTCGAGGGCGGACCGGGAGCGAAGGCGCTGGCGGACACCGTGCTCGAGGCCCTCGACCAGGGCTCGGACTTCCGGTTCCTCTACGAGCTCTCGATGCCGCTGGTGGACAAGATCGAGACGATCGCGACCCAGATCTACGGCGCCGACGGCATCGACCTGTCACCCTCTGCGGCGAAGGGGCTGGCCGAGTACGAGAAGCTCGGGTTCGGCGAGCTGCCGGTGGTGATCGCCAAGACACACCTGTCGATCAGCTCCGATCCCAAGCTGCGCGGCGCGCCCACGGGCTGGCGGCTGCCGGTGCGGGAGGTGCGGCTGGCTGCCGGCGCCGGGTACGTCTACGCCATCTGCGGCGACATGCGCACCATGCCCGGTCTGCCGTCCCACCCCAACGCCGAGCGGATCGACCTCGACGCGGACGGCAACATCGTGGGGCTGTTCTGACCGGGGTCGCCCCACGGGTCCCATCGGTCACATCGCGAGGGCAGTCTTGTCACTTCCCGGGCTTTGCAACAGGCCGGGAAGTGCAGGATCGCCGGTGAGCCGGTGACTCCGACAACGGCGCGCGCCCCCACCGGTCAGGCGAGGGACTCCCGGGCGATCGGGCAGCTCATGCACCGCGGGCCGCCGCGGCCGGAGCCGAGCTCGGAGCCGGCGATCCGGACCACCTCGATGCCGGCCTCCTCGAGCCGCGCGTTGGTCTCGTCGTTGCGCTCGTAGGCGACCGCCACCCGGGGCGCGACGGCCAGGGTGTTGTTGCCGTCGTCCCACTGCTCGCGCTCGGCGGTGACCGGGTCGAGGCCGGTGTCGATCTGGTGGAGGGTGTCGATGTTCATCGCCTTGGCGGCCGCGATCAGGAAGTGCTCGGCGTCGGCGACGTGGAGCTCGAGCCCGTCGTCCTCGGCGTCGGGGTCGGGCGCCGAGCCCGGCGCCATCGTCACGGCGTACGCCGTCAGGGTGTCGGCGACGTTGGGATACATCACCACCTTGTCGACGTCGACCATCGTGCAGACGGTGTCGAGGTGCATGGTCGCCCGCTCCTGGGCGATCGGTACGGCGAGCACGGTGTGGGCGAGCCCGGCCCGGAAGACCTCGCGGGCGAGCTGCTCGGCGCCCGCCGGCGTGGTCCGCTCGCCGACGCCGATGGCGAGCACCCCGGGGCCGAGCAGGAGGACGTCGCCGCCCTCGACGTGCTCGTTGCGCCAGCCGTGCAGCCGGGTGGTGCCGGCGAAGCGCGGGTGCCAGGTGTAGATCAGCTCGGTCAGCTGGGTCTCGCGCGACCGGGCCGGCATCGCCAGCGACGTGATCGTCACCCGGTCGCGGACCCACACCGACGAGTCGCGGGTGAACAGCAGGTTGGGCAGCGGGTCGATCAGGAAGTCGTCGCCGGCCAGCAGCGAGGTGACCAGCCCGAACCCGCCCCGCGCCTCGTCGTTGCGGACGCCGCCGGTGAGGTGGGTGGCCAGCTCTGCGGGTGAGGCGTCGCGCAGCATCGGGCCGAGCCAGCGGCGCATCGTCTCGCCGAGGTGGAGGCTCACGATCGCGGTGTCGATCGCCCGGTCGCGCGCCTCCTGGTCGGCCAGGGTCTCGGTGAGGAGGTCCATCAGGTAGAGCACCTCGACCCCGCGCTCGCGCAGGGCGGACGCGAAGGCGTCGTGCTCGTCCTGGGCGCGGGCGACCCACGGGATGCCGTCGAACAGCAGCCGGTCGTTGTTGCGGGGCGTGAGGCGCGTGAGCTCGGGGCCCGGCCGGTGGAGCATCACCGTGCGCAGACGGCCCACCTCCGAGTCGGCACCGTGGGCGGGACGGCCGCCGGACTCGTCGGCCATGGGGTGAGTCGACATGGGGCGCAGCCTAGGGCGGCAGCACCCGCACGGTCACCCCGTGACGATCTGGTACGCCGTCAGCAGCGCGAGCAGCAGGCACACGGCGGCGCCGACGTAGTGGATGGTCGACAGCCTCAGGTGCCGCAGCAGGAAGCGACCTGCCACGCACGCCAGGGCGGAGACCACCAGCAGAGCCGTCCAGGCACCGACGAACACCGACCACGCGTCGTGGTAGCGCCCGACCAGGCTGATCGTCAGCAGCTGCGAGAGGTCGCCCCACTCGGCGGCGAAGAGCACGAGGAAGCTGGCCCCCACCGCGGCCAGGCCCGACTTCGGCGAGGTCGCCTTGGCGGCGTACTCCTCCTCGGTCTCAGCCTCCGCGGCGTCGGCCTTGGGCGCCTCGCGCAACAGCAGGACGGCGCCGGCCAGGAAGATCACGCCCGCGACCACCTCGACGACGATGTGCGGCAGCAGGGTCACCAGGCCGCCGACCGTGCACGCGATGGCGGTCTGGACCAGGAACGCGAGACCGACCCCGACCCACACCGCGAGGGGCCGGTAGCGGGTGGACAGCACCAGGGCGGCGACGAAGGTCTTGTCGGGGAGCTCCACCAAGAAGATCGCCCCGAAGGCGACCGCAATCACGGCCGGGTCCACCCGTCGAACCTAGCGGCCGGTCTTCGCACGCCGTTCATCCGCGGCCCGTTGCCAGCGTCGGTGGCCGGGTGTTGAGTGGGGCCGGGGTCGACCGACCCGAGGGGAGCACGAGATGGCGACGTTCGAGCACTACGACCAGGGGACACGCCAGCTGGGTGGAGCTGTCCACGACCGACCAGCAGGCGGCCCAGGCGTTCTACGCCGGCCTGTTCGGCTGGTCCTTTCGAGGACAACGACATGGGCGAGATGGGGCACTACTACATCGGGCAGATCGAGGGCGACGACGTCGCCGGGGTCGGTGGGCAACCGCCTGGCATGGAGGACCACCCGGCCTACTGGGGTGTCTACCTCGCGGTCGACGACGTCGACGCCGCCACCGCGAAGGTCGAGGCGGCCGGCGGCAAGGTCGAGGCCGGTCCGTTCGACGTGATGTCGGCCGGTCGGATGTCGGCCATCCAGGACCCGACCGGCGCCCGCGTCGGGCTCTGGCAGGCCGGAGAGACCATCGGCACACAACGTGCCAACGAGCCCGGCACGCCCACCTGGAACGAGTGCGTGACCGCCGACGTGGCGGCAGCCACGCGCTTCTACGCCGAGGTGCTGGGCATGGGCAGCGAGGCGATGGACATGGGCGAGGGCGGCACCTACACCCTGCTCACCAACGCCGAGGGCCGCCAGATCGGGGGGACGATGGACCTCGCGATGCTGCCCGAGGGGACGCCGCCCCACTGGAACATCTACTTCAACGTCGCCGACGTCGACGCCAGCGTCGCCCGGGCCGAAGAGCTCGGCGGGAGGTCGGTCGTCGCCGGCGATGGACGTGCCCGGCGTCGGTCGGATGGCGATGGTCGCCGACCCGCAGGGCGCGATGTTCTGGGTCATGGCCGCCGCCGAGGCGGCTTAGCTAGCTAGGACACGTCCGCCACGGAGCGGAACGGGTCGGCGGGGTAGACGCCGAGCACCTTCACCTCGGTGGTGAAGAACTCCAGCTCCTCGAGCGCGCGCTTGACCGGGAGGTCGTCGGGATGTCCGTCGACCTCCGCGAGGAACTGGGTCGCGGTGAACTCCCCGCCGACCATGTAGCTCTCGAGCTTGGTCATGTTCACGCCGTTCGTGGCGAAGCCGCCGAGGGCCTTGTAGAGAGCGGCCGGGAGGTTGCGGACGTTGAAGACGAAGCTGGTGACGACGGGTCCCTGGCCCGACCGGCGCCTGCTCGAAGTCGCGCGAGAGCACCACGAACCGGGTGGTGTTGTGGTCCTCGTCCTCGACCTCGTCGAGGAGCACCTCGAGGCCGTAGATCTCGGCCGCCAACGGCGGCGAGATCGCGGCCTGGGTCGGGTCACCCGCCTCCTTCACCTCGCGGGCGGCCCCGGCGGTGTCGCCCGAGATGACCGGCACGAAGCCGTGCTCGCGGATCACCCGGCGGCACTGGCCCAGGGCGTGCACGTGGCTGTGCACGGTCTTCACACCCTCGAGGGTGGCGCCGGGAACGCCGAGCAGCGAGAAGCGGATCCGCAGGAAGTGCTCGCCGACGATGTGGAGCCGCGAGGTCGGCAGGAAGTGGTGGATGTCGGCGACCCGGCCGGCCAGGGAGTTGTCGATCGGGATCATCGCCAGGTCGGCGTCGCCGTTCTCGACCGCGGCGAAGCAGTCCTCGAAGCTGGCGCACGCGACCGCCTCGGCCCGGGGGTGCCACTGCTGGCAGGCGAGGTGGGAGTTGGAGCCGGGCTCGCCCTGGTAGACGATCCGGCGCGCAGCCGACACGGGTGTCACGCGCGTCAGTGTCCCAGACCGGCCGCCCGCGCGATTAGGCTCGCTCAGCGTGTGGATCCTCGACGTGGTGACCCTGGTCGTCGCCGTGGCAGCGGCCGGTCTGGCCGTGGTCGCGCTCCGGCGCCAGGCCGGGCCCACGTCGTACGCCGGGGGCCGACGCGCTCCCCGAGGACGTGCTGGGCCTGCGCCAGGAGGTCGCCGCCCTCCGCGCCGAGGCCGGCGACTCGCTGCGCCACCTGGCGGTGGTGCGCTACGACGCGTTCGGCGACATGGGCGGCCACCTCTCGTGGTCGCTGGCCCTGCTCGACAACACCGGCGACGGGGTGGTGCTGACCTCGATCCACGGCCGCTCCGATGCCCGCACCTACGCCAAGAACGTCACCGACTGGTCCTCCCAGCAACAGCTCTCCCCCGAAGAGGAGGAGGCCATCGCGCACGCGCGCCCCGAGTGAGGACGTCCCGACCCGACGGAGGAGTGGCGGACGACCGCAGCGAGCGCCGCAGCCCGCTTGCAGGCAAGGCTTAGCGGACGCGAGGAGGTCGCGCAGCTTCCGCTGGTTGAGGAGGTCGCTCTGCGACCGTCTCGAAACCCAGGCCCACCGCGCTCGGCCACCCGGCCAGGTCCTACCTCGGCACGCGCACCAGCACCCGGCCGTGCAGGCAGGTCATGGTGAGCTCACGGCCGGCGCCGAGGGGGTCACCGTCGAGCTGGCGAGGGGTGGGTGAGGCGGCGCGGACGACGACCTTCCGCCCGCGCATCCGCTCGATGGTCTCGTCGGTCTGCGGCCGCTTGGCGACGACGCGCCACGCCAGCGGCACCCACGACCAGAAGCGCTTGGGGTAGAGGAGCACCACGTCGAGCAGGCCGTCGTCGATGGCCGCGTCGGGCAGCAGCGGCATGCCGGCCTGGAGGAACCCGACGTTGCCGATCACGACGGTGCGGGCCCGGTGGTGGGTGAACTCCCCGTCGTCCACCGAGACCTCGAGCCGGACGACCGGCGACATCATCGCCTTCACGCCCGACAGCACGTAGGCGAACCAGCCGACCTTGGCCTTGATCTGCTCGTTGACGCCTTCCATGATCGCGGCGTCCAGCCCCATGCCCGCCATCACCAGGAAGTGGGTCTCCTCCATCTCGTCGCCAGCTGACCCGCACCAGGTCGATCGCGCGGTCCTGGCCGTGGAGGGCCACGTCGACCGCGGCCCGCAGGTAGAGCGGGATGTCGAGGTTGCGGGCGAGGAGGTTGCCGGTGCCGGCCGGGATGATCCCGACCGGGATGCCGGTCCCGGCGAGCTCGGCGCAGACCTCGCGGACGGTGCCGTCGCCGCCGCACACCATCACCAGGCTGGCGCCGGCGATCGAGGCCGCCTCGGCCATGCCGGTGCCGGGGTCCTCGACGGTCGTGTAGTGCCAGGTGGGCTCCGACCACCCCGCCTCGGCCGCCTTCGCCGAGCACGACGGACCGGAACTGGTCGGCGTCCTCGATCTTGGCCGGGTTGAGGATCACCGCGAGGCGGTGCTCGGACGGCACGGCCTCCGGCAGCGGGTCGGCGGCGTCGGCCCGGCTGCGCGGCTGCGGGTCGAAGAACGAGAGCCACAGCAGGACGACACAGGCGCCGAGCAGGTAGCCGCCGATGACGTCGGTGGGGTAGTGGCGCCCGAGCAGCACCCGGTCGGCGCCGACCACGAGGGCCAGCAGCACGGCACCGACGTAGATCGCACGCCGCCAGAAGGCCTTGCGCACCAGCATCACGGCCAGCACCATCAGCACGCCGGCCAGCGCCGCCGAGCTCGAGGCGTGGCCGGACGGGAACGACTTGGAGATCAGCTTGCCGACCGGGTCCTGCCAGGTCGGACGGGACCGTCCGTAGAGGAGCTTCACGCCCGTGGTCGCCAGCGAGGTCGAGATCATCACCCCGACGGTGAACACGGCGGCGCGCCGGTAGCCGCGGAAGAACAGCGGTACGGCGATCAGGGTCGTCCAGACCGTCATCCCGATCGTGGCGAAGGCGGCCTCGATCCTGCGCAGCGGCGAGACGAGCCAGCCCTGGTCCCTCGCCCACTGCTCGGCCGTGCGGCCCAGGTCGTCGAAGCCGTTCAGGGGCGCGCGCTGGAGGTGGACCAGGAACGCGAGGACGAGGAACAGCCCCGCGCACACCCCGGCCCAGGCCAGCGTGACTGGGCGGGGGCGGACGAGCACGGGCGTCAGTATGCCCGGCGGCCCGCGAGCCAATCCGTCGCGGTGGCGTTACTGATGTGCCGACCACGACCGCCCGTGGATAGCCTGATCGCATGACCGCAGGAGTGGCTCGATGATCGACCCCAAGGTGCTGCGCGACGATCCCGACCGCGTCCGCGCCGCGCAGGCCAAGCGAGGCCTGTCCGACGACGTCGTCGACCGGGCGCTGGCCGCCGACTCCGCACGCCGTACCGCCATCTCGACGTTCGAGGCCAAGCGCGCCGAGCAGAAGCAGCTCGGCAAGCAGATCCCGCAGGCTGAAGGCGCGGAGAAGGCCGCCCTGCTCGCGCGCACCAAGGACCTCGCCGCCGAGGTGAAGGCCGCCGAGGCGGCGCAGTCCGACGCCGAGGAGGCCTGGCGCGCGGCCCTGATGGACATCCCCAACCTGGCCTCCGACGAGACGCCCGCCGGCGGTGAGGACGACTTCGTCGTGCTCGAGACCGTGGGCACGCCGCCCGAGTTCGACTTCGAGCCGCGTGACCACGTCGAGCTCGGCCGGATGCTCGGGGCGATCGACCTCGAGCGCGGTGCCAAGGTGTCCGGCTCGCGCTTCTACTTCCTGACCGGCATCGGCGCCCAGCTGGAGTTCGCGCTGATCAACATGGCGATGGACCAGGCCCGCGCCAACGGCTTCACCCAGGTGGTCCCCCCGTCGCTGGTCAAGCCGCGGGCGATGGAGGGCACCGGCTTCCTCGGCCAGGCGGCCGACGACGTCTACCGGATCGAGGGCCAGGACCTCTACCTGGTCGGTACGTCGGAGGTGCCGATGGCGGCCTACCACTCCGACGAGATCCTCGACGCCCGCACGCTTCCGCTGCGCTACGCCGCGTTCAGCCCCTGCTTCCGCAAGGAGGCCGGCTCGCACGGCAAGGACACCCGCGGCATCTTCCGGGTGCACTGGTTCGACAAGGTCGAGATGTTCGTCTACACGACCCTCGAGGAGTCCTACGCCGAGCACCAGCGACTGCTGGAGTGGGAGAAGGAGTTCCTCGACAAGCTCGACCTCTGCTACCGCGTGATCGACGTCGCGGCCGGCGACCTCGGCCTGTCGGCCCAGCGGAAGTTCGACTGCGAGGCGTGGATCGCCAGCCAGGGCCGCTACCGCGAGCTCACCTCGACCTCCAACTGCACCGACTTCCAGACCCGCCGCCTCGACACACGGGGGCGGTTCCCGGATGTCAGTGGTGGCGGCAAGGACGGCGAGATCAGGCCGATCGCGACCCTCAACGGCACGCTCTGCTCGACCAACCGGCCGATCATCGCGCTCCTGGAGACCCACCAGCAGGAGGACGGCTCGGTCCGGGTGCCCGAGGCGCTGCGTCCCTACCTCGGCGGGCTCGAGATCCTCAAGCCCATCGAGCAGTGACGCACCACGACGGCTGGCGACCCAGGCTGGTCGCACTCGACATCGACGGCACCCTGCTGAAGTGGGTCGAGGGCATCGGGACGGCCTACGAGCAGGTCAGCCCGCCGGTGTACGCCGCGGTGCACCGCGCGCTCGACGCGGGCGCGGCGATCGTGCTCGCCAGCGGCCGCTCACCTCACGGCATGACCCGGATCGCCGACCTGCTCGACCTGCACACCGACGGGGCCGACCCGGTCTGGATCGTGGCCAGCAACGGCGCGGTCGTGTTCCGTTACCCGCCCCTCGACGTCGTCCACGAGGTGACGTTCGACGCCGCTCCGGCGGTGAAGGCGGTCCTGGAGCACCACCCGACTGCCCTCGTCGCCGTCGAGGAGCGGGGGGTGGGCTACCGCGTCAACCGGCCCTTCCCGCCCGGCGAGCTGACCGGCCAGATGACGACCGCGCCGGTCGAAGAGCTCGTGGCCGGCCCGGTCAGCCGCGTGATCATCCGCGACCCCGACGCGACGGCCGACGACTTCGTCGCCCTGGCCCAGCGGCTCGGGCTGCACGGCACCGACTACGTCGTCGGCTGGACGGCCTGGCTCGACCTCGCGCCCGTGGGTGTGAGCAAGTCCTCCGGGCTCGAGCTGGTCGCCGACAGCCTCGATGTCGACGCTGCCGACGTGCTCGCGATCGGCGACGGCCGCAACGACATCGAGATGCTGCAGTGGGCCGGCCGCGGCGTCGCGATGGGCCAGGCGGTCGAGGTGGTGCGGGAGGCCGCCGACGCGGTGACCGGCACCGTGCACGACGAGGGAGCCGCGGCCGAGCTGGCCCGATGGTTCCCCGAGGCGTGACCGGCTCGTCATGACCCGTCCGCGCCTGGTCGCCACCGACCTCGACGGCACCCTCCTGCGCACCGACGGCACACTCTCCGAGCACACCGCCGACGTGCTCCGCAAGGTGCTCGACCTCGGCGTCGAGGTCGCGTTCGTGACCGCCCGGCCGCGCCGCTGGATGGACCACCTGTGGCCCTACGTCGGCTCGCGCGGCCTGGCGATCGTGTCCAACGGGGCGCTGCTCCTGGACGTCGCCACCGGGGAGGCCCTCGAGGTACGGGCGCTCGAGATCGGACCCGGCCTCGCCCTCACCGAGAGCATCCGTGCGGCGCTGCCGGGCGTGCACTTCGCGGTGGAGATGATCGACGGCATCGCCCTCGAGCCCGAGTACCTCGAGCCCGGGCACGCACCCCCGGGCAGCCCGACCGGTCCGATCCAAGAGGTCTGGACAGCACCGGCCCTCAAGCTCCTCGCCCGCCACGAGCACCTCGACCCGGAGGTGCTCCGGGAGCAGGTGTTCGCGGCCGTCGGCGGCTCCGCGGTCGCCACCTGGACGGTGGACGGCCTGGTGGAGATCAGCGCCGTCGGCGTCACCAAGGGCGACGGGCTGGCCCGGTTGTCCACTCGCCTCGGGATCGACCCGGCAGAGGTCGCCGTCTTCGGCGACATGCCCAACGACCTCCCGATGCTGACCTGGGCCGGCACGTCGTACGCCGTCGCCAACGCGCACCCCTCGGTGCTCGAGGCCGCCGACCACGTCGCACCCGCCAACGACGACGACGGGGTCGCCACGGTGCTGGCGGCACTCTTCGGCCTGTGACTCCGAACGCTTCGCCGGAGCGTGACCGGGCTTGTGGTGTGATGTCCCGGTGATCCCCGCCGTACGACGCGTGCTCGCCGCCAGGCCTGGCCGCGTGCCTGGGCGCGGCCGGCGTCGGTCGCGGCCGGCGGGCTCGTGGTGCGGGCTGGTCGTGGTCGGCTCCACACCGGCGCAGGCTGCCCGGCCGTGCCCCGACCCCACGCTCGACCAGGACATCGCCCATGCCGACGTCGTGTTCCGCGGCGAGGTCACCAAGGTCCGGCCCGCTGCAGAACCCGAGCAAGCAGTCGCCACCCGCACCTACCACGTGACCGCCGACCGGGTCTACAAGTCGTCGCTGGTCCAGGACCAGGTCGTGGTGACGGCTCTGGCCGGCACCCGGTGCGCGCTGCCGACGCTGCGGCAGAACACCCGCTACATCTTCTTCGTGACCGAGCACCGCACGCGGCTGCTGGCGACCTCCGGCACCGCCCGCGGCGACGGCTCGGCTCACCCACCAGGTCGTCAAGCGGCTGGGCAACGGCGCGCAGCCGGAGGTGACGCCGCCTGCCGCGGCCCAGTTCACCCGGGTGGCCGGCGCCACGCCACCGGCCCTGTCGCGCCTGCTCGCGCCCGGAGCGGCGCTGCTGATCGTCAGCATCCTGGGTCTGTTGCTCGTCGGACGGCGCGGCAGACGCACCGCCTGAACGGCGGATATTCCTACTCGGAGGAAGGAGCGCACCTACGGTGAACGCTGTGTACGGGGACGGCGGCCGCCACCGGGCAGGAGGGCATCGACCTGGTCCGCGAGAGCGAGCCCGACCTGATCCGCTCCGAGCTGGTGCGGGCGTGGGGCTCGGACTGGGACGGTGGCGAGCACACCGTCGACGTCCACATGGCCAACCTGCGGCGCAAGCTCGGGCAGTCGATGAAGGGCGCGTCGTACGTCGAGACCGTGCGGGGCGTGGGCTCCCGGCTCGGGGGCTGACGGCCGGCGACGTCGTACGCGAGGCCCCGCGGGCGCGGGCAACGCGACCCGGATCGGGGGACCATGGTCCTCCCGTGCTTGAAGAGACCGACGCTGCGGGGTGCCTATCCCCCGGTCCCACAGGCCTGAGCGGCCGGTGAGGTCACAGCGCTCTCAGAGGTACATCCCGCTCTGGCCGGTGCCCGGCTCCTGGGGATGCTCGGGGCCCGCGGGGGTCGGGCGCCCCTGACCCCCAGGCAGAGCGCGGCGCATCTGCTCGAACTGCGCTCGCGCCGAGACCTGCTGGGCATAGATCGCGGTCTGGATGCCGTGGAAGAGCCCTTCGAGCCAGCCGACCAGCTGCGCCTGGGCGATCCGTAGCTCGGCGTCCGACGGGGTGGCGTCCTCGGTGAACGGCAGCGACAGCCGCTCCAGCTCCTCGACCAGCTCGGGGGCCAGCCCGCTCTCCAGCTCCTTGATCGAGGAGCGGTGGATCTCCTTGAGGCGCTGCCGGCTGGCGTCGTCCAGCGGAGCGCGACTTCACCTCTTCGAGCAGCTGGCGGATCATGCTGCCGATGCGCATCACCTTGGCCGGCTGCTCGACCAGGTCGGTGAGCTCGCGGAGGTCGTCGCCGTCGCTGTCGTCGTCGGGCTCGGCCTGCTCGACGAGCTCGGCCGGTACGGCGACCGGCTGCCCGTCGGGGCCGACCACGATGATGTGCTGCTGCCCGGCGTCCTGCTCGCTCATGCCGCCACCCTACAAAGGCGGGCGCGAGCGCCTGCCGCCGAGCCCGCTGCCCCGCTCGACCCCACCGGTCAGGCGACCAGCACGATCTTGCCGATGTGGTCGCCGCTCTCCATCCGGCGGTGGGCCTCGGCCGCATCGGACAGCGGGAAGGTGCGGTCGACCACGGCGCGGACGGTGCCGTCGGCGACCAGGGGCCAGACGTGCTCGGCCACCGCGCGGCAGATGGCCGACTTCTCGCCGACGGGCCGGGCCCGCAGGGTGGTGCCGATGACGGCCGCGCGCTTGCGCATGAGGGCGTTGAGGTCGAGCTCGGCCTTGGTGCCGCCCTGGAGACCGATCACGACCAGCCGGCCCTCGAGGGCGAGGGCGGCGACGTTGCGGGCGAGGTAGGAGGCGCCCATGTTGTCGAGGACGACGTCGACCCCTCGACCGTCGGTGGCCTCGCGGGCCACCGCGACGAAGTCCTCGTCGTGGTAGTCGATCGTGACGTCGGCGCCGAGCTCGGTGCAGAACGCGCGCTTCTCGGCGGTGCCGGCCGTGGTCAGCACGGTCGCGCCGACGGCCTTGGCGAGCTGGATCGCGAACGTCCCGATCCCGCCTGCCCCTCCGTGCACGAGGAAGGTCTCGCCCGAGTGCAGGCCGGCCACCATCATCACGTTGGACCAGACGGTCGCGGCCACCTCGGGCAGCGCGGCTGCGGTCACCAGGTCGACACCCTCGGGCGCGGGCATCACCTGCCCCGCGGGCACCGCCACCCGGGTCGCGTAGCCACCGCCGGCGAGCAGCGCACAGACCGGGTCACCGACCGCGAGCCCCTCGACCCCGTCGCCGAGCGCGGCGACCGTGCCGCTGCACTCCAGCCCCAGGACGTCGGACGCGCCGGGCGGGGGCGGGTAGTGCCCCTGGCGCTGCAGCAGGTCGGCGCGGTTGACCGCGGTCGCCACGACGTCGAGCAGCACTTCGCCGGGGCCGATCCCGGGGTCGGGCACCTCGGCGTACTGCAGGGCTTCCGGCCCACCCGGGGTGGGGACCACGACGGCGTGCACCGGTCAGTCGTCGAACTGGTCGGTGCTGTGGTCGACGCCGCTGTCGTCGGGCAGCGGGTCGTCGATGTCGTCGGGGTCCGGGGCGCCCGACGGGTGGTCCCAGCCCTCGGCGAGCGCCTGGGCGCGCCCGGCGAGCTTCTCGATCTCGTCGGAGTCGGCGTCGGCCGCACCGGCGGCGTAGCCGAGGAGGTAGGTCGTGATCGGAGCCGCGGGCCGCACCACGTTGGTCGCCGCGACCTTGGCGAGATCGAGGATCAGTCCCTCGTCGACCTCTGTGTCGATGTCGAGCACGTCGCAGAGCTCGTCGATCCAGTCGTGCAGGTTCACGAGGCCCAATGTCCCGGAGTGCGGGCGGGTGATCAAGTCCGATGCGACGTGTCGCGGGTGATCCCGAGCCGCGAAGCGTCGTCCCAGGTGTCGACGTCGGCTCCCTCGGGCCCGTCGGCGGTCACGTCCGACACAGTCCGGGTGGGCCATCAGCACGCGCATGGGCAGCCCGGCCGCCTCACCAGGAGGGGGCACGAGGTCACGTCGTACGACGCCGGCGAGCTGGCGGCGCCCGTCGCCGTCGACGAGCCAGGAGCCTGGTCTGCCGTGCGCAGCGTCCAGCAGCCGGCGCGATGGTGGCGGCGGTGACGTGGGGCATGTCGACGGCCAGGACGACCACGGTCGCGGCGTCGCCGGACAGAGCGCGTCGACACCGGCGCTGAGGCCGGCGAGCGGGCCGCCGCCGGGCGGGTCCTCGCGGGCGAACGTCACCGGTCGACGGGTGGGCGCCTCGGGCCCGACGACCACGGTCTCCGAGGCGCCTGCGACCGCCTCGAGGGCGAGGTCGAGCAGGCGCCGCCCCTGCCGGGTCGAGGGCGGCCTTGTCGGCGCCGCCCATCCGCGACGCCGTACCGCCGGTCAGCACCACCGCCGCCCAGCCGCCGTCGTCGCTCACGCCGCCATGGTGGCAGGCTGGTCCCATGCAGGTCGTGCTGGTGCAGGAGGCGTCGTCGCTGGATCCCGCCGTCAACCGTGGCCGGTTGGCCGAGCTGGTGCCCGACGGGGCCGACCTCGTCGTGCTGCCCGAGAGCTTCGCCCGTGACTTCGGCGACCCCGGCTCGGACGTGTCGCCCCACGCGGAGCCGCTGGACGGACCCTTCGCGACCGAGGTGGCGCGGGTCGCTGCCGAGCGCGGCACGACGCGTCGTGGCCGGGATGTTCGAGGAGGCCGGCGAGCGCCCGTTCAACACCCTGCGTCGTCCGCGGCGCCGCCATCGCCGACTACCGCAAGATCCACCTCTACGACTCCTTCGGCTACCAGGAGTCGCGGGTGCTGGCCGGCCGGCGCCATCGAGCCCGGTCGTGCTCGAGCTCGGCGGCTTCACGGTCGGGATCATGACCTGCTACGACCTGCGCTTCCCGAGCTCGCCCGCCGCCTGGTCGACGAGGGGGCCGAGGTGCTCGTCGTGCCGGCGGCCTGGGTCGCCGGACCGCGCAAGGTCGACCACTGGACGACGCTCCTGCGGGCGCGCGCGATCGAGAACACGGCCTACGTCGTGGGCGTGGGCCAGCCGGGGCCGCGCTACTCCGGCCACTCGATGGTGGTCGGGCCGCTCGGCGACGTGCTGGTCGAGGCCGGCGACGGTCCGGCGGTGCTCCGCGCCGAGCTCGACCCGGCCGAGGTCGTCGCGGCCCGCCGGACCAACCCGTCCCTGGCCAACCGGCGCCTGTAGCGTCGCCGATCGTGTCCAGGGTCGAACCCCGCCGGCGTGGCGGCAAGAGGGCTGCCCGCCCGCCCTCGCGACGCCGGGTGCGACGTACCGAGCATTCCGCGGAGGCCGTCGTCCACGCCGTCCCTCGAGCCGGCTCCCCGTGCGCCCTCTGCTTCCTCGTCTCCCCCACGCGTCTGCGAGCCGGTCCCGGAGTCGGGCAAGGCGCCGGGTGCCGCGGACCGCCGCCACCGGCTCGGGGTCATCGCCTGGCTGCTGGTCGTGCTGGCGTCGGCGGCGGTGCTGGTGCTCGGCCTCGCCGGTCACGTCGGCACCTGGGTCGCCGACGTCGGCGCCGTCGCCGCCAGCACGGCGTACACCTGGGGACTGGCCGCCCGCACCGGCGGCCGGCCAGTCCTGTTCTCGGTCGTTCACGCTCCTCCTGGGTGGCTCTGGTGGTCGCCGTCGACAGCGACTCGTTGCGCAGCGGTGCCGCGGTGGTCACCGCGGTGCTGGCCGCGGTCTTCGCGGTGATGGCGACCGTGCCGGCAGTGCACTTCGCCGGCGCGATTCGCGAGACGGTCGTCGCCCTGGTGATCGCCGCGATCGGAGCGATGGCGACGCTGGCCTGGGCGCCGGTGGTCAACCTGCTGCGCTTCGAGTACACGGTGCTGGCCCTGTCCTTCGTCGCGGCCTTCGTGATGGTCTACCGGCTCGGCGCCGGCTTCCACGGCCTGGGCACGCGAGGGGTGCCTCACCGTCGTCCTCGGGTGGTGTGATGCTCGCGCTCACTCTCGGCTACGCCGAGCTGTTGCGGCGCTACGGCACCGCAGACCTCGTGCAGACCCTCGACGACGCCGTCCGCTGGAGCCATCACCACCTCGGCGCCTTCCCCCGGCCGATCATCGCCCTGCTCGGGGTGCCGGCCCTGACCTGGGGCACCCACATGCGCGCCCGCCGTCGCCAGGGCTGGTGGGTGTGCGCCTTCGGCGTCGCGGTCACCGCTCCGGTCGCTTACGGCCTGGTCGACCCGGGTCGCAGTGTCCTCGAGGTCTCCCTCGCCGCGGCCTACGGCGGACTCATCGGTCTGGTGCTCGGCTACCTGCTCATCCGCGCCGACCTCCGGCTCACCGGCCCGCGCGGGCGGCGGCTCAAGGAGACCGAGGAGGTCACCGCGGTCCGGCCCGAGCCCGGGCGCACCCACGCCCTCTGGTGAGGCCTTCGCGCGGATATCCACTAGGTTCATGACGTGGCACGCGAGCAGACGGTCCGGATCCTGGCCGAGATGGTCGCCAACGTGATCGTGGTGGAGGTCGAGGTCGGCGACGCAGTCTCCGCCGGCGACTCCGTGTGCCTGCTGGAGTCGATGAAGATGGAGATCCCGGTGCTGACCGAGCACCCCGGCACCGTCTCCGCCATCAAGGTCACCCCTGGGGACGTCGTCCAGGAGGGCGACATCCTCGTCGAGCTCAACGGCCCCCGCTGACCCTCGCGACCGTCCGTGGGCCGCGTGGTTTCGAGAGGCGCTGGCGCGCCTCCTCGCCAGCGGAGCCTCCGCCTGTCTTCCGCGACCGGCCCGCCCCCGCACGGCCCACCGGCAGGTGGTCGTGCACCCCTGCCGCGACCCCCCCGCCACGCCACCGGGAGGCCACTAGGGGGCCACTACGGAGGAAGGGGTCAATCGACCCTTCCTCGCAGCGCTCCTCTTCCCGCCGGGCATGAGACCCGAGCCGCGTGATCGCCCATCGAGGGGCGGGGGTCGCGCGGGTCGGCGCCGGTTGCGGAGGGCTCAACCAGCGGAGCTCCCGCGCCTCCTCGAGGACGGGAGTGGCATGGGCAGAGGGGGCGGGATTCGAACCCGCGGCTGACATCTCTGCCAGCGACCGCTTTCAAGGCGGTTCCGATCGGCCACTCCGGCACCCCTCCGAGCGCGCGGCCGAGCAGGCCCGGTCACTGCACGCGGCGCCGAGTCTAGGAGATCGTCACTCCGAGCCGCCGATCTCGAGCTCCACCTCGTCGTAGGCCAGGTCGCTCATCCGCTGCGCGTGACGGTCGATGTCGCCCAGCAGCCGGCTCAGGTCGGAGCGCACGCGCTCGACGTCGTGGGCCACCAGCACCTGCGAGGCGAGCCGGTTGAGCCTGGCCAACAACGTGTCGCGCTCGCGGAGTGCGCGGGCGGCGCGCGCCGACAGCCACGCCTCGCGGCGGCTGGGCGGCTCGTGGGCGAGGCGGTCGCGGACCGGAACGAGCTGGCGACGGACCGACCAACGCCAGGCGTCGATGTTGTCCTGACCGTGCTGAGGCCGCAGAAGCTCCTGAAGGGTGCCGGTCGTTGCCGCCATGGGACCTCCCAGGTGGGGCCGGGACCCGCCGGCATGGGGGCGGGCGGTTGCTGACCACTGTCCACCCTTCGTGCCCGACTGGGCAAGGTCGGGAACCGTGGGGATTGGCCGATCCGGCAACGGTTTCAGTTGAATCGTCCCGTGCCCGACTCGTCCGCCGCCTTCGTCGTACCGCCTGGCAACCGCCCTGGGCGCCCGCCTGGTGGGGCGCAGCCTGGTCACCCTGGCGATCCTCGTGCTCCTGGCCACCGTGGTCGGCCTGCTGGTCGGGGGCGGATGGGCGCCGGCCGGGACCGTCGCCGTGATCGGGCTCGTGCTCGTGGGCGGCTGGGCCTGGTGGCTGCTGCGCATCGCTTGGGCCCTGCGCCTGACCTCCGAGGGGTACGTCGTGCGGCTGCTCGGCGGGATAGGAGCCACCTCGTCTCGGTGGGCCGACATCACCGAGCTGGCCGCGAGCAGCCCCAGCGGCGAGCCGTGCCTGGTGCTGCAGCTGAGCGACGGTCGGGCGACCCGACTGCCCATGGCGGCGCTGGCCGCCGATCCCGACGCCGTCGCCGTCGACGTACGCCGCCGGTTGCGCGACGCGCACAGCGACGACCCGGACTCAGCGGGCCGCGCGGACGACCAGGCCTGATTCGGAGCGTGAGGCGCGGGCCTTGTAGCCTGTGCTCGCTGTCGGGAGGCGTCGCCTAGCCCGGTTTATGGCGCCCGCCTGCTAAGCGGGTTGAGGTTAATCCCTCTCGCGGGTTCAAATCCCGCCGCCTCCGCCAGTACGCCGGCGGGCCTCGTCGCAGACAACGACGGGGCCCCAGGCGTATCGTCGGATCCGTGCAGCGGTGGCTCGCCACGCTCGGGCACTGCAGGAATGTGCATTGCAAGTTTCTGAGCCACCGCTACTGAGCCACGCTGCAGCGACCTCCCCGACAATGGGTAAGGGTGAACGGCACCCCACAGGGAGGACGTGGAACTCATGAACAAGATGCGCACGATCGGCCTGCTGGCCATCACCGCGGTGATGAGCCTGGGCACGTTCGGCATCGCGGCGCCCGCTCACGCGGACACCAGCTGGTACTGCCCGACCTGCTTCGCTGCACCAGCACCTCACCACTGACCACGACGACTCGAGGGCGTCGGCGCCCCGTTCCCCACGCGGGTCTGCCGCGCCGGATCACCTGGCCGCACTCGGGTCGGCACGGGGGGACGGACTTGGTCCGTTCCCCCGGTTCTTCGTCTCCGGAGACCGGACCGCCGAACGGGCTCAGTCGGACTCGAGGCCGGAGACGCCCATCTGCCCCATCGTGTAGCCGAGCTGGAAGCGGGTCTCGGCGTCGTACTCCGACTTCAGGTCGGCGACGTAGCCGGCGAAGGTCCGGGCGCTGACCCCGAGGCGCTTGGCGCTGACCGGGTCGGAGTGACCCTCGATCAGCATCCGGATCGTCATCGCCCGCTGCTCGCGGGCGATGTCGTTCATCATCGAGCGCTCGCTGTTGGTGAACGGACGGGCCCGCTCCCAGGCCCGCTCGAAGACGTCGGCGAGGTAGGCCACCAGCCCGGGCTCGCGCACCGCCATCGCGACCGACAGGTCGGGGTTGCCCGGGATGATCGCCAGCCGGCGGTCGACCACGATCATCCGGTTGAAGAACTCGTCGAGGGTGCGCACCTCGGCGCCGAGGGCGCTCACCTCGGCGACGTACTCGCGCGTGGGCGTGTTCCGGCGGGCGCTGTGCTGGTAGAGGGTGCGCATCTTCACGCCACGGTCGAGGGCGGCGCTGTCGCGCTCGAGCGCCGCCTTGAGGCTGGCACGCTGCCGGTCGCGGTCTGCCTGTGGCTGGGCGGTGAGCAGCTCGAACTCGGCCTCGGCGACGGCGCCTGCGATGAAGGTGCCGATGGCGGCGTCGCGGAACTCCGAGATCGGGCCGCGGGAGGCCGTGGGCGAACGGCGCCAGGCCTGCGACAGCTGTCCGAACGCGCGAGCCCACTCCGAGGACTCGTTGAGCAGCTCGGTGCCCTGCTGGCTCAGCGGCCCGACGACGTGGGACTGGACCGTGGCCGGGTCGACCGGGACGTAGCGCTGGTCGGCGCGGTCGCGCGCCAGCAGGTTCAAGGAGACGAGCAGGTCGAGCGCGGCACGCTGCGGGCCGCCCTTGGTGATCCTGGGATCGGAGTCGGGGAGGCCACCGCTGACCGCGGCCTCTTCGTACAGAGGCGCCGCCACTGTCTCGAAGAGCTCACGCTCCTCAGGACCGAGCACAGTCACCGGACATCCCTTGGGTCCCCACGCGCGCATCGTCGCACATCGGCGTCGGCCGTCGTGCCGGAGCACAGAAGCGGGGGCCACCCGTGGTGGCCCCCGCTCCTGCTGTGCTCAGACGGGCTCAGACGTCGAGACGTGCCTTCAGGCTGTCGAGCTCGGTCCAGAGGACGGCCGGGAGCTCGTCGCCGAACTTCTCGAACCACTCCTGGATCTGCGGGATCTCCCGCCTCCACTCCTCGCGGTGGACCGAGAGGGCCTGGCGCACCTCTTCCTCGGTGAGGTCGAGGCCGTCGATGTCGAGGGCGCCCGGGGCCGGCACGAGACCGATCGGGGTCTCCACGGCGGCGGCCGTGCCCTCGAGGCGCTCGATGACCCACTTCAGGACCCGGCTGTTCTCGCCGTAGCCGGGCCACAGGAAGCCGCCGTCCTGGGAACGACGGAACCAGTTGACGTAGTAGATCTTCGGGAGCTTGGACGCGTCGTTGTCCTTGCCCATGGTGATCCAGTGGTTGATGTAGTCGCCGGCGTTGTAGCCGATGAACGGCAGCATCGCCATCGGGTCACGGCGGACGACGCCGACCTGGCCGACCGCGGCCGCAGTCGTCTCGGAGCTCAGGGTGGCGCCCATGAACGTGCCGTGGGTCCAGTCGCGGGCCTCGGTCACCAGCGGGACGGTCGTGGGACGACGGCCGCCGAAGAGGATCGCGTCGATCGGGACGCCGCGCGGGTCGTCGTACTCCGGAGCCAGGATCGGGCACTGCTTGATCGGCGTGCAGTAGCGGCTGTTGGGGTGGCTGGACAGCTCGCCGCTGTCCGGCGTCCAGGGCTCGCCCTTCCAGCTGGTGGCGTGGGCCGGGGTGTTCTCCAGGCCCTCCCACCACACGTCGCCGTCCTCGGTCAGCGCGACGTTGGTGAACACCGAGTTGCCCTGGTTGATCGTCCGCATCGCGTTGGGGTTGGTGTGCTCGTTGGTGCCGGGAGCGACGCCGAAGAAGCCGTACTCCGGGTTGACCGCCCACAGCCGGCCGTCCTCGCCGATGCGCATCCAGGCGATGTCGTCACCGACCGACTCGACCTTCCAGCCCGGCACGGTCGGCTCGAGCATGGCGAGGTTGGTCTTGCCGCAGGCGCTCGGGAAGGCCGCCGCGACGAACTTGGTGACGCCCTCGGGGCTGGTGAGCTTGAGGATCAGCATGTGCTCGGCCATCCAGCCCTCGTCGCGGGCGATGGCGCTGGCGATGCGCAGGGCGTAGCACTTCTTGCCGAGCAGGGCGTTGCCGCCGTAGCCCGAGCCGTAGCTCCAGATCGCCCGCTCCTCGGGGAACTGCACGATGTACTTGGTGTCGTTGCACGGCCACGAGACGTCGTGCCTGGCCGTCGGCCAGCGGCGCGCCGACCGAGTGCAGGCACTCGACGAAGCGAGGCGTCGAGCTCCTCCATCTTGCGGAGCACGTCGGTGCCCATGCGGGCCATCACCCGCATCGAGACGGTGACGTAGGCGGAGTCGGTGACCTCGACGCCGAACATCGGCTTCTCGGCGTCGAGGTGGCCCATCACGAACGGGATGACGTACATCGTGCGGCCCTTCATGCAGCCGGCGTAGAGCCCGCGCATGATGTCCTTCATCTCGTCGGGCGCCATCCAGTTGTTGGTGGGGCCGGCGTCCTTCTCCTCGACCGAGCAGATGAAGGTGCGGTCCTCGACCCGCGCGACGTCCGAGGGGTCGGAGGCGCAGTGGAAGGAGTTCGGCTTCTTGGCCGGGTCGAGCTGGGTGAACGTGCCCGCGGCCACGAGGGCCTCGGTCAGCTCGGTCCACTCCTCGTCGGAGCCGGTGCACCAGTGGATGCGGTCGGGAGTGGTCAGCGCGGCGACCTCGGCGACGAAGTCGAGGATCCCCTGGTGGGTCGTCGGCGTCGCGCCTGCGCCGTCGTCGGCGGTGGGACGGGTCTGGGTGTCGGCAGTCATGAGCGTGGTGTCCCTCTCGTACGTCGCGGCGGCCGACCTGCGGTGCTGGCCCGAGAGGCCCCCGGTCCGTCTTTCGACGGGGTGAACGTGAAGTTGTCGTGATCGGCCGGCGTCGTTGTCGCCCGACTGGTGGCTGGGACGTTACCCGTGTCAGGACTCCTGACATATTGGATCGATCAAGCCTCAGTGGCCCGGATCACACCGCTGCCGAGGCGTCGTACGGCGTGGTGCGGAGGCGGTGTTTTCGCCGCCGGCGCCCGATTCGGCGGCGTACGACGGGTCGGCTATCCTCGTGCAGTCCTCGTCGGGGCTTCCACCCGGCGCGGACACTGCGCCCGTAGCTCAACGGATAGAGCATCTGACTACGGATCAGAAGGTTGGGGTTTCGAATACCTCCGGGCGCGCCAGTCGCCGCTGGTCAGGACCTGTGACCCGGCGTCCGACGTCGTTCAGCAGGTCCCTCTCGACCCCTCGGTCACACCATGGTGGGACGACGTGCGCGTGGGTGAACGGGCTGGGCGGCACTGCTGCCGGCCCTGGTGGGAGTCCAGGTCATCTCCTCGCCGCCGGCTGCCGGAGCGCAGGGCCCGCCGGTGGCGGCGACCTCGACCTGCACCCCATCACACGGTGCTGGAGGGGTGGGCGCTGAGGCGCCTGGCCGAGCAGACCGTCGTCGTACCGGTGCAGGAGAAGGACGTCGGCGCTGCCCGCCCGGAGGTCGCGGACGGAGCGGGCGGTGTGATCCTCTTCGGCTCGCGCGCCCCGGACGACCTCGCGCGGCGGGTGGCCCGGCTGCACGCGCTGGCACCCGACGGGATCGCGCCGCTGGTGATGACCGACGAGGAGGGCGGCACCGTCCAGCGGGTGGCCAACCTGGTCGGCTCCGTGCCGTCCGCCCGGTTCATGGGATCGACGATGACGGCGCGCCACATCCGGCGCCTGGCGCACCGCCTCGGCACCCGGATGAAGGCGGCCGGGATCGGCATGGATCTCGCCCCGGTCCTCGACCTCGACAGCCGCGCCGGTCCGAGCGACCACGACGCGATCGGCACCAGGTCGTTCAGCCCGTTGCTCCACGTGACGACACCCGACGGGCTCGCCTTCGCGCGTGGTCTGCGTGACGGTGGGGTGCCGGTGGTCAAGCACTTCCCGGGCCTCGGCAGCGCCGACGGGAACACCGAGCTCACCCTGGCCGCCACCACGCCGTGGCGGCACCTCGAGCGCCGCGACCTGCTGCCCTTCCGGTCCGCTGTCGAGGACGGACTGCCCGCGGTGATGGTGGCCAACGCGCGGATCCCGGGCCTGACCAGACTCCCGGCGAGCCTGTCGAGCGCGGTGGTGACCCGGGTGCTGCGCGGGCGGCTGGGCTGCCACGGCCTGGTCCTGCCGGACTCGCTGACCGCCGGCGCGGTGGTCCGGGCCGGCTACGGCGTGGCGCGGGCCGCCGTCCGCGGGCTGCAGGTGGGGAACGACATGGTGCTGTTCAACACCACCACCGCGCGTCTCGCCGCGACGACCGGGAGGATCGTGGGCGCTGTGGTCGCGGCGGTCCGTTGGGGTGACCTGCCGCGGGAACTCCTCGAGTCCGCCGTCGGTCACGTGCTCGTGGTCAAGCACGTCGACCTGTGCCGGGCCGCCTCGCCCGCCACACCCTGAGCCCCCGACACGGAGCGCCTGACCACGGAGCGCCTGACCACGGGACGACGACGACCAACTGGTCGTCGAACCGGCGTCCCGGGCACCCCGCGACGACGGTCTGTATGCCAGTGACGTCGTCCCGTCGGTGGGCCGGGACTTCGGTCATCGATCGGTCCTGACACGGGCCGAGAGGTTTTGCCGTGCGCGCGAAACCCCCTACCCTCGCTTGGATGCCCCCCAAGCACCGCAAGATCCCTGCGCTCGTCGGCGGCCTGATCCTGATGGCCGCCGCCCTCGTCGCCACCCTCGTCCCGGGCCCCGCCAAGCTCGACGCGCGCCCGGTTTTCGTCCGGTCCTGCATCGGCTACTGCAAGCACCCGACGAACGCCGGCAAGGTGTTCCGCTGGGGAAGCCCGGCCTGGACCCAGGAGTTCGAGACCGGCCGCCTGAGCCGCCACTGGCGGTCCAACCATCGGCGTCACGTCGGCCAGCAGAAAGGGATGCTGACCCTCCGGCCGGCCGGCACACCGGCACGCTCGAAGGTCTGGGCCGACAACCACGCGGCCACGGTCGGCCGCTGGGAGGCGCGCGTGCGGGCCCGTGAGATGTCGACCTCCGGCGCCCACTACCGCTACACGTGGGAGCTCGTCCCCTCCAACCGGGACACCCGCTGCGGTGCCAGCGCGATCGTGCTGGCGACCTACGTGCCCGGCCAGAAGCGGGTGCACGGCCACGTGCGGACCCTTCCGGACAACTCCTTCAGCTTCTCCGGGCCCGCGACCTGCGCAGCCGGGCCTGGCACACCTACGCCGTCGAGATCACCAGAACTCACATCTCGTGGTTCGTCGACACCCAGGTGATGCGCACCGAGACCCGCCCTGCGGCGCTGTCCGGGGTGAAGTACCGCCCGCAGTTCGTGATGACGGCGGTCCCGCACAGGTCGATGCGCCCGTCCTACATGCAGATGGACTGGGTGCGCTACTACTCGCTGGCCCGCCACAACGCCCGGTCGATCTCGGCGCCGCTCGATGCACCGGACGACGTTCCACCACGGCTGCTGATCTCGCGCGTTCCGGCCCGCTCCGCCCTCGCGTAGGGCGGGCCGGAATGCGCACTGTTTTCTCATTCCGCCCTCACGCAGCCCGGTAGGCCCCAACACTGGTCGCGTGTTCCCCCCACACCGAGCGCGGCGACTTGCGAGCCGGGCGATCGGTGCCGCTCTCGCAGGCGGCGCCCTGGTCGCCGCCGCCCTGGCCGCACCCCACGCCGCCCGTACGCCGGCGCCCCGGCTCGAGCCGGTCGGCTTCGCGAGAACGTGCATCGGCTACTGCCAGTACCCCACCAACGCCGCCGCGGTGTTCAAGTGGGGCACGATCGCCTGGCGCCAGGAGTTCGAGACCGGCACCCTCGGGTCGAACTGGCACACCAACGGCGTGGGCACGATCGGCCAGCAGCACGGCATGATCACCGTCCAGGCCGGGTCCAGCCCCGACACGGTCGAGGTGTGGCCGAGCGACGCGGGTGCCGCCGCCACCTCCGGGCGCTGGGAGGCGCGCATCCGTGCCTACGAGCGGTCCTCGACCGGCACGCCGTACCGCTTCGTGTGGGAGCTGGTGCCGACCAGCGGTGACGACACCTGCGGCACCAACCGCATCGTCCTGGCCTCGTGGGTCCCCGGCGCCACCTGGGTCCACGGCTTCGTGAACACGCTGCCCGACTCCTCGTTCACCTACGCCAGGAAGCGTGACCTGCGGTCGCGGGCGTGGCACACCTACGCCGTCGAGCTCACGGCCGACCACGTCTCGTGGTTCGTCGACACGAAGGTGATCCGCACCGAACGTCGTCCGGCCGCGCTCTCCGGGGTGACCTACCGCCCCGAGCTGGTGATGCAGGCGGTGCCGGACGCCACGATGCGTCCGTCATGGTTCCAGGCCGACTGGGTGCGCTACTACACGCTCAAGCGGCCCGATGCGAAGTCGATCGACGCACCCAGATGAACCTGACCACGTCGACGCCGGCCTGCTGAGAGCCGGAGGGCGCTCAGCCGTGGTGGCCGCCACCATGACCGCCGCCACCACCACCGCCGAAGCCACCTCCGCCACCGTGGTGCCCGCCACCTCCGCCGGCGCCCCCACCGAACCCGCCGTGGTGTCCACCGCCTGCGCCAAGGCCCCCGAGCCCGCCACCGTGATGTCCCCCGCCTCCGTTGCCGAACCAGGCACCACCGCCGGTCGCGGGCGCACCTGAGGCGTGGTGGTCGACGCCGCCGAGGAACGCCTGGTGGTGCTCCAGGTCGGCGAGGAAGGGCTGCTGGCCCCAGTAGCCGGTGAGGTACCACCAGGCCGGCCCGTAGGGGGTCCAGGGATACATCCGCGTGCCGTTGAAGACGAACGCGCGGGCCGGTGGCGGCGAACCGGCCGCCAGGGAGGCGTCACAGGCCGCGCACACCGGGACCGGCGTCGTCAGGCCGGACGGTGGGTAGAGCCGTGTGGTCACGCTGGGACCGTGCCGCGGGTCGACGAAGCAGGGTGCGGTGCGCTCGGGAACCGGCCGGCCGTCGCGTAGGGCCAGCGCGGCCGCGATCTCGTAGCGGGCGTCGGCCAGCGCCGCGGTCACCGCCTGCGCGTCGGCGGGAGCCACCATGGCGGTGAGGCGGGTGTGGGCCTGGTCGAGGGCGCGCCGGGCCGCGGTGACCCGGAGTGCCACCGGGTCGTCTGGTGGCGTCGTGGGGGTCGAGGTGTCGGCGACGCCGATCTGCTGGCGGACCTGCTCGATCTCCTCGCTCAGCGGAGCGCGGAGGTCTGCGACGTTGGCCGAGGTGAGTCCGAGCGGTGTCGGCGTGCGGCTCCCGCCGCGGCCGGCGATCGCCGCGACGACCCCGACCCCGATCACGGCGAGGAACCCGGGCCCGGCCACGACGGCGAAGCCGGGGATGCCGCCACCTGTGTCGGAGCCGGGGTCGCCGGCGAAGCGCGGCAGGTGCTGGCGGACCCGTGGCGGGTTGTCCGACTTCGGAGTGGCGGAGAGGGCGACGAAGCGGCGCAGCATGCTGTGGTAGTCGGGAGCGCAGCAGGAGATCGCGTGTCGCACGGCCGCCCCGACGGCGTACGACGTGCCGCCACCGGGCCACCGGTAAGCGAAGAACGACTGCCCCGCGCGCCGGCTCGGGGCCGACGTCAGGACGGCGTAGGTGCCCGGCTTGCCGACGAGCCGGTGGAGCCGGGCGATGAGATCCGGGGGCCGGTAGGCGAGGTGGGCCGTGGTGACGCCGCCGCGGTCGACCCGGAGCCGCTCGACCGGCAACACGAAGACGTGGAGCCCGAGCCGGGAGGAACCCCGGGCTTTTGCGACCCGACCACGGGTATCCCCGGATTCGCCTTGCAGACCGACCGGCGCACGGTGATCGAGTCACAGCCGGCGTTCGCGGGAGCCGGAGTCCGAGGTTCACCGGACCGGCCCAGGAGGCACGATGCACGTCTTCATCACCAGCCCCGCGCTGGCCGAGATCATCTCCCACCAGATCCTGCGCGAGGACCCCCCGTCGAGGAAGTCCCGCCGTACCGGCCGCGCCGAGCGCCGGGCTGCTCGTCGCGCGCACCGCACCGAGCAGCACCTGCCCAGCCACCGAGTAGCCAGGGCCTTGCGGCTCGCCCACTGACCCCAGACCGATCGAGGAGACCCACATGAACTTCGTCACCAGTCCCGCCATGTCCAAGGTGGTCGCCCTGCAGATGATGCGGGAGGCCCGCGCCGAGGGCCACCCGCGCTCGGAGCGCCCCAGCCGCGCCGCGCGCCGCGCCGAGCCTCGAGCGGCCCGGGACGCCGCTCCAGTCACGGTGCGCCGCCACCGCTTCGCCCAGGCCCTCCATCTGGCCCACTGACCGTGGCCGGGGCTCAGACGGGAGAGCCGTAGACCTCTGCCGTGCCGTCCGCCCACACCACGAGGCCGGCCCGCCCGCGGCGCTCCAGCCAGGCAAGCCCGGCCCGGCCCATCGCGTACGCCGCCGTGGCGTCGACGTCGGCGGTGACCAGGTCGGGCGCCACGACGGTCACCGAGGCGATGTCGTCGGGAGGTCGACCGGTGCGCGGGTCGACGACGTGGTGGCCGCGGTGGGCGTGGCCGGACGTGGCGACCGCGCCGCGTCGTACGGGGACGACGGCCAGCACCCGGGTCGGGTCGAGCGGGTCCTCGACGCCGACGCTCCACGGCTCCCGCTCGGGTACGGCGACGTGGCAGACCATGTCGCCTCCCGCCGACAGGCAGACGTCGGTGTCGTCGAGAGCGAGCAGCGGAGCCGCGGCACGCTGGACCGCCCACCCCTTCACGACCCCGCTCGGGTCGAGCACGAGCGTGCCGTCAGGACCCGGTCGTCGTACGTCGAAAGCGCCGGCGGACTCGGCCTTGGCCCGCTCGCCGATCGCGAGCACCTCGGCGACCTCGGGAGGGCAGTCCTCCACGGTCAGCTCACCGCGACCGAGCCGGGAGACGAAGGAGTCGTCGCGGTAGGTGCTGAACACCCGGTCGGCCTCACGCAGCACCTCCAGGCACGCTTCCCAGGCCCGGCTCGCAGCATCGTCATCGGTGTGGAGCCCGCGCAGGGCGAGCGAGACGGGCATGCCCATGACCTGCTCGACGTAACGTTGCTGCGGCAGGCCGGCCACCGTCAGAGGTTGGCCTGGTCGAGCGCGCTCTGCAGCGACTGGACGTAGCCCTCGCTGGTGTACGTCGCACCGCTGACCATGTCGATCTGGGCGCTCTGCTTGGCCGTGGTCTCGTTCATCAGGATCGGCAGCGCGTACTGGGCGAGCTCGACGTCACGGGGGTTGCCGTTGGGGTACTGCAGGATCTTGACCCCGGTGATGGTGCTTCCCTTGACCGTCAGCTGCACCTGGACCGGGCCCCAGATGGTCTGGGCGGCGTCGCCGGTGACGGTCTTGGTCGCCCCGCCCGAGCCGGACTGACCGTCGCTGCCGGAGCCGCTGCCCGAGCCGTTGCCGTTGCCGTTGCCGGAACCGTTGCCGGCGCCGTTGCCGGAACCCGACCCGTTGCCCGAGCCGTTGCCCGACGTGTGTCCCGACCCGTTCGAGGTGCCGGACCCCGACCCGCCCGTGCTGCCGCTGCTCAGCGGTCCGGTGGCCGTCACCGAGGCGCCGTGCTGGGAGGCGTCGAACCCGACCAGCAGGACGATGGCGGACAGGGTGCTGAGCAGCCAGAACGAGATGCGCTTCACGGGGTCACCAGGCGAACGTCTCGAGGTGGAGCCGGTCCTCGGGGAGGCCGACGCGGAGGAGGGAGTCGCGGACCAGGTCGGTCCAGGGCTCGGGACCGCAGACGAAGACGTCGCGGTCGGCGATGTCGGGGACCCAGTGCCGCAGGGCCGTCGCGTCGTCGACCCGGTCGTCGACGCCGACCGGCAGCCACGAGTCCTGGTGGCGACGGTGTCCCGGGAGGCTGAGGAGGGCCAGGCCGCGCCGGCGAGCCAGCTCGTCGAGCTCGCGGCCGAAGATGCGTACCTGGGTGTAGCGGTGGAGCACCACGCAGTCGCCGTGGCGCACGTCGAGGCCCTCGGCGAGCGCGCGGATGGGAGTGATGCCGGCGCCGGCGCCGATGAGGGCGACCTGACGCCTGGTCCGGGCCCTGGCGCTGAGCCGGCCGAACGGGCCCTCGACCAGCACCCGCGTGCCCGGGCGCAGGGCGAAGGTCGAGGCGCTGCCGTCGCCGACGGCCTGGATCGTGATCCGCAGGCTGCGCCCGTCAGGGGCAGCGGACAGGGAGTAGGGGTTGGCACGCGTCCAGCCCGGCCGACCGAGGAAGCGGAACGTGAGGAACTGTCCGGCCTCGATCGGCAACCGGTCGAGGCGGCGTCCGGTCAGGTACACCGACACCACGTCGCCCGACTCGCGGACCACGGACGTGACGACGAGGCGGTGGCGCAGGTTGCGCACGACCGGCACCCCCAGCCGCCAGACCAGGATCGCGGCGGCCGAGACCGCCCAGGCGGTCCACCAGAACGCCGTGCGGGCCGGGGAGGTGAGGAACTGCTGACCGGTCCAGAGCTGGTGGGGGAGGGCCAGGCCGACCCCGAGGTAGGCGTAGAGGTGGAGCAGGTGCCACGATTCGTAGCGGAGCCGGCGGCGGGCGACCTTGACGCTGGTCACGGCCACCATGACCAGGGCTGCCGTGCCGCCGACGGCCATCAGCATCCCGGGGTACGTCGTGGTCAGCCGCCACAGCATCGCCGGCGACCCGGTGAACGAGGCGTTCGCGTAGCCCCAGGTGATCAGCACGACGTGCGCCACCATCAGGTTGAACGATGTGAACCCGACGATGCGGTGGAGGTGAGCCAGCCGGTCCTGGCCGTAGGCCGACTCCAGGATCGGCACGCGGGCCATCAGGACGACCTGGGCGAGCAGGAGCACCGAGGCGACGAGTCCGGTCAGCCGGCCGAGGGAGGTCAGGCCGGTGGCCGCGCCGGAGAGGTCGCGGATGCCCCCGTCGCGGTCCCACCAGTAGGTGACCAGCAGCAGGCTCAGCCAGAGGGTCGCGGCGGCGAGCCCGCGCACGGTGGCGTCGCGGCCGGCCCGACGGCCGAGGTAGCGGTGCCGTGACGAGTGCTCGATCGGCAGGTCGCGGGCGGGTGCGCTCATCGGACCCCGATCCCGGGGCCGGGCTCGCGCGTGCGGCCGCTGGGCACCTGGGTCATGGACCCCATGCTGCCCCGCCGGTGTTGCCGTGCGTTGGGAACGACCTGTGGCCTTCCTGTGAATCCTGGCCAGGCCCATTGCCTGTGACGGGCGCTCCCGAGCCTGTCTAGCGTGGGTGGGGGACCGTCCAGAGGAGCTCGCCATGCTGAGCGAGAACGACCACTTCGAGGAGCGGGTGCACGAAGGTCGCTTCCAGGGCCGCACGGTGATCGTGACCGGGGCCCGCCTAGGGCATCGGCCGGGCCACGACCCTGCGGATCGGGCGCGAGGGCGGTCTGGTCGTGGCGACCGACCTCTCCGAGGACGGACTGACCAGGCTCAAGGACGATCATCCCGAGTTCGACCTGGGTGACCGTGGCCGGCGACGTCTCCGACGAGCGGACCGTCCAGCGGGTGCTCGAGCTCGCCGACGGCGCCGTCACGGGGCTGGTCAACAACGCCGGTGTGATGGACGAGTTCGAGCCCGTGCACGAGCTGACCGACGAGACCTGGGACCGGGTGCTGCGGGTCAACGTGACGGGTCCGATGCGGATGATGCGCGCGGTGGTCCGGAGGTGCTCGCGGCCGGCGGTGGGGCGGTCGTCAACGTGGCGTCGGAGGCCGCCGTCCGCGGGTCGTGCGCCGGGGCGGCGTACACCGCCTCCAAGCACGCCGTCCTCGGGTTGTCGGGCAGCGCGGCCTTCATGTACGCGCCGTACGACATCCGGGTCAACGTGGTGTGCCCCGGTCCGGTGCGGACCGCGATCGTGGCGAGCTTCTCCTCGCAGTTCGGGGCCGAGCGGCTGGGTCCCTACCTGGCCGTCAACGTCCCGCCGGTGGCCGAGCCCGAGGAGCTCGCCGCGGTGATCACCTACCTGCTCTCCGACGACGCGCCCAACCTCACCGGCGTGCTGGTCACCTCCGACGGCGGCTGGTCCGTCGTCTGAGGCAGCCGGGTTCACCCCAAACGGTGAAGCCGGAGGCGACCGACCGCCGCCACAATTCCGGCCATGTCCGCGACGAGTCGGTTCACCCCGCCCTCGGGCCGGCCCCTGGGCCGCACCCTGGTGGCGCTGGTCGTGGCTGCCGCACTGATCTGCGCGGTGCTGGTCGGGGTCGGCTGGCTGATCACCCACCCGCTGAAGAGCACGATGACCCACGAGAACGGGGTCAACCGGTGGTTCGCAGACCAGCGCACGCCCGGCCTGACCCATGCCGCCGACCTCGGCACCCTGATCGGGCAGACCTTGACCGGGCTGATCGCCCTCGCCGTGGTCGGCGTGGTCTTCGCGGTGTGGAAGCGCACCTGGTGGCCGCTGCTCTTCGTGGGGGCGCTCGACGCCGGGCTGGGCCTGTTCTACCTCGCCGGTACGACGCTCGACCCGCGGCAGCGTCCGCCGGTGCACATCCTCCAGTCGGGGCTGGTGCCCACCCACAGCTTCCCGTCCGGCCACACCGCCACCGCGGTCGCGATCGGCGGGTCACTCGCGGCGCTGCTGTGGGCCTACACCCGGGTCTCCGGAGCCGTGATCGCGCTGCTGGTGGTGATCCCGGTGTGCACGATGCTGGCCCGGCTCTACGAGGGGGCCCACCACGTGAGCGACGTACTCAGCGCGTTCGTCGCCGCGTCGGTGTGGCTCCTCGTCTGCGCCCGCCTGCTGCTGCCGCACCGCCGTCGGGAGGGTGAGGCCGACGCCGTTCGGGGGGACGACAGGCGGAGCGTCGCGGCCTAGCGTCGGCTCGTCACTCGCCCTCGGGCGCGAGCCCAGGGTCCACTCACCTCGGGGGTTGCCATGGCCGTCGCCAGATCTGTCCGTCTCGTGCTCGCCGCACTCGTCGCCACTCTTCTCGGGCTGGTCGCCGCGCCCGCCCACGCCGCCCCCCCACCGGCCGGCACCCACGTGCGCTGCGCCCCGGTGGCGGCCACCGGGGTGGGGCAGGACCTCGGCTCCGGGCAGACCACGGCCACGGTCTCGGTGGCAGGCGTCCCGATCGGCAGCACCGCCGCGACCTTCACCATCACCGGGGTCGTCGGCTCCACGGTCTCCTTCGTCGGGCCGATCGTGCTCACCGGTCTCGGCGGCACGCTGACCGCCGACGTGACCGGCACCCTGGACGCCGCCACCGGCGCGTTCACCTCGACCTCCTCGACCGTGACCGGCGCCGGCGCCCTGAGCGGCATCACCGGCGACCTCACCTTCTCCGACCACGAGGACCTGCCGACGGGTGCGTTCACCGAGACCATCTCCGGGCGTCTCTGCGCGCCGCCACCGGGTCACCACGGGTGAGCCACGCCGTACGACGCGGGTCAGCGGCGCTGGAACCGGCGCGGGAGGACGACCAGCAGCGTCACCAGCAGCGCCGTGAGGACCAACCCGGCGACGAGGCCGGCGGTCCAGCTGAGCACGACCGAGAAGATGAGCGTCGCCGTGCCGGTCACCAGGAGCGCGACCGCACCGATCACGACCTGGCTGACGACGTGGCCGACCTCGACCACCCGGTCCTTGACGTGCTCGCCGAACACCCGGCGGTGCAGCATGATCGGCGTCATGTTGAGGCCGACCGCGATCGCCGCGACGGCGACCAGCGCCAGGTAGAGCCCCTGCTGGGTGTCGTCGAGGTCCGCGAAGACCTGTGTGAACGGGAGGGTCAGCAGGAAGCCGGACAGCAGCTGCAGGCCGGTCTGGGTGATCCGTAGCTCCTGGAGCAGCTCATCCCAGTTGCGGTCGAGCTGCTCGTGGGCTCGTCGCGACCGTCGCTCGAGGACATCGCGCCTTCTTCCTCCTGGCTTCTCCGCCTGCTCCCGAGCTCAGCGCGCGTTCTCCAGGTCCTCCCCGGACATCCAGGCGCGGTCGGGCTGGAAGCCGTGGTCGATGCCCCACAGGATCGCCCGCGACCGCGAGGTCACCCCGATCTTGCGGTAGGCCGACCGGATGTAGGACTTGATGGAGTTGATCGACAGCATCGTGGTCTCGACGATGTCGTTGTTGGAGTACCCCTGCGTGATCAGCGACAGCACCTCCGACTCGCGCGCGGTCAGCCCCTCCTCACGGCCGGGCCAGTCGCCGCCCACGAGCGGCCCGTGGCCGGAGTCGTGCAGCTTCACCGGGTCGCCGGCATGGATCCGCTCGAGGGTGTCGACCAGCTCGGAGGCGGCCAGTCGCTTGCTGACGTAGGCCGCGATCCCGGGCACGCGGGTCGCGCCGACCGACGGGTCGTCGGCGCCCCACGTGTAGACCACGACCTTCCCGATCCGGGGGTCGGAGACCAGGCGCGCGATGCGCTGCCGGTCGCGGAAGCTCTGGGCGAAGGTGTCGAAGAGCGCGATGTCGACCGCCGACTTCGGATGGGTGTTGGCGTCGACCTCGACGACGTCGACCCGCTCGCTGTAGGAGCGGAGCATCGCCGCCAGTCCGTGCACGACGACCTCGTAGTCGTTGACGATCGCGAGTCTGATGGCCATGGTCCGTGAGGGTATGAAGCCTCACCCCTTCTGTGCTCACCCCACGGGGTGTGTCCGCCACCCGGCCCCTGCGGGATCGTCTCCGTCGTCAACACCGACAAGAAGGGTGGCACCACATGATCATCCTCGGACTGATCCTGCTCATCATCGGCCTCATCGTCGGCCTCAGCTGGCTGACCATCATCGGGGCGATCCTGCTCGTCGTCGGCCTGGTGCTGAACTTCGTGCCGATCGGCGGCACCCGCCGCAGGTACTACTAGCAGGGTACCGAGTCGTGTCCGGTGACGATCCTCCGTCGCACCGGTCCCCGCAGGCCCCCGTCCCGCTCGTCGGGACGGGGGCCTCGTGCGGTCCGGCCCACGTCCCGGAGCCGTCGGTCCCACCGCTTAGGGTCGGCCCGTGAGCCTGCACCTGCACCGCGCCCTGCGTGCTGATGCACTCGCCGACGGGCTGGGACGCCTGCTCACCTCTCCGCTGCCCGACCCCTTCGCGCGCGAGCTGGTGGTGGTGCCGGCCCGCGGGATGGAGCGATGGCTCAGCCAGCGGCTGGCCCACGTGCTCGGCGCCGGGCCCGCCGGCGACGGGGTGTGCGCGGCGGTCGACTTCCGCTCGCCCGGGTCGCTGGTCGCCGAGGTCACCGGCACCCGCGACGACGACCCGTGGGCTCCCGACGTCGCTCGCCTGGCCGATGCTCGAGGTGCTCGACGCCTCCCTCGACGAGCCCTGGGCGGCGACCCTGGCCCGCCACCTCGGCCACACCGACACCGGCGAGGAGGCCGACCTCAGGCTCGGCCGTCGGTTCTCGGTCGCGCGGCGCCTGGCCGGACTGTTCGCGTCGTACGCCGGGCAGCGGCCGGGGCTGGTGGCCGACTGGTCGGCGGGGCGAGACACCGACGGCACCGGGCGCCCCGATCGCCACCGACCTCGCCTGGCAGCCGGAGCTGTGGCGACGGCTGGTCGCCCGCGTCGACGCCCCGTCGCCCGTGGAGCGCCACCTCGAGACCGTTCACCAGCCTCGTCGAGGACCCCGAGGCGTTCGACCTGCCGACCCGGCTCTCGCTGTTCGGCCACACCCGGCTGTCGGTGACCGAGATCGAGCTGCTCGACGCCCTGGGCCGGGAGCGCGAGGTCCACGTGTGGCTGCCGCACCCGTCCCCTGCGGTCTGGGAGGCGCTGCGCGGGCCGCGTCGGCGCCGTACCCCGGTCCGACGACGACAGCCACCGGGTCGTCGGCCACCCGCTCCTGGCCGGGCTCGGCCGCGACACCCGCGAGCTCCAGCGCGCCCTCGCCGCCGCCGACATCGCCTCCGACACCGCCGAGGCCGAGCCGGCGCTGCCGGACACGCTGCTCGGCCGGCTGCAGGCCGACCTCGCGGCCGACCGGCCGCGGCCCGACGGGCGGGTCCTCGACCCGGCCGACCGTTCGGTGCAGGTGCACGCGTGCCACGGGGTCGCCCGGCAGGTCGACGTCCTGCGCGAGGTGCTGCTCGGGCTGCTGGCCGACGACCCCACCCTCGAGCCGCGCGACGTCCTGGTGATGTGCCCCGACATCGACACCTACGCGCCTCTGATCGAGGCCGGGTTCGGTCTCGGCGACGTCGTCGGCGAGCGCGGTCACCCGGCCCACCGGCTGCGGGTCCGGCTGGCCGACCGGTCGCCCGTGCCAGACCAACCCGCTGCTCGGGGTCGCCCGGTCGCTGCTCGAGATCGCCGGCGGCCGTGCGCCGGCCACCCAGGTGCTCGACCTCGCCCGCACCGAGCCGGTGCGCCGGAGGTTCGGGTTCACCGACGACGACCTCGAGCAGCTCGACACCTGGACCCGCGAGTCCGGGGTGCGATGGGCCTTCGACGCCGCCCACCGCGCCGACTTCGGCCTCGAGTCGACTACGTCGCGAACACCTGGGAGTTCGGTCTCGACCGGCTGCTCAGCGGCGTCGCGCTCTCCGACGACTCCTCGGCCTGGCTCGACCGCGCCCTCCCGCTCGACGACGTCGGCAGCGCCCAGGTCGACCTGGTCGGCCGTCTCGCCGAGTACGTCGACCGCCTCCGCGACGTCACCGACCGGCTCACCGGCACCCACTCCCTCGACCACTGGCTCGAGGCGCTCGGCGACGGCGTCACGACGCTGACCGCCGTCTCGCCGGCCGACGGCTGGCAGTCCGGGCAGGTGCAGCGCGAGCTCGGCCGGGTCCGCCACGCCGGTCGTCGGCGGCGTCGACCTGCGGCTGCCCGACGTCCGCGCTCTGCTGTCCGAGCGGCTGGCCGGACGACCCACGCGAGCCAACTTCCGCACGGGCACCCTCACCGTCTGCACGATGGTGCCGATGCGGTCGGTGCCCCACCGCGTGGTCTGCCTGCTCGGCCTCGACGACGGCGTGTTCCCTCGTCAGGGCTCCGTCGACGGTGACGACGTGCTCGCCCGAGACCCGATGACCGGCGAGCGCGACGCCCGCAGCGAGGACCGCCAGCTGCTGCTCGACGCGATCCTGGCCGCGACCCAGACCCTGGTGGTCACCTACACCGGGGCCAACGAGTTCTCCGGACAGCCCCGGCCGCCGGCCATTCCGCTCGGTGAGGTGCTCGACGCGCTCGACCGCACGGCGACGACCGCCGACGGTCGGCCCGGTGTCCGCGGCCGGTCACGACCCACCATCCGCTCCAGCCCTTCGACGCCAAGAACGTCACGCCCGGCGGGCTCGTGCGCCGGCGAGGTGTTCTCCTTCGACCTCGCGGCGGCGGCCGGCGCCCGGGCCGCCACCGGGCCACGGGTGCCGCCGACGCCGTTCCTCGATCGGACCGCTGCCGGCCGCGGCGCCGGCCGACGTCTCGCTGGCCGACCTGGTGCGCTTCTGGTCCGACCCGGTCAAGGGCTTCCTGGGGCGCGACGGCGTCGACCTCGCGCTCCCCGCCGACGAGGAGCAGCCCGAGGACGCCCTGCCCGGTCGAGATCGACAGCCTCGCGCAGTGGGCCGTCGGTGACCGGGTGCTCGGCGACCTGCTGGCCGGGCTCGACCCCGACACCGTCAAGCAGCGCGAGTGGCGGCGGGGCGCTCCTGCCTCCGAAGCGCCTCGGCTGGCGGCTGCTCGACAAGATCCTCGACCGGCCGGCCACGCCGTTGTGCGTCCAGGCCGCCGCCCTGCGACAGACCGAGCCCCGAGCCGTCGACGTCAGCGTCCACCTGGGCGGCGACCGCTGGCTGCGGGGCACCGTCCCCGAGGTGTACGGCGACCGGGTCGTCGCGGTGACCTACTCCCGGCTGGCCGCCAAGCACCGCCTCGCGTCCTGGGTGCAGCTGCTCGCCCTGGCCGCGTCCGACGAGGACCGCAGCTGGACCGCCCACACCATCGGCCGGCCACGCGGCGGGTCGCGCGAGGAGACCGCCACGTCGCTGCTCGGGCCGCTCGACCACACCGCGGCCGACGTCCTGCGCGACCTGGTCGCGCTGCGCGACCGGGGGCTCTGCGAGCCCGTTGCCCCTGCCGCTCAAGGCTTCCCTCGTCCTACGCCCGGGCTCGCCGTACCCATGCCGACGTGCGCCGAGGCGCTCCGCAAGGCCGGCTACGACTGGTCCGACGGCAGGTTCCCCGGCGAGCAGTCCGAGCCCGCTGCGCTCCGGGCCTGGGGGCACGTCGACCGGCTGCCCGGAAGTGCCGAGCGCCCCGACCGGGTGAGGAGTTCGCGGGTGAGACCAGCCGGTTCGGGGCCCTGGCGCTGCGGGTGTGGAGCCCGCTGCTCGACCGCCGAGCAGGGGAGCTGGTGATGGAGTCCTTCGACCTCGCCGGACCACTCCCGACCGGCACCACGCTGCTCGAGGCGAGCGCCGGCACCGGCAAGACGTTCACCGTCGCGGCGCTGGTCACCCGCTTCGTCGCCGAGGGTCGCGCGACCCTCGACCAGCTGCTGGTGATCACCTTCGGCCGCGCCGCGAGCCAGGAGCTCCGCGAGCGGGTGCGTGAGCAGCTGGTGGCGGCCGAGCGCGCCCTCGCCGACCCCGGCGCCGCCGACCGCACCCACCCGGTCGTCGACCACCTGCTCACCGCCGAGCCGGCCGAGGTCGCCGAGCGTCACCGCCGCCTGCGCGACGCGCTCGCGTCGTTCGACTCGGCGACGATCGCGACCACCCACCAGTTCTGCCAGACCGTACTGCGCTCGCTCGGGGTCGCCGGCGACACCGACACCGGGCGCGACGCTGGTCGAGTCTCTCGACGAGCTGGTGGTCGAGGTGGTCGACGACGTCTACCTCCGCGGGTTCGGCGACGAGGCGACGCCGCCGCCGTTCAGCCGGGTCGAGGCCCTGAGCCTGGCGGCGACCGTCGTCGGTGACGCCCACGCACGGCTGGCCGAGCCCGACGACCCGGAGAGCGCCGGCGGCCGGCGCGTCGCCTTCGCCCACGAGGTGCGCGCCGAGATCGAGCGTCGCAAGCGCCGGCTGGGCATCTTGTCCTACGACGACCTGCTCGGCAGGCTCGCCGACGCCCTCGCCGACGACGACGCCCCGGCCCGGCAGCGGATGCGCCAGCGCTGGAAGGTCGTGCTGGTCGACGAGTTCCAGGACACCGACCCCAAGCAGTGGGAGGTGCTCGACCGCGCCTTCAGCGGCCACGCGACCGTCGTCCTGATCGGTGACCCCAAGCAGGCCATCTACGCCTTCCGCGGCGGCGACGTCGTCACCTATCTCGGCGCGGCCGCCACCGCCTCGACCCAGGCCACCCTCGACGTCAACCGCCGCACCGACGCCGACCTGGTCGAGCGACTCCAGGTGGTGCTGCGCGGTGCCGCCCTCGGCGACCCGCGGATCGAGGTGCGCGCGGTCACCGCCGACCACAGCGGGCTCCCGGCTGGCCGGCGCACCGCATCCCGCGCCGTTCCGGATCCGGCAGGTGCGGCGCGACGGCTTCGCGCCTGGCCAAGGGCAAGGTGAAGGCGTCCGACGCCCGGGCTCACATCGCCGCCGACTGCGCCGCCGACATCGCCGAGCTGCTCGCCTCCGACGCCAGGTGGTGCGGCGACCCGGTCGAGGCGCGACACGTCGCGGTCCTGGTCGGGGAGTGGTCGCAGGCCGAGCTGGTCCGCCAGGCGCTCTCCGACCAGGGCGTCCCGGCCGTCGTCGGTGGCGGCAGCAAGCTGCTGACCTCGCCGGCCGGCGACGAGTGGCTCTGCCTGCTGGAGGCGCTCGAGCAGCCACATCGGTCCGGGCGGGTGCGCGCCGCCGCCCTCACGTCGTTCCTCGGGCTCAGCCTGCCCGAGCTCCACACCGGTGGCGACGAGCTCACCGACCGTCTCGCCGACCGGCTCCGCGGCTGGGCGCTGCTGCTGCGCGGCCGCGGCGTCGCGGCCCTGATGGAGGCGACCGAGGAGCAGGGGCTCAGCGCTCGCGTCCTCGCCACCACCGGCGGCGAGCGGCTGCTCACCGACCTGCGCCACGTCGGCCAGACCCTCCACGAGACCGCACGTCGAGACGGGCTCGGGCTCACCGGTCTCCTGGAGTGGCTGCGCTCCGAGCGCGAGGCGGCGTCGTCCGAGCGGGTCCGCCGGCTCGACAGCGACGCGGCGGCGGTCCAGATCACGACGGTCCACCAGAGCAAGGGCCTGCAGTACCCCGTCGTCCACCTGCCCTTCGCGTCCATGAAGTACGTCTGGCCGGTCGAGGTCGCGCGCTTCCACGACGCCGACGACGTGCGCACGCTCGACGTGTCGGGCAGCGGCCCCTCGTGGAAGCCGCACGCCGACGCCCATCTCCGCGAGGAGGCCGGGGAGGAGCTGCGCGACCTCTACGTCGCGCTCACCCGGGCCCAGTCGCAGGTCGTCACCTGGTGGGCGCCCACCGCGATCACCCCGACCGGCGGCCTCCACCGGCTGCTGTTCGGACGCCGGCCCGACCAGGCCGAGGTGCCCGACGAGATGGCGATCAAGGACGACGACTACGTCGCTGCGGTGCTCGGCATGCTCGACCAGCTCGGTGGTCCGTCACCGGAGCTCTCCACGCCGGCTGCGGTCTCCGGCCGGGCGACCCCCTCGGCGCGGGGAGACCTGGCGGCGCGGGTGTTCGACCGCGCGGTCGACACCGAGTGGCGGCGCACCTCCTACTCCGGGCTGATCCGGGTGCAGGAGCAGCCGGCCGGGGTGACGTCGGAGCCGGAGCGAGACGACTGGGAACCGACGGAGTCGGAGCCCAGTCGCCGCAGCGAGCCCGAAGCGAGCTCGCTCGCGAGGGAGTCCGTGCCCGGCGCTACCGTCGGTCCCCTCGCCGATGGCCGACCTCCCGTCGGGGGCTACCTTCGGCAGCCTGGTGCACGCGGTGCTGGAGCATGCCGACCCCGACGCGCCCGACCTCGCAGTCGAGCTCGAGGCGCGCACCCGCGAGCAGCTCTCCTGGTGGCCTGTCGGGGTCTCGGCGGCCGAGGTCGCCGCCGGGGTGCTGCCGTCGCAGCTGACCTCGCTCGGCTCCCTGGCCGGCGGGCTGCGACTGGCCGACATCCCGCTGCGGCGACCGGCTCTGCGAGCTCGACTTCGAGTTCCCCCTGACCGGCGGTGACCGACCCACCGCGGTGCGAGCCGGCGTACACCTCGGCGACGTGGCGTCGCTGCTGCGGCGTCACCTGCCGGCCGACGATCCCCTCATCTCCTACGCCGACCAGCTGGTCGGCCCGCTGGGGGAGCAGGCGCTCCGGGGCTACCTGTCGGGCTCGATCGACGTCGTCCTGCGGGTCCCTGACGACAGCGTGGCCGGCGGCTACCGCTACGTCGTCGTCGACTACAAGACCAACCTCCTCGGCGAGCCCGGCACGCCCGTGACCTCGGCCGACTACAGCCGCGCCGCGATGGCGGGGGCGATGCTGCACAGCCACTACCCCCTCCAGGCCCTGCTCTACTCCGTCGTGCTCCACCGTTACCTGCGCTGGCGGCTGCCGTCCTACGAAGCGGAGCGTCACCTCGGGGGGACCCTCTACCTCTTCCTGCGGGGCATGTGCGGACCCGAGACCCCCGTCGTCGACGGCCACGTGGCCGGGGTGTTCGACTGGTCGCCGCCGGTGGCCCTCGTGTCCGAGCTCAGCGAGCTGCTCGAGGGGGTGAGGGTGTGACGACGCCACGCGTGGTGGAGCCCTTCGAGACCGACGACGCCGCCGACCGCCGCTATGCGCTCGGGATGACCGGAGTCCTCGGTCGCTTCAACGCGGCCGGGGTGCTCGAGGCCGCCGACGTCCACACCGCGGCCCGCATCCGCGCTCTCGCCGACGAGCCCGACGACGAGGCGGCCCTGGCGCTGGCCTTCGTCGTCCGCCAGCTGCGTCACGGGTCGGTCTGCCTCGACCTCGCTGCCCTCACCGCCGACCCGTTGCCCGAGGGCCTGGCCTGGCCCGCCGCCGGCTGGGCGCGGCGCGTCGCCGGCAGCCGGATCGGCAGCGCGGGTGTGCTACGCGTGGAGGGCGACCGGGCCTACCTCGACCGCTACTGGCGCGAGGAGTGCCAGGTGCGCGACGACCTGGTCGCGCGGCTCGGCCTGACGCCGCCACCTGCCGAGGAGACGACGCTGGCCACGCTGGCGCCGGTGCTCTTCCCCGAGGGGTACGACGAGCAGCGAGCCGCCGCCCTCGCGGCGGCCCGGGCCTGGACGACCGTCGTCACCGGCGGGCCCGGCACCGGCAAGACGACCGCGATCGCCGGCCTGCTGGCCCTGCTCGCCGAAGGCTCCGAGAGACCCCTGCGGATCGCGCTCACCGCTCCCACGGGCAAGGCTGCGGCCCGGCTGCAGGAGGCGGTCGGCGACGCGCTGCGCAGCGAGGCGCCTCCGCGACCACGCGGCCTCCGTCGGACAGCCGGTCGCCCAGACGCTCCACCGGCTCCTCGGGTGGAAGCGGGGCAGCCGCAACCGGTTCCGTCACGACCGTCACAACCGCCTGCCCCACGACGTGATCGTGGTCGACGAGACGTCGATGGTGTCGCTGACGATGATGGCCCGGCTGCTGGAGGCGGTGCGGTCCGACTGCCGGCTGGTCCTGGTCGGTGACCACCACCAGCTCGCCTCGGTCGAGGCCGGAGCCGTCCTGGCCGACCTCGTCGAAGGTCTCGCCGCCCGCGACGCCGACACCGTCGCGTCCCTGGTCACCAACCACCGCTTCGGACCCGAGATCACAGCCCTGGCTGCCGCCGTCAACGCCGGCGACGGCGACCGCGCCGTCGACCTGCTCCGGGCTGGCACGTCCCACGTCGAGCTGCTCGACCCCGACGACCCCGAGACCCTGGCCGCGCTGCGAGCGCGCCTGGTCGACCACGCCGTCTCCCTGCGGGCCGCGGCCGTCGCCGGCGACTCCGACGCTGCGGTGGCGGCCCTCGACCACCACCGCCTCCTGTGCGCCCACCGCGACGGACCCTGGGGCGTCTCCCACTGGAACCGTCTCGTCGAGCGCGGCCTCGCCGACCACACCGGGCTGCCGATCGGCGGGGGCTGGGGTCAGGAGTGGTACGCCGGACGGCCGCTGCTGCTGACCAGCAACGACTACGGTCTCGACCTCTTCAACGGAGACACCGGTGTCGTCGTCGCCGACGGCGCCGGCGTCCACGCCGCCATCGCCCGGCCCGGCGGACCCCGCCACCTCGCCACCTCGCGGCTGACCGATGTCGAGACCATGCACGCCATGACGGTGCACAAGAGCCAGGGCAGCCAGGCCCACACCGTCACGGTGCTGCTGCCACCCGACGACTCGCCCCTGCTCACCCGCGAGCTCTTCTACACCGCGATCACCCGCGCCGAGCAGAAGGTGACCGTGGTCGCCACGGCCGACGCCGTACGGACGGCGGTCTCGCGACCCGCCCAGCGCGCGAGCGGCCTCGCTGCGCGGCTGTCGGGCTGAGGAACGCCCGGCCGGCCCACCCACCGGAAGGCGAAACCCGTTCGTCATGTTCGGTCGCTAGCCTCGACGCATGTTGCTGCTGCGGGTGGAGCTGCCCAACGTGCCCGGTTCGCTGGGTCGGCTGGCGACCGCGATCGGTGCCGCGGGTGGCGACATCGAGGCCATCGAGATCGTGGAGAAAGGCATCGACGGCACCGACGTCGACGACGTCCTGCTCGACATGGTCGACGGCGTGATGCCCGACTCCGTGGTCTCCGCCTGCAACGCGGTCGACGGCGTCCGGGTGCTGTGGATCAGCCGCTACCTGGCCGGTGGTGGCCTCTTCCCCGACCTCGAGGTGGTCGAGTCGCTGACCCAGGACCCCGAGACCGCGCTCGACCGGCTGGTCGAGGTGCTCCCGGTCGCCTTCCGCTGCGAGTGGGCGGCGCGGATCCTGCGCGGGCCCGACGGCGTGGTCGTCGAGCACGCCAGCGAGGGCGCGCCGGGCGACATCGACCTCAAGCCCGGCACCGGGCTGGACCGGCAGGTGATCGGCGACGACCTGGTCGCGATCGCGCCCGCGGGTCACCAGAAGGTCGTCGTCCTCGGCCGGCGTGGCGGGCCGGAGTTCCTCGACTCCGAGCTGGCCCGGCTGGCCCACCTGGTGGGCCTCGCCGCCCTCATCGCGCGCCGGCGCTGAGGCGCGCTGCTCGTGGCGGGAGGGCGCGGCGAGTCGCCGGTGAACCGGCGACTCGCACACTTCCCGGGCGGTGCAACGCCTTGGAAGCGAGGAAAGCGTCCCCACGATGTGACTGCTGGGGCGGCTGAGGAGGGTCAGCTGGGCTCGAGCAGGAAGACCGGGATCTCGCGGGTGGTCTTCTTCTGGTACTCCCCGTACGTCGGCCAGGTCGCGACGGAGTAGTCCCACCACTCCTGACGCTCGTCGCCGCTGAGCAGCCGGACGGAGTAGGTGTGCCTCTCGGGTCCGTCCTGGAGCTCCACCTCCGGGTGGGCGACGAAGTTGTGGAACCACTCCGGGTGGTCGTCGGCGCCGCCCTTGGAGGCGATGGCGACGTAGCGCCCTTCGCGCTCGACGCGCATCACGGGGTTCTTGCGCAGGTTGCCCGACTTGGCGCCGACGGAGGTGATCACCACGATCGGGTAGCCGGTGTCGCGCAGCGTGTTGGCCTCCGCGCCGTCGGACGCCTCGTACGCCGCGACCTGGTCGCGGACCCACTGCTGCTTGCTGGGGACATAGGTGCCGGTCAGTGCCATGCCCACCTCAACGAGTCCGTCGCGGCAGGCATTCCGCCGACCCCTACGCTGCTGGCCATGAGCGCGATCGAGGGCGTCAGCGAGATCTTCGACACCGAGCAGTGGGACGACGTCCCGGGCTTCGAGGACCTGACCGACCTGACCTATCACCGGGCCCGCGCCCACGGCACGGTCCGGATCGCCTTCGACCGCCCCGACGTGCTGAACGCCTTCCGGCCGCACACCGTCGACGAGCTGCTGCGGGTACTCGAGCACGCGCGCATCTCCAGCGACGTCGGCTGCGTGCTCCTGACCGGCAACGGGCCGAGCGTCAAGAACGGCAAGTGGGCCTTCTGCACCGGCGGCGACCAGCGGATCCGCGGCCGCGCGGGTTATCAGTACGCCGAGGGGGAGACCGCCGACACCGTCGACAAGGCGAAGCTCGGCCGGCTCCACATCCTGGAGTGCCAGCGGCTGATCAGGTTCATGCCCAAGGTCGTGATCGCCCTCGTGCCGGGCTGGGCGGCCGGCGGTGGTCACTCGCTGCACGTCGTGTGCGACCTGACGCTGGCCAGTGCCGAGGAGGCGCGGTTCAAGCAGACCGACGCCGACGTCGGGTCGTTCGACGGCGGCTTCGGGTCGGCGTACCTGGCTCGGCAGGTCGGGCAGAAGATCGCGCGCGAGATCTTCTTCCTCGGTCAGGAGTACTCCGCCGAGGACGGCGTGCGCATGGGCGCCGTCAACCGCGCCGTACCCCACGCCGAGCTCGAGGCGACCGGCCTGGAGTGGGGCCGGCTGGTCAACGGCAAGAGCCCCACCGCCCAGCGGATGCTGAAGTACTCCTTCAACCTCATCGACGACGGCCTCGTCGGCCAGCAGCTCTTCGCGGGCGAGACGACCCGGCTGGCCTACATGACCGACGAGGCGCAGGAGGGGCGCGACCAGTTCCTCGAGAAGCGCGACCCCGACTGGTCACCCTTCCCCTGGTACTACTAGATCGGCGCGATGGTGCAGGTCAGAGGCCTAATGACCCCTTGTGCGTGGCAGATGCGTGGCAGGAATTGCGATCGAGGTGTCGCTGGGGCCGACTCGGAGCTTCGCTCGGCACCGCCGTCGACGGCACGTGACTGCCGGCATGTCCATGAGCGCACCCGAGTTCTACGAGGCGGGGCTCGCCCTGCCTCCATCGGTGCGCAAGGACCTGGCCCTGCGCCTGCTGGAGTCCGTTGAGGTCGCGGATCAGGAGTCGGTCGACCAGGAGTGGACCGACGAGATCTCGAATCGAGTCGGCGATGTCGTGAGCGGCAGGGTCGAGACCATCCCCGGTGAGAAGGTCTTCGCAGACCTGGCGGAGGGACGAGCCGCTCGACAGGCTGCGCCTGACGCATGATCCTCGGCTTCAACTTCCATCCGGAAGCTGGAGCCGAGTTCGTCGCTGACGTCGTCTGGTACGACGATCGTGAGGTCGCCGTGGGCGAACGGTTCGAGATCGCCGTGCCGGCCGCGATCGACGCGGCGGTCGATTCGCCGGAGTCCTGGGCGGTCTGGCCCGGGTGTAACCCTGAGCCGGTCGTCCGGTCCAAGCTGTCAGCGACTTCCCGTACCGGATGGTCTACTTCGTCCGCGATGAACTGCTGATCATCGTGGCCGTGGCGCACGCGATGCGCCGGCCGGCTTACTGGCGCGACCGGGGGGGGGGGGCAGATCGACTGCTACCAATTCCCGTTCGGCACCAAGAGCGACACGCCTGGGTGGTCGAGGTCGCGGACGGGTGCCTAGGGACTCGCCCAGTCCTCGAAGGCACCAGTTGCTAGGCCACCGGGGTGGCGTCAGGTCGCTGTCCTCGGTGTTGTGGCACCTCAGCCCGGTCCGGGTCGGTCCATGAGGTTCCGGGCGAGGGCGGCGGCCGCGCCGCGGTTCTCCACGCCGAGCTTTGCCAGCACGTTCGAGACGTGCACGCTGACCGTCTTCTCGCTGATCACCAGCTCGCTCGCGATCGCCTTGTTGGTCGCCCCCGTTGCCAGGTGTTCGAGCACCTCTCGCTCGCGCGGTGTCAGCCGGCTGAGCGGTCCCTGACTCGAGGTCGCCTCGGGGAGCGGAACCCGGGTGCGTATCGCGAGTCGGTGCGCCCGCCGCTCCACGCCTCTCGCGCCTATCTCGTGGGCTGCCGCCCAGCAGGCCACGAGGAGTTCGCGACCCTCGTCCCGGCCGCCGCGGGCTAGCATTCCTTGTGCCAGGTCAAAACGTGGCTCGAGGGCGAAGAACGCACCGAACGGCTTGGCCAGCTCGGAAGCGGCACGGAACTCTTCGATCGCCGACCGCCCCTCCACCCGGGCCGCGTACGCCTCGGCGAGGGCGAGTTGGACGCCGTGGTATCCGCCACGCCACTCGTCGGTGAGACCGGCGCGCGCGCGATCCAGAAGTCGTCGTGACAGGTCGGCGAGCCGCGTGTCCTGCGCCGCACGGGCAGACGATGGCGTCGTCAGGGCGTGGAAGCCGATCCGCGCGGCTGCTGCGGCGATCAGGGGAGAGTCGCCCCCCTCCTCCTGCTCGAGATACGCCTCCGCCAGCTCGTGGCACCTGGCCCCGTCGTCGCGCAGAACGGCGATCCTGAGCGCGCGGAGAACGTCGTACTCGTCCTGGTGAACACCCACGGGCACGTCGTCCACGGCGCTCCCCGGCATCCCACGGGCGGCTGCCTCGCCGTCGCCACGCGCCAGCGCCAGCTCGACTTGGCCACGCCAGATCGTGTCGGGTGGCGGGTCGAGACCCCGGATGTCGGCCAGCATCTGCTCCGCTGAGTCGAGACGACCCTCCCACGCGAGTGCGATCGCGATCTGGTCCCCACAGTCCGCCGCCGCGAAGGGAAGCCCCGCCTCCAGGGCCTCGTCGTAGCCCGCCTGGGCGACCGTCGTACCCCGCTCGACCTGCCCCGCTTCCACCAGCTGCGCGGCCAGCCACCCGGTATCGCTGAGCGCAAATCCGATCATCCCGGCCTCACGTGCCACTTCGATCAGCTCTTCTGCGGTTGAGCAAGACTCACCAAGTCGGCCCAAGTACCCCAAGGCCACCCCCTTGCTCTGCAGGGCATTCATCATGGGCTCGAGGCACTCCGGAGTGCGGGCCGCTTCGATCGCCCGCTCCGCAGCGTTGAGAGACGCGGCGTACCGATCGTTGCGGCCCTCCAGCTGGGCCTGGGCGGCGAGGGCCCAAGCCAGCTCCCTGGTCGGAGCGCCGCCTGCGTACTCGACGGCCCGCCGGATCGCCTCCTCAGCACCGATCGAGTCATGGTTGAAGAAGGCGCAGAACCCCAATGCTGAGTACGCCCGGCTCGCCAGCAGAGGCTCGGTGCCGGGCTCGAGCATGTCCACCGCCCGACGGGTGTAGGTGTGCCAGCCGTCATCGTCGCCCTGGTAGCAGGCTGCCTCGCCCCGCAGGACCATGACTTCGATCCGCGAGCGGCCACCTGCCAGGGCTTCGGCATCAGGCACCTGGTCCCACAGGGAGAGCGCCCGTTCGAGGTGAGCGATCTCCTCGGCCGCGCCCAGCTTCCTGGCCACGACGGCCGCGCGAACCGAGGCCGCCAGGGTGCGTGACGGATCATGTGCAGCGAACCAGTGGAAGGCCAGCCGGCTAAGTGCCCCCAGATCGGGCTCCGGATCGGCGTCGACCCTCGCCTGCAGGATCGCGGCGAAGCCCGCATGAAGTCGACGTCGTTCGTCGGGCAGCAGGTCGTCGTACACCGCCTCGCGTAGCAGCCCGTGTCGGAACGCGAGCGAGTCCCCTGTTTTGCGCAGCACGTTCGCGTCGAGCAGCTCACGGAGCTGGCTGTTAAGTCCTTCCCGGTCGAGGCCCGCCACGCCTGCGAGCGGCTCGGCGTCCACCTGGGACCCGTCCACCGATGCAATGCGCGCCAGCTCTCGCGGACCGTCGGCCAGCGCGTCAACCCGAGCCAGGAAGAGATCCGACAGTTGGCCACGGATCGATCCTGGCCCCGCGGTCACGATCTCCTCCGCATAGAGCGGATTGCCCTCTGACCGCTCCATCACGGACCGGACCAGCACCGGATCCGGCTGCGTGCCCGACAACGACGCCACGATGCCGGCGATGCTGGCCCGGTCCAAAGGGCCGAGCTCGACCCGTCGGCCACCCGTGATCCGGCCGATCTCGGCCAGCGCCCTCCGGGCCGGGTGCCGGCGGTGGAGATCCTCGGTCCGCACCGAGAGCACGAACAGCAGCCGACCCCGCGCGGTGCGCGACAGCGCCACCGCGAGGTCTCGGGTGGAGGTGTCCGCCCAGTGCACGTCCTCCAGCACCAGCAGTACCGGTCCAGCGACAGCCGCCTCCAAGACGGCCAGGCGCAGATCCTCGAGGAGGTGGCGCTGCTCCAGCCGGCTCGGCGCAGCTGGGTCGAGGAACGCGCGCACCCGTCGCGCCAATGGTCGAGAATCGAGGTCCTCCATCCCGGCAAAGAGCGCGGTCAGAGCCTCGATCACGGGCCCGAACGAGATCCCAGCCTCGATGTCGAGACAGTGACCCACGCCCACGACGAACCCGAGTCCCTCGGCACGGCGGCACAAGTCCGCCACCAGCGTGGTCTTGCCGAACCCGGCGTCACCACCGACCACGACGACCTGCGGCTCCCCTTTCAGGGCAAGCGCGAGAACGTCGTACAGCTCCGCCTGCTCCTGCTCACGACCGAGCAGACCAGCCGTCCCGCCGTCTTCGGCCATCCGGGCTACCGCCTCAGGGTGGATTGCTCAGGGATCCCGAGCCCACTCATCGTAGGAGTCCGCCGCGCCAGAACACCTCCGGAATTCCCCCTGTCCTCGCCGCACCAACACCTCCAAGGCGTCCCTCGACCACGCCGGCTACCAGGCGGATCATCAGACATGGTGCACTGAGCCCCAGCGAACCGCGGGGTGAGCAGCAATAGGGACACACCCAGTAAGACCTTGGTGGAGGCGCACTCACATCGGTGCGGG
>CAVXFQ010000005.1:0-117678 GCA_963761085.1 uncultured Actinomycetota bacterium
CTAGGTGTGATGTCCAGGGAGGTTGTACCGATGGGCGTCGGTGAGCCTGCCTGACAGGTGAAGGCCTCCGGTTGTGAAGTGGAGCTGTCTAGTTCACCGCTTCACCGACCGGAGGCCCTCGTGTCCCACGCTAATGCTGCTCTGACCCCTCGAGCCCGTCTGCGGCTCGCCCAACTGATCGTCGACAGCGGCTGGACCTATGCCGCGGCAGCCAAGATGTTCATGGTGGCCCCGCGGACTGCGAAGAAGTGGGCCGATCGCTACCGCAGCGAAGGTCCCGCGGGCATGGCTGATCGCAGCTCGCGACCTAAGACCAGCCCCACTAGGACCAGCCCGGAGCTGGTCCGCCGGATCGTGCGGCTGCGATGGCGTCACCGGCTGGGACCGGTTCAGATCGGTGGCCGGCTCGGTCTGCAGGCCTCGACCGTGCACGCGGTGCTGGTGCGGTGCCGGATCAACAGGCTGTCGCACATCGACCGCGTCACCGGTGAACCCCTGCGTCGTTACGAGCACCCGTACCCCGGGTCGCTGATCCACGTCGATGTCACCAAGTTCGGCAACATCCCTGATGGCGGTGGCCACAGGTTCCTCACCCGTCAGCAGAGCCGCGCCAACGGCATCGCCACCGCCCGTCGCACCGGCGAGCGCGGCAAGCACTCCAGGCCGCTGATCGGGACAGCGTTCGTGCACACCGTCATCGATGACCACTCGCGGCTCGCGTACGCCGAGATATGTAGCGACGAGCAGGCCGCCACCGCCATCGGTGTTCTCCAGCGGGCCGTCTCCTGGTTCGCCGCACACGGCGTCGCCGTCGAACGCGTCCTGTCTGACAACGGCTCGGCCTACCGGTCCTACGCCTGGCGGGAGGCCTGCGCAGAACTCGGCATCACACACAAGCGGACCCGGCCCTACCGACCACAGACCAACGGCAAGATCGAGAGATTCCACCGCACCCTGGCTGACGGCTGGGCCTACGCGAGGTTCTACGAATCAACCGAACAACGCAACGCCGCGCTACCGACCTGGCTCCACTTCTACAATCACCACCGCGTCCACTCCGCCATCGGAGGCCACCCGCCGATCACCCGACTGACCAACGTCCCTGGACATCACAGCTAGGCGGTGAGTGTCGTTCGATAGCCCGGTTCCTCGACTGACGCCTCACCATGGGTATGACGTACCGCTCATCGGCTGCTTGTTGTGTGTGTGCCCCGGACGGCGGCACGACCGGGCCGTTGTTCCAGCCCCGGATGACCTCGGCCTCTACCTCCCCGCGGCCGTACCGTCGCTGCACCAGCAAGGTCGAGGGAGAGTGACGGGCCATGAGCCTCACGTCGGGCGGCAGTCCGGGGACGGGAGGGTTCGCTGGAGGGTATTCGGCCGGACCCCACGCGGGAGTCCCTTCCTCGCAGCAAGGCACCGGTATGCCGGTCGCCTCAGAGAGCCGTGCTCGAAACGCGCTGCTTCTGGGGGTCTTGGCGATCCCGTTCAGCATTCTGGCCGGAGTGCCAGCCATCCTCGTCGGCGCTCACGCCCTTCGACGTATCAAGGCTCCGGCCGGAACCGTGAAGGGTCGGGGCATGGCCTGGTGCGGCATCGTCCTGGGTGTGGGCAGTGTCATCGCCTTTGTGGTGGGGCGCGGTCCTGATCTACAGCTGACAGACGAAGACTCGGCCCTGATCGCGCTGGACGATCACACGTGACGCCTCGACACCTTGCAGTCGTGCGACGGCGAAGGACCTGGCCCCGATTGAGCCGGAGTCCTTTGGCATGAACGACGACCGCTCACCGCTGATGAGTGCACTTCGGTCTCACGAGGGACACACCCCGTCAGGCAGCGTGGGTCTCAGCGGGCGGGCCACCCCGCGCCCGGCACCTCCACCGGGATCCGGACGACCTGTCCGTCCCACTCGGTGTGAGTCGCCAGGGCCGGCGGCGCCGGGCCAGTGCGCCGTGACGGCGTAGAGCGAGGGCGAGGGGGCGCCGTCGAGCATGCAGGCGAACGCGCCGCGGTCGAGGTCGACGGTGGCGAGCACCTCGCCGCCCTCGGCGACACGGACGCAGACCCGGTGCGGGACGTCGGCGTACCACGCGGCGCCGTCGGCGTCGAGACAGATGCCGTCGGGTGCGTGGTCGCCGAGGTCGGCCCAGACCCGGCGGTCGCTGAGCGAGCCGTCGTCGGCGATGGTGAAGCCGACGAGGGTGTGGCGGTAGGAGTCGGCCACGACCAGGGTGCGGCCGTCGGCGGTGACGGCCATGCCGTTGGGGAAGGCGAGGTCGTCGGCGACGACGCGGGCCCGACCGTCCGGCGTCACCACGGCGATCACCCCGGGCTGCACGTCGCCCGGCGGCGGCCCGGAGGCGAAGTCGAAGTCGGGACTGTTCACGAACGCGAGCCCGCGGCCGTCGACCACGATGTCGTTGCAGCCGAAGCCGGACACCGCGCCCAGGTCGGCGTACGTCGTGAGGGTGCCGTCCGCCTCGAGCGCCAGGAGCGCGCGCTCCTGGTTGGACACCACGACCAGACGTCCGTCGGGCAGGAAGTCGAAGCACAGGGGCAGCGACCGGTGGCGCAGCACCACCTCGGTGTCGCCGGCGGAGTCCACCGCCACCACCTGGCCACCGGTCCAGTCGCTGAACCACAGCCGCCCGTTGTGCCGCCGGGGCGACTCCACCAGCCCGTAGCCCGAGCAGAGAACCTCCATGAGCCCCATGCTGGCACCGACCGGAGCCCTGCGGGGGCAGGGGAGTCAGCGCGTGACGCTGCGTCGCCCGCGTCGGGCGAGCATGGCGGTCCGGAGCACCTCGTGCCGCAGGTCGCCAGGGGCGGCGTTGGCGTCGATGCCCTGGAGCCAGGTCAGACCCTTGCGGCCGCCGCGGTCGCCGACCAGTGCGACGGCGTAGAGACCGTGGTCGCCGGCCTGCTCCTCGGCCCAGGAGATCACCTCGAGCGCCTCGGCGCCGGTCACGTCGTACGTCGAGGGGTCGAGGCTGCCGCCGGGCTCACCGTCTCCTTCGAACAGGTAGACCCGGAACCGGGGCCGGTGGTCCACCCACGCACTGGTCCGCTCGTCGACAGGCTCCACATGCACGGGCAGCAGCCTAGGCGCCTCGCTGAGCGGCTCGGTCGGCGGTCCGTGAGGTATCCCACGACCGGATCACGGCCGAGGCGTCGAGCCCGGCGACGTGCTGCGGCAGGATGTCCGCCATGCAGTTCGGACGCAGCTATGAGGAGTTCGAGGTCGGTGCGACCTACCGGCACTGGCCCGGCAAGACGGTGACCGAGTACGACGACCACCTGTTCTGCCTGCTCACCATGAACCACCACCCGCTCCACCTCGACAGCCACTACGCCCAGGAGACCACCCAGTTCGGCAAGAACGTCGTGGTCGGCAACTATGTGTACTCGATCCTGCTGGGCATGAGCGTCCCCGACGTGTCGGGCAAGGCGATCGCCAACCTCGAGATCGAGTCGCTGCGCCACGTCGCGCCGACCTTCCACGGCGACACGCTCTACGGCCAGACCACGGTGCTCGACAAGTGGGAGTCGACGAGCAAGGACGACCGTGGGGTGGTGCACGTGGAGACGATCGGCTACAACCAGGACGGCCGGGTCGTGTGCATCTTCCGCCGCAAGGTGATGGTGCCCAAGCAGAGCTACCTCGAGGCCCGTGGCGGCGAGCAGCCCGGACGCCCGGTGCCGCAGCCGGACAAGAACTGGCCGGGGCCCACCCAGTCGTAGCGGACGTTTCGCGCCGTTCTCTGCGGGAACGGTGCGTGGATGACCGCTCCTCGGACGGACATCGACGTACGCCCTGACACCACCGACAGAGGGTTCTTCGGACAGCCGAGAGTCCTGGCCAACCTCTTCGGCGTCGAGCTGTGGGAGCGGTTCAGCTTCTACGGCATGCAGGGCATCCTGCTGATCTACCTCTACTACTCCGCCGCCCAGGGTGGTCTCGGCATCAGCGAGGCCACCGCGACGAGCATCGTCGGGGCGTACGGCGGGGCCGTCTACTTCGCGACCATCCTCGGCGCCTGGATCGCCGACCGGCTGATCGGGCCCGAGCGCACCTTGTTCTACGCCGCGATCGTGGTGATGTTCGGCCACGTCGCTCTGGCCCTGGTGCCTGGCCTGACCGGTGTCGGGATCGGGCTGGGCCTGATCGCCCTGGGCAGCGGCGGGGTGAAGGCCAACGCCACCTCCCTGGTCGGCTCGTTGTACGACGAGCACGACCCGCGCCGCGACGCCGGCTTCTCGATCTTCTACATGGGCATCAACCTCGGTGCCCTCGTCGGTCCGCTGCTCACCGGTCTCCTGCAGAAGAACTACGGCTTCCACGCCGGCTTCGGTCTCGCCGCGATCGGCATGGCGGCCGGTCTGGTGCAGTACACGCTCGGCCGCAGCCGGCTGCCGGAGAGCACCCACGAGGTCGCCGACCCGCTGCCCCGGCGGCTCCGGCTGGCCTACGCCGCCGGTCTGGCCGGCGTGGTCGCCCTCGTCGTCGTGCTCTGCTTGGTCGGCTTGATCACCGCACCCCGGCTCGCCACGATCGTGATCTGGGTCAGCCTGGCGGCGGCCGTCGTCTACTTCGTGGTGATCCTGTCGAGCCGCCACCTCGACACGACGGAGCGCTCGCGCGTGGTGGCGTTCATCCCGATGTTCATCTGCAGTGCGGTCTTCTGGTCGCTCTACCAGCAGCAGTTCACCGTGGTCACGATCTACTCCGACCAGCGGCTCGACCGCAACCTGTTCGGCTGGGAGATGCCGGTGTCGTGGGTGCAGTCGATCAACCCGGTCTTCATCATCGTGCTGGCCGGCGCTTTCGCCGCGCTCTGGACCCGCCTCGGAGACCGGCAGCCGCGGACCCCGGTGAAGTTCGGGCTGGCCACGATCCTGATGGGCGTGGCCTTCTGGATGTTCCTGCTGATGCCGAGCGGCACGAACTCCGTGCCCCTGCTCGGCCTCGCCGCGATCCTCCTGGTCTTCACCGTCGCCGAGCTGCTGATCTCACCGGTGGGGCTCTCGTTGTCGACCAAGCTGGCGCCCCGGATGTTCCACACCCAGATGGTGGCGCTGTTCTTCCTCTCGGTGGGGCTGGGGTCGGCGATGTCGGGCAGGCTCGCGGAGTACTACCACCCCGACGACGAGACGCCGTTCTTCCTCTGGGTCGGTCTGGCCGCGGTCTTGACCGGCATCGTCGTGCTCGCCCTGACCCGGCCGATCAGCCGGCTGATGAAGGGCGTGCGCTGAAGGCCCGCGCCAGCGGCAGGATCCCGAGCACCAGCACCATCGGTACGGCGAAGCCGAGCCGCAGGTTGCCCGCGCCCACCAGGCCGATCATGACGGCACCGAGCAGCGCGCCGGCGTAGTTGAACTGGTTGAACCGCGCGATCACGGCGTCGACCCGCGCGTGCCGCAGCACCGGGTCGGGCTCGCCCGCACCGGCGATGCGGGCCGCGGCCGAGAAGCTCAGCGGCGCCACCACGGCGACCCCGCCGCCGGTGATGCAGAAGCCCAGCACGGCCACCGGCCAGACGGGGGCGAACACGGTGATCGCCAGGCCGACGGAGGCGATGACGGTGCCGACCCGCAGCACCCGTACGGCGCCGTAGCGGGCGACCAGGTCGTCGCCGGCCCACCGGATCACCCCGCTGGCCAGCAGGTAGGGGAAGACCGCGAGCGCGACGAGGTGGGACGGCGTGGGGAAGACCTGGTCGAGGTACTGCGGGCCCCAGGTGAAGGCGGCGGTGTCGACCATGTAGAAGAGCACCATCGCCAGCCCGACCAGGACGATCGGCCGCCACGGGACCTCGATGCCCTGTGTGGGCTGGACCGACTGCTCGGCGCGGCGCAGGAACGGCGCGAATGCGACGACCAGCGGCAGGGCGGCGAGGACCGCCGTCGCCTCGATCGGGGTGCGCCCCATGGCCAGCGCGACGCCCGCGCCGATGAAACCACCGAGGGTCCAGGCGCCGTGGAACGACGGCAGGATCGGCCGGTCGTAGAGGTGCTCGAGCGCGACCGCCTGCATGTTGGTGGTGGCGTCCACGGCGCCGAGGGCCACGCCGTAGAGCGCCATCGACGCCATGAAGACCGGGCGCGAGGGTGCGAACGCGAAGACGGGGACGGCGACCGCGATCAGCAGGAGTCCGGCTCGCAGGATGACCGCGCTGTCGACTCGCTTGCACGCGGTCTCGGATCCGACGCTGCCGACGCCGGCCAGCAGCACCATCATCAGCAGGAGCAGGGACAGTGTCGTGTCGCTGAGGTTCCACTGCTTCTGCACGGCCGGCAGGCGCGTCGTCAGGCTGATGAAGATGAAGCCCTGGGTGAAGAACGCGCTCTGGGCCGCGCGGCGCGACCGCGCGTGCAGCGCCTCCGCGGTCTGCTCGCCGTCCGTGGTGGTCGCCATGACGCGCATCGTGGCACGTGGGGGACCTCTCGGTGATGATGACTCCCATGACGGCTGACGAGGTGTGGCTGGTCCGGCACGGCGAGACCGAGTGGAGCCGCGACGGTCGGCACACCTCGACCACGGAGCTGCCGCTGACGGCGGATGGCGAACGCGTCGCTGCCGCGCTGCACGACCGCCTCGACGACGACCGGTTCGCGCTGGTACTGACCTCGCCCCGCGAGCGGGCCCGGCAGACCGCGCGGCTGACGGGACACCCCGAGGCGGAGGTCGACGCCGACCTCGCCGAGTGGGACTACGGCGACCTCGAGGGCGAGACGAGCGAGGAGATCCGCGAGACCTACCCCGGCTGGACGATCTGGACCGGACCCGTGCCCGGCGGCGAGACCGCGGAGCAGGTCGCCGCCCGCCTCGACCGGGTGGTCGAGCGGTGCCGGGCGGCCGACGGGCGGGTGCTGCTGTTCGGCCACGGGCACGCCTTGCGGGCGCTCGCGGCGCGCTGGCTGGACCTCCCGGTCGCCGAGGGCCGGCACCTGCGGCTCGACACCGCGACCGTGTCGGTGCTCGGTTTCGAGCGCGAGACGCCGGTCGTGCTCCGGTGGAACAGCTGACCCGCGCGTCACAGAGCCTTGACCGCGGAGGACCTGCCCGAGACCGTGTATCCCGTGCCGCTACGGGAGGAGTGCCCGCGCTGCCCGGTCCCGGTCGCCCGGACGGCCGGGGGTCGGTGGGTCTGCCCCGACCACGGCGAGATCGACGTGCTACGGCGCCCCGACAACGCGTCGTACGACGAGTTCGTGCGCGCCCTGGGCACGGCCGGCGACTTCCCGACCTACCTCCCGTGGCCGATGAGCCCGGGGTGGATGGTCAGCGATTTCGCGGTGGTCGGGGAGGACCCGGCGTGCGGCACTGCCACCTGCAGCTCGGGCACCAGCGCCCTCGACGGGCCGGTCGACGTGTTCGTGGTCAGTGAGGAGTCGGGCACCGGGCTGGGCGCCCGCTGTGCCGGGACCGTCCACCTCGACCCCGGCGCCGAGGTCGGGCACGGGCCGCCGCCGGCACGGGTCCGGGTGCTCAGCCAGTCGGTGCCGCTCTGGCCGGTCTCGACGGCCACCTCCGACGTGGAGGTGGACCGCGCGGTGTTCGCGGGGGAGTACGCCGGCCGCTGGCTGTGGGTGATCCTGCGGCCCGCCTCGGCGATGCTCCTGCTCCGCGACGAGTGGATCCTGCGCGACGTCTCCGGCCTCGGACCGGCTCTGGTGGAGCTGCCCTTCGGAGGCCCGCGACCGAGTTGGTGAGGGTGACCCGGCTCACTCATTTCACCGGCTGGTGACTTCCGGGCCGGGCCCCTGGGACGTGCGGCCCTGCCGCGCGCGAGCGCTCCTTCCCTAGCGTCGAAGTGCCGGGGCGATCCCTCGGCATGTCCGAAGGAGCTGGAGATGACAACCCATCTGATCCGGCCTGCCGATCACCCGGCAGACCCCGGTCACCACCGTTCACCCGCCACCGCAGGGCTCGGGCTCGCCGCCCTGACCGCCCTCGTGGTCGGATCCATGATCGGCAGCGGAATCTTCGCGCTGCCATCCCAGATGGCGTCGAGCGCCGCGCCCGGCCCGCTGATCATCGGCTGGATGATCACCGGCGTCGGCATGCTGATGCTCGCCTTCGTCTTCCAGAACCTGGTCTCCCGCAAGCCCGACATCGACGGAAGCGTCTACGGCTATGCACGCGCCGGGTTCGGCGACTACATCGGCATGACGTCGGCCTGGGGCTACTGGGTCAGCGCGTGGGTCGGGAACGTCGGCTACCTCGTGCTGCTCGCCTCGACGCTCGGCTACTTCTGGCCGACGTTCGAGGGCGGCAACACGGTGTCCGCCATCGTCCTGGCCTCGGTGGTCCTGTGGCTGGTCCACTGGACCGCACTGCGTGGCGTCCACAACGCCGCCTTCGTGAACACCGTCGTGACGGTCGCGAAGGTCGTCCCGATCCTCACCTTCATCGCCATCGCTGCGGTGGGCTTCAAGGCCAACATCTTCACCACCGACATCTGGGGCCACGGCGCAGGGCTCGGCACCACGCTCGACCAGGTCAAGAACATGATGTTGGTGACGGTCTGGGTGTTCATCGGCATCGAGGGCGCGTCGGTCTACTCGCAGCGCGCCAGCAAGCGCAGCGACGTCGGCAAGGCCACGATCATGGGCTTCTTCGGGGTCCTGGCCCTGCTGCTCGCCGTCAACCTGCTGTCCTACGGCCTCATGGCGCAGGCCAAGATCGCCGGGCTCTCCGACCCGTCTATGGCTGCGTTGATGAAGGACCAGGTCGGCAGCTGGGGTGCCGGCTTCATCTCGGCCGGTCTCACGATCTCCCTGCTGGGGGCCCTGCTCGCGTGGGTGCTGCTGTGCGTCGAGATCCTGCGGCTCCCGGCGCGCGACCACGTGCTGCCGACGGTCTTCGGGCACGAGAACACCCACGGCGCCCCTGACGTGGCGCTGTGGATGACCAACGGCTGCGTGCAGCTGATGCTGCTGTGGACGCTGTACAACTCCGGCACCTACACCAAGCTGATCTACCTGGCCACGTCACTGATCCTGCTGCCCTACCTGTGGTCGGCTGCCTACCAGGTGCTGCTGGCGGTGCGCGGTGAGACCTACGAAGGCGGCCACGGTCGGGTCAAGGACCTGGTCGTGGGTGGGGTCGCACTCGGCTACGCGGTGTGGCTGGTCTACGCCGGTGGCTGGAAGTACGTCCTCGTGGCCGGGATCTTCTACCTCGTCGGCACGGCGTTCTTCGTGTGGGCCCGCAAGGAGACCAAGCAGGTCTGGTTCACGGCGGTCGAGAAGGTCCTGGTCGGCATCGTGAGCGCGCTCGCGGTCGCCGGTGTGATCGGCCTGGTCCAGGGCTGGGTCTCGGTGTGAGGAGATGACGATGACAGAGCAGACCTTCCGGCCCGAGTCGCGGGTCGGCGTGTGGTCCGAGGCCGGCCGCCTGCGACGAGTGCTGGTGTGCTCGCCCGGGCTGGCCCACCTCCGGCTCACTCCGGAGACGTGCGACGAGCTGCTGTTCGACGACGTGATGTGGGTCGACCGTGCCAAGCGGGACCACTATGAGTTCGTCACCAAGATGGGTGACCGTGGGATCGAGGTGCTCGAGCTCCTCGACGTGCTCGCCGACGTCGTCGGCCAGCCGCACGCCCGTGCGTGGCTCCTCGACCGCAAGGTCACCGACGACCTGGTCGGCCCGGGCCTCTCCCACGAGGTGCGGGCGTGGCTGGACTCGTTGCCGGCCCAGCGGCTGGCGGAGTTCCTGATCGGAGGGGTCACCTGGCACGACGTGCCCGACGACTTCGCCGGGCCGTTCGTGACGGCGCTCGGCTCCGACCCGGACCAGCCGGGCTTCGTCCTGGCCCCGCTGCCGAACACCCAGTTCATGCGCGACAACAGCTCGTGGATCTTCCAGGGCGTCACGCTGAACCCGATGTACTGGCCGGCCCGTCGGCAGGAGACCCTGCTGACGACGGCGATCTACCGGTTCCACCCGGAGTTCGCCGACGCGTCGTTCGACGTGTGGCTCGGTGACCTGGACGGGCGCCCGGCCGACCACGGGTCCGCCACCCTCGAGGGTGGCGACGTGATGCCGGTCGGCAAGGGCGTGGTCCTGATCGGCATGGGCGAGCGCTCCTCGCAGCAGGCGATCACCCAGGTCGCGCAGGCGCTGTTCAAGGCCGGGGCTGCCGAGAAGGTGATCGTGGCGAGCCTGCCGCGAGCCCGGTCGGCGATGCACCTCGACACCGTGTTCACGTTCTGCGACGCCGACGTCGTGACGACCTTCTCGCCGGTCGTGGACGGGATCGTCCCGTTCACGCTGCGGCCGGACGACTCGGCGTCCTCCGGCATCGACATCCGCCGTGAGAAGGGGGGCCTCCTGCCGACGCTGGAGGCGGCCCTCGACGTCCGCTTCCGGGTGGTCAACACCGGTGGCGACCGGTTCGCCTCCGAGCGCGAGCAGTGGGACGACGGCAACAACGTCGTGGCTCTCGAGCCCGGTGTCGTCGTCGGCTACGACCGCAACACCCACACCAACACCCTCCTGCGCAAGGTGGGCATCGAGGTCATCACCATCCCGGCCGGCGAGCTCGGTCGTGGCCGTGGCGGTGGCCGCTGCATGACCTGCCCGATCCTGCGCGACCCCGTCTACTGATCAGAGAGGTGGGGCGATGCCCTACAACAACCGAGACCGGGACCTGCTCAGCCTGGTCCACCACTCCGAGCGCGACCTGAGGTTCCTGCTGGACCTCGCCCGGGACCTCAAGCGGGCGAAGTACGCCGGTGTCGAGCAGCAACGGCTGCGGGGCAAGAACATCGCGCTGATCTTCGAGAAGACCTCCACGCGGACGCGGTGCGCGTTCGAGGTGGCGGCCTACGACGAGGGCGCTCACGTGACCTACATCGACCCGACGTCGTCGCAGATCGGGCACAAGGAGTCGATGAAGGACACCGCACGCGTGCTTGGCCGGATGTACGACGCCATCGAGTACCGCGGCTCCACGCAGCACAACGTCGAGACCCTGGCGGAGTACGCCGGCGTCCCCGTGTTCAACGGGCTCACCGACGAGTTCCACCCGACGCAGATGCTGGCCGACGTGCTCACGATGATGGAGTACTCCGACAAGCCGCTGCACCAGATCTCCTACGCGTTCGTGGGGGACGGACGGAACAACGTCGCGAACTCGCTGCTGCTGGTCGGCGCCAAGCTCGGGATGGACGTCCGGATCGGGGCGCCGCGGGAGCTGTGGCCGACCGACGAGCACGTGGCGATGTGCCGCGGCTTCGCCGAGGAGTCCGGCGCTCGGGTGACGATCATCGACGACCCGGTCGAGGCCGTGCGCGGCGTGGACTTCATCCACACCGACGTCTGGGTCTCGATGGGGGAGCCGATCGAGTCCTGGGGTGAGCGCATCGACCTGTTGCTGCCCTTCCAGGTGAACCCCGAGCTGATGGCGGCCGCGGAGAACCCCCGGGTGCGCTTCATGCACTGCCTCCCGGCGTTCCACAACGCCGAGACGACGGTGGGCGCCCGGATCGCCGAGACCTACGGCGTGCTGAAGAACGGCATCGAGGTGACCGAGGACGTCTTCGAGTCCCCGGCCAACATCGCCTTCGAGCAGGCGGAGAACCGCATGCACACGATCAAGGCGATCCTCGTCGCGGCGCTGAGCTGAGGGCGGCCACGATGCGCATCGTGATCGCCCTCGGTGGCAACGCGATCCTGCAACGCGGGCAACCGATGACTGCCGAGAACCAGCGGTCCAACATCCGGCTGGCCGCCGAGCGGATCGCGGAGATCATCCCGGGCAACGAGGTCGTGGTGGCCCACGGCAACGGCCCCCAGGTAGGGCTGCTGGCCCTGCAGTCGGCCGCGTACACCGACGTCGCGCCGTACCCGCTCGACGTGCTGGGTGCCCAGACCGAGGCGATGATCGGCTACGTCATCGAGCAGGAGCTCGGCAACCTGCTGCCGTTCGAGACACCGCTGGCCACGTTGCTGACGATGGTGGAGGTCGACCACGAGGACCCGGCCTTCGACCACCCGACGAAGCCGATCGGGCCGATCTACAGCCGCGAGGCGGCCGAGCGTGGTCAGCGCGAGCACGGCTGGGCGATCGCGCCCGACGGCGACTCCTACCGCCGGGTGGTCGCGAGCCCGGAGCCCCAGCGGATCTTCGAGATCCGACCGATCCGGCAGCTGCTGGAGCGGGGCACGGTGGTGGTCTGCGCCGGCGGCGGCGGCATCCCGACGGTCTACGACGAGAACCGGCACCTGCATGGGATCGAGGCGGTCATCGACAAGGACCTGGCCTCGAGCCTGCTGGCCCGCGAGCTGGCGGCGGACCTGCTGGTGATCGCCACCGACGTCGACGGCGTCTACGTCGACTGGGGGACGCCGCAGCAGCGACGTCTCGACACCGTGACCCCGGAGGAGCTCGAGCAACTCGAGCTGCCCGCCGGCTCGATGGGGCCGAAGGTGAAGGCGGCGTGCCGCTTCGCCCGTGAGACCGGGAACCCGGCGGTGATCGGCTCGCTGGCCGACATCGTTCACCTGGTGGAGGGCTCCCGCGGCACGCAGGTAAGTCCGGCACCGGTCCCCACGGTGACCTAGCCCCACCGCGCGGGCGCGGTGCCGGCCCTCCTTCGGACAGGAGGCGGCGGTAGCCGAGGGTATGAGCTCTCGGCTGCCGCTGTGGGCCTGCCTACGGACTCGGCTACTTGCGGCCGAGGGACTGGAACCGTTGGAGCACCGACGTGGGCACGTGCCGGCTGACGCTGACGATCAGCTTGTAGCGCTTGCTGGGGATCGACAACCGCTTGCCGGCGTCCCAGTCGGCCAGCGCCTCGTCGACCACCCGGTCGACGTCGAGCCAAAGCGGGCGAGGCACGGTCTCGCGGCGCACCTGCATGCGGGCGTGGAACTCGGTGCGCGTGAAGCCGGGGCACAGCGTCATGATCCGGACCCCCTGCTTGCCGTACTCCTCTGCGGCCCAGGCGCCGAAGGTGGTCACCCAGGCCTTCGCCGCGCTGTAGCTCCCGCGGGGCTGGTAGGCCGCCACGCTGGAGACGTTGATGATGCCGCCGGACCCGCGGGCGGTCATCGGCCCGAGCGCGGCATGGGTCAGCCGCATCACGGCGGTGACCAGGACGTCGAGCGCCGCCTGCTCCTGGTCGACCGGGTTGTCGAGGAACCGGCGCTTGAGCCCGAAGCCGGCGTTGTTGACCAGCAGGTCGACCGGCCGGGCTGGATCGCCCAGCCGCTCCTCCACCAGGGCCATCCCGTCGCGGTCGGACAGGTCGGCGACCAGCACCTCGCTCTGCACGCCGTACGACGTGGCGAGGTCGTCGGCGAGGATCTTCAGCCGGTCCTGGTCGCGGGCGACCAGGACGAGGTCGTAGCCGCGCTCGGCCAGACGCCGGGCGAACACCTGCCCGATCCCGGCGGTGGGGCCGGTGACGACGGCGGTGGGGCGGGCGGGACCGGATGGGGAATGTGAGTCCGACGACATGTTGCCCAGCAAACCCGTGGATGCGCCGGGCGGGCAAGAGCTTCGGGCATGATGGTGACGATGTCCATCACACTCGCTGTCGCCAACCAGAAGGGCGGCGTGGCCAAGACGACGTCGGTGGCGTCGATCGGGGCGGCGCTCGCCGAGCGGGGGCACTCGGTGCTGCTCGTCGACCTCGACCCACAGGCCTGCCTGACCTTCTCGCTCGGCATCGACCCCGAGGACCTCGAGCTCTCCGTGCACCACGTGCTGACCAAGGGGCTCAACCCCGTCGAGGTCGTGATCAAGACCGACGACGGCGTCGACCTGCTGCCCGCCACCATCGAGCTGGCCCGCGCCGAGGCCGACCTGCTCACCCGCACCGGGCGCGAGCACGTGCTCAAGGGCGCGCTCGACGACCTCGCGGCGGCGCCCGAGGCCACGTCGTACGACTGGATCCTGCTCGACTGCCCGCCGTCCCTCGGTGTGCTCACCGTCGCCGCGCTCACCGCCGGCGACGGCGTGCTGATCCCGCTCCAGTGCGAGACGTTGTCCCACCGGGGCGTGGGGCAGCTGCTTGACACCGTCCACGACGTACGGCGGTTCACCAACCGCGACCTCGAGGTCTGGGGGGTCCTGCCGACGCTCTACGACGGGCGCACCAACCATGCCCGCACCGTCCTGGAGACGATCTCCGACACCTACGACCTCGACGTCATCGAGCCGCCGATCCCCAAGACCATCAAGTTCGCCGAGGCCCCGGCCGCCGGCCGGTCGATCCTGGCCACCAGCCGCAGCAGCAAGGGCGCCAAGGCCTACCGCGAGGTCGCCGAGGCGCTCGAGGACCGGGCTGCTCGAGGGACCCGGGCGGCCAGATGAGCAACCACCGCCGTGAGGTCCGCCCGCGCTACGGCCGGATCGCGGTGCTCTCGGCAGCCGTGACCGTCTCGCTGGTCGCGGCGCTCGCCGGTCTCGGCGTCCTCTCCTCGGGGTCGGCCGACGCTGGTCTCGCCGCCGGGTCGGCCGCCTACACCCACGACGCGCAGCCGAGCGCCGGAGCACAGACCGCGGCGCCCCCCACGACCCCGACCACGACGCCGACCACCACCCCGACCACCGCCCCGACCCAGGGCTCGTCGTCGACCACGACACCGACCGGCGGGGAGTCGTCGGCGGCGGCGCTGCCCACGACGGTCGACGACACGGCGGTCCCGGCCGGCAGCGGTAGCGGCCGGCGCATCGTGTTCAGCCAGAGCCTCCAGCGCGTGTGGCTGGTCGGCAGTGACAACACGTCGCAGCGCACCTACCTGGCCTCGGGGAGCCTCTACGACAACCTGCAGCCGGGCACCTATGCCGTGACCGGGCGCCAGCGGCACGCGATCGGCATCGACGACTCGGGGACCATGCAGTACTTCGTGGTGTTCACTGCCGGGCCGACGGGAGCCGCCATCGGGTTCCACTCGATCCCCGTCAAGGACGGTCAGCCCCTGCAGACGAAGGCCGAGCTCGGCACTCCGACCTCGCACGGCTGCATCCGGCAGACGACGCCCGACGCGATCGCGCTGTGGAGGTTCGCACCGATCGACACCAAGGTCGTCGTCGTCGCCTGAGCCCCACCCGTCGGGGCCGACCTCGGGCGAGGACCCGAGGTCAGGCCTGCGGGGCCTGCGTCGCGGCGCCCGAGGAACCCGAGCCGGAGCTGCGGCGGCGACGGCGGCGCTTGCGGGGCGCTCCGTCGGGACGCTCCGAGCCGCCGGCTGCCGTGGTGGTCGCCGGCGCGCTGCCGGCACCGGTGGCCTCGCCCGAGTCGGCCGCCGCGGGGCGGCCACCGCGGGTGCGGGTGCGCTCGCGGGAGGACCGGCTGCGAGCCGGGCGCTCGGTGCGCTCGCGGGGTGCACGCTCCGGCTGCGGGGCCGGGTCGACGATCCGGCCCTTGGTGCCGGGCGGGATGCCGAGGTCGTGGAAGAGGTGCTCGGAGGTCGAGTAGGTCTCCTGCGGCTCGTCGAACGGCAGGTCGAGCGCCTTGTTGATCATCTTCCAGCGGTGGAGGTCGGCCCAGTCCACGAAGGTCACCGCGATGCCCGTGGCGCCGGCGCGGCCGGTGCGGCCGATCCGGTGGATGTAGGTCTTCTCGTCCTCGGGGCAGGTGTAGTTGATGACGTGGGAGACGCCCGCCACGTCGATGCCGCGCGCGGCGACGTCGGTGGCGACCAGCACCCGCATCTTGTTCTCGCGGAACTTGGTCAGGGCCTTCTCGCGCGCCACCTGCGCCATGTCGCCGTGCAGCGGCGAGGCCTTGAAACCGCGCTCGGCGAGGTCTTCGGCGACGCGCTGCGCCTGGCGCTTGGTGCGGGTGAACACGATGATCTTCTCGGCATCCTCGGCCTGCAGGATGCGACCGATGATCTCGGGCTTGTCGAGGTCGTGGGCCTGGAAGATGAACTGCGCGGTCGCCGGCACCAGCTGGGTGTCGTAGGACGACTCGGCGCGGATGTTCATCGGGTGCCGCATGTGGGTGCGGGCCAGCGAGACGATCGCGCCCGGCATGGTGGCCGAGAACAGCATCGTCTGCCGGGTCTCCGGGGTCATCGAGAGCAGCTTCTCGACGTCGGGCAGGAAGCCGAGGTCGAGCATCTCGTCGGCCTCGTCGAGCACCAGCGCGTGCACGTGGGAGACGTCGAGCGAGCGCCGGTTGCACAGGTCGATCAGGCGACCAGGCGTGCCGACCACGATGTCGACGCCGGAGGCCAGCGCGTCCAGCTGCGGCTCGTAGGGCACGCCGCCGTAGACGGTCAGCACGCGCAGGCCGAGGTCCTTGCTGGCCAGGGCCAGGTCGCTGCTGACCTGGAGCGCGAGCTCACGGGTCGGGGCCACGATCAGCGCCTGCGGCTTGCCCTGCGGCAGGTCGTCGTAGGCCGGGTCGGTCGAGACGACGCTGCGCTGCAGCACCGGGATGCCGAAGGCGAGGGTCTTGCCGGTGCCCGTGCGGGCCTGGCCGATCAGGTCGGTGCCGAGCAGGGCGACCGAGAGGGTCATCTCCTGGATGGCGAAGGGGGTGGTGATGCCGCCGCGCTCGAGCGCGTCGCAGATCTGGGGCAGTACCCCGAGTTCACGGAAGGTGGTCGTCACGATGTGGAGTTCTCTTTCGGTCTCTTCGAGCGTCCAGTGGATCAGGTCCAGCGGCGGACGAAGGTCTCGAACAGGAACCGTCTGCGTCTGCCGCGCACATCCTCGCGCCGCACATCAGGGCCGGAGCGCGTCCTCACCGCTCATGCGGGGACGCCAGGAGTCTATCGGTAGCGTGTGCGCATGACGGAATCTCCGGTGGAGACCGGCGCGGCCAGCCCGGAGGAGCCGGTGTCCGTGGTCTTCGACGACCTCGACTACCGCCTCGCCGTCGTCGACCTCCTCGGCGCGATCGCCTACGGCGAGCTCTCGGCGTTCGAGCGCCTCGTCGACGACGCCGGGCTCGCGCCGACGCTGCGCGACAAGGTGGAGATGGCCGGCATGGCCACCTTGGAGTTCGGCCACGTGGGCCGGCTGCACGAGCGGATCCGGGCGCTGGGCGCCGACCCGTTCGACGCGATGGCGCCGTTCGAGTCGGCCATCGACCTCTTCCACACCCACACCGCGCCGGCGGACTGGTACGAGGGCCTGATCAAGGCCTACGTCGGCGACGGCCTGGCCGCCGACTTCTACCGCGAGATCGCGGCCTACCTCGATGCCGACACCCGCGACCTGATCATCGCCTCGCTCGAGGACACCGGCCAGGCCGACTTCGCCGTGCGGCACATCCGGGCCGCGATCGCCGCCGACCCGAAGCTCGGCGGGCGGCTGGCGCTGTGGGCCCGGCGGCTGATGGGAGAGGCCCTGACGCAAGCGCAGCGCGTCGCCGCGGAGCGGGACGCGCTGAGCTCGCTGCTGGCCGGCGGCATCGACCGGCCGGGGCTCGACCTCGCGGCGATCGGGCGGATGTTCACCCGGATCACCGAGCGGCACAACGACCGGATGGCCGAGCTCGGCCTGTCTGCCTGAGTCCTGCCGGCGGGCCTCAGGCCTTGTTCCGCCCGGTGACCGTGGCCGCGATCATCACCAGCACCGCTGCGATCACGATCGAGATGAAGAACGCCGTCCAGTCGATGCCCTTGGTACCGCCGAAGAGGCCGTAGCCGATCAGGACCCCGACGATGCCGCAGATGATGGTCAGCCAGATCGGGGTGTTGTCCCGGCTGCCGGGGGCGACGAACTTGCCGAGCGCCCCGATGATGATGCCCATCACGATGACGAAGAACCAGCCCACGTGCGCCTCCTTGGTCGTGCCCACCCGACGGTGGACATCCTGTTTCGATCATGCCGGGGGTCCGGACAAATAGCGAGGACCCCGGCCCTACTGTGCCCACGCGTCAGGAGCGGAAACCCACCTGCCCGGCGACGCCGCCGCCGATCTCGACGTAGGCGATGCCGGCCGCCGGCACCAGGATCCGGCGCCCGCGGTTGTCGGTGACGGCGAACGGCTCACCGGAGGCCACGGCCGCGGCGAGGTTCTTCTCGATGTCCTCGGCCGACTCGGTGGTGTCGAACACCAGTTCGCGGGGTGCGTGCTGCACGCCGATCTTGACTTCCATCTCGCTCCTTGTCAGGGGTTGTCAGGGGGTTTGCGCCTTCGAGGGCGGACGCCTCAGTGGTCGTCGATGCGCGGATAGCCACGGATGCCGCGCCAGGCCAGCCCACTGACCAGCTCGACGGCCTGCTCCTGGGTGAGCGCACTCGACTCCGACATCCAGAACCGGGCGCTGACCTGGGCCATTCCCACCAGGGACACCGCCAGCAGGCGAGACGGCTCGGGTGGCAGCTGGGTGTCGTCGTGGATGACGTCGGCGATCATCGCCGCACACTCGGTGGTCACCCGCTCGACGTGCTCGCGCACCGCGGGCTCGCTGGTCAGGTCGGACTCGAAGACCAGGCGGAATGCGCCGTCGTCGGCCGCGACGTAGGAGTAGAACGCCGCCATCGCGGCGGCGACGCGGGTCTTGTTGTCGTGGGTCGCGGCCAAGGCCCGACGGCAGTTGTCGATCACGTCGTCGCACGCGGCGTCGAGGAGGGCGAGGTAGAGGTCGAGCTTGCCCGGGAAGTGCTGGTAGAGCACCGGCTTGGAGACGCCGGCCCGCTCGGCGATGTCGTCCATCGCGGCGGCGTGGTAGCCCTGGGCCACGAAGACCTCGAGCGCGGAGTCGAGCAGCTGGGCACGCCGCTCCCGGCGGGGGAGTCTCCCGCCTCGCGGCTTCTGCTCCGTGCTGGTCGCGGAGCCCTCGGTCATGCCCACGGGGGCACCCTACTCATCGGTCGTCTGCGTCCGGATGACGGACGCGCTCGTGTCCGGCGTACCCGCTCGGGAACATGGAGGCGACAACCCGGGTTCACCCCACACGCGAGGACCGAGCACGCAGCCGGTCGCGCACCGATCCGTCAACGCCCTCACCGCCACAGGAGTACGCCGTGTCCCTCCCGCCCCTGGTCGAGCCGGCCGACGAGCTGACCCTCGACGAGGTCCGCCGCTACAGCCGGCACCTGATCATCCCCGACGTGGGGATGGACGGGCAGAAGCGGCTGAAGAACGCCAAGGTGCTCGTGATCGGCGCCGGCGGTCTGGGCAGCCCGGCGCTGCTCTACCTGGCCGCGGCGGGCGTCGGCACGATCGGGCTGGTGGAGTTCGACGAGGTCGACGAGTCCAACCTGCAGCGCCAGATCATCCACGGGCAGTCCGACGTCGGGAAGTCCAAGGCGGTCTCGGCGAAGGAGTCGATCGCCGAGACCAACCCGCTGGTCGAGGTGGTCCTCCACGACGAGCGGCTCGACAACGACAACGTGATGAGCATCTTCGAGGGCTACGACCTGATCGTCGACGGCACCGACAACTTCGCCACTCGCTACCTGGTCAACGACGCGGCGTACTTCATGAAGATCCCCTACGTGTGGGGCTCGATCTACCGGTTCGACGGCCAGGCCAGCGTGTTCGCCCCCACCCTGAGTGAGGTGGCGGGCGAAGACCTGCCCTGCTACCGCTGCCTCTACCCCGAGCCGCCGCCGCCGGGCATGGTGCCCAGCTGCGCGGAGGGTGGGGTGCTCGGCGTGCTGTGCGCCAGCATCGGCGCGATCCAGGTGACCGAGGCGATCAAGCTGCTCACCGGGATCGGCGACCCGATCGCCGGCCGCCTGATGATCTACGACGCGCTGGAGATGGAGTACCGCAAGCTCAAGGTCCGCAAGGACCCCCACTGCGCGCTGTGCGGCGAGCACCCGACGGTCACCGGGCTGATCGACTACGAGACGTTCTGTGGGGCCGTCTCCGAGGAGGCGGCCGAGGCCGCTGCGGGCTCGACGATCTCGGTGACCCAGCTCGAGCACCTGCTCAAAGAGCGCGACAACGGCGAGCGCGACTTCGTGCTGGTCGACGTCCGCGAGCCCAACGAGTACGAGATCAACCGCGTCCCCGGCTCCGTGCTGATCCCCAAGGGTGACTTCCTCAACGGGTCGGCCCTCGAGCGGCTCCCCGAGCTGACCGGGGGGTCCAAGCAGGTCGTCATGTACTGCAAGACCGGGGTGCGGTCGGCCGAGACGCTGGCGATCGTCAAGGGGGCGGGGTACGCCGACGCCGTCCACGTCGGCGGCGGCGTGTCGGCCTGGGTGAGCCAGATCGACCCCAGCCAGCCGTCGTACTGAGGCGCTGACCCGGGCAGGACCGAGACCGCCCGGTCACCCGGTCGCGAACCGTGACCCGCGCGTGATGGAACCGGGCGTGCCCCTGCGGATACGGTGCGGGACATGACCGGCAGACGGGCGGGGGCCAGCGCTGTCGGCCTCACCGTCCTGAGCGTCGGCCTGATGCTCGTCCTGGTGATGCTCGCGGCGCGGGTGGGTCCCCAGCGGATCATCCACGGACCGCTCATCGACCCGAAGCTGGCGCCGGTCAGCTTCTCGTTCAGCCCGCCGCCGGGCGCTCCGGTCCATCCGCCACAGGGCCGCGGGCTGATGCACACCAGCGGCACCCTCCAGGCGATCGGCTGGGTCATCAAGGTGCTGTTCGCCGTGTGCGTGCTGTGGCTGCTCTACCGCGGCGGACGACGGCTGCGGCAGGCCTGGGCCGACCGTGAGCGCCGCGACCCGCGCCCGCGCGGTGTCGAGTTCGACGTGCTCGAGGATCCCGAGGAGCTGGCCGAGGAGATCCGCGAGGACTTCGACGCCCAGCTGGCCCTGCTCCTGGAGGGCCACGCCCGCAACGCGATCGTGGCGTGCTGGGACCGCTTCGAGGAGCAGGCGGAGCGGGTCGGGCTGGCCCGCGAGGGCTGGGAGACCTCCTCGGAGTTCACGATCCGGGTGCTCGACCTGGTCTCGGCCGACGGCGACGCGGTCGTCCGGCTCGAGCGGCTCTACCGCGAGGCGAGGTTCTCCGAGCACCCCATCGGCGAGGGCCATCGCCAGGCGGCGGTCGCGGCGCTCGAGGCGATCCGTGAGTCGCTGCGACCCAAGGTGACCCGGTGATCCGCCGCCCGCGGCACCGGTTCGTGGGTCGCGGCCTGATCGTCCTGGGGGTGGTCGCGGTGCTGGTCGTCTTCGCCCGGATCGAGCAGGCCGGCCCCCTGCTGCTGCCGATGGTGCTGCTGGTCGGCACCGTGGTCGCCATCGGCGGCCTGCTGCTGGACACCGCCGACTTCGAGGAGCCCTCGTGGGAGGTGCCGGTCGAGCACCGCGGCGCCTCGTCGGGGCAGGACACGGGGCTGGTCGGCAACGTCCGGCTCGTCGAGAACCACCTGAGCGCCCGGCACGTCGACCCCGTCCTCCCGGGTCGCCTGGCCAGGCTCGCGAACGACAGATTGGCCCGCCTGGGCCTCCGGCGCGACGACCCGGCCGTGCAGGAGAGACTCGGGCCCACCCTGACCGCGGTCCTCGACGGCCCGGCGCGCTCGCTGCGTCAGGCCGAGATCGAGGAGTGCATCCGACGCATCGAGGAGCTCACATGACCACCCAGTCGCCCGGCCGGGCCCCGATGTCGGTCGCCGACGCATCCGTGCTTGCCAACCAGGTCCTGGACGAGGTGGAGAAGGCCGTCGTGGGCAAGCGCCGCCCGCTCTCGCTCGTCCTCTCCGCGATCCTGGCCAAGGGCCACGTGCTGCTGGAGGACTTCCCCGGCCTCGGCAAGACCCTGGCCGCGCGGAGCCTGGCCCAGGTGCTCGGGCTCGACTTCGCCCGCGTGCAGTTCACGCCCGACCTGCTCCCGGCGGACATCACCGGCTCCTTCCTCTACAACCAGAAGGAGGGCAGCTTCGAGTTCCGGCGCGGACCCCTCTTCACCGGTCTGATGCTGGCCGACGAGATCAACCGGACGCCGCCCAAGACCCAGTCGGCCCTCCTCGAGGCGATGCAGGAGCGGCAGGCCACCGTCGAGGGCGAGACCTTCCCGCTGCCCGACCCGTTCCACGTGCTCGCCACGGCCAACCCCATCGAGTACGAAGGCACCTACCCGCTCCCCGAGGCCCAGCTCGACCGCTTCCTGATGCGGGTCAGCTTCGGCTACCCGACCTCGGAGGAGGAGTACGACGTCGTGCAGCGCCGCCTGGAGCGGCAGCGCGAGGAGGTCGACCTGCAACGGGTCACCGACGCGGCGGGGCTCCGCGCGATCCAGGCGGCGGTGGAGACGGTGACCGTCGACGACACCGTCACCCGCTACTGCGTGCAGCTGGCGACGTCCACGCGCGACCACGCGGACGTGCTCACCGGCTCCTCGCCACGCGGGTCGCTCGGGCTGGCGCTGGCCTCACGCGGGTTCGCGGTGCTGCGCGGGCGCGACTACGTCATCCCCGAGGACGTCAAGGCCGTGGCCCGCGCCGTCCTCTCCCACCGGATCACGGTGAAGCCCGAGCTGTGGATGACCCAGGCCAGCGGTCCCCGGGTCGTGGACACCGTGCTGACCTCGGTCCCCACGCCGCGGGCCCTCGAGACCTCGTGAGCGACCCCACCAGCCGATGGCGCTCGACCGGAGCGCTGGGGCGGGGTCTCGCCGTCGGCGGGCTGGGCCTGGTCATCGCCCTGGGGGTGGGCCGCCCGGCCCTGGTCGTGATGGTCGCCCCGATGGTCGTGATCGCGGGGCTGCAGGTCCTCCATCGTCCGCGCCAGGAACCCCAGGTCTTCAACCGGATCGCCCACCGGTCCCTGCACGAAGGACAGGGAACGCGGGCGTGGCTCGACGTCACCGGCGCAGACGACGTGGAGGTCGTCACCCGCGTGGTCGCGCCGGCGCCGTACCTCGCGCTGGACCCGGTGGAGGGGGCGATCGCGTTCCCGGTGGAGGCCCCGCACGAGGTGCTGATCTCACCGCGCCGCTGGGGCCCCCGCACGCTGGCGGCCGAGAAGGTCGGCCTGCTGTCCCCGTGGGCGGGCTTCCGCTGGGGCCCGGTCCTGCTCCCGGGACGGCCGATGCTGATCCTGCCGACCCTCGAGCACGTGCGGTCGGTGGGTGAGGCACCACAGCCGATCGGGCTGATCGGTGCCCACCGCTCCCGGCGCGACGGGAACGGGACGGAGTTCTCCTCGATCCGGGCCTTCCACTCCGGCGACCGGCTGCGCCGCATCAACTGGCGGATCTCGATGCGCACCGGCACCCTGCACGTCGAGTCGACGCGCGCCGAGGAGGACACCGCGGTGCTGCTGATCGTCGACGCGCTCGCCGAGTACGGCATCTCCGAGGGCGTGGACGGCACCGAGAGCAGCCTCGACGTGACGGTGCGGGCGGCCGCCGCGATCGCCGAGCAGTACCTCGGGGGCGGCGACCGGGTCGCGGTCCGGGTGCTCAGCCCGGGCGGCGAGTTCGCGCCCTACCGCACCGGGACCGCGCACCTGCGGCGGATCCTGTCCCTCCTCGCGACGGTGCGCCCCGGGATGCCCCGCGACGTGGCGATCGACCAGATCGACTTCCGGGCCACGGCCGGCACGGTGGTCGTGGTGCTCAGCCCGATGCTCTCAGAGCAGGTGGCCAACGCGACCGTCCGGCTGGTCCGTCGGGGTCTGCCGGTGATGGTGGTGGACCCGCTGCCGGCGGACGCGACGCCGCTGGTGTGGCCCGATGTCGATGACGCGATCTCGTCGCTCGCGTGGCGGATGCGGCTGCTCGACCGCACCCACCTGCTGGAGAGCCTGAGCGGCTCCGGCTGCCCGGTGGTGCCGTGGATCGGTCCGCGGACCCTCGAGGAGGTCGTGCGCCGGCTGGCGAGGCGCGCCCAGCTGCCACGGGTCGGTGGGTTCTGATGCGCAACGTCCCGGTCACGACCTGGGTGCTGCGGGTGCTGGTGGCGCTCGGTCCGGTGGTGGCGGTGCTGGCCGCCGCACCCCAGGGGCACGCGCCCTCGGCCTTCATCGTGGTGCTGGTGGCGGTCGGCGGCGTGCTGTTCGCCCTGCGGCCGGAGAACTTCGTGGGCGTCACGGTGCTGGGCCTGGTGATCGTCTGGTGGACGTTGGTGGTGCACGACGGGGTGCCGGTCTCCTCGGTCGTCGCCGCTGCCGGGCTGCTGACCTCGCACGTCGGGGCGACGCTGCTGGGGCTCGGCCCGGCGCGGGTGGTGGTCGACAGCCGGGTGGTGGTCCGCTGGGCGGTGCGCGGCCTGATGGTCTGGCCGGCGGCCCTGGTGGTCTGGCTGGTCGCCGACGCGTTCAGCAGCCGGCCGACCCCCACGACGTTCTGGCTGGCGGGTCTCGCGGCTGCCCTGGTGGCGGCCGTGGTCGCCGGGCTGGCTCTGCCGGTGCGGAGCGATCGCCGATGACGGGGCGGCTAGATCACGAGGAGTACGTCGAGCTGGTGCTCGGCTGTGTCGAGCAGGTCCCGCGCGGCCGGGTCACGACGTACGGCGCGATCGCGGAGGCCGTGGGACCGCTCGCCGGCGGCGGAGGGCCGCGGCTGGTCGGCTCGGTGATGGCGTCGCACGGCGGGCCGGTGCCGTGGTGGCGGGTCGTGCGCGCCGACGGGTCGCTGCCGCCGAGCCACGACGTGGAGGCGCGTCCGCACTACCTCGAGGAAGGCACGCCGCTGCGGCCCTCGGGGAACGTCGACCTCAGGCAGGCGTTCTGGCGGCCGCCCGCTCCCGAGCGAGCGCCGCAAGCCGGCTGAGTGCCTGCGGGAAGATCTCCGCGGGTGGCGTGACCAGCCCGGCGCCGACCTGGCCGGTGCCGGCGACCCGGCCGGCCATGCCGGTGTTGATCTGGGGCAGGATCCCGGTGCGGCACACCCGGCTGACGTCGATCCCGGTCGGCACCCCGGCGAACTCCAGCACCGGCAGGCTCCAGCGAGGGTTCTCACCGAGCGTGATCTCCCGCATCCGGCGGGTGGTGGCCAGGGCGTCGGGGACGCTGCCACCGACGAAGCGGACGATGGCCGGCGCGGTCGCCATCGCGAAGCCGCCCAGCCCGGCGGTCTCGGTGATCGCGGAGTCGCCGATGTCGGGGTTGGCGTCGTCCGGGCCGAAGTCGCCGAGGTAGAGCCCGTCGGCCACCTGGGCAGGGCCGGTGAACCACTCGTCACCGGTGCCGGACACCTGGATCCCGAAGTCGGTGCCGTTGCGTGACATCGTCACCACCATCGTGGAGCCGGCGACGTCGCGGGCCGCGTCGAGCGCGAGCTTGCACGCGGGCATGGCGAGGTTGAGGAAGAAGTGGTCGTTGCCGCCGACGAAGCGGAGCACCTCGGCGACCTCCGCGGCGGCACCGCTGCGCACGAGGGCGGGGCCGAGGTCGCGGAGCAGCATCAGGGTGCCCGCGCGGTTGCGGTTGTGGGCCTCGTCGCCCATCTGCAGCATCTGGCCCAGGATCGCGGTCACGTCGACCGGGTCGCTGCGCCTCACCGCCTCACGCAGCACAGGCCCGAGCACGTCGTTCATCCAGCGCAGCCGGGCAAGCACCTCGGGGCCGTAGGCGCCGTAGCGGAGGACCTTGCCGAGACCCTCGTTGAGCGTGCAGTGGGTGCGAGCGCCGGAGGCGGGGTCCTCGAGGACGAACATCCACATGCTCGGGCTGACCACGCCGGCCATCGGCCCGACCGCACCTCGGTGGTGGCATGGCTCGAGCCGCACGTGCAGGCCGCCCTCGAACAGCTCCGCGGCCTCCTCGGGGGTGTCGACGAGCCCCTCCAGGACGGCGGCGCCCATCAGCGCGCCGCGCAGCGGGCCTGAGGCGCGCTCCCAGGTGATCGGCGGCCCGGCGTGGAGGAACTCGCCGCGCCCGAGGCCCAGTGCCTCGTGCGCGGGCACGACGTCGACCAGCACGGCCTGCACCGCCAGCATCCGCTCGAGGGCCACGGCGTTGGCCTCGGGACGCAGGGGGTCGAGGGCGACCGTCGCCAGGTCGTCCTCGGTGCCCTGGAGCGGCGGGCGCCAGTCGACCGAGGTGACCGACGCGGCCTGGTCGGACACGGCCTGCGCCAGCAGGTCGACCCCCACGTTCACGACCGCCTTGCTCATGCGCCACCTCCGAGGATCTCGAGCGCTCGCCGGGTCGCGCCGGCGTGGGACAGGTGCACCTCTGCTCCCGCCGCGACCAGGGCCGCGACCTGGACGTCGCGCTGCTGCGGGTCGTGGGAGGTGCCGACGACGCTGACCACGACGGGTGGCCGCGCCCCCGCGATCACGGGCGCGAGCGAGGCGGCGGGGTCGGGCTCGGCGGCGTGCCCCAGCACCACGTCGAGGAGCACCACCGCGGTCTCGGGGTCGGAGAGCACCTCGGCCAACCGGGCCAGGCGCAGGGACGGGTCGATCATCGGGTGGGCCCGGCCGGTCGTGTAGGCGTCGTCACCGAAGTCGACCAGCTCGGACGCCCTCGACCCCTTCGAGGATCGCCGCGGACTCGTCGCGGAGCGTGCCGCCGACGAACAGCCCGTGCAGGTGGGAGCCACCCGCCGGCTCCGCACGCCCGGCGACCGGCCACGCCGGCACGTCACGGCCGAGCGCGCGCAGCACGGCTCTCGGCTGCCGCGGTCAGGTCGGGGCGGCCGGCGCCGAGCAGAGCGAGGTGGACCGGCGTGGCCAGTCCTTCGGCGTACGACGTGAGGCCGGCGGCGACCTCGGGATCGGGTGGCTTGGAGATCACCAGGATCAGCTCGACGCGGGGATCGGCGTCGAGCCGGGCGAGCGCCGTGCGGGTCGAGAGCCCGCCGACCGACGCGGACAGGTCGCGCCCGCCGACCCCGTAGGCCGTGGTGACGCCGACCCCGGCGTGGTCGAGCAGTGCCAGCACCTGCTGGCACCCGGTGCCGGAGGCAGCCACGATCCCGACCGGCCCGGGGGCGACGACGTTGGCGAACCCGAGGCCGAGCCCGTCGACGACCGCGGTGCCGCAGTCGGGGCCCATCACCAGCAGGTCACGGTCGGCCGCGCGCCTCTTCAGCGCGACCTCCTGCTCGAGCGGGACGTGGTCGCTGAACACCATCACGTCGCTGCCGGCCTCGAGGGCGTCCATGGCCTCGACCGCGGCGCCGGTGCCGGGCACCGACACCAGGACGACGCGCCGGGCTGCCGGTACGAGCGCCGAGGCGGTGGTGCGCGGAGGCTCCTCGGTGGCCGCTCCGGTCTCGGTACGGCGCTCGGAGAGCAGGCGGTCGACCTCGGCCCGCACCGGCGTCCACGTCGGCGTCGTCGTCGAGTCGGACCGCCACGACGAGGTGGTTGGCCGTGGTGCCGTCGGGGAGCACGAAGCCCATCTGGTCGAGAACCTCGACGTTGAGAGGCGTCCCCATCGCCACCTGGGCGGTGACGACGCCGGGATGCTGCTGCACCTGGCGACTGACCTGGAGCAGGGTCACCGAGTCGGCGTAGGCGCCGGCGCGCACCTCGACGTGGTCGGTGCTCACGCTGCGGCCTCGGCATCCGCCAGGGCAGCCCGGGCGAGGTCGACGCCGTGGGCGATGCCCAGGCCCGACGACGCTCCCCACGCCTCGAGCCGGGCGCGGGCCGACGTCTCGCGGGGGGTGCCGAGCGCTGTCAGGTGGTCGCGGAGCGGCTCGGCGACCTCGCCCTCGAGCGCGCAGTCGAGGAGCGTCGCCGACAAGGTCGTGGTGCGCTCGAGCGAGCGCCGTACGGCGTCGTCGACCTCGGGCGTCGCCAACCCGGCCGCGCGATGGAGCGCCAGCCAGCCGACGACCACGTCGTCGCCGAGCGGGGTCAGGCCGGCCCCTGCGCCCACGAACGACGGCACGGAGTCGGGCGTCACCCGATCAGGGAGAGGGACGAGCCCGGCCACACGGGACCGGGGGGTTCCCTTGGCAGCAGCCGGGCTCGCCTGTGGAACCCCTGCACCGATCCGTGGCGCGCGAACATCCACGAGTCGACCTGTGACCAGGACGCGTCCGTCCCAGCGAAGGGTCCCACGTCCAACATAAGGGCTCGCGCCGCTCCCTGACGACACCACGCGGAGATGAGTTTGCAGTCCGGTCGGGAGGGCCGCGGCGCCGGCGGCGAGGATCGAGACGCAGCGGCCCGCGACGTCGAGGTGGACCGCCTCGGCACACGCGTGGAGCACCGTGACCGGGCCGTCGGGTGCGGCCGCGAGCCAGGCCACGACCCGGGGCGGCGCAGCCACCGCGAGGGGCGGCTCGGTGCCGGGAGAGAGGGTCACGAGGTCACGCTAGCCCCGCCCGGGTCTGCGTGCCCCAGGCCGGGCGCCCGCTGCGGTACGGCGTTCCTGCCGGAAAATCCGAACGGCCGGGTGTGTGATGTGGGTCACCGCCCAGGACTCGGGCGGAGCTCGGAGGAGGCAAGCGATGTCGACGATGTTCAGCTGGCGTGAGGTCAGACCGGCTCCCGGCGAGCCGGTCGCACCGGACGAACGACTGCCCTGGGGCAAGACGATGGGCATCGGTGCCCAGCACGTGGTGGCGATGTTCGGCGCCACGTTCGTCTTCCCGCTGGTGATGGGCCTCGACCCCAACCTGGCCATCTTGTTCTCGGGGATCTGCACGATCCTGTTCCTGCTGATCACCTCCAACAAGGTCCCGAGCTATCTGGGAACCAGCGCGTCGTTCGTGGCCAGCGTGACCGCGATCCGGCTGGTCCACGGTGGTGACTCCGCCGATGTGACCGGCGCGATCATGGTGGCCGGCCTGGTGCTGCTGGCGGTCGGCGTCATCGTCCACTTCGCCGGCTCCGGCCTGATCCACGCGATCCTTCCGCCGGCCGTGACCGGCGCCGTGGTCATGCTGATCGGCTTCAACCTGGCGCCCGTGGTCGCGGGCATCTACTGGCCGCAGGACCAGTGGATCGCCCTCGCCACGGCGACCTTCATGGTGGTGGCGGCCTGCCTGCTGCCCGGCTTCTGGTCGCGGATCGCGGTGTTGCTGGCCCTGGTCTTCGGCTACCTGCTCTCCTGGCTCGCCGACGCGCTGTTCGGGCAGATCAACAGCCCGGTTCCGGGCGTGCTCGTGGACGCCAACGGGAAGTCCTGCTCTCCCGAAGGCGCCTACTGCCACACGGCCGTGCTCGCCCACGACCGGGTCAGCTGGGCCGGGGTGGGCAAGGCGGACTGGGTCGGCTTCCCCAGCGGCAAGCTCGCCGACGGGGTCTCGGTGGTCCACGCGCCGTCGTTCGGGCTGACCGCCATCCTGCTCGTGCTGCCCGGCGTGATCGCCCTCATCGCGGAGAACACCGGCCACGTCAAGGCGGTCGCGGAGATGACTCAGGCGCGACCTCGATCCCTACATGGGCCGCGCATTGGGGGCGGACGGGTTCGCCACCGCGCTCTCCAGCGCCTTCGGCGGCTCGCCCACCACGACGTACGCCGAGAACATCGGGGTCATGGGAGCGACCAAGGTCTACTCGACCGCGGCCTACTACGTGGCAGCCGGCGTGGCGATCCTGCTCGGGCTGTGTCCCGAAGTTCGGGGCGATCGTGTCCGCCACCCCGGGCGGGGTTCTCGGCGGCATCACCGTCGTCCTCTACGGCATGATCGGTCTGGTGGGCGCCAAGATCTGGGTCGAGAACGGCGTCGACTTCGGCGACCCGGTCAACCTGGTCGGCCTGGCCGGCGGCATCATCGCCGGCATCGGCGGCGTCACGATGACCATCGGGAGCAACTTCTCCCTGGGCGGGATCGCGCTCGGCACGATCATGGTCATCGTCTACTTCCACCTGGTCAACGGCCGGCGGACCACGCGGTCCGCACTACGTCACGGAGGCGCTGTCACCCGTCCCGACGGGGAGCCCGACCTGCGCACGCGCGGGCACCGCGCGGAGCCGGCCCAGGAGTGATGTGAAGCCGGCACCGTTCGCGTTCGTCCGTCCGCAGGGCCTCCAGGACGCGCTGGAGGCCCTCGCCGCCGACCCCGGGGCGAAGGTCCTGGCCGGAGGGCAGAGCCTGGTGCCGCTGCTGTCGATGCGGCTGGCGGCTCCGTCGACGCTGGTCGACATCAACGCGCTGCCCGACCTCGACCGGGTGCACGTCGACGAGACGGGGGTGCGGGTCGGCGCGCTAGCCCGGCATGCCGACGTGCTGGCCTCCTCCGACGTACGACGCGTGCAGCCGCTGCTGCCCGTGGCGCTGGCGCACGTCGCCCACGCCACCATCCGCAACCGCGGGACGGTCGTCGGCTCGCTGGTGCACGCCGACGCGGCAGCCGAGCTGCCGGCCGTGCTCGTGCGTGCTCGACGGCCGGGTCACCACGGTGTCGGTGAGCGGCTCGCGCACCCTCCGGGCCGACGCGCTCTACGCCGGCCCCCTGGAGTCGACGGTGCGGCACGACGAGATCGCGGTCGAGGCGTTCTTCCCGGCCCTGGTGCCGGGGGAGGGGGTCGCGTTCGAGGAGCTGGCCCGGCGGCACGGCGACTACGCCCTGTGCGGGGTCGCCGCCGTGGTCCGGGTCGCCGGCGGCCGGGTCGTGGCGGCGCGAGCCGGCTACCTGTCGGTAGCCGAAGTCCCCACGGTCGTCGACCTCGCCGCCCCGCTGGCCGAGGAGGTCGCCGACTCCACGCTGGCGGCGGCCGCCGAGCTCGCCCTGGAGCGGCTCGACCCGGCCGACGACCTCCACGCCACCGCCGACTACCGCGCCCAGCTCGTGCGGGTGCTGACCGCCCGCGCGCTCCGCACGGCGTACGACGACGCGCTCCGGCGGGAGGCGGCTCGTGCCGAGGAGCGCACGGCGATCCGGCTGGTCGTCAACGGCGTCGCCCACGACCTCGAGGTGCCGGCCCGACGGCTGCTGTCCGACGCCCTGCGTCACGACCTCGGCCTGACCGGCACCCACGTCGGCTGTGAGCACGGCGTGTGCGGCGCCTGCACCGTCCTCGTGGACGGCCGGCCGATGCGGTCGTGCCTGCTGCTCGCGGTCTCGGCCGTCGACACGGAGATCACCACCGTCGAGGGCCTCGCCCGCCCCGACGGCTCGCTGGGTCCGGTGCAGCAGGCCTTCCTGGAGTGCCACGGCCTCCAGTGCGGCTTCTGCACGCCGGGCTTCCTGACCACGATCACTGCCGGGATCCGCGACACCCCGGCGCCAACGGAGGACGACGCGCGCGAGATGGTCGCGGGCAACCTGTGCCGATGCACGGGCTACACCAACATCGTGCGGTCGGTGCTGCGGGCCGCGGAGCTGGCGGCCTCGACCGAGGGGGGCGAGGCCTGATGGCAACTCGGATGTTCGGCGAGCCGGTGCAGCGGGTCGAGGACCAGCGCTTCCTGCGTGGGCAAGGGCGCTACGTCGACGACCTCGCGGTCGACGGGCGCACGCTGCACGCCGCCGTGCTGCGCTCACCCCACGCCCATGCCCGCATCGTCGACATCGACGTCTCGGCCGTGCTCGACCTCGACGGCGTCCACCTGGTCTGGACCCACGACGACCTCACCGGCCCGATGGCCGACCCGCTGCCGCTCCTGATCCCGCACCCCGCGCTCACCCACGGCCGGACGCAGTACGCCCTGGCCCGCGACGAGGTGAACTACGCCGGCGAGGCGGTGGCGTTCGTCGTCGCCGACGACCGCTACGTCGCCGAGGACGCCGTCGGCCGGATCCAGGTGAGCTACGAGCCGCTGAAGCCCGTCGTCGGGCTCGCGGCCGCGCGGGCCGCCGAGCGGCTCGTGCACGACGACGTACCGGGCAACGTCGGTGCCCGGCTCGAGCAGGAGACGGGCGACGCGCGCGCCGCCATCGCCGCGGCCCCGCACACGCTGACCCTCGACCTCACCATCGAGCGCAGTGCGTCGATGCCGCTCGAGGGTCGCGGCACGGTCGCGCGCTGGGACCCCGACGTCGGCCGGATGACGGTGTGGACGTCGACGCAGACCTCGACCGGGGTGCGGGCGGCGGTCGCAGCCAAGCTCGGCCTCGACCTCGGCCAGGTCGACGTGATCACTCCCGACGTCGGTGGTGGCTTCGGGGTGAAGATCAACCATCCGTGGCCCGAGGAGCTCCTCGTCCCGCTGGCGGCACGCACCCTCGGGCGGCCGGTGAAGTTCACCGAGGACCGCCGCGAGCACTTCATCTCCGCGGCCCACGAGCGCGGACAGGTGCACCACGTCGAGGTCGGGTACGACGACGACGGGCGCGTGCTCGGGCTCGACGTGCAGTTCTGGCACGACCACGGCGCCTACACGCCGTACGGGCTGATCGTGCCGATCATCACCTCGACCCAGCTGCTCGGCCCCTACAAGCCGGGCGCCTACCGGGTCGTCTTCGAGAGCCTCTACACCAACACCGTCATGGTCACGCCCTACCGCGGGGCAGGCCGGCCGCAGGGCTGCTTCGTGATGGAGCGGACGATGGACGCGATCGCCGACGCGCTCGGCAAGGACCGCACCGAGGTGCGGTCGGTCAACTTCATCCAGCCCGACGAGTTCCCCTACGACCAGGGGCTGATCTTCCAGGACGGCCGCGAGCTCGAGTACGACTCCGGCGACTATCCCGCCTCGCTGGCGAAGCTCAAGGAGCTCGTCGGCTGGGACGAGTTCCCGGCCTTCCGCGAGGAGATGGCCGCGCGAGGGGCGGCGGGTGGGCATCGGGCTGGCCTGCTACGTCGAGGGCACCGGCGTCGGTCCCTACGAGGGTGCCCACGTGCACGTCGAGACCTCCGGCAAGGTCAAGGTCGCCACCGGCCTGACCACCCAGGGGCAGGGCCACGCGACCGTGTTCGCGCAGATCGTCGCCGACGTGCTGGGGGTGCCGTTCGACCGGGTCGAGGTGGTCACGGGTGACACCCGCCGGATGCCCTACGCCGTGGGCACGTTCGCTTCCCGGGCCGCGGTGATGAGCGGGTCCGCCGTACACCTGGCGGCGACGCGGGCTCGCGAGAAGGCGCTGCGGATCGCGGCCGAGGCGCTGGAGGCGTCCGTCGACGACCTCGAGATCGTCGACGGGGTGGTCTCGGTGCGGGGCACGCCCGACGGCACCGCCTCGATCGACCTCGGCACGGTCGCGGTGCTCTCCAACCCGCTGCGCTACGCCTTCGACGAGGCGTCGAAGGCGGCCACGCAGTTCTCGGTCGGCGATCCGGGCAAGCCGCCCGTGGCCGAGGACGACGAGCCGGGACTCGAGGGACGTGACTTCTACAGCCCCGAGCGCTCGACGTTCGCCTCGGGCATGCACGCCGTGATCGTCGAGACCGACCCCGACACCGCCGAGATCACGATCCTCAAGTACGCCGTCGTCCACGACTGCGGTCCGCTGATCAACCCGATGATCGTGGAGGGCCAGATCCAGGGCGGGGTCGCGCAGGGCGTCGGCGGAGCGCTCTACGAGCGGATGGCCTACGACGAGGGTGGCCAGCTGGTCAACGCGTCGTTCATGGACTTCCTGATGCCCTACGTGACCGAGGTGCCCGCGCGGATCGACATCGACCACCTCGAGACGCCGTCGCCGCTCAACCCGCTGGGCATCAAGGGCGCGGGCGAGGCGGGCGTGATCCCGTCGGCGGCGGTGTTCGCGTCGGCGATCTCCGACGCCGAGGGATTCCCCGTCTCCGCGATGCCGATCTCACCGTCCGAGCTGTTCGACCTGCGCCGACAGCACGCCTCCGAGGAGCCCGCATGAAGATCACCGGCCACCACGCCGTCCCGTTCCCGGTGGAGAGCGTGTGGGAGGCCCTGCTCGACCCCGCCGTCCTGGTCCGCACCCTGCCCGGGCTGCGAGCGCCTCGTCGCCACGGGTGAGAACTCCTACGCGATGACCGTGTCGGCCGGGGTCGCGGCGATCCGCGGCACCTACGACGGCACCTGCACCCTCTCCGACCTCGTGCCCCACGAGTCGCTGCTGATGTCGCTGCAGGGTGCCGGGGCCCCCGGCACCGTCGACGCCACGGTGCACGTCGCCTTCGCCCCCGTGGAGGAAGGCACCCGGATCTCCTACGCCGCGGACGCGTCCGTCGGAGGCATGGTCGGTGGCGTCGGGCAGCGGATGCTCGGCTCGGTGTCGAAGCGGATGGCGGGGGAGTTCTTCGACAACGTGACCGACGCCCTCGCCGTCCCCGGCGCACCCGCCGGCGCGCCCGCCGGCGCGCCCCCCGGCGCCCCGGCCGTCCCGGGCCCGACCCCGACGGCCGGGGTCACCGGCACGGTCTACACCCCGCCCGCCCGACCGCCGTCGGCCCAGCAGGACTTCCTGCGCGGCATCGCCGTCGGCGCCGGCTTGGTGCTCCTCGGAGTCGTCGCCGGCTCCCTCTTCGGCCGGCGGCGGCGGTGACCGGCGGAGTCGCCGGTTCACCGGTGACTCGCGCACTTCTCGGCCGTTGCAACGCCCGAGAAGTGCACAACCCACGTCGGCCCCGTGACGGGTGGGGCGGATGAGCACCATCTCCGCCGACTCCGCCGCCCGCGCCATGGCCGACGCCGTACGACGCCGGGAGATATCGGCGCGGGAGCTGCTCGACCTGCACCTCACCCGGATCGCCGAGCGCAACCCGCAGCTGAACGCGATCGTGAGCCTCGACGAGGGCCGCGCCCGGGAAGGAGCCGAGCAGGCCGACGCCGCCACCGCCCGGGGGGACGCGCTCGGACCGCTGCACGGGCTTCCGTTCGCCTTCAAGGACACCCACGACGTCGCCGGCTGGCGGACCACCTACGGCTCGCCGCTCTTCGCCGACCACGTGCCCGACGCCGACGACCTCATCGTCGAGCGCATCCGGTCGGCGGGCGCGGTGACGATCGGGAAGACCAACGTGCCGGAGTTCGCGGCCGGGTCCCACACGTTCAACCCCGTCTTCGGCACCACCCTGAACCCCGTCGACCCGACCCGCTCGGCCGGCGGCTCCAGCGGTGGCGCGGCCTGTGCCCTCCGCACCGGGATGGTGCCTCTCGCCGACGGGTCCGACATGGGCGGCTCGTTGCGCAACCCCGCGTCGTTCTGCGGTGTGGTGGGGCTCCGGCCCAGCCTCGGCCGGGTGCCGTCCTGGCCGACCACCAATCTCTGGGAGACCACCGGCACCAGCGGACCCCTCGCCCGCACCTGCGACGACGTCGCCCTGCTGCTCTCGGTGATCGCCGGCCCGGACCCGCGGGTCCCGACCGCGCTCGGCGAGCCCGGGGCGTCCTACGCCGCTCCGCTCACCGGTGACCCGGCCGCCCTGCCCGGGCTCCGGGTCGCTCTGAGCCCCGATCTCGGCGGACTGCTCGCCCTCGATCCCGAGGTACGACGGGTGGTCACCGAGGCGGGGGCGCTCCTCGACGCGGCCGGAGCGTACGTCGACGACGCCCACCCCGACCTAGCCGAGGCCGACGAGTGCTTCCGCACACTGCGCGCGTGGACCTTCCAGGCCGGCTTCGGTGACCTGCTCGCCGCACATCCCGACGGCCTCAAGCCCTCGCTGGCGGCCAACGTCCGGGCGGGGGAGTCGCTCACCGGCGCAGACATCGCCCGCGCCTACGAACAGCGCACCGCCCTGTCCGAGCGGATGCGCGTCTTCTTCGAGCGCTACGACGTGCTGGTCCTGCCGACCTCCCAGGTGCCGCCGTTCCCCGCCGACCAGGAGTACCCCACCGAGGTCGACGGGCTCCCCACCGCCACCTATCTCGACTGGATGCGCTCGTGCTTCGTGATCACGGTGACCGGTTGTCCGGCCATCTCGGTGCCGGCAGGAGACACCTCCGACGGGTTGCCGGTCGGGATCCAGGTCGTCGCGCCGTTCGGCGACGACCGGCGCCTGCTGGAGGTCGCCGCGGCCTTCGAGACGGTCCGCGGCTGAGGAGCGGGTCCGAGCCAGGCGTCCACAGCCCGGCGCCGTCTCTGTGGACAGCCGGCCCCGGCCTGTGGAGGAAGACGGGCATCTCTGTGGACGACGCGCCGGAACTGGAAGTTTGTGAAAGTCAGGGCCGAAAACCCTTGTGGGGTGGGGCTTCGGGCCCGTAGAACTTCTCCCACGCACTTCCTCCGGGGAGCGCGGGATCGGTCGGAGACGAAGATCTGTACGGCGGTCACCCAGCGTGCTGGGAGGCAGCCGCGGTGGCCAGGTGACGGGGCGACCGGGATCGGAGGAACCGGCTGGATCGACCGGGAGCGTCACCAGTACCGGTCACAGCGGTGGACCGCCGGACCACGGACTTGTGCCGAGGCCCGACGGGTCACCACCAGAAGGGCCCTTGTCGCTCATACCGATGAGGGCCCTTCTACTGTGTTCGGCCCCTGCCCCGGCGACGTCGGCCTCGAGAAACCCGGTGGTGCCCCACCCCTCGCCGTCGCAGGATGCGCGTGTGGCCGAACCTGTGATCTTCCAGCACCCGCTGGCCTATCTCGCCGGACTCGAGGGCGTCGCCCTGCTGCGTGCCTTCGCCGGCGAGCACGACGAGGCCTTCACCCGCGCCCGGCTCGCCGAGCTCCGTGACCTCCTCGCCGAGCCCGAGCGCTGGGGTCCCGGCGTCGAGGTCCACCCGCTCGTCGCGGCCGAGGCCTACGACGGCTGGGCGCCGTCGTACGACGGGCCGAACACGATGTTCGAGATGGAGGAGCCGGCGCTGTTCCCGATCCTGGACGCGCTGCCGCCGGGCCGTGCGATCGACGCCGCCTGCGGCACCGGTCGGGTCGCGGCCCGGCTGCACGCCCACGGCCATGACGTCCGGGGGTACGACGTGTCGCCCGGCATGCTGTCCGTCGCCCGCGCCAAGCTCCCGGACGTGGAGTTCGGCCTGGCCGACCTACGCGACCTGCCGGTCCCCGACGCCGAGGCCGACCTCCTCGTGGTCACCCTCGCGCTGGCTCACGTGCCGGACCTGGCACCGGTCTTCGCCGAGGCCGCGCGCGTCCTGCGCACCGGCGGCCACCTCGTCGTCTCCGACAGCCGCGGGGTCCTTGCGGGCTCCACGCTCCAGCCCATGCCGCAGGAGACACCCGACGGACGGATCGGCTATCTCCCCGGCCGGCGGCACGGGACCGGGGAGTACGTCCGGGTGTCCCTGGCCCACGGGTTCGTGGTGCGGGCGTGCGAGGAGCCGATCCGACCACCGATGGACGCCGATGACGACGCCGATGACTGGGACCCGCCCGAGCCGCACGCGCCGGCGGATCCGCCGAACGTGTGGTCGCTGATGGGGGCCGCTCCGGCGGCCGCGTGGGCGGCGTACCTCGACACCCCGGCGCTGGTGGTGTGGGACTTCGAGCTGGTGGGCGTCGGACCTGCCATCCACAGCTGACCACCTTTCCTGTGGACAGGGTGCCCGGGTCTGTGGAGGAGCTGGGCCGGTTCTGTGGACGACGCGCCGGAACTCGAGGTATGTGAAAGAAATCTGGCGAAACCCCTTGTGGGGTTGGGGTTTCGGCCCGTAGAACTTCTCCCACGCACTTCCTCCGGGGAGAGCGGGATCGGTCGGAGACGAAGATCTGCACGGCGGTCACCCAGTTTGCTGGGAGGCAGCCGCGGTGGCCAGGTGACGGGGCTGCTGGGGTCGGAGGAGCCGACGGGATCGACCGGGAGCGCCACCAGTACCGGTCAGAGTGAGGGTCGGACCTCGGTCCGGTGATCACTCCACGAAGGGCCCTTGTCGCTCATACCGATGAGGGCCCTTCACTCATTTCGTCGAGCCGCCGGCGACGTTCGAAGCGGCGTTCGAACCATCCGCCATCGAGCGCAGCAGGTCGCGGCTCGCGTCGTCGGCCGGGAAGAACGACTCGAGGCCGATCTCGTCGAGGGTGACGTCGCGTGGGGCCCCGAAGACCGAGAGCACGTAGCACAGGGACAGGTCGCCGTACTGCGTCGACAGCAGCAGTGGTGCCGACACGGCATCGGCGGCGGAGTCGTGGTCGACCTCGACGGTCCCGGGCGGGACCGGATAGCTCTCCACCTCGGCGAGCAGCTCGGCCAGGCCGGGAGCCGAGGTCCGGTGCAGCTGGCGGCGGATCCGTCGTACGACGTGGGTCCGCCACTGCTCGTAGTTGCGCACCAGGGGCGCCAGCCCGGCCGGGTGGAGCGTCGAGCGGATGAGGTTCGGGCGCGGGTGGCGCAGCTCGTCGGGAATCTCGGACAGGAACGTCGTCATGGCCCGGTTCGCGGCGACGAGGTCCCAACGGACGTCGACGGCGACCGCCGGGTAGGGCTCGTGTCCCGCGAGCACCGCCTCGACGGCGGCGCGTGCCGGGCCGAGCTCCGCCAGAGGCCGCTCCTCGTGCATCGGGGCGAAGCCGGCCGCGAGGTACCACCTGTTGCGCTCTCGCAGCGGCACCTCGAGCTCCTCGCACAGCCGCTCGATCATCGTCCGGCTGGGCGTCGCGCGCCCGGTCTCGATGAAGCTCAGGTGCCGGGCAGACAGATCGGCGGCGATCGCCACGTCCGGCTGCGAGCGGCGGCGGTGGTGACGCCAGTGGCGCACGAGCGCGCCGACGGGTTCCTGCGTCACGGCCATGGCTCCAGGCTGGTGGAGGCCGGGTCGCTGGGCAACTACCTCCGAGGTCATCGACAAGCCGCACCGCAGCGACGCATCGTCGACGGGCGCCGCGAGTGGCGCGAGCCATCGACCGCAGGAGGAGTCACCGATGACCGAGACCCCAACCCCGACGACGAGCCCTCAGGCAGAGGCCTACGTCCGCTTCTGGAACCTCTCCCCGGAGCAGCAGCGCTCGCTCGGAGGCGAGCTGTTCGCCCCGGACGTCGTGCAGTACGCCCCGGTGGGGGAGCTCGCCGGGCTCGACGCCCTGATCGGCTTCACCGCCGACTTCGCCACCGCGATGGGTGACTACGCCTTCCGGCGCCGTACGCCGCCCGAGGAGCACCACGGCCGGATCCGCGTCCAGTGGGAGCTCCTGCACGAGGACCGGTCCTTCGCGGAAGGCACCGACGTCCTCACTCTCGACGAGGCGGGACAGATCACGAGCGTCACGACGTTCCTCGACCGTGCGCCCGAGGGCTTCGAAGGGCACGCCCACTCCTGAGGCCTGTCGCCGGCCGCCTGGTCTAGGCCACTGGTCAACCCCTGGGCACCGTACCTGTGGAGATCTGGGGGAAGTCTGTGGACCGGCCTGGGCGGTTCTGTGGACAACACTGAGGAGAACGAAACCGGCCGAAGAAGTCCGCGGAACCGCTTGTGGGGCAGGCGTTGCGCCCCGTAGAACTTCTCCCACGCACTCCCCCCGGGGAGAGCGGGATCGGTCGGAGACAGAGATCCGCACCTCCGCCGCCTGGCTTGCCGGGCGGAGGTGGCGGAGGCCAGGTGACGGGGCCTTCGGGATCGCAGGCGCCGGCTGGATCGACCGGGAGCGTCACCAGTACCGGTCGCCGGGTGAACCGCTCGACCACGGACCCGTGCCGTGGCCGACCGGTCACCACCAGGAGGGCCCTTGTCGCTCATACCGGCGAGGGCCCTTCTGCTGTCCTCGGGGCCTTTCTCGGGGCGTCGTGGGACTCCGCCTCCCATATCCAGTCGCATCAGGCCGACCGCTCGGGCAATGCTGGGCGTCGCGCACGTGACGACCCCGCATCGAGGAGGAGAACGCATGCCCGACGGTGGCGCCGACCCGGACCTGAGGACCACCCTGCTCGCGGCGTACGACGCCCAGCTCCGGGGAGACGCGGAGGTGCAGGGGTCGGTGAGCTGGGAGCGGTCCGGCCCCCTGTGGCGGGGGTTGTTCACCGACAGCGGGTTCGTCAGCTACGAGAGCCTGGAGAGTCTCGGGAGCATCGAGGCCGTTGACGCCCTGATCGGTGAGACCGTCGCCCACTTCGCGGCGGTCCCCGAGGTGGAGGAGTTCGAGTGGAAGACGCGTGGTCACGACTGGCCAGCAGAGCTCGACCAGCACCTCCGCGCCCACGGGCTCGAGCCGGACGAGGTGGAGACGGTGATGGTCGGTGAGGCGTCCAGCCTCGCCGTCGACGTCGACCTTCCCGACGGGCTCTCGGTACGCCGGGTGGACGACCTGCCGGAGCCGGAGCGCGAGACGGTGATCCGCGAGGCGAGCACGATGCAGCACGACGTGTTCGGCGCCGGACCCACGGGCGACCAGGTGCTCGACCGGCTCGAGCGCATGCAGGGGGCCGAGACCTTCTGGGTGGCCGAGGCCGGCGGGCGCGTGGTCTCCGCCGGGCGCCTCAACCGGGTCGCCGGCACCGAGTTCGCTGGGCTCTGGGGCGGCGCGACGCTCCCCGAGTGGCGGGGGAAGGGCATCTACCGCGCCCTCACCGCGGCCCGCGCCCGGTTCGCCCTCGCCGAGGGCGTCCGCTTCATGCACAGCGACTGCAGCGCGATGTCCCGCCCGATCCTGGAGCGCTCCGGGCTGGTCGCGGTCACCACGACCACGCCGTACGTCTGGAAGCGCGACCGCGCCTCCTAGGCGGCGCCGCTGGGACCCCGGTGGGGACCGCAGCGCGGTGCGGCAAGATGAGCCAGTGCTCTACGGCGTGTCCCACCGGATCGTGCCACCGCTGCTGAAGGCGGTGTGGCGGCCCCACGTGCGTGGCCTCGAGCACGTCCCGGCCACGGGCCCGCTGATCCTGGCCAGCAACCACCAGAGCTTCGTCGACAGCGTGGTGATCCCGGCGGTGGCCCCGCGGCCGGTGAGCTTCCTGGCCAAGTCCGACTACTTCAACGGCACCGGGATCAAGGGCCGGTTCATGAAGGAGTGGTTCGAGGCGTTCGGCGCGCTGCCGGTCGACCGCGACGACTCCAAGGCCGCCCTCGCGAGCCTCGACACCGCGCTCGGGGTTCTGGCCGAGGGTGGGGCGTTCGGGATCTACCCCGAGGGCACCCGCTCGCGCGATGGCCGCCTCTACCGCGGCCGCACCGGTGTCGCCCAGCTCGCGCTCACCTCCGGCGCCCCGATCGTCCCGGTCGGCCTGCGTGACACCGACAAGCTCCAGCCGGTGGGCTCCAACCGGCCACGGCTGGTGCGGGTCACGGTGACCTTCGGCGAGCCGATCGACGTGCAGGGGCAGTACGACGGCGTACCTCCCGGCCGAGCCCGGCGCGAGATCACCGACCGGGTGATGGCCGCGATCGCGCAGCTGACCGGCCAGGAGCCGGCCGGCGTCTACAACGAGCGGCCCCCGGAGTCCTGAGCCTCCCGGCCAGTGCCCCGGGCTGCTTGAATCAGCCCATGAGCCGTCGGATCCGGGTGGGCATCGACACCGGCGGCACCTTCACCGACGTGGTGGCCCTCGACGAGGACTCCGGGCAGGTCGTCACCACCAAGACGCCGTCGACTCCCGCCGACCCGGCCGAGGGGTTCCTGGCCGGCATCGAGAAGGTGCTCGCCCTGCTGGAGGACGCCGGGGGCGACGACGTGGCCGCGGTCAGCCACGGCACCACCGTCGCCACCAACCAGCTCCTCGAGGGCAAGGTCGGGCGGCTCGGGTTCATCACCACCGAGGGGTACGACGCGATGCTCGAGATCGCGCGCCAGTCCGTGCCCGACGGCTACGGGAACTCCTACTTCTGGGTCAAGCCGCCCCGGATCGTGCCCCGCGACCTGGTCCGCTCGGTCGGCGGCCGGCTCGACGTCCACGGCGAGGAGGTGCGGCCCTTCGACGAGGCGGGCGCCCGCGCGGTCGCCCGCTGGTTCCGCGACCGCGGCGTCGACACCCTGGGCGTCTGCTTCCTGCACGCCTACGCCGATCCGGCCCACGAGCAGCGGATGCGCCGGGTGCTGGCCGAGGAGCACCCGGAGGCGGTCGTCAGCCTGAGCAGCGAGGTGCTGCGGGAGTACCGGGAGTACGAGCGCGCCATGACCACCCTCGTCGATGCCGCGGTCAAGCCCCGGCTCGCGTCGTACGTCTCGAACATCAGCGCGCGGCTCGCGTCGTACGTCGGGGGCCCCGACCGCTCGCGCCGGGTGCCGTTCTACGTGATGAAGTCCAACGGCGGTGTGCTCAGCGCCGACGAGGTCGTGCACCAGCCGATCACCACGGTCCTCAGCGGGCCGGCGGCGGGGGCTCTCGGGGCGGCGCTGATCGCCCAGGTGGCCGGGTTCGACCGGGTGCTGACCTGCGACGGAGGCGGGACGTCGACCGACGTCGCCGTGGTCGTCGACGGCCAACCGACCCTGACCACCGAGGGAACCGTCGGCGCCTTCCCGAGCAAGATCCCGATGATCGACGTGGTGACCGTGGGGGCCGGCGGCGGGTCGATCGCCCACCTGTCCGCCGAAGGGGCGCTCCGGGTCGGGCCCGAGTCGGCCGGGGCCGACCCCGGGCCGCTCTGCTACGGCCAGGGCGGCACCGACGTGACCATCACCGACGCCCATGTCGTGCTCGGCCGCATCCCTCCGCACCTCCTCGGCGGGGAGATCCCGCTCGACGTCGACGCCGCGAGGGCCGGGGTCGAGCGGCTCGCCGCGTCGCTCGGGATGTCGCCCGAGGCGACCGCCGTCGGGGTCCTCGAGATCTCCGCGTGGAACCAGGCCAACGCCCTGCGCCAGGTCACCGTCAAGCGCGGGCTCGACGTCCGCGACTTCACCCTGACGACGTTCGGCGGGTCGGGCTCGCTCCTGCTGTGCCGGTTGATGGACGTGCTCGGCGTCCCGACCGTGCTGGTGCCCCCCGACCCGGGCAACGTCTCGGCGTTCGGGCTGCTGACCGTCGACGTCAAGAACGACTACGTGCAGACCCGGGTCTCCCTCGACGCCGCGCTCGACGTTGCTGGACTCCGCACGTCGTACGACGGGCTGGCAGGGCTGGCCCGCGACGCGCTGCTGCGTGAGGGGTTCGCCGAGGACGCGCACGTCTTCGTCCGGACCGCGGACCTGCGCTACTTCGGCCAGGCCTTCGAGGTGCGGGTGCCGGTGCCCGACGGCGACCTCGACCGGGCCGCGCTGGACGAGGTCGTCACCGCCTTCCACGCCGAGCACCGTGGGCTCTACGGCTACGACTTCGCCGGCGACGCCTCGCAGCAGGTCGAGTGGGTCAACCTGCGGGTCTCCGGCATCGGCCCGATCACCCGCCCCGAGCGAGGACGCCTCGCCCCGGCTGGGCCGGGGGGAGCGACCGGAGCGAGCGGCGAAGCGAGCGTGCTCGCGAGCCACATCCGCGCGGTCTGCTTCGCGGCCGAGGAGGGGTACGTCGAGACCCGGGTGCTCCGGCGGACCGACCTCGCGGTGGGGACGACGGTGGAGGGACCGGCGGTCATCGAGGAGTACGGCTCGACCGTCCCGCTCCACCCCGGCTTCGCGGCGACCGTGGACGACTTCGGCAACCTGCTGGTGCGCCGTACGGCGACGCGCGCATGAGCAGGCGCGTCCCGACCGACTTCCCCTACGGGCCCCTGACCGCCGACGCCGGAGCGGGCGCCGACCCGGTGCTGGTCGAGATCGTGCAGGGATCCCTGGCCAGCGTGGAGGCCGAGGTCGAGACGGCGATCGCGCGGACGAGTCGCAGTCCGATGATCCGCGACGCCCACGACTTCCGGGCGGGCATCCACGACCGGCTCCTCCGCAAGCTCACCGGCCGCTCCTACTCGGCCCTCGTCCACCCGGTCGCCCGCGACTTCCCGATCACGGAGATGCGCGAGGGCGACGTGTTCTTCCACAACGACGTCTACCGCTCCGAGGGCGGGATCGGGCACCTGCCCGACCTGTGCGTGACGGTCCCGGTGATCGTGGGAGGTGCGGTCGTCGCCTTCGTCCAGGCCTTCGGCCACCACGACGACATCGGCGGCGCCGTGCCGGGCTCGATGCCGAGCACGGCGACCACGGTCTTCGAGGAAGGCCTGATGGTGCCGCCGATCAAGCTGTGGGACGCCGGCGTCCCCAACCGCTCGGCGCTGGCGATCATGACCCGCAACTCCCGGATGCCGGAGTCACTCGCGGCCGACCTCGACGCCGAGTGCTCGGCCTGCCTGATGGGCGCGCGGCGCCTGGGCGAGCTCTTCGCGCGCTACGGCGTGCCCGAGGTCGAGGCGTGCTTCGACGCCATCCTCGAGCGCACCACCGAGACCTACCGCCGCGAGATCCTCTCCAAGATCCCGGTCGGAAGCTGGGTCTGGGAGGACTACGCCGAGCACGACGGCGTCGACGAGCCGCGGCTGCACGCGCAGCGGATCACCCTGACCCGCACCGCTGCCGACGACCCCGACGGGGAGCGGCTGGTCATCGACTTCGACGGGACCGGCCCTCAGGCCAAGGGGCCGATCAACCATTGCGGCGACTACAGCGACGGCGTGTTCCTCAAGAAGTGGCTCGCGCCGATCCTGCGCAACCTCGCCGACACCCCCGAGCGGATGGCCGAGCTCGACGTCAACGAGGGCGTCGTACCGCTGATCGAGATGCGCTTCCCCGAGCCCGGCACGCTGCTCACGCCGGTCTTCCCGGCACCGACCAACGCCCGCACGTTCGTGATCCTGCGGCTGCTCGGGGTGCTCGCCGGCGTGCTGGCCAAGGCGGTGGACGGCCGGATGCCGGCCGACCAGGAGACGATCCGCTACACCGGCGTCTACGGCGAGGACGACGACGGCCGGCCCTACCTGATGCGGGAGGTGCTCGGCGGTGGCTCGGGCGGGCGCTTCTACGCCGACGGCGAGGACACGATCCACGTGGTGCCCGACTCGCGGAACCTGCCCACCGAGTTCACCGAGGCCCGATTCCCGTTCCTGGTCGAGGTGCTCTCGCTCGCGGTCGACAGCGGCGGGCCCGGGAAGTTCCGCGGAGGACTGGGCTACGAGAAGCACATCCGGATGCTGCGCGACGCGCACTTCATGTCCATCGCCGACCGCTCGATCCTGTCCTGCTGGGGGGTCGACGGCGGCCGAGCCGGCCGGTCCTTCCAGGTCACCATCGACCCCGGCGGCCCGCACGAGCGCGAGGTCGACGCCCTCGCCGACGCCGAACCGGTCCGGGCCGGCGAGGTGATCCGGATCCGCACCACGGGCGGTGGCGGCTGGGGCGACCCGCTCGAGCGCGACCCGGCCCTGGTGGTGCGCGACGTGCGGTGGCGCAAGGTCTCGCCGGGCTCTGCCCTGACCGACTACGGCGTGGTGCTCACCGGGTCGGTCGAGGGCGACGACCTCGGCCACGACGAGGTGCGCACCGCTGAGGAGCGTGCCGGCCGGCCTCGGTCGGACGAGGCGTTCTTCGACCGCGGCCCGGGCTATGCCCGCCTGGCGGGCGGCGCGCCGTACGCCGAGGTGGACCGGCGCTGAGCCGGACCGTCGTCGGGGCGGACAGGTCCGGACAGGAAGGATGCCGGGACCCCCCGGTGCCCGGCATCTCCCCGAGCGGGCGTGCCGCTCAGGACAAGGAGCCTAGAGCGTCACTCTTCACTTATCCGCTCACATAGTTGTGTGAACGCAAGTGTCCTAGGCTGAGAGGCCTGTCCACCTGTGGCGGCACCCGCCACGTGCTCGGGAGGGAGGGCACCGACGATGGGCGAGCCCGGATTCCCTCGGGCCTTTGCCGACGCGCTGGAGCAGCGAGGAGTGAGCCTCGCCTGGCTCCACGACCGGCTCGTCGAGCGTGGACACCCGGTCAGCTCCGCGGCGCTCAGCTACTGGCGGTCGGGCCGCAGTCAGCCCGAGCGCGGCACGTCGCGTGACGCGCTGGTCGAGATCGAGCGGCTGCTCTGGGTCGAGCCCGGCCGCCTCGTCGACCGGCTGGGGCCGTCGCGTCGACCCGGGCCGAGGCCGGGGGAGAGTGCGATGAGCGACCTGTTCGACGAGTCGCCGGCGATGCAGGCTGCCCTGCAGGAGCTGGGGTTCGAGAGCCTCTACGACGAGCTGGTCGAGCAGCTGCGCCACATCACCGTCGACCTCGACGCCGAGGGCCGGGCCACCGTCATCCAGGTCAAGGCGATGATGGTCGCCCGCCGCGACGGCGCGCGTCGTACGCCGCTGATCGTGACCCTCGACGACCACGGCGAGATGCCCGTCTTCGTGCCGGTCGCCGGCTGCGAGTTCGGGAAGAGCTGCTTCGACGTCACCGGCGGCGTCTTCGCCGTGGAGCTGCTCATGGACCACGAGCTGCGTCGCGACGAGTCGGCCCTCTACGAGCTCAGGGTCGAGCTGCCGACACCGTCCGAGGACCGGTTCTTCGACCACTACGCCGCGCGGCGCCTCGCCGAGCTGCTGATCTGGGTGCGGTTCGACGCCGGTCGGCTGCCGGCGCGGGTCGAGCGGTTCCGCCGGCTCGACGAGGTCGAGGAGAGCGAGCTGCTCGACCTCGGTGGTGGCCTCGGCGCGCACGCACTGGCGCGCGGGTTCGGGCCCGGGCTGCTGGGCATCCGCTGGGCCTTCCCCGACGACTGACCCGTCGCGCGCCACGACGGCGACGTCACGGATGCGGGGCGCCGGGAGGGCTAGGTTCGGCCCGTGCGCGTGATGCTGGCCCTGGGCGGGAACGCCATGACCAACGCCGACGGTCGCGCGCGACCCGAGGACCAGATCGCCGCGGCCGAGGTCGCGATGGACGCCGTCGCCGAGCTGCTCGCGCACGACGTCGAGGTCGTGGTCACCCACGGCAACGGCCCGCAGGTGGGCAATCTGCTGGTCAAGAACGAGCTGGCCGCGTCCGTCGTACCACCGGTGCCGCTGGACTGGTGCGGGGCGCAGACGCAGGCGACGCTCGGGTTCGTCCTGATGGACGCCCTCGACGCGGCGCTCGCCCGACGCGGGGTCGAGCGGCGGTGCGCGACGGTGGTGACCCGCACGCTGGTCGACGTCAACGACCCCGGTTTCGTGAGGCCGACCAAGCCGATCGGGCGGTTCCTGCCGCCCGACGAGGCGCGGCTGCTGGTCGACCACGGCGAGGTGTGGGAGGACCGGGGTGAGAAGGGCTGGCGCCGCGTCGTCGCCTCGCCGGAGCCGCTCGACATCATCGACGCGCCGGCCGTGCTCGAGCTGGTCGACGCGGGGTTCGTGGTCGTGGCCAACGGCGGCGGCGGCATCCCCGTCGTACGGCGCGACGACGGGACGCTGACCGGCGTCGAGGCGGTCATCGACAAGGACCTCGGGGCGGCGCTGCTGGGGGTGCTGGTCGGGGCCGACCTGCTCGTGGTGGCGACCGACGTACCTCAGGCGGTGCTGCACTTCGGTGAGCCCGACGCGGAGCCGATCGGGCGGGTGCCGCTGTCGCGGATGCAGGCCTATGCCGACGAGGGACACTTCGCGAGTGGCTCGATGGGGCCGAAGGTCGACGCGGTGTGCCGCTTCGTGCAGGGCACCGACTGCCCGGCTGTGATCACCAGCCTCGACCAGATCGTGGACGCGGTGACCCTGCTCGGGGCGACGGGCACGGTCGTGGTGGCCGACGAGACCTGACAGGATCGACGGCATGCCTGCCGTGCCTGCCATCGAAGTCCGCAAGGTCCCGCTGCACTCGGTCTCCGACGCCTCGGAGCTGGTGACCCTGATCGACGACGGCGTCCTGCACGCCGACCGGGTGGTCGCGATCATCGGCAAGACCGAGGGCAACGGCGGCGTCAACGACTACACGCGGATCATCGCCGACCGGGCGTTCCGCGAGGCGCTGGTCTCGCGCGGGCGCCGACCCCGAGGCCGTCACGCAGGTGCCGATCGTCTGGTCGGGCGGCACCGACGGGGTGATCAGCCCCCACGCGACGATCTTCGCGACCGTGCCGGACGGGGACGTCGTACCGTCCGACGAGCCGCGGCTGACGGTGGGGTTCGCGATGAGCGAGCCGTTGCTCCCCGAGGAGATCGGCCGGCGGGGGATGATCTCCAAGGTCGCCGACGCCGTTCGGGTGGCTCAGGAGCGGGCGGGGATCACCGATCCCGCCGACGTGCACTACGTGCAGACCAAGACGCCCCTGCTGACCATCGAGACGATCCGCGACGCCAAGAGCCGCGGGCACGACGTCTTCACCGAGGACACGCTGACCTCCATGGACGTCTCCAACGGGGGCGCCGCCCTCGGCATCGCGGTGGCGCTCGGCGAGATCTCGATGCCCGACGATGCCGACGTCCTGCGGGACCGGTCGCTCTACTCCTCGGTCGCCTCCTGCTCGTCGGGGGTCGAGCTCGACCGGGCCCAGGTCGTGGTGGTCGGTAACGCCGTGGGTGTCGGCGGTCGCTACCGGATCGGGCACGGGGTGATGAACGACGCCCTCGACGCCGACGGCATCTGGGACGCGATCCGCTCGGCCGGGCTCTCCCTTCCGGAGCGGCCGCGCACCTCCGACCTCGCCGGTCGGCTCGTCAACGTCTTCCTCAAGTGCGAGGCCTCGCAGGACGGCCAGGTCCGCGGTCGTCGTAACGCGATGCTCGACGACTCCGACGTCCACTGGCACCGCCAGATCAAGGCCTGCGTCGGCGGCGTCACCGCCGCCGTCACCGGCGACCCCGCGGTCTTCGTGTCCGTCTCCGCCGCCCACCAGGGCCCCGACGGCGGCGGCCCCGTCGCCGCCATCGTCGACCTCGGCTGAGGTCGAGGGTCGCCTCGTCGGGATCCGGCGCGCTGCGAGTCGCCGGTTCGCCGGTGACTCGCGTGCTTCTCGGCCGTTGCAACGCCTTGGAAGTGTGCAAATGGCATGGCCCGTGGGACCCAGGGTGCTGATGGTGCTCGCCCATGGCCGCGACCAGGGTGGTCCTCACGCGGTCCCCCACAGGCGCCACGAGCCAGCAAGCGGGGCGGCCGCGAATCGGCAAGCCTCGGACCATGGACGATCTGATCCCGCTCGGGCTGGGCCCCGTCATGCTCCGCCCCGACCTGCTTGCGGAAGGCCTGACCGACCGCGACATCGGCGTGCTCGTTCGCAACGGCGCTCTCCACCGACTGCGACACGGCGCCTACGCGATCGGTCCCGACTGGCGCAACGCCGACGCAGACGCGCGCCACGCTCTGCTGGCCAGGGCCGTCGTCCGCCAAGCCCGCACGGACGTCGTACTCAGCCATGTGTCTGCCCTGCCAGAGTACGGCGCTCCCACCTGGAACCTTCCGCTCGACGTCGTTCACCTCACCCGGAAGGACCGACGCGCAGGACGTAAGGAGCGCGGCGTCCGGCAACACCAGGGTGTCCTGCTCGATGGCGACGTCGTCACCCGGAACGGGGTGAAGCTGACCAGCCCCGACCGCACGCCGCTCGACATCACCACCTTGGCCGGCGTCGAGCCGAGCCTGGTGGTGATGAACTACTTCCTCCACGAGGGACTGACCACGCCCGAGCGGCTCCAGCAGCGCTACGACCGGATGCGGAAGGACCCGTTCACGCTGCGGACGGACCTGGTCCTCCGCTTGGCCGACGGACGCATCGAGTCTGTGGGTGAGTCGCGCACAGTCTTCCTCTGCTGGCGGCACTCCGTCCCGGCGCCGGTACCTCAGTGGCGTGTGTACGACGATGCGGGAGGTCTGGTCGCCAGGCTGGACTTCGCGTGGCCCGAGCTCGGGCTGTGGATGGAGTTCGACGGTCGCGAGAAGTACCTCAGGTACCTCGAGGAGGGCGAGACCGTCGTGGACGCCGTACTCCGCGAGAAGCAGCGTGAGTCACGGATCGCCGAGATCACCGACTGGCGCTGCATCCGGATCACCTGGGCCGACCTCGAGCAGCCGGAGCGGACTGCGGCGCGCATCATCGCGTTCCTGCAGAGAGCCTCACGGGCCACAACCGTCACTTCCTGAGCCCGGATTTCGCACTTCTCGGCCGTTGCAACGCCTTGGAAGTGCGCGAGTCGCCGGTTCACCGGCGACTCCGCGCATCGCCGCTCGCCCCCTACGACAGGATGGGGGGCATGACCGAGGCGAAGCCGATCCACACCTGGCTCACCGACATGGACGGCGTACTGGTCCACGAGGAGGACCCGATCCCCGGGGCGGCGGAGTTCATCGAGGCGCTGAAGGAGAGCGGGCTGAAGTACCTCCTGCTCACCAACAACTCGATCTTCACCCGCCGCGACCTCCGGGCGCGGCTGCTCGGCAGCGGCATCGACGTGCCGGAGGACCGGATCTTCACCTCCGCCCTGGCCACCGCCGACTTCCTCGACGAGCAGCGCCCCGGCGGGACGGCGTACGTCGTGGGGGAGAGCGGCCTGATCACGGCCATGCACGACATCGGCTACGTGATGACCGACCGCAACCCCGACTACGTCGTGCTCGGCGAGACCCGCACCTACTCCTTCGAGGCGATCACCAAGGCGATCCGCCTGATCGAGAACGGCGCGCGCTTCATCGCCACCAACCCCGACGTCAGCGGCCCGAGCCACCAGGGCACCCTGCCGGCCACGGGCAGCGTCGCCGCACTGATCAGCACCGCCACCGGCCGCAAGCCCTACTTCATCGGCAAGCCCAACCCCCTGATGATGCGCGCCGCCCTGAACCGGATCGAGGCCCACTCCGAGACCACCGTGATGGTCGGCGACCGGATGGACACCGACATCGTCAGCGGCCTCGAGGCCGGCCTGCGCACGATCCTGGTCGGCACCGGCTCCACCCGCCCCGACCAGGTGGGCACCTTCCCCTACCGCCCCACCCGCGTCGTCGACTCAGTCGCCGACCTCGTCGCCATGGTCAGCGAGCGCGCCTGAGTCAGTCGTCCGTCGCCAGCCAGGCGCGGATCGCCTCGTTGTGCTCGCCGAGCAGTGGGGGCGGCAGGTGGTGCGAGCGACCTCCGCTGAAGACGGCATCGTCGAAGCGCAGCGGGCGACCCGGTCAGCGCGAGCGAGCCGTACGCAGGGTGGTCGACCTCGAGCACCAGCCCCTGCGAGCGCACCTGGTCCCACTCGTAGACGTCGTCCATCGACCGCACCTTCCCGGCCGGGATACCCACGTCGTGGAGCAGGGCGAGCCAGTGCTCGGCGGACTCGGCGGCGAAGACCGTCTCGATCGCCGCGATCAGGTCGTCGCGGTGGGCGACCCGCTCCCGGTTGGTGACGAAGCGCGGGTCGTCGGCGGCCAGCCCCACCGCCGCGGCGAACTTCTGCCAGAGGTTCTCCGAGCCGACCGCCACCTGCAGCGGCGACGACGCGGTTGCGAACAGCCCATAGGGCGCGATCGCCGGGTGGTGGGCGCCGGCGATCCCCGGCACCTCGCCGCCGAGCAGCCAGCGGGTGCCCTGGAACGCGTGCACTCCGACCACCCCGGAGAGCAGCGAGGTGCGCACGACCCGGCCGCGCCCGGTCGTGTGCCGCTCGTGCAGCGCAGCGAGCGACGCCGTAGGCGAGGTTCATCCCCGCGAGCAGGTCGGCGATCGGGACGCCGACCTTGGTCGGCTGCTCGGTGCCGGTCACCGACATCAGCCCGCCCTCGCCCTGCGCGATCTGGTCGTAGCCGGCGCGGTGGGCCTCCGGCCCGTCGTGGCCGAAACCGGTGATCGACCCGACCACCAGCCGCGGGTTGAGCTCGTGGAGCCGCTCGACGCCGAAGCCGAGGCGGTCGAGGACGCCGACCCGGAAGTTCTCCAGCAGCACGTCGGCACGACGTACCAGCGCGGCCAGCACGTCGGCGTCGGCAGGGTCCTTGAGGTCGAGGACGAGCGACTCCTTGTTGCGGTTGGCCGACATGAAGTACGTCGAGTCCTCGTGGTGGCCGGTGTCCGCGCCGGCCCAGGGCGGGCCCCAGGCGCGGGTGTCGTCGCCGGCCGCGCTCTCGACCTTGATCACCCGCGCGCCGAGATCGCCGAGCATCATCGCCGCCTGCGGGCCCGGCCAGGGCTCGGGTCAGGTCGACCACCAGGACGTCGGACAGCGGCCCCTGGGAATCGGTCACGTCGCCCAACCTAGTGGTCGGTCGAGCTGTCGGTGCCGGATGGTTGGGTGGACCCATGAGCACCGCGGAGCACACGACCTACCACCTCGTGCCCCCGGTCCTACCCGACGCGCACGCCCTCGACCTCGACGCCGCCCAGCAGGGAGTGGTCGACCACGAGGGCGGCCCGCTGCTCGTGCTGGCCGGCCCCGGCACCGGCAAGACCACCACCTTGGTCGAGGCGATCGCCGACCGGATCGAGCGGCGCGGGGTCGACCCGGCGCAGATCCTGGCCCTCACCTTCAGCCGCAAGGCCGCCGAGAGCCTGCGCGACCGGGTGACCGCGCGCGTGGGTCGCACCATGTCGACCACCATGTGCTCGACGTTCCACTCCTTCGCCTACGGCCTGGTGCGCGCCTACAGCCCGGCCGACCTCTACACAGCCCCGCTCCGGCTGCTCTCCGCACCCGAGCAGGACGTCGTCCTCCACGCGCTGCTCACCGACGCGCCCGAGTCCGTGCGCTGGCCGGAGGCGCTGCGGGCGGCCGTGGGCACCCGCGGCTTCGCCGCCGAGGTGCAGTCGGTGCTGGCCCGGGCCCGCGAGCGTGGCCTCGACCCCGGCGACCTCGTCGCGCTCGGGCGGCGCGAGGGGGTGCCGGAGTTCGAGGTGGCGGGGCTCTTCATGCGCCAATACCTCCAGGTCCTCGGCTTCCAGAACGCCTTCGACTACGCCGACCTGATCGCTCGCGCGGGCCAGCTGGCCGACGACCACCGCGACGACGTACGCCGCCGGTTCGGCCACGTTTTCGTCGACGAATACCAGGACACCGACCCCGCCCAGGTCGACCTGCTGCAGTCGTTGGCCGGCGACGGCCGCGACCTGGTGGTCGTCGGTGACCCCGACCAGTCGATCTACGGCTTCCGGGGCGCCGACCTGCGCGGCATCCTCGACTTCCCGACCACGTTCCGCACCCGCGACGACGCCCCTGCGCCGGTGGTGGCCCTCGCCACGACGCGCCGGTTCGGTCCACGCCTGCTCCGCGCGTCGCGGTCGATCGCCGCCTCCATCGGCATCACCGGGTCGATCCCGCTGGAGACGTTCCAGGTCTTCCGCAACCCCGTCGCAGCAGCGCCCGGTCTCGGCCCGGGTCGCGTCGACGTGCTGACGTTCGACACCGCCCGGGCCGAGTCCGAGCACCTCGCCGACCTCCTGCGCCGGGCCCACCTCGAGGACGGCCTCGTCTGGTCCGAGATGGCGGTCCTGGTCCGCTCCGGCCGGACCTCGATCCCGGCGCTACGTCGCTCGCTCGGCGCAGCCGGGGTGCCGGTCGGGGTGTCCAGCGACGAGACGCCCCTGGTGCGCGAGCCGGCCGTGCTGCCCCTGCTGGCTGCCCTGCGCGTCGTCGTCGACCTCGACATCGACGACCTCGACGACCCCGACGTCGTGGCCGCCGACCGCGCGGAGGCGCTGCTCACCTCACCGCTCGGGGGCCTCGATGCCCACGACCTGCGCGGGCTCGCGCGCGCCCTGCGCACCCGCGACGACGACGTACCCTCCCGCGAGCTCCTGCGCCGTGCGGTCACGGTCCCGGGCTTCCTCGACGGTGTGCCGGGCGACGCCGCGGCGCGCGCCCGCCGGGTCGTGGCCCTGGTCCGGTCGGCCCGCGCGCATCTCGACGCAGGCGACAGCCCCGAGCAGGTGCTCTGGACGCTCTGGGACGGCACCGACTGGGGATCCCGGCTCCGACATCAGACCGAGCTCGGCGGCCAGTCGGCCCGGCTCGCCCACCGCGACCTCGACGCCATCTGTGCGCTCTTCGACGCGGCCGCACGCTCGGAGGAGCAGGCCGGACACGTGGGCCTGCGCGAGTTCCTCGACACCCTGTCGGCCCAGGAGATCCCGGCCGACACCCTCGCCGAGCGCGGGGTGCGCGGCGAGGCGGTGCGGCTGCTGACCGCCCACCGGTCCAAGGGCCTGGAGTGGTCCCTCGTGGCGGTCGCCCACGTGCAGGAGGGGGCCTGGCCAGACCTCCGTCGGCGCAACACGCTGCTCGGCGCCGACCGCATCGGCCGCGACGGGCTGGTGCCGCCGCTGACGCCCGCGGCACTGTTGGCCGAGGAGCGCCGGCTCTTCTATGTCGCCGCCACCCGTGCCCGCCGCCGGCTGGTGGTGACCGCCGTGGCCTCACCCGACGACGACGGCGAGCAGCCATCGCGCTTCCTCCACGAGATCGGCGCCGGCGAGCCCGTCCACCACCAGGGCCGGCCCCGCCGCCCCTTGTCGCTCGCGGGCCTGGTCGCCGAGCTCCGCCGCACCACCGCAGACGCCGCGGAGCCCGACGACCTCCGCCGTGCGGCCGCCCACCGCCTGGCCGCCCTCGCAGCCACCGAGATCCAGGGCCGACCGCTGGCGCCGGCCGCCGACCCCGCCACCTGGTGGGGCCTGCGGGCGCCGAGCCGCGCGTCGACCCCCGTGCGACCACCCGACGAACCGGTCCGGCTCTCGGCCAGCGCGCTGCAGGGACTGATCACCTGCCCGGCGCAGTGGTTCCTCCAGCAGGAGGCCGGCGGCACCGTGGTCAGCTCGTCGGCGCAGGGCTTCGGGATCATCGTCCACGCGCTCGCCGACCGGGTGGCCAAGGGCGAGCTCGACGGCGGGCCCCGAGCTGGTCGACGACCTGATGGTCCTCGTCGACGACGTCTGGGACCGGATGTCGTTCCGCACGCCGTGGTCCGGTGGGCGCGAGCGTGACGCGGTCCGCGAGGCGCTGGCGAGGTTCGTCGCGTGGCAGTCGCGTCCGGGGGCCCGCACCCACGTCGCCTCCGAGGGTCGGATCACCGCCACCGTCGAGCTGCCCGACGGGCAGGAGGTGCGGCTCATCGGCTACGTCGACCGCCTCGAGCTCGACGACCACGGTGACGTCGTCGTGGTCGACCTCAAGACCGGGAAGTATCCCCCGACCGACGCCTCCCTGCCGACCAACCCCCAGCTCGGCCTCTACCAGCTCGCCGTCGACCACGGTGCGGCCGACGAGGCCGTGGGCCGCCCGGTGCGGTCGGGTGGCGCCGAGCTGGTGCAGCTGCGCCACGGCACCGATCTGCCGAAGGTCCAGCCCCAGGCGCCTCAGGCGCCCGATGCCGACGGGGTGACCGTGATCGAGCACCAGCTGATGGCGGCGGTGCGCGCCGTCCGCGACGAAGACTTCCCCGCCCGCGCCGGAGACCACTGCAAGCGCTGCGCGTTCCACGCCGTGTGCCCTGCCCAGTCGTCCGGGTCGGTGCTGTCTTGACCCGCGCGATCGAGACGCCCGCGCAGCTGCGCGACGTCATTCACGCCGACTTCACCTTCAGCGACCAGCAGTTCGCGGCCATCACCGCACCCCTCGAGCCGGCCGTGGTGATCGCCGGCGCCGGCTCCGGCAAGACCACGGTGATGGCGGCCCGCGTGGTCTGGCTGGTCGCCACCGGCCAGGTCGCGCCGGCCGAGGTGCTCGGCCTCACCTTCACGACCAAGGCGACGGCCGAGCTGGCCACCCGCATCCGCGAGTCGCTCCGAGCAGCCGGCCTGCTGCCGGCGCGTGGGAGCCGCATCGACGACGACGGCGAGGAGGTCGAGGAGCCCACCGTCGCGACCTACCACTCCTACGCCGCGGGGCTGCTCACCGAGCACGGCCTGCGGATCGGCCACGAGCCCGACACCCGGCTGATCGCCGACGCCTCGCGCTACCAGCTGGCCGGACGCACCATCGCGCGCCACACCGCGCCGGTGCGGGTCCTCAGTGACGCGCCCCAGCTGGTGGTGCAGTGGCTGCTCGCGCTCGACGCCGAGTTGTCCGAGCACCTCGTCACCCCCGAGCAGGTCCGCGCCCTCGACACCCGCGAGCGCGAGCTCTTCCTCGAGGGGATGGCCGGCGAGAGCCGCAAGACCTACCGCGCCCACAACGACAAGGCGATCCTCGCGATCGACCGCCGAGCCGAGCTCCTCGACCTGGTCGCCGAATACCGCGCCCTCAAGCGCCACCACGGGCTGATGGACTTCTCCGACCAGATCGCGCTGACCGCCCGCCTGGCCCGAGACTGCCCCGAGGTGGGGGCGGCCGAGCGGGCGAGGTTCAAGGTGGTGCTCCTCGATGAATACCAGGACACCTCCGTCGCCCAGGCCCTGATGCTCACCCGCCTCTTCAGTGGCCCCGACCCGGCCCACGGGCTGGGCCACCCGGTCACCGCGGTCGGCGACCCCAACCAGGCGATCTACGGCTGGCGGGGCGCGTCGGTGTCCAACATCCTGGAGTTCCCCGAGGCCTTCCCGGTTGCCGGCGGCGGCCGCGCCGCGGCGTACCCCCTGACGGTCAACCGCCGCTCCGACGTGGCCGTCCTCGACACCGCCAACCACCTCGCGAGCGAGCTCTACGCGCTCCGGCCCGAGCTGCTGCCGCTCGAGCCGAAGCCGGGCGCCGAGCAGGGGGAGGTGCGAGCCGGCCTCTACGACACCTACGACGACGAGCTCACCGCCCTCGCCGACGCGGTCGCCGCGGCCCATGGCGCCATGGCAGAGCCTTCGTGGCGCGAGATCGGGGTCCTCACCCGCGACAACTCCCACGCGGCCGACGTCTTCGACGCCCTGTCGCGACGCGAGATCCCGGTCGAGATCGTAGGCCTCAAGGGGCTGCTGCGGCTGCCCGAGGTCGCCGAGGTGGTGGCGACCCTCACCCTGGTCCAGGACGTCACCGCCAACGCCGCCCTGCTGACGCTGCTGGCCGGCCCCCGCTGGGCGGTCGGGCCGCGCGACCTAGCCCTGCTCGGGCAGCGGGCGGCCGACCTCTCCGGCCACCGCGGACGTGTGTCCTACGTCGACCTCACCGCCGAGCTCGACGCCGCGGTCTCGGGCTCCGACCCCGCCGAGGTGGCCTCCCTGGGCGACGCGCTGGAGTCGCCCGGCGAGCTGCCCTACTCGCCCGAGGCCCGGGCCCGCTTCGCCCTGCTCGCCACCGAGCTGCGCCGCCTGCGCTCGGCGGTGGGGGAGCCGATCCTCGACCTGGTCCGTCGGATCATCGACACCTGCGGCATCGACGTCGAGCTGGCGTCGTCCGCGAGCCCTGCGGCCTCGGCCCGGCGCGACAACCTCGACCTCTTCGTGCAGGCGGTCTCGGAGTTCCAGGCCGTCGACGGCCAGGTGACGCTGGCCGCCCTGCTCGCCTGGCTCGAGGCCGAAGACGCGTTCGGCCAGGGCCTCGACGTCGCGACCCCTTCCGAGGCCGACTCCGTCAAGCTGCTCACCGTCCACCGCGCGAAGGGCCTGGAGTGGGACGTCGTCCTGATCCCCGGCCTCACCGAGCGGAAGTTCCCCACCGACCGCACCCGGTCGACCTGGCTGACCGTGCCGTTCGTGATGCCCGCTTCCCTGCGCGGTGACGCGCGCGACCGCCCTTCGCTCGCGGGTCACACGCCGGCCGACATCGCCTCCTTCATGGCCGCGACCAAGGAGCACGAACGCATCGAGGAGCTCCGCCTGGCCTACGTCGCCTGGACGCGTGCGCGACACCGGCTGCGGGTGTCCGGCTGGTGCTTCTCGCCCACCATCAAGGCCGGCCGCGGCCCCTCGGTCTACCTCGAGGCGACCGTGCGGGCGATGGCCGACTGCGGGGTCGTGCCCGACCCCTGGCGTGAGCGGCCCGCCAAGACCGACCCCAACCCCTATGCCGCGCTCGACCCCGACCTCCCGTGGCCGATGACCCACCAGACTCCCGAGGTCGCCCGGCGCCACGACGCCGCGGCGCTGGTGGCCGCGGCTGCCGGGGCGCTCGCGGTCGGCGAGCCCTGGGCCGACACCACCGACGACATGCTGGTGCTGGGCCGGATCCACGAGTGGGACGACGAGCTGACCCGGCTGGTGGAGGAGGCGACCCGCGACCGCGCGCCGGTGGTCGACGTACCCCTGCCGTCGAGCTTGTCGGCGACCGCGCTGACCCGGTTGCACGACGAGCCCGACCGGTTCGCGGCCGACCTCGCCCGGCCGATGCCCCGGCAGCCGTCGCCGGCGGCCCGGTTCGGCACCCGGTTCCACGCCTGGGTCGAGAGCCGGTTCGGCCAGCAGGACCTGTTCGACCCCGACGACCTCCCGGGCCGCGGTGACGCCGGCATCGACGACGACGCCGACCTCAAGGAGCTGATCGGGCGGTTCGAGGCCGGCCCGTTCGCCGACCGGGTGCCCCACGCGGTCGAGGCGCCGTTCGCCCTCGTGCTCCGGGGCCAGGTCGTCCGCGGCCGGATCGACGCGGTCTACGCCGACCCGCGACCAGACGGCGACGGGTGGCTGGTGGTCGACTGGAAGACCAACCGCGCGCCCGACTCCGACCCGTGGCAGCTGGCCCTCTACCGCCTCGCGTGGGCCGAGCTCACCGGTGTCCCGCTGGAGCGGGTGCGGGCGCAGTTCTACTTCGTGCGTTCCGACACGGTCGTCGAGCCACCCGTCCTGCCGGGCCGGGCCGAGCTCGAAGGCGTTCTCGGGCCGTCCACACCCCCGAGCGGTGCCTGAGCGGGCGTTCCCGTCGGCCGGAGGCCGTGCTGACCCACTCCTGGCCTGGCGGGTCAGGCGGAGCCGAGGGTGGCCTCGAGCGCGATCTCGACCATGGTCGTGAAGGTGTGCTCGCGCTCGGCGGCGGTGGTCTCCTCACCAGTGACGACGTGGTCGGAGACCGTGCAGATCGCCAGCGCCTTGCGGCCGTGCCGGGCGGCCAGCGTGTAGAGCGCGCTCGCCTCCATCTCCACGGCCAGCACGCCGTGGTCGGCCATCCGGGCGGTGAGCTCGGGTCGGGTGGGGTAGAAGGAGTCGCCGGAGAAGACCAGGCCCACGTGGGCCGCGACGCCGCCCGCCTCGGCTGCCTCGATGGCGGCGCGCAGGAGCCCGAAGTCGGCCACGGGGGCGTAGTCGAGCCCCTCGAAGGTGATCCGGTTCATCGACGAGTCGGTGCAGGCACCCGAGGCGATGACGACGTCGCGCACCTTCAGCCGCTCGGTGAGCGCCCCGCACGACCCGACTCGGACGACGGACTGCACGTCGTAGTCGCCGAAGAGCTCGGTGGCGTAGATCGCCAGTGACGGCTGGCCCATCCCGGAGCCCTGCACCGAGACCGGCCGGCCGTGCCAGGTGCCGGTGAACCCGTACATGCCCCGCACCTCGGTGTAGCAGCGCGCGTCGTCGAGGAACGTCTCGGCGATCCAGCGGGCGCGCAGCGGGTCGCCGGGCATCAGGACGACCGAGGCGATGTCGCCGGCCGCCGCGGCGATGTGGGTGCTCACGCGGGGCCCTGGTGGTCGCGGCCGCGGGCCATCAGCGCCAGGGAGTAGAGGGGCCGGTCCTGGGTCTCGACGTAGACCCGGCCGAGGTAGCTGCCGATCACGCCCATCATCAGCAGCTGGAGCCCGCCGAGCAGGAACATGCCGACCGCGATGAAGGCCCAGCCGGGGACGGCCTGCTCCGGCTGGAAGAGCCGGATCCAGAGCACCCAGACCGCTCCGAGCAGGCTCAGGAACGAGATGAGCAGGCCGAGCCGGGAGATCATCCGCAACGGGAACGTCGAGAAGCCGAGGATGCCGTCGGCGGCGAGCTTGAGCATCGTGCGCAGCGGGTACGACGAGGAGCCGGCGAAGCGCGGGTCGCGGTCGAAGGGGACCGCCTCTTGGCGGAACCCGACATGGGCGACGATGCCGCGCAGGAAGCGGTCGTGCTCGCGGTAGCGGATGACCTCGGAGACGACCCGGCGGTCCATCAGCCGGAAGTCGCCGACGTTGCGGGGGATGTCGATCGAGGCCATCCGGGTCAGCAGCCAGTAGAAGGTGTAGGCGGTGCCGCGCTTGAACGACGAGTCGCGCCGGGTCCGGCGCTGGGCGTAGGCCACGTCGGCGCCGTTCTCCCAGGTCTCGATCAGCTGCAGGCTGACCTCGGGCGGGTCCTGCAGGTCGGTGTCCATCACGATCACGGCGTCGCGACCCGCGGCCGCGTCGAGGCCGGCGGTGACCGCGATCTGGTGGCCGAAGTTGCGCGCGAGGGCGAGCACGGTGACGCGGGGGTCGGCGGCGCGCAGGTCGAGCAACAGGTCGAGCGACGTGTCGCGGCTCCCGTCGTCGACGTAGACGAACTCGAAGTCGAGGTCGGGCCGCTTGTCGGTGGCGGTCAGCAGCGCCGAGTGGAAGGCGGCGAGCCCGCCCGCCTCGTTGTGCACGGGCAGCACGTAGGCGACCAACCGGCGCCCCGCCGGCCCGTCCGGTGTCCGGTCCGCTGTCATCGGCCTCTTCTTCGTCGTGATCGGTGCGCCTCGCAGACGATACTGCTGTCGTCCTGTGGGACCGATGTGCCCCGCGTGTGCCGGTGCGGTGTATTCCCGATGGGGGACCCAGGATCATCCTCCAGGCTGAGCCACCGCGGTGTGCGCACGTTGAACCATGAAGGCGCGTCAACGCGGAACCCCGGCCGGGGAGGCGCACCGTCCACACAGTGAGCCACGCATGAAACATCGTCTGACCGCTGCCGGGATGACCCTCGGCCTCGTGTTCATCGCCTCGCTCGGCACGACCTCGGCCCGAGCCGCCCGTCCCGTCGAGAGAGCTGCTACCTCCCCCGTGGTGGTGGCCAAGGTCTCCGAGTCGGCCATCGGCCTCAGCGCCTCGTCGGTCCGGGCCGGTGCGTCGGACCCGCACGAGGCCCGGCTGGTTCAACATCTCGCTGGCCAAGGGCACCTACCTGATGGTCGACCAGGACGGAGCCGGGTTCGGCCAGCTCAACGTGCACGGGACGACCGTGAAGCGGACGGCACCCTCAGCGTACGGCGCGTCGATCATCACCTACACCTACGGCTTCGACACCACGGGCGTCCTGCCCCACGACGGTTGGGTCCGGACCACCAACAAGGCCGACCAGCCGCACTTCATCGTCGCCTCGCGGGTGAAGGACGGCACGACCGCCAGGCAGGTCGCGCGCTACGTCAAGTCCGGTGCCCAGGGCCAGCCGAGCCGGGCATTGAAGGCCAACTCCGGCCTCGGCGTCATCTCGCCCGGCAAGACCGGTCTGTGGAAGCTCCACCTGCCCCGGGGGGAGTACCTCCTCCAGTGCTTCTGGCCGGACCGGATGGACGGCGCTCCGCACTTCTTCCACGGCATGCGGGAGCTGGTGCACCTGCACTGACCGGGGACCGCACACCCGGCATCACGACGACCGGGCCGGAGGCGCTGCCTCCGGGCCGGTCGCACGTCCGGGACTAATCTGCGGGACGTGAGCTACCCGCACCTCGAGCTGGCCGCCCACCCGCACGCCCGCAACGGTGAGCGGCGGGCAGACCAGGAGTGGCTGGACGCCGCCTGGTCCGACCCGACGACCCGCGTCCTGGTGGTGGCGGGCACCCGCGTGCGCCCGGTCGACGGAGCCGTGGCCTGGGTCGCTCCCGACGAGGCGCCGGCCGACGGCACCCGGGTCCTGCTCGGGGAGCACGACGGCGTCGTGTGGTTCGCGCTCGTCGTCGAGCCGTCGTACGCGGGGGAGGAGTGGGTGGGGCTGCGCTCACTGCTTCCCCACCTCGCCGCCGACGGCATCGACCGAGCGCCGTTGGTCTTCCACGCGCTGGGGCTCGCGGAGTGGCTGTTCGCCACGCGGCACTGCCCGCGCTGCGGTGGACGGCTCGAGCCGCGACTCGCCGGGCACGAGCTGGAGTGCGGCGAGTGCCACCGCCGCCAGTTCCCGCGCACCGACCCGGCGGTGATCATGGCGATCACCGCGGGCGAGGCAGGTGCGGAGGACGAGCGCCTCCTGCTGGGCCGGCAGGACTCCTGGCCGGCCGGGCGCTACTCGACGCTGGCCGGCTTCCTCGAGCCGGGCGAGACGCTCGAGGACGCCGTACGACGCGAGGTCGCCGAGGAGACCGGGGTCGTCGTCGGCGACGTCACCTACTTCGGCAACCAGCCCTGGCCGCTGCCGGCCAGCCTCATGCTCGGCTTTCGCGGTCGCGCCACGGTCACCGACATCGAGGTCGACGGCACCGAGATCCAGGACGCGCGATGGTTCACGCGGGCCCAGATGAGGGCCGGGGCCGAGGCCGGCTCGCTCGTGCTCCCCGGCGGCGTCTCGATCTCACGCTCGCTCGTCGAGGACTGGTACGGCGGGCCGCTGCCGGGGTCCTGGTAGGGCGAGGACCGACCGATCCGGCGGAGCCCGCGATCAGCTGGCCAGGTCGGCGAGCTTGTCCTTGACCTGGATCACCGACGGGTTCGTCATCGCCGTGCCGTCGGGGTAGACCAGCGTCGGAACGGTCTGGTTGCCGTGGTTGAGCTGCTCGACCACTTCGGCCGCCTCGGGGTGCTGCTCGATGTCGACGACGTCGTAGCTGATGCCTTCGCGGTCCATCTGCCCCTGCAGGCGATGGCAGTATCCGCACCACGGCGTGGTGTACATGGTGACCGAGCCACTCATCCGGGCGTTGTCCCCTCTCACGTCTAGTCTCGTTCCTGCGCCGACTCCCGGGCCCGATCCCACGGATCGGCGGGCCTCGACGGTGATGCCATCTTCAACCATTCTCTCGCAGGAGTTGTTCCCCGTGTCGCAGACCCCACACCTGCTCGACGCGCTCGACCCCGAGCAGCGCGAGGTGGCCGAGGCGCTGCGCGGCCCGGTGCGGGTGCTCGCCGGCGCGGGCAGCGGCAAGACCCGGGCCATCACCTACCGCATCGCCCACGGCGTGGCCGAGGGCCTCTACGCCCCCACGGAGGTGCTCGCGGTCACCTTCACCACGCGTGCCGCCGGCGAGATGCGCGGCCGGCTCCACCGGCTCGGCGCCTCGGGGGTGCAGGCGCGCACCTTCCACAGCGCCGCCCTGCGCCAGCTCCGGTGGTTCTGGCCGACCACCTACGGCGGCGAGCTGCCCACGCTCACCGAGTCCAAGCTGCCGATGGTGGCTGCTGCCACCCGCCGGCTGCGGGTGCCGGCCGACCAGGCGCTGCTGCGTGACCTCGCATCCGAGATCGAGTGGGCCAAGGTCAGCAACGTCGGCCCCGACGACTACGCCCGGGTGGCCCCGGCCCGGGGCCGCGAGGTCGCCTCGCTCGACGTCGAGACGGTCTCGCGCGTGTTCACCTCCTACGAGGAGGTCAAGCGCTCCCAGGCCCGCATGGACATGGAGGACGTCCTGCTGCTGACCGCCGGGATGCTGGCCGACGAGGAGCGCGTCGCGGCCCGGGTGCGGGCGCAGTACAAGTGGTTCGTCGTCGACGAGTACCAGGACGTCTCGCCGATCCAGTCCGCGCTGCTCGACCTCTGGCTCGGCGGACGCGACGAGATCTGCGTCGTGGGCGACCCGGCCCAGACGATCTACTCCTTCGCGGGGGCCAGCGCGTCGTTCCTGCGTGACTTCCCGGTCACCCATCCCGGCGCCACCACCGTCGAGCTGGTGCGCAACTACCGCTCGACCCCCGAGGTCGTGGCCGCCGCCAACGCCGTGCTGGCCGGCGCGGCCACCCACGCGTTGACGCTGCGGGCCCAGCGTCCGAGCGGGGTCGCGGTCCGGTGGGCCCCCGCACCCGACGAGGTCGCCGAGGCCGACGCGGTGGCCGCGGCGATCGCCGGGCTCGTCGGCGGTGGCACCCCGGCAGCCGAGATCGCCGTGCTGTTCCGGATCAACGCCCAGTCCGAGGCCTTCGAGGACGCGCTGGCCGCGCGCGGCATCCCCTACGTCGTCCGCGGCGCCGCCCGGTTCTTCGAGCGGCCCGAGGTGCGACAGGCGGTCATGCTGGTGAGGGCTTCGGCGCGCACCGACCCGAGCACACCCGTCCCCGAGCTGGTGCGGGCCAGCCTGTCGGGCATGGGGTGGACGCCCGAGGCGCCCGCCGCCCGCGGCCAGACCCGCGACCGCTGGGAGTCGCTCCAGGCGCTGGTCGCGATGGCCGACGAGTCCGGCGACCTGACGGCCGACGCCTTCGTGGCCGACCTCGACCGGCGCGCGTCGGAGCAACACGCGCCGGCCGCCGGCGGGGTCACGCTGGCCACGCTCCACGCGGCCAAGGGCCTCGAGTGGGACGCGGTGTTCCTGGCCGGCATGCACGACGGGGTCATGCCGCTCAGCCACGCCACCAGCGCGGCGGAGATCGAGGAGGAGCGACGCCTCCTCTACGTCGGGATGACCCGCGCCCGGGACCAGCTCGTCGTGTCGTGGGCCGCCGCCCGACAGCCCGGCGGGCGCGCCTCACGGCCGCCGTCCCGGTTCCTCGAGACGCTGCTGCCCGCCTCCGCGCGCCCCGAGCCCGCCCAGCCGCGCCGGCGCCGGGCGGCCCACTGCCGCGAGTGCGGACGCCCGCTCTCGACCGCGGCGGAGAAGAAGCGCCAGCGCTGTGACGACTGCCCCGCCTCCTACGACGAGGAGCTGTTCGAGCGACTGCGCTCGTGGCGCAAGGAGCGCGCCGACGAGGAGAGCGTGCCGGCGTTCGTGGTGTTCACCGACGCCACGCTCCAGCTGATCGCCGAGCAGAAGCCGTCCTCCCGCGCCGACCTCCTGCGGATCAGCGGCGTCGGCCCCGCCAAGCTCGAGCGCTACGGCGCCTCGCTGCTCGAGGTCGTCGGCTAGCGCGAGAGGTCACGACCCGGCAACTTTCTGAAGAAATGCCCACTAAATGGTTTGCCGCTTACGACCACCCTTCGGTAGCGTTCCCCGCACGACGTAAACCGCGCACCAGGACCCTTGACACCGGTCCGCGCCCGATGCCCCGAAGGAGGTGGCCCGCATGATCAACAGCATCGACACGATGACGGCTCAGAGCCCGTCCTTCGGCGTGTCCGCGTATGGCCCCACCTCCGTCGAGCGTGTGGCCGTTTCGGTCACTCCGGGCGTCCAGGTGTCGACGTGCGCCCGCATTCGCCTCATGGGTGACATGGGCCTCGCCGCGGCCAAGGACACCTTCCCGGGGACCAGAGCCTGGAGACCTCCGACCTGTTGACCAGACAGCGATCGGCAGCCTCCAGGCCGCGGAACCCGAAACCCGGGATCCGCGGCCTTTCTGATTTTCAACCGAAGACTTCCCACACAGAAGCGATCAGGTCAAACAAGGAGGTGACAGACATGACCATCACTGTTCTCGACCGCCGGGACGGGACCGCCGACTCGCTGCCTGCGTCGCTCGGTGGGCTCCATGACGCGGCCGACCAGGAGACCCAGGCCAACCCGGAGCTGCTGCTGCCCTGCCGAGTGAACGACTCGGAGCTCTGGTTCGCCGAGTCCCCCGCCGACGTCGAGATCGCCAAGGCGCTGTGCCAGGACTGCCCCGTGCGGGACCTCTGCCTCTCCGGAGCTCTGGAGCGGCGTGAGCCCTGGGGCGTCTGGGGCGGAGAGCTGTTCCTGCAAGGAGCTGTGATCCCCCGCAAGCGCCCGCGTGGACGTCCGCGCAAGAACGAGCAGGCCGCCTGAGGCGACCGGCCATGACGAAGGCCCACGGCACCAGCCAAGCCACTGTCTGACACCTAGGAAGAACCCAACCTTGAACTCCACTCTTGAGATCGGAAACAAGCTGATGATGAACAACTTGATGAACGAAGACCTCGCGCGCGCACAGATGTCCGCGCGCCTGGGAGAGGCGCAGCAGCTCCGTCGCGGTCGCCAGCAGGCGGCGGCGCGGCGGTTGAGCCGCAAGGCCGAGCAGGCCGCGCGGCAGGCGCGACTGGCTCTGGCCCGCGCTTTCTGAGTAACACCGCCTCGACCTGATCGCGAGTGTTAAGGGGAGCCCGGTACGACACGTTCGTACCGGGCTCCCGCCATTTCCGGTGGTCCCCGCCGAGCCCGACGCGGCTAGCCTCGGAGGCGTGAAGACCTGCGACTTCTGTGGCCGCGAGGCCGAGAGCGCCGAGACCCTCACCTGGGTGACCTCGGTGGAGAACGGTCGCCGGCGTACCTACTGCGACGCGTGCTCGCGCGAGCACCTGCGCTCGATCGAGGGGAAGCTCGACTCCGAGTGGTGGTGAGCGCGCCCGCTCACAGGTGTTGCCAGTCGGGTTTGTTGACGTAGACCTCGCGGTAGTAGTCCGCACGGTGCAGGCGCGACGCGGCCTGGTCATCGAGCAGGACCGTCACATGAGGGTGGAGCTGGAGCACCGAGGCGGGACAGCTCGCGGACAGCGGCCCTTCGACGGCGGCCGCCACCGCCTCGGACTTGGCCGCACCCGCAGCCAGGAGGACCAGGTGTCCGGCCTCGAGGATCGTGCCCAGGCCCTGGGTCACGACGTGACGGGGGACCTCGTCGAGGGAGCCGAAGAAGCGCGCGTTGTCGTGCCGGGTCCGGTCGGTGAGGGTCTTCAGCCGCGTGCGGGACGCCAGCGAGGAGCCGGGCTCGTTGAAGGCGAGGTGACCGTCGCCGCCGATGCCGAGGATCTGCAGGTCGATGCCCCCGGCCTCCGCGATCCGGCGTTCGTAGCGAGGCCCGGCGGTGGGCAGTCCGGCCGGGTCGGGATCGGGGGACTCCACCTGCTCCGGACGCAGGCCCAGGGCGTCGGTGAGCTCGCGCCGGATCGTGGCGCGGTAGCTCTGGTCGTGGCCGGCCGGCAGTCCGACGTACTCGTCGAGGAGGAAGGCGCGCACCCCGTCGTAGGACGGCGCGGTGCCGGCGCGCGCGCGGGTCGCGAGCTCGGCGTAGGCCGGGAGCGGGCTCGAGCCCGTCGCCAGGCCGAGCACCGACCGAGGGCGCTCGGAGACCAGCCGCTCGACGGCGTCGGCGGCCAGGCGGCCGATCTCGTCGGCGGTGGCGAGCGGGACGACCTCCATCATGGCCTCCGGTGGACGACCCGGCCGCCGACGACGGTCGCGACCACGGCCAGGTCTGGGTCGAGGAGCGTGACATCGCCGCGCGCTCCGGGTCTCAGGCTGCCACGGGTCGGGTCGCCGACCAGCGTCGCGGCGGTGGTGGTCGCGGTCGCGAGCGCCTCTGCCGTCGAGCAGCCGGTCGTGGCTCGCAGGACACGCAGGCACTCGACGACCGGGGCCACCGACCCGGCCAGGGTCCCGCCGGGGAGACGGATGGTGCCGCCACCGACGACGACGTCCTGGTCGCCGAGCCTGGTCGGACCATCGGGCCGGCCGAGGGCGGCGGTGGTGTCGGAGACCGATAGGAACCGCCGGGGACCGAGCGCTCGCCACAGCGTGCGCAGGTAGGCGGGGTGGTGGTGGTGCCCGTCGGCGATGACGCCCGCGACCAGGGTGTCGTCGCCCAGGGCGACCCCGACCGGTCCGGGTGCCCGCGGAAGCATCGGGGGCATCGCGTTGCCGAGGTGGGTGAGGTAGCGCGCGCCCGCCTCGACGGCGGCGTACACCTGCTGGGCGTTGGCGTCGGTGTGGCCCACGCTCACGATGACCCCGCGGGCCGACAGCGCAGCGATGGCGAGGAGGGCGCCGGGCAGCTCCGGGGCGAGGGTCACCATCAGCACGCCGGCCGCGCGCGACCACGGCGCCACGAGGGCGGCGCTCGGCGGGACGAGCCACTGCTCGGGATGGGCGCCGAGCCGGGCGCGCGAGATCATCGGCCCCTCGAAGTGGAGTCCGAGTGGCAGCGCTCCGGCCCAGTCCGCCGGCGGACCCGCCGCGAGCGTCTCGAGGGCCGAGGCCCGGGCGGCGGGGTCGCAGGTGATGAGCGTGGGCACCCAGGCGGTCACGCCGTAGGTCGCCAGGATGCGGCCGACCTCCCAGAGACGCGCGGGCTCGGCGGTGATGTCGACGCCGCCGGCACCGTTGACCTGGAGGTCCATCAGGCCCGGCGCCACGGTGAGGCCGGTCGCGTCGAGGACCTCGCCGTCGGAGGCGTCGGCGACCAGGCCGTCGGCGATGGCCACGTCGTGGGGCGTGCCGTCTGGTGCGGTGCCGCCACGGATGATCAGGGCGCTCACCGGTGCCACCCTGCTCCTTCGAGGACCTCCGTGACGGCGGCGACCGCGGGCCGGGATGAGCCGAGCGTGCAGATCCTGGTCCGTCCGCCGGGGTCGGGCGCCGGCCAGCCCCACTCCACGACCACGGTCGGCCGGGCAACGGGGAGCCGGTCGAGGAAGGCCCGCGACCTCGGCTGCCGGTGGGCGTCGCGCACCTGCACCACCAGCGGGCCGTCTCCGGGCGGCGGATCGTCGTCGGGGGAGAGCGTGAGATCGGGCCGCACCCCCCACGGCACCTCGCCGACCGCGATGCTCGCCCGGGTCGTCAGCTGCACCACCAGGGCTCCGGTGAGGTCGGGGAGCGACCCTTCGATGCGCAGGGCGGTGCGGGCGGCCCGCCGCTGGACGGCCTCGTCCACGGGCGCGTCGCCACCCGGCGTACGACGCTCGGTCAGGTCCGCCACGCGACCTGCAGCCTCGGCGAGCCGGCTCTCCTCGAGCCGTCCGGACCGGACGGCGTGCACCACAGCAGCCTGCACGTCGCGGACCAGCTCGACGTCCTTGTCGGCGCCGAGGCAGAGGAGGTCGGCGCCGGCGGCCAGGGAGAGCACGGCCGCCTCCGGGATGCCGCGGCCGGCCGAGGCGCCGGCCATGTCGAGCGCGTCGGTCACCAGCACGCCGTCGAAGCCGAGCTCGGTGCGCAGCAGGCCGAGCACCGCCGGGCTCAGCGTCGCCGGCCGCTGCGGGTCCAGCGCTCGCACCAGGAGGTGCGACGTCATGACCGCGTCGGCCCCGGCTCCGACCGCGGCTGCGAAAGGCCGCAGCTCGCGGGCGTGGAGCAGCGACAGGTCGGCGTCCTGGACGGGAAGCGCCAGGTGGCTGTCCTCGCTCGTGTCGCCGTGGCCAGGGAAGTGCTTGACGCAGGCCGAGACGCCGGCTTCCTGCAGCCCGCCCACCCAGGCCGCGACGTGGGCCGCGACGCCAGCCGCGTCGGGACCGAAGCTGCGGGTGCCGATGACGGGGTTGTCCGGGCAGCTGTTGACGTCGGCGACCGGGGCGAGGTCGAGGTCGATGCCGTGGGCGGCGAGCTCGGCTCCGACCGCCCGGCCCGTCGCGCGGGTCAGCGCGAGGTCGTCGACCGCGCCGAGGGCCGCGGCGCCGAGCACGGGGCTGCCGTCGTGGGCGTGCAGCCGCGAGACGTCGCCGCCCTCCTCGTCGACGGAGACGACGGCGTGCGGCCCGGCGTCGTGGACCGACCGCGTCAGCGCGGTGAGCCGCTCGCTCCCGGCGGCGGTGTTGCTGCCGAACAGGCACACCCCGCCCAGACCGGCGTGCAGCAGGTCGAGCACCGCACCGTCGTAGGAGGTGCCGACGAACCCCGGGAGCTGGACCCGGAGCGCCAGGGTCTCGAGGTCGCTCACGGGGAAGCACGGTCGCGACTCCCGGGGTGTGTGTCAAGGCGACGCCCGGCTCAGCCCCAGGCACAGCCGCAGTGGGGGTGACGCAGCCAGGTGTGGCGGGTGACCACGAGGTCATCGGTCACGCTCACGGTGGCGGCGCGGAGCGCGGGCACCGCGCCGTCGAGACGTCGTACGACGTCGCGGGCCGCCCAGGCGCCGGCCAGCTGGGCGAGACCGCGGTCCCAGGGGTCGTGGCCCGGCGGGAGCTGCTCGAGCTGGTGGAGCACCGTGGCGCGGCGCGGGTCACGCTCGCCGAGGTGGGCGTCGACGCAGCGCAGGCAGGGGGAACGGCCGGGGTCGACGAGCGGGCCGACCCGCACCGACCGGGGCAGCACGGTGACGAACACGTGGGGCACGTCGTCGCGGACCAGCGCGTCGGAGGCCTGCCGCCGCGGCTCACCGAGGGCGGCGACCACCCGCAGCGTGGCCGGACCGGGGGCGTCGCTGACCTGCAGACCAGCCGCGGCACAGGCCCGGGCGACGGTCTCGGCCAGCGCCGGGTCGACCTCGAGCGCCACCGGTGGCCGGACCCGGGCCTGCTCGGTCGCGGTGGCCGCCCGGACGTCGGCGTCGACGACCCATCCCGTCGGCGACGAGTCGGTCAAGGGTCGGCAGCAGGGCCGGAGCGGGCCGTCGGTCGAGACCGGTCAGGGTCTCGAGCAGTCGCGGCCGGTCGGGAAGGACCAGCCGGTCGGGCGGGTCGAGCCCGAGCTGGAGGTGCCCGTCGTCACGGCGTACGACGCGCAGCCCGGGCCGCAGGGTGGGCCGCCGGAGCGCGGCGTAGCCGGTCGGGACGTCAATGCGTCCGGCGAGAGTGGTCCCCATCCCGGCACCGTGCCACAGCCGGAGCCGGCGCCGGCGAGCTCGTCCACAGCCTTCTCGGAGAGGGGCGTGAGAGGGGTGCGGGCATGACACGGCCCCCGGACCAGGTGGTGGATGGTCCGGGGGCCGGTCGTGAGTCTGGGACTCGGCGGCTCAGGCCTTGCCGAGGATGCGGTTCAGCTTGGTCCCGCAGACGGGGCAGATGGCCTGCGCCATCTTCGTGCCCTTGTCGTTGACTCGGACCTCGCCCTCAGCCGAACGCTTCTCCTTGCACTTCACGCAGTAGAACTCGCCGCTCCAGGTCTCCGCCATGACGGCCTCCTTGCTCGTTGGATCTCGGTCGTCGCGACGGGGAATCGTTGGGGAAGCCCGCCGGGATCGGACCCACGGGGGCCCGGTCGTCAACGACCCTACGACACGCGGGGGCCTGGGTGTGAACGGCGCACCGCCCAGCGTGAAATGAGCGTGAGACGCGTCTCGTCCACGCCCAGCGGCCCGGAGGCCGTGGGGGCCCCGATCTGGCTACGCTCGGGCCGTGCCCGACACCCCGTTGCAGGTCTCCCGGCCGAGTGCCGGGGTGGTGCTGCTCACCCTCGATCATCCCGACCAGCGCAACGCCATGACCGGTCCGATGACCGAGGCCTGGCAGACCACGATGACCACGCTCGCCGGCGACCGCGACCTGCGGGCCGTGGTCGTGAGCGGTGCCGGCTCGGCGTTCTGCTCGGGTGGCGACACGTCGTGGATCGCCGGCGAGCCCGACGCCACCCCGGCCGACCTGCGGCACCGGATGCTGCCGTTCTACCGGGCCTGGCTGTCGATCCTCGATCTCGACGTGCCGACGATCGCCGCCGTGAACGGCCCGGCGATCGGCGCGGGCCTGTGCCTGGCGCTGGCGTGCGACCTGCGGTTCGCCGCGAGCGGGGCGCGCTTCGGGGCGCCGTTCGTCCGGCTCGGAATGCACCCGGGGATGGCCGCCACCTGGCTGCTCCCCGAGGTGGTCGGTGCCGCGCACGCGCGCGACCTGCTGCTGACCGGGCGCACCGTCGCGGCCGACGAGGCGCTGCGCATCGGTCTGGTCTCCCGGGTGGTCGAGCCCGACCGTCTGCTCGAGGAGGCCCTGGGCGCTGCCGAGCAGATTGCGGCCACGGCCCCGCTCGCGAGCGCGCTCACGACCCGCGCGCTGCGCACAGGCGGGCACGCCGACGTCGAGGCTGCGCTGCAGTGGGAGGCGCTGGCCCAGCCGGTCACCTTGGCGACCGAGGACCTGCAGGAAGGGATCCGGGCCGCCCGCGAGCGTCGGACTCCCCGGTTCACCGGGCGCTGAGCCTCCGACTGCCGCGGGCCCCGGACCTGGCAAGACGGGGACCCAGGTGCTGGACGTCGCTTGCCTTCCCCTTGCGAACGTCGCCCGGCGGCCTGGGGCCCCGTCTGGGGAGGACGCTAGGAGGCGCCGTCGAGGGGGTCAACACGAGGGCCCGGATCCGCAGCCTCCCCTGTGGACAACCCTGTGGACAACGCCCGGAAAGCCTGTGGATAACCGGTGGAACGACGGGGATCGGCTGGGGACGCCGTGTGGACCGGGCCCGGCCGGCGGCTTGGCCCGGCGGCCTGACCAGCGACAATGTCGTGCACCGGGTGTGGAGGAGAAATAGTCCGGCCCGGTCCGGACCAGCGAGGAGGACGCGGATGCCCCCACCCGACGACCGGGCCTACGACGGTGGCCCGGTGACCGCGCTGCGCCGAGTGGCGTTCCTGATGGAGCGGTCGCGGGAGGAGACCCGACGGGTGCGGGCGTTCCGCAACGCCGCCGCCACGATCCTGCCGCTGCCGCCCGAGGAGGTCGCCCAGCGGGTCGAGGCCGGCACCCTCACCGAGCTGCCCGGCATCGGCCCGAGCACAGCGGCGGTGATCGAGGCCGCCGTACGCGGCGAGCTGCCCGAGCGGCTGGCAGGCCTCGAGGCGCACGCCGGCCCGCTCACCACCGGGGGGCGCGACCTGCGGGCCGCGCTGCGGGGTGACCTGCACTCGCACTCCGACTGGTCAGACGGCGGGTCGCCGATCGAGGAGATGGCGTTCACCGCGATCGAGCTCGGCCACGACTACCTCGTGCTCACCGACCACTCGCCGCGGCTGACCGTCGCCAACGGGCTCAGCGTCGCCCGGCTGACCAAGCAGCTCGGCGTCGTCGACGCGGTCAACGAGCACCTCGCCGGCGCGGGCTTCACGCTGCTCAAGGGGATCGAGGTCGACATCCTCGACGATGGCGGCCTCGACCAGACCGACGAGATGCTGGAGCGGCTCGACGTCCGGGTCGCCAGCGTGCACTCCAAGCTGCGGATGGACGCCGCGCCCATGACCCGGCGGATGATCGGTGCGATCCGCAACCGGTTCACCAATGTGCTCGGGCACTGCACCGGGCGGATGGTGATGGGCAACCGCGGCACGCGCCCGAGCAGCGAGTTCGACGCGCGGGCGGTGTTCGAGGCCTGTGTGCGAGCACGACGTCGCGGTCGAGATCAACTCCCGCCCCGAGCGCCGCGACCCGCCGACGCCGCTGCTCGAGCTGGCCCGCGACCTCGGCTGCCGGTTCTCCATCGACTCCGACAGCCACGCCCCCGGACAGCTCGACTTCCTCGACTACGGCTGCGAACGCGCCGAGGCCGCCGGCATCGCGCAGGAGCGGATCGTGAACACCTGGCCGCGCGACCGCCTGCTGGCCTGGGCCCGCAAGGAAGGCTGACCCGGGGCCTGGCCCGGCTGACCCCTGGGCCGGGCGCCAGTTAGTTGCAGGCCCGCCCCCGGGCTGACCGCGGGCCTGCCATCGACCGCGACGCGCGACCGCACGGCGTACGGCGACTGTCGGCGGCCCGGGCTAGCGTGTGCGCCATGGTTCCCCCGACCGGCAGCGACGAGACGCCCGTGGAGGTACGCCGCTCCAAGCGGCGGCGCCGCACCGTCTCGGCCTACCGCGAGGGCGACCGCATCGTGGTGCTCGTCCCGGCCAGCCTCACCCGCGCCCAGGAGGCCGGGTGGGTCGAGACGATGGTGGCCCGGGTCAAGCGCGCCGAGGCGCGGCGCCGGCCGAGCGACGCCGACCTGATGCGCCGGGCGACCGCGCTCAGCCACACCTACCTCGACGGGCGGGCCGAGCCGCTCTCGGTGCGCTGGGTCGACAACCAACGCAGCCGCTGGGGCTCCTGCACCCCGGCCGACCGCACCATCAGGCTCTCCCGCCGGCTCGAGCCGATGCCCGGCTGGGTCGTCGACTACGTCCTGGTCCACGAGCTGTCCCACCTGCTGGAGGCCGGCCACAACGACCGGTTCTGGGCGCTGGTCGACCGCTACCCCCACGCCGACCGGGCCAAGGCCTGGCTCGACGGCTACTCCGCGGGCGCCCGGCTCGAGGGCGACGGCGACGACTGAGCGCCCACCACCCGGCGCCCGCTCGGGTCGCCCGGGTGAGTAACCACCCCTCCGTGCTCGTCCTGGCCGGGCGCCTGCGGCTGACGAGCTCACCGGGGTGGTTACTCAAGCAAGGCGCGCGAGAGCCAACGCGACCAGGTCCACCAGGTCGGGCTCCGGGTCCGGCAGCGCGTCGACCGGCCACCACGCCACGTCGAGCGACTCGGCGCTGACCGCGTGCTCGGCGTCGGTCGGGGCCGTGGCCACGAACCGGACGTCGAGATGGTGCACGTCGCCGTCCGGCCCGCAGAACGGCACCGGGTGCTCGCTCAACTGGACCGGCACCCGGTCGAGGGCGAGCCGGTCGAGACCGGACTCCTCGCGGGCCTCGCGCAGCGCGGCGTCGGCCAGCGACGCGTCGCCGGGCTCGACATGACCGCCGAGCTGGAACCACTTCCGGGCCTTGGCGTGCAGGGTCAGCAGCACCCGCTCGCCGTCGGGGCTGACCACCAGCGTGCTCGCGGTCAGGTGGTCGGGGCGGCAGTCGCGGCTCAGGCCGTCGCGATGGTGCTCCAGGTGTACGACGTAGCGGTCGCGCAGCGCCGCCTGCTCGGGGCTCGGCGGGGTCCAGCCGCCCAGCGTGGCGAGCGCGTCGTCACGTGCGGTCACTCCTCGGGAGGACCGTCGCCCGCGCCACCCATGCCGCCCTCGAGCAGGTCGCGGAGCTCGGCATCGAAGTCGTCCTCGGTGAGCTGCTGCGGTGCCTCTGAGCCCTCCCGGAAGCCGAGCGGGTCGTCGAGGTCAGCGTCGGTGGGCAGCAGGTGGGGGCTCATCCAGACGCCGTCGCGAGCCTCGGCGCCCTGCCGGGTGCGCAGCGAGCCCCACAGCGTGGAGGCGTCGCGCAGACGCCGGGGCCGGAGCTCGAGCCCGACCAGCGAGGCGAACGTCTCCTCGGCCGGACCACCCGCGGCACGGCGGCGGCGTACGGCCTCCTGGAGCTTCGCGGCGTTGGGCATCCGCTCGGCCGTCGCCTGACCCACGACCTCGTCGACCCAGCCCTCGACGAGGGCGAGCGCGATCTCGAGCCGCTGCAGCGCGGCCTGCTGCTGCGGAGACTGCGGGAGGTCGAACAGCCCGCCCTCCATCAGCTCCTGCATGGCGTGGACGTTGGTGGGGTCGACGCCCTGGAGCCGCTCCTCGAGGGACTCCTGGATCCGGCCGGTGTTGAGCTCGACGCCCTGGGCGTAGTCGGTGACCGCGCCGATCAGGTGGTCGCGCAGCCACGGGACGCCGGCGAACAGGCGCTGGTGGGCCGCCTCGCGCAGGGCGAGGTAGAGCAGCACGTCACTCTCGGGGACGTCGAGGCCCGCGGCGAACTCGGTCACGTTGGTCGGCACCAGCGCAGCGCGCCCGGACGCGCCGAGCGGGAGCCCGACGTCGGAGGCGGTGAGCACCTCGCCGGCCAGGGCGCCGAGGCCGGAGCCGACCTGCGAGGCCAGCATCGCGCCGATCGCCTTGCCGAGCATGGCCAAGATCGGGCCGCCCATCCCCTGCGCCTCGGGCGGCAGCGCCTTGCTCAGCGCGCCGACGGAGGACGCGGCGATCGGCTCGACCAGCACCTTCCAGACATCGGTGGTGCCGACGATCCACTCGGCCCGGCTCCACGCTGCCGTCGACGTGACCCCGGAGGGGAAGGCGGTGGTCTCGTCGAGCCACAGGTCGGCCAGCCGTACGGCGTCGGCGACCTCGTCGACCTGCTTCTGCGAGGGCGTGGGGTCGGGCTGCTGGGCGACGGTCTTGCGCGCCATGTCGATGGCGGCGTCCCAGTTCAGCGGTCCGTCGTAGGGCTGCATCATCGACTGCAGCTGGCTGAAGATCTGCCCGAGATCGGGCGCGCCACCGAAGAACTGCTCGAACGGCGTTCCCCGGAACGGGTTGTCGTCGTCCGGCGGTGGTTCGTTGGTCATGCCTCCACGGTACGCCGTGGCCGGTCGCGGATCCCAGCCGTTCGCTGAGCGCGGACGGGCCCCGCACCGGCCGCCACGAGGAGCCTCGAGATGGCCTAAGGTCGGCCCGTGCCCGAAAGCCCGCAGCACCCCGCGGTGCGGCTCGTCGACCTGCGCGAGACGCCGCTCGACGTCGCCGAGGTGGTCGACGTGCTCGGGAACGACGCGTCCGGCGGGCTCACGCTGTTCGTGGGCCGGGTCCGCGACCACGACCACGGCCTCGCCGTCGACGGCCTGGAGTACTCCGCCCACCCGACCGCGCTGGACGCCCTGCGCCGGGTCTGTCACGAGGTCGCCGAGCAGTACGACGTGCACGGGGTCGTCGCGGTCCACCGCGTCGGCCGGCTGGCGATCGGCGACATCGCGGTGATCGTGGCGACCACCGCCGCCCACCGGGGCGAGGCGTTCGACGCGTCGCGGGCGCTCATCGACACCCTCAAGGACCAGGTGCCGATCTGGAAGCACCAGGAGTTCGCCGACGGCACGGAGGAGTGGGTCGGCACGCCCTGACCGGCACCCGCCCGGCACCCGCCCGGCACCTTGGCCGGCACCCGACCGGCCGCGGCGGGCGCGCCTCGCGGTCCGGCTACCACCCGCTCCGTACCCTGGTGCGCGTGCAGATCCTGTGGTGGCTGGCCCCGCCCGTCGTGGCGACCGTGCTGGCGATGCTGTGGGTCTCCTGGCTCGGCCGCGAGGGCCGTGGGCAGGTCGACCGCGAGGTCGCCGTACGACGTCTCGGCGAAGCGATGGCGCGCACCCCGCGCACCTCGCGGGTGACCACGCGCCCACCGGCGCCGCACGACCGCAGCACGGGCGTCGCCGTCCGGCCCTCCGCCCGGCCTTCCGGCCGGCCGGGGAGCCGGTCCGACGACGCAACCCGTCGCGCTTCGTGACCACCGACGGGGTGAGAGGCTTCTCCGCATGACGCAGCGCACCTGGGCGGCCGCTCTGGCCGTGCCGCTCTTCGTCGCGCTCGGCGTCGTCCTGGCGCTCACCGGGCTGCCCTTCGTCACCTACGCGCCCGGGCCGAGCATCAACGTGCTCGGCGACAACGGCGGCAAGCCGATCATCGGCGTCCAGGGCCACCAGGTCTACCGCGACAACGGCCAGCTGCGGATGACCACGGTCTCGGTGACCGAGCGCAATGCGCGGCTCGACGTCTTCACCCTGATGAAGACGTGGTTCTCCAAGGTGGACGCCGTCTACCCGTTCTCCGCGCAGTACCCCAGCACCGGGTCGCAGAAGCAGGACACCCACGAGGGCCAGGTCGAGATGCAGACCTCCCAGGAGAGCGCGGTCGTCGCGGCGCTCACCCAGCTCCACTACAACCTCCACCCACGGCTGAAGATCGCGGCCGTCACCCCCGGCATGCCGGCGGACGGCAAGATCGAGCCCGGCGACGTGCTGCTGCGCGTGGCTGGCACCAGGGTCACCGCCACCACCGACGTCAGCAAGCTGATCTCCGAGGTGCCCGCCGGAGGCTCCGTGCCGATCGTGGTCAAGCGCAACGGGGAGCGCGTGAAGGTCCACGTCACGCCGGTCGAGAAGGACGGCAACCGGCTGGTCGGCGTCACCCTCGAGCCGCACTACCACTTCCCGGTCAAGGTCACCGTCAACCTCTCCGACGCGATCGGCGGGCCCAGCGCCGGGCTGATGTTCGCGCTCTCGATCTACGACGTGCTCACACCGGGGTCGCTGACCGACGGCAACGCCGTGGCCGGCACCGGCACCATCGACCCCCAGGGGACGGTCGGGGAGATCGGCGGCATCCAGCAGAAGATCGCCGGCGCCCGGCGCGACGGCGCCCAGCTGTTCCTGGTGCCACCGGGCAACTGTGCTGACGCCCTCGGCGCCCAGCGCGGCTCGATGCGGCTGGCGAAGGCCACCACCTTGGAGGACGCCATCGCCACCGTGAAGGCATGGTCGGCCGACCACAACGCCCCGCTGCCCCAGTGCACCGCCACCGGGAGCGCGTCGTGAACCCCGACGAGGGCCTGGCAGGCGCGGTGGTCGAGATCGAACGGCACGCGGCGCTGTCCGGCTGGGACCAGCCGGCGCGGCTTTTCGCCCTGGTCGAGACCGCCCAGCTGGTCGCCCGCGAGCCGCAGCTCGCCGCGTCCCTCGGCGAGGTCATCCTGACGCCGGTCGAGCAGGACGGCCTGGTGCCCGGTCGCGCGCTCGAGGACCAGCTCCACGGCATCACCTGGCCCGAGACCGTCCACGGCTGCGCCGCCATGGTCGAACGGGTCGTCCTCCCACCGGCGGCCGAGGCCGAGGTGCCCGACGAGCCGGGCTCCGCCGCGTCATACGCCGCCGAGCACCCCGACCGCCAGGAGGTGCGGATCGTGGCCGCCGCCACCCGCACCGGGGCGTCGTACTGTGCGCTGCGGCTGCGCGCGCACGACGAGGACGAGTCGGTGGTCACGGGAGAGGACCTCGTGCCGGAGCTGGTGGCCCTGGTGCGGGCGACGCTGCTCGAGGGCGAGGAGGCGTCCGGCGATGAGTGACCCGATGGAGCAGGAGTTCGAGGACTTCCGGCCGCGCCGTACGCGGCGGGCCCGGATCCTGCTGTTCGTCGTCGTGGGCGTGGTCGTGACCTTCTTCCTGGTCACCTTGTTCGCCTCGCTCTACACCGACCGCCTCTGGTACTCCTCGGTCGGCTACAACGGTGTCTTCGACAAGATGCTCTGGACCCGGGTCGGCCTGTTCCTCGGGTTCGGCCTGCTGATGGCCGGCACGGTCGCGGCCAACATGGTGATCGCCTACCGCGCGAGGCCGTTCCAGCGCCCTGACTCACCCGAGCAGACCGGGCTCGACCGCTATCGCGACGCGGTCACCCCGATCCGCACGCTGCTGCTCGTCGGCGTGGCCGGCGTGATCGGCCTGTTCGGCGGCGTGGCCGCCAACGGCGAGTGGCGCACGTTCCTGCTGTGGGCCAACCGCGAGTCGTTCCACACCCAGGACGTCTTCTTCCACAAGGACGTCGGGTTCTACGTCTTCACCCTGCCCTGGCTGCACTTCGTGGTCGGCTACCTGATCGCGGTGCTCGTGCTGTCGGCGCTGGCCGCCGTCGTCGTCCACTACCTCTACGGCGGGATCCGGCTCCAGGCCACCACCGACCGGATGTCGACCAGCGCGACCATCCAGCTCTCGGTCCTGATCGGGCTGGCGCTGGTGGCCAAGGCGTTCGGCTACTACCTCGACCGGTTCGACCTGGTCACCGGCAGCGGCCAGGTGGTCACCGGCATGGGCTACACCGACCAGCACGCCCTGCTCCCGGCCCGCAACATCCTGATCGGGGTCGCCCTGATCTGCGCGGTGCTGTTCTTCCTGACCGCCTGGCGACGGACCTGGCTGCTGCCCGGCGTGGGCATCTCGCTCCTGCTGGTGACCTCGATCCTGCTCGGGTTGATCTGGCCGGCCTTCGTGGAGCAGTTCCAGGTCTCGCCGAACAGGCCGGACAAGGAAGCGCCCTACATCCAGGCCAACATCGACGCGACGCGCCAGGCCTACGACCTCAACGACATCAAGCAGGTGACGGCGGACTCCCCGCAGGCCACCGCCGCGACGGTGCAGGACCTGATGGACCAGACCAGCTCCGTGCCGGTCGTCGACCCGCAGCTGATCTCGGGGGCGTTCGAGCAGACCCAGCTGGGCCCGTCGTACTACTCGATCCCCGACGTGCTCGACGTCGACCACTACCCGATCGACGGCACCGACCGAGCTCTGGTGCTCGGCGCCCGCGGGCTCGACCAGAACGGCATCCCGCCGGCCGACCAGAACTGGTCCAACCTGCACACCGTCTACACCCACGGCAGCGGGATCATCGCGGCGTTCGGCAACCAGCGCCCCCCGAGCAACCTGGCGCAGAGCAGCCAGGTGACGTGGGCACAGGGCCTGGACGCCTCCCAGAACTCCCTGGAGCGCAGCACCGGTCAGTTCCAGCCGCGGATCTACTTCGGCGAGAACATGAACACCTACTCGATCGTCGGCAAGTCGCCCGGCGGCTCGGACGTCGAGCTCGACCTCGCACCCAACGGCAGCAGCGGCCCCAAGACGACGTACACCGGTGGCGGCGGGGTCGGCGTGGGCGGCTTCTTCCACAAGCTGATCTACGCCATCAAGTTCGGCGACGCGAACTTCCTCCTCTCCTCGCGGGTCGGGCCGGACAGCAAGGTGCTCTACGTGCGCGACCCCCGTCAGCGGGTCGAGAAGGTCGCGCCCTGGCTGACCCTCGACAACGACGCCTACCCGGCGGTGGTGGGCGGCCACATCCTCTGGATCGTCGACGGCTACACCACCACCGACCAGTACCCGCAGTCGCAGCGCGACTCCTTCCGTGACATGACCACCGACTCGCTGACCCAGCCGGCCGGGGTCCAGACCCTGCCGACCGACCAGATCAACTACATGCGCAACGCCGTGAAGGCCACGGTCGACGCCTACACGGGCCAGGTCACGCTCTACGCCTGGGACGACTCCGACCCGATCCTCAACGCCTGGCGCTCGGCCTTCCCGAACACGGTGCTCGACCGGAGCCAGATCCCGACCGACCTGCTGCCGCACCTGCGCTACCCGGAGGACTTCTTCAAGGTCCAGCGCTTCCAGTACGCCAAGTACCACGTGACCGACCCGGCCGACTTCTTCGCCGCCACCAACCTGTGGGTGGTGCCCACCGACCCGGCGCAGACCGGGGCCGAGCCAGAACCAGACGCCGATCCGGATGTTCAGCCGCCGCCCCGACACCGGCACCCAGATGTGGTCGCTCACGTCGAGCTACGTGCCGCGCAAGAAGTCCAACCTGGTGGGGGTCCTGGCCGCCGACTCCGACGCGACCTCGTCCGACTACGGCACGCTCCGGGTCGAGGAGCCGCACGACAAGAACACCCCTGGGCCCGGACAGGCCTTCTCCGCCCTGACCTCGGACCAACGGATCTCGCGCAAGACCCAGTCGTTCCGGCTCGGTGACGCGACGCCCAAGTACGGCAACGTGGTGTCGGTCCCACTGTCGAGCGGTCTGATGTACGTCGTCCCGGTGTACGCGACCTCCAACACCGGGCCGGGCAGCGACGCCACGAGCTCGCCGTACCTGATCCTGCGCTACGTGATGGTCTCCTACGGCTCCCGCCACGGCATCGGGGAGACCCTGGTGAAGGCGATCGCCGACATGGCCGGCGCCACGCCGCCGAGCAACCCGAGCAACGGCGGGACGCAACGGCGGGACCAACGGCGGCACCAACGGCGGCGGCAACGGGAAGCCCCAGTCCGGGCAGAGCAAGACGGCCCGGGCGAAGGCGCTACTGGCGAAGGCTCAGCGCGACTTCGCCGCCGCGCAGAAGGCGTTCGACGAAGGGCGGGGCGCCGACTGGGTCAGGCTGAACCACCGCGCCCGCGCCGAGGTGGCGAAGGCCCTCAACCTCCTGGGCTGACCACTCGGCTGAGGCTCAGGGTGCCGTCAGGAAGTCCAGCACGAGGCGGTTGAAGGCGTCGGCGTGCTCGATCTGGCTCCAGTGCCCGCACCGGCCGAAGACGTGCAGCTCGGCGTCGGGGATCAGCTCGAGGAGGCGGTAGGCGTTGGCCAGGGGGATCACTTGGTCCTCCCGGCCGTGGACCACGAGGGTGCGGTGGGGGAGTGCGGCGATCTGCTCGTCCGCGGGTGACCATCGCGTCGACCCAGCGCTGCCGCGGCGCCGGGAACATCGCGCCGTACGACTCCTGGAAGCCGGGCTGGATGCTGGCCTGGTAGCGCACCTCGGCGAGCTCGTCGTCGACCAGGTCACGGGAGTACGCGAAGTAGTCGAGGATCCGACGCATGGCCTCGAAGGACGGCTGGTAGCCCCATACGGCGTCCAGGCCCTCGGTGATCGGGAAGGACACGCCCACGCTGCCCATCAGGACCAGGCGGTCGACCCGGTCCGGGTGGCGGGCGGCGAGAGAGAGCGCGATCGCGCCGCCGAAGCTGTTGCCGACGATGCTCGCCCGCTCGATGCCGACGGCGTCGAGGAAGCCGAGGAGCTGGTCGGTCCAGGTGCCCAGGTCGTAGCGGACGCCCGGTGGGCGCTCTGTGAAGCCGAAGCCGACCAGGTCGGGCGCGAACACCCGCACGCCCTCGGCCAGGGCGGGCAGCGTCAGCCGCCAGTTGGCATACGCCGAGACACCGGGCCCGGAGCCGTGGACCAGGACCACCGGCTCGCTGGCACCCGCCTCGAGGTAGTTGGTCTCGATGCCGTGCGCGCGGACCGACGCGCCGACCTCGGGACGGCTCTGCCGGGGTGGCTGCTGGAGGGTGTCCATGCTGCCCATGGTGGTGCTGTGGGGGCGGGCGTCCAGTGTTGTTCCCGCTGGCGGAAAGGGCGCTGCAGAGCTCCTGGCCACTGAGGGCCTGCGCCAGGTCGTGGTGGTCTGACCCGCTGTGCGTCGCCCGGTGAGGATGGTCCGGTCGACGTGGCGGGGTCCGGGTTGCCGCGTCATGACCACCGAGCCGGCGCGTCTCTCTATGGGCGGCCTAGGGACTCGGACCTCTGGCGGGCCTTGCTTCGAGCCCCGCTCGGGAGAGGGGCGGGGTTCGCAGCAGCCCTCCCTGATCCTGCCAGCGTCACCATGCCTGTCCGTGCCGCCTGCCGATGGGCGCCGGTTCAATACCCTTGCGGGATGCCACAGTCGCGGCCGGAGGAGCTGACGCTCAGCAACTGGGATCTCGGAGGCCCGATCTCTGCATGGTCCTATGCGCACGCGGACCAGCTGTTTCCCACGCTCCCGCTCTTCCCGGGTCGTGCGCCGGTCGGGCTTGCCGGCAGCTCGCGAACCGTGCCGGCCGCGGTCGTCCGTGAGCTGGAGTCCGGGCTGGTCGAGTCCGCCGTGGTCCTGCTTCATGGGCAGGTCGCTCACAGCGGGCCGTCGGTGGCCGGCGGGCCGCGGCTGCTGATGTCGGTGACCAAGGTGATCGCGTCGCTGATCATCGGCATCCTCGCCGACCGCGGGGACGTCGACTACGACCAACCCATCGGCAGGTACGTCGCACGGCTCGGACCCCAGTGGGAGGGATGCCGACTGGTCGACGTGCTCGACATGGCGTCCGGGGTGGTGTGTCCGGAGGTCGGTGATCCGGGCTCCTACCTCGACCCGCAGCACCCCTTCTTCCAGTTCGAGGCAAGCCTCGGATGGCGTCCTGCGACCAAGGCCGACAGCCCCTTCGACCTCGTCAGCAGCTATGACCGGGTGGGGGAACCGGGTGCGGAGCTCGCCTACACCTCGGTCAACACCTTCCTGCTGGCCTGGGTCGTCGAAACCGTCACCGACCTCAGCTACATCGAAGCCGTGCAGCAGCTCGTGTGGGACCAGCTGGCTCTGACCGATCGCGCTGCGTGGACGGTCAACCATTCCGGCACCGCCGTGGCCCACGGCGGGCTGATCATGACGACCGAGGACCTGGCTCGGCTCGCGACCGTGTTCACCCCATCTGGCCGCGCCCTCGGACATGGCTTGGCCGTTCCTGCGTCGTACACCGACATGCTGCACGAGCCCAGGAACCTCCGAACACCGTGGACGCCCGAAGGTGCCTGGCCCGCGGGACAGTGGAACTGGATCACCCCGGACGGCGACATGTTCAAGAGCGGCTTCGGCGGACAAGGCGTCTTCATCTCACCGAGCCGAGACATCGTCATCGCCTTCACCGGCACACCGGGCATCGGGGGCACTACGAACCGCCTCGGAGAACTCTGTCAGGACTGGGCGAGCTCACTCGCTCAGCAGCAACACGGGCAGTCGCTCCCCGAGGATCCGCTCCGCCTCGCGCCGAGCACGCTCACGGGGGCTGAACGGCTGCCTCATCATGACGGCTAAGGCCCGCCCATGAGGCCGTACTCGATGACGCGGTGTCCATCGGTGACGTCGATGACGGTGGCCGTTCGAGGACCGGTGGGGGCGTAGACGAGTCCGCCGCCCATCGTCTCGCCGCGGCGCACGAAGCCGGCGTCCACCCGCGCGACGTCCTCGCCCCTCTCGTTGTCGCGGTGGTCGTGGGCCACCTTCGGTGGCGTGCTGGAGGGGAAGAGTCGGTACTCCCAGGTCTTGTCGTGGACGTACAGCACGCGCAGAGCCAGCGCCGCCACCAGAGCGATGACGAAGACCGTGACGACACGGCGGACACGGAGAGACCCTCGCGCTGGCACGGGCGGCGGCACACCAAGGAGATGTACCAGGCGAGAGCGAGGTTGCCTGTGGAGAGAGCGAGCGGGCTGTCGGTGGAGTGTGATCCAATACAGGTATGGCCATCTCTGTCACCCACAAGGCCCGGCCGGACACTGCGGCCGGGGTGCTGCGTGCGGCACGAGACCGCCGCCGGGCGGCCGACCTGGCGGAGGCCGAGCTGTTGCAGCTGGCGGTGGAGTGGGCCCTGATGCACCCGGCCGACTCCATCCACCGGGCGGCCGGCCGGGTGCTGCGTGGGTTCGGGCAGACCGAGCTGGCGCTGGCCGGGGAGGGTGCTCCGGCGATCGCGGAGTTCGAGGTGGCGGAGCTCGCCTCGACGGTCGGGCTCTCGACCGAGGCGGGCAAGCGTTACCTCGGCGAGGCGCTCGAGCTGTGCTACCGGCTGCCGGCCCTGTGGCGGCGGGTCACCTCGGGTGACCTGCCCGCGTGGAAGGCGCGCCGGGTCGCGCGAGAGACGCTCCGCCTCAGTCGGGACGCGGCTGCCTACGTCGACACCCATGTGGCGCCGGTGGCGCACAAGCTGACCCCGGCCCAGCTCGACCGGGTGGTCAACGAGGCGATCGGGCGCTTCATGCCCGACGAGGTCGAGCGCCTGGCCGCGGAGTCGTGGGACAAGCGCCACGTCACCGTCCACGACCGGCTGGTCTCGTTCACCGGCACCATGCGGGTCGAGGCCGAGCTCGACATCGCCGACGCGCTCGACTTCGACGCCGCGGTCGCAGCCGGCGCCGCGCAGCGTCTGGAGCTGGGCTCGACCGAGTCCTGCGACGTACGCCGCGCGCAGGCCGTCGGTGACCTGGCTCGCGGCCAGCTGCCGCTCGACGTCGGCACGGCCGGTCCGTCGTCAGACGCCGCCCGGCCGCCGCGGCCCCAGGCACGGCAGGTCGTGCTCCACGTCCACCTCAGCGAGGCCGCCGTGCGCGGTGACGACCCCGTCGCGCGACTCGAGCGGGGCGACAGCCTGGTGTCGGTCGACCACGTGCGCGCCTGGTGCGGCAACCCGTCGGCCGAGGTCGTCGTGAAGCCCGTCCTCGACCTGGCCGGGTGCACCTGGTCCGACTCCGACCAGGTCCCGGAGTCGATCGCCGAGCAGGTCGCCGTGCGAGACCACACCTGCGTCTTCCCCTGGTGCACACGGCCGGCCCGTCGCTGCCACCACGACGACCACCCCTGCGACGACGACCACGTCGTCGCCCGAGGCGGGGCGGGTCCGACCTGCTCGTGCAACATCGCCCCGCTGTGCCGGCGACATCACCGGCTCAAGACCCACTCGCCGTGGAGCTACCTCGTGCTCGATCCGGGCACCTACCTCTGGACCACCCCCCACGGTTACCAGTTCCTGCGCGACGAGACCGGCACCCTCGACGTCAGTCGTGACCGGCCCCGGCTTCCCGACTCCTGACCACCTCGCCCCGCGCCCGGCTGTCCATCAGTCGGGCCCTCGGCGCGCCCTCGCCCCGGCTGCCGCGCCCCAACCGGTCCGCGATCCGGGCACATGGTCCCGCGCCGTTCCGCTCTCGCGAACAGCCCTCGCCCCGGTGTGACGGTGGTCGCACCCTGTGTGCACAGCACGTTGGATCAGGAAAGGGCGCCGATGCCGATCGTCACTGTGGACCCGACGGGTGAGGAGATCTACCTCCCCGACGGCGAGACGGTGCTGGGTGGGCTCTACGCCGCCGGCTACGCCTACACCATCGGCTGCCGGCGCGGCGGCTGCGGAGTCTGCAAGGTCGATCTTCTCGAGGGCCGGGTGACCTACGACCACCCGGTGGCCGACGAGGTGCTCCCGAGCGAGGAGCGGGAGGACGGCGTCTGCCTGACCTGTCGCGCGGTGCCGGACTGTGATGTCACCGTCAGGTTCCGCACCGGCTCCCTGCGCCTCGTCCAACCGCTGCTGCGCTCCATCAACGAGAAGTCCCGGCTGCGTTCGGCAGCCTCGGCGCCCTAAACCCAAGGAGTGAGTCAATGGGGATCATGCGGATGGGCTACGCCCACGTCCGTGTCACGGACCTGGCCGAGGCCAAGGACCACTACGCCAACACCATGGGCCTGTACCAGACCCTCGAGCAGGACGGACGCGTCTACTACAAGGGCTGGGACGAGTGGGACCACCACTCGGTGGTGATCGAGGAAGGCGGCGTCGGGGTCGTCAAGTTCGGCTTCAAGGTCGAGTACGAGTCCGACCTCGACGACATCGAGAAGAAGGCGAAGCAGTTCGGGCTCACCGTCGAGCGGATGAGCGCCGGGGAGAACCCCGAGGTCAGTGACGGGATCCGGTTCATCACGCCGTCCGAGCACGTGATCGAGGTCTACCACGGGCAAACCCTGATCGGCACCGAGGTGGGCACCCACAACCCCGACTCGTTCCCGCGCCACCTGGTGGGCGTCGGCGTACCCGCCCTCGACCACGCGCTGATCTTCGCCGACGACGTGCGGCTGATGGAGAACATGTTCCGCGAGGTCTTCGACTACTTCCCGACCGAGCGCGTGCAGACCGACCTGAACGACGACGATGCCCACTTCATCGCCAGCTGGATGACCAGCAACAACCAGATCCACCAGATCGCGGTGCTGGAGGGGGAGCAGGCCAAGCTGCACCACTTCGCCTTCAAGCTCCAGGACTGGGCGGAGGTCGGTCGGGCCGCGGACATCATGACGATGGACGACGTGCCGATCGACATCGGGCCTACCCGCCACGGCATCACCCGCGGGCAGACGGTCTACTTCTTCGACCCGTCGGGCAACCGCAACGAGGTCTTCGCGGGCGGCTACCCGGCCTACCGCGACCGGCCGATGAACAAATGGACGCCCGACCAGATCGCGAAGGGAATCTTCTACCACGCCCGCGAGCTCAACGAGCGCTTCACCACCGTCTACACGTGATCCGTCGTCGAGCCTGAGCACCAGGAGCCAGCCCGTGTCGAGCCCGCCCAGCACCACCTGCCTCCGGCGTACGTTGACGTACGCCGGGGCGCGGGCGGCGCTCGACGCGGCGGTGGCCCACGCCGAGCAGCTCGGCGTACCGGTGAACGTGTGCGTCGCCGACCACACCGGCGACGCGCTGGCCACCGCTCGGATGGACGGCGCGGCCCTGCTGTCCTCCTCGATCGCTGCGGACAAGGCCTACACGGTGGCGGCCTTCAACGGCGTACCGACCCATGACTGGTTCGACCTGGTCAAGGACGTGCCGGCCCTGCGTGAGGGCATCGTCCACCGCGACCGGCTCGTCGTGTTCGGCGGCGGCGTGCCCGTCCGCCTCGGCGACGAGGTGGTCGGCGCCGTCGGCGTCTCCGGCGGCAGCGCTGAGCAGGACCGCGAGATCGCCGAGGCCGGCGCGGCCGCGGTCGGCTGACCCCCGTATCCCATCGACAGGAGAAGACCATGACCCCGTTCATGCTGCGGGTCGCCGACCTGATCGGCGCCGAGGGCGATCCCGAGGTGACCCCGATGCCGCAGACCCGGATCAGCCAGCGGATCGCCACCAGCACCGGCGCCGACCGGCAGGTCGCCGTCCGGTCCCTGGCCGAGCAGCTCGTCTGCGAGGCCAACGCCGTCCTGTCCGGCAGTGACGACCACCTGTCCCTGAGCGACGAGACGCTGCCGCACGAGCTGGCCTTCTCGGTCGGCTACCGGGGTCGGGCTGCTCGGGTGTCCACGACGTTCGAGGACGGCACCGCCTACGGCCGTCTGGTCGGCGACGGCTTCGAGTCCGAGCTCCCGGTCGAGCTCGAAGGCACAGATGCCCTGCCCGACCTGCTGATCCGGCTCCTGGTCGAGTCGGGTCTTCCGCACCACCCGGTCCCGGCCCTCTGAGCCGAGCCCGCCTCTCGGTGACACATCCCGCAAGTCCGATCCCCACGAAACGGAGAGAGCCGTGCAGTTCGAGCTCCGAACCCAGGTCATCGAGCCACAGCGCAAGACCTTCCAGCACCTCGTCGACCGCTACGGCGACCGCCCGGCCTCGCGCTACGAGGAGGGGACGATCGACCTCCAGGCGACCGCCAACTACCACTTCCGCCCCCTGTGGGGTCCCGAGCTGGACATCTACAGCCCCGACTACTCGGTGCTGAAGCTGGCCGACCCCTACTCCTACGTCGACCCGCGCGGCTTCTACTACGCGCCCTACGTCACGTCCCGGGCCGACCTGCACGACTCGTTCGCGGCGACCCTGACCTACCTCGAGAAGCGCGGCATGTTCGACCGGCTCCCCGAGGCCTGGCGCACCCTGTTCGCCGAGGTCGTGCTGCCCACGCGCCACTACGAGGCCGCCGCGCAGATGATCAGCAGCCACGCGGCCCGCTTCGGCTGGGGCACCACCATCACCCAGTGCGCGGCCTACGCCGCCTTCGACCGCGTCGGCAACGCCCAGCTGCTCTCACGGGCCGGCATCTCCTTCGGCGGCGGCACCGCCGACACGCTCGCGGCGGCCAAGCAGCTGTGGCTGGACGACGACGCCCTGCAGCCGCTGCGCCGGCTCTGCGAGGAGACCCTGGTCGTGCGCGACTGGGGCCTGGCCATGGTCCGCCTCGACGTGACCGACCAGCTCCTCTACTCGCTGCTCTACACCCACCTCGACGACGCGGCGATCGGCGCCGGTGCCGGCACCTACAGCCTGGTGTCCCAGCACCTGTCCGGCTGGTTCGCCGACCAGCGCCGCTGGCTCGACGCGCTCTACCAGGCGTGGGTGGCCGACCCCGAGCACGGCGCCGACAACCAGGCGGCGCTGCGCACGGCCGTCGCCGACGCGCTCATCGGTGGCGAGGCCGCACTGCTGCCGCTGGCCGAGAAGGCCGACGGCCTGGTGGACGCGCAGTGCCGTACGGCGCTCGCGACCGCCGTCAGCGAGACCCGGTCGCGGATGGCCGGCCTGGGCATCACATCGGAGGAGAACTGACATGACCACCTCTCTCAACACCGACGCGGCCAGCCGCCCCGTGGGGGTCGACATCCAGGAGACCGAGCAGAACCGGGCGGTCATCGAGGCGATCGAGGCCGACAACGCCGACGCGACCGTCAACCACATGCCCGGCCTGGTGCGGGTGACCTCACCCGGCCGGCTGGTGATCCGGCGCGAGACCGTCGAGGGACGGCTGGGCCGCGAGTGGGAGACCCACGAGTTCCAGCTCGCGATCATCAGCTACTTCGGCCACATCAAGGAATGGGATGACGACGAGATCGTCATCGCCTGGGACCACTGAGACGCGAGAAGGAGAACCAGCGATGACCATCACCCCGAAGGCCCGCAAGCTCAGCATGAAGGAGCGCTACTCCGCGCTCACCCGCGACCTCGACTGGGAGCCGTCCTACGTCCCCGAGGACGAGATGTTCCCCTACACCACGTTCGAGGGGATCAAGATCCACGACTGGAGCAAGTGGGAGGACCCCTTCCGCCTGACCGTGGACTCCTACACCAAGTACCAGGCGGAGAAGGACCGCCGCCTCTACGCCGTGCTCGACGGGTTCGCCCAGAGCCAGGGCCACCTCGGCCTGACCGACGCGTCGTACCTGAACGCGATGAAGCTGTTCCTGCAGGGCGTGACGCCCCTGGAGTACCAGGCCCACCGCAACTTCGCCTACCTCAGCCGGCACCTCAACGGCCCCGGGCCGCGGTTCGCCTCGCTGTGCCAGAGCCTCGACGAGGTGCGGCACGCACAGACCGAGATCCACACGCTGAGCAACTACAACAAGTACTACAGCGGGTTCCACTCCTACCTGCACATGCACGACCGGGTCTGGTACCTGTCGGTGCCGAAGTCGTTCTTCGACGACGCGCTGTCGGCCGGGCCGTTCGAGTTCCTGATCGCGATCGGGTTCTCCTTCGAATACCTGCTCACCAACCTGCTGTTCGTGCCGTTCATGTCGGGTGCGTCGTTCAACGGTGACCTGCCGACCATGACGTTCGGCTTCTCGGCCCAGTCCGACGAGTCGCGGCACATGACGCTGGGGCTGGAGGCGATCAAGTTCCTGCTCGAGCAGGACCCCGACAACGTGCCGATCGTGCAGCACTGGATCGACAAGTGGTTCTGGCGCGGCTACCGGGTGACCGCGCTGGTCGCCCAGATGCTCGACTACATGCTGCCGCGCAAGGTGATGAGCTGGAAGGAGGCCTTCGAGCTCTACTTCGAGCAGCAGATGCTCGGCGGGCTCTTCCAGGACCTCGCCTACTACGGCATCAAGCCGCCCAAGCACGTCGACAAGGCGATCCAGGAGAAGGAGCACCTGTCGCACCAGGCCTACTGGATCCTCTACCAGTTCAGCCACGCCGCTGCCTTCACCACCTGGATCCCCAGCGAGGAGACCCTCGACTGGCTCGAGGAGCAGTACCCCGACACCTTCCCCGTCTACCGGACGCTGTGGGACAAGGAGCGGAAGAACGTCGAGGCCGGCGGCCGCCACTTCATCCGGGGCCTGCCGCAGCTGTGCCAGGTCTGCCAGATCCCGATGGGGTTCACCGAGGCCGACGAGCCGATCACGATCTGCCAGCGATCGGTGATCTTCGAGGGCGAGCGCTACAACTTCTGCTCCGACGGGTGCCAGGACATCTTCGAGCACGAGCCGGTGAAGTTCCGCCAGGCCTGGCTGCCGGTCCACCAGATCTACCAGGGCAACTGCGGCGGCGCCGACCTCGGCGACGTCATGCAGTGGTACGGCATGCAGCCCGGTGACGGCGGGGAGTACCTCGGCTCGCCGGACAACCAGAACTGGCTCCGCTGGCACGACCAGGCGGACCACATGGAGCTCGGCGACGCAGAGGGGACGCACTGAGATGAGCGGCGAGACGAGCAGCTTCAACACCGTCATCGAGCGGCCGGAGATCCGCAGCATCGGCGCCTACGACTTCCCGTCGCGCTCCGCCCAGGCCCTCTACGGCGACGACCAGCTGGTCCACGTCTGGTACGACGGCAACCCGTGGTTCGTCGCGGCCGCGTGCTTCCGGGCACCCAAGGCCATGCCGTTCGGGGACTTCTGGTCAGCGCTGGTCGTGCCCTACCACGAGGAGGACCCCGACTGGCAGGCGTCGTGGACGCCGGCTGACTTCGACTGGGGCCTGGACGACGCCGCGTGGACGCCCGACGAAGGCGCCACCCTCGAGGAACTCGGCGTCGGCCACAAGTCCGTCATCCGCATGGTCAAGAAGTAGGGGCCGAGCCCCGCTCGGGTCTCTGGGAGAGGGAGTGCCGCTGCCATGACGTCGTACACGATCACCGTCGAGCCGCTCGGCCGTGAGGTCGAGTGTGCCGAGGACCAGACGATCCTCGACGCCTGCCTGCGCAACGGGGTCTGGCTGCCGCACTCCTGCACCCACGGCACCTGCGCGACGTGCAAGGCCGAGGTCGTCGACGGCGACGTCGACCACGGCGCGTCGAGCGCCTTCGCCCTCATGGACTTCGAGCGCGACGAGGGCAAGCTGCTGCCGTGCTGCGCGACGCCGCGCTCGGACGTCGTCATCGAGGCCGACATCGACGTCGACGAGTCCGTCGAGGTGTTCCCCGTCGAGGACTTCACCGCCACCGTCGTCGAGCTGACCGACATCGCCGAGCAGACCCGCCGCCTGGTGATCGAGGTCGACCGCGACCTGCGCTTCAACGCGGGGCAGTACCTGAAGTTCACGGTGCCGGCCGGTGCCGACAGCGTGTCGGTCGACCGCACCTGGTCGATCGCATCCCCGCCGGCCGAGCCGCGGAGGCTGGAGTTCCACATCCGCAACGTGCCGGGCGGCCAGGGGACCGACGGGTGGGTGTTCAGCACGCTGGCCGTCGGCGACCGGGTGCCCGTCTCGGGGCCCTACGGCCGCTTCGTGCTCAAGACCCACGACGACCGGCACGCCATCCTGGTGGGTGGCGGCACCGGCTCCGCGCCGCTGAAGTCGATGATCCTGCACGCGCTCGAGGCCGACGCCTACGACGGCCGGCTCACGTTCTACGCCGGGGGCCGCTCGCGCGCCTGGCTCTACGACGTCGACCAGTTCCGCCGTCTCGCCAAGGAGTACCCCGACCGCTTCACCTACCGCCCGTGCCTCTCCGAGGAGACCGAGGCCGAGGTCGCCGCGTCCGGCGAGGACCCCACGACGTACGCCTACGGGACGGTGACCGACGTCCTGGCCGCCGACCACGAGTCCTTGTCGGGATGTGCGGGCTACCTGTGCGGCCCGCCGCCGATGGTCGAGGCCGCGCTCAAGACGATGATGGGCAAGCGGCTCTTCCCGCGCGACATCCACCGCGAGGACTTCTTCAACGAGGCCGACAAGGCCGCCGGCGGGGTCAAGTCACCGCTGATCAAGAGATGAGCGCCGTGGCCCACGCATCCGCCGGACGCCGTACTGCCACGGGGCGGCGGGATGACGACTGGACCGTGGCATCGGTGCCCAAGGGCCTCGAGCGCGACGGCACCCCGGTCGCCGGCAGCCTGCGCTCGGTCGGCACCGCCCTCGACGTGCTGGAGTGCTTCGCGATCGACGGCCACCTCGGCGTCTCCGACGTGGCCCGCCGGCTCGGCATCGCCAAGTCGACCGCCCACCGGCTGCTGCAGACGCTCTGCAGCCGCGGGTTCGTCGAGCAGGACGCGGAGAGCGGCAAGTACCGGCTCGGCATGCACATCTACGAGCTCGGGCACCTGGCCCAGGCCCGCAACACGTTCCGGCACGCCGCCCTGCCACACCTCCAGGCGATCGCCGCCGCGACCGGCTACTCGGTGAACTTCGGCGTCCCCGACGGGGCGGACGTCGTGTTCGTCGAGCGCATCGAGACAGGGGAGGGCGGCGAGGTCCTGGGGCACGTCGGCCGCCGCTTCCCCCTGCACTGCACGAGCTCTGGCAAGGTCATCGCCGCCTTCAACCCCGCGGCCGACCAGGCGCGCCGTACCGCCGGCTTCCCGCCTCAGGCGCGCCGTACGATCCGGACGGAGACGGCCTGGAGCCGCGCGCTGTCCGACGTACGCCGACGGGGCTTCGCGGTCTCGCACGGCGAGTCCTTCGACGCGATGACCTCGATCGCCCTGCCGGTCATGCAGCGGAAGGTCGCCGTTGCCAGCATCTCGGCTTTCGGCCCGACCCAGCAGATCGCCGCCGACCTCGACCGCCTCCGCGTCCTGCTGGCCACGGCCTCGCGCCGTATCGCCGCCCAGCTCCCCTGAGCAGAGAGACACCATGACGACAGATGACACCCGGGCCCGAGCCGCGAAGCTGCTCCTCGACGCCTACTCCAGCCGGACTCCCATCGCACCGCTGACCGCGACGTTCGACGGCCTGACGATCCAGGACGCCTACGAGATCCAGCTGACCCAGATCGAGGCCCTGGCGCAGGCCGGTCGCACCGTGAAGGGCATGAAGGTCGGCCTCACCAGCGCGGCCATGCAGAACCTCCTCGGGGTGCGGCAGCCCGACTTCGGCCACCTCCTCGACGACTTCTTCTTCCTCGAGCACGAGCCCATCCCGGTCGAGGCACGCTTCCTGCAGCCGCGGGTCGAGCCCGAGGTGGCGTTCGTGCTGAAGAAGCCGTTGTCCGGGCCCGGCGTCACCGTGCACGAGGCGATCTCGGCCGTGGACTACGTGCTGCCGGCGCTGGAGATCGTCGACTCCCGCATCGCGGACTGGAAGATCACGATCGTCGACACCGTGGCCGACAACGCCTCCAGCGGCGGGCTCGTGCTGGGGAGCACGCCGACCGCCCTGCACGACGTCGACCTGAGGCTGAGCGGCTGCGTGTTCCGCCGCAACGGCCAGGTGGTCGGGACCGGAGCCGGCGGCGCGGTGCTCGGCTCGCCGATCAGCTCGCTGGTGTGGCTCGCCAACACCGTGGGCGCGCTGGGCACCTCGCTCGAGGCCGGGTGGGTCGTCCTGCCCGGTGCGATCACCGCGATGCAGCCGGTGGCGCCGGGCGACACCTTCACCGCCTCGTTCGGGGGGCTGGGCAGCGTCACCGCACGCTTCGCATCATCGACAGCAGAGGAGAACCCGTCATGAGCACGGCCGAGCGGCGTCGTACGCCGGGCAAGGTCGGGGCCGCGATCGTCGGCCCGGGCAACATCGGCAGCGACCTGATGTTCAAGCTGATCCGCCGCAGCGAGCTGATCGAGCCCCGGTTCATGATCGGGGTCGACCCGACGTCCGACGGCCTGGCCCGCGCCAAGCGGCTCGGGCTCGAGGCGAGCGCGGACGGCGTCGACTGGCTGCTCGCCCAGGACGAGCTGCCCGACATCGTCTTCGAGTGCACCTCGGCCAAGGCACACGAGGCGAACGCCCCGCGCTACGCCGAGGCCGGCATCCTCGCCGTCGACCTGACCCCCGCGGCGGTCGGGCCCTACCTCTGCCCGCCGGTCAACCTCGAGTTCAACCTCGACGCCCTCAACGTCAACATGATCACCTGCGGCGGACAGGCCACGATCCCGATGGTCAAGGCGGTCAGCTCCGTGGTCGACGTCCCCTACGCCGAGATCGTGGCGTCGGTGTCGTCGCGCTCGGCCGGGCCGGGCACCCGGGCCAACATCGACGAGTTCACCGAGACCACGGCGGACGCCGTGTCGAAGGTCGGCGGCGCCGAGACCGGCCGCGCGATCATCATCCTCAACCCGGTCGAGCCTCCGCTGATGATGCGCAACTCGGTCTTCTGCGCCGTCCCCGCGGAGGCGGGGGAGCCGGGCGAGCTCCAGGACCGCCTGCTGGAGTCGATCCACGCGATGGAGGCGAGGGTGCAGGAGTACGTGCCCGGCTACCACCTGCGCGCCGAGCCGCAGTTCGACCACGCCCGCTCGACCTGGAAGGGGATGGCGCGGGTGTTCGTCCCGATCGAGGTGCGAGGTCGTGGCGACTACCTGCCCGACTACGCCGGCAACCTCGACATCATCACCGCGGCCGCCGCGCGGGTCGGTGACCTGATGATGGCCCACCGCCTCGGCACCGACCCGACCTGGAAGTCCTCGGCCGACCTCGGCGACCTCGAGCCCGGCGATCCACAGCAGACGCGCACGCACGACGAGAAGGCAGGGGTGTGAGTCATGGGTGACATGGTCATCACGCCGGAGCAGGCACCGACGGTCACCGAGGAGCTCACCGAGAGCGAGGTCGCCGAGCTGACGCCCACCGGTGGCGGCGCGGCCGACCTGCGGATCACCGACTCGACGCTGCGCGACGGGTCGCACGCGATGAGCCACCAGTTCACCGAGGCGCAGGTCCGCGGGGTGGTGCACGCGCTCGACGCGGCCGGGGTGCAGGTGATCGAGGTGAGCCACGGCGACGGGCTGGGCGGCTCGACGTTCAACTACGGCTTCTCGCTGGTCGACGAGTTCCAGCTGATCAAGGCGGCCGTCGACGAGGCCACCCACGCCAAGATCGCGATCCTGATGCTGCCCGGGCTCGGCACCGTCCATCACCTGAAGCGGGCCCAGGAGTGCGGCGCCGAGGTGGCTCGCATCGCGACCCACTGCACCGAGGCCGACGTCTCGATCCAGCACTTCGGCGAGGCCCGTCGGCTCGGCATGGAGACCGTCGGGTTCCTGATGCTCAGTCACAGCGCGAGCCCGGAGAAGCTCGCCCAGCAGGCCCGGATCATGGTCGACGCCGGCGCCCAGTGCGTCTATGTCGTCGACTCCGCCGGCGCGCTCGTGCTCAGCGACGCGCAGGAGCGGATCACGGCGGTGATCAACGAGGTGGGCGCGGACGCCCAGGTCGGGTTCCACGGCCACCAGAACCTCAGCCTCGGCATCGCCAACTCGGTGCTCGCCTACCAGGCCGGCGCCCGCCAGATCGACGGGGCGCTCTGTGCCCTCGGCGCCGGTGCGGGCAACTCCCCGACCGAGGTGCTGGCGGCGACCTTCGAACGGATGGGGGTGCGGACGGGCGTCGACCTCGGCCAGGTGCTCAGCGCGGCGGAGGACGTCGTACGCCCGTTCATCCCGCGGCTGCCGTGGATGGACCGCGCCTCCATCACGCAGGGGTACGCCGGGGTCTACTCCAGCTTCCTGCTGCACGCCGAGCGCGCCGGCGAGCGGTACGGCGTACCGGCGCACGAGATCCTGCAGCGGGTCGGCGAGGCCGGCTACGTCGGCGGCCAGGAGGACATGATCATCGACATCGCCCTCCAGCTCGCCGAGGAACGCGACCTGGGCGACCTGGCCGCGGTCGGAGCACGCTGATGGGCACGCTCGGAGGCACGCGGGGAGGCACCACGTGGACCGAGGAGACGGTCGCCGACGAGCTGCTGGCGTGCGAGGCCGAGCGCCGTGACCGGACGCCGTTCACCGACGAGTGGGACGGCCTCGACGTCGCGACCGGCTACCGCATCCAGGACCGCACGCTCCGGCGCCGGCTCGACCGCGGCGAGCGGCTGATCGGCGTGAAGCTCGGCCTGACCAGTCGCGCCAAGCAGGAGCGGATGGGGGTCGACATGCCGTTCGTCGCATGGCTGACCGACGCGATGCTGCTGCCGACAGGCCTGCCGGTGCCGCAGGACACGCTGATCCACCCGCGGATCGAGCCCGAGATCGTCTTCGTGATGGGCTCGCGGCTCGAGGGGCCGGGCGTCGGGCCCACCGAGGCGATGGCTGCGGTCGAGCAGGTCTACGGCGGCGCCGAGATCATCGACAGCCGCTACGCCGACTTCCGGTTCCGGGCCGGTGACGTGGTCGCCGACAACGCCTCGTCGGGGGGCTTCGTGACCGGCAGCATCGGGCTCGCGCCCCACGAGCTCGACCTCGCCATGGAGGGGGTGCTGGTCGAGGTCGACGGAGCCGTCGTCGACTCGGCCACCGGTGCCGCCGTCCTCGGTCACCCGGCCGAGGCGCTGGCCCTGGCCGCCAACGAGCTGGCCGGACGCGGGCTGGCGATCGAGGCCGGCTGGATCGTGCTGACCGGCGGCATGACCGACGCCGTGTTCGCCCCGCCGGGGTCGTCGGTGGCCTGCCACTTCACGCACCTCGGGTCGGTCCACCTCCACGGTGGCCCGGCGCCCCGCTCCGCAGCAGGGGGTGCGTGATGCCGTTCATCGAGGTGACCCTCGTGGAGGGCCGCACCCCCGACCGGTTGCGCGCGCTGATCGCAGCGCTCACCGACGCGGCCTGCGGCTCGCTCGACGCTCCGCGGGACTCCGTCCGGGTCGTCCTGCGCGAGGTGCCCGCGACCCACTTCGCCGCCGGGGGCGTGACGATCGCCGAGCGCTCCGCCGACACCAAAGTCGTGCACCAGACGGGAGCCCACCATGTCATCTGAATTCCCCTTCTTCGGCCACATCATCGACAACGAGGAGGTCGAGTCCCTCGACGGTTCTCGCTTCGACACCGTCAACCCGTGGACCCGCGGGAAGTGGGCCGAGGTGGCGTCGGCGAGCGGTGCCGACGCCGACCGGGCGATCGCCTCGGCCCGCCGGGCCTTCGACGAGGGTCCCTGGCCGCGCCTGGGCCGCCACGAGCGGGCGGCCCTGATCCACCGGCTCGCCGACCTGATGGAGCGCGACGCCGAGATCCTGGCCGGGCTCGACACCACCGACATGGGCAAGCCGCGCACGCAGGCGCTGCACGACGTCGCCCGGTCGGTGCTGAACTTCCGGTTCTTCGCCGACCACCAGCGCGACAGCACCGGCGAGGTGATGCCGATGGACAGCGGGCACCACACCTACGTGGAGTACGCCCCCGCCGGCGTCGTCGCGGCGATCTCGCCCTGGAACTTCCCGCTGATGATGGCCACGTGGAAGATCGCCCCGGCGATCGCCTGGGGCAACACCTGCGTGGTCAAGCCGGCCGAGGACACGCCCACCTCGGTGGTGCACCTGGGCCGGCTGGCGGTCGAGGCCGGCTTCCCACCCGGCGTCCTCAACGTCCTCAACGGCTACGGCGTGCCGGCCGGCTCGTCGCTGACCGAGGACCCGCGCGTCGACCGGGTCACCTTCACCGGCGAGTCGGGAACCGGGAAGATCATCATGCAGGCGGCCGCCTCCCACCTCGCCCCGGTCTCGCTCGAGCTCGGCGGCAAGGGCGCCAACATCGTCTTCGACGACGCCGACCTCGACAACGCGGTCCACTGGGCGGTGGAGGCGATCTTCCGCAACGCCGGGCAGGTCTGCCTCGCCGGGTCGCGCCTGTTCGTCCAGTCGGGGCTGTACGACGAGTTCCTCGACCGGTTCCAGGCCGCCGCCGAGGCACTGCGGTTCGGCGACCCCACCGACCCCACCACCCAGTTCTCGTGCCTGGCCAGCGAGGAGCACTTCCGGAAGGTCGCGAGCTATGTCGAGACCGTCGAGGAGGAGGGCGGCAAGATCGTCACCGGCGGGCTGGCCACCGACGGGTCCTGGGCGGTCAGGCCGACGATCGTGGTCGACCTGCCGCTGGCGGCGTCGCAGTACTGCCAGGAGATCTTCGGCCCCGTGGTGGTGGTCAACAAGTTCCAGAGCGAGGACGAGGTCGTCGGCCTCGCCAACGACACGCCGTACGGGCTGAACGCGATGGTGTTCACCGAGAACCTCTCGCGCGCCCACCGGGTCTCCTCACGTCTGCGGGCCGGAACGGTGTGGGTGAACTGCTTCTTCATCCGCGACCTCCGTACGCCGTTCGGCGGGGTCGGCGACTCGGGCGTCGGCCGCGAGGGAGGCACCTTCAGCCGGGAGTTCTTCACCGAGCCCAAGGCCGTGGTGATGCAGATCGACCGCGGCTGAGTCCGGGCCCGGAGGGGCCGTTGGTCCCTGGCGGGTTGGGGTCGAGGGCCAGAACCATGGCGGGATGACGTCCGTGCCCGCCACCGCTGCCACCGGTGACGCGGCTGCGCCGGCCCAGCTCCAGTCGGTGCTCTCGGCGCTGGACCTGCTCGACTGCTTCGAATCCTCCGACGAGCTCGGCGTCACCGAGGTCGCCCGGCGCCTCGGCGTCGCCAAGAGCACGGCCTACCGCCTGCTCACCACGCTGTGCGCGCGCGGCGTCGTCCAGCGCATCCCCGACACCGGGCACTACCGGCTGGGGCTCCACCTGTGGGAGCTCGGCCAGCTGGTCCAGGACCGGGTGCCCCTGCGCCACGTCGCGCTACCGCTCCTCGAGGAGCTCCGGCTCCGCACCGGCCACACGGCCCACCTCTCCATTGCCGACGGCCCCGACGTGGTCTTCCTGGAGCGGCTCCAGGCGCTGTCCGGCATCGCCCTCTTCGGCGAGCGGCGGCGCCGGATGCCCCTGCACACCACCAGCGCCGGCAAGGTGCTGGCGGCCTTCAACCCCCAGGTCGCGCAGGCCCGCGTCGACGCAGGCTTCCCGGCCCTGGCCTCCCACACCATCACCTCGGCCGAGCAGTGGGAGGGCTGCCTGGCGGACATCCGCCGCCGCGGCTTCGCGGTGTCGGACTCGGAGAACATGGAGGGCCTGGCCTCCATCGCCGCACCCGTCATCGACACCAGCGGCCTCGCCGTCGCCGCCGTCTCCATCGCCGGCCCGTCGTCGATCCTCCGCGATAGCAGCGACCGACATACCCGGGTCGTGGTGGTCACCGCCCTTCGGATCGGCCGCAAGCTCGGCGGCTGACCCGACCCCGATTTGGGCCACCCCCACCGACCCCGTAAAGTGTTCGTCAGCGACGCGGGGTGGAGCAGTTCGGTAGCTCGCTGGGCTCATAACCCAGAGGTCGCGGGTTCAAATCCCGCCCCCGCTACTAGGTGAAACCGCAGGTCAAAGGCCCTGTGAGCCGCTTGGTTCATAGGGCCTTTGGTATGTGTGAGGCGAGATGTCCGCGGGATGTCAGCGAGTGGACAGCCCAGGGGCGTCCGAATGAACCGATTTGGCTGGTGACCTCTTTGCCATTGACCCAGAGGTGACGCCACGTGCGAACTCTGCACCCCCAACTGTGCGGCCCGTTCGGGCACTGCTCGGACAAATTCACTACGCGCTCAGATGTCGTAGTTCTGACGTGGCATGCGGCCTGACCTGCACCGACACCGAAATTCCGGTGACTTGGGCCGCAACCGGGCCGCACAGGGCTGACAGCGGGTGCACGGTGCGCCCAGCCCGACCTCGAGCTCTGATCGCCCCTAGACTCTCAACCCTCGATGCCCGCCGTGGGACCCGAGACTCCGGCGGGCATCGTCATGCCGGGATGCCACGCCTCCGCCGATACTGTGTGAGGTATGTACAGCGTTGCCGCGGAGGGCCGTGAGTTGATGACGTGGGCGGGAGGGGCCCCGGCGGAAGAGGGCCAGTGGATCCCCAGCGGGACCGAGCATGCCTACCGATCGGGTGAATCCGCCTCCCTGTGTGGGGTGCCCCTGGTCGGACTGTGGGGCTTCCCTGGGAATGCGTTCATACCGGACCGGAACCCGGACCTTCTGTGCGCGGAGTGCGTCCGCCAGGCGATGGCCTAGGGCGTGTTGATCAAGTGATCTGAGTGGCCGGTGGTGTCGAATCGGTGACATGGCTCGTGCTGAGATCTCTGACCAGGTGTGGGCGGTGTTGGAGCCGTTGATGCCGACGGTTTCGGGTCGGAGTCGACCTTGGACCGATCACCGCTTGGCCATCGAGGGCATGGTGTGGCGTTTCCGCACCGGGGCACCGTGGCGCGATGTCCCTGAACGGTTCGGTAGGTGGAACAGCATCTACAAGCGCTTCGACCGTTGGGCCGCCGATGGCACCTGGGAACGACTGCTGGCCACCGCGCAGGCCCACTCCGATGAGTTGGGCAAGCTGGACTGGGTCACCGCGATCGACTCCACGATCACCCGGGTCCACCAGCACGGGGCGACGCTTCCGCGGCTCACGGGGGGCGATATCGAACTACAGGGATCCGCGGCGGCAGGAGCCTGCTGACCACGCGATCGGACGCTCCCGCGGGGGTCTGACCAGCAAGATCCATCTGGTCGCCGACGGCCGAGGGCGGCCGCTGAACCTGATCCTGACACCGGCCAACATCAACGACACCACGATGCTGGCCGAGGTCATCGGCGGCATCCGCGTCGCCCGACCCGGCCCGGGCCGACCGCGGAGCAGACCCGAGGTCGTGCTGGCCGACAAGGGCTATCCCTCCCGAGCGAACCGGGCCTACCTCGCCGGCCGCGGGATCAAGGCGAACATCCCCGACCGTGACGACCAGCTCGCTGGCCGCAAGCGCCGCGGACGGGGCGGCGGACGTCCGCCCGGCTTCGACGCCGACCTGTACCGGCGCCGCAACGTCGTCGAACGATCCTTCAACCGGCTCAAGAACTGGCGCGGCATCGCCACACGCACCGACAAGACCGCACGCAACTACAGAGCCGGAATCCTGCTCGCCGCCACCCTGATCTGGATCAAGACAGACTTGATCAACACGCCCTAGTGGTCCGGCCAATCTTGGTAGGCCTGTATCACCGCGGCAGGCAGCCGGCCGGCTTGCTTGACCTTTATGCCCCGCGCCTTCGCCAGGCGCGGATCGCGTCTGCCTGGCCGGGAGGAGCAATGTTCGAGGTTTGAGCCGTCCCGGCGAGTCCGGAGACTCCAAGCCTTGGAAGGATTGGAGTTATGGGACGACCGAGCAAGTACCCCGAGGAGCTTCGGGCGCGGGCGGTGCGGATGGTTGCGGAGGTCCGGCCGGAGTATGAGTCGCAGTGGGCGGCGATCACCGCGGTCGCGGGGATGTTGGGCATCGGAACGCCGGAGACGCTGCGGACCTGGATCCGGCGTGACGAGGTCGACGCGGGTAAGCGTCCGGGTGTGACCAGCGAGATCGCGGCGGAGAACAAGGCGCTGCGCAAGGAGGTCGCCGAGCTGCGCCGCGCGAACGAGATCTTGAAGGCGGCTTCGGCTTTCTTCGCGGCCGAGCTCGACCGGCCCGCGAAGCGGTGATCAGGTTCATCACCGAGCACAAGGACCACCAGGTGCCCGACCCCGCCACCGGCGGGGTCGGGCTGCGCTGGGGTGTCGAGCCCATGTGCCAGGTGCTCTCCCAGCACGGGATCAAGATCAGCCCGTCGACCTACTACGAGTGGGTCGACAGGCAGCCCACCCGCCGGCAGGTCGCGGATGCCGAGCTGGTCGCGCTGATCACCGCGCAGCGTGAGGACAAGAAGACGGGCAGGTTCGTACGCACCCTGGGCAGCCGCAAGCTGTGGATCCGGCTGCGCAGCCAGGGCCATGAGGTCGCCCGGTGCACCGTGGAACGCATCATGACCGAGCAGGGTTGGGAGGGTGCCCGCTACGGGTCACCGCACCGCACCACGATCCAAGACCCGACCCATGTCCGCTACCCCGATCTGGTGGACCGCAACTTTCACGCGCCGGCGCCGAACCGGCTCTGGGTCGCCGACTTCACCTACGTGCCGACCTGGACGGGGGTCGTCTACGTCGCCTTTGTCGTCGACGCCTTCAGCCGCCGGATCGTGGGCTGGCGGGCGGCCAGGTCGATGACCACTCCGCTGGTCTTGGACGCACTCGAGCATGCTTTCTTCACCCGAGGCCAAGAAGGCGTTACCGACTTCACCGGCTTGATCAGTCACAGCGACGCGGGCAGTCAATACACCTCCGTGGCGCTGACCCAACGCCTGGTCGACGAGGGCATCGACCCCTCGGTGGGCTCGGTCGGCGACGCATACGACAACGCCATGGCAGAGACCACAGTCGGGTCGTTCAAGAACGAGCTGATCCGTCGACAAGGACCCTGGCGCGATGTCGACCACGTCGAGCTCGCCACCGCCGAATGGGTCGTCTGGTTCAACACCGAGCGCCCACACGAGCACCTCGACGACTTCACCCCCGAAGCCGCCGAGAAGCTCCACTACGATCACAAACGATCCCTGCCAGAAGCCGGGTGACTCAACAAAACGAGTCTCCGGACTCGCCGGGACGGCTCAGTCTCCGGACGACAACATGCGACGGGGAGCGTGCAACTCCCAGGGCCGAGTCATCACCACGGGCCGCTTCCGACCCGGCTCGATCCACGCGAGTGCCAGGCGAGCCTACGCGTCTCGGTCCCGGTTCTTACCGCCCACAAAGGGCGTGCCCCACCTCGCCCAGAACGGCTACCGGGTCGATCCGGGTCCGGACAACTGTGGTCTTGTGGCTTCCCGGTCCGGGCATGGTTGGCGGACGGTTCCTCCGGATGCCGAATCCTCGCGTACTGGCCCGGGTGGCGCGGGGTCGGGCCGAACAGCAGGAGCAGCCGCACGGCCGACGCCAGTGTGAAGAGGACCACACTGACACCGGCGTTGACCCAGGTTGAAACCCCACCAGAACGGGGCGCACATGACCATGCCGGCGAGGGTGACGACACCGTTCGAACGCAGCACCAGGAGGAGAGCGCCCCTGATCGCCAGCACCAGGCAGACGCCGAAGAACGCCAGCAGCAACGGGACGTTGGTGCTGATGCCGTGGTTCTCGAACGGGCCGTGCCGTTGGTCGGGTTCCCGAGTGCCTACCAGACCGTGTGATCGTGAGCGAGGTGCCAGGCGGCGGGAAGGGCGAAGGCGCCGAAGCCCACGCCGTTGACCAACGCGTAAGCCCTAGGGGGTCAGATGTACGTCCAACGACCACGCCGTTCCGGTGAACCGGTGAGGTGGCGCCCGCGCGCTCGGGGGAGCGCATCGACAGGATCCTGGGGGACGGCGGTCGCTTCGTACGGGGTGGTCATCGGCTGCCACCTCCTGGTCGACGAGCCCGGTCGGCATTCCCACCTTGGACCCCGACCGCGGATAATGCGCATCCGTACTGACGCGCAAGAAGGTTGTGGTGGAAGCACGCACATCGCCGAAGGTCTTGGGTGTCCCTACCGCCGCCAACGAAGCATCCGGATCTGCTGCTGTCAGTGCTCCCTCAGCCGATGAGCGCGCGCACCTGTATGTTCGTGCCACGATGCAAGGGTGATGTCAGGATCCTGCGCGATAGACCTCGTTCGCAGATCGTGAACGTCCTCAGCTCGCTCGCCGACGCTTTGAAGATGTCCGGGTCGATGACCTGGCAGATCGCTCTGGTCTCTGGTTTTCGGGTTCACCCTGTCGGCCGTCGTCCAGGCGGTCGTACGCCGGGAGACCATCACGCGGCACCTCGGCGACGATCGGCCGGAGACGCTGGCCAAGGCCACCGGGCTCGGCGCGGCGAGCTCGTCGTGCTCGTACGCCGCCGTCGCGCTGGCCCGCTCGCTCTTCCGCAAGGGCGCGAGCTTCACCTCCGCCATGGCTTTCGAGATCGCCAGCACCAACCTGGTCATCGAGCTCGGCATCATCCTGGCGCTCTTCTCGGATGGCAGTTCACGGCCGCCGAGTTCGTGGGCGGCCCCATCATGATTCTCGTCCTGGCCGTGCTCTTCCGGCTGCTTCCTGCGCCCTCGGCTGCTGGCGGCGGCCCGGGAGCAGGCCGAGCACGGCTGGCCGGCTCGATGGAGGGCCACGCCGCGATGGACATGAGCGTGCACGGCGAGGGCAGCTTCTGGCAGCGGCTGGGTTCGCGCCGCAGGGATTCACCTCGGTGAGCCACATCTTCGTCATGGAGTGGGCCGCCGTCATCCGCGACATCGTCATCGGACTGCTGATCGCCGGCGCCGTCGCGGCGTGGGTGCCGGACAGCTTCTGGCAACACCTGTTCCTCACGGATCATCCGGTGCTGGCGAAGATCTGGGGGCCGCTCATCGGTCCGGTCGTGGCGATCCTCAGCTTCGTCTGCTCGATCGGCAACGTGCCCCTCGCGGCAGTGCTCTGGAACGGCGGCATCAGCTTCGGCGGCGTCATCAGCTTCATGTTCGCCGACCTGTTGATCCTGCCGATCCTGGAGATCTACCGGAAGTACTACGGCCGCCGGATGGCGCTGGTCCTGCTCGGCACGTTCTACGCCGCCATGGTCATCGCCGGATACGTCATCGAGCTGCTGTTCGGGGCCTGGGCCTGGTCCCGACCACGCGCACGGCGAAGGTGGTGACCAGGGCATCACGTGGAACTACACGACGTCCTCAACATCGCGTCCTGATCCTGACTGCCGTGCTGCTGGTGCGGTTCTTACGCACCGGCGGCCGGGAGATGCTCGCCATGATGGGCGGATCTCCCGATCAGATGAACCACGACCAGGATGGGCATGACCACGGCGCGCCCACACAGACCGCGGCCGAGTCCCTAGAGCACGACACCCACGGGCAGGCCGGTCACGCCGACGACCAGGATCGCTAGCTGGCAGGCCTCAGCCTCTACCGTGCGCCACCGGTCCGGCTCCCGGACAGTGCTGTACGAATACGGGCTGGGCCCAGCCTCTGACGCGGAGTGCACGGACTGCCGTTGTCCTGGTCGCTAAGCCGGTGAGCGGGAAAGTCAGTGGGCCGTCACGACGAATGCTTGGTGCATCCCGTTGGCGTAGTGGTTGCGCAGGTTGCACACCAGTTCGTAGTGACCCGCTGGCAGGTTCAGGGTGACCCACCCGACGCTTCCGGACTTGATTCCGTCCCCGGACCTAGCCGCACACGACGCCGACGCTTCACCGAGGCTCCCGGTCTCATCGACTCGGCCGTCGCTACCCGGCGTCCGCTGCCGCACCTGGCGATGCCAGCGGCAACACGACCATCTCGTGGGTACGCCACCCATGTCCCGACCACGAAACTGACCTGACCCCCGGAACGCTGGCAGGGAAAGCACGCAGCATCATGTGGCCACCAAGTGGGGCGACACCGCCCGTCATGCTGGTCATGCCCATGTCGCCTACGATCACGTGGACCGTGGTGCCGGACCGTGAAGGCGGCGTGCAAGTCAGCCGAGACATGTGATAGCCGCGCGGGATCGACCCCATCATGGACCCGCCGAAGCCAGATGGGCCGGAGGTCGAGGACCCTGCCTGGCCGCCCATCATCCCGCTGGGTCCGTTGCCGCAGTCAGCCCCCCACACAGCGACCAACCCCAGGACTACGAGCAGCAGCACACGACGGCGCAGACTCATACACGCAGCGCAACACCCCTATGCCTGCACCATCAGGGTACGAGGTCCCCGGCGGCCAGGACCTTCGATGGCGAAGCACACTCATGCCGGCTGCCCGGGCTGAATCACCAATGCTCAACATGGAAGGCAACCCCCAAACACGCGCCGGCCGCGCCGGTCACTCGTGCGGGTCTCTGCACTGTCCCGAGGGCTCGTCACGCACTGGGCCCAGCGCCAGGAAGCCGAGCCAAGCGCGGGCCGCCCAGTCGCCGGGATCGAGCCCAGCGCCGGTGGTCGTCCTTTCCGCAGGGGGCCGCTTTCAAGTAGGCGGTAGAGGTCGCGGGCGCCGATCCAAAGCACTCAGCCGATGTGAGGTGCGAAGTCGTAGTGGGCGCGTCGCGACGGAAAGGGCGGGCGCTGGCGACTCCTCCCACTCGAGCTGCTACCCCTGTGACGTGGAGCCACGAGCCCTCTTGGAGCCCGAGAACCGGGACGTCGTTCTCTTCCAGGAACTCAAACGATCCGTGCGTCACGAGTCTCACCGAGGTGTCCGTCCATGATCTCCGCGGCTGGGTAGTGGGGATTGATCTGGAACGGCACCAGGCCCAACGCTGCAAGGCTGGGCGGCTCAGCTGCCCTCGGTGTTCAACTCACTGGTCGGTGCGGCCTCGGATCGAGGCACGGGCGTTCTGGTCCTGTTGCCGGCCTTCGTGGCTGACCAGCAGGTGATTCAGCCGATGGATCGATCCTTTGAGGGCCGCGTCTACGCTGCCTGCATCGTCGGTCACGCTGACCGGGGTCTCACCCTCCGGTCGCGCCTCGATCATGCATCGGATGTCAGCATCGGTGACCCGTCCGGCGCTCTCATCGCTGAGATGAACGTCGACCCGCGTGAGGTGGTCATTGAACCGTGATAGAGCGTTCGCGACCTCGTGCTTGACGCGGGCCGTCATCTCATCGGTCCCATCGATGTTGTTGTCGGTGTGAACGTAGATCTGCATGCGGAGCCTCCCTTGTAGGCCTGATGTGATACGCCCGTCAGTCGATGATGCCGAAGTCGAGGAGCCTTTCTGGGATCTCTTCTCGGTCGAACGCTGCAAAGAGCCTTTCGCTGACCGGGATCCAGGTGAGCCACGACTCACCCGATGGCCCGTCGTCCTCCGCCTCAGGGCTCGGCGCCAGTAGCATCCACACCCCGCCTTCGGCCTTGAACCCCCTGCGAATCCCCACCAGGAGATCCGAGAGTTCCTCGTCGTCCAGCCCGGTGATTCTGGTTTGGTCAGAACCAAGAGCCTTAGCCCCGATCGTCAGAGATGCCATGTCCAGGACGGTAGTCCGTGGCGCTGTTGGTGCAGACGACGGGTGCGGGGTCAGCTGGTCGGACTTCGTGCGGGTCGACTCGTTCTCCGCCTCAGCACGAGAGAGGTGCCCGGCGCTCGGGCCACTGGGGCATCGGGGAGTTTCAACGGGAAACTATCCATCGCCTGACCTCGGTCCGGCAGAACCCGAACGGCCGCGAGTGCCTTCCCCCTCGAGCATGGCGTCGTCGGCCTTCCTGCATCATGCGGCGGCCACGACATCGGCGCGCAGAGGTCCAAGCGGACTCCGCGGCATCGCGGATAGGGCCAGGAGCTCGAGCGAGGCAAGGTGCAGGCCATCGCTGCGCGATCGGCCCCGAGTCCACTGGCCGCTTGCCACCGCGTGAACATACGTTTAGGATATTGAACATGAGTTCAGTCAGCGACGAGCGGGACCTGACGGCTCGGGCGAATATCCGCAACGCCGCTCTGCGTTTGTTCGCTGAGCGGGGGCATGACGCGGTGACGGTGCGTGCGATCGCCACTGCCGCGGGGGTGTCGCCGGGTCTGGTGCTCCACCACTTCGTGAGCAAGGAAGGGCTGCGGGCTGCCGTGGATGCCTACGCGGCGGAGTCCTTCGACGGGCTGTTCGCCGAGCTGAGCAGCGAGGACCTCTCCGAGATGCTCGCCAGAGGCGAGGCCACGACGTCGGTGGCCGAGGCGTTCGCCCGGACGTTCCCGCACGGCTCCCCGCTGCCGGCGTACCTGCGCCGACTGTTGCTGACCAACGACCCGGTCGGGGCGGCGCTGTTCGGTCGCTGGTATGCACTGACTCGGCGCTTGTTGGACGCCATGGTGGAGCTCGGTGCCGCGTCGCCGACCGACGATCCGGCTGTTCGGGCGGCGTTCCTGCTGGTCAACGACCTCGCCTTGATCCTGCTGCGCAACCAGATCGCTACCGCCATCGGCGACGACCCGCTGACGCCTGCCGGTCTCGACCGGTGGGCCAGGGATGTCACCGCCGTCTACGTGGGGGGCGCGTTCGCGGCCCCTGGGCAGGAGTCTCAGTGATGACCGAGGTCGAACCGGTGATCCGTACCGAGGGGCTGACCAAGGTCTTCGGCGCCGTCCGGGCCCTCGACGGGCTGGACCTGACCGTGCGACCGGGGGAGGTGCACGGGTTCCTCGGGCCGAACGGCGCCGGCAAGTCCACGACGATCCGGGTTCTGCTCGGGCTGATGAAGGCCACTGCGGGCCGCGCAGAGCTGTTCGGCGGCGACCCCTGGCGCGACGCGCCCCGCCTGCACCGTCGGCTGGCCTACGTTGCCGGCGACGTCGCGCTCTGGCCGTCGTTGACAGGGGGCCAGTGCCTCGATGTCCTGGGGGCGACGCAGGGCGGCGTCGACGAGCGGCGTCGGGCGGACCTCGTCGAGCGGTTCGACCTCGATCTGACCAAGCGGGTCCGCGACTACTCCAAGGGCAACCGGCAGAAGGTGGCGCTGATCGCCGCGCTGGCCGCTGAGGCGGACCTGTTGGTGCTCGACGAGCCGACCTCGGGTCTCGATCCGCTGATGGAGCAGGCCTTCCAGCAGTGCGTGCGCGACCGGCGCGCGGACGGCGTGACCGTCCTGCTGTCCAGTCACATCATGGGCGAGGTGGAGGCCCTGGCCGACCGGGTGAGCATCATCCGTCGGGGCCGCACGGTGACGAGCGGCACCTTGGCTGAGCTTCGTCGGCACACCAGGACGGCGGTCCACGTAGTCACCGCACGCGACCCCGACGGACTCGGGGATGCTGAGGGCGTCGCCGACCACCACCAGGAACGCGTCGACGGACATGTTGACTCCCGGTTCACCGTCGATCCCGACCATCTCGACTCGGTCATAGGAAGACTCCATGCGGCGGGCATCCACACCCTCACCGTCACCCCACCGAGCCTGGATGCGTTGTTCCTGCGTAACTATGACCGGGTCCAGGATCCGAGCGGGACGGCTGGCGACGGGAGTCTTTCCGAGGTGCCCCGATGAGCGTCCGACACCTGACCGCCTCGGGCCGAACCAACGGCCTGGGTGTCATGCTGCGCATCACCGCGTCCATCCAGCGGCGTGCTGCCTTGATCTGGACGCTGGTGCTGGGCGCGAGCCTGATCGGGACCGCCGTGAGCGTCGCCGGGCTCTACGACACTCCCGCCAAGATCCACACCTACGCCCAGGCCGTCACCTCGGGCAACGCCCTGGTGGCGATCAACGGCAAGGTCGAGGGCATCGACTCTCTCGGCGGGGTGATCCAGGACGAGTTCGGCTTCATGGCCGCCTTCTTGCTGCCGCTGTTGGGCATCAGCCTGGTGGCGCGGGCGACCCGCCGCGAGGAGGAGTCCGGTCGGCTCGAGCTGCTGCTCGGCGGCCGCATCGCCCGCCACGAACCGACGTTGGTGGCCCTCCTGGTGGCGGTCACCACGATCCTCGCCACCGGGGTGCTGTTCACGGTGGGTCTGGCGTTCTCCGGGGTGCCGCTCGCAGGCTCGGTTCTCTATGCGCTCTCCCTGTGCGCCCTAGCCTTCGTCTTCGCCGGGCTCGCGGCCTTGCTGGCGCAGCTGACGCTGCACGCCCGGGGGGTCTACACCTGGAGTCTGATCGTCCTGGCGGCGTCGTACGTCTTACGCGGGGTCGGCGATGCGACCAGGACCTGGCCAACGTGGCTCTCTCCGCTCGGCTGGGCGGAGAAGGCGGCGCCGTTCGGGGCCCAACGGTGGTGGGTCCTGGCCATCCCTCTCGTGGTCGGACTCACGCTGGCCGGCGCGGCGTTGCGGCTGGCCGCCGGGCGTGACCTGGGAAGCGCGCTGGTCCGGGGCGGTGCCGGCCCCGAGCGTGCGACTGCGCGGCTGCGCAACCCGATCGGACTCGCGGCCTGGAGCCACCGGCCCGCCACCCTCGGCTGGCTCGCCGGAGGCGTGATGCTCACCGGAATGATGGGAGCCCTCTCCCAGCAGCTGCTCGACGCGATGGCCGGCAACCCTGCTCTCGCCAAGGCCCTGGGCATCGCCCACACCCAGCCCGTGGACGGATTCGTCGCCGCCACCCAGCTCTACCTGGCCGTCATCGCTGCGGGGTACGTCGTGCAGGCCATCGGCACCCTGCGTGCCGAGGAGGCCGACAGGCCGGCTGGAGACGCGGCTCTCCGGCACCCTGTCGCGGGCCCGCTGGCTTGCCTCGCACGCGCTGGTGGTGCTCGGTGGCCTGATCACGATCGTGCTCGGCTCCTCGCTCGTCCTGGGGCTCGCGACCGCCCTGTCGGTCGGCGACCTGGCCGAGCTCGGCCCCACCCTCAGTTCCGGACTGGCCTACCTTCCTGCCGAGCTCGTGCTCGCCGGGCTCGCGCTGGCGATCTACGGACTACGTCCCAGGCTGTTCGGGATCGCCTGGGCTGGCTATGCCGTGATGACCTTCATCGCGTTCCTCGGTCCTGGCCTGAGCTTTCACCAGTGGGTGCTCGATCTCTCGCCCACCACGCATGTCGGCAACCCCCCTGCAGGCGCGATCCAGGCCGGCTCACTCACCATGATGACCGGAGTCGCTATCGCCCTCATCGTGATCGGGTTCACAGCCTTCCGCAGGCGCGGAGTCCCACAGGGATAGGGGCCAGCGAGCAGTAGCCCGAGCTGGTCGACCCAGGGGGCTCTGTTGCGTTGTTTGATCGAAGGTCATGTTGGCCAAGTGCTCGCTCAGGACGGAGGCGGGACCTGGGCGCGTGCTGGTCAGATGGCGGCGTTGTCGCCGGCCGCGCCGCCGCGGCCCCTCTAGCCGACCGTGTGGTGGCGGTTGAGTCGATGGATGAGCTTCCTGGCCCCGAAACTGACCGGGTTCAGCCGGTCAACGCACACCTCGGCTCATTGTGCCCGAGCCTGGGCGCGTCGCCTCCACGCGCTCGGGTGAGTCAATAGGAAACGGTGGAGGTGCGTCCTGCCTAGCTCAGAATGACGCGCGAGCAGATGGCGGTGAAGGGCATTCCTCGCGATGCCGACCCTGACCAGCCCCGGCGACGGCCGTCCGCGATGAGGCGTCGGTCGCTCGGGCCACCCGGCTGCTCGAAGCGCCCCGGAGATCCACGTGGCCCTGCGTGAGCTAGGTGGCAGCGTCGGGGTCGCCACGGCCGCCCGGGATCTTGTGCTCGTGGTGGAGACCGGCGACGTGGACGTCCTCAAAGCGATGATGGCGAGGCCGTGAATTGTTGGTGCTCGCGGCAGCGCCACCATCACCACCATCACCTTGTGTGCCGGGCGTGCGGGTACGTCTTCGAGATCATCGGTCCAGCTGCGGAACGATGGGCTGATGCCTTGGCTGAGTGTCGCGGGTACGCCGACATCAGCCACACCCTGGAGGTGTTCGGCCTCTGTCCGGCCTGCTCGCAAGCGTTTCCCGCTACGCACTGAGGCCCGTCGTGGCGCCCGCATGAACGGGAGTCGGAAGGCGACGTTCGAGATGGCTCAGGTGGTGGATGCCTGGAAGATGCTGCCGATCGATGCATCCAGGGCGGCGTTGAACTCTTCGTCGCTCTGCTGGACGGTGAGCCCTTCGGTGAGCGCCCGGGAGAAGCTCGCGACAACCTGGTGCTGCCGGGCCAGGCGGGCGTTTGCCTCCTCGCGGCTGTACCCGCCTGAGAGGGCGACGACGCGCAGGACGTTCGGGTGCGCTACCAGGTCGGCATAGAAGTCGTCGACCTCGGGAAGGGTCAGCTTCAGCATGACGTGCTGGTCTGCACCCAGGGCCCCGAGTCTCTCCAGGATGGCCGGCTTGAGCAGCTGCTCGGCTTCGGCCTTGCTAGGGGAGTAGATGTCGATCTCGGGCTCGAGGATCGGCACCAGGCCGGCGGCCAGGATCTGACGACCGACCTCGAACTGCTGGTCGATCACTGCCTGCACTCCCGCGCCGTTACCCGTGCTTGATCACCGAGCGCATCTTGGTCCCGAACACGCCTTTCTCAACAGCTCGGGCCAGCAGTCCGTCGAGGCCGGGCATCGGCTTCATCACCTGGGCACCGTCGACCTCGTCGGCCAACCCTTGGTCGACCTTCAGAAACGGCACGACGTTCTTCACGTTCCACAGGTAGTCGGCGCTGCCACGGCCCTCGATCTGGCGGTCCATCGTCATCTCAAACAGGATCGAGCCCAGGATCCGGGCGCCGTTGAAACTGGGGCTGGTGATGATGCGCGAGCGCATCGCGTGGACGAGGTCGAACATCTCCTCGTCTCCGGAGTAGGCACTGTCCTCGATGCCGTAGAGCTTCAGTGCTTTCGGAGTGCTGCCACCACTCTGGTCCAGAGCTGCGATGAAGCCCTCGGCGTTCTTGACCTTGTTGAACTGCTGTTGGTTCATGGTGCTGGCCTCCTCGTTGTCCTTCACCTACGGTCACGAAGCGCTACCAATCAGCCTGGCCCCGGCAAGAAACGCCGCTGGAACAGAGTGTGTCACTCCGACAGCGGCCAGGTCCTTCCGCCGCGTGCGGACTTCGCGCGCTCGGAAGTGATCTGCTGGGCGGCGACTCGACCGCCTGCGCCTGGGTCTTCTCTTCGTTTGCCCATGGGGCGCCCCGTCTGTCAGTGGGGCCCGGGTGTGGAGATCCAGAAGATTGCGCCGCTGCTCGTGCGGCCACCATCAGGAACAAGCCCCCGTGCCATCACCGCGGTCAGGATCCGCGCAGTGAGCAGGAGCCGGTCAGACGCACGTCGCGTGAGCAGGATGCCACAAGGATCAGAGGGCGGCGAGGTCGCTGGCGGTCATGCCGTCGAGGCCCAGGGTCGCCAGGGTGCGCGCACCCGCTCTCGGCGCGGAAGTCCCGAGCCGGACGACCGACGCCATGGTGATCAGGGCCTCGATCGTCGGCGTCTTGACGCCGACTCGGCCGGCCAGGTCGGCCAAGAAGACCAGGGAGTAGCCGACGTCCTCGGTCAGGTAGCGGTGGACGAGCTGGCTCAAAGCGCCGATCCCGAGAAACCCTGGGGCTGTGGAGTAGCCGGTCGAGTAGTCGACTTCACGGATATATCCCCGCAAGACCCCCGTGTCGCCGGGGCGTGTGGCCGGGGCGTGTGGCAGGGCGGACAATGGGGGGGTGCCACGGATGCAGTTCGAGATGCTGAACGCCGCGATCAACCTTCGTCTCGAGCAGCTGGGCCTGCCGGTTCCGGATGGGTTCGAGGAGTCCGAGTCGGCCCGGCTGGTGCGCCCGATCCTGGCCCGGCAGCGTGAGCTCAGCCGTCGCCTGGCCGACCGGCTGTGCGCGGCTGACGGCAGGATCCAGGGGTTCCTCGATGACTACCTGGCACAGACGGGGGAGCGCCCGATGCTTCCTCGACGCACGCTCGTCCTCGACGAGCCGGGGTTGGCTCGCGGCCTGTCGCTGCCCTTTGACGGTGACCGTTTCTCTTCGCCGTTGATGAGCAGCTATCGGCTCGTCAACGGGGTACTGCACAACCCCGCCACCGACCGCCGGACCACGGCCGGGGTGTTCCACATCGCCGAGGGCGGCCTTCCGATCCCCGATGACAAGATCGCGGTGCCCCGGGTGGCGTTCGCGCGGCTGCTGGCCCGAGCGTTCGAGCCGCCGCAGACGGACATGGTCCTGCCTTACTCGGCGAACCAACCGGAGCCGGCTGCCTGCTTCGTCTCGCTCCACCTTCGGCCGCTCGTGGCCCCAGGGGTGCCCGGCTCGGTGCGCGAGAAGCGGATGGAGACCCGCTTCATCGCGCCCGGTGGACTCGTCGCCAGCCTCGACTTCGTCGAGGGAGTCTTCGGCAACGGGGGCGACCCTTACCTGCCCGAGAACGACGCATCCCTGGAGCCGCAGACCTGGACCGGTCACACGGGCTGCGTCATCCTCGCGCCGCACCTGACCCGAGTGACGAAGCGGGAGCTCGGGTTGCCCCACGTGAGCGAGGCCACCGACCGGCAGAAGCGCGACGGGGTGTGCTGGGAGCAGGAGGATGAGCTCTACAACGGAGGCCGCGCGTTCAAGATCTGCGCCCGGGACACCAGCGGCGTGATCGTCACGGTCATCGCCGACACCTACTTCGGCTACTGCAAGAAGGAGGTCAAGACTCAGATCTCCTACTCGGCGAACCTATTCGGGAACGCCGAGGAAGAGCACTCCGGTGGCGCGCTGGTCTTCGCCAGCTACAACCTGGGCCAGGAGTTCACCGAGACCTCCACTGGTGACTCCTACTCCCTGGCCGAGGTCCTCGGCCGCGACCCGGACCGGTTCGCGGCGCAGCCGCCAGGTCATGCTCTGGACCTGCAGCAGCCACACATCGTGCTGGTACCGGCCAACGCGCGCTACTCGCTGCGAGCCATGACCGTGTCCTGGACCGATGCCGGCGGCCAGCGGCAGTCGATCCCCCTGCGAGCTGACCAGGTGTACCTGGGCCCGAACGGCTACAGCGTGAGGATCGCCCAGCAACCCAGCGAGCGGACGGCCTGGAGCCTGATCGGCACCGTGCCCATGGCAACGTCGTGCCACAAGCCGGCGACCGTCTCCGGTGGCGGCAAGTCGGAGATCTCCAAGGCCATCAACGACGCCTTCGTCTTCGGGTCCGAGTTCGTCGCCGACTTCGAGCGCGACATGGACTCGGTCGCCGCGATCCTCGCGCGGGACTTCTCCAAGCGCTTCCTCGACCCGGCGAAGAACGACCAGGACCACCGGCCCATCCTGTCGGAGGAACGCTCGATCGGGTCGGTCATCAAACTGCTCACCCCGTCTGGCTCGACCTACCACCCCGACTACAACGCCTGGCTGGATCGGGTCCCGCCGGACATCAAGGAGCTGGTCTACGTCGTCAAGCACTCCTACCGGCCGGAGTGGGGGGAGGACTGGCGCAGCCACTTCAGCGTCGTGTCCGTCGACAGCCGGCAGGGCAACCGGCTTCGCCTGGACGACCGGCCGATCACCATCAACATGCTGCGGGTCGGCTACAACGACGACGGGTCCTGGCGACTGTTCAGCCTTCGCCACGACTTCTCACCCGCGGCGAAGGTCCAGACCGAGGACGACATCACCGCCTCGACGGTCGTCCCGGGTGACCAGCTGGGGCTGGATGCGGCGCGGTCGTACAAGCTCGTGGAGAACTGCGAGAACCTGCTGTTCCAGCGCCCCGACGACGCCATCCACCGTGGCTACGACAAGCAGGCTGAACACGACCTCGCCACGCCCGGGACGTTCCTGTCCAACTTCGAGCCGCTGACCAGGGCCGATGCCATCGCCATGCGCGATGACGCGGTGGCCTTCAGCGCCTTCAGCGAACCGATGGCGACCATGATCAGCCGGTTCGCCGACACGACCGAGGGCGACGGCCCGGCATACGTCGTCAGCTCGGCGAACCCCCGGCTGGTGGACGGCAGCCCCTCGAAGAACCCCCGCTACCTCCAACGGCGGCCGGACCGCACCAACACCAGGGCGACGGCCGTGGCCGAGCTGTCCTCACGTCTGGTCCGGCGGCTGCCGTCGACGGCGCCGCTGCTGCTGCCCGTGGATGTCGTCGCCGCCGGGCGGCGAAACAACCCCCCGGACGGGCCGGTGCCGCCGCTGTGCTCCTACAACCCGCTGCACTACATGGAGCTGCCCGAGCTGTTCATGGAGTTCATCTCCTCGATGACCGGCAAGTCTCCCTCGACGACCGGCGCCGGCTCCGAGGGCGCGCTCACCAAGGGTCCCTTCAACGCGATGCCGGCCATCATCGACCTGAACGCCGCGCTGCTGTCCTACGCGCTCACCGGCTACGACGGGTGGGTGTCCGCCGCCGGGTACATCGGACCCGGAGTTCGCGTGGACCACGACTTCTCCCTGCTCGTGCCCGAGCTGTTCTCGCGGATGACCCCACACGAGCGCGACGCGCGCAACCTCATCGCCGAGGGCGCCCTGGAAAGGCTGACGGACTTCGAGTACGAGGGCCGACCCGTGGCCGCCAACAGGCTGGGCTACCGGATGACCGACCAGATGGCCACCAAGTACTTCGGCCGCATCTTCCTGCATCCCGACGTGGTCTTCACCCCGGAGATGCTGCGCCCGGAGCTCCAGGACGTCGGCGTGTTCGCCGAGTCGATGGCCACGATCGTCGCCACCCACGAGCGGGTGGCGCTCGCCTACTTCAAGGACGGCACGATCGACCTGGCCGTCCCTCCTCTGCGCGCACTGCTGGAGATCATGGCCGACGGGATGAGCGCCGAAGGATGGGATCTCGAGTCGCCGGAGTTCCGGGCCACGTTCACTCGCGAGGCCGTCCTCGCGTCGCACTGGTATGCCGCCCGACTGGATGCCAAACAGGCCGCGGCCAGTGCCCGGGCCACCGCGGGACTCGCCGCGATAAAGAAGTTCGTGTCGACTCCCGGCAACGAGGAGCCCGCCGCTCGACTGGCCATGCCCGTACGGATAGAGGCCGCTCGCGCGGAGACGGAGCGGCTGGCCAGCCCGGAGTTTCGCGAGCAACTCGTCGGCACGACGGGAAGCACGCCACTGTAGACAGACGGGTGGGACGGCACTCGCCGTGTTCCGCGTCGCAGAGACCCCAGACGACGCAGTGCACCGAGACCCAGCACGCGAGCCCGCACGCTGCCGGTCCGGCCGCCGGATAGGTCACATCAGCCGGAATGCTGCGCCACCTGCCAGTGCCTTGTGCCGCATCCGCGTGGACGGAGCTTGCTGAGGGGAGTACCTGCAATCTCCCTGCTCCCCTGTCTACGCCGCGAGAACACCGCTGCCGGGACTCGCTGCCTGACCCTGAGCACCATGCCCTGGACGGCCGTGTCGATGAGGTTTGGGCAAGCTGCTGATGCACGCCGGCCGCTTGTCCATTGGCCCAGACGTCGTGCTCGGAGCGCCGGGTTTTCGATTGCCACGGGCTCGGCTTCGCCTTCGGGTCAGCATCCTGTCAGCGGACTACGAGCGGACAGGGGGTTGCTTGAACCCTGGTGGCGACAGCCACCACGGGCTGGGGGAGCGGGGCCTTTCCCGAGCCTGGGCGCGCCGTATCCAGGCACTCGAGTGAGTCGATCGGGGCGTTTGGAAGTGCGTCCTCCCTAGCCCACAAGAACGCAGGCAGCGAACGCCGCCCGCACCCTGAACGGCGGGTCGAACGGGTTCGACGGCTGTTCTAGTGGCGCGGATTTGAAGTCTTCACCCGGTTGGCCTTCTTGAGGATCTCATCGGCGGTTCGGGTCCAGACGAACGGATGGGAGCGGTCGTTCCAGCCGTCGATGTAGGTGCGGATCTTGGTGTTGAGGTCCTTGACCGAGGTGAACACGCCACGGCGGATGGCTTGGCGTTCGATCAGGGAGAACCAGACCTCGACCAGGTTCATCCAGGACGCGTGGGTCGGGGTGAAGTGGATGACGAACTGCGGGTTCTTCGCCAGCCAGGCCTTCACGTTGTTGTGCTTGTGGGCGGCGTAGTTGTCCATCACCAGGTGCAGCTCGACCGGGTCGCCTTGGTCGTCGACGACGTCGCGGTAGGCCCGTTCGACGTGCTTGAGGAACGCCAGGAACTCCTGATTGCGGTGCCGAGGCTTCAGCCCCGCGGTGACCTTCCCGGTGGCGATCTCCAAGGCGGCGAACAAGGTGGTGGTGCCGTGACGCACATAGTCATGGGAGCGGCGCTCGACCAGCCCGGGCTGCATCGGCAGCACCGGCATCGTGCGGTCCAGGGCCTGGATCTGAGACTTCTCGTCCACACAGAGCACGATCGCGTACTCCGGCGGGGCCAGGTACAGGCCCACGATGTCGATCACCTTGGCCTCCAGCTCCGGGTCGGTGGAGAACCGGAACGACTCCGAACGCCAGGGCTTGATCCCGTAGTCGCGCCACGCCTCGGCCACGGTGAACGCGCTGATGCCCAACCGTGTCGCCAGCAGCCGGGTCGACCAATGAGTGACCCCCAGCTTCTTCGGCGGAGGCTTCAACGTCTCGGTCACGATCTTGGCGTGGTCGATAGTGCGGGGACGACCCGGGCGCTTCTGGTCGGCCAGCCCAGCCAGACCCCTGGCCTCATAACGGCCACGCCACTGCAGCACCTTCTGCCGGCCACACCCGACCAACTCGCAGATCTGGTCGTTCGCGACCCCGTCCGCGGCCAGCAACACGATCCGGGCCCGCTGCGCCGCACCAGCCGAAACCGTCGAGGACCGCGTCAGCCGCTCCAGCCGATCCCGGTCACCATCACGCAGCACCAACGCCGGGGCAGGTCGATTCGCCATACACCCATGATTTCACCCCACCAACCCCGCGACTACTTCCCACGCGGGGC
>CAVXFQ010000006.1:0-478618 GCA_963761085.1 uncultured Actinomycetota bacterium
TCCGCGAGCCGGGCGATCGCGATCCAGCGGCGGCGGTCCACCATCTGAGGAAGCGGCTGTGACGCCTCTTTGGCCCGGGCAGATGTGGAACCCCAGTGGTCCGCCTACCGAGTGCGGTCACCGGGTCGGGTTTTCATCCAGTCCGTGATCTGGGTGCGGAGCCAGAGTCTGGCTCGGCGTCCGCCGCGGTCGAGGACGGGGCGGGGCATCTGGGGGAGCGGCGTTGGTGGAGGTGGACGGAGGTGGCGTGGGCGAGTCCGAGGAGCTCGGCGACGTCGTGTGCGTCGACGAGGTCGTCGACATCGACCGCGGCCCATGGCTCGAGCCTAGGGCACAGCTGCTTCCGAGATCAGGCCCCGGGGGCGGTGAGGCCGAGTTCTGGCCCGAGTGAGCCCCCTGAGTGCTGACTGTCTATGATTATAGACAGTCAGCGGGGGGTTCGATGGGTATTGACGCGGATTCTAGGGGTGAGGTGTGGCCGAGCGGGCGACGGTGACACCGACGCGGGGAGGCCACGGTGATGGTGGTGGGTGACTGCGGTGCCGCGCCAGGCGCTGCTGCGCTCCGGCGCCGGCGAACCCCGCGGCGCGCCCGCCAACGGGTTGAGGGCCGACGGTGGGGTGGATTACGAGGTGACGTGTGGACGCGGCGGGGTGGCTCGCCGGGTGATGGCCGACCTGCTGGTCGGCGACCGTGTGGTGGTGGTCGGCTCGATGCGTGATCCGGTGACCGCCCGGTGGGGGATCCGGGAGCGATGGCCCGGATCAGTCTCGAGGCCGTCATCGTCGGCTGGGAGCTGGACGGCTAGCTCGCGACCATCCGACAACCCGCGAGCTTCGGTGATCTCCCCACATCCGATCCTGAATCAGCCCTCGGCCTGTCACCCCGTCCACACCGTCATCCACCCCGAATCACCGGCCACCGTTGGCTCTTCACGATCCCAAAATCCTCCCCAATCTCCTTCCCCATCTGGCCTCTCACCCCTTCTTCTCAGGCGGCACGCATGCTACGAAGGTTCGTAGATGGGTCGCCCCTCCTGGGGCGGCCCACGACGGCATTTCTAGGGGTCCGTTGGTTGTCGACGGACGTCGTTGAGACCGTGACTGTTTCGGGGTGGTCGGTGTGCATGGTGGGGTGAAGTTCTACCGCGGTGCGGCGAATGCTGCGCGCGCCTATGTCGAGCGGGACCGGTCCCGCGCCGACGACTACTACCTCGCCGAGGGCACCGGCGTCGCCGAGCGGCTGACCGCGACCCCGGACGGGGTCGCGTCCGGTGGGGTCGATGGACGGCGAGACCTATGAGCAGTGGGTCGCCGGGATCGACGTCGACACCGGCCGGAAGAAGGGTCGGGTCCGCGACGACGCGAGCGCGTTGCGGTTCGTCGAGGTCACCGTGAACGGCCCGAAGACCTGGTCCCTGGCCGCTGCCCTGCATCCGGAGATCTCGGCCGCGTTGGACGCGGCCCAGGACCGGGCCGCCGCGCGAGATCGTCGGCTGGGTCGCCCAGCACGCCACCACCCGGGTCGGGCCGCGCGGTCGGCAGGTGCAGGTGCCGGTGGAGCGGATCGAGGCGGCGGTGATCCGGCACTACACCTCGCGGGCCGGCGACCCGCACCGGCATCTGCACCTCCAGATCAACGCCCGCGTCTGCGCCGCCGGCGCGTGGCGGGGGCTGCACTCGGTCGGGGTGCGGGACATGATCGAGGCGATCAACGGGATCGGGCACGCCGCGGTCGCCACCAACCCGGAGTTCCGGGCGGTCCTCGCCACCCACGGATCTCACCCTGGACCCCGAGTCCGGGGAGATCGAGCAGCTCGCGCCGTACGTCGGGGCGTTCAGCGCCCGGACCGCGCAGATCGGTCGCAACATCGACCGATACGAAGCCCAGTGGCGGCGCGAGCATCCCGGGCAGGAGCCGGGGCCGCGGCGGCGCGAGGCGTGGGATCGGCGGGCGTGGGCCGAGGCCCGGCCGGACAAGGTCGTCCCCACCGACGGCGCCGACCTGGTGGCCCGGTGGAACGACGAGCTGCGCGACCTGGGCTACCGCGACCCCGACGCGACGCCCGGTGCCGCGCTGGAGGCGACGCAGGTCGGGCTGGATCGACCGGGACGGGGCCGCGGACTGGGTGATCTCCCGGCTCGGGGCGAAACGGTCGGCGTGGAACACCGCCGACATCCGCGGCAAGGTCGAGGTCCTGCTGGCCCAGACCAACCTGGTCGCCGACCCCGCGGCCCGGATCGAGCTCGCCGAGGACGTGACCGCCCGCGCCGCCGCCCGTTGCGTTCGGCTGCTCACCTCCCCCGGCGTGCCCGAGCACGTCCGGTCACTGACCTCCCGGCACGTCGTGTCGGTCGAGGACGGCCTCGTGCGTCGACTCGCCCGCCGCGCCGAGCACCCCGCCCGGCGGGTCCGGCTGCAGGGACGAGGGCTGGTGCGGGTCGACCCCGCCCAGGCCGCCGTCGTCGGCGCCCTGGCCGGCGACGGCCACCTGGTGGTCGTGGAGGGTGCGGCCGGTGCCGGCAAGACCACCGCGCTGCGGGCGACGCGGGAGCTGCTGGCCGGCAGGGGCAGCGGCTGGTGGTGGTGACACCGACGTTGAAGGCGGCCGAGGTCGCCGCCGCCGAGACCGGCGCGGACGGACACTCCGCGGCCTGGCTGATCCACCAGCACGGCTGGCGCTGGGACGACCGACGGCCACTGGGCCCGCGACCGACCCGACCACCGAGCCCCACCGGGCCGGCCCCGGCAGGCACAGCTGCGGCCCGGGGACCTGCTGCTGGTCGACGAGGCCGGCATGCTGGACCAGGACACCGCCCGCGCCCTGCTCACCATCGCCGACGAGACCGGCGCACGGGTCGCCCTGGTCGGCGACCGGCACCAGCTCCCCGCGGTCGGCCGCGGCGGCGTCCTGGACCACGCCGTCGCCTGGGCCCACCCGACCGCCGTCGTGTCGTTGGAGACGGTGCACCGGTTCACCGACCCCGACTACGCCGCACTCAGCCTGCGGATGCGCACCAGTGACAACCCCGGCGTCGGTCTTCGACGCCCTGCATCGCCGCGGGCAGGTCGTGATCCATCCCAGCGAGGCCGAGCGCACCGCCACCCTCGCCGAGGCAGGAGCCGCCGGCGACCTCGTCGTCGCCGACACCCGCGAGCACGTGGCCCACCTCAACGCCGCGATCCGCGACCAGCGCCGACCCGTCCCACGCACGGTGACCTCGCGCGACTCGATGGTGACCGCTCGCGGAGAACGGATCGGCCTCGGGGACCGCGTCGCCACCCGCCGCAACGACCCCGACCTCGGGGTCGCCAACCGGCAAACCTGGACCGTCACCGGCATCGGTGACGACGGCGGCCTGACCCTCCGTGCACCGGCAGCGGGACGCGGCCGCGACCGCGTGGTCCCGGCGGACTACGCCAGCCGGTTCGTCGAGCTCGCCTACGCCACCACCGTGCACGGCGCCCAGGGCGAGACCGTCGACCGAGCCCACGTCGCCATCAGCGAGGCCACCGGCGCCGCTGCGGCGTACGTCGCGATGACCCGCGGCCGGGACGCCAACACCGCGCACCTGGTCGCCGAGTCCGTCGAGGATGCCCGCAGGCAGTGGGTCGAGACCTTCGCCCGCGACCGCGCCGACCTCGGCCCAGCCCACGCCAGACGGCAGGCGATCGAGGCGATCGACCGGTACGGACCCCAGCAGCGGCGCCGGCCCGCGCTGCGGCCGACGCGGTCGCCGGCGGCGGAACCGCGGCGACCGGTCCCGGCCCCGGGCGGCGGGATCGGCCTGTGAGAACCCGCCAGGTGAGATCGGCGGAGTCCACTGACGTGGCTGGCGTGGCTTGCGTCGGCGTACCGGCCGCCATTCGATCCCGGCCTCGCCTGCGAGCCAGGCGCTGAACCCGCCCGGGTCCCGTGGTGCGGTGTCCTGGGGTGCGGTGGCCGCGTCGAGGACCGGCTGCCACGCCTCCCGGATCACCGTCGGGAGGTCCAGCCGGTCCCAGACCTGCATCAACAAGACCCCGTCGACCGACTCCAACATGAGCTGGGGGACACCGCGACCGATGACCCACCCGTAGAACTCGATCCGCTCGGCCTCGACCGACAGGTCCCACACCCGCGGCCGGCCTGGTTGCCAGCGCCCCCAGCACCTGGATCTTGCCGAAGCACTCCGGCATCGGCACCGACCACAACCGCTCCGGCACCACGTACTCACCGATCTCGGGATCCTCACGGGTCTCGAAGAGGACCACCGGCCTGATCGCCAGCTCGAAGTCGAGCACCGCCAACAGACGCTCGACCACCTCCAGGGTCGGGGACTTGCGGCGCGACTCGTACTCCGAGATCGACGACTGCTGCGTGCGCGCCCACAACGCCAGCTGGGCCTGCGACGCACCCAACCTCTTGCGGGCGACCTCGATCACCGTCGGCGGGTACACCACACAGAATATCGCTGATCATCGATTGGGAGTGCCTGCACACCTACTGGGTGAGGTCGAGAACCGCTTGGCCTCACCGACCAGCAAGGGAGCACCACCATGACCGCACACCAGGTCAACCCCGACCCCACCCGCCGCCGTCGAAGAGCCTCGGCGACGAGATGCTCACCCTCCAGGAAGCCTGCGCCTACCTCCGCGTCCCCGAAGGCACCCTGCGCTACTGGCGCCACCTCGGCACCGGACCCCGCAGCTTCAAACTCGGCCGCCACGTCCGCTACTGGAAGACCGACCTCATCCTCTGGCTCACCGAACAAACCAACCGTCCACAGCCCACGACTGACCGTCCACGACATCCGCATTCGGAGAGAGGATGAACCATGCCGAGCATCGAGAAGCGGGTCCGCAACGGACAACGGGTTTGGCGAGCCCACTATCGGACGCCAGACGGCTCGCAGCGCAACAAGTCGTTTGCCCGGAAGGCCGACGCCGAGCGGTTCCTTGCGACAGTCGAGAGCGCCAAGCTCACGGGCACGTACGTCGACCCTCAGCTGGCGAAGGTGACCGTGGGGCTCTGGGCAGACGGTGGCTGCCGGCCAGGCTCACCTCAAGCCCTCGACCTACCAGCGGTACGACGGGATCATCCGCAAGCACATCGCCCGAAGTGGGGCCGGTCAGGCTCGGATCCGTTTCGCACGCCGACGTCCAGACATGGGTCACCACGCTCGCCGCAAGCCAGTCGCCGGCCAGCGTGGCCAAGATCCACCGGGTGCTCAGCCTGGTCCTGGACATGGCAGTCAAGGACGGGCGGCTGTCGCGCAACGTGGCTACCGGCGTCAACCTCCCCCGCGTCGTGAAGCATGAACACCCGTATCTGACACACGACCAGGTCGACGACCTGGCTCATGCGTGTGGATATCCGGAGACACCGGACAAGCACGCGGGCTACGACAGTCGCGAGAACGAGACCTACCGGCTCGTCGTCCTGTTTCTCGCCTACACGGGCGTGCGCTTCGGCGAGATGGCCGCATTGCGGGTGAACCGACTCGACCTGACCAGACGCCGGGCTGCGATCGTCGCCTCGGTCACGCCCGTGCAGGGCCAGGGGCTGGTCTGGGGCACACCCAAGACGCATCAGCGTCGCGAGGTCCCGCTGCCCGGGTTCCTCACCGCGGAGCTCCGCTCGTTCGTGTCAGGCAGGGCACCCGACGACCTGGTGTTCCCAGGGATTCGAAGCGGAGCGCCCCTTCGCGTCAAGAGCTTCAGAAGGGCATTCGACCGGGCAGGACAGGCGATCGGCGTACCCGGGATGCACCCCCACCAGCTGCGCCACACCGCGGCGAGTCTCGCCATCGCCTCCGGCGCCGACGTCAAGGTCGATCCAACAGATGCTCGGACATGCCTCAGCGACGATGACGCTCGACACCTACGGCCACCTCTTCGAGGACCGCCTCGACGAGGTGGGAAGCGCCATGGACGCCGCCAGAACAGCCGCTCGAGAACGTCGCGCAGCACCTCCGGGCGTTGCCCAGTGTTGCCCCAGTGTTGCCCAGGCCCGGTCCGGGGCTGGAGAGCGGCGAGGTCCGAAAAGCGTTCCGGCGGGTCAGGACAGCATTCGACTGTGCACCCCCAACGGGATTCGAACCCGTGCTACCGCCGTGAAAGGGCGACGTCCTAGGCCACTAGACGATGGGGGCTCTCGGACCGGGGTCCGGGCGTGCGCCAGCATACGGCGCGACGCGTCCCGCGGCCCGTATTCGCGCGCGGTGCCTCGCCGGTTTCGAGCGCGGCCGAACCCCTCCGGTATCGTGTGCACGCGCTTCGCCCCGGGCGAGGGCGCACCGGCCAGGTAGCTCAGTTGGTACGAGCGTCCGACTGAAAATCGGAAGGTCGGCGGTTCGACCCCGCCCCTGGCCACCACCGCCCGTCCCACCGGTTCTTCTGCATGATCCTGCGGTTGCACGAACCTGGGTCTTACGCAGCGGCCGCCCCGGTCGAACAGCTAGCGTGCGAGCGCCGCGGCCCCGCGGATCACGACCCTGAGCACCAGGAGTCAGCGTCCGCCTCCACCGTCGAGCCGTCACCCTCTACGTCGTCGCCCTCGTGGCCGCCCTCCTCACCATGGTCGGGATGGGCCCGGCCCATGCCGACGGACCCGGCGTTGGTACGCCGTGGGTGGTCTCGGTCGGCGACTCCTACATCTCCGGCGAGGCCGGCCGCTGGGCCGGCAAACTCCAACGCCTCGGAGTCCTACGTCGACGCTCTCGGCCCGACGGCGTACTACGACAACGCCACGAACACCGGGGAGCAGATCAACCGCTGCCACCGCAGCAAGGCCGCCGAGATCTTCATCGGCGGCGGGGTGAACAGCCTCGACCTGGCGTGCTCGGGCGCCCGCACCTCGACGTTCACCGACAGCAGTGGGAACTTCAAGCCCGGCCTGGACTTCTACAACAGCAGCGGCCGGCAGGGGCAGGCGTTGATGCTGCAGAGCTTCGCGGCGACCCACAACGTGAAGATGGTGGTCGTCTCGATCGGCGGCAACGACTTCAACTTCGCCTCGATCGTCCAGTCCTGCGTCACCGACTTCCTGACCTCGCCGTCGTGGTGGAAGAACTACTGCCACGACGACAGCTCGGTCACGTCCAACTTCACCGCCGCCAACGTGGCCGCCGTCCGCGCACGCATCGCGACGGCGTACCAGAACCTCCGGACGGCCATGCGCAACGCGGGGTACGCCGACGAGGTCGTGGACGCTGCTGGTGCAGAACTACGAGTCGCCGATCCCCAGCGGCTCGGGGTTCCGCTACTCCGAGTCCGGCTTCACCCGTCAGAGCACCGGCGGCTGCGGCTTCTGGAACGGCGACGCCAACTGGGCCAACAGCACCGCGCTCCCCACCATCAACGGCGCCGTCGTCGGCGCGGCCACCGACTCCGGGCCTGAGCAACGTCCGGACTCTCGACCTGGCTGGCGCGTTCAACGGGCACCGGCTCTGCGAGAACACCGACAACCTGGTCGAGGCCAACTACAGCAGCTGGCGCGCCACGGGCGCGGTGGACAAGAGCGAGTGGATCGACCAGATCCGCACCGTCTCGACGGCCACCTCCGACTACTACATCCAGGAGTCGCTGCACCCCAACTACTGGGGCGAGCTCGCCGTGCGCAGCTGCGTGCGCCAGGCCTGGAACGGCGGCACGCCGCGCAGCGGCACGTGCACCACCTCGGGCACGCGGGCTGCTCAACGGCGAGCCCCGGATGACACTCAACTGAGTACGCGCACTCAGGGCCGGCTGAGTCCGGAAGCCCTGCGCAGCTGCGTGCCGAAATGGGCTACTTGACTCATGACGACGACGTACGCCGACTCAACGCGCTGTCCTGACTGCCGCGCTCTGCTGCCGCAGGCGCCGACGACGTGCCCGGCCTGCCGGCTGCCCCTGACCGGCGAGAAGGCCGTCGAGCTGTTCGCGACGTTCCAGCGGGCCGACCGCTGCTGGTCGGAGGCTGCGCGCGGCTAGGCAGCCCGTCGCCGGTGCGCCCGTGCGGTGCGCCCGTCGGTGCCGGCTCGATGCTGGCGGGCGCCGCGCCGTACCCGGCCACGCAGCGCCCGGCCCCGCCGCAGGTGCCCGGCCGGGTCCGCGGCGCCTCGGTGCCGCAGATCCTGCTCTCCCTGGGCGCCCTGTGCCTGCTCGTCGCCGCGGTGACGTTCCTGGCTGTCGCATGGTCGTGGCTCGGCGTCTCGGGCCGCACGCTGGTGCTCGTCGGCCTCACCGCGCACGTCGTTCGCGCTGACCCTCCACCTCCACCGCCGCGATCTGCGCACGGCGAGCGAGGCGCTGTCCGTCGTCGCCCTCGGCCTGCTGGCCCTCGACGTGGTCGGTGCCCGTCACGCCGGCTGGCTCGGCAGATCGCGCGACGACGCCCGGGTCGTGCTGCTCACCGGTGTCGTCGTGGCGACCGCCGCGCTCGTCCTGCTCGTCACCACCGCCCGTCGACCCCTCGTCGCCCCGGCGCTCCTGGCCCCGGCGGCCGCGTTGCGTCGGGGGCATCGGTGCGCAGGTCCATGCCGGTTCGCCGGCTCCCATGCTCGTCACCGCGCTCGCACTGCTGGCCCTGGCCCGGGTCGGCACGCTCCTGCCCAGCCGGGTGCTGGCGCTGACCGCTGCCGCGACCGCCGTCCTGCCCTGGGCCTACTCGGTCGCCGACGGCTTCGGCTCGGCGACGGACGAGCAGACCGCCGCCCACCTCTGGGGCCACGCAGCCGTCTGGCCGCTGGTGGCGGCGGTCGTGCTCGCCGGCACCTGCGGCGTCATCTCCGGTCTGCACTCGCTCACCCGCCCCGGCTGCGCCGTCGCCGCGCTGCTGGCCGGCTACGTCGTCGCCCTCCCGGTCCTCGACAACGGCGCCACTTCAGCGGTGACCTCGCTGCTGCGTCGTCACCGCGGTCTGGACTGCGCGCCGCCGGGCTGGCGCCCGCTCCCTGGCGGGTCCCCGCAGCAGTCGCCGCCGTCGGCTCGGCCGTGGCGCCGTTCGCGGCGACGCTCTACCTGCTCGCCACGGCTGCCGACGCCCTGTTCGGGGTCGGCGCGCCCTACAGCGCGCCGTTCGACGTGACCGTCGCGTCCGACCACGCCCGAGATCGCCCCCCGGGTGCTGGCGCCCGGCCATGCTCGTGCTCTCCATGACGGCGTGCGCGGTCGTCGCGCTCGCCGCGCCCCTGCGGCGTACGGCGTGGCTCGCCGCCGGCGCAGGCGCGGCCGTCGTGGGGCTCGTCGCGACGCTGCCGCTCTACGACGTGCCGCTCGCCGCCGTGGTCGGCCTGCTCGTCGCGCTGGGCGCGGCCGCCCTGCTCCTGCGCGAACGGCTCCCCGACCACACCGCACTCGCCGCACGGGGCGGCCGGCGTCGTCCTGCTCGCCGTCGCGACCGTCGCGGCCCTGCCCAACGACGTGCTGACCGCCGGGGTGCTGGGCGTCGTCTCGATCGCCGCGCGGCACTGCTGGTGCGGCGCACCGACCTCACCGGCGACGTGGCCGCCGCCGTGCTGCCGCTCGCCCTGGCCGGCCTGGTCTGGTCGGCGGCCGAGGTCGCCGGCGCCCCGGAGGTCTACCGAGGCGTCCCGATCCTCCTGCTGGTCGGTGGGCTCGCGCTCGGGCGGCCCGCAGGCGGAGCTCGAGGCGGGTGCTGCCGTGGCCGGAGCGGTCGCGTCTGCCGCGGTCGGTCGATCGGCCGCCGACGGACGGCCAGCGGCGCTGGCGATCTACCTCACCGTCGCCGGCGCGCTGGTGACCGCCTCCGCCCTGGTGCACCCCTCCCGCCGCTTCCTCGCCTGGCCGGGCGGCTTCCTGCTCGCGGCCGCCACGTGGGTGCGGCTCGCCCAGCTCGGCGTGCACGCGCCGGAGGCCTACACGCTGCCGACCGCGCTGGTCCTGATCGCCGTCGGCATCTGGCGGCATGCGGCAGCGACGACCGCGTCAGCAGCCTGGCCGTGCTCGCGCCGGGCCTGGCCCTGGCGACCGTGCCGTCGCTGCTGGTCTCGCTCGACGACCCGGCCTCGCTGCGCGCGCGCTGCTGCTCGGTGCCGCATGCCTGGCCTGGTGCTGGCCGGCGTGGCGCTGCGGTGGGGCGCGCCGCTGGTGGTCGGGTCGGTCGTCGGCGCCGTGCTCGTGCTGCGCGAGCTCGCGCCGTACGCCGCGGACGTGCCGACCTGGCTGCGTGATCGGCCTGTCCGGCACGCTGCTGACCCTGGTCGGGGTCACCTGGGAGAGCCGGATGCGCGACCTGCGCAAGGCCTCGCGCTACGTCGGGAGCCCTGCGCTGACGTCAGCCGCGCAGCATCGGCTGGACGAGCTGGCGCGCGGAGTGGATCCGGGACTTCACCGTGCCGACCGGGATGTCGAGCAGGTCGGCGATGTCGGCGTACTCCAGCTCCTGCAGGTCGCGCAGCAACAGCGGCTCGACGAGCGCGGGATGGTCGGTGCCCAGCACCTCGAGCGCCTCGAGGAAGTCGAGCCGGCTGCCGGCGATCACGCTGGTGGTGCGGGGGTCGGCGGTGAGGGGCAGCTCGTCGAAGGGCAGCTCGGCCGAGCGCCGCTTCAGCGAGCGGTAGGTCGAGCGCGCGCTGTTGGACGCGACGGCGTAGCAGCCAGGTCGTGAACCGGCTCCGGCCCGCGAACGTGTGGACCTTGGTGGAGACCAGCAACAAGGCGTCCTGGGTGGCCTCCTCGGCGTCCTCGGGGTAGAGCAGCATCCGGCCGCAGATCCGGCGGACCCGCGGCTGGATGGCGACGAGCAGCGCGTCCATGGCCTGCGCGGTCGCCGGTCGACGCCCGCGCCGCGAGCTCGTCGAGGTCGGGCTCGATCCTGCGTGCTCGTCCACCCTGTGCTCCTCCGAGTCCTGTCGACTGGTCAGGCACAATACCGAGCGTGACCCTTCCGTCTCGGCTCGGCCGTCTGCGGCAGGTCGAGCGGGTCGGCGTCGGCGGGTTCGCCTCGGTCTGGCGCTACCGCGACGACGAGCTCGAGTCGGACGTCGCGGTCAAGGCGCTCGCCGACAACTGGGCCCAGCGGCTCGACATCCGCGACCGGTTCCTCCAGGAGGCACGGATCCTGAGGCGGGCGGACTCCGACTACGTGGTCCGCGTCTACGACGTCGGCGAGGTCGAGGGCACGCCCTACTTCGTGATGTCGTACGCCGACCAGGGCACGGTCGCGGACCTGCTCGCACCGCGAGACCTCGGTCTCGCTCGACCGCACCCTCGACCTGGTCTCCCAGGCGGGCGTCGGGCTCTCGGTGCTGCACGCGCAGGGCGTGATCCACCGCGACATCAAGCCGGCCAACCTGCTGCTGCGCAGCGACGGGACCGGGCCAGCGCTGATGGTCGCCGACCTCGGGGTGGCGAAGGCGATGCAGCACGCCAGCGGCCTGACCCACGTGGTCGGCACCCCGGCGTACATGGCTCCCGAGCAGGCGATCGGTGGCGGCGTCGACGAGCGCGCCGACGTCTACGCCCTGGCGGCGGTGACCTACCACCTGCTCACGCGGACGGGTCGCCTACGCGGGCACGCTCGTCCGGGCTGGCGTCCCTGCGCGCTGCCGCCGCCGCCGTCGGAGATCGCCGACGTGCCGCCCGAGGTCGACGACGTCGTCCTGCGCGGACTCGAGCCCGACCGCGAGGACCGCTGGCCGGACGTCCGCGTCGTTCGTCAACGCCTTGCAGACGCTCGCGCGCCGGGCGGACCCTCCTGGTCAGCCCGGCCGAGCGGCCGCGCAACGCGGGGACGATCGACGACGCCGAGGCCGACGATGCTCCCGACAGGGTCACGGCTGCTGCTCGCGCTGGCCTGCCTCGCCGTCTTCCTGGTCTGCTTCGGCGGCGCGCTCGTCGCTCACCGAGACAGCTGCCGGCTGACCACCGCCGCGGACGTCGGTTCCCGCGCGCGGCCCGGTCGCGCACTACCCTTCACGTCGGGTCGCACCACCCCTCGCGGCCCGCGCACCCCGCCACCCACCCAGCGTGGCGCGAACGAAAGAGGCCAACCGACATGTCTGCCGACCCCTCCGTACCCGTTCCGGTGCCCGCGCCCGGCTCCGTCGACCCGGTCGACGTCTTCGAGCTCGGCCCCGAGCACGAGCAGGTCGTGTTCTGCAACGACCGCGGCGACCGGGCTCAGGGCCATCGTCGCGATCCACTCCACGGCCCTCGGTCCCGCGCTCGGCGGCACCCGCTTCTACCCCTACGCCTCGACCGCCGACGCGGTGCGCGACGTCCTGAACCTCTCCCGCGGCATGTCCTACAAGGCCGCCCTCGCCGGGTCTCGACCTCGGCGGCGGCAAGGCGGTGATCATCGGCGACCCGACGAAGGACAAGACCGAGGCCCTGCTGCGCGCCTACGGCCGCTTCGTCCAGTCCCTGAACGGCCGCTACTTCACCGCCTGCGACGTCGGCACCTACTCCCCCGACATGGACGTCGTGGCGCGCGAGTGCTCGTTCGTCACCGGTCGCACCGTCGCCCACGGTGGCGCCGGCGACTCGTCGGTGCTCACGGCGTACGGCGTCTACCAGGGCATGCGGGCCAGCGCCGAGGCGCTCTGGGGCTCAGCGAGCCTCGGCGGCCGCACGGTCGGCGTGGCCGGCGTCGGCAAGGTCGGGCACCACCTGGTCAAGCACCTCGTCGAGGAGGGCGCGACGGTGGTGGTCAGCGACGTCTACCAGCCCGCCGTCGACGCGATGGTCGAGCAGTACGGCGCGACCGCCGCCGCCGACACCGACGCGCTGGTGCGGGCCGACCTCGACATCTACGCGCCGTGCGCCATGGGCGGCGCGCTGACCGACGCGGTGGTCGACGTGCTCACCGCCACGATCGTGTGCGGGGCCGCCAACAACCAGCTCGACCACCCGGGCATCGAGAAGGCCCTCGCCGACCGCGGCATCCTCTACGCACCGGACTACTGCGTGAACTCCGGCGGCCTGATCCAGGTCGCCGACGAGCTCGAGGGCTTCAGCTTCGAGCGGGCCGAGCAGCGCGCCTCGGGGATCTACGAGACGACCAAGGCGGTCTTCGAGCTCGCCGCCGGCGACTCGATCACGCCGGCCGAGGCGGCCGACCGGCTCGCCGAGCGCCGGATGCGCGACGTCGGTCGCCTGCGGGGCATGTGGCTGCCCCCGCTCGCTGAGGACGCGGGTCGGAGCGCACCGAAACCCCTGACCGAGAGGTCAGGGGTGGCTGACCGACCGAGTCAGTCGCGCGAGGGCTCCGCGTAGTCCGACCACTCGTCTGCGAGGTCGTCCTCCGCCTCGTCGGTCGCCTCGGTGTCGGTCTCGCCGTGCAGCTCGCGGGCCAGTGCCCCGAAGTCCGCCTCGTGAGTGCGGTACTTCAGGTCGCGCGCGACCTTCGTCTGCTTGGCTTTAGCTCGGCCGCGCCCCATAGGGTCGACCCCCTCGCACTCTGGGCCGGGCCAGGGGTAAGTCACCGTGGCACCGGTCTGTTCGGTCATGTCGTCGTGGGGGCAACGCTACCCAATGCCTGGCTGTTCCCGCACACCCGCGCCCGAAATGGACGAAGTTTCGACGGTCTCGGGTCCGGATCCGTCCCGGAAGAGTCACCGGACCGGGCGGTCAGGAACCCCACCCGGGATGGGTGCCGGCCAGGCTGACCTGCCCTCCGTCGGCGGGACCGGCGACCTCTACCTCGCCGACCGCCCAGGCGCGGCACACCGAAGCGGTCGAGCGTGGCCACCGCGCGGTCGACGTCGTCGGGGGGCAGGAGGGCGACCATGCCGACGCCGAGGTTGAGGGTGGCGTCGAGGTCGTCCTGCGAGAGCGAGCCCACCCGGCGTACGACGTCGAAGACCGGCGCGGGGGTCCAGGTGCTGCGGTCGAGCCGGACCGTGCAGCTCCTCGGGCACGACGCGGGCGAGGTTGGCGCCGAGCCCGCCGCCGGTGATGTGCGCCATCGCGTGGACGCCGGTCTCCGCGGGCGAGGGCCAAGCAGGGCTGGGCGTAGAGCCGGGTCGGCTCGAGCAGCTCCTCGCCCAGGGTGCGGCCGAGCTCGTCGACGTGGCGGTCGAGCGCCCAGCCGGCCTGCTCGAGCAGGACGTGGCGGACCAGGGAGTAGCCGTTGGAGTGCAGGCCGCTGGACGCCATCGCCACGGCCACGTCGCCGGGACGGACCCGGCCCGGGCCGAGCAGCCTCGGGCGCCTCGACGACCCCGGTGGCGGCACCGGCGACGTCGTAGGCGTCGGGCTCCATCAGGCCGGGGTGCTCGGCGGTCTCGCCGCCGAGCAGGGCGCAGCCGGCCTCGACGCAGGCCTCGGCGATGCCCTTGACGATCGCTGCGATCCGCTCGGGGACGACCCGGCCGCAGGCGATGTAGTCGGTCATGAAGAGCGGCTCGGCGCCGCACACGACGAGGTCGTCGACGACCATGCCGACCAGGTCGAAGCCGATGGTGTCGTGGACGTCCATCGCCTGGGCGATCGCGACCTTGGTGCCGACGCCGTCGGTCGAGGTGGCCAGCAGGGGCTGGCTGTAGCGGGTCGAGCGCCGAGGCGTCGAACAGCCCGGCGAAGCCGCCGAGCGACCCGATCACCTCGGGGCGGTCGGTCTTCGCCACCCACGCCTTCATCAGCTCGACCGCCTTGTCGCCGGCCTCGATGTCGACGCCCGCGGCGGCGTAGGCCGACTGCGGGCTGAGCTGGGTGGGCTGCGTGTGCTCGGTCACGGGCGTCCTGTGGGTGGTGGGCAGGTCAGGGGTTGTTGAGCACGGGGAGGGCCCGGCCGGTCACGGGCGAGTTGAGGCGTGACCTCGAGCAGGTGCTTGCCGAGCAGGCTCTCGTCGGGCAGCTGACGGGGTACTCGCCGGTGAAGCAGGCCAGGCAGAGGCTGCCGGGCCGCTGGCCGGTGGCGGCGATCATGCCGTCGAGGGAGATGTAGCCGAGGCTGTCGGCGCCGACGCTGGCCGCGATCTCGGCCACGTCGAGGCCGTTGGCGATCAGCTCGGCGCGGGTGGCGAAGTCGATGCCGTAGAAGCACGGCCACTTCACCGGCGGGCTGCTGATCCGGACGTGGATCTCGGCGGCCCCGGCCTCGCGGAGCATCCGGATCTGGGCGCGCTGGGTGTTGCCGCGGACGATCGAGTCGTCGACGACCACGAGCCGCTTGCCGCGGACCATGTGGTCGAGCGCGTTGAGCTTGAGCCGGATGCCGAGCTGGCGCAGCGTCTGGCTGGGCTGGATGAACGTGCGGCCGACGTAGGCGTTCTTGACGAAGCCCTGGCCGAACGGGATGCCGCGACTCCTCGGCGTAGCCCGACGCGGCGGGCGTGCCCGACTCGGGCACCGGCATCACCAGGTCGGCGTCGACGGGGAACTCGCGGGCGAGCTGCCGCCCCATCTCGACGCGTGCCTGGTGGACGCTGCGGCCGCTGATCGTGGCGTCGGGGCGGGCGAGGTAGACGTACTCGAACACGCAGCCCTTGGGGTCGGGCTCGGCGAAGTGGTGGGAGCGCAGGCCGTTCTCGTCGATCACGATCAGCTCGCCGGGCTCGACCTCGCGGACGACGCTGGCGCCGACGGTGGCCAGGGCGGCGTCCTCGCTGGCGACCACCCAGCCGCGCTCGAGGCGGCCGAGGACCAGCGGGCGGATGCCCTGCGGGTCGCGGGCGGCGTAGAGCGTGTGCTCGTTCATCCAGACGAACGAGAAGGCACCGCGCAGCCGCGGCAGCACCTCGAGGGCGCGCTGCTCGAGCGTGGTGTCGGGGTGGTGCGCGAGGAGCGCGGTGACCAGCGAGGTGTCGTTGGTCGACTCCTCGACGCCGCGGCCGTGGAGCTCGAGCTCGCCGGGCGGACCGGGCAGGGCGGCGACCATCTGCTGGATCTCGTGGGTGTTGATCAGGTTGCCGTTGTGGCCGAGCGCGATCGAGCCGTCGTCGGTGGGGCGGAACGTCGGCTGGGCGTTCTGCCAGGTGCTGGCGCCGGTGGTGGAGTAGCGCGCGTGGCCGATCGCGAGGTGGCCCTTGAGCGACTCCAGCGTCGAGTCGTCGAAGACCTGCGAGACCAGGCCCATGTCCTTGTAGACCAGGATCTGCCGGCCGTTGCTGACCGCGATGCCCGCGGACTCCTGGCCGCGGTGCTGCAGGGCGTAGAGGCCGAAGTAGACGAGCTTGGAGACGTCCTCGCCGGGAGCCCAGACCCCGAACACCCCACAGGCGTCCTGGGGACCCTGGTCGAGCGGGTCGAGCGCCGCGGTGAGCCGACCGTCGCCGCCCCGCCTCGACGGGCGGCCGCTGCGTGGGGGTCACGGTGGCGAGTCTAGGTGAGGTGGCCCTGGGCCGGGGCATCGCCGCGGCGGGCGTCGCGGCGTGCGCTCGGCGCCGTGTCCGATTCCCGCCGGAACGCGGGCCCGGGATCGGTCAGCCTGGGGAGCATGACCACCACGCGAGCCAGACCCTGACCGTCCACGCGATCGACGCCGGAGCGGCTGGCCGCCGTCCGCCAGGCGGGACGTCGACGAGCACGGCAACGCCTTCACGCCGTACGCCGCGAGCGGGTCGGGCGAGCCGCTGCGGTGCTGCCTGCGCTTCGCGCGCGCCGGGGAGGAGATCGCGCTGATCTCGTGGGCGCCGTTCACCGAGATCTCGCCGTGGCGCGAGGTCGGTCCGGTGTTCGTGCACGCCGAGCACTTGCGCCGGTCCGACCTCGACGGCGGATCCCCGGCGGAGCTGGGCCGCGGTCCGCTGCTGCTCCGCACCTACCGCGCCGACGGGTCGATGGACTACGAGCACAACACCCTGGTCGGCGTCGAGGACGTGGAGCCGATGCTCGAGGACCTGCTGGCGAAGCCGGAGGTGGCGACGGTGCACGTGCGGACCGTGCTGCCGCAGTGCTTCCTCTACGCCGTGACCGCGCTGAGGCCGTCAGAGCTCGCCGAGCTTGGCCAGCAGCAGCGCCTCGGCGAGCGACGACCCGCTCGAACTCCTCGAGGTGGAGGCCCTCGTTGGCGCCGTGGGCCCGGGTGTCGGGGTCCTCGACGCCGGTGACCAGCACGCTGGCCTCGGGGAACGCGTCGAGGAACTCCGCGATGAACGGGATCGAGCCGCCGACGCCCATGTCGATCGGCTCGGTGCCGTCCCAGGCCTCGGTGAAGGCCGCGCGCGCCGCGTCGTACGCCGGGCCGGTCGCGTCGATCTGCGTGGGCTCACCGAAGTCGACGGGGGTGATCGTGAGCTCGGCGCCCCACGGGACGTGGGTCTCGAGGTGGCGCTCGAGGGCGGCGCGGGCGTTGGCCACGGTGTCGCCGGGCGCGATCCGCAGGCTGAGCCGGGCCCGGGCCGCGGGGACGAGGGTGTTGCTGGAGCCGGCGACCTTGGGGGCGTCGAGGCCGATCACCGACAGCGACGGCTTGGTCCAGAGCCGCTCGACGCTCGAGCCGCTGCCGATCCAGCCGACGCTCCGGCGATCGCGCCGGACTCGGCCCGGAGGCGCTCCTCGGGGTAGTCGACGTCGGCCGCGGGGCCGGCGTACGAGCCCCTCGACGGCGACGTTGCCCTCGTCGTCGTGGAGGCGAGGCGATCAGGCGGGCCAGGGTCATCACGGCGTCGGGGACGAGGCCGCCCCACATGCCGGAGTGGACGGCGTGGGTGAGGGTGCGGACCTCGACGTCGAGCCGGACCAGGCCGCGCAGGCTGGTGGTGAGGGCCGGGACGCCGATGTCCCAGTTGCCGCTGTCGGCGATCACGATCACGTCGGCGCGGAGCTCGTCGAGGTGCTGCTTCAGCAGGGCCGGGAGGCTGTCGGACCCGACCTCCTCCTCGCCCTCGACGAACATCACCACGTTGACCGGCAGGTCGTCGCCGTGGACCCGGAGGGCGCCGAGGTGGGCGGCGATGCCGGCCTTGTCGTCGGCGGCGCCGCGGGCGTAGAGGCGCCCGTCGCGCTCGGTCGGCTCGAACGGCGGCGAGTCCCAGTCGGCGTGGTCGTTCTCGGGCTGGACGTCGTGGTGGGCGTAGAGCAGGACCGTCTTAGCGCCCTCCTTCCGCGCGCGCTTGTGCGCGATCACGGCCGGCCGGCCGCCGTCGGCGCTGGTGATCTGCGACCTCGAAGCCCTCGGCCGCGAACAGGTCGCGGACCGCCTCGGCGCTGCGCTGCACCTCGCCGGCTCGGTCGGGGTCGGCGCTCACCGACTCGATCCGGACCAGGGCCTCGAGGTCGCGTCGTACGCCGGGAAGCACGTCGCGCACCCGCGCGCGGAGGTCGTTCTCGCTCATGCTCGCCAACCTACCGCCGCGGTAGTCCGTGACGTACGTCAGGTCTCCACGCGGGCCCGGCCTGCCGAACGTCACGGACTACCGGATCCCCGCTGCCGAACGTCACGGACTACCGGCGACACGGTGAGAATTGTCTGACAATCATTTGGCGGGGAGGGGGTGGGTGCGAGACGATGGGGGCACATCCTCTGAGGTCCCGGCCGGCTCCGCTTGCCGTGCCCAGCCCGTCGTACCCCAGCGTCTGAAGAGGCAGTTCCGTGAACCAGGTCTTCCACACCACCCAGCACCACATCGAGCTCACCGAGACCTACGCGGCGCACAACTACCACCCGCTGCCGGTGGTGCTCGCCTCCGGCGAGGGCGCGTGGGTGACCGACGTCGAGGGACGCCGCTACCTCGACTGCCTGGCCGGCTACTCCGCGCTGAACTTCGGGCACGGCCACCCGCGCCTCGTCGAGGTCGCGCGCGAGCAGCTGGGCCGGCTGACGCTGACCAGCCGGGCGTTCTACAACGACCAGCTCGGGCTGTTCGCGCGGGCGCTCTCCGACCTCACCGAGAAGGACCTGATCCTGCCGATGAACTCCGGCGCGGAGGCCGTCGAGACCGCGATCAAGGTCAGCCGCAAGTGGGGCTACCAGGTCAAGGGCGTGCCGGAGAACCAGGCGACGATCGTGGCGATGGAGGGCAACTTCCACGGGCGCACCACGACGATCGTCTCGTTCTGCACCGACCACGACGCGACGCCACGGCTACGCGCCGTACACCCCGGGCTTCCGGCTGGTGCCGTACGGCGACATCGCGGCGCTGCGGGCGGCGATCGACGACACGACGGTGGCCGTGCTGCTCGAGCCCGTGCAGGGCGAGGCCGGCGTCGTCATCCCGCCGGAGGGCTACCTCCACCAGGTGCGCAAGCTGTGCCTCGAGCAGCAGGTGCTGATGGTCGCCGACGAGATCCAGTCGGGCCTGGCCCGGACCGGCCGCACGTTCGCGTGCGACCACGAGGACGTCGTGCCCGACATGTACATCCTCGGCAAGGCGCTCGGCGGCGGGCTCTACCCGGTGTCCGCGGTCGCGGCCGACCGCGACGTGCTCGGCGTGATCACGCCCGGCACCCACGGCTCGACCTTCGGCGGCAACCCGCTCGCGGCCGCGATCGGCCGCGAGGTGGTGGCGATGCTGCGAGACGGGCGAGTTCCAGGAGCGCGCGGCCAAGCTGGGCGAGCAGCTGTACGACGGGCTGACCGGCCTGATCGGGCACGGCATCGACGCGGTGCGGGGTCGCGGCCTGTGGGCCGGCGTCGACATCTCCGCGGACAAGATGAGCGGCCGGGAGTTCACCGAGTCGCTGCTCGCAGAAGGGCGTGCTGGCCAAGGAGGCGCACGGCCAGACCGTCCGGCTCGCCCCGCCGATCGTGGCCTCGCGAGTCCGACATCGACCTGCTCGTGCGTTCGTTCCGCGAGGTCATCACCGCCTCGAGCTGACCCGGACGCTCCGTCACTCCGACGAAGTCGGAGCTGGCGATTCCGTCATGACGGAATCGCGGTCGACGCGAGCTAGCTGGCGCAGACTGCCAGCTCAGCGAGGGACGACGTTGCGGAGCGGGCGGCCGTCGCGGAGGCGTTCGAGCTGGTCGCGGACCAGGGCGGCCATCCGGGGCAGCATCGCCGTGGTGCCACCGGCGATGTGGGGAGTGACCAGGACGCCCGGTGCGGTCCAGAGCGGGTGGTCGTCGGGGAGCGGCTCGGGGTCGGTGACGTCGAGGGCGAACCGCAGCCGGCCCGCCTCGGCCAGCACGGCGTCGGTGTCGAGGAGCGGCCCGCGGCCGACGTTGACGACCAGCGCCTCGTCGGACAGCCGGGCCAGGAACGCCGCGTCGACGACGTGCCGGGTCGCCTCCGACGAGCGGGAGGACGACGACCACGACGTGCTGGGCCGCCCAGTCGACCTCGGCATCGGTCACCACGCGCCCGACGAGGTCGTCGTCGCGAGCCGACGTCGCCACCCCGGTGACCTGCGCCTGGCAGGCGGTCATCCGCCGCGCGACGGCGCGCCCGATCGAGCCGTAGCCGAGGATCGCGACCCGGCTGTCGGCCAGGCTCCGGCGCGTGGTGTCCTGCCGCCAGCGGCCGGCTCTCGCGGACCGCGACGTCGATGCCGCGCAGTGACGCGATCGTGAGCCCGAGCGGCCAGCTCGGCGGTCGCGTCGTCGTGCACGCCGCGCGCGCTCAGCAGCGTCCAGCGAGGGCGGCACGAGGTCGAGGACGGCGTCGTACCCGGCCGTCTGCAGCTGTACGGCGCGCAGCCGCGGGAAGCCGGCGAGCATGCCTGGACGGTCCTCCGTCCGCGGATGTAGTCGGGGACCAGCAGCTCGACCTCGTCGGCCCGCTCCGGCAGGTCACCACCCGACCAGACCACCACCTCGACCCCCGCGACCTCGCCGACCGCATCGGCCAGCCCTGCGGTCGGTAGCGACCGCGACGGTCATCGGACCTCCTCGTCGAGCAGGGGCAGCAGCGGTGACAGGTCGGCCCGCTCGCCGCTGGCCAGCACCCGGCTGCCGCGCTCGGCCTCGCGCCCACGACAGCTCGCCGGTGGCGAGAGCGATCCACGTCTCGGCGTCCAGCTCGACCACGGCGGGCGGCGTCCCGCGCGTGTGCCGCACGCCCGGGACCGCCTGCACCGCGGCGTACGGCGGGACCCGGACCTCGACCGAGGCACCGGGCGCGCGTTCGGCGAGGACCGCCAGGAAGTGCTTGACCAGCAGGCGGGTCTGCTCGGGGCTGCGCGGCGACGCGGTCAGGGCCGCCGACACCTCGTCGGCCGCAGCAGGCCGGAGTCGTGCGGGCACGGGCCCATCAGATCATGCGTCTCGGCCGTCGTCGGGGTAGGGCTGGAGCATCGAGTAGAAGACGTAGGTACGCCGCTCGCGCGAGCGGCCGCGGGTCTTGTCGGCCCACCGCGCGAGCACGTCGTCGACCTCGCCCATGAACTCGGCGGCCTCGTCCTTGGTCAGCTTCATCGGACTGGTCGACGATCGCGGTGAAGGTGTCCTCGGTCTTCTTGAGAGCGTGAACACCTCGTCGACCAGCCGGTGCGCCCACGCGGCCTTGTTGTGCCGGAAGACCGTGACCGCGGCCTTGCCCCCGGGCTGCTTCTCGATGTCCTGCACGTCGAGGCGGAAGCCACGCTCGGCGGGCAGCTTCCAGGCCCGGTCGCGCTTGTCGCGCGCCGCCTCGGGGGCGGGCTCGATCACGCCGTACTTGGCCAGCTGGCGCAGGTGGAAGCTCGCCTGGTTGGCCGGGATGCCGAGCGCCTCGCCGACGTCGGCTGCGCGCATCGGGCCGGAGGCCTCCGAGCTCGTCGAGGATCCGGCGCGCGCGTCGGGTGGGCGATGGCCCGCAGGACGCGGGGGTCGCTCATGGGCCGCGGGTTCGTAGGCCATGGCGTCGGAGTCTAGCAAATTCCGCACGAACTCTTGCGCAAGTGTTTATTGCGCAACTATATGGTGCGGAACATGACCGGCTACCGGGAGCTCACCCGCAACCACGACTTCACGATCCTCTGGACCGGCGAGACCGATCAGCGAGCTCGGCACGACGATGTCGCTGTTCGTCTTCCCGCTCATCGGCTACCACCTCACCGGCTCGACCCTCGTCGCGGCCCTGCTCGACCACGGCCGACCTCGCTGGGCATGGTGCTCATGCTGCTGCCGGCCGGCGTGCTCGCCGACCGCTACGACCGCAAGCTGCTGATGCTCGGCGCCAGCGCCACCGGCGTCGTCCTCTACGGCAGCCTCGGCGGTCGCCGGCTACCTCGGCGCTCCTGACCGTCCCCCACCTGGCCGTCGTCGCACTCCTCACCGGCATGGCCCAGGGCGTCTTCCAGCCCGCCGGCCTGCGCCGCGATCCGGGCCGTCGTCCCCACCGAGCAGCTGCCCACCGCCTTCAGCCAGAACCAGGCCCGCCAGCACATCGCCTCCCTCCTCGGCGGCCCCCTCGGCGGTCTGCTGTACGCCGTGCGCGCCTGGGCGCCGTTCCTGGTCGACGCCGTGTCGTACGCCGTCTCCTGCTTCACCGTCAGCCGGCTGCGCACCGACCTGCACCCGATCCCGCGCGAGGGCGCGGCCGTCTCGCCGCGGGAGCAGGTCGAGGAGGGCTTCCGGTTCGTGTGGCACCAGCCGTTCTTCCGCACCCTGCTGATGTGGTCGGGCACCAGCAACCTGCTGGTGAACGCCTGCTTCTTCGTGGTCACCATGCGGCTGATCCGCGAGGGCTACCCGCCGGCCCAGATCGGCCTGGTCTCGACCGCCGCCGGCATCGGCGGGATCCTCGGCGCCGCCGCCGCGCCGTACGTCATCGACCGGACTCGGACCGGCGCTGCTCACCGTCGCGGTCGCCTGGATGTGCGTGCTGCCCCTGCTGCCGCTGGTCTGGTGGGCGACGCCCCTGGCCGCCTGCACCTCGGTCTTCTTCCTGCTGCTGCTCAACCCCGCGGGCAACGCCGGCATCGGCGCCTACCGCGCGGCGCTGACGCCGGACGACCTGCAGGGGCGGGTCGGCTCGGCGATGGCGTTCGTGTCGATGGGGGTCATGCCGCTCGCGCCGCTGCTCGGCGGCTGGATGCTGACCGACCTCGGCGGCACGCGCGCCGTTGCCGTGCTCGTGCTCGCCACCGCGCTCGGCGCCCTGATCCCGACCCTGAGCCGCACGCATCCGCTCGGTCCCGCGGCCTGTCGAGTGGCGGGCCGAGCTCGACAGGAGCACCGTGGAGCCTGTCGCCCACCAGACCGCCTGAAGGGGGCCGTCATGCGGTTGACCAGCACCGTGCCGGACTACCTCGCGCTCGCCGCGCATCGACGACGACGTACGACGCGCGGAGGCCTGGACCGAGCATGTACGAGGCGGCACACCCCGAGGTCTTCGAGACCACGTACCACCGCAGCTGGGGCCTGCACGACCGCTGCCTGGCTGCCGCCGCCGACGTACCCCGGCAGGCCGCGACGCCTGCCCGTCGTCGAGGCGCGCGCCCGCGGCCTGGCGGAAGCAGGCCGAGCGCTCGTTCCGCGGCCGCTCGGCTGATCGACGACGACCTCGACGTGGTGCTCCTGGTCGGGGGCCACACGTCAGACGGCTGGGTCACCGAGCTGGACGGCCGCGACACGATCTTCCTGGCCCTGGAGTACCTGGGCGACCCGCCCTACGACGGCGTGCTGGTCTCGCACGAGGCGTTCCACGTCGCCCATGCCCGCCACGGCGCGGGCGGCTGGCCCGAGGACGGCGCGGCCAGCCTGTTCCAGGAGGGGCTCGCGGTCGCGGTGTCGCGTGCAGCTCCACCCCGGCCTGCCCGAGAGCGCCTACCTGTGGAGCGACGACACCCACGCGGCGTGGGTCGAGGAGTGCGAGCTCGGCCCCGAGCTCGCCGCGCGGATGCTCGGGGCCTCGACACGTCGTACGACGACGAGGCCGTCCGGGCGCTCTTCACCGGCGGGCAACGGCAGCCGGGGCTGCCGGTGCGGGCCGGCTACTGGCTGGGCGACGTGGTGATGCGCTCGCTGCTCGAGGAGATCCCGAGCGACGAGCTCATCGAGTGGGACCACCCGACCGCTCGGCTCGCGGTCGCCGACCGGCTCGGCGAGATGATCTGAGTCAGTCCCAGCCCGCCTTGCGGCCCTGCTTGGTCTGCCCGCGGCGCCGCTTGGCGTCGAGGCGGCGCTGGTTCGCCGCCCTGCTGGGCTTGGTCGGCCGGCGCTTGCGGGGCGGCGGGGCCGCGGCCGCGACGAGGAGCTCGGTGAGCCGCTCGCGCGCCGTACGCCGGTTGGCGAGCTGGGCGCGCTGCTCGCTCGCGGTCACCGTGACGACGCCGTCGACCAGCCGCCCCTCGAGCCGGGCCAGCATCCGGGCCCGCGTGGTCTCGGGCAGCGACGGCGACCGGGCGACGTCGAAGGACAGCTCGACCCGCGAGTCGGTGGTGTTCACGCCCTGGCCGCCCGGGCCGGAGGAGCGCGAGAACCGCTCGCTCAGCTCCCGCTCCGGGATGACGACCTGGCGGCCGATCCGGAGCCCGTCAGAGTCCATCGAGGATCTCCAGGCGTCCGGGCCCACGCCTCGCCGGCCGGGTCGATCACCACGAAGTGGTCGCCAGGCACCTCGGTGAGCGTGGCGGTGGCTCCCCGGGCACGAGCCGCGGCGACGTAGGTGCGCGACTGGCTGACCGGTACGACGTCGTCGTCGACGCCGTGGACGCAGTGGACCGGGACGTCCAGCGGCAGCTGCTGCAGGGGGTCGACCGGGTCGTCGTCCGGGCCCGGGCGGGTGGCCGAGGAACGCCTCGACCGCACCGTCGCCCAGGTGCTCGTCGTGGGCCTTCGGAGATCGACGCACGCCGGCCTGGGAGACGACGCCGGTGATCGGTCACCCGCGCCGCGCCAGCGCGGGTGGCGCCCGCGCGAGGCGGCCCAGGTGGCGAGGTGGCCGCCGGCGGAGTGCCCGACGGTGACCACGCGGTCTCGCGGGAGGTCGAGTCTCGGCGCAGCGCGTCGATCGCGTGCGGCCACGTCGTCGAGGGTCTGCGGGGGCGCCGCCGCCGTTGCCGACCCGCCGGTACTCGATGTTCCAGGCCGCCCAGCCGTGCTCGACCAGGCTCCGCGGCGAGCGGGCGGCCCAGGTCGAGGCCGTAGGCCGCCCGCCAGAAGCCGCCGTGGATCACCACGACGACTCCGCGTGGCCGTCCCGCCGGGAGGCTGAGCTCGCCGAACTGGCTCGGGTCGTCGCCGTACCGGATCGTGCGGGGGCGCGCTGCTCACCTGGCCGAGTCTGGCAGCCGGGCGCCCACTAACTGGCATACAGACCGTCGTCCCGGCCACCTCGCGCTGCGGGTCTGTATGCCAGTGAGTGGCGCGGCGGCCCTCAGTCGTCGGGGCCGGCGGTGTGGCAGACGGCCTCCACGTTGTTGCCGTCCGGGTCGCGGACGAAGGCGCCGTAGTAGTGCTCGTGGTACTCCGGCCACAGCCGCGGCTCATGGAGCGTCTCAGCGCCGAGGCCGGCAGCCGCCGCGTGGAAGGCGCGGACGTGCTCGGCGTCCGCGGCCTGGAAGGCCAGGTGCATCTCCCGGTTGGGAATGTCGGCGTGGAAACCGCTGATCCAGAACGACGGGTGGCCGTCGCGCCCGTAGCCGACCCCCACCCCGACATCCATCTGCCGGGTGTAGCCCAGCGGCTCGAGCACGGTGTCGTAGAAGCGCTTCGAGGCTTCCAGGTCCGCGCAGTTGATGCCGAAGTGATCGATCATCTCGCCAGCATGCGGGAGGTCACGGGGGCGGGGGTAGAGGCGGGGGTCCCACACTTTCTTGCCCACAGCCGACCGATCCGAGGGGGGCTCCTGGGTCGGCTGTGGGCCAGAAAGTGTAGGGCCGCCCGCACGACGGCACCTTGCTCGCTACGTCAGCGAGGCGAGCAGCGCCTCGGTCTCGAGGAGCGCTGGTCGGGCATCCATGCGGGCGAACGTGTCCCGCGCGCGCTGCAGGACCGGAGATGCCTCGTCGGCCCGGTCGAGGGCGAGCAGACAGCGTCCTTGGCCGAGCAGGGCAAAGGCTTCCTCGACGTACATCGTGAAGTCGTGCCAACGGTCGGCCGCGTCGAGGTAGCCGCTCAGCGCGGTGGTGGGGTCGCCTCGCCACTCGGCCAGCATGGCAGCGACGGCGACGTGGGCGTGTTGTCCGAGCGGGTGACGACTCGACAGCGCCTCGGTGAGCTGCTCGGCGAGGGCCGGCTCGTTGAGGGCGATGAGGGCCCGCACCCACATCGGCAGCTGGAGGGCGGCGTCCATGCACGCACCGACGTCGGGGTCATGCGCCAGCTCGGTGAACAGGCCCAGCGCGACGGCGGTCCGACCGGCCGCCGCGGACACCAGCGCGGCCGCGCCGAGACCCGCCGCGGCCGCCTCCGGGATCCTCATCGTGCGGCTGCTCTCCACCAGGGAGTCGAGCGCGCTGGGAACCTCGGTAGTGCCACGGAGGACCGTCGCCAGGACCTGGCTGGATCGCACCTCGAGGAGGGAGCTCTGCGCGTCCTGGGCCTCCAGGGTGATCGCCAGAGCTGCGGCCGAGCCCTCCACCTCCTCGAGCTCTCCGAGTGCGACCAGCGGCTTGGTGCGGACCGCGGACATCGCGGCCCCCATCTCGGCCAACCCACGGGCCTCGCAGTACGCGCTGCCCCGCTCCAGCAGCTCCACCGCGGCGACCGGACCGCGCATGCACACCAGCGAGGCGGCCATGTTGTAGAAGAAGATCGCCCCCTGCAGCCCACGTCCGGCCGTCGTGGCGAGCCGAACGGCCTCCCCCAGGTCGTCCAGGCCACCGTCGTCCCCCAGGGAGCACCGGGCCATCCCTCGCCAGCCGCGTGCACTCACCGCAGCAAGACTCGTGGGTTCCAGGCTCAGCTGGTCCACCAGTGCCAGCCCACGGTCGGCGGCCTCGAGGCAGGCTTCCTCGTGGGAGAGCCCCCCTTCTCGGTTGGCGAGCAACGCGTACGCGTCGACGTGGAGGGGTCCGGGCGGCAGCCCTTCGAGCAGCTCCTGCGCCCGTGCAGCGGCCGTCAACCATCCGGGATCGCCCCGGACCTGGAGAAGCGACTGGAGCTGCCAGAGCGCGGCCATCCCTCCCGACACGTCCCGGGCGGCCCGGAACGACGCGGTGGCCTCCTCGAGCAGCTCCTGCGCCTCGGCCAGGCTGCCGACGTTGCGTGCTGCCATCCCGTAGGCCAGTGCCAGCCGGGGCCTGAGCGGATCCTGGGGCGAGGTCAGAGCAGCAGCCCGGGCGAGCTGGTCGTATGCGGAAGATGCGTCCAGGTGCAGGGCCCGCTCCCCGGCCAGCAGCAGGAATCGCGCCGCCGACGGCTGGATGCTCCTGGCGATGACGTCGTCCCCCACGGCCCGGGCGAGCTCCAGGGCGGTGACGTAGTGGTGGGCCAGGGTGTCGGCCAGGTCCTCGACGCGGTCGTCGGCCTGTTGCTCGAGCCACTCGGCAGCGGCGACGTGCCGGGCTGCCCGCGCGGCACGGGTCAGCTGCCCGTAGGCGACGTCACGGGTCAGCACGTGCCAGAACGTGAACTCCTGCTCCCCGGCCATGGTCGAGCTTGGGACCGGGCGCACCAGGTTCTTGCGGGTCAGCTCCTGCATCACCTCCACCAGCTCAGCCCTGGGTCGTCCGGACATGGCCGCGACCGCTCCCGTCCAGAACGCCGTTCCGATCACTGCGGCATCGGCCAGAACGGCCTTGCGGTCCGGCGGCAGGGCGTCCAGACGCGCAGCGATCAGGGCCTGCACGTTGTCCGGCAGCGGCAGGTCGACCCCCGGTCGCAGCACCACCCGCTCACCCACCCGTTCGACGAGGTCATGGTCATGCAGCAACCGGACGTACTCACCGGCGAACAACGGGTTGCCGCCCACCCTCGCCACCAACGGGTCGCGCAACGCCTCGGGCAGGTCGATGGTGTCCAGCAGCGCAGACACCAGGCGTGTGGTCTCCCCCGCGGTGAGCGGGTCCAGGCTGATGGTGCTGGAGTTGCCCAGTGCCGCCCCGAAGCCCGGACAGGTCTCGGCCAGCTCCGGGCGGGCGGTGGCGACGATCAGCAGCGCCACATCCTCTGCGCCGGCCAGGTGCTCGACGAAGGCGACGAGGGCCGGGTCGGCCCAGTGCAGGTCCTCGAACACGGCGACCATCGGCCCTCGAGCAGCGACGTGCTCCAGGAACCTGCGCCAGGCGGTGAACAGCTCGAGCTGATCGGCCTGTGAGGACCCCTCGATGCCGAGCAAGGGCAGCAGCCGCTGCCGGATCCACGCCCGCTCCTCGGCGTCCGGCAGCACCGCTTCCAGCTTCTCCACTGCCACTCCGGTCGGGTCGGTGTCCAGGATCCCGGCATGGCCTTTCACGATCTCACCGAGCGCCCAGAACGTGGTGCCTTCCCCGTAGGGCAGGCACTGCCCTTGGCGCCACGTCACCGGTCCGGGCCACGCGTCGATGTGGTGGAAGAGCTCCGCCACGAGGCGGGACTTGCCCAGCCCGGGCTCCCCCAGGATCGTCACCAGCTGCGGCGTGCCGGACGTCACGGTCTCCTCGAAGGCCGTCCTCATCACCTCGAGGTCGCTCTCCCGCCCCACCAGCGGGGAGTCGTGACGACGCGTGAGATCGGTTCCGAACCGAGCCAACGGCGCGACCGCCTCCCACACCTCGACCGGCTGGGACTTCCCCTTCGCGACGGCCGTTTCCAGCTCGACGTACTCGAAGACGGACCTCGTCGCCTCGTACGTCTTGCGTCCGACCGCGACACCCATGAGCGGGGCGGCGGCCTGGATCCGGGCCGCCGTGTTCACCGTGTCTCCGGTCAGGACTCCCTCCCCCGACCCGGCGGTGACGTCCAGCCGGACCAGCGCCTCTCCGGTGTTGATCCCGACCCGCACACGGAAGGGACGTCCGTCCGGCCGTGTCAGCCCCGCGACGTGCTCGGTGATGCGAAGCCCTGCCCGGACCGCCCGTTCCGGGTCGTCCTCGCGAGCTGCTGGGACGCCGAACACCCCCATGACGGCGTCACCGATGAACTTCTCCACCGTCCCGCCGAACGCCTCGATCGAGCTGCGCGCCGCCGCGAAGTAGCGTGCCATCACGGCGTGCACGTCCTCCGGGTCCGCGGCCTCGGACATGGCGGTGAACGAGACCACATCGCAGAACAGCGTGGTGACCACCTTGCGCTCCTCGGCCACCGGTCGGGCCGGGTGCAAGGGCGACGCGCACTCGCCGCAGAACTTCAAGGTGTCGGGCCACTGTGCGCCACAGGCCCCGCACGTGATCACGCCCGCAGCGTACTGAGCAGTCCGCTCAGCTGGGTATGCGCGGACGCGGCACCGGGATCAGGATCCGAAGGCTTCCGGGAGGGTGCTGCGCCAGGCGGTGCCGAGCTCGTCGACGCCGATGGAGAACCGGTCGGTGACGGTGAGGGACGAGCCACCGGTGCGGCCGATCTCGCCGGCCGGTACGCCGAGGCTGGCCGCCATCGTCAGGAACGAGTCGAGGAGGTCGGGCAGCACGGTGACGACGACCCGGCCCGCGGACTCGGAGAACAGGCCGACGAACGGGTCGCCGATCAGCGAGACCGTCGCGCCGATGCCGTGGTGCAGGCACGACTCCACCAGCGCCTGCGCGAGGCCACCCTCGGACAGGTCGTGGGCCGAAGTGAGATAGCCGCCGCGGCCGGCCTCGACGAGCAGCCGGGCCAGGTTGGCCTCGTCGCGCAGGTCGACCCGCGGCGGCAGCCCGCCGAGGTGGCCGTGCACGACGTGGGCCCACTCCGACCCCGACAGCTCCTCGCGGGTGTGGCCGAGGTGGACGATGACGTGGTCGTCGCCGACCCACCCGGTCGGGGTACGGCGTCGTACGTCGTCGATGACGCCGAGGACCGCGACCACCGGCGTGGGCAGGATCGCGGTCTCGCCGGTCTGGTTGTAGAGCGAGACGTTGCCGCCGGTGACCGGGACGCCGAGGGTGACGCAGGCGTCCTTGAGGCCGCGGCAGGCCTCGGCGAACTGCCACATCACGGCCGGGTCCTCGGGCGAGCCGAAGTTGAGGCAGTCGGAGACCGCGAGCGGCATCGCGCCGCCGCACGCGACGTTGCGGTAGGCCTCGGCCAGCGCGAGCTGGGCGCCGGCGTAGGGGTCGAGCTTGCCGAAACGCCCGTTGCCGTCGGTGGCCACCGCGACGCCGAGGTGGGTGTCCTCGTCGACCCGCACCATGCCGGCGTCGGACGGCTGGGCGAGGACGGTGTTGCCCTGGACGTAGCGGTCGTACTGGTCGGTGATCCACGACTTGTCGCACAGGTTGGGCGACGCGGCGAGGCGCAGCACGGTCTCGCGCAGCTCGTCGTCATTGGCCGGGCGGGGCAGCGATTCGGCGGCGTCGGCCTGCAGGCCGTCCTGCCAGTCGGGTCGGGCCAGCGGGCGTTCGTACGTCGGGCCGTCGTGCGCCACGGACCGCGGCGGTACGTCGACCACGGTCTCGCCGTGCCAGTCGATGACGAGGCGGCCGGTCTCGGTGACCTCGCCGACCACCACGGCCTCGACGTCCCACTTCGCGCAGATCGCCAGGAACGCGCTCGACGTCGCCGGGCTCGGCGACGGCCATCATCCGCTCCTGCGACTCGCTCATGAGGATCTCCTCCGGAGCCAGCGAGGAGTCGCGCAGCGGGACCCGGTCGAGCTCGACGTGCATGCCGCCGTCACCGGCGCTCGCCAGCTCGGAGGTGGCGCAGGAGAGCCCCGCTCCGCCGAGGTCCTGGATGCCGGCCACCACGCCGGCCGCGAACAGCTCGAGGGTGCACTCGATGAGGAGCTTCTCCATGAACGGGTCGCCGACCTGGACGCTCGGCCGCTTGGTCGGGCCGGAGTCGGTGAACGTCTCCGAGGCCAGGACGCTGACCCCGCCGATGCCGTCGCCGCCGGTGCGCGCGCCGTAGAGGATCACCTGGTTGCCCGCTCCGGACGCCTTGGCCAGGTGGAGGTCCTCGTGACGGAGCACCCCGACGCAGAGCGCGTTGACCAGGGGGTTGCCGGCGTACGTCGCGTCGAAGACCGCCTCGCCGCCGATGTTGGGCAGGCCGAGGCAGTTGCCGTAGCCGCCGACTGCCGGCCACGATCCCGGGCAGCACGCGATGGGTGTCGTCGGCCGTCGAGCGGGCCGAACCGCAGCGGGTCCATCACCGCCACCGGACGGGCGCCCATGGCGAGGATGTCGCGGACGATGCCGCCGACGCCGGTCGCGGCGCCCTGGTAGGGCTCGACGTACGACGGGTGGTTGTGCGACTCGATCTTGAACGTGACGGCGTAGCCCTGGCCGATGTCGAGGACGCCGGCGTTCTCGCCGATGCCGGCCAGCATCTTGCCGATCGGGGTCTCCTGCGCGATCTCACCGAACTGCTTGAGGTGGACCTTGGAGGACTTGTAGGAGCAGTGCTCGCTCCACATCACCGAGTACATCGCCAGCTCGCTGCTGGTCGGCCGCCGGCCGAGGATCTCGCGGATCCGGGCGTACTCGTCGGCCTTCAGCCCGAGCTCCGCCCAGGGCTGCTCGCGGTCGGGGTCGGACGCAGCGGCGGTCGACGGTGTCCAGGGGGTGCGGCACGGCAGCAATCTACGGCGAACGGGGACGGTGCGAATCACCGGCTCACCGGCGACTCGCGCGCTTCCAAGCCGTTGCAACGCCCGGGAAGTGCACAAAAGACGTGTGCGCCGAGGCAGGAGTGGTGGATGGGGCGCAGGCGAGGCTTGCGAGCGAGCTCGCCGCGCCGCTCGCGCCGCAGGTCAGGGCCCGACTTCGTCCGGCCCTGACCGGGCACCACTCGAGACCAGCATGCCGTCGGCGATGACCTCGAGCAGAGGGCGTACGGCGTCGTGCTCGAGGTGGGCGTTGTCGGCCACGGCGGCGACGCCACCGACCAGCCGGCACATCTGCACCGGCTCGATGTGCTCGCGCAGGGCGTGCTCGGACTCGAGCCGCTCGACCACGCGACCCGTGGCCGCTGCGAGGGTCTGGCACTTGGTCGCGATCGGCGACCCGGAGTCACCCATCGCGCTGGTGATCTTGGCCGGGCCGCCCTTGTGCAGGGAGATCAGCGCGACGTAGGCCTCGAACCACGACAGCAGCAGGTCGCGCGGCGTGCCCTCGTGGACCAGGACCTTGTCGGCGGAGTCGTTCACCCGGTCGACCCAGCTCTGCATGATCGCGTCGAGCAGCGACTCGCGGTTGGGGAAGTGACGGTAGAGGGTGCCGGCGCCCACCCCGGCCCGCTTGGCGACCTCGTCAAGGGAGGCGTCGTAGCCCTGCTCGCGGAAGACCTCGCGCGCAGCCTCGATCAGCCGTTCGCGGTTGCGCTGCGCATCGGCGCGCATGGACAGTCACCCCTTGCTAAACGGAGACACTCTCCGTATATTGTTCTCCAAGCGGAGAACTTCTCCGCATAAGAGTACCTCGGCCCGACGGTCCGGGCCAGAACAGGAATCCACCCCGTGTCCTCCGACCACACCACACTGACCCACCGGTCCGGCGCCGGGCTCCCCGCGGAGCTCCCCGCCGACGCCGGCCGGGCCGCGACCGGGATAGCGATCGTGCTGGTGGCCCAGCTCATGCTCGTGCTCGACGCCACCGTCGTGAACGTCGCGCTGCCGCGCATCGACACCGCCCTCGGCTTCGGCCCCGCCTCCCTCTCGTGGGTCCTCAACTCCTACACGCTCGCCTTCGGCGGCCTGCTGCTCCTCGGCGGCCGGCTCGGCGACGTCCGCGGACGACTGCGGATGTTCGAGATCGGCCTGGCCGTCTTCACCCTCTTCTCGCTCCTGGGCGGCCTCGCCCAGACCCCAGGCGAGCTGATCGCCGCCCGCGCACTGCAAGGTGCCGGAGCCGCGATGGCCGCACCCAGCGTCCTCGCCCTGCTCACCACCAGCGCTCCCGACGAGGCGGCCCGCAACCGCGCGCTCGCCCTCTTCGGAGCCGTCTCCTCGGCCGGCGCCTCGATCGGCCTGCTGCTCGGCGGCGTCGTCACCGACCTCGGGTCATGGCGCTGGACGCTGTTCATCAACGTGCCCATCGGGCTCGCCGTGCTGCTCCTGGCCCCGCGGTTCGTCAAGGAGACCCCGCGTCGTCCCGGCCGCTTCGACGTCGTCGGCGCGGTCACCGCGACCCTGGGCGCCGTCGCGATCGTCTGGTCGTTCATCGGGACCCCCGAGCACGGCTGGCTCTCGGTGCGCACCATCGGCGGGTTCGCCGTCGGCCTGGCCCTGCTCGGGATCCTGGCCCGCACCGAGGCGCGCCACCCGCACCCGCTGATCCAGCCCCACCTGGTCCGCAACCGGCGCCGCGTCGCCGCCCTCGCCTCGATGGCCCTGGTGATCGGTGCCAACCTGTCGATGTTCTTCCTCGTCGTGCAGTACGACGAGCGCGTGCTCGGCCTCGGCCCGTTCCAGACCGGGCTGGCCTTCCTGCCGTTCAGCCTCGGCGTGTTCGGGATGTCGCGGATCACCCCGCGCCTGATCACCTGGCTCGGGCCTCGGCTGATGGTGATGATCGGCTCGGCGCGCCCTGGTCGTCGGCTACGTCTGGCTCAGCCAGATCAACGCCACCGACGGCTACTGGGGCTCGGTCTTCGGACCGGTGCTGATCGCGGGCCTGTCGACCGGCTTCATCTTCATGCCGATCACCGCGACGGTGCTGGCCGGCGTCGAGCCCGAGCACGCCGGCTCGGCATCGGGCCTGCTGCAGACCACGCAGCAGCTCGGTGCAGCAGTGGGCGTGGCCGCGATCGTCTCGGTGTACGCCACCGGCGCGGTCCCCGGCCAGTTCGTGCCCGGCGTGCAAGCCGCGTTCCTGACCTCGGCCGCGTTCTCGCTCGCCGCTCTCGTGGTGGCGACCGTGGGCCTGCGCACCCGTCGTACGCCGGACCCGGTCGTCGTCGGGCCGGAGCTCGAGCCGGAGCTCGCCGAGGCCGCCTGAGCCCATCGGCTCGTCCGCCTGAGCGGTGCTCTCGTGGCGTCATCCGGACGACCCGGCTCGCCCGGGAACTACACCTGTGTAGTTCCGGCGAACTGCTGTGGCGGGTGGGACGGAAGTGTTTATGGTGTCCCGTCCCCGTGGACCCCGGCACCTGCCGGACCCCCCGCCACGGGGACTCAGCCACCTACCGGGAGACAGACACGATGCACCTCCGCCCGCTCCTCGGCGCAGCGACGCTGGCGCTGGTCGCGGCCCTGACGACGACGGTCGGCAGCCCCCTCGGTACGACGGCTCCCGCCGCCGACTCGGCGATCTCCAACCCGGTCACCCCGGGCGCGTTCCGTGGCTTCGGCTTCGACCAGTGCCTGGCCCCGACCCAGTCGGCCATGGACACCTGGCTGCGCCAGTCGCCGTACCTCGCCGTCGGCATCTACATCTCCGGCGCCTCCCGCGCGTGCAGGGTGCAGCCCAACCTCACCAAGACCTGGGTCGCCACCCAGCTCGCGCGACGGGTGGAAGCTGCTGGCCGATCACCCTCGGACCGCAGGCGCCCTGCAACCCGCGGTTCCCGCGCTACGGCAACGACCCGGTGATCGACAACGACCCCGGGACGCGACGGCCGCTACGCCAAGGCCCGGGCGCAGGGCGCGGCCGAGGCGCAGAAGACGGTCACCGCAGCCCAGGCGCTCGGCCTCGTGGCGGGCAGCACCATGTGGTACGACCTCGAGGGATTCGACCTCACCAAAACCCGCTGCCGCGACGCGTCGCTGGCGTTCCTGAGCGCCTGGACCCGCGAGCTGCACACCCTGCACTACGTCTCCGGGGTCTACTCCAGCGCCGGCTCGGGCATCAAGATGCTCGACGACGTCCGGGTCTCCGACCCCACTGCCTACCACCTCCCCGACCAGATCTGGATCGCCCGCTGGGACGGCGTCGCCGACACCACCACCTCCTACATCCGCGACGACGGATGGCGCCCGGGTGGCCGGATGAAGCAGTACCTCGGCGGCCACAACGAGACCTGGGGCGGCGTGACGATCAACGTCGACCGCGACTACCTCGCCCTCGGCACTCCCAAGGCGCCGGCGGAGAGCCACTGCAACGGCGTCGCCGTGGACCTGCCCGACTACCCCCGCACCGGGACGTCGAGCGACCCGGCGCGGATCAAGACGCTGCAGTGCCTGCTGGCCGAGCAGCACGCCTACGCCGGCAAGGTCAACGGCGTCTGGAACGCAGCGACCACCGACCGCGGTGACCAGCCTGGCAGCAGAAGCACGCCCTGCCTGTGCGCACCTGGTGGGGCCGGCGCGCGTGGATGACCCTGCTGGCGGCCGGCCCGCAGCCGATCCTCAAGCTCGGCTCGACCGGGCCCTCGGTCCGCGACCTGCAGCGCACCCTCAACGCGGCGACCGCCGGGCACCGGCGTGGCGGTCAGCGGGATCTTCGACGGCGCGACCCGCGCACGCGCTGACGCGCCTGGCAGAAGCTGACCGGTCGGACGATGTCCGGCATCGCCAACGGCGGCACCTGGGCCGGCTTCCGCGCCGCTGAGCGGTCCTGAGCCGGAGCGCGCCATCGGACCAGCCGGATCAGCCGGCGGTCAGGGCAGCGAGGCCGCGGAAGAAGCCGAGCCCGTCGGTGCCGGCGCCGGTCAGGTCCTCGACCGCGTGCTCGGGGTGGGGCATCAGCCCGACCACGTTGCCCGCCTCGTTGGTGATCCCGGCGATGTCGTGCAGGGAGCCGTTGGGGTTGTCGTCGAGGTAGCGGGCCACGACCCGGCCCTCCCCCTCCAGCCGGTCGAGCGTCGGCTCGTCGGCGACGAAGCCGCCCTCGCCGTTCTTCAGCACGATGGTGACCTCGGCGTCGTCGGCGTACGACGACGTCCAGGGCGTGCGGTTGTTCTCGATGCGTAGGCGCTGGTCGCGGCAGACGAACTTCCGGTGGTCGTTGCGGATCAGCGCACCGGGCAGCAGGTGGGACTCGCAGAGGATCTGGAAGCCGTTGCAGATGCCGAGCACCGGCATCCCGCGCCCGGCCCAGCGACGACCTCGGTCATCACCGGGGCGAACCGTGAGATCGCCCCGCAGCGCAGGTAGTCGCCGTAGGAGAAGCCGCCCGGGAGGACGACCGCGTCGACGCCGTGGAGGTCGGCGTCGGCATGCCAGAGCGCCACCGCCTCGGCCCCGGCCAGCCGGACGGCGCGCGCGGCGTCGCCGTCGTCGAGCGAGCCCGGGAAGGTGACGACGCCGATCCTCACGCCGGGTCCTCGGCGGGCTGCGGCGTCCTCGAGCCCCGGGCTGCGGCGTGCTTCGGCGTCCCGCGTCGCGGGCCATCGGCCTCGGTCTCGGTGGACGCCGGCGGTCGACGGTCACCGTGAAGTCCTCGATCACCGGGTTGGCCAGCAGGGTCTCGGCCATCCGGCGTACCTCCGCGAGCCGGGCGTCGTCGGGCTCGCCGTCGAGGTCGACCTCGAAGCGCTTGCCCTGCCGGACATCGGTCACGCCCTCGAACCCGAGCCGGGGCAGCGCGCCGAGCACGGCCTTGCCCTGGGGGTCGAGGATCTCGCGCTTGGGCATCACGTCGACGACGTAGCGGGTCACGGGGCGAAGTCTAGGAGGGAGCCGGGGTCCGGGCCCGCATCGCCACCCGGCGCGGACGCGACCGTTGCCTCACAACTGCACGATCACACCGGCACTGAGCGCACCGTCCCAGTTGTAGGTGTAGAAGGTCAGGCAGGGATGGGCCTCGCCCGCGTAGCCGTAGAACGCCGCCTTGCCGCTTCCGTCGTCGTAGGGGTAGACGCCGTAGTCCCACGGGGCTGCACCGCTCGGGAAGGGCTGGCACGAGCCTTGCGGGTCGATGGTCATCGCCAGCCCCAACGGGCCGGAGGGTGCGAGGTCGACATGGCCGGTGATCTGGAAGCCCTGGTCGATTGCCACCCCTGACAGGATCGGCGTGGTCGGCACGGGGGCGGCGGGCGTCTGGATCTTCACCGCCATGGCGCTCGTCTGCCCGGCTTCGTTGACGGTGAAGAACGACAGGCACGGAAGGGTCGTGCCGACCGCGCTGACGTCGCCGGAGACCAGGGACTGCTTCGGGTCGCCCCCGGGCCAGGTGTTCACGCACCCGTTCTCCGGGCTGACGACGACGGCGAGCGCGGCCACGTCGTTGTCGTAGGTCGCCTGCACCGCGTAGCTGTCGGGACCGTCGCGGGTCACCGAGTCGATCACCGGGGGGGCCGGCGGTGGCTCGACAGCCGGCGGGTGCGTCACGGGCGTGCTGGTCCGGGTGCCGTCTGCCCGCATGGTGAAGAACGTCAGACAGGCGTTCAGGATCGGCACCCCGTTGGTGTCTCCGGCGTAGACCAGGACCGGTTGTCCGGGGACAGCTCCCAGCAGGTGGCTCTGGTACGACGTCCCGGCCGGCCACGACGTCGCGCACTGGCCGCTCGGTCTGGCCAGCGCGAGCACCTGCTCGCCGTGGGAGTTGTCGAAGTCGAGAACGGCCTTGTAGTAGAGCGGGTAGCTCTGGTCGAAGGTCCGGCGCACCGAGACGACGGTGGGGGGCTTGGGTGCCGCGACCCAGCTCTGCAGCACCTTCCCCTGCGGAGCGCTGCCGGCACCGCTGCGGTTGACCAGGGCCACGGCGTAGCAGTGCCGGGCGATGCCGTAGACCGACGGCCTCACCGAGCCCGCCTTCGGATCGACCTGCCGCAGCACCTCGAAAGCGGTCGAGCTGTAGGAGGCGACCCCGAAGAAGTCCCGGGTGACCGGGTAGGAGCAGGTCTTCCCCCTGGTGACCAGCACCAGCACGTGCGAACCCGCCGGCGCATGGCGCGGAGGCGTCCAGGACAGCCGGACCGGCGCGTCCTGGTCGAAGCCTCCGCTGAAGCCGACGCCGCCCAGCCGGGGCGGCAGGGGGTCGAGGGGCCAGGCGCCCGGGCCCAGGGTGAGCTGCCCGCCGTACCTCGCGACGGTCTTCTTCACCGCAGCGCGGTCGGTGATCCGGCTGTAGAAACCGATCCGGCCGGACATGATCGAGCAGGTCGGGAGTTCCAGGATGGGCGTCATCAGCTCGCACCCGGACGTGTGCTCGAGCCCCAGCACGTGACCGAGCTCATGGGCGATGATGTGCGCTCCCACGACCTTGGCATACGGCGCGGACTCGCCGACCACGGGCGTGACCAGCCCCCGGCGCAGGTGCACCCAGTTGCTCCGCTGGTAGCCGATGGTCGCGTAGCCGTCGGCGCCGTAGGTGTCCCCGATCGTGATCCGGAGCTTGGCCTTGGCCTTCGAGGACCGGACGAAGGTCATGTCGGTGCCGGTGGCGTTCCAGGTCTTGAGCGCCGCCTGCAACGACCACTGGTAGCTCGCCGGGAGATCGGCCCAGTAGCGGATCTGTCGGCCCGGCCACGAACGCACGCTCTTGCTCGAGCCGGCCGACGGGTCGCGGCGGGTGTCCCGGTCGAGCCGCACGACGACACCGTGCGGCGGGTCCGCCGCACCGGACGTGCTCGTGCGCGTCGCAGTCGACGGGCTGCCCGCTGAAGCCCCGGCGGCCGACACCGTCAGTGCCGCGGAGAGGGCGAGCGTGACCGCGACCGACACCCCGAGGACCCGCGGTACCCCCCGTACCTTGCGCATCGACACACGGTAGGTCGAGGCGTTGCCCGACGCATGGCCCGGCCGGGTCATCTTCAGGCAAGGGGCGGCAGACTGTGGCCATGGCAACCAACAGCCCCCTCGGCGGCCCCGGCGGCAACGCGGGCCTGAACGCCCTGCAGCTGCAGTTCCCCCAGTCGCTGGGTGTCTACGACGACTACGCCGCCGCCCAGAAGGCCGTCGACTTCCTCTCCGACCACGAGTTCCCCGTCGAGAACTGCATGATCGTCGGCACGGACCTCAAGCAGGTGGAGCGGATCACCGGCCGGCTGACCACCGGCAAGGTCGCCCTCGGCGGAGCCTTGTCCGGGCTCTGGCTGGGTCTGTTCGTCGGCGTCATCTTCTCGCTGTTCGACGGCAAGGGCAGCGCGATCGTGACGATCTTGTCGACCGGGCTGTTCGGCATCGTCTTCGGCCTGGTCTGGGCTCTCGTGGGCTACGCCGCCACCCGCGGACAGCGCGACTTCAGCTCGGTCAAGGTCGTGGTGGCGACCCGCTACGAGGTGCTGGTCGAGCACAAGCTGCTGCTGCGCGCCCAGGAGCTCCTGGCCCAGCTGCCGGGCGGCCGCCCCAACCCGTTCGCCTGAGCCGCAGACCGCCGCTGCGCGGGCACCGGTCCCCCACCCGCGTCGTACCCGACACAATATGGTCCCGATGAGCGCTCCTGCCGAGATCCACGCGATCGCCGACGCCTGCCTCGACGCTGCCGTCGAGCAGGACGCCGACGTGAGCGCCGACCGGCGCGAGACGTTCGGGCTGCGGCTCGACCGCTACTGGGCCGACCTGCGCGACGCCCTCCTCATGATCCACCCCGACCCCGCGGTCTCGGGGCCGCTGCTCGAGCGGCTGGTGCGCCTCAGCGCCGCGTCGTACGCCGACCGGCCGGCAGACCTGCACCGGCTCGACCAGCAGCGGCTGCTGCAGCCGGACTGGCTCCAGCAGCCGGGGATGTTCGGCTACGCCTGCTACGCCGACCGGTTCGGCGGCTCGCTCAAGGGCGTCGCCGACCACCTCGACCACCTCGAGGACCTCGGCGTCACCTACCTCCACCTGATGCCGCTGCTGCAGCCGCGCGAGGGTGACAACGACGGCGGGTACGCCGTGCAGGACTACCGCGCGGTGCGCTCCGACCTCGGCACCGTCGACGACCTGCGCGACCTCGCGACCACGTTGCGCGGCCGGGGGATCAGCCTGGTGATGGACCTGGTGCTCAACCACGTCGCCCGTGAGCACGCCTGGGCGGTCGGGGCGCGCGCCGGCGACGCGTCGTACCGCGACTACTTCCACGTGTTCCCCGACCGCACCGGACCCGACGCGTACGAACGCTCGCTGCCCGAGGTCTTCCCCGACTTCGCGCCGGGCAACTTCACCTACGACAACGACCTAGAAGCGTGGGTGTGGACGACGTTCAACGAGTGGCAGTGGGACCTCAACTGGGCCAACCCCGCGGTGCTGTGCGAGTTCGCCGAGATCATCTTGTGGCTGGCCAACCTCGGCGTGGAGGTGCTCCGGCTCGACGCGATCGCGTTCCTCTGGAAGCGGCTCGGGACGTCGTGCCAGAACCAGCCGGAGGTCCACGCGATCACCCAGGCCCTGCACGCGGTGACCCGGATCGCGGCGCCGGCCGTGGCCTTCAAGGCCGAGGCGATCGTGGGCCCGCGCGACCTGGTGCAGTACCTCGGCTCCGGCCCGCACGCCGGCCGGGTGAGCGACCTCGCCTATCACAACAGCCTGATGGTGCAGACCTGGTCGATGCTGGCCGCGCGCAACGTCGTGCTGGCGCGGCAGGCGTTCTCCTCGCTGCCTCCGACTCCGAGCACGGGCACCTGGATCACCTACGTGCGCTGCCACGACGACATCGGGTGGGCGATCGACGACGGCGACGCGTGGGCGGCCGGCGTCACCGGTGAGGGGCATCGTCGCTTCCTCTCCGACTGGTACTCCGGCGAGTTCCCCGGCTCGTGGGCCGACGGGCTGGTCTTCCAGCCCAACCCCGCGACCGGTGACCGGCGGATCAGCGGCACCTCCGCGTCGCTGGCCGGTTTCCGTCCCGGGGCCAACCCACCGGAGGTGGACGCCGCCCTGTCGCGTGTCTTCCTGGCTCATGCCCTGGCCGCCGGGTGGGGCGGCGTCCCGGTGATCTGGAGCGGCGACGAGCTCGCCCAGCCCAACGACCCGTCGTGGGCGGCGGAGCCGGGCCACGAGGACGACAACCGGTGGGCACACCGCCCGCGCCTGGACTGGATGCGGGCCAAGGCCCGGGGCGACCTCCGGACCATCCCAGGTCAGGTGTTCGGGGGCCTGGCCCACCTCGCGGGTGTCCGCGCCTCGCTCCCGCAGCTCCACGCCTCGGCGCCCTCCCACGTCGTACCGGACACCGACGACGGCATCCTGGCCACCGTCCGCCGCCACCCCAGCGGCGTCTTCGTCGGCCTCTACAACGTCACCCCCGAGGTGCGGGGCTTCCCCCTCGGGCAGCTCCACGCGCTCGGCGTCGCCCGCCCCTACGAGGCGCTGGGCGGCCACCGCCTCGAGGTCGGCGCCGACGGCGTCCTCCTGCTCCCGGCGTACGCCGCGTGGTGGGTGGTCGAGGCCCCGGCCTGACCCTCGCGTCGGTCGCCGTCGCGCAGAGTCACCGGCTCACCGGCGAACCGCGCACTTCCAAGGCGTTGGAACGCCCGGGAAGCGTGCAGACCGTCCCACCCCTGTGACCAGAGGGGCTGATGAGGCCCGGGCCCGGGGCGGCCTGAGCCCTGGTCGGGATGCCTGCGCGATGTTGCTCGTGTGACGCCTGGGGTCGGTCAGCCCGTACGGCGTTGGCCGAGCACCTCGGAGGCGCGGAGCAGGTCCTTGCGGATCTCCTCGGGGGCGAACCTGCCGCCGACGGCAGCGGCCACCTTGAACACCCCGCGCCCGGTCAGCCGGCCCTCGGCGGCGAGCCGGCAGCCCTGGCCGGTCTTGACGAAGCGGAGGGTGAGTACGCCGTCGACGCCGCGCCACGCGCCGGTCTCGGTGATCACCCGGTAGGGCACGAGCTCGGTGAGTTGCATCCGGGGCCGGATGCCCGCCTTGGTGACGTCGCGCCAGCGCATGCCGGGATGCGGCTCACCGTGATCCACGTCGGTGACGGCGCGCAGCGACGACTGCCAGAGCGGACGGTTGCGCGGCTCGGCGAAGAAGCGGAACAGGGTGCCGGGGTCGTGCGGGAGGTCGAGGGTGACGGTGAAGTCACTCACCATCGCTCTCCCGTCAGCGTCTCGAAGGCCTCGATGTAGCGCTCCCGGGTCAGTTCGACGACCGCCGCAGGCAGCGGGGGCGGAGCCTCCCCGGAGGCGCGGTCCCAGCCGGACTCGGGCGAGAGCAGCCAGTCGCGGACGATCTGCTTGTCGAAGGAGCGTTGCGCCCGCCCGGGCTGCCACTCGGCGGCGGGCCAGAAGCGCGAGGAGTCGGGGGTGAGCACCTCGTCGGCCAGTACGACGGTGCCGTCACCGCGCCGGCCGAACTCGAGCTTGGTGTCGGCCAGGATGATGCCGCGCTCCCGCGCGACCTCCTCGGCGGCGGCGTACACCGCGAGGGTGAGGGTGCGCAGGTCGGCGGCCGCGTCGTCGCCGATGGTGCGGACGACGGCGTCGTAGGAGACGTTCTCGTCGTGATCGCCGAGGTCGGCCTTCGTGGCAGGAGTGAAGAGCGGCTCCGGCAGCCGGCTGCCGTCCTCCAGCCCGGCCGGCAGCGGGATCCCGCAGACCTCACCGGAGGCGCGGTAGTCGAGCAGGCCGCTCCCCGTGAGGTAGCCCCGGGCCACACACTCGACGGGGAACATCTCGAGCCGCTCGCAGACGACGGCTCGCCCGGCCACCGAGGCCGGTACGTCGGTAGACACGACGTGGTGGGGCACCAGACCGGCTAGGCGCTCGAACCACCACAACGACATCCGGGTCAGGATCCGGCCCTTGTCGGGGATCGGCGTCTCCAGGATGAAGTCGAACGCCGAGATCCGGTCGCTGGCGACCATCAGCAGGTGGCCGTCGGGCAGAGCGTAGAGGTCGCGGACCTTGCCCGAGTGGAGGTGGGTGGCGCCGTCGACGACGGGGGCGACGGTGGTCATGGGGCCGAGGGTACCGAGCCCGTCGGAGCGCCCGATCAGTACCTGACGTCGAACGACCGCGTGCCGGTCGGCCGGGCCTCCATGACCGCCACCTGGCGCACGACGGCGTACGACGGCCCGCGCCGGCACCAGGCCACGAGCGCGTCGACGGCGTCGTCGTCGCCCTCGAAGTGGCCCGCAACCGACTCGTCGGGCTCGTTACGGATCCAGCCCACGACGCCGAGCCGCCGCGCCTCCTCGACCGCGTGGTAGCGGTAGGCGACGCCCTGCACGCGGCCGGTCACCTTCACCGACACCGCCTTGGTCATGCGCTCCACCCTAGGGTCGGCGCGAGCCGCAAGCAGCGGGACGTCAGATGGTCAGCGGATCGGACCGGCGGCCGATCCGGGCCGGCGGGGCGCCACGACCCCGGCCTCGTAGGCGAAGACCACGACCTGCACCCGGTCGCGCAGGCCGAGCTTCATCAGGATCCTGGCGACATGCGTCTTCACGGTGGTCTCGGAGAGGTAGAGGTCGGCCGCGATCTCGCCGTTGCTCCGGCCGCGCGCGACGTATCCCATGATCTCGCGCTCGCGGGGGGTCAGCGCCGCGAGCCGGGTCAGGCTGTCCTGGTCGATGACGGGGGCCGTGTCGAGGAAGGACTCGATCAGGCGTCGGGTCACGCTGGGCGCCAGGAGCGCGTCGCCGGTGTGGACGGCCCTGATCCCCGCCACGAGCGTCTCGGGCTGGACGTCCTTGAGCAGGAACCCGCTGGCGCCGGCGGTCAGGGCCTCGTAGACGTACTCGTCCATGTCGAAGGTGGTCAGCATGACGACCCGGGTGTCGGCGCAGGCCGGGTCGGCGGTGATCCGCCGGGTCGCCTCGATCCCATCGAGACCGGGCATGCGGACGTCCATCAGGATCACGTCGGGGTGCATCGACCGGCAGCGAGCGACCGCCTCCGCGCCGTCCGCCGCGTCACCGACCACCTCGAGATCCGGCTCGATCTCGAGGATCATCCGGAAGCCGCGGCGGACGAGGGCCTGGTCGTCGGCGATCAGCACCGTGGTCATGCAGTCACCAGGGGCAGGGTGGCGACCAGCTCGAAGCCACCCTGGGGTCGGGTGCGCGCGACCAGCTGACCGCCGTACACGGCGACCCGCTCCCGCATCCCGAGCAGCCCGTGCCCTGCCTCCGCGTCCGGCCCGGACCCCTGGCCGTCGTCGATGACCGACAGCTCGAGGGCGTCCTCCGCGTAGGCGATGGTCACCTCGGAGCGCTGCGGTGAGCCGGCATGCCGCAAGGTGTTGGTCAGGCCCTCCTCGACCAGGCGGTACGCCGTGAGGTCCAGGCCGGGGGCCAGGGCCTGCGGCGCACCCGTCACGGAGAGCTCGACCGGCACCCCCGCAGCGCGGAACTGCTCGACCAGCCGACCGACCTGCGAGAGCCCGCGGGGTGGCTCGCGGTCGGCCGCCCGGTCGCCGGGCTCGCGCAGGACTCCCACCATGCGGCGCATCTCGGCCAGCGCCTCACGACCCACGGCCTCGACGGACTCGAGGGCCTGCCGCTCGGCCTGCTGCGACGGGGTCAGCCGCCGACGGACCGCCGAGGCCTGCACGGTCATCACGCTGACGCTGTGCCCGAGGACGTCGTGCAGCTCACGGGCGATCCGGGTGCGCTCCTCGGCGACCGCCTGGGAGGCCCGCTGCTGCCGGGCGGCGCGGCGCTGGTCGAGGTTCTGCGCCTGGCTGCGGACGAGGGCACCGACCAACCACGCGATGATCCAAGGGGACAACCAGACGAGGGCGAGGACGTGCTGCCCCAGGTTCGAGAACGTGGGGTCCCAGGCGCTCCAGGCCACCCACAGCACGCCCACGAGCACGAGTCCCCACCACGCCGGACGCCGTCGTTCCCACCGTGCCACCGAGTAGACCGCGATCAGCGCCGGGTCCATGATCCCGTATCCCTCAGGGGAGCCGACGAGCGCGAACGCGACCACGCTCACCGCCACGATGGCGGCAAGGCAGCCGAGCGCGTTCACCCGGCGCACGACCAGGAGCAGGGCCGTCACGACGTACAGAAGGGCCTGAGCCCAAGCCGGCCCCTGCTGCCTGGTGGCCCCCAACCCCCACAACGCCTCGAGCAGGCCGAGCAAGGCCATGCCGAGCGCGAGCGCGACGTCGAAAGCCCAGCTCCGGCGGGTCATGGGGACGACGGTAGGGGTGCGGGGACGAGTCTGCGTCCTACTTGGGGAGGACGACCCGTACGTCCAGCAGTCACCGGCGGTCGGGACGGCGGAGGACGCGGTCGCAGGAGCGCCCTCCCTAGCGTCTCTTCAGTCCGTCCGACCGGGCTGACGCACCCCCAGACCACGTGGAGAACCCGATGACCACACGACGCGCTGCCGGCCTCGCCCTGATCGCCTACGGCCTTGGCACCTTCTTCGCCTTCGCCCCCAACTCTCCGGGGGGTGACTACAGCGACGCGGCGGTGGCCACGTTCGTGTCCCACGGGCACATGTGGGCCGCCTTCACGTCCGCCTACCTCGGCATCTTCTCTGCGCTCGCCCTGCTCGTCTTCGGTCTCGGTCTGCGCGACGAGGTCGGTTCGCTGCGCGATGCCTTCTTCGCTCTGACCGTCGTGGGCGCGACGGCGTCCATGGTCGGGTTCTTCCTCAGCGGGGGCGTGGCGGTCTCGATGGCGGAGGGCGGCGTCATCGTGAGGTCGGGCGTGCCGCATCCCGTCGTGTACACACTCACCGAGACCGGCAACCTGCTCTCGGTCTGCGCACCGGCGCTGTGCGTCGGCATCGCCGGCCTGATGCTGGTCCGGAGAGCCGAGCTCGCCGGCTGGCTGAAGGCCGCCACCGTGGTGGCCGCCGGCTGCGGCATCCTGGCGCCGTTCTACTTCACCTACCTGGTCTACCTGGTGTGGGTGCTGGTGTTCGGCGGGATGCTCGCCCTCCGACGCGCGCCGGCCTCGGCACCGCAGGCGCAGACCTCACTGGTCTGAGGTGACTGGGCGGGCGTTCAGAGGATCGCGCCGGGGACGTACGCCGCGGCGGCGGGGTGGCGGGCGACGACCTGCTCCACGCGGCGTACGACGGCCTGGGTCTGCGAACGGGCGGCGCCGGTGAACTCGATCGGCTCGAGGACCAGTCCGGCGATGTCGGCTCGGTCGAGGCCGAGCCGCGGGTCGGCCGCGAGCCGGTCGAAGAGGTCGTTGTGCGCGCGCCCCTGGCGCATCTCGAGCGCGACTGCGACCGCGTGCTGCTTGATCGCCTCGTGGGCGACCTCGCGTCCTACGCCGGTGCGCACGGACGCCATCAGCACCTTGGTGGTCGCCAGGAACGGCAGGTAGCGGTCGAGCTCGCGCTGGATCACCGCCGGGAACGCCCCGAACTCGTCGAGCACGGTGAGGAAGGTCTGGAACAGCCCGTCGGTGGCGAAGAACGCGTCGGGCAGCGCGACCCGGCGTACGACGGAGCAGGAGACGTCGCCCTCGTTCCACTGATCGCCGGCGAGCTCGGAGACCATCGACAGATGGCCGCGCAGGACCACGGAGAGCCCGTTGAGGCGCTCGCAGGACCGGGTGTTCATCTTGTGGGGCATCGCCGACGAGCCGACCTGCCCCTCGGCGAAGCCCTCGGTGACCAGCTCGTGCCCGGCCATCAGCCGGATGGTGGTGGCCAGGTTGGAGGGGGCGCTGACCAGCTGCACCAGCGCCGAGATGACGTCGAAGTCGAGCGACCGGGGGTAGACCTGCCCGACGCTGTCGAGCACCCGGTCGAAGCCGAGGTGTCCGGCGAGGCGCCGCTCGAGGTCGGCCAGCCTGGCCTCGTCTCCGTCGAGGAGGTCGAGCATGTCCTGCGAGGTGCCCATCGGCCCCTTGATCCCGCGCAGGGGGTAGCGGACCAGGAGCTCCTCGACGCGCTCGAGACCGACCAGCAGCTCGTCGGCGACCGTCGCGAAACGCTTGCCGAGCGTCGTGGCCTGGGCCGCGACGTTGTGGGAGCGGCCCGTCATCACCGTGGCTTCGTGCTCCGACGCCAGCCGCGCCAGGCGGGCCAGTCCAGCGACGGCGCGGTCGCGGACCAGCTCGAGCGACTGCCGGACCTGGAGCTGCTCGACGTTCTCGGTCAGGTCGCGCGAGGTCATCCCCTTGTGGATGTGCTCGTGGCCGGCCAGCGCCGAGAACTCCTCGATCCGCGCCTTCACGTCGTGTCGCGTCACCCGCTCGCGCGCCGCGATCGAGGCCAGGTCGACGCTCTCCTCGCCACCGGCGACGACCTTCTCGTAGGCCTCGATGACGCCGTCGGGTACGTCGACGCCGAGGTCGCGCTGGGCCCGGAGCACGGCGACCCACAGCCGCCGCTCGAGGACGATCTTGTGCTCGGGCGACCAGATCGCAGCCAGGTCGGGCGCGGCGTACCGCGTGGCGAGGACGTTGGGGACGGTCACGGCCCCAGCGTAGTGAGCGCGGTCGGCGGGGAGCCCTGTCGGCCGTTGCAGCCCCCGACAAGTGACGGGAGTGCCCCAGCGGTGTGGCAGGTGTGGGAGAAGTGACGCCCTCGGGTCCGGCGGTCAGGGACGACCCCGAGCCGGTTCGCTCATCGGCCCGCTGCGATGTCGCGGCGCCACTGGGCGCCGGGGAAGGAGATCATCGCGACGCCCTCGTAGGCCCGGGCGCGGGCGTCGGCGACGCTGTCGCCGACCGCGGTCACGGCCAGCACCCGCCCACCGGCGGTGACGAGGTGCCCGTCGGCCAGCGCGGTGCCCGCGTGGATGACGTGGACCGAGGGGTCGTGCTCGAGGGTCTCGGTGCCGACGATGACGTCGCCCTTCGACGACGTCTCGGGGTAGCCCCGGCTCGCCATCACGACGGTGACGGCACCACCCGGCTTCCAGGCCGGCGGCGGGACGTCCTCCAGGGCGCCGGCCGCAGCACCGACGAGGAGCGGCAGGAGCGGTGAGTCGAGCAGAGCCAGCAGCGGCTGGGTCTCCGGGTCGCCGAAGCGCGCGTTGAACTCCACGACGCGCATGCCCTGGGTGGTGAGCGCCAACCCGGCGTAGAGCAGGCCGGCGAACGGCGTACCCCGACGGGCCATCTCGTCGACGGTCGGCTGCAGCACGGTGCGCAGCACCTCGTCGACCAGGTCGTCGGCCACCCAGGTGAGCGGTGTGTAGGCCCCCATGCCGCCGGTGTTGGGGCCTTCGTCGCCATCGTGGATCCGCTTGAAGTCCTGGGCCGGAAGCAGGGGATAGACCGTGACCCCGTCGGTGATCCCGAACAGGCTCACCTCGGGACCGTCGAGGTACTCCTCGACCAGCACGCGCCCACAGCCGGCGGCGTGGTCGGCGGCGAGCTGTCGGTCGGCGGTGACGACCACGCCCTTGCCGGCGGCCAGGCCGTCGTCCTTCACGACGTACGGCGGGCCGAGCTCGTCGAGGGCCGCAGCCACCTCGTCAGGGGTCGAGCAGGAACGAGCACCGGCGGTCGGCACGCCGGCAGCCTGCATGACGTCCTTGGCGAAGGCCTTCGATCCCTCGAGCCGAGCGGCCTCGGCCGTCGGTCCGAAGCACAGGATGCCGGCTGCTCGGACGGCGTCGGCGACCCCGGCGACCAGGGGGGCCTCGGGGCCGACCACGACCAGCCCGACGCCCAGATCGGTGGCCAGGGCGGCGACGGCCGAGCCGTCCATCGGGTCGACCTCGTGCAGGCTCGCCACCGCGGCCATGCCGGGGTTGCCGGGGGCGGCGTGCACCTGGCCCACTCCGGGGTCGGCAGCCAGGGCGTGCACGAGGGCGTGCTCGCGCCCGCCGGTGCCGATCACGAGGACGTCCACGGCGGTCACCCTAGCCAGGCGGCGGGGGTCGGCCGCTGTAACGCTCCGTTATCTGCACCGGGGCGCCCGCGCACGGGCGCACCCCCGGAGATAACGGAGCGCTACAGCCGGCGGAGTCGCACGGCGCGGAGCGCGATGCCCACCGCGAACACCACCAGCCCGGCGGCGACCGACAGCCAGGGCAGCGTCGCCACCAGCACCACGCAGCCGACACCTCCGAGCACCTGGAGCCAGCGCGGGAAGCGGCGGGCGACCGCGACCTGGCGGTAGGCGGCGGCGTTCGCGACGAGGTAGTAGAGCAGCACGCCGAACGACGAGAACCCGATCGCCCCGCGCAGGTCGGTGGTCAGGACGAGGACCACCACGATCGCGGCGACGCTGAGCTCGGCCCGGTGGGGCACCCGGTAGCGCGGGTGAACCGCGTCGAACCAGCCCGGCAGGTCGCGCTCGCGGGCCATCGCCAGGCCGGTCCGCCCGAGTCCGGCGATCAGCGCGAGCAGAGCGCCGGCCGAGGCCAGGGCGGCCCCGATGCGAACGACGGGCACGGCCCAGGTGGCCGACGTGGCCCGGACCGCGTCGGCGACGGGAGCCGCCGAGGCTGCCGTGCCGACGGGACCGAGCACGGCCAGCACGGCGACCGCAGTGACGGCGTACACCACGACCGCCCCGGCCAGTGCCAGCACGATCGCCCGCGGGATGACCCGTGTCGGCTCGCGGACCTCCTCCCCGAGCGTGGCGATCCTGGCGTAGCCCGCGAAGGCGAAGAACAGCAGCCCCGCCGACTGCAGCACGCCGTAGAGCCCGTGCGTCGGGGACGACCAGCCGGACAGCCGGGACGCGGAGCCCGACGAGAGGCACACGACGGAGGCCACGACCAGCGAGACCAGGACCAGCGACACCAGCACGCGCGTGAGCAGGGCGGTCCGGGTGATCCCGGCGCAGTTCACCAGCGCCAGCACGACCACGATCGCGGCGGCGACCGGTCGCAGCCAGCCTTCGGGCGCGGCGTACGCCGCGAACGTCAGCGCCATGGCCGCGCAGGAGGCGGTCTTCCCGACCATGAAGCCCCAGCCGGCGAGGTAGCCCCACCAGTCACCGAGCACCTCGCGGCCGTAGAGGTAGGTGCCGCCCGCGCGGGGGTACGCCGCGGCCAGCTGGGCCGAGGCGGTCGCGTTGCAGTAGGCGACGACGGCCGCGACCGCCAGGCCCACCAGCAGTCCGGCACCCGCCGCCCGTGCCGCCGGCCCGTAGGCCGCGAACACACCCGCGCCGATCATCGACCCGAGCCCGATGAAGACGGCGTCGCCGAGGCCCAGGCGGCGGTCGAGCGACACCTCGGACGAGGTCACGGCGGCCATCGAACTACATCGCCGCCGCGATACGGCGACCGGCCCCGGCGATCTGCTCCTCGGCGGCCGCGGGCAGCACGCCCTCCCACGCCATCAGCATCGGGCCGCTCATGTCGAGCCGACCGAGGGGTCGCGGCACGAACCAGACGTGGAAGTGCGCGCCGCCGTCGCCCCAGCGGTAGAGGTGGACTCGTGCGACGTCGCCGAGCGACTCCACCGCGCGCTCGACCCGGCCGCAGACGGCACCGAACGTCGTCGCCACGTCGGCCGGCATGTCGGCGAAGGAGTCGAAGTGCGCGCGCGAGGCCAGCCACACCGAGCCGGGAAGCCCGGTCTGTCCGGGGTTGTGCAGCGTCCAGGTCTCGTCGGACCAGATCAGGTTGTGGTCCGAGTCGTCGCTGCAGGGGAAGCAGGGCTCACCGCCCGGCTCGCCCCGACGCGGCGGCTCGGGGACGACGAGGGCAGGAGGATCGACCAGGGTCAGGGGTTCGGCGTAAGGAAGGGTCATGGGTCGAGCGTGCGACGAGCGGTGGGCGGCGGCCTGACCGTGCTTGCCGACCGCGATCAAGTCAGGCTCGGGTACGCCGCTCGATCGACACGCTGTAGGCCCCGGGGCGGTAGCGCAGGATCGGGTCGTCCGAGAGCTCGATGCCGTCGACGACCCGGGTCGGGTCGAAGACGACCGGGCCGCCGGACTCCTCGGGGTCGGCCACGGGACCGGTCACCTCGACCACCCCGGCACTGAGCTCCCGCTCGACCTTCCACACCGAGGTCGGGTCGTGCGGGTCGTCCCCCACGGCCGCGACGTCGACATGGAGGTCGAAGCGGACCGGCCCCTCGGCCAGCCGGGCGACGATCTCCTGCCGCAGCCGGTCGAAGCCCTCGAACGTGCCGACCGGCCGTTCGCCCGCCAGCGGTCGCAGCTGGTAGCGCACCCAGCGTCGGGTCCCGTCGGGCGCGATCCAGCCGTAGGCGTGGATCGGGTAGTACGTCGCCTCCGCGAACGAGTACGGCGGGACCAGCGGCTTCGCGCGGGCGCTCACCAGGAGGTTGGGCACGGCCCGCGGGTGGCGCAGCATCCACCACGGGAACGTGGCCGGATGCTGGGCCGCCTCGGTCATCGAGACGAAATCGGCCGGGTCGCGAACGGGGAACCGCGGCGACGTCTGCCCCAACAGGTCCGCGTCGCCGGCGGAGCTGTGCAGCTTCAGGGCCATGCCGCGCACGTCGGGCGCCTTGTCGGGGACGTCCGGGTTGCCGCCGCCGTTGGACCAGCGGACGGTCACCGGCACCGGCTCGCCGGTGAACGGCGCGGCTCGGCACAGCGCACCGGCCTCCGGGGTCGCGGTGAAGCTGCCCTCGTAGAAGGCGCCGCGTGCGTGCAGGGTGCGATGACCGGCATGCGGTCCGCCGAAGGCCGCGGTGAGGCGGTCGATGGCCTCGCGAGGATCCACCATGCACCGGAGCGTAGACGCTCAGCCCTGGGGCACCTCGAGCGTCTGCTCGCGACCCGGACCGACGCCGACCCCCCAGATGGGCGTGCCGGACATGTCCTCGAGCGCGCGGACGTAGGCCTGGGCGTTGGCCGGCAGGTCGGCGAACCTGCGACAGCCGGAGATGTCCTCCCACCAGCCGTCGAGCCGCTCGTAGACCGGCTTCGCGTGGTGGAACTCGGTCTGCGTCATCGGCATCTCGTCGTGCCGCACGCCGTCGACGTCGTAGGCCACGCAGACCGGGACCTTCTCCCAGCTCGAGAGCACGTCGAGCTTGGTCAGGAACAGGTCGGTCAGCCCGTTGACCCGGGAGGCGTAGCGCGCGACCACGGCGTCGTACCAACCACAGCGGCGGTCACGTCCGGTGGAGACGCCCACCTCGCCGCCGATCTTCCAGAGCTTCTCGCCGTTCTCGTCGAACAGCTCGGTCGGGAACGGGCCCGAGCCGACGCGGGTCGTGTAGGCCTTGATCACGCCGATCACCCGGTCGATGCGGGTGGGGCCGACCCCCGCTCCCGTGCAGACCCCGCCCGCGACGGCGTTGGACGACGTCACGAAGGGGTAGGTGCCGTGGTCGACGTCGAGCATGGTGGCCTGGGCGCCCTCGAAGAGCACCGTCTTCCCCTCGTCGAGCGCCTCGTTGAGCAGCAGGGAGGTGTCGGCGACCATCGGCCGCAGCCGGTCGGCGTAGGCCAGCAGCTCCTCGACGACGACGTCCACGTCGACCGCGCGCCGGTTGTAGACCTTGGCCAGCACCTGGTTCTTCAAGTCGAGGCTGGCCTCGACCTTGGCCCGCAGGATCTTCTCGTCGAACAGGTCGGCGACCCGGATCCCGACACGGGCGACCTTGTCGGCGTACGTCGGGCCGATGCCGCGACCGGTCGTGCCGACCTTGTTCTTGCCGAGGAAGCGCTCGGTGACCTTGTCGATCGTCTGGTGGTAGGACGCGATGACGTGGGCGTTGGCGCTGACGACCAGGCGGGTGACGTCGACACCGCGCGCCGCGAGGCCGTCGAGCTCGCGGAACAGGGCCTCGGGCGAGACCACGACGCCGTTGCCGATCACGGCGGTGCAGCCCGGGGTGAGGATGCCGCTGGGCAGCAGGTGGGTCGCGTACTTCTCGCCGTCGACGACGATGGTGTGGCCGGCGTTGTGGCCGCCGCTGGTGCGGACGACGTAGTCGATCTGCTCGGTGGTGGCTAGCAGGTCGGTCGCCTTGCCCTTGCCCTCGTCGCCCCACTGGGCTCCGAGGACCACGATCGCGGGCATCGCGGGACCTCCACTGCTCACGACGGGGGCGGCCGGGCGGGCCTCGGGCGGTCGCGACCATACCCCACCGGGGGAGTCTCGGCGGTCCACGCATCGGTAGGGTCCGCCCCGTGGACCCCCTCCTCGTGATCACGAACGCCGACGCCGGAACGGCCGACGAGGAGTCCCTCGAGGCGGCTCTGGCCATCCTGCGCGAGTCCTGCTCGGTGGAGGTGCAGGCCACCTCGAAGCCGGGTGAGCTCGACGGCGTGCTCCACCGCGCGGCCTCGCGCCGGATCGTGGTGGCCGGCGGCGACGGCAGCCTGCACGCCGTGGTCGCCGCGCTCCATCGCCGACACGACCTCACCGACGCGGTCGTCGGGCTGATCCCGATGGGCACCGGCAACGACTTCGCCCGTTCGCTGGAGATCCCGCTCGACGTCGAGGAGGCGGCGCGGGTGGTCGTCAACGGCAAGGTGCGTCCGATGGACCTGATCGTCGACGAGCTCGGCGAGATCGTCGTCAACAACGTGCACATCGGCGCCGGGGCCCAGGCCAGCCGCCGCGGCGCCCGGTGGAAGCAGCGCCTCGGCTCGGTCGGCGTCGGCCAGGTGAACCTCGGCAAGCTCGGCTACCCGATCGGGGCCCTCCTCGCGGCCTTCCACCCGCCCAGCGTCCACATGCACGTCGAGGTGGACGGCAAGGTCGTCACCGACGTCGACCGGCCGGTGCTGATGGTCTCGGTCGGCAACGGCGCCCACGTCGGCGGCGGCACCGAGCTCACCCCGGAGGCCGACCCGCGCGACGGCAGGGTCGACGTGATGATCAGCCACGCGGTGGGACCGGTGGCCAAGGTCGGCTACGCCCTGCACCTGAGCCGGGGTGAGCACCACCACCGCGACGACGTGCAGTACCACCGGGCGACCCAGGTCGCGGTCTCCGGCGACGAGTTCTGGATCAGCGCCGACGGCGAGATCAGCGGACCGGAGCGGCAGCGCACCTGGCACGTCGAGCCGGGCGCCTACTCGTTCATCCTGCCTGCCTGAGCAGCAAGGCCGCGAGGCACGAGCGGACGGCGTGGGTGCCCGCAGATTGAGCAAGCGCACGGCCGAGCCTGCGAGGCCGTGACCGCGCGTCGAAATCCGGTGACGGTGCCTGGGGCCTTGGACCGGGGCGGGGGCCTGAGACCCCGCGCCCGCCCGCTCACAACCAGCCGCGGCGTACGGCCTCGGCGCCCGCCTGGAACCTCGTGTCGGCGCCGAGCTCGATCATCAGGTCGGAGATCCGGCGGCGCACGGTGCGCAGGCTCATCCCCATCGTCCGGGAGATCTGCTCGTCCTTGGCGCCCGCGCGCAGCTGCCGGAGGATGAACGTGCGCTCGGTGCGGTTGGCGCCGGACATCTCGTGGATCGGTACGCCGCGTTCCCAGTAGAGCTCGAACAGCAGGGTCAGCGCGGCGACCAGGGCCCCCTGCCGCACCAGCAGACGGGGCGAGTCGGAGAAGCCCAGCGGCTCGGGCACGATCGCGTGCGTCCCTGCGATCACGAACAGGCGGGTCGGCAGGTCGTCGATGAGCCGCACCTCCTCCCCCTCCTGGACCCGCACCTGCAGGGTCTCCGGGGCCTCGTGGAGAGCGCGCAGGGGGTAGACCGCCCGGGAACGACGTCCGGCTGCGACCGCGCGGCCGACAACGTGCGACATCGCCGACTCCCGCGGCATCGACCACGTGTCCGGCCGCAGGAAGAGCAGGTCGCCCCCGGTCTGCTCGATGATCTCGGTCAGCAGCGTGAGCGGGTTGCCGCCGGCACTCACCTCGCCGTCGAGCGCATGCACGTCGTCCACCTCGCCCGGGCCCGGGCGGGAGCCCGCTGCGACCAGGAGCGGCACGGCCCGCGCCAGGTCGTCGAGCCGGGCCTGCACGAGGTCGGCGTTCGCAGCCTCCCGAGCGATCGCGGCCGAGAGGACGTCGGCGGTGCGGAGCACGGTGACGTGGCCGTCCTCCAGCATCACGATGCCGTGCCGGATCAGCCCCGCCAACGCCTTCGGCACCTCGGCCCGGCCGATGCCCAGGGCGGCCGCGGCGTCGGCCACCGGGGCCCCGGACAGGGGCAGCACCTGCTGGTAGCGCCGTTCGTCGGCCGGGCTCACACCCAGCGTCGACAGCACGGACTCCGCGCGTCTCCTCGGCGCCATGGTGGCATGTTAGTGCCACTGACAACACCATACCGCGGCTTGGAGCGATCCAATGGCCATAATCGGCCACGACGAGCGACCTCCGGGTCGTCGGCCGGCACACATCGGGGGATGCTCCGGCCACTCGTCACGAGGGCGCCGCCATCCGTGGTCGGCGCCCTCCGTCCGTCCGGGCCGGTACGCCGTTCTCACCGCCGGATATCGAGTCGGGTCGGCGACGCCTCGCGCGGTAGCGTTCTGGCCCGTCCCGGATCCCACCGACCAGCCCCCGCAGGAGCCTCTCGATGTCCCGATCCACGCCGCACCGCGAGCCCCACGACTGGGTGACCCGCGCCGCCGACGACGCGATCCGGCACCACGAGAAGTCCGGGGCCTCCGGGCCGGTCACCTGCTCGTCGGGAGCTTCGCCATCGGGGCGGGTCCACCTGGGCAACCTGCGCGAGTTCCTGATGCCCCACTTCGTGGCCGACGAGCTACGACGCCGCGGCGTCCCCGTGCGCCACCTGCACGTGTGGGACGACTACGACCGCTTCCGCAAGGTGCCCGTGGGCGTCGACCCGTCGTGGGCCGACCACATCGGCCGGCCGCTGACCGCCGTCCCCGACCCCTGGGGCTGCCACGCGTCGTGGTCGGACCACTTCAAGGAGCCCCTGGTCGCGGCGCTCCACGAGCTCGGCGTCGACATGGAGGAGATCTCCCAGACCGAGCGCTACCGGGCCGGGGTCTACCGCGACGAGGTGCTGCGCGCCGTACGGCACCGGGCCGAGATCGACGCCGTCCTCGCCCGGCACCGCACGAAGCGACCGACCGCCCCCGAGTCCGCCGGCGGCGACCCCGGAGCCAACGAGCACGCCGCCCAGGAGGCCGAGGCGATGGCCGACTCGGTGGCCCACGACGACGAGGCCGACCACGAGGGCGAGAGCGGTGTGGGCTACTTCCCGTTCCGGGCCTACTGCCGCGACTGCGGGCGCGACACCACGACCGTGACGTCGTACGACGACGACACCACCGACCTGACCTACACCTGCTCCGTCTGCGACTACCACGGCGCCACCAACCTCGCGACCCAGGACGAGGGCAAGCTGGTCTGGAAGGCCGACTGGCCGATGCGGTGGGCCTTCGAGCACGTCGACTTCGAGCCCGCGGGCATGGACCATGCGACGCCCGGCTCGTCCTTCACCGTGGGTCACGAGCTCGTCGAGACGGTGTGGGACTACCCGAGGCCGGCGTGGTTCGGCTACGGCTTCGTCGGGTTCGCCGGGGTGCAGAAGATGTCGTCGTCCGCCGGTGGCGCTCCGACCGCCGAGGAGGCCCTCCGCGTGCTCGAGCCCGGGATCCTGCGCTGGCTCTACGTGCGTCGGCAGCCCAAGCAGACCTTCGACATCGACTTCGGGCCCGAGGTCGTGCGGCTGTACGACGAGTGGGACGCGCTCGCGCGCAAGGCCGACGACCCGGAGAAGCGCGACGCCCAGGTACTGGCCTACGACCGGGCGGCGGCGACCCAGACCGCCGGGCGGCTGCCCGCGCCCGAGGTCGTCGTACCGTTCCGGACCCTGGCGTCGGTCGCCGACGTGACCGCCGGCTCGGCCGACCAGATCAGCCGGATCATCTCCCACCTCGGCCACGCCCACGACTCGGTCGGCCAGCTCGAGCCGCGGCTGTCGCGGGCGATGGCGTGGACGGCGGAGTTCGTGCCGGAGGCCGACCGGACCACCGTGCGGTCGGAGCCCGACGTGGCCGCGATCGAGGCCCTCACCGCGCAGGAGCGCGCGTGGGTCTCTTTGCTCCTGCGCGGGCTGCAGGGCGATCTCGAGCTCGAGCCGGTGACCGCCCTGGTCTACGGCGTGCCCAAGCTCGCCCTGGGGCTCTCGCTCGACGACAAGCCGACCGACGAGGTGAAGGCCGACCAGAAGGAGTTCTTCCGACTGCTCTACCACCTGCTCGTCGACGCCGAGCGCGGGCCGCGACTGCCGACCCTGATCGTCGCGCTGGGCGCCGAGCGGGTGCGGGCGCTCCTGGGGGGGTGAGTGGCTCGCCCGCGAGAAACCGCTGCGAAAGTCGGTTTCCGACCGTCGCGGATGGCCGATCTCGCAGCGGTTTCTTCGCCGAGCCGCCTAGCCCAGCAGCGCGTCGTACGCCGCGGGGCTGGAGTCGCGGAGGAACTCCGAGCAGCGCTGCCACTCCGCCTCCTCGCCGATGGCGCGGGCACTGAGTGCGAGGAGGGCCAGGCTGCGCAGGAAGCCGCGGTTGGGCTCGTGCTCCCACGGCACCGGGCCGTGGCCCTTCCAGCCGTTGCGGCGCAGCAGGTCGAGGCTGCGGTGGTAGCCGACCCGGCTGTAGGCGTAGACGGTCACGTCGTCGGCGCCCTGCTCCTGCGCCTGGCCCGCCAGGGCCGCCCAGGCTGCGGGCGACTCCGGGTGACGTCGTACGACGGCTCCGGGCGCCTCGCCCCCGGCGAGCTCGGCGTCGGCCGGGTCTGCGGGCAGGCGGGTCTCGGGCGGCTGGGCCATGAGGTCGACGTGACTCATGGGCTCATCCTGCCCGCAGGGGAATCGTTGTCGGCGGCCGGGTGTTGACTGCTGTCGTGGCTACCCAGACTCCGACGCGCGACCAGGTCCCCGCCGACGTCCGCCCGTGGCCGGCGCTCTTCGCGTTGTGTCTCGGGTTCTTCATGATCCTGGTCGACACCACGATCGTGAGCGTCGCGACGCCGGCGATCATCAGCGACCTCCACGCCGACGTCAACAGCGTGGTCTGGGTGACCAGTGCCTACCTGCTGGCCTACGCCGTGCTGGTGCTGATCACGGGCCGGCTCGGCGACCGGTTCGGCCCGAAGAACCTCTACCTGCTCGGCCTGACCGTCTTCACGCTGGCGTCGCTGTGGTGCGGGCTCACCCACACCATCGAGATGCTGATCATCGCCCGGGTCGTGCAGGGCGTCGGCGCTGCGCTGCTGACGCCGCAGACGATGTCGGTGATCACCCGGATCTTCCCCTCCGACCGGCGCGGACAGGCGATGGCCCTGTGGGGCGCCACCGCAGGCGTCGCCACCCTGGTCGGCCCGATCCTCGGCGGCATCCTGGTGGCCGCGTTCGGCTGGGAGTGGATCTTCTTCATCAACATCCCGGTCGGCGTGATCGGCTTCGTCCTCGCGGTGCGCCTGGTGCCGACCCTGCCGACCCACACCCACAGCTTCGACTGGCTGGGCGTGGCGCTGAGCGGTCTGGGGATGTTCTTCCTGGTCTTCGGCATCCAGCAGGGCCACAAGTACCACTGGAACGCCTGGGTGCTGACATCGATCGTCGCCGGGCTCGTGCTGTTCGCCGCCTTCGTGTTCTGGCAGGCTGTCAACCGGCGCGAGCCGCTCGTGCCGCTGCGCCTCTTCGGCGACCGCAACTTCTCGATCTCCAACTTCGCGATCTCGACGATGTCGTTCACGGCGACCGCCATGGGCTTCCCGATCATGATCTACGCCCAGCTGGTGCGCGGTGACTCGCCGCTGGTCGCCTCGCTGCTGCTGGTCCCGATGGCGGTGATGTCGATCATCCTGGCGCCGATCGTCGGGCGCTTCACCGACCGGGTGCACCCGCGGATCCTGACCGGAGCCGGGTTCGCCATCACCGCGGTCGCGATCTACCTGCTCTCCCAGAGCCTGAGCGCCACCGGCTCGGTCCTGCCGATCCTCGGCTCGATGGCGCTGCTCGGCATCGGCATGGCCGGGATCTGGGCCCCGCTGGCTGCGACCGCCACGCGCAACCTCCCGATGAACCTGGCCGGCGCCGGGTCCGGTGTCTACAACGCCACCCGCCAGGTCGGCGCGGTCCTGGGGTCGGCCGCGATCGCTGTACTCCTCGACGCGCGGCTGGCCGCCCACGGCCTCTCCGGTGGCCAGCAGGCCGACAGCGGCGTTGTCCAGCAGCTGCCCGCGATCGTCCGCGCGCCGTTCAGCGAGGCGATGTCCGAGACCCTCCTGCTCCCCGTCGGCGTCCTCCTGCTGGGGCTGGTGTCGGTGATGTTCTTCCAGCTCCCCCGCCACCTCGCCGCCGCGCGCGTCCCCACCGGAGCCGAAGCCGGAGCCGCCACCAGAGCCGCCACCGGAGCCGAGCAGGCTGCCCCGGCTGCATCCCCCGCCCCGGTCCTCGACTGACTTCTCCCTTCTGCGCCCCCGCCCCCGGGCCGCACAGTGAGGTCGGCGGGCGCGCTCTTGTGTAACCGACCTTTGTGGCGCAACACGCCGCGCCACAAGGGGTGGCAAGACGCCCGGAGGGTCGGTTACACACGGCGCGGCCGGTCTGGGAGCGCGGGGCAGCGCCCGCTCACCGGGGAAGATACGGCGCGAGGTCGTCGATGGCGCTCCCCCACAGCGCCGTCGTCGCGTCGTACTCCCGGCGCAGCCGAACCTTGGCGGCCTCGCGCCGGTGCCCCCAGAAGTCCGCCCAGGTGACGCGGGAGATGCCGAGGCGGAAGCCACAGAGCCAGTCCTGCCGTTCTTTCTCGGCGGCGACCACCTCCTCGGGCGGTCTGTCCGCTGTGCCGCCGCGTTCCGGCGGTCGGAGCTTGACCAATCCGTCGAACTCGAAGAGGTGGCGGCCGACCCGGAGGTCGACGCGCACCGATCGTGTGGCGTCGCGGAGCTCGAACTGGGTCAGGGCCGGCCCGATCCCGATCTCGTCGAGCAGGATGCGGGTGAGGGACTCACCGATCGACTCGGCTCCCGGATCGGAGAAAGCCAGCGCGTCGTCGGCGACGCTCACGAACGGCCAGTGCCACATCGGCAGCCGCGCTCGTTCCAGCTCGGCGAGCGTCACGCCCCGCCGTCGAACCGCATCGACCGCACAGACGCCCGCGGCGAACCCGTTCTCGCGGGCGATGTCGAGGGCCGTGCGAGCCAGCCCGAGGGTCGGCAGGCCCTCGACCGTGACCACCTCGGACGGGTCGAAGCGTGCATGGTGGTGCTTCACGCCGTTGCGCACGCGAGCACGTGGCGCGCCGTACTGGGTGAGGTGGACGAGACCGTCACGCGGACTGAGGTGTGGGAGGGCGTGCACCACTGCAGCAGATGAATGGCTCACCACGTGCGGCCGCCGGGCGGCGTGGTACGCCGCTCTCACCTGCAGCAACGGCCGCCCGTGCCACTCGTCCAGAGCCGCCCAGTGATCACGTGGGGCGTAGCAGCCTCGGCGGACCGTGACCCAGACTCCGCACCTCACCAGCCACTTCACATCGTGGGCCGAGAGTCCCTCGGCGAAGGCATCCGCCCTCGTGATCAGCCCACCGGTGGCCAGGCTCAGCCGACGTACAGCCGGTCGGCCCTCCAGTCGCTCCATGCCTCGACGATGGCTGGAGGCGGCCCCTTCCCCGGGGCGCCCGACTCGCCCTGTGCGAGTGCCGTGCGCGAACGCCCCTTGGGGAGGGTTTCCGGGCTCGCACGCCGACTCGGAGCTGTGTAACCGACCTCTGGGGCGCGACACGCCGCGCCCCAAGGGACGACAAGTTGCCCGAGGGGTCGGTTACACAAGCAACAAGGGGGCGAGGTCAGGCGAGGGTGTGGCCCGTGGCGCTGAGGTTGCTGCAGGCCTCGACGACGCGGGCGGACATGCCGGCCTCACCGGCCTTGCCCCAGGCGCGGGGGTCGTAGACCTTCTTGTTGCCGACCTCGCCGTCGATCTTGAGCACGCCGTCGTAGTTCTTCAGCATGTGGTCGGCGACCGGGCGAGTGAAGGCGTACTGCGTGTCGGTGTCGACGTTCATCTTCACCACGCCGTACTTCACCGCGTCGGCGATCTCCTGCTCGGTCGAGCCCGAGCCACCGTGGAAGACCAGGTCGAGGGGCAGCGAGCCCGGGCCGAAGCCGGCGCTGGTGCCGTACTTCTCGATGATCGCGTCCTGGGCGGTCTTGAGGATCTCCGGGCGGAGCTTGACGTTGCCCGGCTTGTAGACCCCGTGCACGTTGCCGAAGGTCAGCGCGGTCAGGTAGCGGCCCTTGTCGCCGAGACCGAGCGCCTCGACGGTGTCGAGCGCGTCCTGGGCAGAGGTGTAGAGCTTCTCGTCGATCTTGCCCTCGACACCGTCCTCCTCGCCGCCCACGACGCCGATCTCGACCTCGAGGATGATGTGGGCGGCGGCGCACTTCGCCAGCAGCTCTTGGGCGATCTCGAGGTTCTCACCCAGTGGTACGGCGGACCCGTCCCACATGTGGGACTGGAACAGAGGAGCCTCGCCCCGCGCGACCCGCTCGGCGCTGATGTCGATCAGCGGCCGCACGAAGCCGTCCAGCTTGGGCTTGGGGCAGTGGTCGGTGTGCAGCGCGACGTGGACCGGGTAGTTCTTGGCGACCTCGACGGCGTACGCCGCGAACGCGACCGACCCGGTCACCATGTTCTTCACCGCCGGGCCGGAGAGGTATTCCGCTCCGCCGGTCGAGATCTGGATGATCCCGTCGGACTCGGCGTCGGCGAACCCCTTCAACGCAGCGTTGAGGGTCTGTGACGACGACACGTTGATCGCCGGGAACGCGAAGCTCTTCTCCTTCGCGGTGTCGAGCATCTGGGCGTAGATCTCGGGGGTGGCGACGGGCATCTGTGACTCCTCACAACGCGGTGTTCCAACGCGTTCCACCCTAGTGCCGCCCCCGGAGACGCCGGTCGGGACGTTCGGCCCTTAGTCAGGGCCCTCCGGCGCGACGCCGCCCTTCGGCGGGCCGGGCCTGTGGCACCATGTGCCGGCCGGTGCACTCGGCCCGGACCCGTCTCGAGGAGAGCCGCATGCGATCGACACGTGCCGGAGCCGGGCTGCTGGTGATCGGCCTGGTCACTGCCCTGGTGGCCGCCCTGGCGGCCGGCCTGCTGACGTCGTACGCCGCCGCCCAGGCCGCGGGCAGCGACCGGCCCGTCGTGGGCGAGTGCCGGGCGCTGAGGTTCGGCCAGATCAGTGGCCGGTCCGACACCTCCGCCCCGGTCGCGTGCAGCACCGCTCACACCGACCGGGTCATCAAGGTGGCCGACCTGCCGAGCGGCACCACGTGGGACGCCCTCACCGACACCCAGGTGGCCAGGCTCGGTGTCACCGAGTGCACCCCGGCCTTCCGTCGTGCCCTCGGCCAGAACGACAAGGTCCGCGACAGCACGGCCTACGCCTGGATCTTCTTCGGGCCCACCCAGGCCCAGCGCACCAGCGGCGCCAACTGGATCCGCTGCGACCTGATCCTCCTCGAAGGTCGGGCGCTGCAGAACCTACCCACCGACCAGGTCCCGGCGCTCGGCTCGAGCAAGCCCTCGGACAAGGTACGGCGCTGCCTGGTGGGCACCCGCCACCTCACGACCGTCTGCGCCGCCACCCACACCTTCCGGGCGACGGGCGCCTTCGCCCTCAAGGGCAGCTATCCCGGCACCGCCACGCTGGCCGGCATCGCGCGCAGGCGCTGCCCGGCGCTGGTCAGCACCCCGCGCCGGTTCCTGTTCTCCCACGAGTCGGCGTTCACCTGGAACCACGCCCACGACCACGCCGTGGTCTGCTTCAGCCACCGGTCGAGCTAACCCCCGGACCGCCCCGGCGACCGGGCGGACGCGCCGTTGACTTCGTCCCGGCCCCAGGCATGTCTAGGCTGGGCACGCCGAGGCCGGGGCCATGAGCGAAACGACCGACCTGGGCACGAGCCACACGTCACGAGGGGAAGACCATGCGACTCACCCGACTGCTCGCCGTCGTCATGACGGTCGGGCTGCTGAGCGCCGCGCTCGCCACGCAGGTTGCCGAGGCCAGCCAGCGGTGGAGCGGCGGCGAGCCCACGGTGGGCCAGTGCCGCAAGCTGACGACGTCCTTGATCGTGGATCACGCCAGCAACACCACGTCCCCGATCTCGTGCAAGCGGGCCCACAACTCCCGCGTCATCGCCGTGCGCCAGCTGCCCAAGAGCGTGACCTGGCACGACCTCTCGACCGACGCCAAGCTCTACAACGTCGCCGTCAGCCTCTGCTACCCGGCGTTCCAGGCAGCGCTCGGTCAGAACAACGCAGTCCGCGACCGCACGGCGTACACCTGGTTCTACTTCGTGCCCACCAAGGCCCAGCGCGCGGCGCACCAGCGCTGGGTCCGCTGCGACCTCGGGCTCCAGCACGCCACCCAGTACGCCGCCCTGCCGACCGACCACGTGCCGGCGCTGAAGGACGCGACCCCCTCCAACAACGTGGCGCGCTGCCTGCGCCTGGTGCAACGGCACTACCTGACCACCACGTGCAGCACCGCCCACACCTACCGCTCGGCGGGGACCTTCGGGGTCGCCAAGAAGAGCTTCCCCGGCGAGACGGCGCTGCTCCAGCAGGGCCGCTCCCGCTGCCCCAAGATCGTGGCGACCGACACGAACTTCCGCTGGACCTGGAACGTCCAGCCCGTGTGGAACCGCGGCCACAACCACACCGTCGTCTGCTACAAGCACTCGGCCAAGTGACCGCGTCGCGCTAGCCGCGCCAGGCCGCTTCGTCGGCCAGGTCTGCGTGCGCACGCACCCAGGAGTGCATGGCGATCGCTGCGGCCGCCGACGCGTTGATCGAGCGCGTGGAGCCGAACTGCGCGATCGAGAAGGTCGCGTCGCAGACCTGCCGCGCGGCCTCGGACAGTCCCGGGCCCTCCTGGCCGAACAGGAAGCACACCCGACGAGGCATCTCCATCGTCTCCAGGTGCGCCGAGCCGGGCAGGTTGTCGATGCCGAGGAGCGGCACCGGTCCGTCGGGCAGGCCGTGGAGGTACGACGCCAGGTCGGCCGCGGTGGGGTGGTGACGCACGTGCTGGTAGCGGTCGGTGACCATCGCGCCGCGCCGGTTCCACCGCCGGTTGCCGACGATGTGCACCTCGGCAGCCAGGAAGGCGTTGGCGGTGCGCACGATGGTGCCGATGTTGAAGTCGTGCTGCCAGTTCTCGATCGCCACGTGGAAGTCGTGTCGACGGGTGTCGAGGTCGGCCACGATCGCCTCGAGCCGCCAGTAGCGGTAGCGGTCGACGACGTTGCGTCGGTCGCCGTCGGCGAGCAACCCCTCGTCGTACTCCTCGCCCTCGGGCCACGGCCCCTCCCACGGCCCGACCCCGACCTCGGCCGGCCCGTAGGGCATCGGGTCGTACGGCGCGCGCTCGGGCTCGTGGTCGGCGCCGGCGATCATCAGAACGCGGTGACCGGGGCCGGTGCCCGCTGCGGCCGGGTCAGGGCCCGCACCAGCGCAGTAGCGCCGTGCCGGCGTGCGGCCAGCCCGGTGAGCAGGGCGAGCACCGGCTCGCTCACCTCGGCCGGGAACTCCGGCGTCTCGACCCCGATGCTGGTGGCGAGGTCGTCGGAGTGGACGACGATCTCCATCATCCGGGTCAGGAGGAAGTCGCCGGCGGTGAGCGACCAGCCCTGCCAGGGGACCAGCACCGAGCCCTCCCGCTCGGTCGCGAGCACGGCGTCCACCTCCGGGCCCAGGTCCGCGATCAGTGCCCGCATCACGCCCGCTCCCTCGGCGGCGAGCTCCTCGCTCCCACGCGCGATGCTCGTGTTCGCCTCGTCGTCGAGCGCGTTGTGCGCCCAGGCCGCTCGCTGGTAGTGCTCCCAGACGCTGATCGGGGCGTCCCCCTCCGAAGCGCCGAGCAACCGGACGGCGTTGTACCACTGGGAGACCAGATGCCGGGCGAGCGCGCCCACGGTCATGCCCGCGCAGACACTTTCGTCGGTCCAGTGCTCCTCGACCTCGGGGCGCAGGGCGAGGTCGGCGGCGATCCGTGTGGCCGCGGTGAACGCAGCGGCTCGGTCAGGGTGCACGAGGATCAGGCTACGGACAGAGACCCTGTATAGGCTCGCGGCGTGACCGGCCCGCATGCTCTGCTCCTCGGCATCCCCTGGATGGATCCCCAGCTGGCTGCTCGACCACTTCCGCTCCGAGTTCATCCTGATCAGCCTGGTCATCATCTTCATCGAGTGCGGGCTGCTCTTCCCGTTCCTGCCCGGCGACACCCTGCTGTTCTCGTTCGGGCTGTTCCTCGCCACCGACAAGCTCAACCTCACCCAGGGCCCCAACATGCTCGGCCTGCTCGTGGGCATCCTCGCCTTCACCGTCGCCGCCTTCCTGGGCAACGTCGTGGGCTACGAGATAGGCCGGGCGATCGGCCATCCGGTCAGACGACACGACGGCCGGATCATCAAGAAGGCCTACATCGACCGGACGGTCGAGTTCTTCGAGAAGCACGGCAGCTCGGCGCTGGTGATCGGTCGCTTCGTCCCGTTCGTGCGCACCTATGTGACCCTCGTGGCCGGCGTCAGCGAGATGCCGCGCGCGAAGTTCTGGCTGTGGAGCCTGGTCGGCGCCGCGCTCTGGGTCGGCCAGCGTCATGCGCCGGGCTATTTCCTGGGCAGCGCGTTCCCCGTCGTCGCCAAGAACATCGACCTCGTGATCCTCGGGCTGCTCGCGCTGTCGGTGATCCCGGTGGCCTACGAGTGGTGGAAGCACCGTCGCCAGGAGGCGACCAGCTGAAGCGAGGCCGGCTCGCGTCAGCCGCGTACGGCGTCCAGGTCGGCCTTGGTGAGCACCGCCCGGATCTCGAGACCGACGTCGGCCAGGGGGTTGTCGTCGCCCGGCGAGCGGTCGATCGCGCAGACCACGGTCTCGACGACCGCACCGGCCGCACGCAGGGCGTGGGTCGCGTCGCGGACCGCTCCGCCGGTCGTGATGACGTCCTCGATCAGGGTCACCCGCCGCCCGGCCACGTCGGGACCCTCGGCGAGCTTGCAGGTGCCGTAGGTCTTGGCCTGCTTGCGCACGAACAGCGCCGGCAGCGCGGCTTGGGCGCTCACGACCGTCGCGATCGGGATGCCGCCCATCTCCAGCCCGCCGAGCAGGTCGGTGTCGTCGGGCAGCAGCGGCACCATCGCGGCGGCCACCCGCGCGAGCAGCTCGGGGTCGGTCTCGAAGAGGTACTTGTCGAAGTACTCGCTCGCCACCTGACCGGACCTGAGGGTGAACTCCCCGGTCAGCCGGCAACGAGCGTCGACGTCGCGCGCCAGATCCACATCCATGTGGTTACTCTCGCAGCATGTCTGGCAGCAAGCGCATCCTGGTCATCGGGGGTACCCGGTTCGTGGGTCACGCGATGGCCGAGGCGGCCCTCGACGCCGGGACACGACGTCACCCTGCTCCACCGCAGCCCGACCGACCGAGCTCCCCGACGCCACCCATCTCCTCGCCGATCGCGACGGTGACCTGTCGGTGCTCGCCGACGGGCGCTGGGACGCCACGATCGACGTGTGCGCCTACGTGCCCTCGCAGGTACGACGGCTGCACGAGGCGCTCGGCGACAGGGGCGGCCACCACCTGTTCGTCTCGACGGTCTCGGTCTACCAGGAGCCGGACGGCCCCGACGCGACCGAGGACTCCCGGCTCTTCGACGAGCCTGCCGACGGCACCGAGGAGGTCACCAACGAGACCTACGGTCCGCTCAAGGTGGCCTGCGAGCGCGTCGCCCGCGAGTCCTACGGCGACGACGCCCTCGCCGTGATCCGCCCGACGTACGTCGTGGGGCCGCGCGACATGACCGCCCGCTACCCGTGGTGGCCGCTGCGAGTCGCTCGCGGTGGCCCGATGATCGCCCCGGGCCCGCTCGAGGCGCCGATGCAATGCATCGACGCTCGCGACATGGGGGCGTGGACCGTGCGGCTGGCCGAGGACCGCGTGGCCGGGATCTTCACCGCGGCCCGGCCCTGGACGACGTTCGGCGCGCTGCTCGACGAGACCGTCGGCGCGGTCGACAGCGACGCCCACCTGGTGCCGGTCGACGGCGACTGGCTGGTCGAGCAGGGCGTCGACGGGATGCAGCTGCCACTGTGGACCGAGGGCGGCGTCGAGTGGTCGCTGGCCATGGCCACCGCGCGCGCCGAGGACGGCGGGGCTGACCCACCGGCCGTTCGCGGACGTCGTCCGCGACACCCTGGCCTGGGCGCAGGCCCATCCCGAGCAGGCGACCAACCAGCAGTGGGGCCTGGCCCCCGACCGGGAGCGCGAGCTCCTCGCCACCTGGGCCGCGCGAGGCATGATCCGGCCGGCCCATCGGCTGGACGGGATCCCGCCGACGATCTTCACCACGATGTCGGCGCTGGCCGTGCGCACCGGTGCGGTCAACCTCGGTCAGGGGTTCCCCGACGCCGACGGACCGGCCGCCGGTGCTCGACGCCGGCCGACGACGCCATGCACTCGGGGGCCAACCAGTACGCCCCGGGCACCGGCGTCCCGGCGCTCCGGCAGGCCATCGCCCGCCACCAGCAGCGGCACTACGGCCTCGAGCTCGACCCCGACACCCAGGTCGTGGTGACCACCGGCTGCACCGAGGGGATCGCGGCGTCGCTGCTCGGGCTGGTCGACCCGGGCGACGAGGTCGTGGTGCTCGAGCCCTACTACGACTCCTACGTCGCGATGATCCAGATGGCCGGCGGCGTACGCCGTCCGGTCACCCTGCGCGCGCCCGACTTCCGCCTCGACGTCGACGCCCTGCGCGCCGCGGTCGGGCCGCGCACCCGGTTCGTCCTGCTGAACTCCCCGCACAACCCGACCGGCACCGTGCTGACCCGCGAGGAGCTGCAGGCCGTGGCCGACCTGGCCGATCGAGCACGACCTCGTCGTGATCACCGACGAGGTCTACGAGCACCTGACCTTCGACGAGCACGAGCACGTGCCGCTCTCGACGCTGCCCGGGATGTTCGAGCGCACCCTGACCCTGTCGAGCGCCGGGCAAGAGCTACAGCGTCACCGGCTGGAAGGTCGGGCTGGGCCACCGGTCCCGCCCGGCCTCGTGTCGCGGCCGTGCTCGCGGCCAAGCAGTGGCTGACGTTCACCTCGGGCGCGCCCTTGCAGCCGGCGGTCGCGCACGGCCTCGACGACGAGCCGGACTGGCCGCGCGGCGCTGGCCGCGAGCCTCGAGGCGCGGCGCGACCTGCTCTGCGACGGCCTGGCGACGCTCGGTCTCGGCGTACGACGCCCCGAGGGCACCTACTTCGCGCTCACCGACATCTCGGCGCTGGGGTGGCACGACGGCATGGAGTTCTGCCTCGCGCTGCCCGAGCGGGCCGGGGTGGTCGCGATCCCGACGCAGCCGTTCCACGACAGCCGACGCGGGCGACCAGCTGGTGCGGTGGGCGTTCTGCAAGGAGGCGGGCGTGATCGAGGAGGGCGCTGTCGCGGCTCGCGGCCGCCGACCTCGCCGCTGATTCAGCGCGAACCAGGCCCGCACCTCGGGCCGCACCAGCAGGCTGACCGCGGCGACCGCCCGCGGCCAGCGGCACCAGCACGAGCAGCGACCCGATCGCGCCGAGCAGGCAGAAGGCGGCGAGCCCGGCCGGCGAAGACAGCAGGGCGTACCACGCCCAGCGTCGGCGCCGGAAGCGAGCACCGCGAAGACCACCGCGGCCACGGACCAGAGCACGAACAGGCCGCACAGTGACGAAGCCGACCACGAGGATCATGTGGTCGCTGACCCCCTCGGTAGGCGAGCTCGGGGTTCTGCCGATGCAGCTTGTCGAGCACGAGGTGGGGTCGGCCGGCGAGGACCGCGATCGACCCGGCGAGCACGGCGACGGCGCAGTCCGGCGAAGATCCACGTCAGGACGCAGGCCCACGAGCAGGGCGGCCGGCGCGGGACCCTCGCGCGGGCGGCCGCGCGCACGTCGTACGCCGAGAGCGGTGGTGGCGTCCACGCGGCGGGCCCGGCTGCCGCAGCCTCGGGGGCGAGCTGCGTCGGGGGCCACGGGGTCTGCTGGGCAGGCGGCGGCGACGTCTGCTGCGCGGGCGGCGGTGCGGCGCGCACGTCGGGGCGCGCCGACGTCCGGGGCTGCATGGCCGGGTGGACGCGGCGCTCCGCTGGTCGCGGACTGGCCGTCGAACCAGAGCCGGGCGCGGGCGCAGCCACAGCGTGGCGACCGCCGCCGACCACGATCGCCGCGACGAACCCGCCGGTGACCAGGCCGGCTGACGAACAGCGGGATGGCCAGCACCGATGAGGCCGATGCGGGCGCTGCGGCTGCGGTGGAGCGTCTGGTAGCCGAGGATCACCATCGCCGTCGCGCAGCGCCGCGCCGACCATCGAGACGATCCTGACACCGCCTCAGGTCGGCGACCTCGAGCCCCGAGCCCTTGATGCCGGGGTGTCGAGCACGCCCTGCAGCGACTTGCGCGAGGCGAGCGAGTGGAGGCCGGCGAGCGGTCCCAGACCATCGAGCACGACGAACACCGAGCCGACCATGATCATCCACGCCGCCAGCGGTGACCTGCGGTCGGCCGCGGCTCGGTCGTGGACGGGTCGCTCACGCCGTCCATCGTCGCGCATGTCGCACGCGGGCATCCCGGCATCGGCGCGTCACCGAGCACCAGCTGGGGAGGGCAGGATGGGCGCATGACGTACACCGCAGCCGAGGACCGGTACGACCACACCGACTTCCGCCACACCGGGCGCAGCGGCCTCCAGCTCCCGCCGCTCTCGCTGGGGCTGTGGCAGAACTTCGGGGACGACCGGCCCGAGGAGACCCAGCGGGCGATCCTGCGCCGGGCGTTCGACCGTGGGGTGACGCACTTCGACCTGGCCAACAACTACGGGCCGCCGTACGGCCGGGCCGAGGAGAACTTCGGGCGCTGGATGCGCGAGGACTTCGCGCCGTACCGCGACGAGCTGGTGATCTCGACCAAGGCCGGCTACGACATGTGGCCGGGGCCCTACGGCCAGGGCGGCGGGTCGCGCAAGTACCTGCTCGCGTCGCTCGACCAGTCACTGGCGCGGATGGGGCTGGACTACGTCGACATCTTCTACAGCCACCGCTTCGACCCCGACACCCCGCTCGAGGAGACGATGGGGGCGCTCGACACGGCGGTGCGGTCGGGGCGCGCGCTCTACGCCGGCATCTCGTCGTACTCGCCGGACAAGACGCACGAGGCGGCCCGGATCGCCCGCGACCTCGGGACTCCGCTGCTGATCCACCAGCCGTCGTACTCCATGCTCAACCGCTGGATCGAGGGCGGCCTGCTCGACGAGCTCGAGGAGCAGGGCATGGGGTGCATCGTGTTCTCGCGCGCTGGCCCAGGGGCTGCTCACCGACCGCTACCTCGACGGCGTGCCGGCGGACTCGCGGGCCGCGCGCGACGACTCCTCGCTCACCGGGCTGGACGACGACGTGCTGCGGCGGGTGCGGGCGCTCAACGAGATCGCGCAGCGCCGCGACCAGAAGCTCGCCCAGCTCGCACTCCAGTGGGCGCTGCGCGACGCGCGGGTCACCTCCGTGGTGATCGGGGCCTCCAGCGTCGAGCAACTCGACACCAACCTCGACGCCCTCGACTTCCCTACGCTGAGCTCAGATGAGCTCGCCGAGATCGACCAGTACGCCGTGGAGTCCGGCATCAACCTGTGGTCGGAGTCCACCGAGGAGTGAACTGCGAGCCGCGTGGTTTCGAGACGTCGCTGGCGCGCCTCCTCAACCAGCGGCAGCAGCCCCGGCGGGCCGGTGGTTGCGGAGGGCGTCCTGACGCCCGTCTCGAAACCACCCGGCCCACGCCGGTCAGGCGGGCTGGAGGACCAGCTCGCCGTCCTTGACGTCCACCGAGACCTTGCCGCCGTCGCTGATCTCGCCGCCGATCAGGAGCCGCGCCAGCGGGTCGCCGATCGCGGTCTGGATCAAGCCGGCGCAGCGGGCGGGCGCCGTACGCCGGGTCGTAGCCGGTCTCGGCCAGCCAGGCCGTGGCGGCGTCGGAGACGTGGATGGTGATCCGGCGGACCGCCAGCCGCTTCTCCAGCAGCGCGAGCTGCAGGTCGACGATGTGGGCGAGCTCGTCGCGCGAGAGCGCGTCGAAGACGACGATCTCGTCGAGCCGGTTGAGGAACTCGGGCTTGAACGACGCCCGCACCACCGACAGCACCGAGCTGCGCTTGGCGTCCGGGCTCGAGCGTCGGGTCGACCAGGAAGTGCGAGCCGAGGTTGGAGGTCAGGATCAGCAGCGTGTTGCGGAAGTCGACCGTCCGGCCCTGGCCGTCGGTCAGCCGCCCGTCGTCGAGCACCTGCAGCAGGATGTCGAAGACCTCGGGGTGCGCCTTCTCGACCTCGTCGAGGAGCACGACCGAGTAGGGACGCCGGCGCACCGCCTCGGTGAGCTGGCCGCCCTCGTCGTAGCCGACGTAGCCGGGAGGCGCACCGACGAGCCGCGACACGGAGTGCTTCTCGGAGTACTCGCTCATGTCGATGCGGATCATCGCCCGCTCGTCGTCGAACAGGAACTCCGCCAGCGCCTTCGCCAGCTCGGTCTTGCCGGTGCCGGTCGGGCCGAGGAACAGGAAGGAGCCCGTCGGGCGGTTGCGGGTCGGAGATGCCCGGCCCGCGACCGGCGTACGGCGTCACTCACCGCCCGTACGGCGTCGTGCTGGCCGATCAGCCGCTGCCCGATCACCGACTCCATCTCGAGCAGCTTGGCGGTCTCGCCCTGCAGCAGCTTGCCGGTGGGGATGCCGGTCCAGGCCTCGACCACCTCGGCGATCTGCTCGGCCCCGACCTGCTCGCCGACCAGCGGCTCGACGTCGACCGTGTCGGCGGCTCTCGACCGCCTCGAGCTTGCGTCTCGAGCTGCGGGGATCGACTCGTAGCGGATCTTCGACGCCCCCTCGAGGTTGCCCTCGCGCAGCATCTTGTCGGCCTCGATCCGGAGCTGGTCGAGGGCCCGGCGGATCTCGCCCTCGCCCTCGAGGGACGCCTTCTCGCGCTCCCAGCGGGCCTCGAGGCCGCGCAGCTGCTCCTCGGCGTCGGCGAGGTCTGCGCGGAGCCGGACGAGCCGATCGGCCGACGCGGCGTCGGTCTCCTTCTCGAGCGCGAACTCCTCCATCTTCAGCCGGTCGACGGTCCGCCGGAGCTGGTCGATCTCCTCCGGCGACGACTCGATCTCCATCCGCAGCCGCGACGCGGACTCGTCGATCAGGTCGATCGCCTTGTCGGGCAGCTGGCGGCCGGTGATGTAGCGGTCGCTCAACGTGGCGGCGGCCACCAGCGCGGCGTCGGTGATGCGGACGCCGTGGTGGGCCTCGTACTTCTCCTGGATGCCGCGCAGGATCTGGATCGTGTCCTCGACACTCGGCTCGCCGACGAAGACCTGCTGGAAGCGGCGTTCGAGCGCGGGGTCCTTCTCGATCCGCTCGCGGTACTCGTCGAGCGTGGTCGCCCCGATCATCCGCAGCTCACCGCGCGCCAGCATCGGCTTGAGCATGTTGCCGGCGTCCATCGCGGAGTCGCCGCCGGCGCCCGCGCCGACGACCGTGTGCAGCTCGTCGATGAACGTGATCACCTGACCACCGGAGTCCTTGATCTCCTCCAGCACGGCCTTGAGCCGCTCCTCGAACTCACCGCGGTACTTCGCACCCGCGACCATCGCCGCGAGGTCCAGCGAGAGCAGCCGCCGGCCCTTGAGGGAGTCGGGGACGTCGCCGGCGACGATCCGCTGGGCCAGGCCCTCGACGACGGCGGTCTTGCCGACGCCGGGCTCACCGATCAGCACGGGGTTGTTCTTGGTACGGCGCGACAGCACCTGGATCACGCGCCGGATCTCGGCGTCCCGGCCGATGACCGGGTCGAGCTTGCCGTCCTCGGCGGCCGAGGTGAGGTCGACGGAGTACTTCTCGAGGCTCTCGTACGTCGACTCCGCCTCGGGACTCGTGACCCGGCGGTTGCCGCGCACGGCGGTCAGCCCCTCCCGCAGCCCGTCGGCGCTGAGCCCGGCGTCGGTGAGCAGCCGTCTGCGCGCCGGACTCGACGGTCGCCAGGCTGATCAGCAGGTGCTCGGTGGCGACGTAGTCGTCCTTCATCGAGGCGGCGAGGTCGAGCGCGCCGGCGAGGACGCGGGTCAGGGCTGGCGAGGCGGCCGGCTGCTGGACGGTGGCGCCCGTGGCCTTGGGCAGGGCAAGCAGCGCCGCCTCGGCGCGGGCGGCGAGCGACGCGGCGTCCGCGCCGCACTTGCCGACCAGCTGGCGCGCCGTACCGTCGGCGTCGCGCAGCAGGGCGACGAGCAGGTGGATCGGCTCGGTCTGGGTGTGGCCCGCCGTGGTCGCGGCGAGCTGGGCGGTCTCGATCGCCTCACGACTGCGTGTCGTGAACTTCTCGGCCCCGAACTGGCTCATGCTCTTCCTTCGCGCTCGTGGTGCAATGGCTCCTGAGTGCCACTGTGGCCCTCACCTGCTCAACGATCCAGAAGTTGAGTCGATTCCCCTCAACTCTGTGAATTTCTCAGGTCGCGGTCCGCTCGCCGAGCAGGGTCATCAACGGCCACGCGCCCTCCGACCAGTTGGCGACGACGGTGTAGGTGAGCGCGGTCGAGGGCCGGTGGAGGCTCAGGAACGAGACGCCGGCGTCGTACCCCTCCAGCCACACGGCGTCACCGGTCGCGTGCAGGTGGAAGCCGAGGCCGTAGCGCTCGGACTCCTCGGGCCAGTCGCTGCGTGGGCGCACCATCTCGGCGACCACCTCGGGGGCGACGATCCGCCCCGCGAAGAAGGCGCCCCAGAAGGCGCTGAAGTCAGCCACGGTCGCATAGGCGCCGCCGTCGCCGACGCCGAGGACCGGGAGGTGCAGCACGTTCGTCCGCAGACCGTCGACGCTCAGGTAGCCCCGGGCGGCCCGGCCCGGGAGCTCGTCGGAGCGCAGGAACTCGGTGTCGACCATGCCGGCCGGCTCGCACACCAGCGTGCGCACGAGCTCGTGGTAGTCCACGCCACTGGCCCGCTCCGCCAGCAGGGCCAGCACGACGTAGCCGCCGTTGCTGTAGGAGAAGCGCTCCCCTGCGGGCGAGACGGTCGGGTGCCCCTCGAGCAGAGGCAGGTATCGCTCGGTCGTCGTGAGCTCGTGGACCGGTCGGCTCAGGACGTAGTCCTGCACGCCGTCGACGGCGTCCTCGTCGAGGTAGTCGCCGATCCCGGACCGGTGCGCCAGCAGGTGCTCGACGGTCACGTCGTCGGCGACCAGCGGGAGGTCGTCGCCGAGCAGCGAGCGGGCGGTGGCGTCGAGCCGCAGGGTCCCGCGCTCGACGAGCGCCATCACGACCAGCGCCGTCAGGCCCTTGGTGCCGCTCGCGATCGCGAACTGCGTGTCGACGGTGTTGGCGATCCGGTGCGCGCGATCCGCGAGGCCGTACGCCGCCACCAGCTCGGTCTCACCGGCTCGGTCGAGGCGCACCACCCCCGAGAAGCGCGACCGAGGCGCCACCTCGTCCACGGCGTCCTGGAGGGTCTCCATCATGCGAACCTAGCCCTGGGTGGAGACGCTCGTCGTGGGCGAAAACGCGGAAGAAGTCACGGCCTGAGGCCACCGAGGGCGGCGGGTGCGTTCGTCCCCGTCTTCCGGCCCGGCTCAACCCGACGTCAGCGGGATCAGTAGCGGGAGCGACGCCACACGACGATCGACGCCTCCGGGTCGGGCCGGCGCAGCACGGGCAGCCGGTTGGCGTCCTCGGTACGTCGCGTGGTCACCGCGTCACGCAGGGCCTCGCGGGTCGCCGCGAGCTCGGTGGCCAGCTCGTCGTTGCGGGCCCGGAGCGCGGTGACGTGGCTCTCCAGCTCGAGGATGCGGCGTACGCCCTCGATCCCGACGCCACCGGCGGTCAGGGTCGCGATCTCGCGGAGCAGCTCGATGTCGCGGTGGCTGTAACGGCGCCCGCCACCGCCCGTGCGCCCCGGCATGATCAGGCCCATCCGCTCGTAGGAGCGCAGTGTCTGCGGGTGCAGGCCGGAGAGCTCGGCGGCCACCGAGATCACGTAGACCGCGGCGTCGGGGCCGGGGACCCGGGGCTCGTTGATCATCACGAGCCCGCCTGCTCGAAGAGGTTGGCGCGCAGCGTGCTCTCGACACCGGCGGCACGGTAGGCGGCGAGCGCCTCGCGGGCCGCGTCGTTGAGCCGGGCCGGCACCTGGACCTGCACGGTGGCCAGCAGGTCGCCCTTGGTGCCATCCTTCTTGGTGGCGCCCTTGCCGCGGACCCGGAAGGTGCGGCCGTTGGGCGTGCCTGCCGGGATCTTGAGCGTCACCGGCGCGCCGCCCAGGGTGGGGATCTTGATCTCGGCGCCGAGCGCGGCCTCGTCGAAGGAGACCGGGACGTCGAGGGTGAGGTGGTCGCCCTTGCGGCCGAAGAGCCGGTGGGGGGTGACCTTGACGGTGACGAACAGGTCGCCGGGCGCGCCGCCGTTCTCGCCGGCGCCGCCCTTGCCGCGCAGCCGGATCCGCTGCCCGTCCTTCACGCCGGCCGGGATGCGCGCCTGGATGGAGCGCGAGGAGGTGCCGCGTCCCGAGCCGTGGCAGGTCGGGCAGGCCTCGTCGTAGATCAGCTGGCGGCCGCCACAGCGGGGGCAGGTCTCGTTCATCGAGAAGCCACCGCCGGTGGAGTTGACCACGAAGCCTGCGCCCTCGCACTCGGGGCAGATCTTCGGCTGGGTGCCGGGCTTGCCGCCGGTGCCGTGGCAGTCGGGGCAGGCCGAGTCGGAGGTCAGCCGCAGGCTGATGGTGACGCCACCCAGTGCATCGTCGAAGCCGATGGTCGCGGTGGACTCGACGTCGACGCCACGCACGGGGCGGGTCCGGGCGCCGCGATGGGCGCTCCCGCGCGGGCCGAAGATGTCGCCGAACAGGTCGCCGATGCCGCCGCTACGCTCACGGAGCAGGTCGCCGAGGTCGAACCCGCCGCCTGCCCCGCCGGTGGTGGTCGTGGTGAAGCCGCCACCGCCGTAGAGCTGCCGGATCTCGTCGTACTGCTTGCGCTTGGTCTCGTCACCGACGACGTCGTAGGCCTCGGCGACCTTCTTGAACTTCTCGTGCTTGGCCGTGTCACCGGGGTTTGAGTCGGGGTGGTTGGCGCGGGCGAGCTTGCGGTAGGACTTCTTGATCTCGTCGTGCGTCGCCGTCTTGCCGACGCCGAGCTCGGCGTAGAAGTCCTTCTGCGCCCAGTCGATGTGGGTGTTGTCGGTGGCCATCTCCCTCCTCCTCTCCGGTGTCGGCTCTGTGGCTGTCGGTGTTGCTGTCGGTCGGGATTCAGGCCTCGCCGGGGTCGACCACGAGCACCTGCGCGGCCCGGACGACGCGGTCACCGATGCGGTAGCCCGCCTTGGCGATCACCTTGGCAGTGGTGACCTCCACCTCCGGATCCTCGCCCATGTGGCTCAGCGCCTCGTGGAGGCGCGGGTCGAAGGCGTCGCCCGGCTCGCCGTACTTGACGAGGCCGGCGCTGCCGACCGCCCGCTCGAGCTGGTCGGCGACCGCCTGGAGGCCGGGCTCGAGCTCGCTTCCCATGGACTGGGCGGAGTCGCGCGCCCGGTCGATGGTGTCGAGCACCTCGACGACGGGCGCGAGCGCGGCGTACGTCGCGTTCTCGCGCACCAGCTCACGGTCGCGGTCGACGCGTCGCTTGTAGTTCAGGTACTCGGCCTGCAGTCGCTGGAGGTCGGCCGTCCGCTCGGCCAGCGCCTGCTCGACCGCCCGCGCGTCAGGAGCGGCCTGGACCTGCCCCTGGGCGTCGCCGTTGGCGAGGTCGGACGGCTCCAGGGGAGCGCCCTCCTCGAGCATGTTGTCGATGCCGCTGATGTCGGTCAGGTCGCTCTCGCCCACCGGCTGGTCGTGACGGGTCGCCACGGGTTCCTCCACCTCGGTCTCGTCGGCACATCTCGCCGGCTGTCTCGCCGAACGAGCCGGTCGGAGGGGGAGCCTGGTCGGGCTCCCCCTTCCGCCGCTGGGTCACTTCGACTCGCCCTCGGCGCCGGACTCGGCGCCGGACTCGTCGCCGGGCTCGTCGACGATCTCGGCGTCCACGACGTCGTCGTCGGCCGCACCGGTCGAGCCGTCGCTGCCCCCGGCCGCGGCCTGGTCGGCCTCGGCGGCGGCGTACATCGCGGCACCCATCTTCTGGCTGGACTCACCGAGCTTGGTGATGCCGGCCTGCAGCTCGCTGGAGCTCGCCTCGGCGTTCTCCAGGGTGGCCTTGAGGGCGTCGACGTCGGCCTGGACCTCGGTCTTGACGTCGTCCGGGATCTTGTCGGTGTTGTCGGTCAGGAACTTCTCCGTGGAGTAGACCAGCGAGTCGGCCTGGTTGCGCGTCTCGACCGCCTCGCGGCGAGCGGCGTCCTCGGCGGCGTACTGCTCGGCCTCCTTGACCATCCGGTCGATCTCGTCCTTGCCCAGCGCGCTGCCGCCGGAGATCGTCATCGACTGCTCGCGGCCGGACGCCTGGTCCTTGGCGGAGACGTGGACGATGCCGTTGGCGTCGATGTCGAAGGTGACCTCGATCTTCGGGATGCCCCGAGGAGCCGGGGGCAGACCGGTGAGCTCGAAGTTGCCGAGCGGCTGGTTCTGCGCCCACATCTGGCGCTCCCCCTGGGCGACCTTGATCTCCACGCTGGGCTGGTTGTCGTCGGCCGTGGTGAAGATCTCCGACCGCTTGGTGGGGATCGTGGTGTTGCGCTCGATCAGGGTGGTCATCACACCGCCCTTGGTCTCGATGCCGAGCGAGAGCGGAGTGACGTCGAGGAGCAGGACGTCCTTGACCTCGCCCTTGAGCACGCCGGCCTGGAGTGCCGCGCCGACCGCGACGACCTCGTCGGGGTTGACGCCCTTGTTGGGCTCCTTGCCGCCGAGCAGCTGCTTGACCAGCTCGGTGACCGCCGGCATCCGGGTGGAGCCGCCGACCATCACGACGTGGTCGATCTTGCTGACGTCGACGCCGCCGTCCTTGAGCACCGACTGGAACGGCGCCTTGGTGCGGTCGAGCAGGTCGGAGGTCAGCTTCTGGAACTCCGAGCGGGTCAGCCGCTCCTCGAAGTGGAGCGGGCCGGACTCGCCGTGGGTGATGTAGGGCAGGTGGATCGTGGTCTCGCTGGACGACGAGAGCTCGATCTTCGCCTTCTCCGCGGCCTCCTGAAGGCGCTGCATGGCGATCTTGTCCTGGGACAGGTCGACCGCGTTGTTGTCCTTGAACTTCTTCACCATCCACTCCACGACACGGGAGTCCCAGTCGTCACCACCGAGGTGGTTGTCACCGCTGGTGGCCTTGACCTCGACCACGCCCTCGCCGATCTCGAGCAGGGACACGTCGAACGTGCCGCCACCGAGGTCGAAGACCAAGATGGTCTGGTCGTCGCCCTTGTCGAGCCCGTAGGCCAGCGCGGCCGCGGTCGGCTCGTTGACGATCCGGCTCACCGTCAGGCCGGCGATCTCGCCGGCCTCCTTGGTGGCCTGGCGCTGGGCGTCGGAGAAGTACGCCGGCACGGTGATCACCGCGTCGGTGACCGTCTCACCGAGGTAGGCCTCGGCGTCGCGCTTGAGCTTCTGCAGCACGAACGCGCTGATCTGCTGGGGGGTGAAGTCCTTGTCGTCGATCTTCTGGGACCAGTCGGTGCCCATGTGTCGCTTCACCGAGCGGATGGTCCGGTCGACGTTGGTGACGGCCTGGCGCTTCGCGACCTCACCGACGAGGACCTCGCCGGACTTCGCGAACGCGACCACGGACGGAGTGGTCCGGGCACCTTCTGCGTTGGGGATGACGGTGGGTTCGCCACCTTCGAGGACGGCGACGACGCTGTTCGTCGTACCGAGGTCGATGCCGACGGCACGAGCCATGGTGTGTTACCTCCCGATCGTCCGACTGGTCCATCCAGCCGGTCTGCTGTGGTTCTCGGCTCCATCCTGACGCCTCAGTGCCGAGCTGACAAAATCCTTGAGCCAGATCGGCTCAACTTCTGTCATCCGCTCCAACGCATGGCGGATGCCCAGATGTTCCCGCGCGGAGGGAATTTCGGTCCTTGGTTTCGAGACGGCGCTGGCGCGCCTCCTCAACCCGCGGACCCACCGGCCCAGCCCACGCTCACTCAGGCGGGGGGACCGAAGAGCGCGGACTCCGGGCCCCACTCGTCGACGATGTCGCCGCAGATCGTGAGGTCATGGCCGGCGTCCCAGGCCCGCACCTCGCGGTCGACGACCGCGAACGTACGACGCAACGCGTCCGCGTCGCCGGCCAGGATCCGCTCGAGCTCGGGAAGGAACGTCTCGGCCGACCACTCCGGTAGGGCGAGCGGGTGCTCGCGCAGCTCCCATGGGAGGTACTTGTTGTAGGGAGGGAGCCTTTCGGCGAGCGTGAAGACGACGTCGAGCAGCCAGGGCACCGAGTCGGCCGCGTCGAGGCGAGGCGTCGCGGCGGCGGCGATCCAGCCACCGGGAGTCGCCGGTTGAGGAGGGCGTCCTGACGCCCGTCTCGAAACCAGCGACCCCGACTTGCTCCTCGGTTTCGAGACGGCGCTGGCGCGCCTCCTCAACCAGCGGAACCCCCCTCGCGGCTCCTCAACGACCGGACCGGGTCACCGTTCGGGCGGCGTGGCTCATCACGCCCGGCGACGCTAGCGTCCGGTGTCGTGGCCCGCCATCGAGTTCTGGTCTCCGCCCACCGCTGCGGGTACGCCGAGCTGGGCACGGTCGGCGGGCACGAGGACCCGCTGGCCGGGATCGCCCACTCGGCGGCGGTCGGGGCCGACTACGTGGAGTTCGACGTACGCCGGTGCGCGGACGGCACCTTCGTCATCTCCCACGATCCCGACGGCGGCACCGGCGACCCCACGGTCGCGATCGCCGACCTCACCTGGCCCGCGCTCAGCGAGCGCGCCCCCGGGGTCTGCACCCTCGACGCACTGCTCGACGAGCTGGCCGCGGCGGGCCTCGGCGCCCACGTCGACGTGAAGTTCGCCACCACGGCCAAGGCCGCGCGGGCCGGCGAGTCCTGGGAGCGCGACCTGGTGGACCGGCTGGCCCGACAGCTCGACCCCTCACGCATCGTCTTCACCAGCGGGCGGCGCGGCGTCACGACCACGCTCCGGAGCTGGGTGACCGAGCACGAGTCGCCGGTGATGGTGGCCCTGAGCATCGGCGGCAGCGTGCGCGGCATGACGTGGCGCAACGCGATCCGCCGTCGCTACAGCGAGTTCTTCCCCGTGCACCGTCTCAAGGCCTCCGAGGCGGACGCGGTGGCGGCCCACTTCGCGCTGGCGATGATCCGGCTGGCCCGATGGACCACGCACATCGGGGTTCCGCTCCTGGTCTGGACCGTCGACAAGCCCTGGCTGCAGAAGCGGTTCCTGCACGACCGCCGGATCTGGATGATCACCACCAACCACCCGGCGCGGGCGGTCGCCCTCCGCGACCAGCCGCGTCGCTAGCGTGGCGGGATGCCGACCGACGAGGAGATCACCCGCCACCACGACGACAGCCGACCCGACAGCGACGCCTGGGTCGAGGGATACGTCCAGACGCCCTACGTCATCGAGGTCATGGAGTACGACGGCAGCTGGCCGTCGGACTTCCAACGCATCGCCGTCGTCGTCCGCGACGCCCTCGGCGATCGCGTCCTCGAGCTCCACCACTTCGGCTCGACCTCGGTTCCCGGGCTCCCGGCCAAGCCCCTGATCGACATCGACCTCGTCGTCGCCGACCCGGCCGACGAGGCGTCGTACGTCCCCGACCTGGTGGCCGCCGGCTTCGTGCACGCGATCCGCGAGCCGTGGTGGCACGAGCACCGGTTGCTGAAGCACCACGACCCGATGACCCACCTCCACGTCTTCGGGCCCGACTGCCCGGAGGTGGTGCGTCACCAGATGTTCCGGCAGTGGCTCCTGGACCATCCCGACGACCTCACGACGTACGCCGAGGCCAAGCGCGCCGCCGCGGCGGAGATGAACGCCCGCCCCGGCGGCGGCACCGGCATGGACTACAACCGGCACAAGGAGCCCGTCGTGCGTGACCTCTACGACCGGATGTTCCGCGCCCACGGGCTCCTGCCGTGACCTCGGTCCGGCCTGCGACCGCCGCCGACCTGGAGGCCGCTGCCGCCATCTACGACGAGCAGGTGCGCACCGGCATCTCCACCTTCGACCTCGAGCCACCAGGGGCGGCCTACTGGCAGCACCGGCTCGAGAGCACCGAGCAGGGTGACCACTTCCTCGTCGCCGACCTAGACGGCGCGGTGGTCGGCTTCGCCTACTCCTCGTCCTACCGACCGCGCCCGGGCTACCGGCTGACCCGCGAGACCTCGGTCTACCTCGCCGAGGAGGCGCGCGGGCAGGGACTCGGCCGGAGCCTGTACGACGAGCTGGTCGGGCTGCTGCGGACCGACGGGATGCACGTCGCCCTCGCCCTGGTCGCGCTGCCCAACCCCCCGAGCGTCGCCCTCCACGAGGCCTGCGGCTTCGAGCACCTCGGGACGATGCGCGAGGTCGGCCGGAAGTTCGGCCGCTGGCTCGACACGGCGTGGTACCAGCTGCTGCTCGACTCGTAGCAGGCCGGGCCGGTCCCGCTAGCGTCGAGCCATGCACGACCGACGTCAGGAGATCGCGGCCCGGCTCCAGCGGGTGCTCGAGGAGCGGATCCGCCCGGCGGTCCACACCCCCGTCCTCCCGCTCGACGTCGCGGTGTGGCACGTGCCGACGGCCGCGGACGGGCTCGTCGGCGACCCGGTGGCGTTCGCGGTCGCCCGCGACGCGACGTACGTCGCGGGACAGGTCGGCGACCGCTGGGGTCCGGCCTGGGGCACGACGTGGTTCCGGTTCGGTGCCGACGTCCCCGACGACGACGGGCCCTTCGAGGCCGTCGTCGACCTCGGCTGGACCACCGCCGTCCCGGGGTTCCAGGCCGAGGGCCTGGTCTACGACGCAGACGGCGGCACCCTGAAGGCGCTCAACCCTCGCAACCAATGGGTGCCGGCCCCTGCCGACACCCATGTCGAGTGGTACGTCGAGGCCGCAGCCAACCCGACCGTGCTCACCGGGTTCCGCCCGACCGACCTCGGCGACCGGCTCACCACCAGCCCCGAGCCGCTCTACCGCCTCACCACCGCCGAGCTGTGCCGGCTCGAGACGGAGGTCTACGAGCTGGTCGCCGACCTCGACGTGCTGGAGGGCCTCCGCTTCTGGCTCCCCGACAACGACGCCCGCGGCTGGGAGATCTCCGACGCGATCGAGCGAGCCCTCGACGCCCTCGACCTCACCGACGTGGTCGGCACGGCTGCCGCCGCCCGCGCCGTGCTGGCCCCCGCGCTCGCCGTCCCGACGACACCCGGAGGGCACCGGATCTCGGCGGTCGGCCACGCCCACATCGACTCCGCGTGGCTGTGGCCGGTGCGGGAGACGGTCCGCAAGGTCACCCGCACCGTCGCCAACGTCGTCCAGCTCATGGACGCCGACGACTCGCTGGTCTACGCGATGTCTAGCGCCCAGCAGTGGGCCTGGCTCGAGGAGTCGCACCCCGCCCTGTTCGCCCGGGTCCGGGCCTACGTCGACGAGGGTCGCTTCGTCCCGGTCGGCGGCATGTGGGTCGAGTCCGACACCAACATGGTGGGCGGCGAGGCGATGGTGCGGCAGTTCCTGCTCGGGAAGCGATGGTTCGCCGAGCACCTCGGCGTCGAGCCCCGCGAGGTCTGGCTGCCCGACTCGTTCGGCTACACCGCAGCGCTGCCGCAGATCGTCGCGCTGGCCGGGATGCGCTGGTTCCTGACCCAGAAGATCTCGTGGAACACCACCAACCCCTTCCCCCACCACACGTTCTGGTGGGAGGGCATCGACGGCACCCGGGTGCTCACCCACTTCCCGCCCGTCGACACCTACAACGCCGAGCTCTCCGGCACCGAGCTCGCCCACTCCGCCGCCAACTTCCGCGACAAGGGTGCTGCCACGCGCGCGCTGGTCCCGTTCGGGTACGGCGACGGCGGCGGTGGCCCGACCCGCGAGATGCTCGCGCTGGCCCGTCGTACCGCCGACCTGGCCGGCTCCGCGCAGGTCCGCATCGAGGCGCCTGCGGCGTTCTTCGAGGCCGCCGAGGAGGAGTACGGCGCACGGGCGCCGGTCTGGTCCGGCGAGCTCTACCTGGAGATCCACCGCGGCACCTACACCTCCCAGGCCGCTATGAAGCAGGGCAACCGCACCTGCGAGCACCTGCTGCGCGAGGCCGAGCTGTGGTCGGCGACGGCGGCGGTGCGCGGGCTGCTCGACTATCCCGCCGACGAGCTGCGGCAGGCCTGGGAGACCGTGCTGCTGCACCAGTTCCACGACATCCTGCCGGGCTCCTCGATCGCCTGGGTGCACCGCGAGGCGCGGGCCACCTATGCCCGACTCGCGGCCGAGCTCGAAGGCGTGGTCGAGACCGCGCTCGACGCGCTGGCCGGCGACGGGGACGAGGAGATCGCGTTCAACGCATCCCCGGTCGACCAGGGCGGCGTCCCCGCTCTCTCCTCCGGGACGTCATCCGAAGCGAGGCCGACAGCCCTCGGATCGCATGACGTCCGGGGGATCACGCTGGAGAACGACGACCTGCGGGTCGTGCTCGACGACACCGGGGTGATCCGCTCTCTCGTGGACCGGCGCTCGGGCCGCGATGCCATCCCGCCGGGCGGCGCCGCCAACCTGCTCCAGCTCCATCCCGACCACCCGGTGCGCTGGGACGCCTGGGACCTGGACGAGCACTACCGCCGCACCGTCACCGACCTGACCGAGGTCGAGTCGAGCGAGGTCCAGGGCGACGAGGTGACGGTCACCCGCGCCTTCGGCGACTCCCGCGTGGTGCAGTGCCTCAGGCTCGACGGGGGCCGTGTCGAGATCGAGACGGACGTCGACTGGCACGAGCGGGAGCGCGTGCTCAAGCTCGCCGTCGACTGTGACGTCCACACCGACCACGCGTCCTACGAGACGCAGTTCGGGCACGTGGTCCGCCCCACGCACGTCAACACCAGCTGGGACGCGGCCCGGTTCGAGGTCTGCGCCCACCGGTGGGTGCTCGTCGCCGAGCCGGGCTACGGCGTCGCACTGGCCAACCACGCGTCCTACGGGCACGACGTGACCCGGCACCCGCGTGCCGGCGGCGCGACGTACTCCACGGTCCGGGCCACGCTCCTGCGGGCACCGCGCTTCCCCGACCCCGACACCGACCAGGGGCGCCACGTCTTCCGGCACGCGATCGTCCCTGGCGCCGGCGTCGCAGGGGCAGCCCAGGCGGGCTACGCCCTGGCGCTGCCGCTCCGCCGCCGGGTGGGCACCGCCGTCGAGCCCCTGGTCCACGTCGACGGCCCGGCGTACGTCGAGGCGGTCAAGCTGGCCGAGGACGGGTCCGGCGACGTCGTCGTCCGCCTCTACGAGCCGTACGGCGCGCGCGGACGCGTCCGCGTCACCGCCGGGTTCGAGACGGCCGGGGCCGAGGTCGTCGACCTCCTGGAGCGCCAGCTGGCCGGCGACGACTGGGACGGCACGCAGCTCTCGCTCCGCCCCTTCCAGATCGTCAGCCTCCGCTTCCGCCGGTAGCCGAGCGGCCCGGCGACCGGCACCGCGTCTGAGGCACCGGCCGCGCGACGACGGCGGATCTGAGGCAGGGCCTACGGCACATGCCAGATCCGGCGGGGTGGGTCTTAGCCGCAGGGTGAAGGCACTGCCACCACCGGCCACCACCGTCACCGCCAGGAGCCCGAGATGAACACCTTCTCCACCAACACGACCGGCACCCAGCAGGTCGCCCACCAGATGATCACCGAGCGCGTGCGCGCTGCCGAGGAGCGCCGCCAGGTGCGCATCATGCGTGCCGAGCGTCGCGCCGAGCGCCGTGCCGCGATCCGGGCCGCCCGCGCCGTCCCGGTCGAGCACCACCTGCCCTGGGCGGCGTTCCGGTTCCTGCACCCCGTCCACTGAGGCGTTCGGCCGCAGCGTTTCCGGGTGCACCGGACGCCCTCGGCCTGCCGTCCCGCACCGGGGACAGCGAGCGGGTCGCGAGTCATCGCGGCCCGCTCGTGCCCGTCCGTCCAGTTTTTCCAGGTGGGCTGCCGGGAACTGGGGTCGTCTGGGAGGATCCCCCCATGACCGCGATGCAGGACGGTCCGGTCGGAGCCGCCCCGGAGGCCACCGGCGCAGCGCACGCCGCTGCTCTGCTCCGCCATGCCCAGAAAGTCGCCGACGAGCTGGTCTCGCACGCAGAGGCGGAGGCCCGCGCCGCTACCGAGCGGGCCGAGACGCTCCGCACCGAGGCCGAGGCACTGCACGCCGAGGCCCTGAGGGCCCGTGAGCAGGCCCGCACCGTGCTGGAGGACAGCTCCACCGACGCCCAGCAGATCGTCAGCGACGCCGGCGAGCAGGCCCGGGTCCTCCTGCAGACCGCGCAGACCCACCGCGACCAGATCGTTGCCGAGGCCGAGAGCCACGCGGCCGAGCAGGTGCGCCGGGCCGACGAGCACGACGCCGCCGTGCGCGCCGAGGCCGAGCGCGTCCGCGAGGAGGCACACCAGGAGGCCGAGGCCGTGGTCGCCGGCGCCCGGGCCCGCGCCGACCAGCAGGACTCCGAGACCCGCGACCTGGTCGAGTCCCGCACCGCCGAGGCGCAGGCGCGTGCCCACGAGCTCCTCGACGCGGCCCAGGCCGAAGCCGCCGCCCTGCGTGCACAGGCCGAGACCGAGGCTCACCAGGCCCGCGAGTCCGCATCCGGCGACGCCGAGGCGGCCAGGCACGAGGCCGAGCAGACGCTGGCCGACGCCCGCGCCCGAGCGACCCAGCTGGTCGCCGACGCCGGGGCCGAGGCCCAACGCCAGCTGACCGAGGCCGCCGAGCAGACGGCGTGGACCCAGCAGACGGTCCAGTCGCTGCTGGCCACCGCTGACCTCGAGGCCGACCGGCTCCGACAGGTGGGCCACCGCGACGCGAGCGACGTCGTACGACGGGCCCGGCTGAGCGTCAGCGACGTGGCCGACCGGCTGCGTGCGCGCCTGGCCACCGAGGCCGCGGCCGCGCACGAGGAGTCCGAGGCACACCGGCGCGCCGGTGCCGAGGCGCTCGAGGCGGCCCACCACGAGGCGGACGACCTCCGGGTCGCCGGTGCCCGCGACGCCCTGCGGCTTCGCCAGGACGCCGAGGAGGCCGCCGCGCACGCCGAGGAGCGCGCCGAGCACCGCCTCGCCGAGGCCGACCACGGGGCCCGCGCCCTGCGCGAGCAGGTCGCCGACGAGGTGCTGCGGATGCAGCGCGTCGCCGAGGACGAGCTACGACGTGCCCGCGCCGAGAGCGCGACGCTCGTCGCCGACGCCCGGGCCGAGGCCGACGAGCTGCGCGCCCAGGCCCGCCGTATCGTCGAGGACGCCCGCGCCGAGGTGGCCGCCCTCGCCCGTCAGCGTGACGGGATCACCGCCGAGCTCGGCCAGCTGTCCGGAGTGATCCAGGCGCTGGCCGTTCCCACCCCCGCCCACCCCCCCACCCCACAGGAACGTGAGTCGTGACCGAGCAGAACACCTTCAAGACCGTCATGCGTGGCTACGACCCGGCCGAGGTCGACCGTCGAATCGAGGAGCTCAACCAGGCCGTCACCGCGCTCACCCAACAGCGCGACGGGCTCTCCTCCCGGGTCGAGGAGCTCCACCACGAGGCATCGGCGCCGACCGAGCCGCCGAGCTACGACCACCTCGGTGCCCGGGTCGGGCAGATCCTCTCGCTCGCCGACTCCGAGGCGGGCGAGCTGCGCCAGCAGGCCCAGGACGAGGCCGACTCGCTCAAGGCGGCCGCGCTCGCCGAGTCGGGCGCGGCCCGCGACGAGGCCGACCGCTACGTGACCCGGGTCCGCAGCGAGGCCGACGCAGAGGCTGCCCGCATCCTGGAGGACGCCCGCAAGGCCGCCGACGACCAGCTCGACAGCGCCGAACGCGACGCGTCGGTGCGCCTCCAGGAGGCCGAGGCGGTCTACGAGGAGCAGCGCGCCCGGGCCGCCAAGGCGGCGGCGGACTTCGAGACCACGCTCGCGGGTCGTCGGCAGGCCGCCGAGCAGGAGTTCACCCAGAAGATGGCCGAGTCGCAGGCCAGGCTCGACGAGGCGGCGCAGCTCGCCGACCGCACCCGGACCGAGGCCGAGGACGCCCGTGCCCAGGCAGCCAAGGAGGTCACCCGGCTGCTCGACGAGGCCCGCGACGACGCCGCGAAGATCGTCGGCGACGCGAAGGTCACCGCCGAGCGCGTCCGCGCCGACTCCGACCGGGAGCTAGCGGCCGCCACCCAGCGCCGCGACAGCATCAACGCCCAGCTGGCCAACGTCCGGCAGATGCTGGCCACCTTGACCGGTACCTCCCTGATGCCCATCACCGGGCTCGAGGACGACGAGACGGTCGACGACACGGCCGACGACACGGCCGACGAGAGCGGCACTGACACCGGCGACGAGGCCGAGGCTCCCGGCGACCCTCACGACGAGCACGCCGAGGGTGACACCCAGCCGGCGCCGGCCGACGACGAGGCGGTCGTCGGCAGCCACGGCTGACCGTTGTCCCGACGACCCGGGCAGGCTCTTTCCAGGACTGGACGAGCGTCACAGCTCATGTGTCCGTAGGGCGACAGACCCTGCAGTCGCCAGGCTCCAACGTGGTGGGCACACGCACCAGTGCTTCCACCGAGAGGAGCCAGCCATGAACAGCTTCAGCAACAACCCCGATGGCGTCCGGCTGGTCGCCCAGTACACCATCGACCAGCGGGTCAGGGACGCCGAAGCGCGTCGCCTGGCCCGGTCCACGCGCCCCCAGCGCCCGACCTGGGAACGCGTCGCGAAGCCCAAGACGAGCAGCCACCACATCCCCTGGTGGGTCTTCCGTTACCTGAACCCGGCCCACTGAGCCCGGTCCCGCGCCGTCCTCCCGTCAGTCCCGCGAGGTGACCAGCACTCGATCGTGCGACCCGTCGAAGTGCTTCCACGCGACGACGGTGTGTCCACCGGCGTAGACGGCCAGCTGGTGGGAGGACCCTGCGGCACCATGCGACAGGGGGATCACCGCGCCAGGTGCCGCCGAGCGGCCTCCGCACTCCCTCGATGGCCGTCCCTTCCCAGGTGACGGTGGTGATGCCGGCCGCGACGGCGACGTGAGCCCACGTCGTGTCCTCACCCGAGGGCGACACCGTGACCGCCGGCCCCCAGGGGCCTGCTGCCGTCCTCCTGGTCGCCACGACCCGGTAGTTCTTCCCGTCCCACCTGCTCCACGCGACCGTCGCGGTTCGACGGCCTGCACGGTCGGGATGCCGCTCTGCCGTCCCTCCCAGGCCACGACGGTGTCGCCGCGTGCGTTCATCGCGACCGAGGGGCTGTTGCCCGGGTGTCCCTCAGGACTCACCTGACGCGGGGACGACCACTGGCCTGAGGCCGAGCGCCGGACGACGAAGATCGCGGACCGTCCGCCGTCCGCCCAGTCGCGCTCCCACGCCACCGTCGCGGCACCCTGGGCGACGGCGACCTGGGGGTAGTTGGCGTCGCCGAACGTGCCCGAGAGGGTCCGAACCGTCGACCACGCGCCGGCGACCGGCCTCCGGACGATCTGGATCCGCTCGTGGACGCCCATCACGCGCTCCCAGACGACGAACGTCGTGCCGTGGGGGCTGATCGCCACCTGGGGGAAGTGGATCCCACCGCCGGGAGCGGACAGGCGGATCGCGCTCGACCAGGTGCCGCCCGCGGGACGGTGCAACGCCATGGTCCGACCCCCGTCCAGCCACACCGCGACGGCGTCACCGCGTGCGTCCATGGCCACCTGCTGGTCGTAGGCCCCGGAGTCCCGGGATTCTGCACCCGCCGGCTCGATCTCGCGGCTCTTGGTTGCGCCTGTTTGCGCTCCTGTTTGCGCTTCTCTTTGCGCCTCATCGGCGGCAGGCTGGGCGGCATGCCGCTGCAACCCACCACCGTCGTCCTGTTCGGCGCCACCGGCGACCTGTCGCGCCGCAAGCTCCTGCCCGGGATGCTCCACCTCTTCCAGACCGGGTCTGATGCGCGACCTCCGGGTCGTCGGCACCTCCCTCGACGAGCACGACCGCGAGTCGTTCCTCGAGTTCGCCCACCAGGCGGTCGTCGAGTTCGGCGGCGACGACGGCGACACCGACGGGTGGTCGGAGTTCGCCAAGCTGCTCTACTGGGCCCCCGGCGAGGCCGGCCCCGAGGGCCTGCGTCGCACCATCGAGGAGGCCGAGGGCGAGCGCACCGGCGAGTTCGAGCGCCTCCACTACCTCTCGGTGCCCCCCAAGGCCGCGCTCTCGGTGGTCCACGAGCTCAAGGAGGCCGGCCTGGTCGAGCGGAGCCGGATCATCATGGAGAAGCCCTTCGGGACCGACCTGGCGAGCGCGCAGAAGCTCAACGCCGAGCTGCACGAGGTCTTCGACGAGGACCAGATCTTCCGGATCGACCACTTCCTCGGCAAGGAGGCGGCGCAGAACATCCTCGCGTTCCGGTTCGCCAACGGCCTGTTCGAGCCGATCTGGCACCGCAACCACATCGACCACATCCAGATCGACGTCCCCGAGGAGCTCGGACTCGACCAGCGCGCGTCGTTCTACGAGAGCACCGGCGCCTACCGCGACATGGTCGTCACCCACCTGTTCCAGGTGCTGGCGTTCACCGCGATGGAGCCGCCGACCTCGCTCGAGCCGCTGGCGATCAGCGAGGAGAAGAACAAGGTCTTCCGCTCGATGTCGACCATCGAGCCCACGGACGTCGTCCGCGGGCAGTACGTCGGCTACCGCGACATCGAGGGGGTGGCCCACGACTCCGAGACCGAGACGTTCGTCGCCCTCAAGTGCTTCGTCGACAACTGGCGCTGGGCCGGGGTGCCGTTCTACCTGCGCACCGGCAAGCGGCTGGCCGAGGGCGCCCGGATCATCTCGATCGCGTTCCGCGAGCCGCCGCGCTCGATGTTCCCCACCAGGCTCGGGCGTCGGCGACCACGGACCCGACCACCTCACCTTCGACCTCGCCGACCAGGCCAAGATGTCGCTGTCGTTCTACGGCAAGCGGCCGGGCCCGGGCATGAAGCTCGACAAGCTGTCCATGCAGTTCGCGATGCACGACACCGGCTGGGCCGGCGCGGTGCTCGAGGCCTACGAGCGGCTTGATCTACGACGCGGCGCGCGGCGACCGCACCCTGTTCACCAGTGCCGCAGGGCATCGAGCGGCTGTGGGAGCTGTCGATGCCGCTGCTGGACAACCCGCCCGTCGTGCGCCCCTATGCCCAGGGCTCGTGGGGTCCCAACCAGATCCACCAGCTGGTCGCGCCGTTCGCCTGGCGGCTGCCGTTCGAGCGGCAGTGGCGCAACCCCAACGAGCTCGGCGGCTGACGCCGACGAGGTCGACGTTCTTGGTCAGCTGGGCGGCGAGGGCTTTCGCCTGCGCCTTGTGGTAGTCGCCGGTGACACCCAGGGTGCCGTCCTTCATCGAGGAGTCGACGATCGGTGCACTGATGACGTGGTCGTCCACCACGAGGGCGAGCTCGGTGCCGGGCATCGGTGTCCACGATGTTCGACAGCGCGCTCTTGGCCTCCGGGTCGAGGCCGACCTCGACCTACCACAGCTTCTCGCCATGGATCGCCTTGGCGTCGGCGGTCGCCACGCCGCCGGTCACGAGCGGGTCCTTGAGCAGGAAGACCGTGCCGAGGCTGTCACACACCATGAGCATGCCCTGCACGTCCTGGGTCCCCGAGGAGCAGTCGAACTTCTTCATGGTGTCGACCAGCTCGTTGGACACCTGCTGGCCCCCGAGCTGCGGACCGCCCAGCGGGGCGCCGACGGCGTAGCGGGCGTAGACCGGACGCATCTGGAGTCGCCTGGGTCGACGGCGCGGGCCCGCTCGCCCCGGCCGAGCTGGAGCCGGACCCGCACGCGGTCGCGAGGCCCGCGATCAGGACGAGCGGGACGAGGGTTCGCAGGGGACGCACGGCGCCTATCTAACAGGGCGGCCCCAAGGGATCCTGGTCGAGGGCCGGGCTCGACCGGAATAAGTTGCGCAATCGTGTTGTCGCCCGTAGGTATGACTTCTTCGAACCCGACCAGTCCCGGGCGTCACCCTCAACGACGAGCGCACCATCCCGCAGCTCGGCTTCGGGGTGTTCAAGGTCGAGCCCGAGAGCACCCAGGAGACCGTCGAGCAGGCCTTCGAGGTCGGCTACCGGCACATCGACACCGCGCAGATGTACGGCAACGAGGCCGGCGTCGGCGCGGCCATCAAGGCCGGCGGGCATCCCGCGCGACGAGCTGTGGATCACCACCAAGCTCAACAACGGCTTCCACCGCCCCGACGACGCGCGCCGCACGTTCGCCGAGTCGCTGGACCGGCTCGGCCTCGACCAGGTCGACCTCTTCCTGATCCACTGGCCGCTGCCCACGCGGTACGACGGCGACTTCGTCTCGACGTGGCGCACCCTCGTCGAGCTGCGCGACGACGGGCGCGCCCGGTCGATCGGGGTGTCGAACTTCGAGCCCGACCACCTCCAGCGGATCGTCGAGGAGACCGGGGTCGTGCCCGCGGTGAACCAGATCGAGGTGCACCCCTACCTCACCAACGAGGCCGCCCGCGCGGCGAACGCGTCGTACGGCGTCGCCACCGAGGCCTGGTCACCGATCGCCAAGGGCCAGGTCAACGACGACGCCACCATCCGCGGCATCGCCGACCGCCTCGGGCGTACGCCGGCCCAGGTCGCCCTGCGCTGGGCGATCCAGCGCGGCGACATCGTGTTCCCCAAGTCGGTGCACCGCGAGCGGATGGAGGAGAACTTCGCGATCTTCGACTTCGAGCTCGCGGACGACGACCTGGCGGCCATCGGCGCGCTCGACCGCGGCGAGGCCGGGCGCACCGGCCCGAACCCGGCTTCCTTCGACTGGATCCCTGACTGACTGGGCTCCCGAGCAAGCTCGCCGCGCCTCTCGCTGAGGCCCGCGAAAGCTAGTGGATGGTGATCCGCACCTGGTTGGAGCTCAGGTGGGTGTCGGAGTCGACGACGCGGAAGCGGTTGACCCCCGGCGTCCCGGTCTGGATGTAGGTCGAGAAGGTGCCGTTGGTGACGGTGGCGGACACGGAGTAGAAGTCCTGCCACGAGCCGTTGTCGAACTTCTGGACGTTCAGCACGGCACCCTCGCCGCCGGGGTAGGTGCCGGTCAGGTCGATCCGCGCCATGGGCGCCACGGCCGCCTGGCCCGCCTGCAGCGAGATCCGCTTCTTGGGCTTGTGGATCGAGGGGCTCGGCTGGCTGCTCCCGCTCTGGGTCGGCTCCGAGCCGAGCGTGATCGTGGGGCCGCTGGGGCTGCTCGTCTTCGAGGGCACGGGCACGTAGAGGGTGGCGTTTGCGTCGGTGCCCACGGCCGCGTTCCCGCCGGTGAGCCCGAGCATGTGGGTGCCGGCCAGCACGGCCACGGCCGCCACCAGACCGACCGCTACGGCCACGCCCACCAGAGCTATCAGCCCGGCGATGACCGGGCGGTTCTCGTCGCCACTCACGGGCCCCATTGTCCCGGAGCGGGCAAGGCGCACCCAATCCGCACCCGCCCTCGTGAGACGCCCGGGTCAGGTCGACGCGGGACCCGCCGCCTCGCCCGCGCGGTACCTGGCTCGCCGCTCGGCGAGCGCGTGCTCGTCGGTGCGCTCGTCGTAGCGCCAGAAGTCGTGCAGCCACGTCCCCGTGATCGCCACCCCGGCCACGCACGAGACGCCGCCACTGACGATCGCCCCCCGCACCGACCAGCGGTCGGCGACGAACCCGGCCCGGACCTGGCCGGCCAGCGGCCCGATCGAGTAGCTGAGCATCTCGATGCCGGCGAGCCGGCCACGCATGGTGTCGGGGATGGTCTGGTTCCAGATCGTGCCCCGGAAGACCGCCGAGATCATGTCGGCGGCCCCGGCGAGGGCGAAGAAGAAGATCGCGGTGCCGATGTTGGGCGACAGGCCCGCCATCGCCACGCACGCGCCGTACGCCGAGGCGGCCAGCACGATGGCACGCCCGTGGTGGTGGACACGCGCGGTCCAGCCCGAGAATGCCGTCGCGACGAGAGCGCCGATGGTCTCCGCGGAGTAGAGGAAGCCGAGCAGGTGGGGGTTGCCGAAGACGTTCTGGGCCAGCGCCGGGAACAGGACGACCGGCATCGCCAGCAGCATCGCGATGATGTCGACGACGTAGGTGCCGAGCAGGTCACGGCGGCTCGCGGCGTAGCGCAGCCCGTCGGCGATCCCGCGCAGGCTGGGCGGCTCGGTGTCGCCGACGTGGGGGTAGCGCCGCATCGCGGCGTAGAGCATTGAGGCGACGAACAGCCCGACGATGTCGACCAGGAAGCACCAGCCCGGGCCGGCCGAAGCGACGATGATGCCGCCGATCATAGGGCCGGCGAGGACGCCCGCCTGCATGCCGAAGCTGCTCAGCGCGTTGGCGGCCTTGAGCTCGTCGTGGCGGACCGTGCGCGGCAGGAGCGCCTCGCGGGAGGGCCGCTGCATCGCCGACGCCGAGGCCAGCAGACCGGAGACCAGGAAGATCTCCCAGAGCCGCGGATCCGGCGAGAAGGCGTTGATGGCGAGCCAGGCGGTGAACGCCGCCTGGGCGATGCCGGTCCAGATCAGCAGGAGGCGCCGGTCGGCGTGGTCGGCCAGGGCGCCGCCGTAGAGCCCGAAGAAGATCAACGGGACCAGCTCGACCAGGCCGATCGCGCCCACCGCCAGGTTGGAGTGCGTGAGCTGGTAGACCTGGTAGGGGATGGCGACGTAGGTCATCATCCCGCCGAGGTAGAAGACGGTGCCGGCGATCAGGAGCAGGCGGAAGTCACGGTGCTCCCGGAAGGGACCGACGTCCATCCGGAGCGCGCGAAGTCGTGCCCCCCATCCCATGACCGTTCATTGTGGCGGGTGCACCGGTGACCCGCCGAGCGATTGCCCAAGTCGTGACCGGGTGGGACGAAGTTCACCCGATCGGACATCTCATCTCACCCGGATGCGCGCTCCGTTGCGCGGGACGCTGGTGATGTTGCGGACCTGCGGCTGGTCGGCGCCCACCGCCTCGACGTCGTAGGCCGTGAGCACCTCGCGCAGCACGACCACGCCCTCCATGAGGGAGAAGCCGGCCCCGATGCAGCGGCGGACGCCGCCGCCGAAGGGGATCCAGGTGTTGGCCGGCGGGTTCTGACCGACGAAGCGGGACGGGTCGAACCGCTCGGGGTCGGGGTGGTTGTCGGCCCGCGCATGGCTGACCAGGATCGACGGGCCCACCGTCACGCCCGCGGGCAGGTCGTAGCCGCCGACCGTCGCGGGTCGCATCAGGGTCCGGGCCACCATCGCGATCACCGGGTGGAGGCGCATCGCCTCCTTGAGCACGGCCTCGAGGTGGTCGTCGTCGCCGGTGACCGCCGCCTCGCGGGCGCGGACGAGCTGGGCGGGGTCGCGGCCGAGCTCGTAGAGGGCCCAGGCGAGCGCGGTCGCCGTCGTCTCGTGGCCGGCCAGCAGCAGCGTGACCAGCTGGTCGCGCAGCTCCTCGTCGGTGAGCCGGTCTCTTCGAGACGGCTCTTCACTCGCGTCTTCGGGACCAGCCCCGCCGTCCTCCACCAGGATCAGCCGCGAGAGCACGTCGGTACGGCGGGCGAGGTCGGACGCCTGCCGGCGCTCGCGGATCTCGGCATAGATCAGCTCGTCGAGGCGGTAGGCGTTGTCGACCGTGCGCTTCCAGGGTCCGAACCGCTGGAGCCAGGGGTAGCCCCAGCCGAGGAGCACCGCGGGGTTCACGTTGACGGTGCGGTTGACGCAGGGCCGCAGGAGCGCGAGCCGCTGCTCATCGGTCACTCCGAAGACCACGCGCAGGATCACCTCGAGGGTCAGCGCGTTCATCCGGTCGAGGCTGCGGAACTCCTGCCCAGGGCGCCAGCTCGCGACCTCGGCGCGGGCGATCTCCTCGACCAGGGCGCCGTACGCCTTGAGCGCGTGGCCGTTGAACGCCGGCATCAGCAGGCGTCTCGCCCGCTTGTGCTCCGCGCCGTCCTGGAGCAGCAGCGAGTGCTCGCCCATGATCGGGCCGAGGATCGCGTTGCCCTTGCCGGCGTGGAAGATCTCGGGGTCGCCGGCGAAGATCTCCCGGACGTGCTCGGGCCGGGTGAAGAGCACGAGCGGACGACCGGCCGGGACGACGCGCACGGTGAAGACGTCGCCGTACTTCTTCCACATCGCAGGCACGAAGCGGTGGCGGAAGCGAAGGAGCCCGGCGCTCTGGGCCCAGACCGGCCAGTGCGGGCCGGGCGGGAGGCCGGTGGTGTCGACCTGCGGTGGCGCCTGGCCACCGAAGGGCCGCATCCGCTCGAATCGTCGCGCGGTGAGACCGGCGGCGTCCGGCTGGTCCAGCGTCGTCATGACTGCTCCGTCCTCGGGTCCGTCCTCGACCCCGAGCTGCCGCCATACTACGAGTACGCCGATGGGCGAGAGGTGCGACGACGGCCGCCCGAGCTCTTGCCGTGGACCGACCACGGGGTCATGCTGTTTCGGCACGGGGGGAGAGATCGTGGCCGATCAGTTCCCAGGGGGAACGGGATCCCTGGACGAGCCGGAGCAGCAGCCCGGCAGCAGCTCCGGGGGCAGAGAGCTCCGGCGGCATCGTCGCCGGACTTCGTGATGCGCGGCGGCGGCTCGACGCCCGCGAGCAGCTCACCGCCAGCAACGACATCCTGGTCGCCCTGAGCCGGGCCGGCGCCCACCCCGAGGAGGTGCTGGTCACCATCGTCGAGCGGTCGCGGCGACTGTGCGGCGCGCAGGTGGGGCAGCTGTACCTGCTCGAGGGCGACCACCTGCGGCTGTCCCGGATCTCCGGTGACGTGCCGGAGGAGTTCCGCACCTACGTCACCGAACACCCGATCGCGGTCGACCGCACGTCGTCCACGGGCCGGGCGGCCGTCGACCGGCGTACGCACATGATCCCCGACGTGCTCGCTGACGAGGGCTACGACCGGCTGGACCTGCAGCGGGTCGCCGGCTATCGCTCGCTGGTGTCCACGCCCCTGATCCTCCAGGACGAGGTGGTGGGCGCCCTCTCGATGTTCCACCCGCGGGTCGGGCACTTCGACCTGCACGACAAGCAGCTCCTGGAGGAGTTCGCGCTGCAGGCCGCGATCGTCCTGCGCCAGGTCCAGCTGGTGCAGGTCCTCGAGTCGCGGGGCGCCGAGCTCGCGACCAAGGTCGACCAGCTCGAGGTGCTCCGGGAGGTCGGGGAGACGGTCGGCTCGAGCCTCGACCTCGACGAGGTGCTCGACCTGATCGTCACCCACGCCGTGCGCATCACCGGGACCGACGGCGGCTCGATCATGGAGTACGACGAGGAGGAGAACGCCTTCCACGTGCGGACGGCGTACGGCAGCAGCGACGCCATGCTCGCGCAGCTGCGCGAGGTCACCCTCAGACGTGAGTCGACCCTGGTCGGCCGCACCGCCCTCGACCGCAGGCCCCTGATGGTGCCCGACCTGGAGGAGGTGACCCTCGACCCGCACCTGGAGATCCTCCACCGCAACGGCTGGCGCTCGGTGCTGGCCGCACCCATGCTGCGCGGCGACCTGCTGGTGGGTGTCCTGGTGATCAGGCGCCGGCGTCCGGGGGCCTTCTCCCCTGACACCATCGAGCTGCTCGAGACGCTCGCCAGCCAGTCCGCGCTGGCCATCCTCAACGCACGGCTCTTCCGCGAGCTCGGGTCCAAGACCCGCGAGCTGGAGGTCGTGAGCCAGCACAAGTCGGAGTTCCTGGCGAGCATGTCGCACGAGCTCCGCACCCCGCTGAACGCGGTGATCGGCTTCTCCGAGGTGCTGCTCGACCGGATGTTCGGCGAGCTCAACGAGCGGCAGGAGGACTACCTCCAGGACATCCGCAGCTCGGGACGCCACCTGCTGGAGCTGCTCAACGAGATCCTCGACCTCTCCAAGGTGGAGGCGGGCCAGATGGTGCTGGAGCCGACGATGTTCTCGGTGCCCGCGGTGCTCGAGTACGGCCTCGCGCTGGTGCGCGAGCGCGCGGCGTCCCACGGCATCAGCCTGACGGTGAACGTGGGCGAGGGGGTCGGCCTGATCGAGGCCGACGAGCTGAAGTTCAAGCAGGTGCTGCTCAACCTGCTGTCCAACGCCGTCAAGTTCACCCCGGACGGTGGGTCGGTCAGCGTGGCGGCGAGCCGGGTCGGCGACGTGCTCACCGTGACGGTCACCGACACCGGTGTCGGCGTACCGGTGGAGGACCGGGAACGCATCTTCGAGTCCTTCCAGCAAGGCGCCCGCGGGACGGCGAAGGAGGAGGGGACCGGGCTGGGGCTCACGCTGTCGCGCCGCATCGTGGAGCTGTTCGGCGGTCGGCTGTGGCTCGAGCCCGGACCCGGACGGCCGGGGCAGCGTATTCGGGTTCTCGATCCCGGTCCCGGCCCGCGACGTGGTGCCGGGGAGCGCACCCGCGACCGGCGCGGTGATCCTCATCGTCGACGACGACCGCGCCTCGCTCGACCTGATGTCGGCCTACCTCTCCGGCTTCACCAACCGCGTCCTGCGCGCCCGCGACGGGCTGGAGGCCCTGCAGCAGTGCCGGGAGGTCCATCCCAGCGCCGTCGTCCTCGACATCCGGCTGCCCAAGAAGGACGGGTGGGAGGTGCTCGCGGAGCTCAAGCAGGACCCGGCCACCAGCGACATCCCGGTGATCGTCGCCTCCATCGTCGACGAGCGGCCCCGCGGGCTCGCGCTGGGCGCCGCGGACTACCTCCTCAAGCCGGTCCGGCGCGACCAGCTCGTCGAGTCGCTGCGCCGGGTCGACGCCCTGGCTCCGGCCGAACCCGCGGCAGGCACGTCGTGAGCGCTCCCGCGGGTCCTCGTGGTGGAGGACAACCCCCTGAACCTCAAGCTCGTCCGTGACGTCCTGGAGTACGCCGGCTACGAGGTCGTCGACGCGGGGTCCGGGGAGGAGGCGCTCGAGGTCGCCGCCCGCGTCCGACCCGACGTCGTACTGATGGACCTGCAGCTGCCCGGCATCGGCGGCGCCGAGGCACTGCAGCAGCTGCGCGCCGGGATCCTGGCTCCGGAGGTGCCCGTCGCCGCGGTCACTGCCCTGGCCATGCCCCAGGACCGCGCGGCCGCCGAGGATGCCGGCTTCGACGGGTGGATCGAGAAGCCGATCAGCGTGCGCGCGCTGCCGGCGCAGGTCGCCGACCTGCTGGCGGGGAAGGGGGTGTCATGAGCGAGCCACCGATCACCGTCCTGGCCGTCGACGACCAGGACACCAACCTGCGTCTGCTCGACGCGATCCTCACCTTCCGCGGTTACGGCGTCATCTGCGTGACGTCCGGCGCCGAGGCCCTGGAGGTGCTGCGTACCGAGGCGGTCGACCTGGTCCTCCTCGACATCGTGATGCCGGGGATGGACGGGTACGAGGTGTGCCGCCGCATCCGCGCCGACGAGGCCACGGCGTACCTGCCCGTGGTCATGCTCACCGCCAGCGGGGAGCAGCAGCGGATCGACGCGCTGGAGGCCGGCGCGGACGACTTCGCGACCAAGCCCTTCGACCGGAGCGAGCTGCTGGCCCGGGTCGACTCGCTGGCCCGGATCAAGCGCTACCACGACACGATCCGGCGCCAGGCCGCGGAGCTGGCCGTCTGGAACGCCGAGCTGGAGCGCCGCGTCGAGGAGCAGGTCCGCGAGCTGGAGCGCACCTCGCGGCTGCGGCGCTTCCTCAGTCCCCAGCTCGTCGAGCTCGTGATGGACGACGAGAGCCTGCTGCGCAGCCACCGCCGGGAGATCGTCGTGGTGTTCTGCGACCTGCGCAACTTCACGCCGTTCGCCGAGACCAGCGAGCCGGAGGAGGTGATGGAGGTCCTCGCGGAGTACCACGCGGCCATCGGCTCGCTCGTGCACGCCTACGGCGGGACGCTGGAGCGCTTCACCGGCGACGGCGTGATGGTCTTCTTCAACGACCCCGTGCCGTGCGACGACCCGGTCGAGCGCGCGGTCCGGATGAGCCTGGGCCTGCGGGACGCCGTCCGGGAGCTCGCCGTTCGCTGGCACCGTGCCGGGCACGACCTGGCGATGGGCCTGGGGATCGCCCAGGGGTACGCCACCCTCGGCCGGATCGGCTTCGAGGGCCGTTTCGACTACGCCGCCATCGGCAGCGTCACCAACCTGGCAGCCCGGTTGTGCTCCGACGCCGAGGCCTGGCAGGTGCTGGTCACCGAGCGGGTGCTGGCCTCGGTCGAGCAGATCGTGGAGTCCGAGCCGATCGGGGAGGTGCACCCGAAGGGGTTCAGCCGCGTGGTCCAGGTGCACGACGTCACCGCCGTCGCGGCCCGGGAGCTCAGCACCTGAGGCCCGCGCCGTCGGCGTGAGTCAGCCGAGGAGCCCGTCGCGGCGGGCGATGGCCGCGGCCTCGGTGCGGCCCGCTGCTCCGAGCTTCCCCAGGATGTTGGACACGTGGACCGAGACGGTCTTGGTGCTGATGAAGAGCTGTCGCCCGATCTCGCCGTTGCTGCGACCTTCGGCGACCAGGCCCAGGATCTCGGTCTCGCGCGGGGTGAGCGACGCGCGAGCGGCCGCCGGCGAGGGCGCCGCGTCGGCACCGAGGCGCCGGGCCAGCGGGAGGGCTCCGAGCCGGGCCGCGGTCTCGGCCGCGGCCGTGGTCAGCACCCTGGCCTCGTCGTGGTCGCCGATGGCGGTCAGCACCTCGGCCAGCGTGGCCTGGACCTCGGCCAGCTCGTAGGGGGCGCCGAAGGCCGCGAAGCGTGCGACCGCCTCGCGCCAGGCGGCCAGCAAGGCGTCGGCGGCGGGCGGGTCGACGTCGGCGGCCCAGCGCCAGCGCAGGAGCTCGGCGACCAGCCGCGCCTCCCAGGCCCGGCTCTCGGGACCCCAGGAGATGAACTCGTCGCCCCGGCGGTCGAGGACCTTCTGGGCGTCGCCGAAGAGGCCCGCCACGACGGGTCCGTCGGCGGCACGCTCGGCCGCACTCCGATGCCCGGCGGCGGAGGCGAAGGAGGCCAGGGTGACGGCCGCCAGCCGGACCCGGGCCTGGAAGAGCGGGTGCCAGATGCTGGTGAGGGTGTCGACGATGTGGCGGTAGGTCGCGAGCGCGGCCACGTGGTCGCCCGCCAGCTCGTGGAAGGTCAGCTCGGCTGAGCCGCCGGTGACCGCCACCAGCCCCTCCTGCCGCCAGAACGGGTGGAGCGAGCGCGCGAGCGTGGCCGCACCACCGTCGCCGCGGGCGGCCAGGATCTGGGCGCGCGTGGCGGTCAGCATCGCGGCGTAGAGCGGCGGCACGACCTCGCCGGTGAGGTCGAGGATCTGCAGCGACTCGTCCCAACGACCCTGGAGCTTGAGCGAGACCGCATGGAGCCAGCGGGCCTCCGCGGCGTAGGGGACCCAGGGGGTGCCCTCGGCGCGGGCTCGCACCGTGGTGCGCTCGAAGGCCTCGTCGGCCTCACGGAACTCGCCGCGGTCGAGATGGTGGTTGCCGAGGAGGTGGCGGGCACGCAGCTCGGCGGTGGTGGCGCCCGCCAGCTCCGCCTGGCTGATCGCGACCTGGAGCGACTCGATCAGGGACTCGGCCGTGCCGGTCTTGCGCTCGAGACCGGCGAGCGTGGTGCGGACGTCGCTGGCCAGCCGCGGCATGTCGAGGCGCTCGGCCAGGGCCAGCGCGGTCATGGCCACCTCGCGGGCCTCCTCGTAGCGGCCGAACCGGGCCAGCATCCGGGCATGGACCGCCAGCACCTTGGACCGGGCGTTGGTCGGCCGGTCGGGGACCAGGGCGACCGCCTCGGTGGTGAGCGTGAGGGGGTCCTCCTGGGTCTCGGTGAGGACCAGCGCGCCGGCGACGACGCCGAGCAGCTGCCCGCGGACCAGGCCGTCGGCGTCGGGCGGGAGCTGCGCCAGCTGCTCGCGGGCGACTCCGAGGGCGCGCGCCGGGTGGCCCGCGGCGATGAGGGCGTCGCACACGAGGCCGACCAGGCGCGGGTGGTCGAGGCCGAGCTCGTCGGGGAGCCGGGTGTCGTGCCACAGGTCGAGCGCCTGGAGGTAGTGCTGGGCCGCCTCCTCGGCGCCGCCGACGGCGCGGGCGTCGTCGCCGGCGCGGAGGCTCGCGGTGAGGGCGGTGGCGTAGTCCTTGGCCAGGCGTGCGTGGCGGGCCAGCTCGGCGGCCGTTCCGGCGGCACGGCCGTCGAGCAGCGCCCGCGCATAGGCGGCGTGCAGCGACGTGCGCTCCCCGGGCAGCAGGTCGTCGTAGACCGCCTCGGCGAGGAGGGCGTGGCGGAACTGGTAGAAGTCGTCGGCGCTGGAGACCAGCACGTGGCCCTCGACGGCGTCGCGGACGGCGGCATCGAGCTCGGCGGGCGGGAGGTCGAGGACGGCGCTCAGGGCGGCGTGGGAGACCCGGCGGCCGGCGACGGCGGCCGCGCGGACCGCTGAGACGGCGCTGTCGTCGAGGGTCTCCAGCCGGACCAGCAGGACGTCGACGAGGTCTTCGGGGATGCGGCCGTCGCGGGCCCAGGTCGTGCCGACCAGCTCCTCGACGAAGAACGCGTTGCCCTCGGCCCGAGCCACGATGTCACGCACCCGCTCCTCGGGGAGGGGGTCGGGGTGGAGCTGGGCGACCAGACGGCGTACGTCGGCACCGGGGAGAGGCTCGACCTGGAACCGCTCGACGCCGGCCATCCGGGCCCAGACCGCGACCTGGCGGCGGAGCGGGTGACGGCGGTGGAGGTCGTCGGAGCGGTAGGAGCCGACGAGGGCGACCGGAGCATCGAAGCCCCGGCCGAAGAGGAAGCTCATGAGGTCACGGGTGGACTGGTCGGCCCAGTGGAGGTCTTCGACGACGAGCAGCACGGGCTGGTGGGTGCCGACGGCGCGGGCGAGGGCGTGGACGCCCTCCAGCAGGGCAGCCTGGTCGGCAGGGACGGACTCGGGGTCGGTGGCCTGGCTCAGCATCCGCTGGCCGGGCAGCAGCCGGAGCAACGCGGGGTGGCGCCCGGTCACCTCGTCGAAGAGGTCGGGCAGCTCACGGGACACCCGGCCGGTGATCTCGGAGAAGGGGAGGTAGGGAAGGGCGCTGTCGGCGAAGTCGAGGCAGTGGCCCGCGAGCACGTGCCAGCCGGCGTCGTGCGCGCGGTCGCGCAGCTCGGTCAGGAGGCGGGTCTTGCCCACCCCGGCGTCGCCGGCAAGGAGCACCGCGGCTCGCTCGGCGTCGTCCGCGTCGTCCGCGGACGCAGAGATGCCGAGCGTGGAGCAGAGGTGCTCCAGCTCGGCATCTCGTCCGACCAGCTGCGACGTCATGTGGTCCATCTTGTCGAGGACCACGGACACTGACATCTCAGTTGATCCAGTTCTTCGCGTCCGTGGCGCCCGCAGGGCCGTCCCACTCGGCGCGACGGCGCCACCGGCGGTAGCGCGCGGTCCGTAGCTCCAGGCGGGCCCGAGCGGCGTGGTAGCGGTACTCGGGCTCGAGGGTGAAGAAGTCGGTCATGGTGTCTCATCCCTTCGGTTCTCGTCTGACACCGAAGAGACTGCGCCTGTGAGGTAGCCCCGGACATCGGGTGCGATCCCTAACTTCGCCCACCGCCTACCTCAGACCCTCACCTCTGCCCTGAGGCGGGTCCTCAGGCTGGTCCTCAGGCTGGTCAGACGGGTCGGCCGGCGGCCCAGGTCGCGGTGACGAGGGGGACGCCGGGGCGATAGGCCAGGTGGAGGTACGACGGGGCGTCGAGGACGGCGAGGTCGGCCCGGCGGGCGGGGGCCAGCACCCCCACGTCGTCGCGGTCGAGAGCGGCTGCACCCCCCGCAGTGGCCGCGTGGACGGCCTCGGCCGGGGTCAGCCCCATCTCGCGGACCGCGAGCGCGACACAGAGCGGGAGCGAGCTGGTGAAGCAGGAGCCGGGGTTGCAGTCGCTGGCCAGCGCGACCCGCACGCCGGCGTCGAGCAGCCGGCGGGCGTCGGGGTAGGGCTGCCGGGTCGAGAACTCCACCCCGGGCAGCAGGGTCGCCACGGTGCCCGACCCGGCCAGCGCGGCCACGTCGGCGTCGGTCAGGTAGGTGCAGTGGTCCACCGCGGTCAGCCCGAGCTCGCAGGCGAGCCGCACCCCCGGGCCCGGACCGAGCTGGTTGGCGTGCAGCCGGCCGCGCAGGCCCGCCGCGGCACCGGCCTCGAGCACGGCACGGGCCTGGTCGGCGTCGAAGGCACCGGTCTCGCAGAACGCGTCGACCCAACGGGCGTGGGGCGCGCATGCCGCCAACATCGGGCCGGTGACCAGCGCGACGTACTCCTCGGGAGTCGTGCCGTCGGGGACGACGTGGGCGCCGAGGAACGTCGTCTCCTCGGTGAACTGCCGCGCGACGGCGAGGCTGCGCGCCTCGTCGTGGACGGTGAGGCCGTAGCCGCTCTTGATCTCCACCGTGGTCGTGCCTTGGCGTTGCATCTCCGCGACCAGCCGCGCCACGTGGCTGGTCAGCTGCTCGTCGGTGGCCGCGCGCGTGGCCGCCACGGTGGTCCGGATCCCGCCGGCGGCGTAGGGCTGTCCGGCCATGCGGGCGGCGAACTCCTCGCCACGGTCGCCGGCGAAGACCAGGTGGGAGTGGGAGTCGACGAAACCGGGGATCACCGCCCGCCCGCCCACGTCGTACGACGCGTCGGCGGCGGGCGCCTCGGTGGCCGGGCCGACCCAGGCGACATGCTCGCCCTCGACGACGACCGCCGCGTCGCGGACCAGACCGAGCGGCCCGCCGCGGGCCGGGTCGTTGGTGACCAGCTCGGCGATGCCGGTGATCAGGGTGCTGCTCATCGCCAGATCCTCCCGATCACATCGGCCAGGTCGCGGCCGAGCTGGGCCCGGTCGCCGTCGCGGAACACGACGTCTCCGTCGACGACGACGTGGGTGACGTCCTCCGCCGCCGCCGCGAACACGGCGGTGTGCTCGTCGGCGCCGGTGCCGGCGGTGCGGACCCGGTCGGTCGCGATCGTGACCAGGTCGGCGCGCCGGCCGATGGCGATCCGGCCGGCGTCGTCCCAGCCCAGGCTCCGGTGGCCCGTCGTGGTAGCGGCCTCGAGCAGCCCGGCAGCGGTCCAGTGCCCGCGCTGTCGGGTCGCCAGGCGCTCGTCGAGCTCCACGGCCCGCATCTCCTCGAACAGGTCGATCACGGCATGGCTGTCGCTGCCGAGGGTGAGCGGGCTGCCGGCGTCGCGGAGAGCGACGCCCGGGCCGATTCCGTCACCGAGGTCGCGCTCGGTGGTCGGGCAGAAGCAGGCGTACGTCGCGCTGCCGCCGAGGCGTCGCACGTCGTCGTCGGTGAGGTGGGTGGCGTGGACCGCACTCGTGAGCGGGCCGAGCGCACCGGCCTCGTCCAGCACCTGCGTCGGCGTCTGGCCGTAGGCCGCGAGACAGGCGTCGTTCTCGGCGACCTGCTCGGACAGATGGACGTGCAGGGGGCGCCCGGTGGCCGCACCGACGACGGTCTCGAGCCGGTCACGGGGGACGGCGCGGACCGAGTGGATCGCGGCACCGATCCGGGCGCGGGCGGAGTCCTGGAGCCGAGCGACGCGGTCTGCCCAGGCGTCGGGGCTGCCGTCGTCGTAGCGAACCTGGACGCCCTCGGCCGGTGCCCCGAACCCCGCGCTGAGGTAGCAGGTGTCGAGCAGGGTGATCCTGAGGCCGGCGCGCCCGGCCGCCTCGACAAGCGCGCGGCCCATCGCGTTGGGGTCAAGGTACGGCGTGCCGTCGGGCTGGTGGTGGAGGTAGTGGAACTCCCCCACGGCCGTGACACCGGCGGCCACCATCTCGCGGAAGGTGGCGGTGGCGAGGTCGAGGTAGGTGTCCGGGTCGAGCCGGGCCGCGACGTCGTACATCTGCTCGCGCCAGGTCCAGAACGTCCCCCGCCCCCGCTGCGTCCTCCCCCGCAGGGCCCGGTGGAAGGCGTGGCTGTGGCAGTTCGCGAGCCCGGGGACCGTGAGCCCGGGGAGGGGGGTGGGGTGGCCGGCGGAGGAATCGCCGGTGAACCGGCGACTCGCGCGCTCCTCGGCCGATGCAACGCCTTGGAAGCGCGCAGACCCCGTCGCCGATGTGTCGGAGGTGACGGATGTGAACCGCCCGTCCTCGATCTCGACCAGCACGTCGTCGCGCACGGCACCGTCGACCCACGCCCGCTCGAGGAGGTACGACGAGGGGTCGCTCACGAGGTCAGCCTCGCCAGGGTCTCGGCGAGGGCGTCGACTCCGGCCAGGCAGTCGGCCACCTCGGCGTGCTCGAACGGGGAGTGGGAGACGCCGGTCGGGTTGCGGACGAAGAGCATCGCGGCGGCGACCCCCTGCATGGCCAGGATCCCGGCGTCGTGACCCGCCTGCGTCGGGAGCATCGGCCAGTCGCCGGTCTCGTGGTCGGCCGCGACCCGCGCGGCGAGCGACGCGTCGAACTCCACCGGCCCCGAGACCGACTCGGCGGTCATCGTCAGCGTCGTGCCGTCGCGCTCGGCCCGTTCGAGAGCCTGCCGCTCGACGGTCGCGACCAACGCGTCCAGCGCCTCCGGCGACTCGCACCGCGCGTCGAGCCACGCGGTCACCCCCGAGGGCACGGAGTTGGTGGAGTTCGGCGTGGTCTCGACCCTGCCGAAGGTCGCTCGCTGACCGGCGAGGCGGGCCTGCTTGTTGGCTGCCAGGGCGGTCATCGCATAGGTCAGCATCGGGTCGCGGCGGTCCTCCATCCGCGTCGTGCCGGCATGGTTGGGCTCCCCGGAGATGTCGAAGCGGTAACGCCCGTGCGGCCAGATCCGGCTCGCCACGCCCACCGCCTCGCCGCGGTCGACGAGGTCGCGCCCTTGCTCGACATGCAGCTCGACGAAACAGGCGATCGTCTCAGGACCCAACCAGGGCTGGGGATCCTCGACATCGAGGCCGGCAGAAGCCATAGCCTCGTCGAGCCGTACGCCGTCCCGGTCGCACAGCTCGCGGGCCCGCGACCACGGCAGAGCGCCCGTCGCCAGCCGCGAGCCGAGGCAGGCGAGCCCGAAACGCGACCCCTCCTCCTCCACGAACACCGAGATCCCGATCGGCCGCGCCGGCCGGAACCCCCGTGACCGCAGCCGGTCCACGGCCTCCAAGGCGGAGACCACCCCGAGCGGCCCGTCGTACGCCCCGCCGTCCAGCACCGAGTCGAGGTGTGACCCGGTCACGACCCCCGGGCCCGAGCCGGCGTCCCACCATGCCAGGACGTTGCCGAACGGGTCGCGGTCGAGACGCAGCCCGCGCGCCGCCGCCTGCTCCTCGAACCACGCGGCCAGCTCGCGCTCGGCGACGCCGAAGGGCTGCCGGAAGTAGCCGCCCGACGTGGCCGATCGCCCGACCGGTGCCAGGTCGGACCACATCTGCTCGAAGTCTTCAGGCACACTGCGCTCCATGGAGTTCCAGGACGTCGTCCGCCGCCGACGCATGATCCGTGACTACGCCGACACCCCGGTCGACCGGGCCTTCATCGACCGCGCCCTCGCCAACGCGGTGCGCGCGCCCAGTGCCGGCTTCAGCCAGGGCTGGGCGTTCCTGGTGCTGGACGAGCCGGACGACGTCGCCCGCTTCTGGGAGGCCACCACGACTCCCGGCGAGCTGCCCGACAGCTGGCTGCGCGGCATGCAGACGGCTCCGGTGGTGATCATCCCGTGCTCGAGCAAGGCGGCGTACCTCCACCGCTACGCCGAGGCGGACAAGGGCTGGACCGACGAGGACGAGGCCCGCTGGCCGGTGCCGTTCTGGCACATGGACGCCGCGATGGCGAGCCTGCTGATCCTGCTGACGGCCGTCGACGAGGGCCTCGGCTCGTGCTTCTTCGGTATCCCGCCGCACCACGAAGCCGCGACCCGCGAGGCGTTCGGCATCCCGGCCGACTTCGACCCGGTCGGCGCGATCACCCTCGGCCACCGGCGCGACGACGAGCAGCCCACGGGTTCGCCCACGAGCAAGAAGCGCAAGCCCCTCGCCGAGCTGGTCCACCGGGGCCGCTGGACGTCCTGACGCGCGGCCGGTCACGCCCACCAGTCCAGCGGTCCGACCCCGCGCGGTCAACGAGCCCGCTCGGCGCGCCCGTCTCGGATCCGAGAGCATCGGGCCGGGGGATGTGGCAGCGCCGGGTAGGCATGGAGCATGCAGATCCGCCGCCTCGCCTTCGCCGTCGTCCCCGTCGTCGCCGCCGCCGGGCTCGGCGGACTCGCCTCCCGGGACGCGCCCCAGACCTACGGCCGCCTGCGCAAGCCGGCCTGGGCACCACCCGCCGCCGTGTTCGGTCCGGTCTGGACCCTGCTCTACACCGGCATCGGCATCGCCGGCTGGCGGCTGTACGACGCGGGGTCACCGCGCACGAAACGGCTCCACCTCACCCAGCTCGCCCTCAACGCCGCGTGGCCGGCCGCCTTCTTCGGCGCCCGCGAGAAGAAGGTCAGCCTGGCGGTGATCCTCGCGCTCGACGCGCTGGTCGCCGCCGAGGTCGCCGCCGCCCGCGGCGAGGACCCGACCTCGGCTGCCCTGCTCACGCCCTACCTCGCCTGGACCGGGTTCGCCACCGCCCTCAACGCCGCGGTCAGCGAGCCCGCCTGAGTCCCCACTAACGTGCAGCCATGACCGACCCGGCCGTGGCGAAGCTCCAGGCCCTGGTCCGCATCCCCACGGTCTCCGACCGCGACCCGGAGCGGGTCGACAGCACCGCCTTCGACGCGCTCCTCGTCGAGCTGAGGACGCAGTTCCCGCTCCTCCACGAGCGGCTCGACCTCACCCGGATCGGCAGCCACGGGCTGCTGTTCCACTGGGCCGGCGCCGCCTCGACCGAGCATGTGGTGCTGATGGCTCACCTCGACGTCGTACCGGTCGACGAGTCGGCCCCCTGGCGTCACCCGCCCTTCTCGGCCGAGATCCACGAGGGCGCCGTCTGGGGGCGCGGCACCCTCGACGACAAGGGCAGCTTCGCCGCGATCTGCGAGGCGGTCGAACGGCTCCTGGCCGACGGCCACCGGCCGGCGCAGGACGTCTGGCTCTCCTTCGGCTGTGACGAGGAGGTGTCGGGCACGTCCGCCGAGGCCGCCGTGGCCGAGCTGGTACGCCGCGGCGTGCGGCCGTGGTTCGTCCTCGACGAGGGCGGGGCGGTGGCCCACGACGCGTTCCCCGGGGTGTCGCGGCCGGTGGCGGCGATCGGCGTGGCCGAGAAGGGCACCACGAGTGTCGAGCTCAGGGTCGACGGACGCGGAGGCCACGCCTCGACCCCTGCTCCGAACGGTCCGACCGTCCGGCTCGCCCGGGCGATCACCAGGATCGACCGGCACCCGATGCCCGCGCACCTGCCCGAGACCACGATCGAGATGCTGCGCCGGCTCTCGCCCCACCTCCCTCGGCCGCTGCGCCCGGTCCTCGACCGCGCCGACCGGGTCCGCCCCCTGCTCACCCGCGCGCTCTCTCTCGCCGGCCCGGAGACCGCAGCCATGGCCCGCACGACGTTCGCGGTCACCACGCTGCAGGGCAGCCCGGCGCTCAACGTGATCGCCACGTCGGCCACGGCGGGCATCAACGTGCGGGTGCTGCCCGGTGACAGCGTCGCCGACGTGCTCGCCCATCTCGAGCGGGTGATCGCCGACGACGCCGTGCAGGTCACGGTCGTGGAGCGCGGCGAGGCCAGCCCGGTCTCGCCCACCGACGAGGCCTTCGAGCTGATCGTCTCGCTGGTCGGCGAGCTCTTCGCCGACGCCGTCGCGGTGCCCTACATCCAGACCGGCGCCACCGACTCCCGCCACTTCACCGCGATCTGCGACCGCGTCTACCGGTTCGCACCCTTGCGGATCAGCAAGGAGCAGCGGTTGGCGCTGCACTCTTACGACGAGCACCTCGACGTCGACGCGTTCCTCACCGGCATCGACTGGTACCGCCGCCTGCTCGAGAGCCTCCCCGATGGCCACTGACGAACGGCCGGCGGTCGCCGGACCGAGCGGCACGGCTCGGGTCGTCCACAGCCTGGCCACGATCGTCGGGTTCCTGGTCTGCGTCGAGCTGGCCAGCGGCATCCTGCAGGGCTACTACACCCCGATCTACAAGGACATCGCCGGCCACCTCTCGATCCAGACCGCGAGCGTCAACTGGTTCGAGGCCGCGCAGCTGATCGTCTCCGCCCTCGCCGTATCCCTGCTCGCCCGCCTCGGCGACCTGGTCGGAGCCCGCAACGTGCTGCTGCTCTCCACCGCGATCACCGCCCTCGGCTCGTGGGTCCTGGCCTTCGCGCCCGGCTTCACGACGTTCCTGATCGGGTTCGCGATCCAGGGTGCCTACGTCATCTGGCTGCCGATGGAGGTCGCCATCGTCTACCGGCGTACGTCGGGCAGCAGCCGCCAGGACCAGCTCACCCGGCGCGCGGCCGGGATCCTGGTCGGTGCGCTCGAGCTGGCGGTGATCATCGGTGCGGTGACGTCGGGGGCGATCGTCGGGTCGACGTCGATGACCGTGGTGCTGATGTTCCCGGCCGTCGTGGTCACCCTCGTGCTGCCGGTGATCTGGTTCGGCATCGAGCGCGATCCCGTCCGCGGGGAGGGCGGCATCGACCTCGGCGGTCTGGCCCTGATCAGCCTGGTGATCGGCCTGGTCATGGGTGGCTTGATCGCGATCCGGCTGCAAGGGCCCGGAAGTCCCCCGGGCTGGGCGCTGATCCTCGCGGGGCTGGTGACCCTGTGGCCGTTCGTCCGCTTCGAGGAGCGTCACGCGGAGCCGCTCGTCGACGTCCGCCTCTTCGCCAGCCGCCTCCAGTGGCCGGTCCAGCTCACGGCGTTCCTCTTCGGGATGTCGGTGCTCGGCGCCCAGATCCCCCTCTCGACGTTCGCCCGCACCGACCCCGACGTCGCCGGCTACGGGCTCGGCGCCTCGGCCGGCTTCGTGTCCACGCTGATCGGCGTCTACGTCGTGTTCCTCGCGATCGGCGCGTTCACGCTGCCGCTCACCACGCGGGCGCTCGGCCCGCGCGGCGCCCTGGTGATGTCCGCGCTGCTGGTCGCCCTGGGCTACGGGCTGTGGCTGCCGTTCCACCACACGACCACGCAAGCGCTGGTGAACATGGCGATCGCCGGCCTCGGCTCCGGCGCCCTGGTCGCGGCCCTGCCCGCCAGCGCCGCTGCCGGCGCGCCCCCCGACCGCACCGCCTTCGCCACCGGGATGACCAACGCCACCAAGACCATGGGTGGCGCGATCGCCTCGGCGATCTTCGCGATCGCCCTGTCCAGCACCGGCTCGCTCGAGGACCCGACCAAGGGGCAGGCCCCGCTGCAGGGCTACCTCGTGGTCTGGTCCGTCTGCGCCGTCGCCGCTCTGCTCGCGGCCCTCGGCCTGCTGCTGATGCCGCGGGTCGCCACGACCGACGGATGAGCGCCCTCGAGGCGGATGCGAGAATGTCGCATGGGCACCTCGGAGACGCCTGGCAGAGCACCGGGCACCCCTGACCGCACGCCGGAGCAGGACGACCGCGCCGGCCGGGCCGCGGCCGTGCAGCGGATCCAGCGCCAGCACGAGTGGGTCGACCTGCAGATCAAGCAGGCCATGGAGCGTGGCGAGTTCGACAACCTCCCCGGCTCGGGCAAGCCGATCAAGAACCTCGGCGCCCAGCACGACCCCGACTGGTGGATCAAGCAGCTCATCGAGCGGGAGAAGATCACCGGCGTCCTGCCGCCGGCCCTCCAGCTGCGCAAGGACGACGCCGAGCTCGAGGCCCGGCTCGACTCGCACACGGCCGAGTCCGAGGTACGCCGGATCCTCGAGGAGTTCAACGCCCGGGTGATGAAGGCGCGCTACACCCCGGTCGACGGCCCGCCTCTCATCACCATGCCCCGCGACGTCGACGCCGAGGTCGACGCGTGGCGCGACCGCCTCCTCGCCCGCCGCCGTACCGCGGAGGCCCGCCGTGCCGAGCAGGCGGCCGCGCGCACGACACCGCCCCCACGCCCTCGTCGCCGTTGGTTCCTCCGCCGCCGCGACTGACCCACCGACGCGGGACCCGGCCCTACCATCTCCCCCATGTACGCCGTGCTGCTCGCCTTCGACGACGACGACGCCCGCCTGGCCCTCCGACCCCAGCACCGCGAGCGGCTCGCCCACCTCGCCGCCGAGGGCCGGCTGCTGGCGGCCGGCCCGTGGCCCGACGAGAGCGGGGCGCTCCTGGTCTTCGTGGTGCCGAGCCGCGACGACCTCGACGCGCTCATGGCCGTCGACCCCTACTACCGCGCACCGGGCGTCACCGTGGCAGCGGTGCACGAGTGGAACCCGGTCACCCGCCACCTGGCCCTCGACGGGCTCTAGCTCGCCGCCGGCTCGGGCCGGCCGCCCTGCATGATCCGCGGCACACGGCGTATGGGAGGTAGCAGCTCTCGGAGGTGTGCCATGTCCCACCACTCGCCTGCGCCCGCGCGCAAGGTGTCACCCGGTCTCTGGGCGCTCGTCGTGGTCATCCTGCTGCCCGCGATCGTGCTCCCCTGTGGGTGCCCCTGTTCGAAAAGACCGACCCCACGCTCTGGGGCTTCCCGTTCTTCTTCTGGTTCCAGTTCGCCCAGATCGTGCTGTCCGCGGTCCTCGTCCTCGTCGCCTACGGCGTGGTGCGGGGCGCCGAGGGCCGGGCGCGGACGGTTGACCCGCGATGAGCGCGGTCGCCGTCAGCGTCTTCGTCTTCCTCTTCCTCGTCGTCACCGTCATGGGGTTCGCCGCGGCGCGCTGGCGCCGGGCGACCACGACAACCTCGACGAGTGGGCTCGGGGGCCGCGGCCTCGGCACGTTCATCGCCTGGTTCCTGATCGGCGGCGACCTCTACACGGCGTACACCTTCATCGCGGTGCCGGCGACGCTCTACGCCGGCAGCGCGGTCGGCTTCTTCGCCGTGCCCTACACGATCGTGGTCTACCCGCCGATCTTCTTGTTCCTGCCGCGACTCTGGTCGGTCTCCCACCGGCACGGCCACGTCACGCCGGCGGACTTCGTTCAGGGGCGCTACGGCTCCAAGACCCTGGCGCTCGCGGTCGCCCTGACCGGAATCCTGGCCACCGCGCCCTACATCGCCCTGCAGCTGGTCGGCATCGAGTCGGTGCTCGAGGTCGCGGGGTTCGGCGGTAGCGGCAACTGGTTCCTCAAGGACCTGCCGCTCTTCATCGCCTTCGCCGTGCCCGCCGCCTACACCTACTCCTCCGGCCTGCGGGCCCCGGCGCTGATCGCCTTCGTCAAGGACGCGCTGATCTACGTCGTCATCATCTTGGCGGTCATCTACATCCCCAGCCACCTCGGCGGATGGGGGCACATCTTCTCGGTCACCAACGACTCGTTCACGAAGTTCAACACCGACAACGCCGACGTCATCGCGGCCGGCCAGGCGTCTCCGAAGGCGCTGATGCCGCCGCCCACCCTGCACTGGGCCTACGCGTCCCTCGCCCTCGGCTCCGCACAGACGCTGTTCATGTACCCCCACTCGGTCACGGGCGTGCTCTCCACCCGCAACCGGGGCGTCATCCGGCGCAATGCGGCGCTGCTCCCGGCGTACTCCTTCCTCCTCGGCCTCCTCGCCCTGCTCGGCTTCGTCGCGGTCGCCGCCGGCGTGAAGGTCGCCGGCAACCCGCCCAACCCGCAGCTGGCCGTGCCGCAGCTGTTCGAGAACGAGTTCCCGCCTTGGTTCGCGGGCGTCGGCTAGGCCGCCATCGCGATCGGGGCCCTGGTGCCCGCGGCGATCATGTCGATCGCGGCGGCCAACCTGTTCACCCGCAACACCTACCGGGCCTACTTCCGGCCGACGCGACGCCGCGCGAGGAGGCGCAGGTCAGCACGATCGTGTCGCTGCTGGTGAAGGTAGGCGCGCTGGCGTTCGTGCTCGCGCTGTCGCGATCGTTCGCGATCAACCTCCAGCTGCTCGGCGGGGTCTGGATCCTGCAGACGTTCCCGGCGATCGTGGTCGGTCTCTACACGCGGTGGTTCCACCGCTGGGCGCTGCTGGCCGGCTGGGCAGGGGGATGTTCTACGGCCCCTGGGCGGCGTACGGCGTCACGTCACCGACGCAGGCTCACTTCGGCGGGCCGCTGGTGGCGTTCCCGGGCACCGACACCAAGGTCTACATCGCGGCGATCGCCTTCCTGGTCAGCCTGCTGGTGACCGTCGTCCTCACCGTGGTGTTCCGGGCGACGAACGTCGACCCCGGCGTCGACGAGACCCGGCCCACCGACTTCACCGCCGACCTCGGCGACGCCGACGTCGCCCCTGAGCTCGACCCCCACGCCGCCACCCACGCCTGACCCGCGCTCGCCCACCCGCTTGTGTAACCGACCCTTCGGGCATCTTGGACACCTTTCGGGCACGGCGTGTCGTGCCCAAAAGGTCGGTTACACAAAGCCACAGCCCCAGCCAGGACCAAGGTCCCTTGTTCTCTACCTAGGGGTTAGGTAGAGTACGACCATGGTGACGCCGCGGATGACGATCCCGACCCAGCTGGTGCTGCAGGCGCTCATCGAGACCGACGAGGCGTACGGCGCGCAGCTGGGGGCCCAGACCCGGCTGGCCAGCGGCACCGTCCACCCGATCCTGGCCCGACTCGAGGGCCTCGACTGGGTGACGTCGCGCTGGGAGGACGTCGACCCCGCGACCGAGGGGCGTCCGGCCCGGCGCTACTACCGCCTCACCACCGAAGGCCGCGACCAGGCCCGCGCCGCCCTCGCCCGCGCCGCCCGCCAGGTGCGGCTCAGCCCGTCCCCCCGGCTGGTCAGGAGCACGTCATGAGCACCACTCGCCCCCGCCGTTGGGCCGTCTCGGCCGTGAACACCGCGACGCTCCTCCTGCCGCCCGGGTCGATCCGCCGGCGCTACCGGCACGAGCTCGTCTCCGAGCTGTGGGGGATGTCGAGGCGGCGACAGCTCACCCATGCGGTGTCGGTCCTGGCCTCGGCCCCCTCGCTGCACCGCGCCCTGGTCGAGGCCGGCGAGCTCGACGTACCCCACTCGCCTGCGTGGTGCCGCCTCCACCTCCACCACCGCTGGCACTCCGCCCTGACCGACGACGGGCAGCGCTTCCGGCGCTGCCTCGCGTGCGGGATGGACGACGACGAGACCAGCCGTCGTCGCGTGGCCGGCTCGATGGGCATCGCACACGGTACGGCGATCGGATAGCCGGGCGGCCGAGTGGAGTGCGTCATACCCGGCCTCGACCGACGGCGGTAGCGTCCGCGCATGCCCATGAGTGTGCGCGGCCCCAAGGACTTCTTCCGCCCCCTCGCGGTCGGCGCCCCCGAGCCGCTGAGGGAGATCCCGGCCCGGCCCAGCCGGGCGATCCACTTCTTCGACCCATCCAACCAGAAGATGGCGGCCAAGGTGCCGGCGATGGCCGGCACCGTCGACGTGCTCCTCGGCAACCTCGAGGACGCGATCAAGGCCGACAACAAGGAGGCCGCCCGGCACGGGCTGGTCCGGATCGCCCGTGAGACCGACTTCAAGAGCTCCCAGCTCTGGACGCGGGTCAACGCCCTCGACAGCCCCTGGGTGCTCGACGACCTGACCACGTTGGTCACCGAGGTCGGCGACAAGCTCGACGTGGTGATGGTGCCGAAGGTGCAGGGCGCGGAGGACATCGCCTACGTCGACCGGTTGCTGGCCCAGCTCGAGGCCAAGGCGGGCCTGACCAAGCCCCTGCTGGTGCACGCGATCCTCGAGACCGCGCGCGGCGTCTCCAACGTCGAGGAGATCTGCGGCGCCAGTCCGCGGATGCAGGGGCTCAGCCTCGGCCCGGCCGACCTCGCCGCCGACCGCCGGATGAAGACGACCCGCGTCGGCGGCGGCCACCCCGGCTACCTGGTCCGCCAGGACCCGACCAAGAACTCGGACGGCGTCGACGTCGAGGGCGAGCGCGCGACGTACCAGCAGGACCTGTGGCACTACACGATCGCCCGCATGGTCGACGCGTGCGCGGCCTTCGGGATCTATCCCTACTACGGCCCGTTCGGCGACATCGCCGACACCGTGGCATGCGAGGACCAGTTCCGCAACGCCTACCTCCTCGGCTGCGTCGGCGCGTGGAGCCTGCACCCCAAGCAGATCGAGATCGCCCACCGCGTGTTCTCGCCCAGCGTCGAGGACATCGCGCACGCCCGTCGGGTCGTGGCCGCGATGGGCGACGGCACCGGGGCGGTGATGCTCGACGGGAAGATGGAGGACGACGCCTCCCTCAAGCAGTGCCTGGTCCTGGTCGACCTCGCCGAGCAGCTGGCCGAGCGCGACCCGGAGCTGAAGAAGCTGTACGACGAGGTCGACGCATGAGCGAGACGTTCCGCCCGCGGCGCTCGGTGCTCTACATGCCCGCCTCCAACGAGCGCGCGCTCGAGAAGGCGCGGTCGATCCCCTGCGACGGTCTGATCCTCGACCTCGAGGACGCCGTCGCCCCCGACGCCAAGCCCGCCGCGCGCGACGCGGCCTGTGCTGCCGCCGCCTCCGATGCCTACGGCGACCGCGAGGTCACGATCCGGGTCAACGGCGCCGACACGGAGTGGCACCGCGACGACCTACGCGCCGCGTGTGCGGCCGGGCCGGACGCGATCGTCGTACCGAAGGTCGACAGCGCCGACGCGGTCCGCGCCCTCGTCGAGGCCATGGCGGCCCACGACGCGCCCGGCCACACCATGCTCTGGGCGATGGTGGAGACCCCGGTCGCGATGCTGCACTGCGAGGAGATCGCCTCCGCGAGCGAGCGGCTCACGGTGCTGGTGATGGGCACCAACGACCTCGCCAAGGAGCTCTACGCCGAGCACGTGCCGGGTCGCGCGCCGTTGCTGACCGGGCTCGGCCTGGCGCTGTTGGCAGCCAGGGCGACCGGGAAGGCGATCCTGGACGGGGTCTACAACGACGTCCAGGACGTCGACGGCTTCCTGGCCGAGTGCCGGCAGGGCCGGGAGATGGGGTTCGACGGCAAGACCCTGATCCATCCGGGACAGGTCGCGGGCGCCAACGCGGCGTTCGCTCCGAGCGACCAGGCCGTCGAGGACGCGCGCGGCATCGTGCAGGCCTGGGAGGACGGGCGCGGGTCCGGCGTCGTGACCTACCGCGGGCGGATGGTGGAGAACCTCCACGTCGAGACCGCCCGGCGGACGCTGGCCCTGCACGCGGCCGTCACCGCCCTGGAGTCCGGGGTCTGACTGCCCGACCCGCCCCACCGGGCCGGGCAGTCTTCTGACCCTCTCCCGGTCAGCTCAGGGGGTGACTGCGCGCCGTCGAGTGACTGTGCGGCGCGGCAGGATGGCTCGGCGGGACCGGGTGGCTCGTCGAGCTCGGGTGGACGGGTCGGGTGGGTCGGCGCCGGGTGGCTCGGCTTGGCCGGGTGGCTCGGCTTGGCCGGGTGCGTCGGATGCGTCGGCGTCGCAGCCTGGGTCGGCTTCACCGGGTGCGTCGGGTGGGCCGGGTGCGACGGCGCGGCATTGTCCCCGCCGGGCCTCGGCAGCGTCGCGCCGAAAAGGCGACGGCCGCGGCGCTGGCCAGTGCTGCCTTGAGGCCCGTACGGGCGGCTCGCGGACTCCTCGCGTTGCTCCTGGTCGGCGGCGGGACGAGACGAGCACGGTGGAACTCGGCAGGAGCGTGGTCCTCGCGGGCCAGTTCCTTGCGTGAAGCGGGTGCTCGCAGAGAGTCCAGGACGCGGTCGACCCCGGGAGAGGGCACAGCAGGACCAGGAGTCGGGACCCGCCGACCGCGTGCCAGGACATCTCGCCACCACATGCTCATCTCGACCCTTCAGCGCCGCGAGGAGAGAAGATGTCACGGCGACGCCACACCCGCTCGTGGGAGCGTCCAGCCGCCTGGCCAGGTTGCACAGCCCGCGCTGGGCCGCGGAGGGTACGGCGCCGGGTCGCTTGCCTGGCACCTCGCCCGCGGACGTGGCGTCCAAGCCCATCACCACCCGGAGCATCAGCGCCTCTGCCTGATCCTGGGGGCAGCTCTCGCAGCAGGGCCAGGGCGTAGCAGGTGCCGAGGGCGACCTCGATGCGCACCTCGAGGTCGACGGCGTCCGCCGGGGCGAGGTCGGTCAGGTCGGTGACCACGCGTGGCCGGCGGGACCGCTGGCGCAGCAGGTCGAGCGCCCGGTGCCGCCCGATCGTGGTGATCCAGGCGAGGAACCCGTCACCGCCGCCGCGGAACCGCCCGAGATCGCGCCTGGCCTGGGCCAGGTCTCGGAGGCGACGTCCTCGGCGTCGGTCGGCCCGTCGAGCACCTCGAGGTAGCGCAGGAGGGTCGGCTGCACCCGCCCGGTAGAGCTTCCGGAACCCGTCGCCGTCGCACATGCGCGCGACGGCGTCGTCCAGAGCTCCCGGATCGGACATGCCCACATGCTGACACGCGCGGGCCGGGAGACGGTGACGTTCACCTGATCACAGGAGCGTCGGGATCGGTGTTGTCGACGACGATGTCGGCCCGCTCCGACGGCCGGCATCTGTCCCGGTAGAGCCGCTGAGCGTCGAGATAGCGACGCTGGTCCGGGTGGTCGGGGTCGTCCGGTACGCCGTCTCGGGCGGCCATCCGGGCGACCCGCACGGCGTCGTCGGCGTGCACGTAGACCACCAGGTCCCACGCGGCGACGAGCTCGGGCCGCTGCGCGAAAACCCCGTCGACGACCAGGACGCCGTCCGCCGGTACGACGTCGGGCGGGTCGTCGACGTAGGCGTCGGTGGCGAGGTCGTGCCGGCGCCGGCGGTAGGGCGTGCCCGGGCCGCACCGCCACGGGTCGAGCAGCTCACGCCGGAGGGCGTCGAGGTCGAAGGTGCGTGCCCACACCGTGGCCGCCGTACGGCCGAGGGCGTGGCGATAGGCGCGCGGGTGGTGGAAGTCGTCGATCGAGGCGCGGACCGCACCCGGCACCAGCACGGCGAGCTCGTCGGCGAGGGTCGTCTTGCCGGCTCCGTCGCCACCGTCGACGGCGACGACCGCGGGCCGGTCGAGCAACGAGACGCGTGAGGCCAGCTCGGTGAGGAGGGTGTCGCGGGTTACGACGCGGCCTCATCGTCGTCGCCCCCGCGGCGCCGCCACTGCTCGTCGACCCAGCCCTTGGCGGTGCCGAGCCAGCCGGCGGTGTCGTGGAGCAGGCGGCCGAGGGTGTCCTGGGTGTCGCGGAACGCCTGGCTGTAGCTCGCCGCCGCTTCCTGCGCCGCCTCGCTGAGCGGGGCGTCGGCGTCGCCGTCGCGGGTCGGATAGGTGCCTGAGAGGATCGTCGTGTAGGCCCCGGAGTCGACCCAGCGACGCAGCTCGCTGGCCCGCGAGACGGGCATCGGATGCGTACGCCGTTCGATCAGCAGCACCTTGAGCACCGAGTCACGCAGGTCGGTCGTGGCGTCGAACTCGGAGCCCTGCGCGAAGAAGGACGCCTGGTCGAGGTCGTCGAGGTGCCCCCCGCTGGCCATCTTCATCAGCGCGCGGTAGGCGGTGGCGGGGTCCTGGGTGCCGAGCAGCCCGGCCCGGTCGGCCGACAGCTCGGACTTGCGGGCCCACTCGTAGAGCGCCGCCATGATCATCCGGTAGCCGAGGCCACCGAAGGGGATGGCGTTCCAGAGGCCGCTCAGGATCAGCATCCGGTTGAGGATCGTGCGGTAGACCGCGTGGCCGCTGAGCGCGTGCCCGAGCTCGTGGGCCAGCACCCAGCGCAGCTCCTCCTCGTCCATCACGTCGACCATGCCGGAGTTGACCAGGATGATCGGCTTGTCCATCCCGATCGTCATCGCGTTGATGAACGGGTCGGCGGTCACGAAGAGCTCGGGGACCTCCGGGGCGTCGAGCGTGGTGCAGGCGTCGCTGAGCGCCCGGGCCAGCGCTGGGAACTGCCGATCGTCGACCCGGATGGCCGAGCCGAGGAAGAGCAGGCGCACGGCGCGCTCGTTGATCAGGCCCGACATCAGCTTCACGACCGTGTCGAAGCCCTTGAGCTTGCGCAGCGCGACCAGGGCACCGCGGTCGGCCGGATGCTCCCAGGCGCGCGAGCTGATGTTGCGAAGGGTGACCCGAGAGCGCACGGGCCGGGACTCAGAGGACTCCGACATGGGTGCAGTCTGCACCTGAGCGAGGACATTCCGCACCGTCTCGGTGCGGAATGGCCGCAGGGAGTGGCGAAAGGTGCTCGCGAGCCGACCCCTACCCCGCCACCAGCCGCCCCTCCTCGAGGCGTACGACGCGTCCGGGCAGGGCGGCGAGGTCCTCCGAGCCGCTGAGCACGCACAGCGTCGTGGTGCCGAACGCCTGCTGGGCCGCGACCAGCTGGGCTGCGAGCTCGGCCCGGACGCCGGGTTCGAGGTTGGCCAGCGGCTCGTCCATCAGCAGCAGGTCGGGGCGCCGGACCACCGACCGTGCCAGGGCGACCCGCATCCGCTCGCTGGTGCTCAGTGCCGACGCCGGCCGCCGGGTCAGCTCGCCCAGGCCGAGCAGGCCGACCACCTCGTCCACGAGCCTGGCCACCTCCTTGGGCTTGCGGGACCCGCGCCGCAGGGGCAGCGAGATGTTCTCGCGGACGGAGGTGGGGGTAGATCGCGTAGTTCTGGAAGACCAGGGCCACCTCGGCGGCGTCGGGACCCGTGTCCTCACCGTCGCCGACCAGCACCCGGCCCTTGTCCGGCAGCTCTAGCCCGGCCGCTAGGCGCAGCAGCGTCGTCCGGCCCGACCCGGGAGGACCGGTGACCAGCACCACCTCCCCGTCGGCGACGTCGAGGTCGACGTCGGCGACCGCCGGCGTTCCGGCGTGCGCGTAGTGCCGGGTGACCCGGACGAACCGCAGTCGTGCCATGCCCTACTTCCTCCTTCACGGGACCTCGACCGGCCACGCCCACCCCGGCTCACTGTTGGCCGCGTCACACCCGAGCCAGCGTTTCACGCTCAGGAATTGGATCGTTCACATTCTCTTGCCGCCGACCTGTGTACCCCGTTCGAGGACGGGGTACACAACAGGTTCGGTGTCCGCCAACGGGGTTCGGGCATCTCCCCCGTCCCCGTCCGAGAGATCTCTGTTGATGACCTACGACGACATCGTGCGTCTGGACCGGCATGTGCCCGCCACCCGGCGGGCCGCTTCCGCCCAGCGCTACTCACCGCTCCTGATCGTGCTCACGCTCCTGGCCACCCTCGGCGTGCTGCTCTACGCCGCCTTCCTGCTCGACCCCAGCAACCGGGGCGACCTGGTGCCGTGGCTGGTGGTCGTGCTGGCCGAGGGCGTGCTGGTCGTGCACACGCTGCTGGCCATGTGGACGGTCCTGTCCGGGACCAAGGACCCGCGCGACTACTCCTACTGGGCGACCAAGGAGACCCTCTTCCTGCGTCGCCGCGACGACCCGCCCGCCGCGTGGCAGCTGTCCCTCGCCGGCCGACCGACCAGCGTCGAGGTGTTCATCACCGTCTACGGCGAGCCGGTCGAGACCGTGCGTCGTACCGCCGTGGCCGCGCTCGCGATCCGCGGCCAGCACCGCACCTGGATCCTCGACGACGGACGCTCCGACGAGATCCGTGACCTGGCCGAGGAGCTGGGCTGCCACTACCTGCGCCGGATGAGCAACAACGGCGCGAAGGCCGGCAACGTCAACCACGCCCTCTCGATCGCCAAGGGCGACTTCTTCTGCATCTTCGACGCCGACTTCGTGCCGCACCCGGAGTTCCTCGAGCAGACACTCCCGTTCTTCGCCGACGAGACGGTCGCCCTGGTGCAGACGCCCCAGACCTACGGCAACCTGGTCAACCTGATCTCGCGCGGCGCCGGCTACATGCAGACGATGTTCTACCGCTTCGTCCAGCCGGGCCGGAACCACTTCAACGCGGCGTTCTGCGTCGGCACCAACGTGATGTTCCGACGTAGCGCCGTGCACGAGATCGGCGGCATGTACGTCGACTCCAAGTCCGAGGACGTCTGGACCTCGCTCCTGCTCCACGAGCACGGGTGGCGCAGCATCTACCTCCCGACGTCCCTGGCGGTCGGCGACGCCCCCGAGACGATCGAGGCCTACACCAAGCAGCAGCTGCGCTGGGCGACCGGCGGCTTCGAGATCTGGTTCCGCGCCAACCCGTTCTCCCGGCGCCGGCGGCTCACCGCCGACCAGCGGATCATGTACGGCATCACGGCCACGCACTACCTGACCGGCATCGCGCCGGGCCTGTTGCTCTTCGTGCCACCCATGGAGATCTACTTCGACCTCCACCCCGTCAACCTCAGCGTCGGCGTCGGCCAGTGGCTGCTCATGTACGCCGGCTTCTACCTCCTGCAGGTGGTGCTCGCGTTCTTCAGCGTCGGCAGCTTCCGCTGGGAGGTCCTGATGCTCGCCGCCGTGTCCTACCCGATCTACCTGCGGGCCCTGGTCAACGCCTTCCTCGGCCGCGAGCAGAAGTGGCACGTCACGGGCACCACGACCCGCGCCGCCTCCCCCTACAACTTCATGGTGCCGCAGCTGCTGACGTTCGTGTTCCTCACGCTCACCGCAGCGGTCGGGGTCTGGCAGAACGTCGTCACGTCCCGCTTCACGCTCGGCACGGCGTGGTGCATCACGAACGCGCTGGTCCTGGCCGCGTTCATCCTCGTCGCGCTGGGCGAGAACCGCCGTCGCCGTCGCGGCGGGAAGACGCGGCGTACCGCGGTGCCGATGGTCTCGATGCCGCCCGAGATGCTCGCCGGTCCCGCGTCGTACCCGGCACCGGAACCCGTCGGCTCGTTGAGCGGACGACACACACGCGAAGGGAACCTGGCATGACCTGGCCGAACCGACTCCGCCTCTGGGGCGGACTGATCCTGGTCCTGGCGCTCGTCGCCGTCCTGACCCTGCTCGTCAACCAACGCTCGCGACAGGCGTTCAGCGACGACGCCGAGGTGGGAGCGCGACAGTCCACGGTCGGCTCGGAGTACGGCGGCGTCGTGGTGGCGCAGTACGCCCAGCCCGGGCAGGTGGTGCACACCGGGGACAAGCTGTTCACGCTCTCCTCGCTCGACCTCCAGCGCGACGTCGCCAACGGACTGAAGCCCGTCTCGACGAACTCGTACTCCATCGACGCCAAGCACGGACAGGTGACCTACCTGGCTCAGATGAACGGCACCCTGACCGACATCAAGGCGCAGCAGGGCAGCTTCGCGGCCGCCGGCGACATGGCCACGATCACGGCGGGCGGGACGCAGTACGTCACGGCGAAGTTCCGGCTGACCCCCGACCAGTACGGACGGATCCGCATCGGCGGCCCGGCCGACGTCGAGCTGCCCAACCGCTCGCGGCTGGCCGCCACGGTCTCCGACGTGTCCGTGCAGACGGCGCAAGGGGTCGCGGAGACGACCGTCGACCTGGCGGTGCCGCAGTTGCGGACCGCGAGCCTGACCTCGTTGAGCCAGCCGGGCAGCCCTGTGTCGGTCACCCTCACCTTGGCCGACGCCGGCATCCTGTCGGGTCCGACGGACAGGTTCCGGGAGTTCCTGCAGCGGATCGGCGTGCGATGAGTCGCCTCCGCGCGCGTCCTGTGACGGGGCTCGTCCTCGCCGTGGCCCTGCTGGCCGGGGCGTCCGGGTGTGGGTCGTCGTCGTCCGACGGCCCCGCCTCCGAGGGAGGGACCGGGCCGCCGACGGCGAGCACGGCCACCGGCTCCCCGGCGTCGAACCCCCTCCCGGCCCAGGAGATCGCGCAGACGGCGAAGGCCCTGCCCCAGCGCTCGTCGAAGCCACTTCCGACCATGCGCCTGGCGGCCGGCCTCACGCCGCCGACGAACCGGTGGTTCTCCGGGCTGGTGTTCGGCGACGCGACGAACCCGGTCTTCCCCCTGCCGCTCGCCTTCAGTCTCGACAAGACCGGCTTCGGGTTCGGGCTGCCCCAGGTCGTGGCGTCGGCGACGAGCGTCGTGGGCAGCCACCAGGAGGACGTTGCCGTCACCGTTCCGGGTGCGGTCGACCAGGTCGTCTCGGCCTACGACGACGCGTCGTTCACCTTGAGCAGCCGCGACGCCGACGGCCACGAGCTCGGGCGGACAGTGGTGGCCGAGGGCTCGCCGTTCATCGGGCACACCGCGACGCGCAGCGAGACGCTGCACACGTCGGTGAGCTGGAAGCAGGGTCCCGACCAGGGCGTGTGGACCGCCGCCACGCCGACCGGTGACTACGGCCTGAAGGTCGCCGACGGCACCGTCGACGGCAGCGAGGTGGCACTCCGCGTCGGCGGCAGCGCGACGTTCTTCCCGGTGCCGTCCGGGCACGACGCCTCCCGGCTCGCGGCGCTCGCCGCGCCGGTCTCCGCCACCAGCACCGCGTACGACGTCGGGCAGAGCCGGGTCACCACCTCCTTGTCCTACGGCCACGGGGACACGGCGTTCGTGACGACGCCTGCCCAGGCGGCCGGACTACGGGACGGCACGACGTGCGACCTGGGGAGCTTCCCGAGCGTCTACGGCGACCTCCGGGTCTGTCACGGGTCCGCCCTGTCGTGGACCGTTCCTCGGACGACCGCCTCAGCCGGCCTCGACCTCGCCGGTCTCTCGGCGTCGGACCGGAAGACCCTCTCCTCCCAGGTCACGCAGGACGTCGACCAGTCACCGGCCCCACCCGCCGACACCTACTTCGGCGGGAAGTGGCTCTACCGCCAGGCGCAGCTGCTCGACATCGCCGACCAGGTCGGCGCCGACGGGGCAGCCAAGACCGCGCAGACCCGGCTCGTCCAGGCGCTCGGGCAGTGGACGCAGGAGAAGGGCTGCCGCTCGCGCTCTGCCCAGTGCTTCGTCTACGACCCGCGTTGGCACGGCGTCGTCGGGCAGACCCCGTCGTTCGGCTCCGACGAGTTCAACGACCACCACTTCCACTACGGCTACTTCCTCTACGCCGCCGGCGTCCTGGCCGCGCACGACCCGTCCGTGGTCCGACGGCTGCAGCCGGTGATGGACCTGCTCGCGGCCGACATCGCCGGGGGCGCGGACACCGGGATCACGCCCCGGCTGCGGGTCTTCGACGTGTACGCCGGTCACTCGTGGGCCTCGGGCACCTCACCCTTCGCCGACGGCAACAACCAGGAGTCGAGCTCCGAGGCCGTCAACGCCTGGGCGGGCCTGTCACTCTGGGCCTCCGCGACGAAGAACACGCGGCTCGAGCAGGAGGCCGGCTGGCTGCTCTCCTCGGAAGCCGACACCGCGCGCCGGTTCTGGACCGAGCCGACCCTCCCGGCCGGCTTCGACCACCACGTCTTCGGCATCAACTGGGGCGGGAAGCGCGACTACGCCACCTGGTTCTCTCCCGAGCCCTCGGCGATCCTCGGCATCCAGCTGATCCCGATGAGCCCCTCCTCGTCGTACCTCGGAGGCGACCCCGCGCGGATCGCGGCGAACGTCGCGGAGGCCACCGGCTCGTCGGGCTTCACCGGTCCGCTCGGTGACTACGTGCTGATGTACTCCGCACTGGCCGGAGGCGCAGCGGCCAAGGCTGCCCTCGACACCGCCGAGCACCTGCCCGGCGACAAGATCGACGACGGCGACAGCCGCAGCTACCTGCTGGCCTTCCTGATGTCCCACCAGTAGCCGCGGCTGCGTGGCGCGGGTGGGGGACAGAGGAAACCGCGGCGAAAACTACGCCGAGCCGACCCCGGGGCGGCCGTTCTCGCAGCGGTTTCCTCTCCCCGCGCTCCGGCTCGGGGCGATGCCGGCTCGCGAGCAAGCTCGCTACGCCGCTCGCTGCGGCCCTCCGTCTCGGCTACGCCGGACCGGAAGGTCCTCGCATCGGGATGCGTACGCCGCGCTGGTCGGCCACCTCGACGGCGCGGTCGTAGCCCGCGTCGACGTGGCGGATGACGCCCATGCCAGGGTCGTTGGTGAGCACCCGCTCGATCTTCTGGGCCGCCAGGTCGGTGCCGTCGGCGACGCAGACCTGCCCGGCGTGCAGCGAGCGACCCATGCCGACCCCGCCACCGTGGTGGAACGACACCCAGGTCGCGCCGGAGGCGGTGTTGACCAGGGCGTTGAGGATCGCCCAGTCGGCGATCGCGTCTGAGCCGTCGAGCATCGACTCGGTCTCGCGGTAGGGCGAGGCGACCGAGCCGCAGTCGAGGTGGTCGCGGCCGATCACGATCGGCGCCTTCAGCTCACCGGAGGCGACCATCTCGTTGAACTTCAGGCCGGCGCGATGCCGCTCGCCGTACCCGAGCCAGCAGATGCGGGCCGGCAGCCCCTGGTAGTGCACCCGCTCCTGCGCCATGGTGATCCACTTGCGCAGCTTGGCGTCGTCGGGGAAGAGCTCGAGGATCGCGCGGTCGGTCGCCTCTATGTCGGCCGGGTCGCCCGACAGTGCCGCCCAGCGGAACGGGCCCTTGCCCTCGCAGAACAGCGGCCGGATGTAGGCCGGCACGAAGCCGGGAAACTCGAACGCCCGGTCGTAACCACCCTTGCGCGCCTCGTCGCGGATCGAGTTGCCGTAGTCGAAGACCTCGGCGCCCGCGTCCTGGAACTCCACCATCGCCCGCACGTGCTGGGCCATCGAGGCCTCGGCCTCCTTGGTGAAGCCCTCCGGGTCGCGGGCGGCCGCGTCGTGCCAGTCCTCGAAGGAGACGCCGATCGGCAGGTAGGACAGAGGGTCGTGAGCCGAGGTCTGGTCGGTGACGATGTCGATCGGAGCCTTGAGCTCCAACAGCGCCGGCACCAGCTCGGCGGCGTTGCCGAGCAGCCCGATCGACAGCGGCCGCCTCTCGTGCCGCGCTGCGACGGCGCGGGCGACCGCGTCCTCCAGCGAGTCGGCCTGCTCGTCGAGGTAGCGGTGCTCGATCCGGCGGGTGATCCGCGACTGGTCGACGTCGATGCAGATCGCGACGCCGTCGTTCATGGTCACCGCGAGCGGCTGCGCGCCACCCATGCCACCGAGCCCGGCGGTCAGGGTGATCGTGCCGGCCAGCGTGCCGCCGAACCGCTTCTCCGCGACGGCGGCGAAGGTCTCGAAGGTGCCCTGCAGGATCCCCTGCGTGCCGATGTAGATCCAGGACCCGGCCGTCATCTGGCCGTACATGATCAGGCCGAGCTCCTCGAGGGTGCGGAACTCCTCCCAGTTGGCCCAGTCGCCGACCAGGTTGGAGTTCGCGATCAGCACCCGCGGCGCCCATTCATGGGTCTTCATCACGCCGACCGGCTTGCCCGACTGCACCAGCATCGTCTCGTCGGGCTCGAGGTCGCGCAGGGTCGCCAGCAGCGCGTCGTACGCCTCCCAGGAGCGCGCCGCCTTGCCGGTGCCGCCGTAGACGACCAGGTCCTCGGGGCGCTCGGCGACCTCGGGGTCGAGGTTGTTCATCAGCATCCGCAGCGGCGCCTCGGTCTGCCAGCTCTTCGCCGACAGCTCGGTCCCGGTGGGGGCGTGGATGGGCAGGCGGGGGTTCTCGGTCATGAGAGATCTCCGATCTCGGCTTCGACGGCGGACAGGACGGCACCCGAGGCGACCAGCGAGACGGCGGTCTCGATCTCGGGTGAGAGGAACCGGTCGGGGCCGGGCGTGCCGACGCCGTGCTCGTGCAGCAGGCGTACGACGGCCCCGGTCGCGGGCGCGGGGGTGGTCCCGGCGGTGTCGCCGGTGGTGGTGCGCAGCTCGAGCCCCCGCGCGGCGGTCAGCAGCTCGATGGCGACGACGCGGCCCAGCCCGTCGACGGACCGCCGCAGCTTGCGCGCCGCGCTCCAGCCCATCGAGACGTGGTCCTCCTGCATCGCGCTGGAGGGGATCGAGTCGACGCTGGCCGGGACGGCGAGCCGCTTGAGCTCGGAGACGATCGCGGCCTGGGTGTACTGGGCGATCATCAAGCCGCTGTCGACACCGGGGTCGTGGGCGAGGAACGCCGGCAGGTCGTGGTTGCGTGCCCGGTCGAGGAAGCGGTCGCTGCGCCGCTCGGAGATCGAGGCCACGTCGGCGGCGACGATCGCCAGGAAGTCGAGCACGTAGGCGACCGGCGCACCGTGGAAGTTGCCGTTGGACTCGACGCGACCCTCGTCCACCAGCACCACGGGGTTGTCGATCGCGCTGGCCAGCTCGCGACCCGCGACGGCGGCCGCGTGGTCGACGGTGTCTCGGGCCGCGCCGTGCACCTGCGGTGAGCAGCGCAGCGAGTAGGCGTCCTGCACCCGGTGGAAGCGGTCGTCCCGGTGTGCCGCCATCACGCCGGACCCCGCGAGCACTCGCACCAGGTTGGCGGCGGACAGCGCCTGGCCGACCTGCGGCCGCAGGGCCTGGAGCTCGGCCGCGAAGACCCGGTCGGTGCCCATCTGCGCCTCGACGCTCATGGCGGCGGCGATGTCGGCGGTGCGCAGCAGCATCCGCAGGTCGGTGATCGCCAGCACCAGCATCGCCAGCATCCCGTCGGTGCCGTTGATGAGGGCCAGCCCTTCCTTGGCGCGGAGCCGCACCGGCGTCAGGCCCGCAGCCGCGAGGGCGTCGGCCGTCGGCATCAGGGCGCCGACCGCGTCGCGCACCTCCCCCTCGCCCATCAGCGCCAGGGCGCAGTGCGCCAGCGGGGCCAGGTCGCCCGAGCAGCCGAGCGACCCGTACTCCCGGACCATCGGCGTGATCCCCGCGCTCAGCAGCGACGCGAGCAGCTGCGCAGTCTCCCGTCGTACGCCGGTCCGGCCGGTCGCGAGCGTCGAGAGCCGCAGCAGCATCAGGCCGCGTACCACCTCGCGTTCGATCTCGGGCCCCGACCCGGCGGCGTGCGAGCGGATCAGCGACCGCTGGAGCTGCTCGCGCAGCTCGGTCGGGATGTGCCGGGTCGCCAGCGCGCCGAACCCGGTCGAGATGCCGTACGCCGGCACCGGAGCCGCGGCGAGCTCCTCGACGACGGCACGGGCCCGGTCGACCGCGGTGAGGGACTCGTCGGTCAGTGCGACCGCGGCACCGCCCCGGGCCACGGCCACCAGGTCCTCGAACGACACGGGACCGACCCCCACCTGCACCGTCTCCATGGCCGCCATCCAACTCCCGCGGCCGACAGCGGCGCCACCGCCGCGGCCGCCCGGCTGTCTGGGATCCGAGACAGGACGGTGATCCTCAATCCCGACGTGTGGCCGCCTCCACAGGGGGCACGGGCATCCGCAGCCGTCGATCCCCCCGCGCCGCTCGATCCGCTACGTGCGGGCCACCCTGACCGCCGACGCCGCTGCGCCGTGGACCATCCCGGAGGTCCGGGTGTACCGCTGAACGGGCCGCTGAACAGGCCCACCCCTTCGGGGGAAGGGCACCGCGCCCAGCAGATCTACCGTCGAAGACCCGGCATCCCGCCGGGCGGACGAAGGGAGCAGTCATGCCGACCTGGCTCATCTGGGTGATCGTGGTCGTGGCGGTCGTGGTCGTGATCGGCCTCGTCGTCTCCATGGTCAACAAGCGACAGACCGAGCAGCGCCGGGCCCACGCGGAGGAGCTCCGCGCCGAGGCCGCGCAGCACGCCTCCGGGCTCACCGAGTCGCAGCGCTCCGCCGAGGAGGCGAAGGCCAAGGCGGAGCTCGCCCAGGCCGAGGCCGAGCGTGCCCGGGAGCGCGCCGCCGCGGCCGAGCAGGGTCACGCCGTCGAGCAGGCGCAGTACGAGGACAAGCTCCGCGAGGCCGACAGCGTCGACCCCGAGGTCAACACCAGGGCCGCCGACTACCAGCCCGACGTCTGGGACGACGGGCGCACCGAGACCGCGGCGACGTCCTCGACCGGCACCTCGACCGAGGCCCCGACCGAGGCCACGAGCACCGCTACCACCGGTGAGCCGCGGGCGACCACCTCCACCGACGCCACAGGCACCACCGGGATCACCGACACCAGTGCCACCTCGCCCGAGGCGGAGCCGGAGACCACGGCGAGCGGCCGCCACACCGAGACCGAGCCGCGCCGTACGACGGACTGACCGGCGCTGCGGCCGAGCGGCCGTGCGTGGGACGATCCCGGCATGGGTCAGGTGCCGGCGGCCACCAGAGCGCTGCGGGTGCTGCGCTTCCTGGCCAGCCAGCCCGACCCGGTGCCGCTGGACCGGATCATGCGTGCCTGCGACCTGCCGCGCTCGACGGCCTACCACCTGCTCGCGGCGATGGTCGAGGAAGGCTTCGTCGTCCACCTGCCCGAGGAGCACCGCTACGGCCTCGGGGTCGCGGCGTTCGAGGTGGGCAGCGGCTACAGCCGCCAGGAGCCGCTGCAGCGGATCAGCCGCCGGCTGCTCACCGACCTGGTCGACCGCACCGGCCAGACCGCCCACCTCGCCGTGCTCCACGGGCGCGACGTGCTCTACGTCGTGGAGGAGCGCGCCCCGGGCCGTCCTCCGCTGGTCACCGACGTCGGCGTCCGCCTGCCGGCGCACCTGACCGCCAGCGGCCGGGCGATCCTCTCCGCCCTGCCTCCCGCGCAGGTGCGGGCGCTCTACCCCGACGCCTCGGCGTTCGTCGACCGGCACGGCACCGGCCCGCGCACCCTCTCCGCCCTCCGGTCGGTGCTGACCGACACCCGCAACCGTGGCTACGCCATCGAGAACGGCGAGGTGACGCCGGGGCTGGCGAGCGTCGCCGCGCCGGTGCTCGACCACAACGGCCATCCCGTGGCCGGGGTCGCGGTCACCTTTGCGGGCGCCCCCGACGACACCGACCGGGCGCTCCTCGCCAACGAGGTACGCCGTGCTGCCGCGGCGCTGACCCGGCGGCTGGGCGGCACCGGCTGACCGGTCCGCCGTACCGGCTGAGACAAGGACCACTGTCCCGACACCCCGAAGTTACCTGTCGGTAGGATTCAAGGTCCGGGCGCCGGTGACCGACGGGTCCCGCGACCCGTAGTGTCGGCGCCGTTCGTCCGCCGTCCCGACCTCTGGGAGTGACTGTGACCGCCGTGTTCGTCCTCGGGCTGCTGCTCAACCTGATCGCACTGCCGATCGCCGGCCGTCGCGTGTGGTTCCTCGACCGGCTGATCCGCAGCGGACAGCCCGCGCCCGACCGGGTCGAGGGCGTGACCGGCAAGGTCGGCGCGGCCGTCAAGCGCCAGCTGGTGGAGGTCTTCGGCCAGAAGAAGCTGCTCAAGTGGAGCGTCCCCGGGGCCGCTCACTTCTTCGTGTTCTGGGCGTTCGTGATCCTGGCGACGGTCTATCTCGAGGCGTACGGCGCGCTGATCGCACTGGCGTTCGGCGCCGACTCGCTGTCGTGGGCTATCCCGCTGGTCGGCCACTGGCCGGTCCTCGGGTTCCTCCAGGACTTCATCGCGATGATGGCGTTCTTCGGGATCTGCGTCTTCGTCTGGATCCGGCTCCGCAACGCCCCGAAGGATCTCGGCCGGCGTTCCCGCTTCTTCGGCTCCCACCTGCGGGGCGCGTGGATCACGCTGTTCATGATCTTCAACGTCATCTGGACGATGTTCTTGTTCCGCGGTGCCTCGGCGGCGCTGGGCAACCTGCCCTACAAGAGCGGCGCCTACATCTCGATCGGCGTGGGCCACCTGCTGGACGGGCTTCCCCACAGCACCTTGGAGTTCCTCGAGGGACTCGGGCTGCTGCTCCACATCGGCGTGATGCTGACCTTCTTGATCTTCGTGCTCAACTCCAAGCACCTGCACATCTTCGTGGCGCCGATCAACGTGCTCTTCGCTCGTCGGCCCGTCGCCCTCGGTGCGGTCAAGCCGATGATGTCGGCCGGCAAGCCGCTCACCCTCGACGACATCGAGGACCTCGACGAGGACGCCACGCTCGGGGCCGGCACGATCGGCGACTTCAGCTGGAAGGGCCTGCTCGACTTCACCACCTGCACCGAGTGCGGCCGCTGCCAGTCACAGTGCCCGGCCTGGAACACCGAGAAACCGCTCTCGCCCAAGCTGCTGATCATGGCGCTGCGCGACCACGCGATGGAGGCTGCTCCCGCCATGATCGCGGCGAGCCGCGACTCGGGACCTGCGTCCGAGGGTGCCGTGGCCCAGCTCGAACGGCCGCTGATCGGCGACGAGTCGATGTACGGCGTCATCGACCCCGATGTCCTCTGGTCGTGCACGACGTGTGGCGCGTGCGTCAACCAGTGCCCGGTCGACATCGAGCACGTCGACCACATCGTCGACATGCGGCGCTACCAGGTGCTGGTGGAGTCGAACTTCCCCGGCGAGCTCAACCAGCTGTTCCGCGGGCTCGAGGGCCGCGGCAACCCGTGGAACATGTCGCCCCAGGGCCGGATGGACTGGGCCAAGGGTCTCGACTTCGAGGTGCCGGTCGTGGGCGAGGACCTCGAGTCGATGGAGTCGGTCGACTGGCTGTTCTGGATCGGGTGCGCGGGCGCCTACGAGGACCGCGCCAAGAAGACGGTCCGCGCCGTCGCGGAGCTGCTCCACCTCGCCGGCATCTCCTTCGGCGTCCTCGGCAACGGTGAGACCTGCACCGGAGACCCCGCCCGCCGCGCCGGCAACGAGTTCGTCTACCAGGGCCTGGCCGCGCAGAACGTCGAGACCCTGCGGGAGCACCGCGTCAAGCAGGTCGTCACCACCTGCCCGCACTGCCTGAACACCCTCAAGAACGAGTACCGCGACCTCGGCCTCGAACTCGACGTCGTCCACCACACTCAGCTGCTCAACCGGCTGGTCCGCGAAGGCCGGCTGACGCCTGTCTCCGACGGCGCCGGCGCTTCGAAGCGGTCGATCACCTACCACGACCCCTGCTACCTCGGCCGCCACAACCAGGTCTACGCCCCGCCGCGCGAGCTGCTCCAGGTGCTGCCCGGTGCGTCGTACGTCGAGATGGAGCGGTCGCAGGAGCGCTCCTTCTGCTGCGGTGCCGGTGGGGCCCGGATGTGGATGGAGGAGAACCTCGGCGAGCGGATCAACGTCAACCGCACCCAGGAGGCCGTCGCCACCGGCGCCGACCAGATCGCGGTCGGCTGCCCGTTCTGCCGGGTGATGCTCTCCGACGGGCTCACCGCCGAGCAGGCCGACGGCCGGGCCCGCGAGGAGGTCGAGGTCCTCGACGTCGCCCAGATGCTGCTGGCGTCGGTGAAGGGTGAGGCCGCGACCCGGGGTGCGGCGACTCCCGCCGAGGCGGCGGCGCCGGCGGCCGGGGCTGCCCGGAGCGAGGAGACCAGGGCCGAGCCCGAGCCCGGCGACGCCACCCAGACCCCCGAGACCGTCACCGCGACCGAGGACGTCGGCCCCGCCGCGCAGGCGTCCGCCTCGGCCTCAGCGGGCGGCTCGTCCCTGTTCGACCTCGGCTCGCCCGAGCCTGCGCCAGAGCCCGCGGCAGAGCCCGCGGCACCACCGGCGGCCCAGGCCGGGTCGCTGTTCGACCTCGGCGCGTCTGAGCCCGCACCCGCGCCGTCCCTGGCTCCGGCTCCGGCGGAGAAAGCCGAGCCGGCGGCCGACCTCGGCGGCGGGTCGCTGTTCGACCTCGGCGCGTCTGAGCCCGACCCGGCCCCGTCCCCGGCGGAGAAGACCGAACCGGCCCCCGACCTCGGCGGCGGGTCCCTGTTCGACCTCGGCCCTTCCGAGCCTGCGCCCGAGCCCGAGCCCGCGCCGTCCCCGGCCCCCGCGGAGATCCCGGAGGGCGGGTCGCTGTTCGACCTCGCCCCGCCGGAGCCCGAGCCGGAGCCCGAGGCCGTGGCGGAGGCGGAGGCCGAGCCGAAGCCCGAGCCGAAGAAGGACGTCGACCTCAGTGAGGGCGGCTCCCTGTTCGACCTGTGAACCTTCGCTGACCTGCGATGATGCGGCGTGACGCCGTTCTGACATCATTTGATGTCAGAAGATGCTTGACATGACATCACGGTGATGTCATGCTGGTGTACATGGACATCACGCCGTACGTCGAGAGCCTCCGGGCCTCGCTCGTCTCCGCCGCCGACTCCGCAGGGGAGGAGACCCGTCGGGCCGCCGAGCGGCTCGGGTTCGCCCTCGAGTCCAGCACGCGGCTGGCGATCATGGAGGCGGTCTCCCAGGCTGCCGCCGAGATCACCTCCGAGATGCCCAACGGCGGGGTCGACGTCCGGCTCAACGGCCGCGACCTCGACTTCCTCGTCCACGTCTCGGCGCCCACCCCGCCGGCCCCGCCGCCGCCTCCCGCTCCCGAGGAGCTCGACGACGGCTCGCTGTCGCGGATCACCCTCCGCATCCCCGAGTCGGTGAAGGCCAAGGCCGAGGAGCGCGCGGCCGACGCCGGCCAGTCGTTGAACACCTGGCTGGTCAACGTCGTGCGAATGGCGACCCGCGACGGCGCGATCAACATCGACGTCGACCTGTCGAGCATCCCGTTCTTCGGGGGCAACGACCCGTTCGGCGGAGGGAAGCGCAACAAGCGCATGACCGGCTGGCTCTGAGCCAGCACCCACATCCTCAAGACACCACAGACACCCACCGGGACGGCAGCAGCCGCTCCCGCGGACCCGCACACCCTGCCACCAGGAGGCACCCGATGAACCGCCAGTTCGAGACCACCGGCCCGATCTCCCTCTACGTCGAGATCGGCAAGGGACGGGTCCGCATCATCGCCGGCGACACCACCGAGACCGTCGTCGACGTCGAGGGGCAGGACGCCGACGAGGTCGAGGTCAGCTTCGAGCACGACCGGCTCAGCGTGATCGGGCCGAAGCAGAACAGCAGCGGCTGGTTCGGCAAGGACCGCGACCTCGACGTCACCGTGCAGCTGCCCATCGACAGCGCCGTCGCGGTGAAGACCGGCAGCGCCGACATCACCGTCGACGGGCAGGTCAAGGACGCCCGCCTCAAGACCGGGTCCGGAGACGTCACGGCCGACACCTTCTCGGGCAGCGCGCTGGTCGAGACCGGGTCGGGCGACGTGGAGGTCTCCGAGGCTCACGCCGAGCTCAACGTGAAGAGCGGCTCGGGCGACGTCTCCGTCGGCGCCTGCCTCGGCAACCTGCAGGTCTCGACCGGCTCCGGCGACGTCGAGGTCGGCACCAGCAACGCCCGCGCCGTCGTCAAGACCGGCTCCGGTGACCTTCAAGTCACCACCGCCAACGCCGACGTCTCCATGTCCACCGGCTCCGGCGACCTGACCATCGGTACGGCGCGGCGCGGCAAGGTCAGCGCCAAGGGCGCGAGTAGCGACGTCCGGATCGGCATCCCGGCCGGGACCCCGGTGTGGGCCGACATCAACACCGTGACCGGCTCGATCCGGTCCGACCTCGAGAGTGTCGGCGCCCCGCAGGAGGGTCAGGACCACATCGAGCTGCAGGCCCGCACCGTCAGCGGCGACATCGTGCTGCGGCAGGTCTGAGACCACACCCGCGACATCCACCCACACCGACCACCAGTGAGAAGGAGCAGCACCATGAACGAGACAGTCATCGAGGCGCAGGCGCGCTACCTGATCGAGGACCGCATCCACCCCACCCGCCGCCAGGAGCCGGTCGGCGTACGCCGTCGACACCGCCGCCTCCGCCGGCTCAGCTGGCTCTGAGCCACCACCCCGAAGCCGGTCGCAGCCCACGCTGCGGCCGGCTTCTCGGCGTCCTCACCACTCACTGGCATACAGACCGCACTCTGGGGGCCTCCGAAATGCCGGTCTGTGTGCCAGTGAGTTCGCCGGTCCCGCTCAGACGGCGGTGACCCGCACGCCGGCGTGGGCCTTGTACCGCCGGTTGATGCTGATCAGGTTGGCGGTCAGGCCCTCGACCTGGCGGGCGTTGCGCAACCGACCGCCGTACACACCTCGCATGCCGGGTACGACGTCGGCCAGGGCGGCGACCAGGTCGGTCGCGTCGCGGTCGTCGCCGAGCACCAGGATGTCGGTGTCGACCGCGTCGACCTCCGGGTCCTCGAGGATCACCGCACTCACGTGGTGGAAGGCGGCGACCACGGTCGAGTCCGGCAGCAGTGCGGCCGCCTGCTGGGCGGCCGAGCCCTCCGCGACGACGAGGACGAACGCGCCCTGCTTGTCGAAACCGAGGGGGTTCACGCAGTCGACGACGATCTTGCCGGCCAGTGCGTCCGCGAGCGACCGGAGCAGCTCGGCGTGCCCGTCGTAGGGCACCGCCACCACGACCACGTCGCCCGCGGCGGCCGCGTCCTCGTTGGCCAGCCCGCGCACGTCGCCGCCCGTCGCCGCCGCTAGAGGGGCAGCGACCTCGGCCGCCCGGTCGGCGGAGCGGCTGCCGATCACGACCGGGACGCCGCCCGCCGCCCAGCGTCGTACAAGCCCGCGACCCTGCGGTCCGGTGCCCCCGAGCACCGCGACTGTCACGCCGTCGAGAGAGGTCATCAGATCGAGGTCCGGTGGAAGTTCTGGAACGACCGCGACGGTGTCGGGCCGCGCTGGCCCTGGTAGCGCGAGCCGTACTTCTCCGAGCCGTAGGGGTGCTCCGACGGCGAGCTCAGGCGGAAGAAGCAGAACTGGCCGATCTTCATGCCCGGGTAGAGCTTGATCGGCAGGGTCGCCACGTTGGCGAGCTCGAGGGTGACGTGGCCGGAAAACCCGGGGTCGACGAAGCCCGCGGTCGCGTGCGTCAGCAGCCCCAGCCGGCCCAGCGACGACTTGCCCTCGACGCGGGCGGCGATGTCGTCGGGCAGCGAGACGACCTCGTAGGTCGAGCCGAGCACGAACTCGCCCGGGTGCAGGATGAACGGCTCCTCACCCTCCGGCTCGACCATCCGGGTCAGGTCGGACTGGTCGGCCGCCGGGTCGATGTGGGGGTAGCGATGGTTCTCGAAGACCCGGAAGTAGCGGTCGAGCCGCACGTCGATCGACGACGGCTGGAGCATCGCGTGCTCCCAGGGCTCCATCACGACGCGGCCCGCGTCGATCTCGGCGAGGATGTCGCGGTCGCTGAGCAGCACGGTCGCAGGCTACCCGGGCTCTTCTCTCCCGGTGGAGGAGGCCGTCCGCCGGTTGAGGAGGCCGCCCCGCAGAGGTCCGCTGGTTGAGGTGGTCGCCCCCGCGGAGGTCCGCTGGTTGAGGAGGTCGCTCTGCGACCGTCTCGAAACCCGCGGACCCCGCACCGCCCGCCGTCACCCCTCTGGCAGCATCGGACCCGTGACCGCTCCCGTCTTCCACCGGTACGTCGCAGTGGGCGACTCCTTCACCGAGGGCGTCGGCGACGTCGACGCCGGCCGACCCAACGGGCTGCGCGGCTGGGCCGACCGGGTCGCCGAGGTCCTGGCCCGCCGTACCGACGACTTCGGCTACGCCAACCTCGCCATCCGCGGCCGCACCCTGCGCCCGATCCTCGCCGAGCAGCTGGAGCCGGCGATCGCCCTCCGGCCCGACCTGGTGACGATCTACGCCGGCGGCAACGACCTGATCCGGCCCCGCTGCGACGTCGACGCGCTCGGTGAGGTGTACGACGAGGCGATCGGCAAGCTCGCCGCGACCGGTGCCACGGTAGGGCTGTTCACCGCCTTCGACCCGGGCGGCGGGGGGCCGTTCGCGAGGCTCCGCGGCCGCTTTGCGGTCTACAACGAGCGGGTCCGCGAGATCGCCGACCGGCACGGCGCCGTCGTCCTGGACTCCTGGCGGATGCGGCCCGAGCATCCCGAGCTGATGTGGTCGGAGGACCGCCTCCACCTCGGCCCGCTCGGACACCAGGCCGTCGCCATCGAGGTGCTCGACACCCTCGGCGTCCCGCACGACGTGGTGCTCTCCGACCCGACGGGTTCGCTGGGCGAGACCCCGTTCAAGGCCGGGCGACGAGCCGACTTCGAGTGGGCGGTGCGGCATGCCGCGCCCTGGATCAAACGGCGCCTCACCGGGAGGTCCTCCGGCGACGGGATCACCCCCAAGCGGCCCGGCCTGGAGCCGATCTGACGGCTCGCAGAGCCTCGGGTACGATCCCTCACGCCGGTTCGCCGGTACGCGGATGTAGCTCAGTTGGTAGAGCGCGACCTTCCCAAGGTCGATGTCGCGAGTTCGAATCTCGTCATCCGCTCCACTACGGCTCCGGGCTGGTCGGCCGCGCATCGCGCGACACTCTGCCCACCGTCGATGTCGCGAGTTCGAATCTCGTCATCCGCTCCACTACGGCTCCGGGCTGGTCGGCCGCGCATCGCGCGACACTCTGCCCACCGTCGATGTCGCGAGTTCGAATCTCGTCATCCGCTCCACTACGGCTCCGGGCTGGTCGGCCGCGCATCGCGCGACACTCTGCCCACCGTCGATGTCGCGAGTTCGAATCTCGTCATCCGCTCCACTACGGCTCCGGGCTGGTCGGCCGCGCATCGCGCGACACTCTGCCCACCGTCGATCGTCGATGTCGCGAGTTCGAATCTCGTCATCCGCTCCACTACGGCTCCGGGCTGGTCGGCCGCGCATCGCGCGACACTCTGCCCACCTCGTCGGTCGATGTCGCGAGTTCGAATCTCGTCATCCGCTCCACTACGGCTCCGGGCTGGTCGGCCGCGCATCGCGCGACACTCTGCCCACCGTCGATGTCGCGAGTTCAAGGTCGATGTCGCGAGTTCGAATCTCGTCATCCGCTCCACTACGGCTCCGGGCTGGTCGGCCGCGCATCGCGCGACACTCTGCCCACCGTCGACTCAAGGTCGATGTCGCGAGTTCGAATCTCGTCATCCGCTCCACTACGGCTCCGGGCTGGTCGGCCGCGCATCGCGCGACACTCTGCCCACCGTCGATCAAGGTCGATGTCGCGAGTTCGAATCTCGTCATCCGCTCCACTACGGCTCCGGGCTGGTCGGCCGCGCATCGCGCGACACTCTGCCCACCGTCGATCAAGGTCGATGTCGCGAGTTCGAATCTCGTCATCCGCTCCGAGTCTTCCGACGCAGCGCAGCTGCGGCGGGAGACGAGAAGAACGAAGTCGCATCCACATAGCCCCGAACACGCGCCGAGACGCCTCCGCTCGCCGGAGCGGAGCGAGGGCGAGGGCGAGGCTCACCCAACGCGGCGACCGGCGAGGCGCGCGGGTTTCGAGACGGTCGCGGAGCGACCTCCTCAACCAGCGGCGGGCGGGTTTCGAGAAGCGGGCGCAACTGAACTGAGACCCGGCGCTACGCCGTACATCACGCCCGCCGCCCTAGGCTCGGAGCATGCCGGCTGACTTCATGGGCTTCCCGCAGCAGGCCCTCGACTTCTACGACGACCTCGAGGTCGACAACACCCGGTCGTTCTGGGACAAGCACAAGGGCACCTACGAGTACTCCGTGAAGCGCCCGATGGTCGCGCTGTGCGCCGCGCTGGCCGAGGAGTTCGGGGACGCCAAGATCTTCCGTCCCTACCGGGACGTGCGCTTCGCCAAGGACAAGACGCCGTACAAGACCGCCCAGGGCGCGTTCGTCCAGGTCGGACCGGCGACTGGGTGGTACGTCGAGATCTCGGCGCGCGGTGTCCGCACCGGAGCGGGGTTCTATGACGCCACCGGCCCGCGGATCGCCGCCATCCGGGCCTCCATCGACGACGAGCGGACCGGCACCGAGCTGGAGCGGATGCTCACCAAGCTCGAGGCCAACGGCTGGCGGATCGGTGGGCACGTGCTCAAGACCTCCCCGCGCGGCTATGACCCGAACCACCCGCGGATCACCTGGCTGCGCCACAAGTCGCTGACCATCGGGCACGACTACGGGTTCGAGCCGATCATCCACACCCCCGAGCTGCTCCAGGCGGTGCGCGACGACTGGCGGACGCTCCGGCCGTTCGTCGAGTGGGTCACCGCCCACGAGTGACGCCGCGTCGCGCTGAGTAACCACCCCGCAGGTCCGTCCGGAGCCACCGCCGCAGCAAGACGAGAACTCCGGGGTGGTTACTCAGGAGCAGCACGCCGGGGGGCGAGGCTCAGTGCGGCTGCCAGGCGTCCTCGTCCTCGGTGAGGCGGGCCACCTCGGGGGGCAGGGCACCGGCGACCAGGTCGGCGACCGAGACCTGCTCGAAGACGTCGCGCAGTGAGTGGCGCGCGGCGATCCAGACGCGTTGCAGGGCGTCGGCGCGCTCGTTGTAGGAGACCGCCTCGGGGCGCAGTCCGTAGACCGAGACAAGCGGTCCGTCGACGGCGCGGATCACGTCGGCCACGGTCACCGTGGCGGCCGGCTTGGCCAGACGCCACCCACCGGACTGTCCCCGCTGGGCCAGCACGATGCCGGACCGGCGCAGGTCGGCCAGGATCGCCTGGAGGAAGTTGTGCGGGATCCCCTGCAGCCGGCCGAGCTCCTCGGCGCTCACGGGCCGCCCGGCGTCACCGCCCTGACCGATGTCGCCCGCGCCGCGGGCTCCCATCTCGATCAGAGCCCGGAGCGCGTAGTCGGCCTTGGCTGAGACTCGCATGCCGAGCAGTCTCCCAGAACGCGCGGGAGATCCATGCACCCGCGCGTGGTCTGCGTCACACGTCACACAGGACGGCGCTCGTCGTGGTCCGGGAGTGGTTGCCTCCCCCCAGACCGCGCGGCAGAATGATGTTACTGATGAGTAGCCGTACTCATGACGGGGAACCCCGACCGGGTCGGACCTCGACTCACCGCCGAACAGGTAAGGGACATGGGCCACTACAAGAGCAACCTGCGAGACATCGAGTTCAACCTCTTCGAGCTACTGGGTCGCGGCGAGGTGATGGGCACCGGTCCGTTCGTCGACGTCGACCGCGAGACCGGACGCGAGATCCTGGCCGAGGTCGACCGGCTGGCGCGCGAGGACCTCGCGGCGTCGTTCGAGGAGTCCGACCGCACCCCGCCGGTCTTCGACCCCGAGACCCACACCGCGCCGGTCCCCGAGTCGTTCAAGAAGAGCTTCCAGGCCTGGATGGACGCCGAGTACTGGCGCCTCGCCACCCTCGCCGAGCTCGGCGGCACGCCGGTCCCCTCGTCGTTCGGCTGGGCCGTCGGCGAGATGGTGCTCGGCGCGAACCCCGCGGTCTGGATGTACGGCGCCGGTCCGGCGTTCGCCGGCGTGATCTACCGCAACGGCAACGAGCGGGACAAGAAGATCGCCCAGCACGTCGTCGACAACGGCTGGCTGACCACGATGGTCCTCACCGAGCCGGACGCCGGCTCCGACGTGGGCGCCGGCCGGACCAAGGCCACCCCCAACGACGACGGCACCTGGAACATCGAGGGCGTCAAGCGCTTCATCACCTCGGCGGAGGGCGACCTCTCCGACAACATCATCCACATGGTCCTGGCGCGCCCCCAGGGCGTCGAGGGGGCCGGCGGTCCGGGCACCAAGGGCCTCAGCCTGTTCATCGTGCCGAAGTGGCACTTCGACCCCGAGACGGGCGAGTCGACCGGTGAGCGCAACGGCGTCTACGTCACCGGCGTCGAGAAGAAGATGGGCATCAAGGTCTCCAACACCTGCGAGCTGACCTTCGGCGATCCGGGTGTCGGTGGCGGCGAGCCGGCCAAGGGCTGGCTGCTCGGCGAGGTGCACAACGGCATCGCGCAGATGTTCCAGGTGATCGAGAACGCCCGGATGATGGTCGGCACCAAGGCCATCGCGACCCTCTCGACCGGCTACCTGAACGCCCTCGACTTCGCCAAGGAGCGGGTGCAGGGCGCCGACCTCACCCAGGCCGCGGACAAGACCGCGCCGCGGGTGACCATCACCCACCACCCTGACGTACGCCGTTCGCTGATGACGCAGAAGTCCTTCGCCGAGGCGATGCGGTCGCTGGTCCTCTACACCGCGTCCTGGCAGGACCGCGTGATGATCGCCGAGCACAACGGTGAGGAGGACGAGCTGGCGATGGCGGTCAACGACCTGCTGCTGCCGATCGTCAAGGGCTACGGCTCGGAGCGCTCGTGGGTGCTGCTCGGCACCGAGTCGCTGCAGACCCTCGGCGGGTCGGGCTTCCTGCAGGACTACCCGATCGAGCAGTACGTCCGCGACGCCAAGATCGACACCCTCTACGAGGGCACGACGGCGATCCAGGGCCAGGACTTCTTCTTCCGCAAGATCGTCAAGGACCAGGGCAAGGCCCTCGGCCACCTGGCCCAGGAGATCCAGACCTTCGTCGAGAGCGAGGCGGGCAACGGCCGGCTCAAGGTCGAGCGCGAGCTGCTGTCGACGGCGCTCGAGGACGCTCAGGCGATCGTCGGGGTGATGATCAACGACCTGATGAGCGCCGACGCCTCCGCCGAGGGCGGCGACCTCCGCAACATCTACAAGGTCGGCCTCAACACCAGCCGCCTGCTGATGGCGCTCGGCGACGTCGTCTGCGCCTGGCTGCTGCTGCGGGGCGCCGACATCGCGCTGGGCAAGCTGTCCGGTGACCTGCCCGCCAAGGAGAAGGCGTTCTACGAGGGCAAGGTGGCGGCCGCGCAGTTCTTCGCGCAGACCAACCTGCCGCGGCTCTCCGCCGAACGGGCCATCGCCGAGCACACCGACCTGGCCTTGATGGACCTCGACGAGGCCGCCTTCTGAGGGCCTGAGCGACGGCGGCCGCGAGCCGCCGGGAGGACGCGAGCCGGTGGTGCCTGGGGGGACGCCACCGGCTCGATCGCTCGGCAGCAGGCTCGCGCTTCCGGCCGTCGCTGGGGTCAGACGTCGAGGAAGCGCCGTACTTCATCGGTGAAGACGGAGAAGGCGGGTTCGTCCGCCTGCAAGATGTGGTTGTTGCTCTCCAAGGGCACCAGTCGACTGCCGGACACCAGGGAGTGCAGCTCCTCGGCCTCCGCGAACGACCAGACCAGGTCGTCCCGGCTGTGGAGGATCAGCGTGGGCACGTCCAGTTCCCGCGCCGCCTCGGCGACATCGAGGGAGCCGAACGCTCGCCAGAGCCGGTGAGCGTTCTGCGCCGACGTCGTCCGTCGCTGCAGCTCGTCGAACGCCCGCCAGGTCTCCAGCGGTCCGTTCGGCAGGAACTTCGCGTCGTACACCTGCCGGAAGCCCGGTTGGTCGGAGCCCCACGACCAGCGGATCAGCTGCCCCAGCGCCGCCAGCCCGCGGCGCTCCTGCTCCGTGGCGTTCGCCCACGTCGCCCGGGCGCAGGTCCCGTAGATCACCAGGTGGCTCACTCGCTCGGGGTGCCGCGCGGCGTACTTGATCGCGATCGGACCACCTTGGGAGATCCCGAGGAGGGGGAAGCGCTCCAGACCCAGCGTGTCGACGACCGTCTCCAGGTCCGCCACCCAGGCGTCGAGGGAGAAGGAAGCCGCGTCGACCTCCCAGTCGGAGAGCCCGCAGCCTCGTTCGTCGTAGCGCACCAGCGTGTGCTCAGCGGACAGCGCACGCCACCAGTGCGACCAGACCGGGCTCGCCCAGTCATAGTCCAGGTGGGTCAGCCAGTTCGACGCCTTCACCAGGGACGGCCCCTGACCACTGGTGGCGTAGGCAAGCCGGACGCCGTCCAGAGTCCGGCAGAAGTGGATGGTCTGGCGGCCGAGGCTTGCGTGCCGCGGTGCCACGTCCGGCTCTGGTAGGGCGATCGGGGCGTCGAGCGCCTTCAGGCGGAGGTCGTAGGCCTCCGGACTGAGGCCGATCCCTAGCTCCTCCCGCAGCACTCTCTCGAGCTCGTCGAGCAACCGCAACGCACCCGACCTGTCACCGTCCGCGATCCACTGTCCGGCGAGGCCGAGGCAGGCCTGCTCGTCGGTCGCGTCCAAGGCGACCAGCTCCGACCAGCGATGGGTCACTCGGAGCAGCTCGCGGTGAAGCAGCTCGATGCGCTGCCGCGGCTGGAAGGCCCACGCGCTGTAAGGCTCGTCGACCAACGGCTCCCCGCGGTACTCCTCTAGCGCGGCACTGGCGGCGCTCGGGTCGCCGGCGGCGAGCGCGGCTCGGGCCGCCACCTCGAAGGCGACCAGATCGACGGTCACGTCCCGGCCCGGGAACAGCATGACGTTCTCGCTATGCAGCGCAACGGCGTCCCGCGTCCCGGTGGCCCGCCGGACGTAGTACGCCGCCTTGTGCAACCGGTTGGCGGCCCGCCCGGGTTCGGTCTCCGGCCACAGCGCGGACATCACCTGCTCGCGATGCAGACGACGCGTCGGGGTGAGCGCGAGCAGCTGCACCAGGCGGGCGGCGTCCCGACGGCGGAACCCACCCAGGTCGATGACTCGGTCGTCGACCTCGACCGCGAAGCCACCGAGCAGGCGCACCGCTACGGACACAGTGCTCGACAGTAGTGCTCGGGGCCTCCGGCCGGGAGAAGAGCGTGGTCGCCCGAGTCCGGACAGCCTCTCCGGAACAGCGTGGGGACGATGGTCGTGGCCGGTCTGGCTCATGGTCGTTCTCATCTCTGCCTGGTCCGGGTGGTCTGGCGAGACTGCGCTCGAGACCTTCCCGGATTCTTCCGCGGCCGCCCTGACGCCCTGTGACGGAGGAAGTCGGTAGGAAGCCGCCCCATGCAGCCTCGAATCCTCCCGGCGAGAACGGCCGACAGATCAGGAGCGCCGGTCGTGAAGCCGAGGACGGGGGACGCGGTTGAGATGACGTCTGACGGGGTATGGAGGCACTGCGCACCCACCGAGCGAAGCAGACTGCATGGGTATCGGTATCTCGGTCGTGCTGCTCGTCGTCGGGCTCGTGCTCCTGACCGGAGCCGTGGACCTGCCCGCGAGCGTGCAGGACCACGTCGCGACCGACGTCGTCGGCTGGATCTGCGTGGGAGTGGCGATCCTCGGGTTCGTGCTCGCACTCGCGGCGAGCCGGAGCCGGGCACCGCGAGCCTGAGGACCTGCGCCGGCCCCTAGCCTCGTGGGGTGCTCGACGCCCTGGTCGCCGGTCTGCTGACCGGTCTGTCGCTGATTGTGGCGATCGGCGCGCAGAACGCGTTCGTCTTGCGGCAGGGGCTGCTGCGGCAGTACGTCGGCCCGGTCGTCGCGGTCTGTGCGGTCAGCGACCTGGTGCTGATCACGGCTGGCGTCGCCGGTATCGGCGCGATCGTGCAGCACGCACCGGCCGCGCTCACGGTCGTCCGCTGGCTCGGCGTCGCCTTCCTGACGGCGTACGGCGTGCGGTCACTGTGGCGGGCGCGGCATGCCGGCGCCCTGGCCGCGTCGACCGACAGCGAGCCCCGCCTCCGCGACGCCCTGCTCCAGATCACCGCGCTCACCTGGCTGAACCCGCACGTCTACCTCGACACCGTGCTGCTGGTCGGCTCGATCGCCGCGCATCACGGGCCGACGGGGAAGTGGTGGTTCGCCGCCGGCGCGGTGCTGGCGAGCATCGTGTGGTTCACCGGCCTCGGGTACGGCGCGCGGCTGGCCGCCCCGCTGCTGGGCCGGCCTCGGTCGTGGCAGGTGCTCGACGTGCTGATCGGGATCACCATGCTGGCGATCGCCTTCGGCCTGGCCCGAGGCTGAGGCCGGGCGCCGGTCAGCGGCTGCAGGTCAGCGGGAGGCTGCCTTCTTCTTGCCGGCGTAGCGGCTCGAACCGACGGGCCGCTTGGAGTCGTGGAAGGTCTTGCCATGACGCGGGCCGCCGGGACGGCGACCGGGGCCGCCGGCGGGGCGCCGCGACCCGCCCTCGGGCAGCTCGGAGGAGCCGGTGAGCGCGAGCGCCTCGGCGGTGAGCCGCGCGGGTGCGGTGCGGAAGTCGTGGTGGAGCACCTCGACGCCGGCGCCCTCCTGGAGGCGGACCACCTGCGGGCGCTGGCGCGGCGTGGTCAGGGTGACCACCATGCCGTCGGCGCCAGCGCGCGCCGTACGGCCGCTGCGGTGGAGGTAGGACTTGGCGTCGCCGGCGTGGTCGAAGTGCACGACCAGCGGGACGTCGTCGACGTGAATGCCGCGGGCGGCGACGTCGGTGGCGACGACCGCCTGCGCCGCGCCGGAGGAGAACCTGGCCAGGTTGCGCTCGCGGACCCGCTGGCTGAGGCTGCCGTGGAGGTCGACGGTGTCGACGCCCTTCTCGGACAGCGCCTTGGTCAGCGACACCGCGCCCTCGCGGGTGCGGGTGAACACGATCGTGCGGCCGTTGGCCTCGACCAGGCGCACGAGGGCGGTGATCTTGTCACCGAAGCCCGCGACGGTCAGCGTGTGGTGGGTCATCGTGGAGACGGCCCCGGCGTTGGGGTCGAGCTCGTGGGTGCGGGGGTCACGCAGGTGGGTGCGGACCAGAGCGTCGACGTCGCCGTCGAGGGTGGCGCTGAGCAGCATGCGCTGGCTGCCGGCCGGGGTCAGGCCCATCAGCTTGTCGACGGCGGGGTAGAACCCGAGGTCGCACAGGTGGTCGGCCTCGTCGAGGACGGTGATCTCGATGTCGTCGAAGAAGACGTAGCCGTTCTCGAACAGGTCCTCCAACCGACCGGGCGTCGCGACGACGAGGTCGGCCTTCTGCCGGAGCTGCCGGGTCTGCTTCTCGTACGGCGTGCCGCCGTAGACGGTGGTCAGCTTGAGGCCGACGGACGCGGCGAGCGGCTGGATCGCGGCGGCCACCTGGTTGGCCAGCTCGCGGGTCGGGACGACGATCAGGGCGCGGGGGTGGCAGGGGCGCGAGCGCTTGCCGGCCAGGCGGGACAGGATCGGGAGGCCGAACGCGAGGGTCTTGCCGGAGCCGGTGCGGGCGCGGCCCAGCACGTCGTACCCGGCCATGGCGTCGGGGACGACCGCGGCCTGGACAGGGGTCGGCTCGGTGATGCCCTGGGTGGCGAGGACGGCGTTGAGCTCAGGGGCGAGCTCGGTGAAGACGGACATGTGTTTCCTTCGGTGTGGTGGCAGGCCGCGCACGGCGGTCCACGTCAATCGGGTGGCTCGGGCACCCGATCACTGGTCTCTGCGCGCTTCCTGACAGCCGCGCACCACACCGGGCACAAGAGAAGCGGTCCGCCTCGGCGGACCGCTTCTCAAGGGTACGGGCCCGCGCTCCGCGCCCCCAATCGCCGCCGCCGTGACCTGCCCCACCTGGTCGCCCCTACGCTCGCACCGTGCCACGGCTGCGGAGCATCCACGTCGCGAAGGGGACGCGCCTGCCCATGCGGTCGGTGGAGACCGCCGAGGTGGAGGCGGGCCGCGGGATCGTGGGCGACCGCTACCACGGGACCCGACACCGGCACGTGAGCGTGCAGAGCGCGGAGGCACTGGCCGAGGCGGCAGCGGCGTACGGCGCGGACGTGCCGGCCGCGCTCACCCGTCGCAACCTGACCCTCGACGTGGGCGACGTGCCGCGGGCGCCGGGGGCGCGGATCCGGGTCGGGCCGGTGCTCCTCGAGGTCGTGCGGGTGGCCGCTCCGTGCAAGCTGCTGGACGACACCATCGGGCGCGGCGCGCAGGAGGCACTCCGCCGCCGCGGCGGCTCGATCTTCCGCGTCATCGAGGGAGGCACGATCCGAGTGGGCGACGAGGTCGTGTTCTGATGCCCCGGCTGCACGCCCTCGAGCTGGTGCCCGACGAGGCCGGGGAGCGCGCCGTACGACGTGACTGGCAGGTGCTGCGCGACCTCGGGCTGCCGTCGCAGCTCGACCACACCGGAGGCAGCAACACGCCCCACGTCACGCTGGTCGCGCTCCCGGCGATCGACGACGACCTCGAAGGCCGCGCCACCGAAGCAATCCAGGCGGTGCTGCCCGCCGAGGTCCGGGCCTCGGACCTGGCCGTGCTCGGCGGTGAGAAGGTCACCCTCGCCCGGCTGCTCGACGTTCCTGAGACGTTGACGCGTGCGGTGCTCGACCTCCGGGTCGGCCTCGACGAACGGCATCCCGGCTGGCTCGCTCACATCACGCTCGGGCGGCGGGTGCCGCGCTCGGAGGCGCAGCGCGCGCTCGACGCCCTCGGGTACGACGACGTGACGCTCACGCTGACCGGCCTGCGACGCTGGGATCCCGAGCGCGGCGAGGTCCGCCACCTGCTGTGAAAGGTCAGTTGAACCAGAGGGCGCTCTGCGCGTAGACCTCGGCCAATGTCTCCTGGGTCAGGTCCTCCGCACGGTGCGCGTCGCCGCAGCCAGGCCGACCGGTAGAGGTGGGGCATCCGGGCGCGCGCGAAGTCGGCGAAGTCCTGCTCGGCTCTCATCGTCCTCCTCGGCTGGCGCCTACCCTCTGTTCGACGTCCCAACCGGCTCCGGTGTGGCAACCCGGCGAAACGTAGGCTCGGCAGCGTGAGTGACGAGCCGGTCCGCTGGTCGGTGGCCGACGTCGGTTCCCAGGACAGGCGCACGGCCCTGGTCACCGGCGTGACCGTGGGCGGCATCGGCTACCACGTCGCACTGGAGCTCGCGCGCGCCGGCGCCCGGGTCGTGCTGGCCGGACGCACGCCCAGCCGGCTGGCCGCCACGGAGGAGTCGATCCTCGGGGAGGTACCGACGGCCTCGCTCGAACGCCTGGTGGTCGACCTCGCCTCGCTCGCGTCGGTGCGCGAGGCAGCCTCCGAGGTGAGCGAGCCACTCGACCTGCTCGTCAACAATGCCGGCGTGATGGCGCCGCCCTACCGGCGCACGGTCGACGGCTTCGAGAGCCAGCTGGCGACCAACCACCTCGGGCCTTTCCTGCTGACCGGGCTGCTGCTGCCGCGGCTGCGCGACGGGGGCCGGGTGGTCAGCGTGTCGAGCAACGCCCATCGGATGGCCCGACGCGCTCCCCTGGGCGACCCGACGCAGAAGCCGAGCCCCTACCTGCGCTGGATCATCTACGGCCAGACCAAGCTGGCCAACCTGCTCTTCACCTTCGAGCTCGACCGCCGGCTCCGTGCCGCCGCCCGTGACGTCTCGGCGCTCGCCGCGCACCCGGGCTACGCCGGGACCCATCTGGTGGCCAACGGCCGGTTCGGCCGGTCCAGCGGTGGTCTCGCCTCGCTCTACGACGCGGTGATGCGAGCCACCGGGCAGCCGCCGGCCGCCGGCGCCCTGTCGGTCCTGATGGCCGCGACCGCCGACCTCCCGGGCTCGACGTACGTCGGTCCGTCCGGGCTCGGCGAGTGGTACGGCGCCCCGCAGGTCGCCGGCTGCTCCTCCCTAGCCCGGGACCCGGAGGCCGCCCGGCGGTTGTGGGAGCTCAGCGAGGAGGTCACCGGGATCCACTACCCCTGACCCCGGTTTGCGCGACGCTGCCATCGGGGAAGAGACCTGCGGCACCGGGCGTTGTGGGGTCACCGGCCGGCGAGATCGACCGAGCACCAGTGACAGGAGTCGCGATGACGGACGGGTCTGTCGCGGGCGCAGGTCTGCGCACCCCCTGGCGGCGACGACAGTTCGCGACGCCCGTGCGGGCGTTCCTGAAGACCGAGTCCGGCAGCGCGGGCATCCTCGTCGCCGCGATCGTCGTCGCCCTCCTGTGGGCCAACGTCGGCGACACCTACGAGCGGCTCTGGACGACGCCGTTCGGGATCCGTCTCGGCGACCACGGCGTCACTCGCGACCTGCGCACCTGGGTGAACAGCGGGCTGATGACGTTCTTCTTCCTCGTGGTCGGCCTGGAGGCTCGTCGGGAGATCGACCTCGGCGACCTGCGCGACCGCAGCCGCTTCTTCCTGCCCGTCGCTGCCGGCCTCTTCGGCATGATGGTGCCGGTCGCGCTCTACCTCGCGGTCAACGCCGGCGGCGCGGGCGCCGACGGGTGGGGCGTCGCGATGTCGACCGACACGGCCCTGGCGCTGGGACTCCTCGTCCTGGTCGGGTACGACGTCCCCGACCGGGTCCGGACCTTCCTGCTGACCGTGTTCGTGGTCGACGACATCGTGGCGCTGCTGGTCATCGCGGTGATGTACACCGACCACGTCCACGTCGGGTACCTCCTCCTCTCGGTGGCCCTCTACGTCGCGCTCCTCGTAGCCAAGCGCTTCCACCTGCTCAACACGACGGCGGTGTTCGCGGCCGGCGTCGTGATCTGGTTCTGCATGCTCGCCAGCGGCGTCGACCCCGTGATCACGGGCCTGGCCATCGGCCTCACGGCCGCGGCGTACACCCCGGCGCGCGGCGACCTCGAGGAGGCGAGCGGGCTGTTCCGCCAGTTCCGCGAGGAGCCCACGCCCGACCTCGCCCGCACCGCCGCCGTCGGGCTCACCCGCACCTTGTCGCCCAACGACCGGCTGCAGCGCTTCTACCACCCCTGGACCAGCTATGTGATCGTGCCGCTGTTCGCCCTGGCCAACGCCGGCATCGAGATCGACGGCGCCTTCCTCCGACGCGCGCTGACCTCTCCGATCACCCTCGGCATCGTGCTGGGCTACGTCGTCGGCAAGCCGGTCGCGGTGGTGTCGGCGTCGTGGGCGATCGCGCGGATCACCCACGGCCGCGTGCAGCCGGCCGTCGGCTGGGCCTCGGTGGTCGGCAGCGGCACGATCGCGGGCATCGGCTTCACCGTGTCCTTCCTGATCGCCACGCTGGCGTTCCACGGCGACCTCCTCGCCGAGGCCAAGATCGGGGTCCTGGCCGCGGCGGCGCTCGCATCGGCTGCGACGTGGGTGGTCTTCCGGATCACCGCCCTGCTGCCGGACGATCGCCGTACCGAGGCGTTGTTCGGCCGTGCCGAGCAGCTGGTCGACCTGTCGTTCGACGTCGACCCGGAGCGCGACCACATCCGCGGGCCGTTGGACGCGCCGGTCACCGTGGTCGAGTACGGCGACTTCGAGTGCCCCTACTGCGGCCAGGCCGAGCCGGCCGTCCGCGCCATCCTCGGCGAGCAGGACGTCCGCTTCGTGTGGCGGCACCTCCCGCTGCCCGACGTGCATCCCCGGGCCGAGCTCGCCGCGCAGGCCGCCGAGGCGGCCGGGGAGCAGGGGAAGTTCTGGGAGATGCACGACCTGCTGCTCTCCCGTCAGGACCACTTGATGAAGCCCGACCTGCTCGCCTACGCCGAGGAGCTCGGCCTCGACGTCCCCCGGTTCGGCAAGGAGCTCTACAAGCACGTGCACGCCGGCCGGGTCGGTCAGGACGTCGAGTCCGCGGACATCAGCGGGGTGTCGGGCACCCCGACGTTCTTCGTCAACGGGCGCCGCCACTACGGCGCCTACGACGTCGCGTCGCTGACAGCGGCCATCGCCACCGCCCGCGACCGGGCCCGGATCAGGACGTAGCAGTCGCCCCCTGGTCGCTGACCCACATCCCGATCAGCCCCCGGAAGTGGGCGAGGAACTTCTCCTGCTCGTGAGGCGGGTAGGTCGCCTGCACGGTCTCGACCAGCAGGCGGTCGAAGTCCGAGCCCGACACCCACTGCCGGACCAGGTCGTCGAGGTGGCCGAGGTGCTCGGCGCACCAGGCGTGGTAGCGCTCGGTCTCGAAGTGCTGGTCAGCGAGCTCGAGGTACGCGTCGAGCTTCTCGTCGTAGGTCCGCTCGGAGTCGGCGATCTCGAAGTACGGCGTCATCCGCAGGTCGACGTTGGGGCGGCGGCCGGTGACCAGGCAGTACGTCGACCACTTCACCAGCGCCGAGATCGCCCACGGGAAGTAGTAGTGCAGGCTGGTGACCGCGACGTCCGGGCAGGCGTTGGCATAGTCGATCGGGTAGACCTCGTCGCCCTTCACCAGCATCTCGCAGGAGTTGAACTCCCACTGGAAGAAGGCGTTGACGATGCGGGAGATGGCGACCGCCTGGTGGCCCGCGCTGTCGGACAGGAAGCCGTGGGTGACGGCGTAGCGCTGGTGCATCGGCTCGTCGGGCCGGAAGTCCATCACCATCGTCTCGGGCCCGATCGACAAGGCACGCGCGAAGTGGTCGAACTCCACGGTGGCTTGAAGGTGCATCAGCATCTCGCCGGACTCGTCGTACGCCGCGTGCAGAGCCTGCGGGTCGTCGACGCGGCTGACCCCGCGCCAGCCGCCCCCGTCGAACGGCTTCATGTAGAGCGGGTAGCCGATCTCCTGGGCGACGACGTCGAGGTCGAACGGCTTGTTGTACTTGGCGCTGGTGTAGGACCAGCGGTGGTTGTCGAGCGGGTTCTTGTAGGGGACCAGGATCGTGTTCGGGACGTGCAGGCCCAGGCGGATCATGGCGCAGTACGCCGAGTGCTTCTCCATCGACTGGAACGTGAACGGGCTGTTGAGCAGGTAGGTGCTGTTGACCAGCGCGGCCTTCTTCAGCCACTCGCGGGGGTGGTAGTACCAGTGCGCCAGCCGGTCGATCACCAGGCCGGTGCGGACCGGGTCGTCGAGGTCGAACGGCTCGATGGTGAGCCGTTCGCTGGCGATGCGGTGCTCCCCGCTAGCGACGTTCAGCGGGCCGACGAACCGCAGGATCTGCTCGAACGCCTGCGGCCAGTCCTCCTCCGCACCCAGCAGCAGACCGATCAGGTGGTCGGTGATCTCCGGCATGGCCCGACCCTAGCCGTGGAGGCGCCGGGTCGGTCCGGATGGTTCGAGACGGCGCTGGCGCGCCCTCAACCACCGGAGGTCGGTCGCCGGGTCGCCGGTTGAGGAGGGCGCCGTTGAGGAAGGCGGCCGCCGAGGTCGCCGGTCGAGGAGGGCGGCCGGAGGTCGGTCGCCGGGGTCGCGGTTGAGGAAGGCGGCCGGCCGAGGTTGCCGGTCGAGGAGGGCGCCTAGCGCCGTCTGAAACCCGCGACACCGCCGACTCAGCAGTAGCGCGGGAGGTGGTGGGCGATCTGGCGCCGCCACCAGGGCCAGTCGTGCGAGACGTCGTCGCCCCAGATGTCGAGGTCGTGGGAGATCTGCTTCTCGGCCAGCAGGTGCCCCATCCGTCGTGCGCTGGGCAGCGAGCCGGTCGGGTGCGTCTCCCACGCGCCCTGGCCGACGGTCAGCACGACGTGGAGTCGCGCGCGCAGCCAGTCGAGGTGGTCGCCGTGCAGGTGCGGGACGTAGTCGGTGGGGTTGGTGAAGTACGCCGCGTCGCCGCGCTCGCCCCAGGCGTGCCAGGTCGAGGGGTCGTAGTTGCCGGACTGGCAGATCGCGACCGGGAACAGGTCCGCTCGCTGCAGGGCGAGCTGGAGGGCGTGGTAGGCGCCGAGCGAGCAGCCGGTCGCGACCCAGTCGCCCGCGCCGGCGCTGTCGGAGGCGACGTACGACGCGACCTCGTGGGTGATCCACGACTGGTAGGCCTGGTGCCGCCGGGCGCGCTCCTCGAGCGGCAGCGAGCGGTCGGACCAGGAGACGTGGTCGAAGGAGTCGACGCAGTAGAGCTTGACCCGGCCGTCGTCGACGAGGTCGGGAGACGGCTCCGACCATGCCGTTGGCCTCGTAGTCCCAGGCGCGTCCCTGCTCGCTCGGGAAGACGACCACCGGCCGGCCGTAGTGGCCGTAGCGGATCACGGTGCCGGGACGGTCGAGCCCGGGGGCGTCGAGCTCGAGCTGTTCGCGCTGCACGGGCCCAGCCTGTCAGAGGTGCTTGGTGGCCTCGCGGCGCGAGAGGCCGGAGAGCCGGTCGCCGAGCGACGTCGACGTAGGCACGGACCCAGGCCGGGTCGGTGCGGGCGTACTGCCGCAACGCCCACCCGATCCCCTTCCGCAGCCAGAACGACGGGTCGTCGACGTTGCGCTCGACGGCGAAGGTGAGCAGGTCGAGATCGGTGTCGGCGCCGGCGCCGAGCTGGCAGATCACCGCCGTACGACGCAGCCAGACGTCGGCGTCGACCGCCCAGGACCGGAGCACCGGCGTCGCCTCGGCGCGGTGGCCGGCCAGGACGCCACCGACCAGGTGGGCCGCGATGACGTCGACGACGTCCCACCAGGCGCCGGTCACGACCAGGTGCCGGTAGAGCTCGAGCGACCGGAGGTCCTGCCACGGCCGGGCGACGCGGTGGCGGGCGAGCGCGATCGCGGCGTACCGCTCCTCGCGGTGGGTGGCGTCGTCCCACCAGGTGCGCACGGTCGACTCCCACTCGTCGCGGTCGGCGGGCGCGAACGCCTTCAGGTGCGGGCGCAGCAGGGCCTTCAGCTCGGGAGAGCTGAGCCCGTGGCAGGGCATGGCCGACTTCAGGTACCGCTGCTGCGCCTCGGCTCGCTCGGGGTCACCGGCTGCCGCCAGCTCCGCCCGGAGCGCCTCGAGCGTGATCACGCCCAGACCTTCGTCAGCAGGTCGGTGAGGTGGGGGTCGAGGGTGTCGCGCCAGCAGGTCCAGGTGTGGCCGTCGCGCGCCTCCCCCACCCGGTCTCGATGCCGACGCGCGTGAGCACGTCGCGCATCTCGAGGTTGTTGGCGTGGTTCTCCTCGGCGGTGCCGCAGGTGAGGGTCACCGCAGGGGAGTCCGGGGCAGCCTGCTCCGCGGCGTGGACGCTGGCGACGAAGCCGGTCACCTCGTGCCAGTACTCGAAGCCCGACTCCTGCGGGTCGAGCGCCGGGGTGAAGAAGGACCCGCTCTGCAGGAAGAGTCCGGCGAAGACCCCGGGCGCGGTCCAGGCGACGTGCAGGGCGGACAGCGCGCCCAGGCTCTGCCCCATCAGGACCGGGCGCCCGTCGGTGGGCGCCGCCTCGGTGATCGCCGGCAGGACCACGGTCGTGAGGGCCCGCGCGTACGCCGGGTCGGCGGCGTACCGCTGGTTGCGCGGGCCGGCTGCGACCAGCGCCACCCGCATCGGCGGGAGCCGGCCCTCGGCGACCAGGGCTCCGACGTACGACGTGAGGCCGCCGTAGGCGTCCATCTCCGGGCCGTCGTGGGAGATCAGGAGGGGAAGCGGTCGGTCGACCGGGGGCGTCGGCCGGTGACCAGATCTCGAGGTCGATGCGGCCGGCCGGGGTCCGGGAGAGGCTCAGCGGGGTCCGCACGGCCGGGACCGCCTCGCGCGTCAGCCACTCGGGCTCGCGGTAGGCAGGCAGCGGGATCCAGGAGTGGTCGCCGAAGGGCCCGCCGGTGCGGCGGGGGTTGGACTCGTCGACGCGGAGGTCGCCGTCGACGTCGAGGAGGTACTCCAGCCGGTCGACGGGCAGGTCGGACAGCCGGGCCTCCCAGCCCCCGGGCACTCGACGCATCCCGGTGTCGCCGAGCGGCAGGTGCGCCCACACCCCGACGTGGCGCGCGGTGTGCTCCGGGTCGTGCGTACCGGACGACGACGTCGTCCCCGTCGACCTCCGTCACCAGCACCCGGGCAACCTACCGAAGGCCCGAGCCATATCGAAATTCGATGCTATCGTTTGTCGATAACGCGAGGAGGTGCGATGAACGTCAAGAACCCGCTCGCAGCTCTGGAGCTGGTGGTCTCGGCTGCCGGTGTCCTGATGATCGTCGGTCTCGTGGCGATGGCGTTCGGCACATTGACGGGAAGCGGGTCCGGGGTCGGTCTCGGCGACTCGATCGTGTGCGTGGACGCTCCCTACGGCGCGTTGGCGTCGCACAGCGGCGGTGGAGGCGTCGGCGGCGCCCACGTGACTGATCTAGCGACGGAGGTCCATGCGAACCCGTCCGAGATCAGCCTGTGCAGGCTTGAGCCCAGCACCCGACAACGCGTGCTGGCGACCCTGGTGAACATCTCAGAGTTCCTCTTCGCGCTCGGCTTCCTGGTCCTCACGTGGCGGCTCATCCGAAACACCCGACGTCGTGGGCTCTTCGTGCCCGAGGTGGCCGCCGCCCTCGGTCGACTGAGCGTCTATCTGTTCTTCGGTGAGTTCGCCGTCACCTTCATCCAGGCGCTCGCCACACAACAACTCGTGTCCAGCATGCTCACCAACAGTCGTGACAGCTACTTCGGGGTGTATGCGCTCTCGCACTTCTCCTGGGTCGTCATCATCGCCGCTTTCGGTCTGCAGGCCATGGGCCGAGTCATGGCGATGACGGTGCCGATGCGCGAGGAGATCGACGCCACCGTATGAAGCAGTCGTACCGCCTCGACCCCCACCGCGCCTGCGGAGCTGCACGCCGTCGAGGTCCACCTCGACCGAGCTGCTCGCCGGAACGAGGGATGACGCTCCAGGAGCTCGCCGACCGCGCCGGCGTCACCGTGGTCAACCTGTCGGTGCTCAAGAACGGCCGGGCCCGCGCCGTCCGGTTCTCCACCCTGACCGCGATCTGCCGGGTCCTCGACTGCCAGCCCGGCGACCTGCTGTCGGTGCGCCGAGGGACTGATCCATCCAGCCGGCGCTGTGGCGTGACGTCGCACCGCCGGAGCTGTGGATCGTCAGTTGCAACTCGAACTGGTGTTCGATACCATACCTGTATGAGTATGACCGTCGTTGACCTCGGGCAAGCTCGCCCCCGCAGCCGCGCGGTCGGCGACCTGGTCGCCGACGCGGCGGAGAGCCTGACCCGGGCTGCTCAGGGCACGGCAGAGCAGCTGGGCGACGAAGCTCTCGGCCAGACGATCGCCGACCTGGCCCGCTTGGAGTCGCGAGCGGCGGCGCTGCGGCTGGCGCTGACCGGCGAGGCCGACCGGCGGCAGGTGGCCCGGCGCACCGCGGAGACCGGCACCGACGCGTGGGTGGCCCGGCTGACCGGCTCCACGCGGGAGCAGGCCGCCGGCGGGCTGCGGCTGGCCCGGCTGCTGGGTGAGAAGTACGAGACGACCCGCGAGGCGTTCGCTGCCGGGCGGCTGGGGTTAGACCAGGTCCGGGTGATCGTCAACGCCGCCGAGCAGTCCCCGGCCGAGGCCACCGTCGGGCAGGTGGCGCAGGCCGAGGAGTGGCTGGTCGACCGGGCCACCGGCGCCGGCACCCGCATCGGGCGCGGCCTGGATGCCAAGCGGCTGCGGCAGGCCGCCCGGCGGATGTTCACCCCGCTCGACCCCGACCTCGCAGCCCGGCACGAGGCGATCCTGCTCGGCCGGGAGACCCGGACCGCCGAGGCCGAGACCTTCTTGACCCTCCACGACAACGGCGACGGCTCCTACTCCGGCCGGTTCCGGATCCCCGAGCTGCACGGCCACCTGCTGACCCAGGCACTCCACCGGCTCACCGCACCCCGCCGCCTCTCCCACGACCGGGCAGGCCGACCGGTGGTCGACATGGCCGCGCCCGGCGGCGACTGGGGCACCAGCACCTGCGAGACCTGGGGCGCCGCCTGGTGCGAGCTGATCGAGCACCTGCCCACCCGCGAGCTGGCAGCCAACGGCTGCGAGATCCTGGTCCGCATCGACCTCGACGCCCTCCTCACCGGCCTCGGCACCGCCGGCCTCGACACCGGCATCACCATCACCGCCGGCGAGGCCCGACGCCTGGCCTGCAACGCGGGCCTGGTCCCCGCCGTCCTCGACGGCGACTCCATGCCCCTCGATCTCGGCCGCACCCGCCGCCTGCACTCCCGCACCCAACGCCGAGCCCTCGCCCTGCTCCACGACACCTGTGCGGTCGCCGGATGCGGGCGACCCTTCGCCTGGTGCGAGATCCACCACCCCCACCTGTCCTGGGGCCACGGCGGCGCGACCGACCTCCACAACGGACTCCCCCTCTGCGGCCACCACCACCGCCGAGCCCACGACCCCACCTTCGACCTCCGCCACCGACCAGACGGCGAATGGGCGTTCCACCGCCGGACGTGACACCGCCGTCCGGCTGCGCCTCGGTCACACGTCGAGCCGCTGGGTGTGGGTGAAGAGGCCGGAGTAGGCGTTGAGGGCGGGCTGGCCGCCGAGGTGCGCGTAGAGCACGTGCGAGTCGGGCCCGATCTCGCCGTCGCGCACCAGGTCGATCAGGCCGGCCATCGACTTCCCCTCGTAGACGGGGTCGAGGATCATCCCCTCGAGCTGGCCGGTCAGCCTGATCGCATCGAGGGTCGACTGCACGGGGATGCCGTAGAGGTCGCCGGCCCAGCCTTCGAGCACCGTGATCTCGTCGTCGCGCAGATCGCGGCCGAGGCCGATCAGCTCGGCGGTGTTCCGGGCGATCCGGGCGACCTGGTCACGGGTCTTGTCGAGCGTGGCGGACGCGTCGATGCCGATCACCCGGCGCGGCCGGTCCTGCCCGGCGAAGCCAGCGATCATCCCGGCGTGCGTCGAGCCGGTCACCGCGCAGACGACGATCGTGTCGAAGAAGACGCCGAGGTCACGCTCCTGCTGCTCGACCTCGTCGGCCCACCGGGCGAAGCCGAGCCCGCCGAGCGGGTGGTCGGAGGCGCCGGCCGGGATCGGGTACGGCGTACCGCCGGCCGCCTCGACGTCCTCGATCGCACGGCGCCAGGAGTCGCGGAAGCCGATGTCGAAGCCGGCCTCGTCCAGCCGGACGTCGGCGCCCATGATCCGGCTGAGCAGGATGTTGCCGACGCGGTCGTTGACGGCGTCCGGCCAGTCGACCCACTTCTCCTGCACCAGCACGCACCTCATGCCGAGCTTCGCGGCGACTGCCGCGACCTGGCGTGTGTGGTTGGACTGGTATCCGCCGATGCTGACCAGGGTGTCGGCGCCCTGCGCGATCGCGTCGGGCACCAGGTACTCCAGCTTGCGGGTCTTGTTGCCGCCGTAGGCGAGACCGGAGTTGCAGTCCTCGCGCTTGGCCCACAGCGTCGCCCCGCCGAGGTGCGCGGTGAGCCGGTCGAGCCGGTGCACCGGGCTGGGGCCGAAGGTGAGCGGGTAGCGCGGGAAGTCGGAGAGGGCCATGGGCGGAGTGTCCCGCGAACACGCGCGACCGGTCATCCCGGGTGGCCCGCGTGCCCCAACCAGCCGGGGTGGGCTGCCACCGTCTCGAAACCAGGGGCTCGGCAGGTTCAGGACCGCGCGATCCAGGACATGATGGGACGCATGGCCGACCCGCGCGCAGGAACCCTCGCCCAGCCCTCGGACCTGGTGGACGTCGCCCACCTGGTGACGGCGTACTACACGCTCGAGCCCGACCCCGACGACGTCGACCAGCAGGTCGCGTTCGGGACCAGCGGCCACCGCGGCAGCAGCCTCAAGACGGCGTTCAACGAGGTGCACATCGCCGCGACGACGCAGGCGATCTGCGACTACCGCAAGGAGCAGGGGTACGACGGGCCGCTCTTCCTCGGCCGCGACACCCACGGCCTGCAGCGAGCCGGCCTGGGCGACCGCGATCGAGGTGCTGGTCGCCAACGAGGTGACGGTGCTGGTCGACGCGCGCGACGGCTACACCCCGACCCCGGCGGTCAGCCACGCGATCATCAAGGCCAACGGCGGTCGCCAGACCGGCAGCGGCCTCGCCGACGGCATCGTCGTCACACCGAGCCACAACCCGCCCGGCGACGGCGGCTTCAAGTACAACCCGCCGCACGGCGGCCCGGCCGACACCGACGCGACCAAGGTGATCGCGGCGCGGGCCAACGAGCTGATCCGGGCCAACCTCGAGGGCGTCCACCGGGTCGCTTTCGCCCGCGCCCGGGCGCACGTGCTCGGCCTACGACTTCCTGGCGGAGTACGCCGCCGACCTGCCGTCGGTGGTCGACCTCGACGCGGTCAAGAACGCCGGCATCCGGATCGGCGCCGACCCCCTGGGCGGCGCCAGCGTCGCGTACTGGGGCGAGATCGCCGAGCGGCACGGTCTCGACCTCACCGTCGTCAACCCGCTCGTCGACCCGACCTGGCGGTTCATGACCCTCGACTGGGACGGCAAGATCCGGATGGACTGCTCGAGCCCGAGCGCGATGGCGTCGCTGATCGAGCACAAGGACGAGTACCACATCGCCACCGGCAACGACGCCGACGCCGACCGGCACGGCATCGTCACGCCCGAGGCCGGGCTGATGAACCCCAACCACTTCCTGGCCGTCGCCATCCGCTACCTGTTCGGCGGTGCACGCCCGGGGTGGCCCGACTCGCCGCGGATCGGCAAGACGCTCGTGTCCTCGTCGATGATCGACCGGGTGGCCGGCGACCTCGGCAAGGAGATGGTCGAGGTGCCGGTCGGGTTCAAGTGGTTCGTGCCCGGGCTGATCGACGGCTCGTTCGGCTTCGGCGGCGAGGAGTCGGCCGGCGCCTCGTTCCTCCGGCGCGACGGCTCGACCTGGACGACCGACAAGGACGGCATCCTCCTGTGCCTGCTGGCCTCCGAGATCCTGGCCAAGACCGGCAGGAGCCCCAGCGCGCACTACGCCGAGCTGGTCGCCCGCCACGGCGACCCGGCGTACGCCCGCGTCGACGCCCCGGCCAGCCGTGAGCGAGAAGGCGAAGCTCGCCGCCCTCTCCCCCGACGACGTGACCGCGACCGAGCTGGCCGGCGAGGAGATCACCGCCAAGCTGACCGAGGCGCCCGGCAACGGCGCCGCCATCGGCGGGCTCAAGGTGACCACCGAGAGCGCGTGGTTCGCCGCGCGGCCCTCGGGCACCGAGGACGTCTACAAGATCTACGCCGAGTCGTTCCGCGGGCCCGAGCACCTCGCCGAGGTGCAGGAGGCCGCCCGTGAGGTCGTCTCGGCGGCGCTGGGCTCCTGAGGAGTGACCCGGAAACCGCAAGCGGTCCGCCGGGCCTCCCCCCAGCTCGGTGATGACCTCGGCCGCCCTGGCGGCAGGCGTGAGCCGGGCTCACGGGGTACGACGCAGCGCGGCCAGGGTGGTGCCGTCCCGGTCCAGCCAGGTGAGGGTCGCGTCGCCGGTGACCGGCGTACCGACCACCCGTGGCAGCCGCAGCTCGACCCCGTCGCTGTGCACGACCGTCATGTCGCCCTCGGTGCTCACCGAGTCGATCGGCGTCACCGAGTGGCCGAACGGAGCGGCGCCGCTCCCGCGCACCTGCATCCGGGGCGGCACGTCGACCAGCTCGCCGTCGTGCTCGATCACCATCTGGGCCTGCGATGCGCCGGTGAGGATCGCGGTCGCCAGGGTGGCCGCCCAGACCGGGTCGCCGCAACCGTCGTAGACCCACCGCGACCCGAGCACCGAGTGCTCGGTGGTGCCGACGAACGAGGCCTCGGCACCGTCAGAACCGCGGCACGGTAGGTCAGCGGGGTCTGGATGACCGTCCCGTCATCGAGGGCCCAGAGGATGGTCTCGACGCCGACTTCGCCCTCGGGGTCGTCGAAGCGGTACTCGGCCACCTTCTCGGCGATCGCCCGGCCGGCTGCCCACGGCTGCGACGGCAGCCAGGCCTCCACGAGCTCCTGCTTGGACGGGTCGAGGGTCGCGCGGTACACCAGGGCCATGGCGCGAGCCTAGAGGGGCCGTGCCGGTCAGACGAGGGCGCGGGCGGGCCGGCCGAGCAGGTCGACGAACGCCGCCAGCCACCGGGCGGCGACCAGCCGGTCGACGCGCTCGTGGTCGACCGACAGCGTGACGGTGACGACCTTGCCCGGGACCAGGTCGTCGTGCTCGACCACCGGCTCGTCCCGCACCGCACCGAACGCGAGGTGGGCGACGTAGGGCGGGCTGACCGACGCGACCATCTCAGCGACGCCGTACGCCGCGAGGTCGGTGACCTCGATCGTGCCGCCCTCGACCTCGGTCGGGTCGAGCCGGCCGTCGGCCGCGCGGGCGACCAGGTCGCGGGTCGTCGCGGCGATCCGGCCGAGGCTGAGCGAGCCGACGTCGCGGATCACGGGGCTGACCGTGCCGTCCGGCCCGGCCACGGCCAGGGCCACGTCGACCGAGCCGCCGGCCGTCGCGCTCTCGGTCACGTCGAACCCCGGGACGACCTCGAAGGTGGCGGCGACGATCTTCACGACCAGGTCGCCGAGAGTGGCGGACGTCGCCGACCCGGTGGCGTGGGGACTGCCGATCTCGTCGTGCAGCCGGAGCAGGGGCTCGGCGCGCACGGTCGTGCTCAGGACCAGGTGGGGCACGGAGACCCCTCCCTCCTCGGCGGTCCCGAGTGTCTCCAGGTCGACCAGATGAGCCCGGTGCAGCGGCGCCGCGGTGGGCGGTTGCTCCCTCATGGTTTCCAGGGATGGTCTCGGGGGCGCGAGCACCTCGACCCCGCCGAGCGGGTGGGGCGCGAGGAGCGGCGCGGGCGTCGACATCGCGGTGATGCCGAGCCGCTCGAGCAGCGCGTCGAGGTCGCCGACCTGCTCCTCGAGGTCGGCGAGGATGCCGATGGGGGAGCCCGGGTCGACCAAAGTGCCGGGCTCAACGAGGGTCTTGACCAGGACTCCGGGGCGCCCGGCCTCGACGGAGAGCAGCGAGCTCTCGGTCTCGACGTAGGCGATGGTCTGGGCCGCGTCGAAGGTCGACGACTCCTCGACCAGCCAAGCAGCAAGGACGCCGTCGTCCTCGTCGGAGGCGACGTCCGGCATGCGGAGCACCCGTGCCACGGTGAGTCCTTCACGATCCCGGGATGTGCCGCGCTCCTCGCAGCACTTTCGAAGTCGGCCCGAGCCTAGGGGACGCCCGAAGCGGTGGACACCCGCCCCCGGTCACAGCATTGCAACCTCTCGGCCACCACTCGCGTCTTGGTTCGACCACACCGACTTCCAGGGAGAACCATGAGCACCAACAGCCACATCCGGAGCCGCCGCCACAGACGAGCGACTGCGGCCGGCGTCACGCTGGCCGCCCTCGCGGCCGGGAGCGGGACGGCGTACGCCGCCAACTCGCACAACGAGCAGGTCGTGCTCCACAACACCACCGACGCGCAGGCGGACGCCAAGAGCGCGATCAACGGGACGGCCCAGGTCGCGTCGTACGACGGGCGGTACGTCGGGTTCACGACGACGGCGACCAACCTTTTCGCCGACGCCAACGGCGGCGCGCTCGACGTGGCGGTCAAGGACCTCTACACGGGCAAGGTCCGCGTCGTGTCGGTCGACTCGCACGGGAAGCAGCGTCGTCAGAACAGCTTCTTCCCGGTGCTGTCCGGCAACGGCCAGCGGGTCGCCTTCCAGACCTTCGGCGCCTTCGGCCCTCGCGACGGCGACCGGCGCGAGGACGTCTACCTGCACTCGCTCACGCGCGGGTGGACCCGGCAGATGTCGCTCACGCCCACCGGCAAGGACGTCACGCCGTCGGTGCTGGTCGGCGACGTGTCGGACGACGGCTCCCGGGTGACCTTCGGCGACGCCAACGACCTGTGGGTCCGCAACACCGTGACGGCCCGGACGACCCGCTTCTGGCACGAGCCGGACTCGCCGCCCTGCCAGCCCTTCCCCGCCGGGAGTGCCGGACGGCCCGCCATCTCGGGCAACGGGCGGTACGTCGCGTTCTCGACGTGCGCGACGAAGATCCCGGGCTCCGACGGCCAGGCGGCCCAGGTCTACCGGAAGGCGCTCGCGACCGGCGACATCGCCCTCGTGTCGTCCCCCGGAGCCGGCGTACCCGCGGACGGGAACTCGTTCCTGCCGTCGCTGTCGCGCAGCGGCCGCTACGTCGGCTTCGGGTCCGAGGCGACCGACCTGGCGGCCAGTGACACCGCCGATCCGGACGCGTTCGTCGCCGACCTCGCCACCGGCGCAGTGGCCCGCGCCTCCCAGGCGTCCGACGGCACCGGCAGCAACAGCTGGAGCGCCAGCACCGGCGTCGCCATCAGCGGAGACGGCCGCAGCCTGGTCTACGAGTCCTATGCGACCAACCTGGTGGCCGGCGACGCCTACGACTGGGAAGAGGTCTTCGTCTGGCGGCGCTGACCGCCCGCCAGGCGACGGCGAGGTCAGTCGGTGAGCACGAACTCGTCGCCCCGGGTGACCGGGGCCACCGACCCGTCGGCGTGGATGCCGTCGATCTGCACCTCGGGGCTGCCGATCACGATGTCGACGTGGGTGGAGGCCTGGTTGAGCCCAGAGCTGATCCGGTCCTCCGGCGACTGCTCGAGGGCACCGCGGAACGACGTGGGGTAGCCCATGCCCCAGGCGATGTGGGAGCCGACGTTCTCGTCGTAGAGCATGTCCTTGTAGACCAGCCCGGTCCGCGCGACCGCGGAGTCCTGGTCGACGATCGCCACCTCGCCGAAGTGGCGCGACCGCGGGATCAGCTCGAACTGCTTCTGCACCTCGACCTCGCCGCGGTCGGCGCTGACGCCGGTGATCGAGCCGTCGTGGACGTCGAGCCGGAGCCCTTCGACCATCGCCCCCATCGAGCTGAGGAAGAACGCCGCGGTGGTGGTGACGGTGCCCTCCGCGCGACGCCAGTCGGGAGCGAAGAACACCTCCTCGGTCGGCATGTTCGGGACGAACTCGGTGCCGTCGGCGGTCTCCAGCGACCCGCCCACCCACAGTGACTGGGGCGCGAGCCCGAGCGTGACGTCGGTGCCGGGACCGCGGTAGCGGACCCGGTCGAACGCATGGCCGTTGAGGATCTCCGCGCGCCGCTTGAGCTTGTCGATGTGGGCTCGCCAGGCCGCGACCGGGTCTGCCTGGTCGAGGCGCATCGCCACCGCGACCGCGTCCCACAGGGCCATCACGTCGGAGACGCCGACGCTGTCGGCCCAGCCCTTGGTCGGCGCGCCGACGACGGTCCAGGCCACGGTGCCGCCGGTCACGATCGGGAGCACCTCGGCCATCAGGTCGATCGGCTGCGACCGGGCCAGGCGGTCGGGGTCCAGCCCCTCCATGAGCGACGGGAACGGGTTGCCGGTCAGGCTGATCAGCGCCGGCTTCTTCTCGCCCCAGGCCCGGACCTGCTGGAGGCGGTGGTCCGGGGTCCGCCCCAGCATCTCCTCCGGCGCGTGCAGCACCTGCGCCTTCTGCAGGTGCGGGTCGACGTACATGATCTCGACCCGGCTCGCGCCGACGCGGTACGCCTCGTCGGCCAGTGCCCGGGCGGCCTCGGCCTGCTCGGGCAGGCAGTTGATGACCACCTCCTGCCCAGGGTGCACGCCCACCCCCACCCGCACCACGAGCTCGGCGTAGCGGCCCAGCAGCTGGTCGAACGGCTCCGTCATACCTGCCTCCTCCGAGATTGGGTCAGGCGCAGCCAACCACGGATCTCAGCCGAAGACGACCAACGAGCGGCCGCCCTCGCCGCGTCGCATCCGGTCGAAGGCCTTCGGTACGCCGTCCAGCCCCACCCGGTCGGTCACCAGCGACGCGAGGTCGAGCCGTCCGGCGACGACGTGGTCGGCCAGGGTCGGGATGTCGGCAGCGGGATCGCTGTTGCCGTAGACGGTGCTGGTCAGGGTGCGCGAGAAGTGGAACAGCTCGAGAGGGCTGAAGCTCACCTGCTGGTCCGCCGGCCCGACGCCGACGACCACGCACGTCCCGCCGCGGCGTACCGACGACCACGCGGTGCGGATCGTCGCGGCCTGGCCCACGCACTCCAGGGCGCGGTCGGCGCCGCGGCCCTCGGTGAGTGCGCGCACCTGCTTGTGCAGGTCGGGCGCCGCCTCGAGGAAGTGTGTCGCGCCGGCGGCGCGGGCCAGCGGTTCCTTCCCGGGGGAGGTGTCGACGGCGATGATCCGGCTCGCCCCGGCCAGTCGGGCGCCCAGGACCCCGCACAGCCCGACGCCGCCGAGCCCGATCACGAGCACCGAGTCGCCGGGCTTCACGTGGGCGGCGTTGGTGGCGGCGCCGACGCCGGTGAGGACGGCACAGCCGAGCAGGGCAGCCTCCTCGAGTGGTACGCCGTCCGGGACGGGCACCACCGCGTCGGCCGGGCAGACGACCTCCTCGGCCATGGCGCCCAGGCCCAAGCAGGCCTGGAACGGCGTGCCGTCCCCCAAGGTGCCGCCGGGCGAGCCGGTGGTGCCCTCGATCGTCGAGCACAGCCATGGCTCACCGTGGGTGCAGTGCCAGCACGTGCGGCACGGCACGGCCCAGTTGAGGACCACGCGGGTGCCGACCTCGACCCTCGCCTCGGTTCCCGCCTCGGTCACGACGCCGGACGCCTCGTGCCCCAGCACGAGCGGGTACGACGGGCGCAGCGTGCCGTCGACCATGGACAGGTCGGAGTGGCACACCCCCACTCCTGCGACGCGGACCCGCACGTCGTGTTCCCCGAGCGCGCGGAGCGTGACCTCCTCGACGCTCAGCGATCCGCGGGCCTCCCGGGCGACCAGTGCCTGCACCATGCGCTCGATCCTAGGGAGAGCCACTCAGGCCGCCGCCCCGCTGGTCGAGGAGCCTCCCCCGCCCCGCCGGTTGAGGAGCGCGCTCTGCGCGCGTCTCGAAACAAAGGGGCTGGAGAACCTCCCCCCGCGAGTACTCAGGGACGCTTGGTGTAGTACTCGGTGAACGCGCGGCACCGCCCGCCGTCGTCGAAGTGCATCACGAAGCAGTTGTCGAACACCTGGGTCACCTGCCCGCCGGGCTCGTCGTAGTACGTCGACGTCCCGGTCGCCACCACGACGTCACCGTCGACGGCCACCGGGACGTACGACGCGTCGTAGGTGCCGGGCGCGTCCCGGGTGGACGCGGTGCTCGTCTCGGAGTCCCCCAGCCACGAGGCGACCACCGCGGCTCGGCCGACCACCGGTTCGGCATAGGCGTAGAAGCGGTAGGAGACGTCGTCGCTGAACAGCGCCCCGATCTCCCCGGCGTCGTAGGACTTCCACGCCGCGACGTACCGGTCCAGCCACTCCTGCGCGCGCTCCCGATCCATCCCGCCACGCTAGCCCGCGCCGGCGCCGCTGGTTGAGGAGGACGCCCCGCGCCGACGTCCTCGTCGGTCTCGGCGGCGGCCCGGGCAAGGACTTCATCCAGCAGTAGGGGGGTTCACGCCCCCTGCACGACACGACGGGGAGACCCGGCGGGCCGCTGCGTCACTCCAGACCTTCGGCCGAGATCACCGCCGACGCGATCGGGCACGTGTCGTCGCAGGCGTCATCGTGCTCACCGCACTGGTGCTCGTGATGGGGCTCCTCCTGGGAGAGAGCGTCCAACGCTTCGAACAGGGTGATGGTCACCGTGGGTCCTTTCGCTAGGGCCCTTCCCACTGTTCCTGGCAAGCCGCGCAGACTCACGGGGCGAAGGGCATCGGACCCCGGGACCACTGGGCAGATCCGGCCACGGGCCGGCCCCTCACCACACCCCTGAGGCGCGGCGGCCAAAGCACAGGGACGAGTCAGGGCAGCACCCGATGTGCATCGGTGCCCGAGAGGCGCAGAGTGGAGATGTCAGGGAAAGGCCCTGGCACCAACGCTCCACCAAGACAAGGACGTGCACCACCATGAACGACATCCGCCAGAGCTTCGCCCAGCACGGACTGGTCCGGTCCCGCGACCGGCGAGTGCTGGGCGGTGTGTGCGCCGGACTCGGCCGCCGCTTCGGCCTCGGTCCCTGGACCGCCCGGCTCCTGTTCGTGCTGCTCCTCTTCGTCGTACCCGGCAGCCAGATCCTGGTCTACCCGATCCTGTGGATCCTGATGCCGTCCGAGGAGACCGTCGGCTTCACCGCCCAGACCGGTACGGCGACGCCCGCGGCCTGACCGGATGAAGGGCGGCGACGACTCAGGACTCGTCGTCGCCCTCGAAGCCGACCAACCAGTGGAGCCCGAACCGGTCGACGACCTGTCCGTCGGAGGCACCCCAGGGCCGGACCTGAAAGTCATCGACCACTCGGCCACCCTCGGAGAGCCGGGAGAACCACGCCCGCAGCGTGGCCGGCCCGGCCGCCCCCAGCAACGACCACATCAGGCCCTCGCTCCGGAACGTCGCCTCGTCACCGGCCACGTCGGCCGCGAAGAGGCCCACCGGCCCGTCGGTGAGGTAGCCGTGGGCGATCGCGTCCTGGGGACCGTCGTCCCGGCCGAACTCCTCGAACGTGTGCAGCTGCACGCCGCAGCCGAACACGTCGGCGTAGAAGGTCAGGGCCTCCCGGGCGGTGCCCGGCAGGTGAAGGTAGGGCGTGGGTGCGGTCATGCCTGCGATGCTAGGCACGACAACCGACAGCGGCTCCGCTGGTGCGGAGCCGCTGGAACACACTGCGTGCCTCCCGTGTCCTCGCCTGGTGGGACGCGACGAACGACTAGAGGTGGTCCGGCACGACCAGCGCGTCCGGGTCCTGCCGAGGCGGCACGTTCGCCAGCGCCGACTGCACGAGCGCCGTACGGGTCTTGACGATCACGGCCCGACGCAGCTTCCCGCCGCCCGCACCGAGGACGGCTTCCACGGTCTCGCTGACCGCTCGGTCGCTGTACGACGGCCGGGTGCCGGGCGCGACCTCGACGTCTGGCAGCGCAACCAGCACGGGCAGCACCTGCGAGCCGAGCCGGTCGAGGATCTGGAACCGCTGGTAGCGGTCCAGCTCGTCCCAGACCGTGTCGATGTCCGCCCGCCCCTTGCGCACGTCCCTTCGCTGGGCCGCCAGGACCGACTTGGCGGCCCCGGTCAGCGCCGCGGTCAGCTCGTGCTCGGTGAATCGCACCCTTCGCCCTCCTCGTGATGACGCCCCAGCGTAGGGAGGCCGGGATTCGGTCCGCCGTGACCGTTGCCTCCGGCCCACGCCGGCGCGACAGTGGACTCGTCCCACATCCTCGACCGGGTGGAGGTTCTCGTGGACGCTCTCGTGACGGTGTCTCGTCCCCGCACCCAGCTCTCGGGAGCCGACAGCAGAGCCGGCCGCAGAGCCGACCGGCGACGACTGGCCCGCTGCGATGCGGTGTCGGCACGGCTCGCGGAGCTCCATGCGATGACCACCGTGCTCAGGAGCGCAGCCGAGCTGGTCGGCCGTGGCTGGGTCCAGGACGGCTGGTTCACGGTCGCCACCCTGCGCGGCGAGCGCCTGCTCACGGGGTACGACGTACGCCAGGCGATGGAGCAGCCGGTGACTGGAGCCTGCCTGGTCGGCTCGATCGTGCACTCCAGCGGAGCGCCCGCCACGAGCCAGCTGGTGCAGCGCACCCTCGACCTCACCTGGCACGCCTTGCGCGACGACACCGAACGCCCGTCCGTCCTCTGCCCTGCTCCGCCGGTGCGGGCCATGCGCCTGCGTGACCTGACCCGCTGGAACGACCGCCCCGGGCGATCCTCCGACGAGGTCGTCGACCTCCTCCACCGCACCGGCCACCTCGCCGACCAGCACACCGCCGCCTACCGAGCCGAGCGCGAGGCACTCGCGCCATCCGCCGCTGGTGGAGGAGGGCGCTCTGGCGCCGCTGCTGCCGCTGGTTGAGGAGGGCGCTCTGGCGCCCGTCTCGAAACCACGCGGCACTCAGCGACCGATCGAGGCTCTACCCTGTCGGGGTGAGTCGCACGGCCGTGGGAAGGCCGGGGGCGGAGACCGATGCCTGGGTCCGTTCCGCTTTCGCCGTGCTCTCCCGCACCCCCGACGTCCGCCGGGTCGGGCTGGCGCTCGCCGAGGGCGGCGGCCGTCGGCTCTCGTTCACCGCGAGCGACCGCGACCACGGCAGCGACACCGACTGGTGCGAGGTCGACGCCTACGACGACGTCCCCCTCAACAACACGATCCGCACCGGCAAGCTGATCTTCGGCTCCCTCGAGGAGCTCGCCGGCCGCTACCCCGCCTTCGTCGGCCGCCAGCACTCGTCGACCTGCGCCCTCGCGTCGGTGCCGCTGGTCGCGGCCGGGCAGGTGATGGGTGGCTTCGCGCTGTTCTACGACGCGGAGCAGGCTTTCCACCTCTCCCAGCTCGCCGACCTGAGGCGTCTCGGTGAGCAGCTGGGCGAAGACCTCCGTCAGGGCCAGCGCGCCACGGCACTACCCAACCGCTCGCTGGCCGACGAGCCGGTGCCGGACGGCGCCCTGGTGGCCACGCACGTCGCCACCGCGGAAGCCCAGTCCGTCGCCGCGGCCCGACGGTTCGCCGGGGACACCCTGACCGGGTGGCACCTCCACGACGACCCGCTCGACGTCGCGGTGCTGTGCGTCAGCGAGCTGGTCACCAACGCGATCATCCACACCGTCGCCGGGTGTGAGGTGCGGCTGATGCTCCACGAGGGCGTCCTGACCATCAGCGTCCGGGACGCCGGCACCGCCACTGCGAGCGCCCTCGCGTCCTCCGACGATCCCCTGGCCGGACATGGTCGCGGCCTCCAGCTGGTCGAGATGATCTCGACCCGCTGGGGCTCCGAGCTCGACGCCGTCGGCATGACGGTGTGGTGCGAGATCGCCCTGACCTGAGCCGACCAGGCCCTCGCTCACCCCGAGAGGTGAGAGGCCGATGACGGTCCGGTAACGGAAGCCCCGGCGTGCTTCCCATGCACCTGCTCGGCAACGTCGACTGCTACCCACCTGCCGCGCAGGTCCCCCCGCTGTGACCCGGTGTGGGCTTCGGCAGGGACTCTCGGGCGCATCGCGCCTTCTCATCCCATGGAGGCACATCTTGCGAAGGACCAGGGTCGCCGCACTGGCGACCGCATCGCTGATCGGGGTCGCACTCGCGCTCCCCATGACCACCTCCAACGCGGGGGCCGCACCAGGGTCCCCGGCCGGCCGGGCTGCGGCGAAGGACGCGCGGACCAGCCCGTTTGACAACCTCACCCCCCGGTGGAAGCAGAAGTACGACGACCGCACCAAGCGGGCGGTCGAGCAGCGGCTCCGGACCGGCGGCACCGGGCAGGCCGAAAAGCTGGGCAGGAAGTCCTACGGTCGCGTGGCCCAGACCGGGACCGACCGGATCTTCGTCGTCCTGGCGGAGTTCGGTGACCGCCAGCACTCGCAGGTCACGTCGGGTCCGAGCGCCCAGCCACCGACGGGCCGCTGCACAACCAGATCCCGAAGCCCGACCGGACCAAGGACAACAGCACGCTCTGGCAGCCGAACTACGACCAGGCGCACTACCAGAACCTCTACTTCAACCGGATGAAGAGCTACTACCACGACCAGTCCTCCGGCCAGTACTCCATCAACGGCCAGGTGACCGACTGGGTCAAGGTGCCGTTCAACGAGGCGCGCTACGGCACCGACTCATGCGGCTCGATCGTGTGCTCCAACGTCTGGTACCTGGTGCGGGACGCCCTCTCGATCTGGGTCAAGGACCGGCTCGACGACGGCATGACCATGCCCCAGATCCAGGCCTACCTGAAGCAGTTCGACCAGCAGGACCGCTACGACTACGACCACGACGGCAACTTCCACGAGCCCGGCGGTTACATCGACCACTTCCAGATCGTGCACGCCGGCGGCGACGAGGCCGACGGTGACCCGGTCTACGGCGCCGATGCGATCTGGAGCCACCGTGGCAACGTCGGGCTCCACCCGCACGGCGTGGGCCCGGGCCCGGCGATCGGCGGCGTCGACGTCGGTGAGGGGGCGGCACCAGCGACGGCGGCGCCCCGGACGGCGGCGTGACCCTTCCGGACAACCCGACCGGCGTGTGGGTCAACGACTACACGATGCAGCCGGAGAACGGCGGCCTGAGCGTCTTCGCCCACGAGTACGCCCACGACCTCGGGCTGCCCGACGAGTACGACACGTCCGGCAACACCGGAGGAGCCGAGAACAGCACCGGCTTCTGGACGCTGATGAGCCAGTCCCGCGGGACGGGCGCCCACGACCCCGGCATCGGTGACCGGCCGATGCCCATGAGTGCCTGGGACAAGTTCCAGCTCGGCTGGCTCGACTACGACGTCGTCCACTCCGGCCGCACCTCGCAGCACGCGCTGCGTCCAGGCGCGCGGGTCGACGGGTCGCACCCGAACGGGCTGATCGTGATGCTGCCGGACAAGAAGGTGACCTTCCAGCACGGCGCTCCCTGCTCCGACTGTGGCGAGAAGTTCTTCTACAGCGACAAGGGGGACGACCTCGACAACACGATGACCCGTGACGTCGACAGCGGCGGTGCGCTGACGGCCAAGGTGCGCTACTCCATCGAGGAGGGCTGGGACTACGCGTTCCTGGAGGCCTCCAGCGACGGCGGCGACACCTGGACCCCGGTCCCGACCAACGTCAGCTACGCCGGCGACGACCAGAGCGGCTTCAACGGCAGCGGGGCCGGCATCTCCGGCACCTCCCACGGCGCGTGGGTGGACCTGACCGCGACGGTGCCCGACGGCACCACCACCCTGCGGTGGCGCTACCAGACCGACGGTGCGACCGCGCTGAACGGCTTCCAGGTCGACAACATCACCCTCGACGGTCAGCTCATCGGGGGTGCCGAGACCGACGAGGAGGGCTGGGCGCTCAACGGGTTCGAGACGGTGCACGCCGCGGAGACCAAGAAGTTCCTCAACGCCTACTTCGTCGACAACCGGCAGTACGTCGGGCGGGACACGTTGCTCCGTCACGTCTACAACTTCGGGTTCAAGAACATCGACAGGGTGGAGTTCTTCCGCTACAACCCCGGCGCGCTGATCAGCTACTGGGACACGTCGTACTCCGACAACAACGTCGGTGACCACCCCGGCGGGGGCGAGATCCTGCCGGTCGACGCGCACCGACCTTCACCCACGCGTCGGACGGCTCCATCCTCCGGCCGAGGTCGCTGTCCTACGACTCGACCTTCTCCACGAGGGCGCGCGAGGCGCAGACGATCCACTACCAGGGTCAGCGGGTCACCCTGCCGGCGAAGGAAGGCCGTGGCTCTCTTCAACGACAAGCTGGACTGGTGGTTCCCTCGTGACGAGCACACGGTCAGCACCCACCCGGGTCACTACCAGCCCGGTTGGTACAGCGCGGACGTGCCGAAGACCGGGACGACGATCCGCGTGGTCGACGTCAACCGGAAGTCCAAGGTGATGACCGTCCGCGTGGGCACCACCCACTGACCTGACAACAACGCAACGTGCCCCGTCCCCACGTGGGGGCGGGGCACGTCGGCGATGACTGGGTGTGTCCCTATTCGCGTGGAAACGCACTCAGCCGTTGAGAGGGCGGATCACATAAGGTCCTGCCGTGCAGTGTTTCGCAGCGGGTCGTACCCGCGCCTGAGGGAGCGGCTCCGAGAGGAGCCGCAGACGCCGGTATCCGCGCCGTCGCGGGTGCCGCGGACTTTCAACCCTCGAGAAGGAAGCACACCGCCATGCACATCCGCACGTTCCAGCTCTCAGACCTGCCCGCGCTTGTTGACCTCACGATCGAGGTCTTCGGCCCGTTCTACGAGCAGAGTTTCCCCACGATGGTTCCGCCCGATGTCTACGAACACCAACACGGCCAGTGGGCGGACGACTACCGGGCGTCTGTCCCAAAGCTGCATGACCCAGAGCACGGCAAGCACGTTGCCGTCGCAGAGTCCATCGACGGCGACCTCGCGGCATACGTCGGCTGGCACATCGACCTGGAGCATCGACACGGTCAGATCGACCCCCTGGCGGTGCGGGAGACTCATCGCCGCAGCGGCCTCGGACGCGCCCTGTGTGAGCACGCGATCAGCGCCATGCGTGAGCATCCGTTGGAGGTCGTCTCTGTCGGGACCGGGGGTGATTGGTTCCACGCTCCAGCAAGGGCGTTGTACGAATCCATGGACTTCCACGCAGTGCCGGTCGTCTACTACCTCCGCGCCCTGTAGGCGGCGATAGACGCACTGGTGCCGCGATGAGGTGCGCCTCCCCTGCCGATGTGCGTACGTACTAAGGTCTGCACGTGCAGGTCGGGCCATTGAAGATCCCAACGGTCATCGCCATCTCCGTTGCCTTCGTCCTCACTGCCTGCAGTGAGTCGAGCGGCTTCAGCAGTCCGGAAGACGTCGCCAAGCAGCTCGGTTGCACGAACGTCGGGCGCACTAACCAGGTGGACTCCGCCTCGGTCACATGCACGTTCCACGGCGATCGCGTGATCGTGTCGTGGTTCGACTCCGAGGATCAGGAGAACGGGTTCAAGTACGCGCTGAAGCAGATGCCTGGTGCGGACACCAAGAACCCGATCGTCTACGGCCACCGGTGGGCCATCTGGTGCACTCAGGCCGAGGCCTGCGCGGCGGCCAAGAACGCCATGTCATGACAGGGCCAGGCGACAGCGCACTCATGCTCTCCGTGCGCGCTCCTGCTCGACATTGACGGCACGCTCGGCTCGGCACAGTTGTCGTTCGGGTGGCGGGACGTCGTGGCCGACACCCTTCACGAAGCCGGGTTCGACGTGGTCGAGAACATCGTTCGTGGCTTCGAAGCACCGCACCGACTGCACGGCCATCCAGAACTTCAGGGGCGAGTCCCGCGGGTGATACTCGTCTGACGATGGCAACGCAGCCGCAACAGGGACACACCCAGTTAGCCTGCGGTGATGGCTCTGACGTGGCAGCAGGTTCTCGGGTGGCGCATGCACCGTCAGCTGCTCGACCCGGTCGGCACCGGCTCGGTGGTCGACGTGGTCGAACGGCTGGGCGCCGTGCCGGCCTGGCCGGACCCGGCCATGGAGCTGGCGGTCGGAGCACGACGTACGGATGGTCGGACCGGCGACGCAGCAGGTGCCCTCGCCGCCGGACACCTCGTCAAGGTCTGGGCCTTCCGGGGCGGGATGCAGCTGATGACTCCGCAGGACGCCGGCACCTACCTGGCCGTGCGGGCCTCCAGCCGGATGTGGGAGCTGCCGAGCTGGGTGAGCTTCTACGGGCTGGCGCCCGGCGACTGGCCCCGGTTCCGGGAGTACGTGCGCACCGCGCTGGCCGACGGTCCGCTCACGATCTCCGAGCTGACCGCCGCGTTCGGCCGGAGCAGCCGGTACCGGCACCTGCGCACCATCATCGACCAGGGCAACGAGACCCTGCTCAAGCCGCTGAGCTGGCAGGGCGACCTGGGCCTGGCACCCTCGCGGGACGGCGAGCTGACGTTCGTGCGGCTCGACGACGTGCCGGGGTGGGGAGGGCTTCCCGACCTCGAGGAGGCCGGGCCGGCGGTTGTCGCGGCGTACCTCCACACCTACGGGCCGGCCGCCGAGGAACGGGTCCACGACTGGGTCGGCAAGGGGCTCGGGGCTGGGCGCCCGGCGGTCACCCGCTGGCTGGGCCTGCTCGCAGACCGCGTCGCGACGGTGACGATCGAGGGCGACGACGTGTTGGTCCTCGCCGACGACCTCGACGAGCTGCGTACGACGCCCGCCTCCGCTGCCGTCCGGCTGCTACCTGGCCGCGACCCGTGGGTGATGGCTCCCGGCACGGCCGACACCCGCGTCGTACCGCCGCCGCGGCGTGAGCTCGTGAGCCGCTCGGCCCACATGGTCGTCGCCCGCGGCGCCCTGGCCGGGACCTGGAGGGCGCGGGACACGCGGCTGGAGGTCGTCTGGTTCGAGGAGTCCGGCCGGGTGGCCCGCACCGGCCTGGACACCGAGACGGCCAGGTTGTCGGGGTTCCTGGGGCGCCCGCTCGCCCTCACCATGGAGGTCGGCTGACCCGCACCCCTCGGGGTGGGAGTGCCCGCGCCCTCGGGTACGGAGTAGGAGCGACGGTCGGCCCGACCCCGGGCACGGAGGCCGCTCGCCACCGATCTCCTGGAGGCACCACATGGACACGTCCACCACCACCGCGACCCGGCGCCGGGCGCCGGTCGAGCTCGCAGCGACCGTCGTCGGCGCAGTGTTCCTGGTCGTGGGGCTCCTGGGCTTCATCCCGGGCATCACCACCGACTACGGGCAGATGAACTTCGCCGGGCACGACTCCGGCGCCATGCTGCTCGGCATCTTCATGGTCTCGGTCCTGCACAACATCGTGCACCTGCTCTTCGGCATCGCCGGGCTCGCGCTCGGACGCACGCGCGACGGTGCCCGCACCTACCTGATCGGTGGCGGCGTCGTCTACCTCGTGCTCTGGGTCTACGGCCTGGTCGTCGACCACCACAGCGGCGCCGACTTCGTGCCGGTCAAGAACGCCGACGACTGGCCGCACCTCCTGCTCGGCCTCGGCATGGTCGCCCTCGGTGTCGTGCTCACGCGGGGACGGACCAGCACCACCGCGCACTAGCCGGGCTCGGGCCGGTCAGAGGCTCTCCGAGGCCTCGGCCCGGGCCGAGGTCGGGTCGTCCTCGCCCAGGGCCTCCTCGCGAACCGGCTCGTCGGCGGGCAGCCAGGGCGGAGCGTGGTCGGTGGGCAGGTCGAGCCAGCCACGCGCAGCCGAGAACTGAAGCGCGACCGTCACGAAGTCTGCGGTGGCCGCGCTGGTGTCGTCGGCTCGCCAGACCAGCGACCACGGGTAGTAGGGCTGGCACTCGCGAGGACGGCGGACGCGGACCCCCGCGGCGGCGTACCGCTCGGCGTAGCTGAAGAAGTCGAGGTGACGTGACGTCGGACCCAACCTCCTGACGTGGGCCAGGCAATGGCTGAACGCACCGGGCGTGCCGAGCCAGTTCATCGCGATCCCGAGGTCCTGCTCGAGGGCGGACAGGTAGGTGCCGTAGGCGTTGTAGGTGCCCGACTCCACGGGGTCCCCGAAGACTCCCAGGGGCTGATCCACCAGCGACGCCGTGTCTTCCGCGGGGTCGTCGGTGCCGCCGACCACCACCAGGGGCTCCAGCCGCAGCAGTCGGTGTCGCCAGCCGTTCGGGTGGTCGCGGATCATGTCCGGGGTCACCCGGAGCATGCCGACGTCCAGCCGGTTCTCCAGCACGGCCGTCAGCTGGGCGAGGCTGTCGAGGGCGTGCTCGAGCATCGGCACCCCGGGGTAGGCCTGGGCGAACGCGTCACACACGTCACGACTGGTCGACAGCTCGAAGATGTGCGCCAGCCGGATGCCCTCCGGCCGCACCGGGCGTTGCATGCGCTCGGCGATCTCCAGCAGCCGCTGGGCATCGTCATAGAAGCGCTGGCCACGGACGGTGAGCGCAACCCGTCGGCTGTCCCGCACGAGCAAGGGCTCACCGAGCTGGCCCTCCAGCTTGCGGATCTGCTTGGAGAGGGCCGGCTGGCTGACGAACAGCCGGGCGGCGGCGCGACCGAAGTGCAGCTCGTCGGCGACCGCGACGAAGTAGCGCACCAGGCGCAGGTCGAGGTCCACTCCCACCACCCTCCGCGAGCGAGCTCGGGCACGCCCTGCTGCCCACGCTAGTGATGCGCGAGCGGGCTTGGGAACGACGTCGCGGTTATGGATCGGGTCCGAACAGGTATTGGCCGCCGGCGCGGACGCGGGTGTGTCCTGGAGGAGCGCTCACCGACCACCCGACTTCCGAGAGGCGCCCACCATGCCATCGAACCCCACCCCCGTCGTCTTCATCCACGGCCTCTGGCTGCACGCCACCAGCTGGGGCCCCTGGGTCGACCTGTTCAAGGAGGCCGGTTACGAGCCGACCGCACCCGGCTGGCCGAACGAGCCCCGCACGGTGGCGGCGGCTCGCGAGCAACCCGACGCCGTGGCCGGGATCGGGATCGACGAGGCCGCCCAGCACTTCGCCTCGATCATCGAGCAGCTCGACGCTCCCCCGGTGCTCGTGGGGCACTCGTTCGGCGGCATGCTCGCCGAGAAGCTGCTCGGCGAGGGCCGCGCGGCCGCGGCCGTCGCGATCGACCCCGCGCAGATCAAGGGAGTGCTGCCCCTGCCGCTCGCCCAGCTGCGCGCCGGACTCCCCGCGCTGGGCAACCCGGCCAACCGCAACCGCGCCGTCTCCCTGACCAGCAAGGAGTTCCGCTTCGGCTTCGGCAACGCGCTCACCCAGGAGGAGTCCGACGAGCTCTTCGAGGCGTGGACCATCCCCTCGCCTGCACGACCGCTGTTCCAGGCGGCGGCTGCCAACTTCAGCCTGCACTCCCCGGCCGCGGTCGAGACCGGGAACCAGGACCGCGGACCTCTGCTGCTGATCTCGGGGCTCGAGGACCACACCGTGCCGGACGTGGTCACCCGGTCGACCCTCAAGCAGTACCGCAAGTCGACCGCGGTCACCGAGCTGAAGCAGTTCGAGGGTCGCGGTCACTCCCTGACGATCGACCACGGCTGGCGCGAGGTGGCCGAAGCGGTCCTGGAGTGGCTCGCGAAGCAAGGGCTGTGAGGTCATGGACCTCGGGCTCGACGGTTCCGTCGCCGTCATCACCGGCGCCAGCAAGGGGATCGGGCTGGCGACCACGCGCGCACTCGTGGCGGAGGGGGCGTACGTCGTCGCCGGCGCGCCCGCGATCCCTCCGACGAGCTGAGGGAGGTCGTCGACTCCGGCCACGCGGACTTCGCGGAGGTGGACCTCGGCGTTCCCGAGGGGCCGGCCGACCTGGTCGCCGCCGCCCTGTCGCGACATCAGCGGATCGACGTACTGGTGAACAACGTCGGCGCCGCAGCTCCCCGGACTGAGGGCTTCCTCGCCGTCACCGACGACCAGTGGCTCATGTCGATCACGCTCAACCTGATGGCCGCGGTCCGCAGGACGCGTGCGGCACTGGTGCCGATGCTGGCGGCCGGCAAGGGCTCGATCGTGACCACCAGCTCGGTCAACGCCTTCCTCCCTGACCCGGCTGTCATCGACTACAGCGCGGCCAAGGCGGCCCTCTCCAACTTCTGCAAGTCGCTCTCCAAGGAGGTCGGTCCGCGCGGCATCCGGGTCAACACCATCAGCCCCGGGCCGGTCGCCACCGACCTCTGGCTCGGCCCGGACGGCGTGGCCGCGTCGGTCGGGCGAGCGACCTCGGCCGATCCCGCAGCGGTCGCCGCCGGCGCCGCAGCGCAGAGCGTCACCGGCCGGTTCACCACGCCCGACGAGGTCGCCCATCTGGTCGCGTTCCTCGCGGGCGATGCCTCCGCCAACATCACCGGCGCCGACTTCACCATCGACGGCGGCCTGATCACCACCCTCTGACCACCGCACCTCACAGGAGACCTCCCATGTCCACACCTGCCCTCAGCCGTCGCGCGTCCATCCGGCTTCTCCTCCTCGACCAGAGCGGCCTGGCCGTGATCGACGCCGCGCACTTCCGCCAGGACTTCGCCCAGGACCTGAACCCGCAGCTGGCCGCGGCCCTCGCAGCAGCGCAGACCCCGACCAGCCTCGACATCCTGTTCACGCCGTCCGGGCCGGTCGGCTGGCACACCATCCCGAGCTGGTACGCCGTCTCCGGGTCGGACCGGGTCATCGACCCGGACCTCCAGAGCGCCATGGCGGCCCGCGCCGACGCCACCACCGTGACGTTCCCGGCCGCGAGCCACGCGGGTGGGTTCACCCACTACGCGGCCAGGTTCACCAAGCTCGTCGAGCAGGCGGCCGCCGCGACCGGGTGAGAGTCAGGCGGCCAGGGCTGCGTACCGGCCGTCGTCCGCGAGAAGCGAGTCGTGGGTGCCCTGCTCGTGCACCCGCCCGTGGTCGAGGACGACGATCTGGTCGGCGTGCCGGACGGTCGAGAGCCGGTGGGCGATGGTGATCGTCGTCCGTCCCTCGGCCAGGGTGTCGAAGGCCTGCTGGACGGCGCGCTCGGTCTCGGTGTCGAGCGCACTGGTCGCCTCGTCGAGCACCAGGATCCGCGGGTTGCGCAGGAGGGTGCGGGCGATCGCGAGCCGCTGCTTCTCACCGCCCGAGAAGCGGTGGCCACGCGAGCCGACCACGGTGTCGTAGCCCTCGGGCAGCGACACGAGCAGGTCGTGGATGCGGGCCGACCTCGCGGCGTCCTCGATCTCGGCGTCGGTGGCCTCGGGGCGGGCGTAGCGGAGGTTCTCCCGCACGGTGGCGTGGAGCAGATAGGTCTCCTGGCTCACCACACCCACGATCTCGGCGAGGTCGGCGAGCCGCAGCCGGCGCACGTCGACACCGTCGATGGTGACGCGGCCCTCGGTGGGGTCGAAGAGCCGGGCGACCAGCGAGGCGAGGGTCGTCTTGCCGGAGCCTGTCTCGCCGACCAGGGCCGTCGTCGTACCGGCCGGGACGTCGAGGTCGATGCCGGCAAGGGCCGGTACGTCGCTCCCGGGGTAGGTGAACCCGACGCCCTCGAAGCGCACGTGGCCGCGCAGGGCGGCGAGGTCGACGTCGACCGGGTCGGCGGGCTCGTCGACCTCGACGGTGAGGTCGAGGTACTCGAACACGCGCTGGAACAGCGCCAGCGAGCTGACCACGGAGACTCCGGTGTTGAGCAGCCCCATCAGTGGGCGGAACAGTTGGCTCTGCAGCGTGGTGAAGGCGATCAGGGTGCCGATCGTCATCGTGCCCGCAGTCACGGGCAGCCCGGCGCTGAGGTAGATCACCGCGGGGATCGCCGCGAAGATGACGCTCATCGAGGCCATCCGCCAACGGCCGGCCAGCTGCGAGCGGAGCTCGAGGTCGATCAGCCGGGCACTCGACTCGTTGAAGCGGCGGACGAGGGACGGGCCGGTGCCCAGCGTCTTGCTGAGCAGGACACCGTTGATGGACAGCCCCTCGTCGATGGTGACGTTGAGGTCGGCGAGCTCGCGCTGCTGTCGCGCGGTGATCTCGCGGCGCATTCGGGCGACGCGACGGCTCAGCCAGATCGCGGGGGGCAGCACGACGAGCGAGATCAGCGCAAGCTGCCACGACAGCACGACCATGGCCACAGCGGTGGCGACGGTGGTGGTGAGGTTGGAGGCGATCGAGGTTGCGGTGGAGGTGACGACGGACTGCATGCCGCCGATGTCGTTGGTGATCCGTGACTGCACCTCGCCAGTGCGGGTGCGCGTGAAGAAGCCGACCGACTGCCGCTGCAGGTGCGCGAACACGTCGGTGCGCAGCCCGTGCATGACGTGCTGGCCGACCTTGGTGCTGATCCAGGTCTGGACGACGCCGAGGACGGAGGTGATCGCTGCGACCGCCACCATCCCGGCAGCCAGGAAGACCAGCAGGCGCAAGTCCTGCTGGGGCAGGGCGGTGTCGATGATGGCGCGCAGCAGGAACGGCGACGCCAGCCCGACGACGGACGACGCCACGATGATGGCGACGACGACCGCCACCGACCAGCGGTACGGCGCGAACAACCGCGCGATGCGGCGCAGCGACACCTCGCCCGCCTGTCGCCGCTCCTCGGCGGTGGGCTTGTCGGGGGTACGGAACCGGCCCCCGCGGCCGGCATTCACGGCAGTGGTCGTTGCCAACTCGTTCTCCTTGCAGTCTGCTCGCTGGTTGAGCGGCGCTCCCTGCTCCGCTGCCGAGGAGGGCGCTCTGGTGCCCGTCTCGAAGCCACGCGGAGCAGACCTCATCCACATTGCTGAGGTTACCTCATCATGAGGCTGCAACACCATTGGACGCTACTCTGTTCCCATGACCCGCGAGACCTCGACCGAGGGCCTGGGTGAGTCCTTCGGCGCCGTCGCCCGCCGGCTCCGCGCTGCCTCGATGGCCTCCCTCTCCGCGTGGGACGTCACCCCCTCCCAGATGCGGGCGATCCGGATCCTGACCGGCCACGAGGGCGGAGTCCGCTCCTCCGAGCTCGCCCACCACCTCCACATCGCCCCGAGGTCCGCGACCGAGGTGGTCGACGCCCTCGAGAGCAAGGGCCTCGTCGAGCGCTCCCCCGACCCCTCCGACCGCCGCGCCACCCTCGTCTCGCTGACCGCGCGCGGCACCGCGCTGATGGACGAGGTACGCCGTGCCCGCGGGCTGGAGTCCGAGCGACTCTTCGAGCGGCTCAGCCAGACCGACCGCGCCCACCTGGCCCGGATCCTGCGTCGGCTCCTGTCGGACGACTAGCCTCCACGGCATCACCCGTGAGTCGGTCTGGATCCAGTCGTCCCCGGGCGGAGACGTCGCGGTCGTCCTCATCGAGTCCCCCGATGTGGCGAGCCCCATGCTCGGCCTGGCCACCTCGCAGGCGCCGTTCGACGTGTGGTTCCGCAGCCACCTGCTCGCCGTCCACGGACTCGACCGCCTCGACGGGGTGACGGTCCCGGAGCAGGTGCTCGACTTCCGCGCCTGACTCAGGACGAGTCGCCGGAGCCGAAGAAGGTGGCGAAGCTGCCCGCAATCGCCGTGACGACGAAGATGGCCCAGAGCTCCAGGACGACGTCGACGATCTTGCCGCCGGTCGTCACCGGGTTCGGCAGCGACGACGAGACCGTCAGCATCTGCACCACCGCGAAGAACGCCGCGTCGCCGATGCTGTGGATCTGGCCGCCCTTGGCTCCGCTCTCGGTGAGCCAGACCAGCCACGTGCCGACGACCAACACCACCAGCGACGCACCGCCGGCCAGCAGCATCCGCGCGAGGAGCCGCCGATGGCGCTCCTCGTAGTGGAACAGCCTCCGCAGCTCGTCTCGAATCACGCTGACCCCCCTTCGCCCGACACCGCAGGACATCGCACGAGGAACCTAGGAGGTCCAGCCTGCCCGCCGCATGGACACCGGACTGCGGCGCTGACGAGGAATAGTTGAGAGATCAACTATGTTACACCCAGGTGACTGAAACCCTTGCCCTTTCCTCGGAATCCCAGGACCTCCTCTTCCGCGACGCCCGCACCGCCAACTCGTTCCTGGACGAGCCGGTCAGCGACGAGCAGATCGCAGCGATCTACGACCTGGTCAAGTACGCACCCACCGCGATGAACACCCAGCCCCTGCGCGTCGTCCTGGTCCACCACGGCGAGGCCCGCGAGCGCCTGCTCAAGCACCTGGCGGACGGCAACCGCGACAAGGCCGCCAACGCCCCCTTGGTCGCGATCCTGGCCGCGGACACCGACTTCCACGAGAACCTGCCCCGGACCTTCCCCCACTTCCCGGGCGCGAAGGACCTCTTCGCCGACCCGGCCGGCCGGGAGCAGTCCGCGCGGTTCAACGCCACGCTCCAGATCGGCTACTTCCTCCTCGGCATCCGCGCCGCCGGGCTGGCCGCGGGACCCATGGGCGGCTTCGACGCCGCGGGCCTGGACGAGGAGTTCTTCCACGACGGGTCCCTGAAGTCGCTCCTCGTCGTCAACATCGGCAAGCCCGGCGAGAACGCCTGGTACGACCGCCTTCCCCGCCTCGAGCACGACGAGGTCGTCTTCGCCGCCTGAGCACACCCGCCCTCGCGCGGGCTGGTCAGGACCGGGCGAGGGTCGCCAGGTCCTGCCACCAGGAGAGTCGGTCGGGGCGACCGTCGTAGTCCTTGCGCCGGTTGGCCCCGCTCACGCCGGGCAGGACGAAGACCTGCGCCGGACCGAGGTACCAGTCGGCGGCGCCGAGCCCGGGCCGCCGTACGCCGAGTGAGCGGGCCGCCTCGTGAGCGACCGTCTTGCTGGTGAACGCCAGCCAGTCCGGGCGCCAGCGCTCCAGCTTCGCGACCAGCTCGTCGATCTCCACCCATCGTGGGTCCCAGTGGCCGACCAGGTCGGTGAGCCCCAGGCCGAGATCGGCGATGACGGCGTCGTCCTCGGGGCGCAGCCGGCGCGCGGAGAAGCCGCTGCGGTGCAGGAGCTCCCAGAAGCTGTTGCCGGGCGTCTCGTAGTAGTGGTCGCGGAGCTTCGTGCTCTGCGCCCCGCCCAGCCCGCAGAACACCACGACGGGATCCGGCGCGACGATGCCAGGCAGGACCTCCACGAGACCACCCTCTCAAGCAGGCTCCCGGCGCTGTCCCGCCAGGCCCGGAGGCTGCCTAGGGTGGAGCGCGTGAGCCACTCAGCCGTCGAGCCCGTCTCCTCGGACGCACCCCTGCTGTCGGGCCGCGTGATGATGAACCAGAGCTGGCGCGACCTCACGTTCCTGCACTGGGCTGTCGACCCCGAGCAGGTCGCGCACCACATGCCACCTGGCGTGCGGCCCGACACCCTCGACGGTGCCACCTACGTCGGCCTGATCCCCTTCCGGATGGTCGGTGCCGGCCCCCTCCGCGGCTCCGGCGTCCCCTGGCTGGGCTCGTTCCTGGAGACCAACGTGCGGATCTACTCCGTCGACGACACGGGTCGCCGCGGCATCGTGTTCCTCAGCCTCGACACCGACCGGGCGGCCGTTGTGGTCGGTGCCCGCGCGGCGTTCGGGCTGCCCTACCGCTGGGCGCGGATGCGCTACCGCACCAGCGGCAGCGTCCACACCTACGACGCTCGCCTGCGCCGGCCGGGAACGCGGCCACGCAGCCACGTCGCCATCCGCGCAGGAGCAGAGCGGCAGCGCACCGAGCTCGACGACTTCCTCAGCGCCCGATGGGGACTCCACGTGCACTGGTGGGGCCGCACCCTCTACGTCCCCAACCGGCACGAGACCTGGCCCGTGCACGACGCAGAGGTGCTGGCGCTGGACGACAGCCTGGCGGCCTCGGTCGGGCTGCCCTCAGACCTGACGTCACGTCCGCCCGACCACGTCGCGTTCAGCCCCGGAGTGCGCACGGAGTTCGGGTTCCCCGCGAACGCCAGTCGTCCGCGAGCCTCGTGACAGGACCGGCGGCAGCGGGTCTCTACGGTTGACTCATGACGCGCCCCTGCAAGGTCGGTGTCCAGCTGCCCGAGGTGGAGAGGTTCGTGCCCTGGCCTGACTACCTCGACCTCGCCCGGAGGGCGGAGTCGGCGGGCTTCGACTCGGTCTGGGTGGGCGACCACCTCGTCTACGACCTTCCGGACGGGTCGACCCGGGGCCCGTACGAGGCGTGGACGACCCTCGCAGCTGTCGCAGCCGCGACCGAACGGGTGGAGATCGGGCCTCTCGTCGCGTCGACGAGCTTCCACGCCCCGGCGATGCTGGCCAAGCAGGCCGCGACGGTGGACGCGATCTCGCAAGGAAGGCTGATCCTCGGACTCGGAGCGGGCTGGAACCGACGTGAGTTCGACGCGTTCGGCTTCCTCTACGACCGGCGCGTCTCTCGCTTCGAGGAGGCGTTGGCGATCATCGCGCCCCTGCTGCGCGAGGGGCGGACGACGTTCCACGGCCAGTTCTACGAGGTCGACGACTGCGTGCTGGACCCACGCCCGGTCCGGGACGGAGGGCCGCCGATCATGCTGGGCTCGAACAGCCCTCGCATGCTGCGGATCGGGCTCCCGGTCGTCGACTCCTGGAACATCTGGTGGAGCATCTACGACAACTCGGTCGAGACGTTCGCTGAGCTGAAGGCCGGCGTCGACGCGGTCATGCCGGAGGGTCGGTCCGTCGACGCGACCGCTGCGGTCCTGGTCACCCTGCCCGAGGGTCGGGGCAGGACGATGGGGGAGGCGTACGACGCGAAGGTCACCGAGGTGACGCCCGACGACCTCGCCGACCACATCCGGGCGCTGGCCGGCGCCGGCGCGACGCACCTTCAGCTCGTGCTGGATCCCATCACCGCCGAGAGCATCGACACGATCGGGACGGTGCTCGCCGATCTGGACCGCAGCTGAGCGCCTAGAGCTGCCACTCCCGCCGGAGTAGGCCGTACACCCACGAGTCCGACACGTCGCCGTTCACGACGCAGTCCTCGCGCAACGTCCCCTCACGCACGAATCCGACCTTCTCCAGGACCCGGGCCGACGCCAGGTTGCGGGTGTCGGTCTCGGCCTGGACTCGATTCAGGTCGAGCGCGCCGAACGCCCAGCGCAGCAACGCGCGGGCGGCCTCCGTCGCGTAGCCGTGACCCCAGCCCGCGTCGTCCAGGCAGTAGCCCATGGAGGCGCTGCGGTAGTCCGGGTTCCACCGGGTCAGGCTGCACCAGCCGATGAAGGCACCGTCCGAGACCCGGTCCATCGCCAACCGTGCCCCGGTGCCCTCCTCGGCCATCTGCCGGCACGCCGCGATGAAGCGCTCGGCACGCGCAGGCTCCCTCCACGGAGGCGAGTCCCAGTAGCGCAGCACGTGGGCGCTGCTGTGCAGGGCGAACAGGGCCTCCGCGTCCGCGTCGGTGAACGGACGCAGTGCCAGACGTTCGGTGTGCAACGTGGGAGTGGGCAGGGACATGCCTGCCATGGTGCCGTGCGCTGCTGATCGCCGCACCGTCGGGCGCCGTCCCCTGCCTGGGGACGGCGCCCGTCGGCGAGCGCTTGCTCAGCTCTTGAGCAGGCCCTGGTGGAAGGCCACCTTCGGCCGCACCGCGTTCATCTTGACGTGACCGCCGCCGTGCCGCGTGGAGTCGAACACCCGGGTGTCATAGGCCATGTGACCGACCATGTTGGCGAAGGCCTTCGACATCCAGGTCAGCACCTCGGGGTCGTTGTTGCTGAGGTTGTCGCACCAGCGGAAGGGGTTGTCCACGCAGCCCCCGTCGGTGCCCGGCACGGTGCCCTCGAAGTTCCCCTCGTAGCCGCCGAAGAGCGCGACGTCCGACGCGAGCTTGCAGCAGTCCTGGCCGGTGAGGACACCGCTCGCCGGGATCCCCGCCTGCTGGAACATGAACGCGTCGGTGCCGTCTGCGGAGAACAGGATGTGGTTCTTCCCGATCGAGCTCAGGTAGTCGATCCCGTAGTCGCGTCCGATCGCGGAAGGCGCCCAGATGCTCGGCGGCATCGGGGTCCCCGGGTTGCGACCGAAGAGGGTGACGCCGTCCTTCGGGTCCAGCACACCCGCCACGTAGTTCGGGGTTGCCGTGACGTCTGCGTCCAGGTCGAACTTGATCTTGGCGAGCTCGTCGGCCGAGAGGGAGTTGACGTAGTACTGCGAGCCGAGCAGGCCGAGCTCCTCCCCGCCGAACCAGATGAAGCGCAGCTTGTTGCGGGTGTTGGTGTTCCTCAGCTGCTGGGCGATGTCGAGGATCGTGGCCGAGCCCGACGCGTTGTCGAGCATCCCGGCTCCGTAGATGGCGTCGAGGTGGGCGTCGACGACGAGGACGTTGTTGGGGTCGCCGCCCTTGGAGTCGGCGATGACGTTCCAGTCGGCGCGGTTGGGGTCGTCGATGGTCTTGACGTCGATGGTCAGCACCGGGCCGGACCCCGGAACGTACTGGCCCAGGAGCTGGGTGCCCACGGCGTAGGAGGTGAACAGGACGGGGATGTGCTCCGCGCCCGACAGACTCCCGTTGAACAGGCCGGTCCGCCCGGGGTTGCCCTCGTTGAAGATGACCGCGGCAGAAGCGCCGGCAGCCTCGGCGTTCGCCACCTTCTGCGCGAAGGTGCAGGTGCCCCGCTGGATCAAGGCGATGTTGCCCGCCCCGAACCCGGTGAAGTCGGAGGCAGAGCAGCCGCTGGCAGAGCTCGGCGTGGGCGTCGCGGGCACGACGATGCCGCCCGCGGGTTGGAGCTGCGACGTCGCCATACCGGCGACTGGCGCGGGGTTGAACTCCGTGCCGAGCCGCGAACGACTGCGGCGTCGGCGAGTCCTCCCTGCATCACCGGGTCCCCGACGAAGCTGAAGTAGTGGAACGTGTACTTCTGGAGGTGCACGTCGTAGCCCGCTGCTCTCATGACGTTGGCGACGTAGTCGGCGGAGGCCTTGTAGCCAGGGTCTCCCGAGTTGCGTGACGGGTGCCCGTCTGCGCCCGGGTTGGCGTCCGCGATCTGCTGGAACTTGACCATGTGGGCCCAGAGGTCGGCCTTGGTCACACAGTCGACGAGCTTGCGCGGAGTGTCGTTGACCCGGTGTGCACACGCCGCCGGGTTGGCGTCGCGAGTCGGTGCCGAGGGTGTCGCGCTCGAGGCCACCGATGGCAGCGCCCCGGCCGCCACCACCGCGGCCGCGGTGGCCACCGCGAGCCTCCATCCTCGGCCTTGTGCTGGTCGTACGCTCATCCGACGCTCCTTCCCGAGAGTGAGCCCGCCGGCGTCGTCGACGACGAGCCTTCCGATGCTACTGCTGTCCGCTGGACGCGCGAACGTGTCTGACTGACGCGAGCCGGCACTGCCACGACGCGGCACGATCGACGGGTCATGCTTTGAACGGATACTCGACCTCCTCAGGAGAACCGATGCTGATCGCCGTGCTCGACCTGCACACCACTGCCACTGACCGCTCGGCCGCTCTGGCCCAGCTCGATCGCGAGCGCGACGAGATCCGCGCCATGCCTGGCAACCTCGACTTCCGGGTGTACGCCGCGCGCGACAGCGAGGAGGACGTCACCGTGATCCACGAGTGGGCCGACGAGCCGTCGTTCGCCGCCTACCTCGCCTCTGACTCCTTCGCCCGGTCCGGCGCGGTGCTCCGGCCACTGATGTCCGCACCGCCGGTGAGCCGCCGGTTCCACGCAGACCTCCTCGAGACGGTCTGAGTGAGCCGCGAGGCGTTCGCCTTCGCACGGGACTTCGAGGCAGCCCCGCCGACGGAGCTGTGCGTCGAGCAGCACTACCTCCTGTGCGCGTCCCGGGGCGCGCTGCGGCTAGAGGCGCACGGCCGGCTGTGGGTGCTGCCTCCCGCACGGGCCGCCCTGATCGCTGCCGGCGAGCCGATCCAGGTGGCCATTCCCCAGCCGGTGACCACGTCGTCGGCCCTCTTCGACCCCGGCTTCGCGCCTCAACCACCCGCCCCGCTGACGGTGTTCGACCTCAGCCCGCTGGCCCGTGCCTTGGTGACGGAGTGCGTCGGCTGGCCCGACGCCGACGAGCCGCTCCCGCCCTACGCACGCAGCGTGTTCGGCGCGCTGGCGGCCGTCGCCTGGCGGCTGGCCGAGCGCCCGAGTCCGGTCACGATCCCGGCGGGCCAGTCGCCGGAGCTTCGTCGGGCTCTGGCGCTGACCGAGGAGCGGATGGGCGAGGGCGTCCAGCTCGAGGACGTCGCCCGCGACGTCGGGCTGGTGCCACGGTCGCTCGCCCGTCGGTTCGAGGACGAGTGCGCGATGACCTGGAGCGCCGTGCTGCGCCGGATGCGGGTGCTCCGCGCGATCGAGATGCTCGCCGCGGACGAGGGCTCGGTCACCGCCATCGCCCACACGGTCGGGTACACCTCCCTGTCCGCGTTCAACGCCGCGTTCCGCGACCTCACCGGACGTACGCCGACGCAGTACCGCGCCACCTTCCGCCCCTGACCCAACGGTCAGCCGGCAGCCTCCGAGCTCGACCCCGTGGCCTCGAGCCTCCCGGAGACGGGCTCGAGCACGGAGATCAGCTCGTCGACCTCGGGCGGCTCCAGCCCGTCGTACGGCGCCTCCGCGAGGGCGTCGGTCAGTGACTCGATCCGGTCCTTGGTCGCGCGCCCGGCGTCGGTGAAGCGGCCGTTGGCATCGAGCAGGCCACGGTCGCGGAGTCCGTTCATGACCTCGGCCAGGTAGGTCTTCGGGAGGTGGTGGATCCGGCCGAAGGAATCCGCCGGGTAGATGCCCATGTCGAGGGCGCTGAGCACGTGGGCCTCGATGCCGCCGACCTGCTCGGCGACCAGGGCAGCGATGTGGCCGTCCCCGCGGTGCTCGCGGAGCATGTTGGCGGCGTGCCAGAGCCGGGCCACCGGCTCCTCGGGCACCGGGAGCGCCCGGAGCCCGGCGTACATGACCCGTCCCTCGGTCGGCGCGCTGGTCGAGGCCTGAGCGAGGAGCTCAGCGGCGCGGGCGAGACCGGGCGTCTCGACGAGGTTGCCGAGGATCCTCCGCAGCGCCGTCACGCAGCCCTGCTGCCGGGCGGCGTGCGCCGCCTCGGGGGTGGTCGTGTCCCAGACCTTCGGGATGTGGCGGGCCACCTCACCGTCGGCGAAGTTGTAGAACGCCGCGTGGACCACCTCGGCCGGGGCCCGGCCGAGCGGCGCCGAGCGTCCCGCGAAGTAGCCGTCCCAGTAGCCGCGGAAGCCGAGCGCCGCCATGGCGTCGTGGGGCTCCAGGGAGAAGAAGTTGACCAGCGAGATCGGTTCGGTGAGCTCGTAGAGGCGGCGGGCGACGGGCTTCGGGTGGCGCATCCGGGTCATCTCCTGTGGTCGTGACGCCGCCCTCGTCGGCGGCCCTCACCAGTGCTACGAACAGGTCGAGCGCCATCCGACAGCATCGCGGAGATTTCCTGACCGCGGGCGACGCCGTCCGTCCTAGGCAAGGCGGCGGCTGCCGCGGGGCATCAGCCGGAGCCAGCGGTAGTCGTAACCCTCGAGGGCGACCTCCACCCGACCGCGGTCGTCCACCTCGAGGTGGTCGGAGTCCTGGAGCAGGTCGAGGAGGTGGAAGCTGCTGTCGCAGTCGTCGAGGGTCAGCGGCACCGAGCAGCTCCGAGGCCCAGGTTGTGCACGGTGACGATCCGCCGGTCGTCCCACGTGCACGCGTGTGCCAGCACCGGCCGGTGCGGCTGGTCGAGCACCGAGAAGTCGGCCCAGCCGAGCTCGGGCGACTCCCGGTAGCGCTGGACCAGCCGGCGGATGAATGCCAGGAGGGAGTCCGGGTCGCTGCGCTGGGAGGCGACGTTGACGTGCTCGGGACCGAAGCCACCCTCCGTCACCGGCCGCCGCAGCCGCGACGGGGCGACGTTCGAGAAGCCGCCGTTGCGCTGGTCGGTCCACTGCATGGGGGTGCGTACGGCGAGGCGTCCGTCGATGGCGAGGTTCTCCCCCATCCCGATCTCCTCGCCGTGGAACAGCACTGGCGTGCCGGGAAGCGAGAAGAGCAGGCTGTAGACCATCCGGGGGTCGCCGTCCAGCATGGGCGGCAGCCGGCGACGCAGGCCGCGACCGTAGAGCTGCATCTCCGGGTCCGGCCCGAGGGCTGCGAAGACCTCGTCGCGCTCCGGGTCGGAGAGCTTGTCGGGGGTGAGCTCGTCGTGGTTGCGCACGAAGGTCGCCCACTGCGACTCCGTGGAGATGGCCGGTCGCTGCCGGAGGGCTCGCGCGAGGGGGCGGGCGTCCTGCCGGGCCATCGAGAGGTAGAGGTTCTGCATCCCGATGAAGTCGAACTGCATGGTCAGCTCGTTGCCCTCCTTGCCCCCGAAGAACAGCTTCTGGTCACGGTGCGGCAGGTTCACCTCGCCGAGCAGGATGCCGTCACCGGTACGCCGTCCCACGAACGACCGCAGGTGGCGCAGGAACTCGTGCGGGTCGGGGAACGCGACCTCGTCCTTCGTGCTCGGCGGCTCGGTGTCACGCCAGACGTAGAAGTAGCGGTACGGCGAGGTCTTGCTCGAGCGCGCGGCGCGGGACCAGGGAGACTGGTCGGAGGCGTGGTTGACGACCAGATCGATGATCACCCGCATCCCGCGGGCGCGGGCGGTGCGGACCACCTCGACGAAGTCGCGGGCACTGCCGAGCCGAGGGTCGACGCCGTAGTAGTCGGTGATGTCGTAGCCGTCGTCGCGATCGCGTGGTCGGGTGGAACGGCATCAGCCACAGGTAGGTCGCCCCCAGCTCGGCGAGGTGGTCGAGACGTTCGGCGAGTCCGGTGAAGTCGCCCGTCCCATCGTCGTTCCAGTCCATGAACGTCTGCACGTCCAGGCAGTAGATGACCGCCGTCTTCCACCACATGTCGCTCGTGTCCGTGATCCGCATCCGTCTCCTTCGTCGGGGGACGGCTACGTACCCACCCCGGCTCCTTGCACCCCGTGGCCAGATCAGGTCGACTGAGCACTGATGACCACCTTCACCGACCTCCACCACGGCCGCCTCCCACTGCTGCTGCCGAACGCCTGGGACCTGCCCTCGGCCCTCGCCTTCCTCGCCGAGGGATACCCGGCGATCGGCACCACGAGCTTCGGCGTGAGTTCGAGTCTCGGCCGGCCGGACGGCAGCCGCGCCGCGCGCGAGGCCAACCTGCTGCTCGCCGACCGGCTCCGGCCCCTGCCGGTCTTCATCAGCGTCGACGTCGAGGACGGCTACTCCGACGACCCCGACGAGGTCGCGGCCTACGTCGCCGAGGTGGACGCCGACGGGGTGAACCTCGAGGACAGCACCGACGGGCGTCTCGTCGAGCCGGTCGCGTTCGCCGCCAAGGTCGCCGCCGTCAAGTCCCGCACCCCCGACGTGTTCGTCAACGCGCGGGTCGACACCTACTGGTTCCACCAGGACGACAGCGTCGAGGCGACGGTCGCGCGCGCCGCGGCATACGTCGAGGCCGGCGCAGACGGCGTGTTCGTGCCGGGGCTGAGCGATTCCGAGACGTTGCGGGCGGTCACGTCCGCGCTCGAGGTCCCGGTGAACGTGCTGGCGATCCCGGGCCGGACCCTCGCCGAGCTCGGGGACCTCGGCGTACGACGGGTCAGCACCGGCTCTCTCCCCTACCGCGCCGCACTCGAGGCCGCCGTACGCGCAGCAGCCGCAGTGCGCGACGGCATCGAGCCACCCCCGGCGGGGACCTATTCAGACCTCCAGGCCCGCCTCGTCGCCTTTGACTCAGGCTCGGCCTGAGCCGACCCCCCGCCCGCCTACTCGGGCTGGAAGACCGCGACGGTGTTGCCGTCGGGGTCCTTGAACCAGGCTGACCGTCCGACGCCCGCCGTGGTGACGATGTGGTCGACGGTCTTGAACGTCCCGAAGTCGTACTCCTCGAACTCGACGCCGTTGGCGACGAGGGCTCCCACATCCTTCTCGATGTCGCTCGACCAGAAGCGAACCTGTGTGTGGTCGGCCGTGTTCCCGGTGCCGCGTCCGTAGACCAGCAGGGAGGTGCCGTCGCCGCAGTCGAAGAGCAGGTGGTTCTTGATCGTCTCCGGGGAGAGGGTGAGCCCTACCTTCTCCTCGTAGAAGCTCCGGCTGCGGTCGAGGTCGGTCGAGACGAGGACGGCCGAAGCACGGTTCTCGGCGAGCATGACGATCGCCCCTACGACACGAGGCTGGTGACGTCGAACACGGTCTCGTCGGGAGGGCTGGCGAAGCCGCCCTCGATCCCGGCCTGCATCCGAGGCATCAGGATGCCGTCACGGAAGGATTCCCAGCTCTGCTTGGACTCGTGCACGGCCACGATCGTCCAGCCGCCCTCCGACGGACCGGCCGCGTGGAAGATCTGGCCGTCCGGGAGGCCGGTCGGCGGGTGCACTGCCGCGATGGATGCTTCGTAGTTCTCCTGGGTGCCGCCCGGGAAGTGGTGGATGACTCCGTAGGGCATGACCAGCTCCTCTCATCGTCCGAGACTAGTATTTTCGTACGAAAGGAAATATACTCGTCCTCATGGCCCCGTCAAGCCCCTCCACCCACGAGTTCCTCGGACCCGACGAGTGGGAGTCATGGGGAGCGTTGATGATGCTCAACCGCACGGTGCTCCAGGAGCTCGACACCCAGCTCCGCCGGCAGCACGACCTGGCGATCACGGAGTTCGACGTCCTGATCACCTTGTTCAACTCACCTGACAGCCGGCTGCGCATGTCGGAGCTCGCAGGGCAGGTCATGCTCAGCCCCGCGGGCGCGACTCACCTGGTGACCCGCCTCGAGCGGGACGGTCTGGTACGTCGTGAGGTCGACCCCGCGGACGGCCGCAAGTGGTTCGCGGTGCTGACCCGCGAGGGCGACGACGCCCTGAAGGCGGCCAGGCCCACGCACAACGACGTGCTGCGGCGCACGCTCCTGGCCGCCACGTCACCCACGGACCGGCGACGGCTGCGCCAGATCTGGAAGCGGCTGTCGGCGGCGACCGGCGAGAGTGCCGGGTGACCTGCTCATCAGCGGATACCCCCTTGGGGTTCGCGGTTACCGTGGATGCATGCGCCGCACGTGGGCTCGCCGGCCGGCGGAGGCCCCACCGACGGAGCCGCCGGGTCGTCCCGACGACGGCCGTCCCGTCGGTCGTCGCGTGGTCCTCGGGCTGCTCGGGGTGGGCGCGCTCGGGATCGTGACCGGCACCCGGGCGCAGAGCGCGCTGTCGTCGTTCCTTGCGCCGATCCAGCTGCGTGACCCGACCGGCCTCACGTCGCTGCTCCCGGTGGGCGACACGTTCCGTTACTACTCCGTGACCGGAGGCGTGCCGACCCGCGACGCGACGTCCTACCGCCTCACGGTCAACGGCCTGGTCGAGCACCCGACCACACTCACCCTGGCCGACCTCCAGGCCATGCCCCAGACGGCGCTGGTCCGCGACTTCCAGTGCGTGACCGGGTGGCGGGTGCCGCAGGTGCACTGGAGCGGCGTACGACTTTCGACGATCCTCGATCACGCCGGTGTCCGGGCAGAGGGGCAGGCGCTCCGGCTCACGTCGTTCGACGGCACGTACACCGACAGCCTGACCCTCGACCAGGCCCGGCTACCCGACGTCATCGTCGCTCTGCAGATGCTCGCGGGCGACGTCAGCCACGACCACGGCGGACCGGTGCGGCTCTACGTCGCACCGATGTACGGCTACAAGAGCGTGAAGTGGCTCTCCGGCATCGAGGTGACCGACACGGTCGTCCCTGGCTACTGGGAGCACCGCGGGTACGACGTCGACGGGTTCGTCGGCAGGTCCAACGGGAGAGGCGTCGATGAGCCCACCTGAGGGCGAGGCACCCGAGGCCGGGCAGACCGTCGCCCGGTTCGACCAGTCGTCGCGGTGGGTGCACTGGCTCACCGCGATCTTCATGGGCGTCTGCATGCTGACCGCCCTGGTGCTCTACAACGGCTCGATCATGATGCTCGTCGGCCACCGCTACGCGGTCGAGCAGCTCCACGTCTACTCCGGCTTCGCGCTCCCGATCCCCGTCGTCGCGGGGATCGTCAGCCGCTCCTACCGCGACGACGTGGGGCGGCTCAACCGGTTCACGTCCCGCGACTGGGCCTGGCTGCGCTCGCGCACCCGGCGCGACGGCACGATCGAGGTCGGCAAGTTCAACGCCGGGCAGAAGCTCAACGCCTCGTTGTCGGCCGGCTCGATCGGGGTGCTGCTGATCTCCGGAGTGGTCATGTACTACACCGGCCTCGCCCCGCTGCCGTGGCGCAGCGGCGCGACGTTCGTGCACGACTGGTTCGCCCTCGCCGTCGGCCTGCTCGTCGTCGGCCACGTCGTGATGGCGACCAAGGACCCGAGCGCCATGACCGGGATGCGTACTGGCCGCGTCTCGGTGCGCTGGGCCCGTCGCGAGCACGGAGCCTGGGCCCGTGAGGTCGCCGGCGACCCTCCCGCCTCCGCCTCAACCCGCGGTTGTCAGGTCGGCGTGCCTCCTGGGAGGCTGCCCCGCAGGGACTGAAGCTCCCAGCCGTCCCGTTCTCGCCCGAGGAGTCTCATGGAACGGCTTTCTTCGTTCGTGCTCGCCCACCGCCGGTGGATCTTCGTGTTCTGGCTCGTGATGTTCGTGGCAGGGATCGCGGCGGCCGGCGCCGTACCCAACCGGTTGAGCTATGACTTCTCGCTCCCGGGCCAGCAGGGTTACGAGACCGAGCAGAAGATCATCGAGTCCTACCAGGGCGCCACTGCCCAGGCGGCCTACGTCCCGGTGGTGACCGTGCCTGCGGGCCAGACGGTCACGGGCTCCGCAGCAGAGGTGCAGGCCGTGTACGACGCCCTGCGGAAGATCCCGTCGGTGCGCGTCGTCGACTACTCCCAGACCAAGGACAAGGCGTTCATCACCAGCGACGGCCGGACGACGTTCGGGATCGTCTACGAGCCACAGCCCCAGGGGTTCGTCGACCCGAACCAGAAGGCCGTCGAGGACACGTTCGCGGCCCAGCTCAAGCAGCACGGGTTCACCGGGGGCCTGACCGGCTACCAGCAGCTGCAGTCGGGCGGTGGCAGCAACAGCGGGCCGAGCGTCCTCGAGGAGACGTTGCTCGGAGCGCTCGGTGCGCTGGCCGTGCTCGCGTTCGTCTTCGCCTCGCTCCTCGCCCTCGTCCCTCTCCTCATCGCTGCGGTCTCGATCCTCACGACGTTCCTGATCGTGCTGCTGCTCACGGTCTTCACCGACGTGAGCTTCGTCGTGCAGTTCCTGATCGCCCTGGTCGGGCTGGGCGTCGCGATCGACTACTCGTTGCTGGTGGTCTCGCGATGGCGGGAGGAGATCGCCCACGGGCACGACAACCACGAAGCCGTGCGCATCTCCATGCGCACCGCCGGCCACGCGGTGTTCGCCTCCGGCGTGACGGTCGCCATCAGCCTGATCGCGCTGGTCGTGATCCCGGTCCCGCTGCTGCAGAGCATGGGTTTCGGCGGCATGCTCATCCCGTTGTGCAGCGTGGCCGTCGTCCTCACCCTGCTGCCGGCCATGCTCGCCGCCGTCGGCCCACGGGTGGACATCCCGCGCATCCGCAAGGAAGGAACGGCGTCGCGCGGGTGGACGGCGTGGGCCCGGATGATCGTCAAGCGGCCCTGGCTGTTCGGCGGGGCCGCCCTGCTCATCCTCGCGATCCTCATCGCCCCCATCCGCAACATCCAGTTCGGGCAGTCCAGCACCGCCTCCCAGGGCACGTCGAGCCCCGCCTACCAGACGCTGCAGACCTTGATCGACGGAGGCGTGGGCACCGGCGTGGTCTCTCCGATCGTGCTGCTGGCAGACAACCAGAACGACGCAGCAGCCATCGCCGCTGCCGCCGGGAAGGTCGACGGGATCCGCGCGTCCGCGGCCTACTCGCCCGGCACCGACGGGCGCACCGCCGTCGACGTCATCCCCAACGACGAGACCGTGAACTCGAGCTCCGTCCAGGTCGTCGACGCGGTCACGGCGGCCACCCAGTCGCTGCCGGGCTACATCGGTACGGCGGGCCTCGGCGCGACCATCGTCGACTACCGGCACGCGGTCTACGACCGCTTCCCCTACGTCGTCGCCCTGATCGCGTTCATCACGTTCCTGCTGCTGATGCGGACCTTCCGCTCGGTCCTGCTGCCGTTGAAGGCAGTCGTCCTCAACCTGATCAGCCTGGGTGCCGTGATGGGGCTGGCCACCTGGTTCTGGCAGGAGGGCAACGGCTCGCACGCCGTGTTCGGCATCGAGGCCACCGGGGCGATGACCTTCTGGCTGCCTCCGTTGATCTTCGCGTTCCTGTTCGGCCTGTCGATGGACTACGAGGTCTTCATCCTGAGCCGGATGCGCGAGGAGTACGACCGCAGCGGGTCCACCCAGGCAGCCGTCGTGCGCGGGCATCGGCCGGACCGGACGGCTGGTCACCTCCGCCGCCCTGATCCTGTTCTTCGCCTTCGCCGCCCTGGCCTCCGCGCCGGGCACCGACATCAAGGTCTTCGCCACCTGCCTCGGCGTCGGCATCCTCATCGACGCCACGATCGTCCGCGCGGTGCTGGTGCCGTCGCTGGTCGTCATCTTCAGCCGGTGGAACTGGTGGCTGCCCGCCTGGATGGCCAGGCTCATGCGAGTGGAGCCCTCGCCCCTGCACGAGCACGGCGAGCCCGGCCTGGTCGACGTGGACCTGGCCGAGCCGCACGCCCCCGGCCCTGGCTAGTGGTCACCCGATGTGCTCCATGGCGACCCGCCACACGCCGTCCGGCTCCTTGCGCCAGACGATCACCCCTCCTACCCGGACGTCGGTGGGGTCGTCACCGGCCGCTCCGCTGACCCAGGTCGCCTCGCACCAGACCGTGGCCAGCCCATCTCGGCCCTCGGTCCGGAGCGGCCGGATGGACACCGAGCTCAGAGATCGCATCGACCTGGCCATGTCGAGCAGGGCCGGCCGGCCCTCCACGACGTGCTCGCCGCTTCCGAACACCGCGTCCTCGGTGTAGTCGAAGACCCACGCGACGGGATCCTCCGCCTCGAGTGAGACCTCCAGACGCCGCTCCGCAGCTCGGATCTCGGACTCGTCGAACATCGCCGAGGGGTTCATGGCGCCTCTCCTTCAGGCCCGAGCCGCTCCTGCAGCAGGGCCTGTCCTCACTGCGATGGGCATTCTGCCGCAGGGGCCGATGCCGGACAGGCGGACAAGGGACATGGCGCGGATCGGGCAGGATGGCCGCGTGAAGGTCGATCTGACAGTGGCCGCGATCCCGGCATTCATCGGGGCGATGGGAGCGGAGTACCTCTGGCAGCGCTCACACCCGGTCGAGCCGGGGACGCGCGCCGGCGACTACCAGCTGGCCGACACCGTCGCGAGCCTGTCGATGGGCCTCGGCAGCCTGGTCGCGCCGTACGTCGCCAAGAAGGTGCTCGACCCGGTCACCCCGGGAGTCGGCCGGCACGGCAGGACGCTGCTGGCGCTGGGGGCGGCGACGGCCGTGCTGACCACCGTCGGCGACGTGGTCCGCCGGCGGCTCAGGGACGGTCGCCTACCCGAGCCGCAGACGGTCCCCGCCGACGTACGCCGCGTGCAGGAGCAGCTGGCCGAGATCCGGCAGGGGGCCGCGGTCGAGCCCGACCAGCGGGCGCCATTGAGCCCCGCCTTCCGGAAGGCCCACGCCGGCTTGGCGGTGACGTCCGTCGCGTCGACCGCGCTGGTCGTGTCGACGACGTGGGCGGCGCTGACCTCCGGGAAGCGGCTGTTCGAGAAGTCGCCGCTCGACCTCGGCACCAGTGCCTGGGCCTACGGTGCAGCGATCCTCGCCTGGGACTTCGTCTACTACTGGAACCACCGCGCCAGCCACGAGAGCCGGTGGCTGTGGGCGGTGCACGTCGTCCATCACTCCAGCGAGCACTACAACCTGTCGACGGCGCTCCGGCAGCCCGTGGCGGAGGGCATCACGCTGAGCGTCCCTTACGGGCTGCTCGCCCTGGCCGGGGTGCGCCCCGCACTGATCGAGCAGGCGCGGGGAATCAACCTGATCTACCAGTTCTGGATCCACACCGAGGCGATCAAGCGGCTCGGCTGGGTCGAGAAGGTGTTCAACACGCCCTCGCACCACCGCGTGCACCACGGGTCCAACCGGCAGTACCTCGACCGCAACCACGGCAGCATCCTCATCCTCTGGGACAAGCTGTTCGGGACGTTCGAGAACGAGGACGAGCCGGTCGTCTACGGGCTGACCAAGAACATCGACTCCTACAACCCGGTCACCATCGCCGGCCACGAGTGGGTCGACATGACCGAGGACGTCGCCTCGGCTCGGACCTGGCGCGACCGATGGTCGTTCGTGCTGCGCGGCCCGGGGTGGTCCTCCACGCGCCGCGTGGCCTGATCGCGCGGCGTCCCCCATTCGACTGGTCTGGACCGGCATTGCCGCACGCTGTCGGCGCGAGAACACTCGACGCCACGTACGAGGTCACCGGAGAGGACCGACATGTGGGCCCAGCTGAGCAGCACTCGCGTCAAGGAGGGCCAGGTCGATGCCGTCGGCAGGGCCATGGAACAGCTGCGGACCTTCGAGCAGCCGGACTCGGGCCTGCTCCGCACGATGGTCTTGCAGGACCAGAACGACCCCACGCACGTCTTCGTGCTGGTCGTCTTCGAGAGCGAGGAGAAGGCCCGCGCCCGCGAGGCCGACCCTCGGCGTGAGGAAGGCGTCCAGGCCCTCCGCAAGGACCTGGCCGAGGTGCTCGCAGGTGCGCCCGAGTACACCGACCTGACAGTGCTCGCCGACCTCGTTCCCTAGCCGGGCTGGTCGCCTCCGGCCCGGGAGTACTCGGCCGGCCCGAACACGACCACCACCGCGAAGTCCTCGACGACGTCGACGAAACGGTGCTCCTCGCCGGCAGGGACGAAGGCCACGTCGCCCGGCCCCAGGGGGATGGCCCGGTCGGGGGTCCACAGCGTGGCCCGCCCACGGGTGACGAGGTAGATCTCGTCCTCGGTGTGTGGGGACTGCGGATCCGTGCCGCCGGCGGGCAGTGAGTAGGTGCCGCAGCTGAGGTCGGGCACGGTCAGGTGCTCTTGCCAGTGGCTGCTCGCCGACGCGACGTAGGCTCCTGCGCCCGCAAGGATCTTCACGCCACTCATCGTAGGGAGTCCCGGCGAGCGGTCCCGGTCGACTAGAGCCAGCGGCGAACCCGGCCGGCGTAGTCGGTGTACGCGCTCCCGAACTTCTCCTCCAGGTAACGCTCCTCGGGCAGCACGGCGCCCCATCGCAGCAACGCCCACTCGAGAGGCAGGGCGAGCAGACCCCACAGCGAACCCGCCAGGAGCGCGACCCCCGCCGAAGCGGCAAGGAGGCCGACGTAGAGCGGGTTGCGCGACAGCGCGAACGGTCCCCCGGAGATCACCGTCGTCGTGGCGCCGCCGGGCAGCAGCGCGGTCCGGTGACGCGTCATCGTCACCAGGGCCCAGCCGTTCCAGACCCCGAACGCGATGAGCAGGGCCCACCCCGCGACCTCCGCCGGTGCCGACGGGCCGAGTGGGTCACCGACCGCCCAGGAGACGAGCAGGGAGAGCGCGAGCGGCCCACCCACTGCCACGGGCGGCCACATCCGGAAGGGAGGACCATGGTCGGGAGCCACGTCGTGAGTATGGCTGCCCTGCGTGCAGGTGTCCGGCGCACCAGCACGGCTCAGAGCGATCCCGGACGCCGGATTGACCACGGCCCGGGCTGGGCATGCTCCGCTCATGTCGGGCCGAAGGATCGAGCGCGCGGCGCTATGCAGCGATGGTGCGGCTCCTCATGCGACACGGACGCGGTGACCTGGTCTCCGGGGCGGACCTCGACGGGTACGCCGACGGAGCTGACCCCGTCGACGAGACCTCCGACAAGGCCGAGGCCTTCGCGGCGGACCTGGAGTCGATGGGTCCGACCGTCATCAAGCTCGGTCAGCTGCTCTCCACCCGGTTCGACCTGCTCCCCGCGGCGTACACGACGGCGCTGAGCCGGCTGCAGGACGACGCGGAGCCCTTCGACGTCGAGGTCGTCCGCGAAACCATCGCCACCGAGCTGGGGGCCGACGTACGCCATCTCTACGCCGAGTTCGACCCGAAGCCGGTGGCCGCAGCGTCGCTCGGGCAGGTACATCAGGCACGCTGCGCGGCGGGCGCGAGGTGGCGGTCAAGGTGCAGCGTCCGGGAGTCCGTGGAGACGTCCATGCGGACATGGCGACGCTGGCTCGGATCGCCTCGCTGGCCGACAAGGGCACCGGCCTGGGCCGGACCTACGGGTTCGCACGCCTGCTCCGCGAGTTCGATCGGTCCCTACGTCTCGAGCTGGACTACCGCCGTGAGGCTCGCAACCTGCAGCGGTTCTCTGCGTTGACCAGCGCCTATGACCGCCTCGTCGTGCCCGAGCCGGTGCTCGACCTGACCACCAGTCGGGTCCTCACCATGGACTTCATCGAGGGTCGCAAGGTCACCGACGTCGGGCCGCTCGGACTGCTCGACCTCGACACGACCGCGATCGTCGAGCAGGCTCTTCGCCGCCTACCTGACCTCCATCCTCGACGAGGGCTTCCTGCACGCAGACCCGCATCCTGGCAACCTGCTGGTGACCCCCGACGGCCGGCTCGCGATCCTCGATCTCGGCATGGTCACCACGGTCCCGCCGCGGATCCAGGAGAAGGTCGTGCGCCTCCTGGTGGCCCTGGGCGACGACAACGGCGAGCACGCCGCGCGCGTGCTGGCCGACCTGGGGCAGCCGCTCGACCACTTCGACCCCATCGCGTTCCGCGACGACGTTCACCCACCTGGTCTCCGACGCCGTCGCAGAAGGACCCGATCTCCAGACCGGGCGGGTGCTGGTCGAGCTCAGCCGCATATCCGGAGCCCACGGCCTGCGTCCACCACCGGAGATGTCGATGGTCGGCAAGGCGCTGCTCAACCTCGACCAGACCACCCTTCACCTGGACCCGGACTTCGTGCCCACCGAGGCCATCCGCGAGAACCTGCGGCACATCCTCCGCGGCGGGCTGCGCACCTCCCCGGGTGACCTGGTCACCGCGGCGCTGGACGCCAAGGAGTTCACCGCCGAGCTACCACGACGTGCCAACCGGATCCTCGACAGCCTGGCCGACGGAGAGCTCCGGCTGTGGGTGGACGCCATGGACGAGGAGCGGCTGCACATGGTCCTCCAACGCCTGGCCAACCGGCTGACCCTCGGCATCGTCATCGCGGCCACGATCCTCGGCGCGTCGTTGCTCATGCAGGTGCCCACTGACCACCGGATCCTGGGCTACCCCGCCGTCGCCATCGTGCTGTTCACCCTGGCCATCCTGGGTGGTGCTGCCCTCGCGGCGTGGATCGTGGTGACCGACCGCAAGGTCGCCCGCACCGAGCTCCGTGCCCAGAAGGACGTTCCTCGCCGCTGAGCCCGCCCCCGAGCGTGCCAGGCTGTCCGCGTGGCCGGACACCGACGGTGGCAGCGATGGCTGCGGAGGACTGCGCTCGGCGTCGCGATCCTGGTGGCCGCGGTCACGGCGTTCTCGTTCGGCTACAACGCGCTGACCCGCACGCCGATGGCGGTGCCCTCGGGCCTGACCTACGTCCAGGCCGGGGACGTCCGCACCCGCTTCCGCGAGTGGGGTACGGCGGGCACGCCGATCGTGCTCGTCCACGGCTTCGTCGAGTCGGCGGACACCTGGAAGTACACCGCGCCCCGGCTGGCCGCAGCGGGCCACCGGGTCTACGCGCTGGACCTGGACGGCTGGGGCTACAGCCAGCGGGTCGCCCCGTTCACCGCGGAGCACCAGACGACCCAGCTGCTGGACTTCATCGCCGCACTGCACCTGCACCGGCCGGTGCTGGTGGGTCACTCCAGCGGCGCAGCGATCGTCGCCATGGCAGCGCTGCGACAACCATCGGCGTTGGGTGGGTTGATGTTCCTTGACGGCGACGGCCTGAACACCGGCGCCGGTGCCCGGTCGCCGCTCACAAAGCTCTTCATCAACCCTTACCGCACCACGATCTTCCGGCTCCTGCTGCGGTCCGACGCCTTCGTCCGCAGCGTCTACGGCTCGGCGTGCGGAAGCTCCTGCCCACCCCTGGACGCCGCCGGCATCGACCAGTGGCGGCGCCCCCTCCAGGTCGCCGGCGCCGAGGCCGCGCTGTGGGCCATGGCCGAGCAGGGCGTCCCGGGCCTCCCGTCCGCGACTCTGGCCCGGCTGTCGTCGACCGACCTGCCCAAGGCTGTGGTCTTCGGCGCGGACGACTCGGACTTCCCCAAGAGCTCGCCGTACACGACTGCCGCGCTCATCGGCGCGCCGCCTCCGACCTTGATCCCCGGAGCCCGTCACCTGACCCCGGTCAACAGCCCCGCCGCTGTCGCTGCTGCGATCCTGGCGCTGGCCAGGTGAGCCCGGCCCTCGATGGACGACGTTCCTCACACGAGTGAGGCCCCGGAGAACGGTTGCGCTCAGGCGCTGACAGGAGTGCCGAGTCGAGAGAGCTCGTCGAGCTCGCCGGGGGTCCCCAGGGCGATCAGGACCGCGCCGGGAGGGATCACTGTGTCGGCCGGCGGATGAGGCTCGAACGGCTGGCCGGCGCCGCGCCGGATGGCGAGCAGCAGGGCGCCCGTCCGCTCCTGGACCTGGAGCTCGCCCAGGGAGTGACCGACCAGGCTCGAGCCGTCGCCGACGTGGACCTGCTGGATGCGGAAGTCGAGGTCCTCGTCGTGCATCACGACGTCGAGGAACTCCGCGACGTCCGGCTGGAGAGCGAAGACGGCCATCCGCCGACCACCGATGCGCTGGGGGTTGATGGCCCGGCTGGCGCCGGCCAGCAACATCTTCGCCTTGGCCTCGGTGGTGCGGGCCCGGGAAATGATCACCAGGTCCGGCCGGATCGCCCGCGCAGACAGGGTGACGTAGACGGTGTCGGTGTCGGTGTCGAGGGCGGCGATCAGCGCCCGGGCTCGGTCGATGCCGGCGTCTCGCAGCACGGCGTCGTCCGTGACGTCGCCGCACAGGTGGTAGGTGAGACCGTGACCGAGCTGCTGGAGACGGGCGGCGTCGTTGTCGACGACCACGACCTGGTAGCCGCTCGCGGCCAGGAACTCAGCGGCCGCGCGGCCGACCCGCCCGTACCCGCAGATGATCACGTGCCCGCTCATGGCGGCGATGTCCTTGTCCATGCGGCGTCTCTCCAGATGCTCGCGTAGGTGGCCCTCGGTGACCGCCTCGAGGATGACACTGAGGTTGTACAGAACGGTGCCGACGCCGAGGACGATCAGCACCATCGTGAAGATCTGGCCGGCAGGTGAGAGCGGGCGCACCTCGCGGAAGCCGACCGTGGCGACGGTGGTGACCGTCTGGTAGAGCGCCTCCAGGGGCGCGAACCCGAGCAACAGGTAACCCACGGTGCCGAAGATCGTCACGGCGGCCAGCGCCAGCAGCGCCCGCTGGATACGCCGCAGACTCTCCACCCTTCCAGACAATCGCATCAGGTCCGGAGCAACCACGGACCTTGGGCCTCAAGCCGCGGGTCTGCCGCCATCACGGATCACGGGGGACGAGCCGGCCCCGGTGCCGGGGTTTGCCGCCGCGGTTCGCCGGGTACTCATCAGCCATCTGCCAGGGCAGACCGGCTTGGGGAGCCGCGCGATGGCACTACCACCCACTCCCCCGAGCCGGAAGGAACGACACATGCCCGAGAGCTATGCCGACGCCTGGCGGCGCCCGGACGACGACTCCGACCGCCGGTCCCGCGAGGCCACCGAGTCGCAGATCGAGGGCACCATGCAGGCCCACGACTGGGACGGCGGCTACCGGTGTCGGTGCGGTGCGCCGGTCACCCTTCCCCGGGAGTGGGGCCGGCACCTGCTCGAGCTCACGCTGGAGTCCGGTGCCCGGGCCTGAGCCGCCGTCGCCCGCAGGTCACGAACCCTGCGATGTCTCCCACGCCTCGTGAGCCTTCCGGACTTTCACCCAGAGGTACTCACGCCAGTGGGCCGGGGCGCCGTCGAAGCACAGGTCGAAGACGTCCGCGAGCACGTCGTACCACTCCGACTGTCGCGTGATCGGCTCGCCGGTGAAGGCGTCCGCGCCCACCCTGCAGAGCTCCAGCCCCCGGATGACGTCCACACCGGTGGCGTCGCGCCGCTCGGCCATGGACACGCGCACGAACCCCGACTCGGGCGAGGTCGAGAGCCACTCGTGCTGCGCCGCGAAGTCGGCTGCCACGGCGGGCCGCATCGTCCAGGTCATGGAGCGGAACCCGCCGGCCGGGTCGTGGCCCAGGGTCCATGACTCCTCATCGGTCTGCTCGAGGCTCAGCCGGAACGGCGCTTGGACATAGTCCCCCTCGGCCAGCGGGAGGGGTTCGTGGAGCGCGTCCCCGAGTCCTACGTCGACGTACCACCGGCCCAGCGGGTTGGCGCCGTCCGGGAGGTCGGTCACGGTGAGCACCCGGTGGTTGCCCATGGCGTTCGGGTCCGGCTGACCGGCCTGGACGCCGCCGACGTGCTCGCGCACCGCGTAGCCCAGCGAGCGCAGCAGGAGCCCCAGTGCGCCGTCGAGGTGGTAGCAGAAACCACCGCGACCATCCAACGCGATGCGCTCGGCGGCCTGGGACGGGTCGATCGACCAACGCTCTCCAGCCGCGATCCACAACGTCTCGTAGGGCACGCACTCGGCATGGCGTCGGACCAGCGCCTTCAACGACCCGGCGGACGGCGGCTCGGCCTCCACCCCCAACCGCTCCAGGTAGGCCGCGTGAACCGTGGGGTCGAGCATCTCCATCGAAAGCCCCCCTCGCCAGGACCGCCCCTAGTCTGCCGGGTTTCACCGAAGTGGCAGTACGGTCCCCGGCGGACCTCCGCGACTTCCGTGCCAGCGGACCCGCATGCTGCAGATGGTCTGGACGCATCGCTGGCTCGTGGGATCCGACAGGAATCGTCCGGGGGCGCGAGAATCGGAGGGTGGGCCAGATCAGGGTTCGCGTCGCGGCGGTTGACGATGCGCCGGCCATGGGGCGGGTGATGGTCGCGTCCTTCCTGTCCGCTCACCGCGGCCAGATGCCCGATGCGGCCCTCCAGGAGCGCCAAGACGAATGGACCCCGGAGGTATCGGCAGCCGGATGGGCAAGGGCGCTGACCGGAATCGCAGACGGCAACCCGGACCGGGAGGTCATCCTGGTCGCCGAGAACGACGAAGGACCTCTCGGCCTGGTCGCCGGTGGCGGAGCAGAAGGAGGTGCGATCATCGGTACGACGTGCGAGATCGGTGCGCAATACGTCCATCCTCAGCATCGCGGCACAGGCGTTGGCCGGGCACTGCTGCGCGCTGCTGCCGACCGTCTGGCTGACCTGGGTTACAGCGAGCTCCACATCGGTGTCTTGTCCGCCAACGGCCCGGCGAGGGTCTTCTACGAAGCGATGGGAGGCCGAGAGATCGGGCAGGGCATCGACGATGAAGAGGGTTACCCGCTGCCCCTGACGATCTATGGGTGGGCAGACGTCACGGATCTCGCCTCCGTCGAGGAAGATTCCTCGCCACCAACAGAACGGACCATGCGCGACTGAACGGCCCCGGCCACGCTGTCCCGCCACATCCGGTCGTCCCGGACCCCTCGGCGTCGGAATGTCGCACCCCCCGCAGGCGGGAGGTGCGTGCCTTGCGCTCCCGCCCAGTCAGCACGACCCTTGGCTAGTCCCGGTCACGTTAGTGACCGACTGCTGTGAGGGGCTCGCTATGAGCGTAAAGATCATCGACTACACACTGGACTCGTCGTCGCCGGCCAACCCGGACGGCTCCTGGCCTGCCACGGCGGTGGGGTCATGCCCTGTTGTTGCGGGCTCGCACGTCACGACGCTCGGTGACTTTCCAAAGGCTGTGAACTTCGGTGCGTCGGGTGAGTTGGTGGCCACTTTGCCCGTGCCGGAACTGAACCGGTCGAAGTTTGCTGTTCGGCTTGTGTTCAAGATCGACGCAGCCGTTACCGCGGCCCAGACGTTGACTGAGTCCAACGCCCTTCCGTTCAATTTCTCGGCCACGCCTGGCTCGGGCGGCAGTGACTTCTTCTTGGTCTCCAGCGTTACGACCAGCGGCTTTGGTGCCGGGAGCGCCTCGACCGAGCACTTCCTGGACCTTCACCTGGGCACTTGGTACACCGCAGACTTGGTGTACGACACGGACACGTTGGCGGTGTTCGTCGATGGAGTTATCTACTCGGTTCACGCCTTCCCCGAGGGCACCATCGCCGCCGGCACTGGCGACAAACTGTTCATCGGTCGCACTGGGTCGAACACCAACCAGTTCATGGGCAAGATGTCCGCCCTGCAGCTCCACGCCGATATTCCTCTGGACCTCGAGACGCAGCTCGACGAGTTCCGATCACACCCGCAATGGTTCCTCACCCACAAGGCCGAACAGGTCAAGTACACCTTGGGCCTGGGCGCGCCAACGGGCGAGTTCTACTTCGACTTCGCGAGCTCATCCTGGGTGCAGCCGTTCACGAACGGCATCTTGATGTACAGCGACGCTAACGGGCAGGCCTTCGCCATGTACGGCGCGATCCTGTCGGCCTACAACGCCCTGCCCATACGCGCCGCCATGGGCTACCTGGTCTCGGATGAGATGCCCGGCGCGCGCGGCGGCACACGCAAGAGCCTCTTCAGCAGCGGTGGCCTGTACTGGTCTGCCCAAACCGGAGCGATCCCGGTGATGGGACAGATCTGGGCCGACTACGAGAGCCACGGCGAGTCAGCGTGGATCGGGCTTCCCACAAGCTCCGAGGTTTCGATCGGCGGTGGCCGACAGCAGGTCTTCCAGAACGCTCAGATGTATTGGCGTAACGGATCGGGACGCGCCTTCATGGTGATGGGGGCGATCCTGGCCAAATTCCTCGCCACAGGCGGGACAGCCGCGTGGGGCTTCCCGGTCAGCAACGAGAGCGACATCCTCAACCACGCGAACGTAGGCATCGGTCGGATCAGCGAGTTCGAGCGCTGCAGCATCTACTGGAGCGGATCGTCGGGTGCGGCCATCGTCTACGGGGACATCCGAGACAAGTACAAGAGCATAGGCGGTGCCACGAGCGAACTGGGCTTTCCCACATCCGACGAAACCGACGCTCCCGGCGCGTCGGCGCCTGCGCGCATCAACTCCTTCCAGCACGGGAGCATCGTGTGGTTCGGGAGCGCTTCAGACACCTACGTGTGTCTCGCTTTTGACATCACCCTTGGCACGGTCGACACCGTTGAGTGCGAGGGGTGGCTGATGGGGCAGAACGATCTCTATATGTACGCCACCGTCGACCAGAACGGGCACATCGTCTACAGCGAACGTCTCCCGTCCGACGGTGACCACGGCGACCATAACGTCTGGGACGTGAGCAAGACCTTCACAATCGGGGCGACCGGCATCGTCCCCAACGACATCAACCTCACGGTCGGCTTCAGCCTTGACGTGTGGGATGCCGATCCGTTCAGTGACGACCATCTGGGGAACCTTCATGCCACGCTGAACGCCGCCAACGCCTGGGGAAGACGAGGCAACCCCACCGGCCTGCAAAACAGCGGAGCCTTCGACAACATCCACAACATCTCCTGGGCGGTCTCGCGACGCGTGAACGAGTCGACGCTCACGCCAGCGCAGAAGTGGTGGGGAGTCCAGAACGCAAGCACCGACCCGATCACCTACGACGAGTACGCCACCGCGTTCCGGGACGTGGACAGCGCGCCCGAGTGGTGGGACATCACCGACTGGCTGAGCAAGCTCTTCTACGAGGCGGTTGTGAAACACGTCGCCTCGGGCGGTAACTGCTTCGGCATGTCACTGGAATCGATCTACAGCAAGAAGCACCGCGCGCTTCTGACCGAACCGATCTCCCAGTACACCAACTGGGACCCGACCGTCGTCACCCAGTTCAATGTCAAGCACGAGTATCAGGTCGGCGCCTCGGCCCTGTGGTGGTTCGTCGGAGAGTTCCTTTCGGGCCAGACCCACGATCCGGTCAGCGTCTTCCACGCGACCCGCAATGCCTTCAACGCTGGCTGTGACCCCGTGGTCTGCATCGCACAGAACTACGACTTCAGCGGCGCCCCGCACTGCATCCTGCCCGTGGGATGGCACGACGACGTCACGCCGTGGGAGATCGACATCCGCGACCCCAACTATCCGACTACCGATCCCAATCAGGCGCCACGCAAGCTCTACGTCGACCCCGTGGCCAACACGTTCACCTACGACGGCGGCAACATGTACAGCGGCGGCGCCTGGACCGGCGGTCGCTTCCACTACATGCCTTACGACCTCCTCAATGAGCAGCCGAGGACTCCACTGTTCGAGGCGATCATGCTGTTGCTCGCCGGAACGATTCTCATCCTCGGTTCGGACAGCCAGACCGCGCGACTGACGGACGAGAACGGCATCGATCTCGATGCCTACGGCCCAGATTCGGTAGGCCGCCTGCAGGCTGGCAGAACGCTGACCAACAAGTTCGTCGCGGTCAAGGGCTTCTTCCAGGCCACCCAAGACGGGCCGGTCGGCGCAGAGGTCAGCAAGCCCCCGCCCACGCCCGCCCTCAGCGCATACGAGCGTGACTGTCTGCCCACCGATCCCAAGCCCAAGCCACAGGTGCCTCCGGGCTTCAGAGAGCCCCGACCCCGGCCGCACGGAGCGATCCCCGCTGAGCTGCACATGCGGAGCAACCCGCGACACTACTCGCGCATCCCGCCAACGAAGTACCGCTCCGGCGACGACTGGAAACGACTCACACTCAAGGAGTACTTGTGTCAGGTCGCGCCCTTACAGGTCCGCCAGGCTATGGCCGAGCAACCAGACTTCGTCGACCAGAACCAGGGACGACTGGTGATGCACCTGGCTGACAGCGGCGTTCTCCAGGACATCCTGGCCGAAGCCGGTGCGCGGTTGACGCCCATCGTCGACAGCTATCCCGCAGTCTCACCGAACTTCATTCACCACACTCAGGTAGTGCGTGGCGGTCAATTCGCCTATGCCCTGAAGCAGGGGCTCTCTCAAATGCTCGTCACGGCACCGGCAGAAACCGGTGAGCTCCACATCGTCCAGGTCAAGGACCTCGGCACCCACTCCAATGCCATCACCCTCACCGGGTACCGCGACAAGGTCGCCTCACTCCAGGTGCACAACAAGCTCGGAGTGACAAGCGACTACCTGAAGATGCAGTTCGACAACATCCCGGTCGCCGCGGGAGGGGACCTGCAACTCAACATCAAGCCCGGAATCGGCGGCGTTGAACTCGTCTCCGCGGGTCAGGCGATCCAAGCAACCGTGAGCTTCGAGTACCTACAAGACGGGCTCTCGCTCAGCAGCCGGTTTGCTGTCGACGGCCAGGACGGTGTCCGCATACTTCCGTCCACCTTCATCACCGACAACGCACTCAAGGTGAACCGCATTGCCAACCTCTTCGGCCAGACGCTGGCGAGCACCGTCGTTCAGCCGATGCCATAGGCAAGGGTGCTGCCGACATGGGCACAACCGATAGTCCGCCCGCCAATTGGCACCGGCAAGCGGCGACATGAGGCTAGCCGCTGTCGCGGCGGTAAGACGCACCTCAGCGGCAGTGAATGGGATGGTTCTCCATGCATGGACTCTGCGCCGGACCCTCCCCTCAGGCTCAACCAGCCCGTCCTATTCAGGTGCACGTGGTGATACCTGTTGCTCTCGCCAACGCCTCGGGCGTCGAACCCGCGTCGCGCATGGTCAGCCACGCGGTCATGGTCAACACGATCAGGGCGAGCCCGACGGCCCCGATCTCTCTCCAGCACCAGTCCAGAAACGTCTGCGTACCACGACTTCTCCTCGCCCATTCCACTCCGAAGGCGCATCCCTGGCCACGGGTCGCTCGAAGGGGCGTGGATTGCCACGGGTGTCCAGAGCATGGCCATGCTGCGGAGTCTCGTGATTCGCGACGCTCGCATCACATCGCTTCCTTGATGCCACGACGGATGAGCCAGGCGTTCACCGGGTAGGCGGTCAGAAAGCCCAGGCACATCCCGATCTGCATCATGAACCAGTAGACCGGCGAGTCCGCCTGGAGGTGATGGGGAGCCGGGAAGAACACCAGCGAGGTCAGCGCCATCCAACCGAACAGGCCGACCTCGAAGGCGGTCAGCGAGAGGATGTCGGCCTTCGCCGCCGCGGCGATGCCTTTGCGGAACCCGAGGCCGCGCCTCGGAGCGATGGCGAAGTACTGGAAGGCAAGGCCCAGCCCTACCGCGAGGACGTAGTCGCCGACGTACTCGGCGAAGAGTGTCTGGCCGGCGATGCTCAGGGCCAGGAGGAAGACCGCGGCCTCGGCGATGATGTCGCCCAAGGTGCAGCCCGCCCCGCAATGGCTCACCCCCACCGACACCGTCGCCCACCACGGTTTGTCCGGCGGCTCGTCCCGGCCGCGCTCGACCATCCACCGGTGGCTCTTCGGCTTCCCGAACCGCTCGTAGGCCAGGTTGGCCGAGGGACCTGCATACAGAGCGGTGACCGGCCAGACGATCTCCATCACCTTCATGCGCTGGCGATAGCCGCGGCCGTAGACGTCGTAGGCGATGGCGGCCGCACAGGCGAAGGCCACGGCCAACGCCACCCAGGCGACTGCAACAAGCCAGTCGGCAGCCATACGGTCCTTTCGAGCGCTGACAGACACGGCGTCCTTCGAAATGCTCCGTACCCGGTGTTGCCGAGCGCTACACCTGGCGCTGGCAGGGGGTCGCGGGCTCCCAGCACCGAGAATGGGCTGCGCGGCCCCGGGTACGTCGAGGGGTGGACTCCGGCGGAAGAAGAGCGTGATGCCCAACAAGTCGTCGAACGTCAAGAACGAGAACCAGTACGAGGCGCTCAAAGACAAAGGCATGTCCAAGCAGCGTGCCGCCAAGATCGCCCACACCCCCGACGCCTCCCGACTCGGGGGCAAGAAGAGCGGCTCTGGCGATGACAGCTCGCAGGGCGGGACCTCTGCTCAGAAGAAGAAGGCCGGCCACAAGGGCGGGAAGGCAACGGCCAAGAACGGCTAGCCCTGCCCAGCTTTGGCAGAAGGGGGTCGTGCGCGCGGCTAACTTCAGATCGCGCCGTGCACAGCCTCGTCGACCAAGTTCAATCCCCCCGACGGCGAGCTGGTCGCCCGGAGCAAGACCAGACCCGTGTGGTGGGGTCAGCTTCCGGGGTACGGGAAGGGGCGTAAGAAGCGTAGATGACCTGTGATGGTCGGGGACGGAGGCGAGCCAATGAGGGACCGGCCTAGCGCGACACCTCCTCTGAGGGTGCGGGCACCGCGCGCTCTGAGGGAGTTCATCTTGGCACCCCTGCTAGTGGTGTGGGCGCTGCTGCTGCTCGCTGTGGCTTCGATCGTGGGTGATCAGGCTCACGGGGCGTTCTTCACCGGGTTAAGGCGCGTCCTGGAGCACTTCATCGGAGCTCAGACGGCGTCGAGCACTCTTGGTGCGATCGCCACCGGCTTGGTCACGGTCACCTCCATCACCTTCTCAGTGCTTCTGCTCGCCGTCCAGCAGACGGCCTCGAACTTGTCGCCGGTGGTGTTCGACCAGTTCGTGCGCCGACGGTCGAACCAGGTCTACCTCGGGCTGTTCGTGGGTCTGGCGCTGTTCTCCTACATTGTCACGGCGGCCGTGCAGCCGAAGACTCCGCCCATCATCGGGGCGTTCATCGCCACCGTCTTGACCATCGGCGCACTGGGCTGCCTGCTGTTTCTGATCTACTCCACGATCGACCAGATGCGTCCGGACAATGTGATCCGCCACCTCCATGACCGAGCGGTCCTGGCGCACGACCGCGAAACAGAGCTCATTCGACGCACCCGCCGCACCTCCCGATCAGAGCTGCCAGTGCGGGCGCACTACCGCAGCAAGACATTCGGATACGTCGAGTCGATCGACGTCGACCGCATCGCTGCGGCGCTCGACGACCACGACGCCGGCGCTTTGGTCGAGGTGGAACTGCGTGTCTCGGTCGGGCAGGAGATCACAGTGGGCGATCTCATCGCGCAGGTCCGCCACTGCGACCCGCAGGCAGCCGCGGCACTGTGCTCGAGCCTCGCCAAGGCGGTCCCCATCAGCCCCACCCCGGACCTCGACTATGACCCTCGGACGGCGCTGCGCAACATCAGCAACATCGCCTGGACCAGTGGGTCCACAGCGAAGCAAAACCCGTCGGTCGCCGCTCAGGGCCTCCAAGCGCTGCGCGACCTGGCCAGCCGGTGGCTAGCCGAAGGCGACCGCTCCGGCCCCGACCCGCTACCGATCGTGTACCCCGACGGCGACGTCGAGCTGATCCTGGATGCGATGTACTCCGGTGTCGTGGCCGCCCATGAGTCCAGGCAGCACCAGCAGGCAACCCAAGTGGTGAAGGCCTACCAGTTCTTGTGGCCCAGAGCCAACCCCAGAGCCCAGCGCCGCATCCGCCGCGACGTCGCCGCCATGCAACAACTCCTCGACCAGATGCCACCCAGTCCAAACCTCAGCTCCGAACGGCGCACGCTTGCCGAACTCGTCAGAGTCACCGAACCAGCGGTTGGAACCGAGGGTGCCGCTCGGGAAACGTCCGGGCTTCGGAGGTGAAGAACCGGTCGCACCGTTAGTCGCAAGGTCATGAAGGCTGCGTGGCTGGGTCTGCCGACGGCCTCTCTGTAGGGGTGGAGCGCATCGATGAGGCGACCGAGGACGTTGCTGGCCGCCGGAGGAAGCCCCACCGCAAGAGCACCGGTGAAGTAGCTCAACACGCCGCGGGCTTAGCCGATTCCTTGACCGTGGCCCCGCTTGCACAGCCGAAGTGCCTACACCCAACTGGGTCAATGTGGGCGGTGGACGCTGGGCTGAGGCATCGGGAACGCGCGGCGGTTTGGGGGGCGGGGCGCGGGGTACGAGGCTGCGATCCGGGTCTCGGGAGGTCCACATGTTCTGGCGAAGCGTCGCCCTGTCCACAGCCGTCACCACCGGCGTCGCCACCGCCCTGGCGGGCGGAGGTGCGGTCGTCTCGCAGGCCGCTACGCCGACCAGGGCTGCCGCGCCGGGGTCGCCGGGGCACCATGCGACGTGGACGGAGGCGGACAAGACCGGGTTCGCTACGTCGCGGAGCCGGGGCAGCAACGTGTGGTTCACCCTGCAGCGGGGCCGGACCAGCGAGGTGTTCTACCCCGACCTCTCCACGCCGAGCGTCCGGAGCCTCGAGCTCGTGGTCACCGGCCGCTCCTTCACCGACCGCGAGTCGACCGACATGCGACACCGGACCATCCGCCCTGACTCGCGGAGCCTCCGGTTCCGCGAGGTCAACACCGACAAGCAGGGGCGCTACCGGATCGTCGAGACGTTCGCGACCGATCCGCGCCGCGACGCGCTGGAGGTGAGGATCCGGCTGGTCTCGCTCGACGGCGGCAGCTACCGGCTCTATGCGCTCTACGACCCGTCGCTGGCCAACAGCGGCATGGACGACAGCGGCCGTTCGGCGGGCCACACGCTCGTCGCCAGCGACGCCGGCGGCAAGATGAGCAGCGCCCTGGTGGCCAGGCCGCGGTTCGGCGCCACCTCGACCGGCTATCTCGGCACCAGCGACGGCTGGACCGACCTGAAGGGCGACCAGCGGCTCGACCACCACTACGACCAGGCCGGTCCCGGCAACATCGTGCAGATCGGCAAGATCACCGGCGTCACCGGCCGGGCCGGTCACCAGGCGGCTCGGCTCAGCCTGGGCTTCGGGCACGACGTCGCCGCCGCGCGGCGTACGGCCCACGACGCGAGCGCGACCGCCTTCGGCACCACGCAGACGCGCTACGACCGCGGCTGGCACGCCTGGGTCCGCTCGCTCAAGCGGGTGCCGGCCAGCGCGGGCAGCGTCCGCCGACAGTACCTCGCTTCCGCGCTCGTCGTGGCCGCTGCGGAGGACAAGCTGCACCCCGGCGCCTTCGTCGCCTCGCCGACCGCCCCGTGGGTGTGGGGCGACGAGGTCAAGGACCTGTCCTCGCCCTCCGGCGCCTACCACCTGGTCTGGGCGCGCGACGCCTACCAGTTCGGGACGGCGCTGTGGGCCATGGGCGACAAGGCCGCCGCGCGGCGCATCGTGCACTGGCTGTTCACGGTGCAGCAGAAGCCCGACGGCTCGTTCCCGCAGAACTCCGACGTCACCGGCACCCCGGTCTGGAGCAACCTCCAGCTCGACGAGGTCGCCCTGCCGATCGTGCTGGCCCACCTCGTCGGCCGCGACGGCCCCGCGACTTACGCCCACGTGAAGAAGGCGACGAACTTCCTCGCCGGCTTCGTCGACAGCGGCAGCGGGCTCGCCGCGCCGTACACGCCCCAGGACCGCTGGGAGAACCAGTCAGGCTACTCCCCCGACTCCATCGCGGCCCAGATCGCCGGCCTGGTCTGCGCCGCCGACATGGCCCGCCGCAACGGCGACACCGCCTCCGCGAGGAGGTGGCTCACGCTCGCCGACGCCTGGAAGGCGCACCTCAAGGCCTGGACGGTGACGACGAACGGGCCGCTCAGCCGCTCGCCGTACTTCCTGCGGCTGACCAAGGACGGACATCCGAACGCCGCCACGACGTACTCCATCGGCGACGGCGGCCCGGCGGCCGTGGACCAGCGCCGGGTGGTCGACCCGAGCTTCCTCGACCTGGTGCGCTACGGCATCCTGCGCCCCCACGACCGCACGGTCAGGTCGACGCTGCCGGTGATCGACGACCAGCTGAGGGTCCGCACGCCCAACGGGCCGTTCTGGCACCGCTACAGCTTCGACGGGTACGGCGAGACGCGCTCCGGCGGTGAGTGGACGATCACCGACCCGGGCACGCACACCACCCTCGGCCGGGCCTGGCCGCTGCTCACCGGCGAGCGCGGTGAGTACGCCGTCTCCGCGGGCGCCGGCGGCGAGCGCTACCTCCGGGCCATGGCCCGGGCGACCGGCAGCTCAGACCTCTTCGCCGAGCAGGTCTGGGACCGGCGTCCGCCCTCGGGGCGGCCGTGCTGCCGGCCCGGCGAGGGGACCCGTTCGGCCACCCCGCTGATCTGGTCGCAGGCAGGGCTGATCCGGCTTGCGTGGACGATCCAGCGCGGCAGGCCGGTCGACCAGCAGCCCGTGGTGGCCCACCGCTACACCCGCTGACCACCCTCGCCGGACAGCTCGGGACGGTAGCCCGGGAGGTCTCGACCGACGGCCCTACCCGCTCCGGTCCGGCCGACAGACACTGAGAGTGTGCTCCGTTGTGCGGAGACGGGGTGAATGTCGTGGGACCGGGCAAGACGTGGGCAGCGGTGGCGAGCATGTGCCTGCTGGCCGCTGGCTGCGGGACCGGCACCCCGGTGGCAGGCGCGCCGGCGGACCTCTCGGCCACCGCCTCCAGCACGGCCCCGACCCAGGCGCCGTGCAGCATCCCGACCCGGTTCGCCGGGAAAGAGATCTCGCGGCTGCCCGTGCGCGACAAGGTGATCGCGCTGACCTTCGACGGCGGCGCCAACGCCGACGGGGTGCCGTCGATCCGCGCCACCCTCCGCACGATGGACGTCAAGGCGACGTTCTTCCTGACCGGCAGCTTCGTGAAGGCCTATCCCGTGAAGTCGGCACGCCTGGCCGCCCGCGACGTCGTCGGCAACCACACGATGACCCACCCCGACCTGACCACGCTCACCGACGCCCAGATCACCAGCCAGGTGCGCGGCGCGGAGAAGGTGATCCGCTCCACGACCGGTCAGGACCCGCGGCGCTTCTTCCGGTTCCCGTTCGGCGCCCGCAACGCCCACGACATCGCCCTGCTCGACCGGCTCTGCTACGTGCCGTTCCGCTGGACCGTCGACAGCCTCGGCTGGGAGGGCACTTCAGGCGGTCAGACCCGGGCGAAGGTGGTGGCCCGCGTCGTCGCGGCCGCCCAGCCGGGCGCGATCGTGCTGATGCACCTCGGCTCGAACCCCGACGACGGGACCACGCTCGACGCGGACGCTCTCCCGAGGATCATCACCAGGCTGCGAGCCCTCGGTTATCACTTCGTCTGGCTGGCCCGGGTGATGAGCCCGGCTCCGTGACCGAGCCAGGTCAGTCGTCGCCGCCGAACCCGTGGAACGACGTCCAGCTCCCGTCGGCGTGCACGAGCAGCACCGCGAGCGCCGCGGCCGAGGCCAGCATGGTCACGAACCACAGGATGCGCGTCCATCGCCCGGGCACGACCGCGGCCGAGCCCGGCACCACCGTCGCCCGGAGCGCGGGGATGATCCGCCCGAGCAGGTGCAGCCCGACCGCCACCAGCCAGACGGCGAAGAACCCCTGGTGGAGCGACACCCAGTCGGCCCGGAACCCGAGCACGGAGACCAGGCTCTGGTGCGAGCTGTCCTGGCCGAGCAGCACCAGCAGCACGCCGGTCGCGAGCAGGCCCAGGGTCGAGACGACGACCAGCGGACCGAGCAGTCGCAGCAGGAGCGGCGGCGGCCCGACCTCTCGGTACGTCGGGTTGCCGAGGTAGTAGCGCGTCATCCGCCAGCCGGTGCTCGCCGTCTTCATCACCGCCGGCGGGATCAGCAGCGCCCCGAGGGCGACGTGCCAGGAGATCAGCCCGCGCACGTTGAACAGGGTCAGCAGCTCGGCCAGGGAGAGGGCGAGCAGGACCAGCCCCGTCCATGCGGTCAGGAGGACGTTGCCCGCTGGCCCGCCTGTGCCCGGGAGCACGGGGTTCTCGCGAGCCTCACGCCCGATCGCCTCATCCAGGGTGTCGTTGACAGCGCGCTGGAGGGTCGCGCCGAGCTGCTCCGTGGTCGACTGCACCCGGGCAGCGTGCCAACGGCGCCTGTGTGGTCCCTGTGCGTGAGCAGTGAGCCGCCGGTCAGACCGGGACGGGCCGGTGGACGCAGGCGGAGTCCTCGGCGAGCGGGTCGCCGGTGTCGGCGTAGGCCCGGGCCCGCGAGCCGCCGCACAGGTCGGCGTACTCACATTGCCCGCAGCGGCCACCGAACTCCGCTGCCCTGATGCTGCGCAGCACCGGGCTGTCGCGGTAGATCTCCGCGAGCGGCCGCTCCCGGACGGAGCCCAAAGGCAACGGCAGGAAGCCGGCCGGGAACACCTCGCCGTCGTGGCTGACGAAGACGATGCCCTTCCCGTCGCGGGTGGACACCGTGTGGGCGGTCGACCGGCGCTCGGCGGGACCGAGCCGTTCCAAGAGACGGTCGCGCAGCGCGAGGTACGACGGGGTGCCCGGCGCAGGCTCGCCCGCCCGGCGCTGCACGACGACCCGGCGGAAGAACGGCGCCTCGACGGTGCGGACCGTGAAGCCGTAGTGGGAGGCGTCGTAGAGGAAGTGGCAGACGTCCTCGTGCTCGGCCGGCGTGATGGCGCCGGTGGCCTCGCCGCGGCCGACGTGCACCAGGAAGAAGACCTCCCAGATCGCCACGCCGGTCTCGGCCATGAGGGCGGCGATGTGGGGGAGCTCGTCGAGGTTGGCCCGCATCACCGTCGTGTTGATCTGCACCTTGAGGCCCGCGTCCACCAGGGCGCGGATCGCCGGGATGGTCTCGTCGAAGTGCCCGGGGATGCCGCGGACGCCGTCGTGCGTGGCCGGCGTCGAGCCGTCGAGGCTGAGCGAGACGGCCTTCACGCCCGCGTCGACCATCCGGCGGATCGCCTCCGGCGTCAGCATCGGCGTGACCGACGGTGACATCGCGACCGGGACACCGAGCGAGTCGGCGTACGCCACCATCTCGAAGACGTCCGAGCGGAGCAGGCAGTCGCCGCCGGTGAGAACGAGGATCGGGTAAGGGCGGCCGAACGCCGCCACCTGGTCGATCAGGGCCCGGCCCTCGTCGCTGCTGAGCTCACCCGGCAGCGGGTCGCGGGCGGCGGACGCCCGGCAGTGCCGGCACGCCAGCAGGCAGGCACGCGTCACCTCCCAGAAGACGAGCATCGGCCGCTGGGAGTAGTCGACGGTGCGCGGCAGCGCTATCCCTGCCTTGTGATCCATGGCCTTCGACCACCTCCGTCGCGATCCTCTGCGCATGGTCGCTGCCGGAGATAGGGGCCAAGGCCCTGCCGCGAGGTGACCGACGCCCGGGGCTCTCGGGGCTCCCGGGCGACGGTCATGGCTCAGCCCTGCTTGCGAGCCTGCTTCTTGGCCTGCGTCGCCTGGTCGAGGCGCTCGGCGTCGGCCCGGGCCTCGGCCGCGGAGCGCTTGGTCGCACGGGCGTCGGCCAGGTCGTCCTTCGCCTGGCGCTGGGCGGCCCGCTTCTTGGTCTCGGCAGCAGCTACACGACGCTGCTTCTGCTTCTCGACGTCTGCGGTACGGCGAGCCGCCCGCTGGTCGACGGCTGCCTTCTTCGCCGTCGCCGTCTTCGTGGCCGTGGCCTTGGCCTGCCGCTTCTCCCGGGTCTTCGCGGCGGCGGCCTCCTCGAGGCCCTTCTCTGCCTTGCGCTGGGCAGCGCGCCGCTTCGCGGCGGCCTTCCGACCCGCGTCACCGGCAGCCTGTGCGGCCCGCTCGCGTCGGGCTTCGGCCTCCGTCCTCGAGGCGAGCAGCGGTCGCGAGCCTCCCCGAGCGGTGGAGGCGGTCCGCCCCACGCTGGGCGATGGACTGGTTGCCCAGCAGGGCGCCGGCGACGCGGTCGGCCGTACCGATGGCTCGATCCAGGCCCACTCGCGTGCCGGAGGTGGCCGACAGCCGGTCGGTCAGGTTCTTGTCCACGAGAGCGACCGGCATGCGGGCGATCTGGTAGGGAAGGGCGATGAGGGTGCTGATCATGGTGGCCTCAGTTCTCGGTCTCGGCGCGCAGTTGCGCAGCCTGGTGGTCCGCCGCGTCCGCTTCGCGCTGGAGACGAAGAGACTCTGCGGCGGCTTTCTGCTCGGTCGCGGCGGCGCCGGCGGCGAGCGCCTCGGCCTCACGCAGCCGCGCCTCGGCGAGCTCGTCGCCCTTCTGCTCGGCGGCCTCGCGGCCTCGGGCCTCCTGTACGTCGGCGGCCCGCGCAGCCGCAGCGTGCTCGGCGTTCCGCTCGCGCTCGACCTGTGACTTCTCACGGTCGGCCTCGGCCTGCGACGTACGCGTGCGCTGCTCGGCCTCCGCCTCGCTCTCGCGCACCTGCTGCGTCGCCTCGTCCCGCTTGGCGTCTTCGACGGTCTCCTCGGCCACGGCGTCCTTGCGGAGGCGGGCCTCGGCCTGCTGGAGCTGTCCCTCCTCCACGAGGTCGTCCTTGCCGCTCACGGCGCCGGCGACCTCCTTGGCCTTGCCGGTCACGCTGTCGAGCAGCCCCTTGCGGGCCTCTGCTGCCTTGTCTCTGCTCATGACCTTTCCGTACCCGGGCAAGGTGCTCGGACACGAGATCCCGGTGTGATACGAGACTCGTGCAGCACGGGGGCATCCTCGACGTAGAGGTCGCGGCTGCCGGACGTGGTGAGAGCGTGACGAAGATCCACGCGTCCTTGGTTCCGAGCCCGTCGGCGATCCGGGCGGCGATCAGGACCGCCGACCGGTGCTGCGCCACGTCATCAGGGCCGGTGACCTGCCCCACACCCCTCAGCCGACGGAGCCGACGTCGATCGCATCGAGGTCGCGGAAGGCGTAGCGGTGGTGCTCCCACTCCTCCTCGAGGATCGTGTGGAGGCAGGAGAGGACGGTCTCCGGGTAGTCGGGGTCGTGCGGGTTACGACGCTCCTCGGCGAGCTGGTCACCCGTCACACCCGCCAGGAAGTCGCGCACCATGGCGACCCGGTCGGCGCGAGCCGCAAGCACCTCGTCGTACGACGGCGTGACGGCGGGGATGGCAGCCTCGCGGCCGTCGGCCTCGGTCGCCGCGTCGCGCAGGCCGAGGGGGTGGTAGGGATGCTCGAGCCGCAGCACCGCCCTGCCCAGCCACGTGTCCGTGGCCAGGACCAGGTGGCGGAGCGTCTCGGCGAAGGACCACTCGTCGTCGACCGAGACGTCGACCGTGCCGTCCGGCATCGTGGCGACGCGCTCGAGCGTGCCTGCCCACGTGCGCTCCAGCGCCGCCCAGGCCGCACGCAGCCCCTCCGGATCGGTGGCTCGCTGCTCGGCACGGCCGGGGAAGCGCCGGTTGAGCTCGGCCTCGACGAACGGCACCACGTCGACGCCGTTGACGAGCAGCGAGGCGTCACCGCTGAGCAGCCACGGGGCGTCTAGGTCCGCGCCCTCCAGCGCGACGCCGCGCATGACGACGCCGGAGAGATCGGCCCCGACGAAGCGGGCGCCGCCGAGATCCGCATCGACGAAGCGTGCTGCCCGCAGGTCGTCGGATCGGGTGAACGTGGCCATCGAGTCTCCTCACGGGTGAGCCGAACCCGGGGGTCCGGTCGTGCGGTCGATCCCATCACAGGAGCCGCGCGCGTACCCTGAGCGCTGTGTCCGGTCACCGGGTGGAAGCCTCTCGGGTCGTCGCCGTCGAGCCGACCCGGGCGTTCGACCGTCTGCTCGCGGCCCCGCTGCCCGAGATCTTCAGCCGCCGCTACGCCGGCTTCCCGCCGATCCGGGAGGTCACCGACGAGCCGAGCGAGTGGGGTTCGGTCGGTCAGACGCGGACGATCGTGCTGGCGGACGCCGGCGGTCGCATGCGCGAGACGCTCACCTCCGTCGACCCGCCGCACAGCTTCGGCTACGTCCTCGACGAGCTGCACGGCCCGCTCCGCCCGTTGATAGCCACCATCGACGGCCTGTGGTCGCTCACCCCGGAGGGCACGGGTGCCCGCATCAGCTGGGCCTGGACCTTGCACGCGAAGGCCTCGCCCGCCCGGCTGACGCTGAGCGTCATCGGCCGGATGTGGCAGGGGTACGCCGACCGCGCGCTCGCCGAGGTCGAGACCATCGTGATGCGCGAGGCCTGACGCCGCTCAGTGGGCCACCGCGGGCATCGCCGACAGGAGGCGCTCGGCCCGGATCCGCACGCCCCGGAGCATGTCGCGTGACATCACGAAGTCGGCGGGCACGACGACCAGCCAGCCGCCCAGGAAGAGCCACCACGGGGCGGCGACCCAGCGCGAGCGGAAGTGGAAGCGGGTACGGCTCCCGTCGTCGAGGGGGGTCAGCACGAAGGCCCAGGTCCAGTCGAGGCGGGCCCGGTCTCGCCAGCTGAGGGGAAGGTGGCTGTTGGAGCGCAGGACGAGGGTCTGCTCCGGCTCGAGCCGGACGACCGTGAGCCCGCACTCGGTCTCCGGTGGTCCGTCGGGGATGAAGGTCCCGATCTCGATCGCCTGGAGGTCGGGATCGATGCGCTCGGCGCTCGGGCCGTTGTCGGGGAAGAGCAGCCGGTCCACCCACGGCGCGGTGTACCACCCACCGCGGCCCCACCCCATCTGCACCAGCCACGGCCAGACCGCCGACGGCGGCGCCGAGATCGTCACCGCATGATCGGTCTGCACCCCCGGGACGGCGACGATCTCGTCGCCCGGCAACAGCCGGCCGCGCTCTGCGCGCGTCGACCCGTAGCTGCGGCCGAGACAGACCAGGCCGGCCTCGACGGCCGCTGCCACCAGTGCTGTCGTCCGCCATGGATGTCGGGTGCCATGCATCGCTTCCCCTGCGTCTCGAGGACTATTCGATGGTGGGACGCAGACGGCATCCAGGACAAGGATCCAAAGCCTCTCGTCCTTCCCGACGATCTGGTGGACGCTGGCGGGGAGAGGACACCAGGAGGTCTGTCATGTCCGTCCAGAGCACCCCGCCGGCGCCGCTGCCGACTCCCTACCCCGCGCGACTCGCGGTCGACTACTCGACTCAGCTCAACCGGGTGAAGACTGCGTTCCGGCTGGTGTTGATCATCCCCATCGCGGCCGTCTACGGCATTCTCACCGCCGGGGCGAGCCAGACCGTCGAGAGCCAGAGCGGGAACACGGTGACCACCACGAGCGGGGGCATCATCAGCGGCCTGTTCTTCGCGACGTTGCTGATGATCCTGTTCCGGCAGCGCTACCCGCGTTGGTGGTTCGACTTCGCCCGTGAGCTCACCCGGTTCGCCACCCGGGTCGGCGCCTACTTCGTGCTGCTGACCGACGAGTACCCCTCGACGGTCGAGGAGCAGAAGGTCCACCTCGAGATCGACTACCCCGATGCCGAGCGCGACCTGAACCGCTGGCTGCCGCTGGTGAAGTGGTTCCTCGCGATCCCGCACTTCGTGGTGCTGTTCTTCTTGGGGATCGGCGCCTTCTTCGCGGTCGTCTTCTCGTGGTTCGCGATCCTGTTCACCGGCCACTACCCACGCGGCCTGTTCGACTACGTCGTGGGTGTCGGCCGCTGGGCGCTGCGAGTCGAGGCCTACGCGTTCCTGCTCGTCACCGACCGCTACCCGCCGTTCTCGCTGAGCTGAGGCTCCGGTCATGAACGCACCTGCGAAGGAGACCACGATGCCCGGCAAGCACAAGCTGGCGACCCTGACGCCCGTGGAGGGCAGCCGCCACGAGGTCCCCACCGAGGCCGTGGACACCTATGAAGGCATCGTGCTGCGAATCCAGATGGCCGGGATCGAGCTGGGCCACGGAGCACGACTGACGCGCCGACTGAGCTGGGCGATCACCACCGTGACCGCCGTGACCAGCCTGGCCGTCTTCGCCACGCTCTCGCTGGCCACGGGCATGGCCGCCCGCGTCACCGTCGGGGTGGTGGTGGCTGCCGCCGCGGTCTTGTCGGCCTGGGAGACCAAGGCCTCCGAGGAGGCCCGGACCGAGGCCAAGGACCTGAGCCTGATGCTCCAGGACTTCCTGCCTCTCAGGCGGAGGCTCGCCCACGCCCTGTCGATGTGCCGGATGTACGGCACGCCCATCGACCCGGACCTCCTGAGCGAGGCCCAGAAGGCGCTCGACGACCACACCCGCTCTCGTCCCCAGGAGTACCCGGCGTTCGACAAGGCCGAGGACGAGGTGGTCGACGACCTGACCCGCAAGGGCTACCTGCACCGCGCGACCTGAGGGGCCGTGCCCTCAGCGCTTCGCGGCGGTGACGACCAGGTAGTCCCAGTCGCTGACGAAGGTGCCGTCCACGGCTCGGTTGGCCTCGTGGGCCAGCCTGGTCAGGTCGTCGCGGAGGGCGGCGCGGCCGCTCTCGTCCAGACGGGAGGCCGCGGCGTACGTCGGGCCGTAGTGCGTCAGGAAGATGTCGGCGAACGCCTGGGGTGAGGCGAAGCGCTGCGTGACCGACGCCGTGTAAGACGCCACGTCGTGCACGTGGTCGCCGAGCAGCTCGGCGACGACCTCCTCGGTCCCCCACCGCGAGGGCGGCTGGGCGGCAGGCGGCGGTGGGACGTGCTTGCCGACCGTCTTGAGCATCTGGCCGACGAACCCGGTCGGCGTCCAGCTGGCCAGGCCGATCCGTCCTCCGGGGCGGCAGGTCCGGACCAGCTCCGCGCCGGCACGGTCGTGGTCGGCGCTGAACATCACGCCGATGGCCGACAGGACGTAGTCGAAAGCGTCGTCGTCGTAGGGCAGCGCCTCCGCGTCGGCCACCTCGAAGTCCACCTCGAGCCCCTCGGCCTCCGCCCGGCGTCGGGCCACGTCCAGGAGCTCGGGGACGTAGTCGATCCCGGTCACGTCGCACAGGATGCGCGCGGCCTCCAGGGCCACGTGGCCGGTGCCGCAGGCGACGTCGAGCACCCGGGCGCCCGGTCGCAGCTCCACCGCCTCGGTCAGCTCGCGGGCGAGCGGGACGGTGATCCAGGCGATCCGCCCGTAGTCGCCGCTGCTCCAGATCTGCTGCTGCTTGGTCTTCAGCTCTTCCAGGGCCGAGGGCCCGGTCTGCGTGGCGGTCATAGTGACCAGTCCTTTCTCGTCCAGGCGGTCCGTGTGACCAGCCGGCGTGCTTCGAGGATGGGACGGCCGGGGCCAGCCGGGTCAGTACAGGATCTGGACCCACCCGATACAGGATCTGTACTAGGCAGGCGCCGCCAGCCGTCGTAGCGTCGCGAGGATCACGCCGTTCGGACACCAGGAGGTCGTGATGGCGGGATATGGCCAGTTCTGCCCGGTGGCGAAGGCCATGGAGCTGCTCGACGAGCGGTGGACCCTGCTCGTCATCCGCGAGCTGCTGTGCGGGAGCCGCCACTTCAACGCTCTGCGCCGCGGCGTACCGCGGATGTCGCCGACCCTGCTGTCGGCGCGGCTGCGGACGCTGGTCCGGGCCGGGATCGTGGAGCGGTACGAGGACGGGAAGCAGGTCACCTACGTCCTGACGCCGGCCGGGGAGGAGCTCCGCCCGATCATCGAGGCGGTGGGGCAATGGGGCCTGCGCTGGGTGCCGGAGCTCGGCGACGAGGACTACGACCCCCACCTGCTGATGTGGGACCTGCACCGCAACGTCGACCTCTCCGCGGTGCCCCCCGGCCGCACAGTGCTGCGCTTCACCTTCGCCGACGTGGCCGCCGAGGAGCGCAACTGGTGGGTCGTGATCGACCCCGACGAGGGGGTCGACCTGTGCATGTTCGACCCCGGGCATCCCGTGGTCGCCACGGTGGAGACCGACCTCCGCACCCTGACCCGGATCTGGCGCGGCGAGCTGACGTGGCCGAAGGCCCAGCGGTCCGGCGCGGTCGCGGTGCACGGTCCCTCGCACGTCGCGCGTGCCCTCCCGCGGTGGCTGCCCAAGGAGTCCATGACAGGGACGCCGGTCGCCGTCTGACCCCCGAGTGAGCACTATGGCCCCATGACCGGTGAGAACCGGGGCTCGGCCCAGCCCCTGATGGCAGGTGCGCGCGCGCCCGCGCCCAGGACGCTGGTCGACATCTTCACCGCCACGGCGATCCGGCATCCGGAGGCTCCGGCCGTGGACAGCGGGACGGAGACGCTCGGCTACGCAGAGCTCGAGGAGGCCGCGTCCGAGCTCGCCGGCCGCCTGGGCGCGGCCGGCGTCGGGTTGGGCGACAAGGTGGGGGTCCGGATCAACTCCGGCACCGTGGACCTGTATGTCGCGATCCTCGGGATCCTCCTCGCGGGCGCGGCCTACGTGCCGGTCGACGCCGACGATCCCGACGAGCGGGCACGCGTCGTCTTCGACGAGTCGCAGGCTGCGGCAGTGGTCGGCAACGGCCTCGCCGTCGAGCTCCGAGGGCCAGGGGGTCCGCCCCGCGAGCAACCCGTGGTGTCCCCCGCCGACGACGCCTGGGTGATCTTCACCTCCGGGTCGACCGGCACGCCCAAAGGTGTCGCCGTGACCCATCGGAACGCCGCGGCGTTCGTCGACGCCGAGGCGCGGCTGTTCCTCACCCACGAGCCGATCGGGCCCGGTGACCGGGTGATGGCCGGACTCTCCGTCGCGTTCGACGCGAGCTGCGAGGAGATGTGGCTGGCCTGGAGGTACGGCGCGTGCCTGGTGCCGGCACCTCGCTCCCTGGTCCGCTCGGGCGTCGACGTCGGACCGTGGCTGGTCGCGAACGGCATCACCGTCGTCTCGACGGTCCCGACGCTGGTCGCGTTGTGGCCGGACAGCGCGCTCGACGCCGTCCGGCTCCTCATCATGGGCGGTGAGGCGTGCCCGCCCGAGCTGGCCTCACGCCTCCAGCGGACCGGACGCGAGGTGTGGAACACCTATGGCCCGACGGAGGCCACCGTCGTCGCGTGCGGGGCCCTGCTCGACGGCCACGGACCCGTCCGCATCGGGTTGCCGCTGGACGGCTGGGACCTCGCCGTCGTCGACAAGACCGGTTCCCCGGTCGGCCCGGGAGAGGAGGGCGAGCTGATCATCGGCGGGGTGGGACTGGCCCGCTACCTCGACGAGGCCAAGGACGCCGAGGCCTACGCACCGATGCCGGCCCTGGGATGGCAGCGCGCCTACCGGTCGGGAGACATCGTCCGCAACGACGCCGAAGGACTGGTCTTCGCCGGTCGTTCCGACGACCAGGTGAAGCTGGGTGGGCGCCGGATCGAGCTCGGAGAGCTGGACGACCAGCTGCTCCGGCTACCCGGAGTCGTGTCCGCGGCCGCAGCGGTGCGCTCGACGTCGTCCGGCAACAAGCTGCTCGTCGGCTATGTCACCACCCGCGCCGACTACGACCAGGCCACGGCGCTGGACGTCCTCCGCCACCGCGTGCCCGCAGGTCTCGTGCCTCGGCTGGCAGTCGTCGAGGAGCTCCCCACCCGGACCTCCGGCAAGGTCGACCGCGACGCCCTCCCCTGGCCCCTGCCGCAGACGCCTCGCGTGACCGGCAACCTCTCCGAGAGCCAGGAGTGGATCGCCGAGATCTGGTACGACGTGCTGGGAGCGGAGATCACGGCTCCCACCGACGACTTCTTCGACTTCGGTGGCGGGTCGCTCACCGCGGCCCAGGCTGTCGGACGACTGCGCGAGCGCTACCCCGAGGTGGCGGTCGGCGACCTCTACGCCAACCCCACCGTCGCCACCCTCTCAGTGGCGCTCGAGGAGCTGGGCGGCACCGTGGTCCGCACCGACCGGAGCGTGCTCCCGATCCCGTGGAAGACCCAGGCCGGCATGCTGGCCGCCCTCGTGCCCCTGCGCGCCCTGGCCGCGCTGCGCTGGATCACCTGGCTGATGCTCGGCTCCGACCTCGCCCGGCTCGCACCGGGGCTCGACTGGCTCCCGTCCTTCCCCTGGTGGCTGGTCCTGCCGGCCGTCGTGCTGCTGCTCCTGGCGCCGGGCCGGATGGTGGTCGCCGCCCTGCTGGCCCGGGTGGTGCTCAGACCGGTCACTCCCGGGCGTCACCCCCGCGGTGGAAGGGCTCACCTCCGGCTGTGGCTGGCGCAGCGCATCCAGGACGAGCTCGCCGCGACCTCGCTGGCCGGAGCGCCCTGGTTCACGGCGTACGCGCGGCTCCTCGGCGCTCAGATCGGGAGGGGCGTGGACCTGCACACCCTGCCGCCGGTGACCGGTCTGCTCCGGATCGGCGACGACGCGTCCGTGGAGCCGGAGGTCGACCTGGGTGGCTTCTGGATCGACGGCGACGCCGTGCACATCGGCGGCATCCACATCGGCGCCCGGGCCCGGGTCGGCGTGCGCAGCCTGCTCGGCCCCGGCTCCCGGATCGGCCACGACGCCGAGGTGGCCCCCGGCTCGTTCGTCTCCGGCACGGTGCCGGCCGGGCAGTACTGGGCGGGCTCGCCGGCCGAGCGTCGCGCGAAGGACGCGCGCGGGCCCTGGTCCACGAAGGCGCCACCGGCCGAGTCGGCCTGGCTCGTGGCCTACGGGCTGACCGCCCTACTGGTCACGGCACTGCCCGGCATCGCGGCCGTCGCGGCGGCGTTCGTGCTCTACCCGTCGGTCCGCGACGCCTCCTCGCTGGGCGAGGCGGCACAGCAGGCACTGCCGTGGCTGCCACTCGCGGTCGTCGTCGGGTACGTCGTGCTGGCCGCGCTGGTGGCGGTCCTGGTCCGGTGGTGGGGACGCGGCATCGAGGCCGGGCACCATCCCGTGCGGTCCGGGCCGGGCCTCCGCGTGTGGGCGACGGTCCGGGCCCTCGACGAGGCCCGGACGTGGCTGTTCCCGCTGTACTCGAGCGGCCTGACCCCGGCCTGGCTCCGGCTGCTCGGCGCCCGCGTCGGCGAGGGGGTCGAGGCGTCGACCGTGCTGATGATCCCCACCCTCGTCCACGTCAACGACCACTCGTTCCTGGCCGACGACACCTTGATCGGCTTCTACGAGCTCGGCGGCGGCTGGCTCCGGGTCGAGCGGGTGAAGGTCGGCAAGCGCGCGTTCGTCGGCAACTCCGGCATGCTCGCACCCGGACGCAAGGTGCCCAAGGAGTCGCTGGTGGCGGTGCTGTCCGCCGCACCGCGCCGCGGCGCAGCGGAGCCGGGCTCGTCCTGGATCGGCAGCCCGCCCGCCCCGCTCCGGCGAGCCGCCGGCCAAGGCGACGACAGCCGCACCTACGACCCGCCGCGCGGGCTCCGGGTGCGCCGCGCCCTGGTCGAGCTGTGCCGCGTCGTCCCCCTCGTGCTCAGCGGCGCCCTCTACGTCGGCGTCGGAGGCGCCCTCCTCGCCCTCCTCGTCGCGGTCGGCGCCTGGACCGTGCTCCTGGGCGGGCCGGTCCTGCTCGCCGGCGGGATCGCCGCGGCCGCCGTCACCGCGGCCGCCAAGTGGCTGCTGGTCGGACGGCATCGGGCGGGCGAGCACCCCTTGTGGTCGTCGTTCGTCTGGCGCAACGAGCTCGCGGACACCTTCACCGAGATGCTCGCGGCTCCCTGGTTCGCGTCCGTGACGCAGGGGACCGCCGCCCTGAACATGTGGCTGAGGGCGCTGGGCGCCCGGATCGGTCGGGGAGTGTGGTGTGACACCTACTGGCTCCCCGAGCCCGACCTGGTCGAGCTGCAGGACGGTGCGACCGTCAACCACGGGTGCGTGGTGCAGACGCACCTGTTCCACGACCGGGTGCTCAGCATGGATCGCGTCGTGCTGCGCACGGGTGCGACCCTGGGCCCCCACAGCGTTATCCTGCCCGCGGCTACCATCGGTCGCCATGCCACGATCGGTCCGGTGTCACTGGTGATGCGTGGCGAGAGCGTCCCGAGCCGCACGCGATGGAGCGGCAACCCGATCGGCCCCTGGGAGGAGCCAGAGTGACCGACCCCGTCGGGACCGACCCCTACGTCCCCGGGCACGGCAGCGCGTCGTACTCCGTCCTGCACTACGACCTCCACGTCGGGTACAAGGTTGCGGGAAACCGGCTCGAGGGCGACGCGCGGCTGCAGTGCGAGGCGCACACCGACCTCACCACCGTCGAGCTGGACCTCGCCCTGCGCCCGGCCAAGGTCTTCGTCGACGGCCAGGCAGTCCGCTACCAGCACCGCCGTGACCGTCTCGTGGTCAGGGCCCCGGGGCCGATCGGCGCCGGTGAGAGGTTCGAGGTGCGGGTCCGCTACGCCGGGAGCCCCCGGCCCGTCTCGTCCAAGGTGCTCGGCACGGCCGGCTGGGAGGAGCTCGCCGACGGGGTCCTGGTCGCCTCGCAGCCACACGGCGCCCCGTCCTGGTTCCCGTGCAACGACCGTCCCGACAACAAGGCGACCTACACGCTCACCCTTACCACCGGCTCGGAGTACGTCGTCGCGTTCACCGGTGAGCCGGTCGACCAGCGACGCGGCGCCAGCAGCATCACCTGGGTCTTCGAGCAGGAGGCGCCGATGGCCACCTACCTCGCGGCCGTGCAGATCGGACGCTACGACGTGCTGGCGATCGACGCGTCGGTGCCGATGCGCAGCCTCACGCCGCAGCCCTCGGACGACGAGGGGTACGACGCGGCGTTCGGTGGTCAGCCGCAGATGATGGCCTACTTCCAGCAGGCGTTCGGGCCCTACCCGTTCGCGTCGTACACCTGCGTGATCACCGACGACGAGCTCGAGATCCCCCTGGAGGCGCAGGCGATGTCGACGTTCGGTCGCAACTTCATGACCGACGACTGGGAGAGCGAGCGGCTGGTCGCCCACGAGATGGCGCACCAGTGGTTCGGCAACGCCGTCACCCTCGGGCAGTGGAAGGACATCTGGCTGCACGAGGGTTTCGCCTGCTACGCCGAGTGGCTGTGGTCCGAGGAGTCCGGCACCCTGCCGACGGACGCACGGGTCGCGGAGCACCACGCCCGGCTCGCCGAGCTCGACCAGGACTTCGTCATCGGTGACCCGGGGCCGGAACTGATGTTCGACGACCGCCTCTACAAGCGGGGCGCACTGACGCTCCACGCCCTGCGTGGCGAGGTGGGAGACGACACGTTCTTCGGCCTGCTGCGGTCGTGGGTGGCCGAGCACCGCGGAGGCACGGTCTCCACGCCGAACTTCATCGCCCACGCCTCGCTGGCGGCCGGTCGCGACCTCGGCGACCTGTTCGAGGCCTGGCTCTACACCGCCGCGCTCCCGCCTCCGCCGACCGCCTGAGGCTCAGTCGTCGTACGCGACGGCCGCGCAGCAGCCCTCGGGTGCGGGCAGGTCGTCGACGCGGCCGAGCTCGCGCACCCGCACGTCGTACGGCGGGGCGAACCCGGTCCCGGCCCGCTTCAGGGCCGCCTCGGTCCGGCACCACAGCTGCGCTCGCTCGTGGCCACCCTCCAGGTCACCGCACTCCAGGACCGAGGCCAGCGCGGCCCACGCCCGGTCCACACGCTCGAGCTCCTCGACGTCCACCCCGACCGGCCCGCGGGTCGAGACCGCGGTCACCAGGAAGGGCGTCGAGCGGGCGAGACTGACGTGGACGTCGTGGCTCGCCCAGGGCCGGCCGTGCTCGGTGGAGCCGCACCGCCGGCACAGCCGACCGACCGCGACCTCGCCCGCTTCGACCTCCCTGACCAGGGCCACGTGCGCCCGCAGCGCCGCGTCGGCGTCGGCGTCGGATGTCTGCCAGGAGACGGTGACCCCCGGCCCCACGTTGCGGAGGTCGGCGGCTCCGCTGGGGCTGTCCCACACAAGTTCGTACCATAACAAAGTGGCAATTGCTCTAGGCGAGCCTGAGTCGATACCTTCGACGGCATGACCGCACGCATCACCCACTGGACCAACGGCGCCGAGACCTCCAGCGGCTCCGGCCGCACCGGCGCCGTCTACAACCCGGCCACCGGCGTACAGACCGCCGAGGTCGACCTCGCCACCACCGCCGAGGTCGACGCAGTCGTCGCGCAGGCGGCCGAGGCCGCGCGCAACTGGCGCATCGGCCTCGCTGGCCACCCGCAGCGGCGTCCTGTTCCGGTTCCGCGAGCTCCTCGCCGGATCGATGGACGAGCTCGCCGAGATCGTCACCGCCGAGCACGGCAAGGTGCTCTCCGACGCCAAGGGCGAGATCCCACGCGGCCTGGAGAACGTCGAGTTCGCCTGCGGCGTCGCCGAGCACATGAAGGGCGGCTTCTCCGAGCAGGCCGGCACGGGCGTCGACGTCTACTCGATCCGCCAGCCGCTGGGCGTCGTCGCCGGCATCACGCCGTTCAACTTCCCGGTGATGGTGCCGCTGTGGATGTGTGCCAACGCGATCGCCACCGGCAACGCGTTCATCCTCAAGCCGAGCGAGAAGGACCCGTCGGCCTCGATGTTCCTGGCCCGGCTGTGGAAGAAGGCCGGGCTGCCCGACGGCGTCTTCAGCGTCGTGCACGGCGACAAGGAGGCCGTGGACGCGATCCTCGACCACCCGGGCATCGCCGCCGTCAGCTTCGTCGGCTCCACCCCGATCGCGCGCTACATCTACGAGACCGGCACCCGCAACGGCAAGCGCGTGCAGGCCCTCGGCGGCGCGAAGAACCACATGCTCGTCCTGCCCGACGCAGACATCGACATGGCCGCCGACGCGGCCGTCTCCGCGGCGTACGGCTCGGCCGGCGAGCGCTGCATGGCCATCTCCGTGGTGGTCGCGGTCGGCGACGTCGCCGACCCGCTGGTCGACGCGATCGCCGCCCGGCTGCCCAAGCTCCGCATCGGCGACGGCACCGACCCCGACTCCGAGATGGGCCCGCTGATCACCCGCGAGCACCGCGACAAGGTCGCGTCCTACGTCGGCCAGGGCGTCGAGCCGGCGCGGTCGCCGTGGTCGACGGTCGCGACGCCGACGTGCCCAGCGACGGCTTCTTCCTCGGTACGACGCTGCTCGACCACGTCAGCCCCGACATGACCGTCTACACCGACGAGATCTTCGGCCCGGTGCTGTGCGTCGTGCGCGAGGAGACCTACGACGAGGCGATCGCCCTCATCAACGCCAACCCGTTCGCCAACGGCACCGCGATCTTCACCCGCGACGGCGGCGCCGCACGGCAGTTCCAGTTCGACGTCGAGGTCGGCATGGTCGGCGTCAACGTGCCGATCCCGGTGCCGGTGTCCTACTACTCCTTCGGCGGCTGGAAGGCCTCGCTGTTCGGCGACACCCACATGTACGGCCCCGAGGGCATCACCTTCTACACCCGCGGCAAGGTCGTCACCTCGCGCTGGCCCGACCCGGCCACGTCTCAGGTCGACCTCGGCTTCCCCACCCACCGCTGAGAGGCAGCGCCATGTCACAGACCCCGACGTACGACGGCCCGCTGGCCGGCATCCCGACCGACGAGGCCACGGTCCGCAAGCTCGACCGCACCCACGTCTTCCACTCGTGGTCGGCCCAGGCCCTGATCGACCCGCTGCCGATCGCCAGTGCGTCGGGGTCGCGCTTCACCGACTACGCCGGCAAGGAGTACCTCGACTTCTCCAGCCAGCTGGTCAACGTCAACATCGGCTACCAGCACCCCAAGCTGGTCAAGGCGATCGCCGACTACGCCCAGCAGATGACGACGATCCAGCCGTCGTTCGCCAACGACGCCCGCTCCGAGGCTGCGCGGCTGATCACCGAGGTGGCCGGCCACGACCTCAACCAGGTCTTCTTCACCAACGCCGGCGCCGAGGCCAACGAGAACGCGATCCGGCTGGCCCGGCTCCACACCGGCCGGCCGAAGGTGCTGGCGATGTACCGCAGCTACCACGGCGCCACGCACGGCGTGATCGGGCTGACCGGTGACCCCCGCCGCTGGGGCACCGAGCCGCACACCATCCCCGGCATCGTGCACTTCTGGGGGCCCTACCCCTACCGGTCGGCCTTCCACTCGACCTCGCCGGAGGAGGAGACCAGCCGCGCCCTGCAGCACCTGCGCGACACGGTCATGGTCGAGGGCGCGGGCACGATCGCCGCGATCATCCTCGAGCCGGTCGTGGGCACCAACGGCATCCTGGTCCCGCCGCCGGGCTACCTGGCCGGCGTACGCGAGATCTGCGACGAGCACGGCATCCTGCTGATCGCCGACGAGGTGATGGCCGGCTTCGGTCGCTGCGGCGAGTGGTTCGCCGTCCAGCACTGGGACGTGCGCCCCGACCTGATCACCTTCGCCAAGGGCGTGAACTCCGGCTACGTCCCGCTCGGCGGCGTGGTGATCAGCGACCCGGTCGCGGAGACCTTCCAGCAGCGGGCCTACCCGGGCGGCCTCACCTACTCCGGCCACCCGCTGGCCTGCGCGAGCGCCGTCGCCTCCATCGAGATCTTCAAGGAGGAGGGGATCATCGAGCACGCTCGCGCGCTCGGCACGGACGTGATCGGGCCCGAGCTGGCCGCGCTCGCCGAGCGGCACCCGTCGGTGGGCGAGGTCCGCGGGCTCGGCGTCTTCTGGGCCGTCGAGCTGGTCAAGGACCGCGACACGCGTGAGCCGCTCGTGCCCTACAACGCGGCGGGCGACGCGGCGGCGCCGATGAACGCCTTCGCCGGCGCCTGCAAGGAGCGCGGGCTCTGGCCGATGACGCACTTCAACCGCACCCACGTCGTACCCCCGTGCACGATCACCGAGGACGACCTGCGCGAGGGGCTCGCCATCCTCGACGGGGCGCTCGAGGTCGCCGACCGGTACTACACCGGGAGCTGACCCGCTCGTATCACCGCCCTGCGCCGGCACCTCCTCAGGGCATGCGCAGGCACGCGGGCCACCGAGCAAGGACGGTCACCGGCCGACCAGGGCGGGATCACCGCCCTGCGGCACGACCTGATGTTCGCGGTCGGGGTGCTCGCCGACGCCGTGCGCGGCCGGCCCTTCGCGTCCTAGCGAACCGACGGTCCGCCGCGCGTGGCAGGCCGGCCCGGTCGTGCCATCCTGACGAGGTGATCCTCGCCTGCCACACCCTGATCTACTCCGACGACGCCGTCGCGACCCGGGCGTTCTTCGCGGACGTGATGGGCTTCCCCCATGTGGACGCCGGCACGGGCGACGACGGCTGGCCTGATCTTCCGGACCGGGCCCAGCGAGCTCGGCGTCCATCCGACGGGCCCCCTGCACGACGGCTCCACCACGCCGCCTCACCAGTCCGTCAGCTTCATCGTCGACGACCTGGTGTCGACCATGGCGGAGCTGCGGGCCAAGGGCGCGGAGTTCAGCTCCGGGCCCGACGACTACGGCTACGGCGTCGTGGCGATGGTCCAGGTCCCCGGTGCCGACGACGTGCAGCTCTACCAGCCGCGGCACCGGACGGCGTAGCGGGACCTGACCCTCAGGCCGGTCGCCCACCGAACCGCCATCGATGCACCTCGATGCCGGCGAACCGGTCGGCGGCCAGGATCTCCCTCGCATCGTCGGCAGAGGGGGCTCCAGCAGGACGGCTGCCCCGACGACCGAGGAGCCGTCGTCGGACAGCAGCGGCCCACTCGCGATGAGCTCGTCACCGATCGGTGCAGCGGCGGCACCTGCTGCCGGCTCGAGCTGAACCCGACGACGAGGAAGTGCTCGCCCTCATCACCGCCACGGAAGTCCCACATCGTGCGACCGAGCGAGTTGTGCCATCGCCTGAGGAGCACGTCGCGCGATAGGCGCCCACCTGGTAGCCCGGCTCCTCGAAGGCGAAGGCACGGGCCGTGGCGGCATCGGGGAGATCGAGGATGTGCACACTCCCGGTCAGCGTCCCGTCGCTGGTGAAGGTGGGCCGCGCGCGACCATCGTCGCGGCGTACCGGTCCATGTACGACCAGTGCTCCTCGGCCAGCCGCTCCCGCAGCGCCATCGACCCTGGGCGATCGCGGTGGTAGCAGAAGAAGTCCATGGCTCGAGCGTCGCCGAGCATCCGGCTCGGGCAACCGCTCGCCGCACAGCTCACCGTCTCGAGAAGGCGCTGCCGCACCCCAGGAGGAGAGTCCTTCCCGCGTGCGACGGCGCCTGCCCGAAGTCCGGTGACCGCCCCACCGCCACCGGGGCGCAAATGACGTCGTGCCCAGGCCTCGAGGGCCGTGGGCACGAACCACGCGAACAGATGTCGCGCGCAGATGGTGGTCGGTGCAGCGTCCCCCCCGGTCAGCTGGACCTTCCCCCCACAACTGAACCTAGAGGCTCGCGCCACCGCGAAAACCTTCGTCTCAGGATTTCGGGCAACCTTTACCCAATCTTTTGCCCAGGAGAGGGCAGCGGGGTCCCAGGCACTCTGTTCCCTCAGGGAACCTTGACCCACAGGCACAGGAGACGTCGCTCGCGGCGGGAGGCGCGGGACGAAACGCGGGGTCGCGGCGGCATAAGGCGGCGTACTCCGTAGCTCGGCCATGAGGTCCTGCTCCTCGAGGCGTACGCCGACCAGGATGTAGCCGAAGCCCAGCGCCGCGAAGAGCAGGCGGCCGACCGTCATCGTCGGCGTGCCGGAGGCCACGAAGAAGCCGATCATCGTCGGGGTGCCGCGCCAGGCGATAGGGCAGCGGCACGGCGAACGACGGCGCCGACGCGGACCGGCCGCGCAGGGACCGCGTGACCTTGGCGCAGGCCGAACATTCCGGCGTGGTCGATCGCGCCGACATCGCCAGCGCCTACAGCCACCCCAGCGCGAAGAGCACCCAGATGACCGCGCGGAGCCGGCGCCGCCACCTCCCACACGACCGTCGGGATCGGTCGCCACTGCCAGAACACCAGCGCCAGCGCGGCCGACGACATCAGCACGTACGTCGACCGCTCGACGTGGCGCGAGACCAGCCGCGTCCAGCGTCGCTTGAACGCAGGGCGTGCCATCACGCTGTGCTGGAGGGCGAAACACCGAGCAGCGCCACGTCGACCACGCTGCGACCACGGGGCTCGCCTGCGGGCCTCCGCCGTCGACCGTGCGCGGCACCACGACGTCGGCGAGGGAACGCGACGCCGTAGCCGACGTCGCAAGGACAGGAGTAGCAGACGACGCCGTAGCCGAAGGCGATGCGGGCGCCTGCTCGCGGCCGGGCGGGGAGCCCGTGCGCCGGTACTGTCGTGGTGATGCTCCAGCCTCGGTCGAGCGATCGCCCGATGTCAGGCGGGAAACTACCCCACTTGCCGCCCGGCGACCGATGCACTGGAGTCGTCGGGTGGAGCAGCAGCTGCGGTCGACCCGGACCGCCGACGGCGTGGAGATCGCCTACGCGACAGCGGGCCACGGGAAGCCGCCTCCTCTACGTGGCGGTTGGCTCAGCCACCTCGAGCTCAGCTGGGCCCTCCCGGCCGAGCGCGAGCTGCTCGAGAGCCTGTCGCAGGGCCGGACCCTGGTGCGCTACGACCGCCCGGGCTCTGGTCTGTCCGAGCGCGCTGCGGCTCCGGAGCCGTCCCTGGACCTCGAGCTCGCCGTCGTCGAGGCGGTGCTGGCGGCAACCGGCGTCGACGGACGACATCGTGGCACCTCGCTCGGCGTCCCGCTCATGATCGCCTGGGCGGCCCGTCACCCCGACACGGTCGCCCGCCTCCTGCTGTACGGCGGGTGGGGCGTGGGCGGACCTCGGCGACCCGCAGGTACGCGACCACGTCGTGGCCCTCGTGGCCGGAGCGTGGGGGCTGGGCGCCGACGTCCTAACCGACATCTTCGCGCCGGATGCCTCTGCCGGGACCCGCGCCGCCCTCAGCGTCTACCAACGCGAGGCGTCCGCGCCGGAGACCGCGGCCGCGCTCCTGCGCCTGTGCTACCGGATCGACGTGACCGCGTCGCTCGGCCAGGTGCGGGCGCCCACCCTCGTCGTGCACCGCGAGGAGGACCGCGCCGTCCCCTCGCCCAGGCTCGCCTGATCGCCGAGGCGATCCGGGCGCACGCCTCGAGGTGCTGCCGGGCGCTCGCACATCCCCTACGTCGGCGACTCCCGCGGCTGGTCGGCACCATCCGGTCGTTCCTGCGGGCTTCCGGACGTCCCGCCGACGTCCGCGCCGACCCTGACCAGGCGGCAGCAGGAGGTCGCCGCCCTGGTCGCGGAGGGTCTGACCAACCGCGAGATCGCAAGCCGGCTCGGGATCGAGGAGCGCTCGGCCGAGGGTCACCTCGAGCGGACCGCCTTCGCCTCGGCGTCCGTTCCCGCGCCCAGGTCGCTGCCTGGTGGGTCGCCACGACCCCGGGGTAGCCCGTGTCCTCCCAGGTCACAGGGTCGCGGACCCCTGCATTGCTCCCATGGCCGACATCCTCCTGGGCCTCCTCGCGATCATCGCCGGGGCGCCATGCTCGTCGCAGGGCAGTTCGTGCTGCGGATCATGATCCCCGTCTGGGGCTTCTTCGCCGGGTTCGCGTTCGGCGCCGGAATCGTGGCCGACCTCGCCGGCGACCGTTTCCTCGGAACGCTCCTCGGCTGGGCTCTGGGGCTCGTGTTCGCCCTGGTCTTCGCGGTCCTCGCCTACCTCTATTACAACGTCGCGATCGTCGATCGCGATGGGTGCGGCCGGCTCGCGATCGGCTCGGGCATCGTGATCGCCCTCGGCATCAGCTGGAACTGGGTCGCCGTCCTGGTCGGGCTCGCCGTCGGGATCCTGGTCGGACTGGTCTCGGTGTTCGCCAACATCCCGATGATCATGCTCGTCTGCATCGGCTCCATGCCGGTGCCATCGGCGTGGTCGGTGGGCTGATGCTGCTGTTGGCTCGCTCAACACCGCCGACTTCAGCAGGGGCGACTTCACCGACACGGTGTCGAACAACTTCCTGTGGTGGCTGCTGTTCGTGGTGCTCGCCATCGGCGGCATCGTCATCCAGTTCCGCCAGCGGGCCCTGATGAACCAGAGCGTTCGCGAGGTCTGGTACGCCGAGGCGGTCTGACCTCTTCCAGATGGGCGGTTGAGCGGTGACCCGCGTCGTGGAGGCCGACTACCTCGTGGTGGGCGCCGGCGCGACCGGGATGGCGTTCACCGACTCGCTGATCGACCACGCCGACGTGCGCGTGGCGATGGTCGACCGCCGGGTCGGTGTCGGCGGGCACTGGCTCGACGCCTACCCCTTCGTCCAGCTCCACCAGGCCTCCGTGTTCTACGGCGTCGCCTCGACGTTGCTCGGCGGCGGCCGCGTGCAGCGAAGCGGACCGGAGGCAGGGCTCCACGAACGCGCCACCGTCTCGGAGATCCGCGCCTACTTCGAGCAGGTCGTCCGCGACAGGTTCCTCGAGTCGGGCCGGGTGGAGCTCTTCACCAGCCACGAGTACCTCGGCGACCGACAGGTGGTCTCCCGCGTCTCGGGTGACCGGTTCGAGGTGCCGCAGCGGTGCCGGATCGTCGACGCCCGCTACCTCGCGCCGGACATCCCTGCTGACACGCCGGCGCCGTTCGAGGTCGCGGACGGAGCACGGGTGATCCCGGTCAACGACCTGCCGCGGGTGGCGGAGGCGCCCCGCGAGTACGTCGTCGTCGGCTCGGGCAAGACCGCGACCGACGCCTGCATCTGGCTGCTCGCGCGCGGCGTGGACCCCGACCGCATCTGCTGGGTCCGGCCCCGCGAGCCCTGGATGATCGACCGCGCCCTGGTGCAGCCCGATCCCGCGGTCTTCCTCGGCATGGTGGCGGACATCGATGCAGGCCGCCGCCAGGGCCATCTCCCTCGACGACTTCTTCCTGGGTCTCGAGGACGCCGGCATCATGCTCCGGATCGACCGCACCCTGACCCCGACGATGGCAGGGCTCCCACCTTGGGGGCCTGGGAGCTCGACCTGCTGCGCACCCTGGAACGCGTCGTACGACGGGGGCACCTGCGGCGCGTGGAGCCGGGCCGCCTCGTCCTCGACGAGGGCTCGGTCGCGATCTCGCCAGACACCGTCGTCGTGCACTGCGCCGCCTCCGGCCTCCAGAACCCACCGCTGGTCCCGGTCTGGAGCCGCGAGGCGATCAGGGTGCAGCCGATCCGAGCGGGGTCGCCGTGCTTCGCGGCAGCGTTGGTCGGGTACGTCGAGGCGACCCGCACCGACGACCAGGAGAAGAACCGGCTCTGCCCTCCGTCGCCTTACGGGAACACCCTGAGCGACTGGGCGGAGATGAACGTCCGGGGCATGCGCGCGGCGGCGTCGTTCGGCGGTGAGCCGGACATCAAGGCGTGGGCCGACGGGGTAGCCCTCAACCCGGCCCGGGTGCCGAGCGAGCTCAGCGACGACGCGGCCGTGCAGGACGCCCTGGCCCGGCTACGGGCCCGGACTCCGGCCGGCCTCGCCCGGCTCGCGGAGCTGGCCGGTCTCGGCCCATGACGTTCGTGCTCACCGGTCAGGAGCCGGGGTCCGACCAGGACGATCGCGCCGACCGCGGCCACGAGCAGCGGGGAGGAACGAGATCTGCAGCGTCCGGGTGGCCAGGCCGGTCGACAGGCCGGTGAGCAACCACGGCAGTGGGACAACGCCCAGACCGCGCACAGGATGAACAGCAGCATCGGCGTCTTCTCACGCGGGCGGTCGTCGCTGGGTCGGTGAATCCCTGGAAGCTGAGCATCGGGTCGGGCCGGCCTCTGCTCCCATGACGCGTGCACCCGGGAAATCGACGTCATTCGGCCGACTTGCGCAGACCGGCCACGAACATCGCGGCGCCGACCAGGGCGACGATCGGCCCGATGACGGCCCACAGCGTCTTGCCGCTCATGCCGGACCCGCCCAGGACGTCGATGCCCTGCAGGAACCACACCCCACCGACGACGACGAGCAGAGCACCGATGCCCATCAGCAGCGAACGACTCACGTCTCTCACGCTACCCCGGCCCTCGACAGCCGAGCCGGCCCGACGCCAGACTCCCCGCATGAGTGCCGACGAGATCGACGCCTACCTCACCACGGTGGAGGAGCCGAAGCGGAGCACGCTGGAGACACTCCGGCGCTCGATCCTCGCGGTCGTGCCCGACGCGGAGCAGTGCATCTCCTACGGAATGCCGGCGTTCCGGGTGGACGGCAAGGTGGTGGCCGGCTTCGCAGCCTTCCGCCACCACCTCGCCTATCTCCCCCACAGTGGCGCAGTGCTGGGTGACCTCGGTGACGACCTCGCGGCGTACGAGAGGACGGCGGGGTCGCTGCACTTCGCGGTCGACGAGCCGCTGCCCGACGACCTGGTACGGCGCCTGGTCGAGGCGAAGCTGGCCCGGGGCCGCTGACGCCTCGCCTGACCCGCGGGTCAGTGGGCCAGACGAAGGGCGCGGACGACCCACCGGCGGCGACGCCTCGCCGCGGTGGCGGTGGCCGGCTTCGCTCGCGCGCCGGCCTCACGCGCAACGGGCACGGGCGTGGCCGGAGGCGGGGACGCGGGGCGGTCGGCACGCGCGAGCTCGGCGGCGATCAGCTTGGACGAGGCGGGGCCCACGATGTAGCGGTACATGGCCGGGTCCTCTCAGTGCGCCAGGTGCAGGGCGCGGACGACCCAGCGTGGGCGACGGATCGTCCACGTGTCCGTGACGGACCCGGTGTCCTCGGCGGCGTCCTGCGCGGCCCGCGCAGGCTTGGCCGGACGCTGCGCTGCCTGGTGCTCGGCGCGCATCGTCTCGAAGGCGACGACCTTGGCCATCGCGGGGCTGGCGATCCAGGGGTACATGGCGGGCTCCTCAGGAGTTCCGGTGATTCTCGGGCACCTCCGAACCTCGTGCTAAGCCGTCGCGGGGACATCTGGCAATTGCCTTATCCCTACGGCGTACCCCTGCGCGCACGAAAGGGCCGGCCCGGAACACCGGACCGGCCCTCGCGACCGTGGTCTGACCCGTGCATCGGGCCCGGGTCAGGACTCCTCCTGGGCCTCCTTGGCCGCAGCCTTGATGTCGTCGGCCTCGACCTTGTCGATCGCGGACTCGACGATGTGGTCGGCCCGCTCGAGCGCCTGGCGGATCTTGACCGCGCCCGGGTCGGAGACGAGCGCCAGCAGGCCCGAGTGGCCCGGCTCGATCGCGTCCTGGAGGGACTCGGCCAGCTCGCTCTGGTGGTGGCGCTGGCGCAGCTTGCCCACCGCGGCACCGCCGGCGCCCAGGACGGCGGCGCTGCCGAGGATGGACGGCGGGAAGATCACGCCGAGCGCGATGCCGCCGACGATGCCCCACTTGAGGCCCGACTTGGTGCTGTGGTCCGTGGCCTTCTGGACCTCGAGCTCGCCCTCGGCGAGACCGCTTGACCACGATCACGCCCTCGATCTCGACCGTGCGTCCGTCCTCGACCGCCTTGAGGGCCTCGTAGGCCTCCCACGCGGTGTCGGTGTCGCTGAAGTCCGCGACGATCAGCGTGTAGGCCCCGTCGGACACGGCGGCTGCGGTGACTTCGGTCTCCGAAGCGGTGTCGACGGGCTGGTCCTGCTCTGACATGACTGCTCTCCGATCTGGGTGTACGCGAGTGCGGACGGTGCTTCGTCCGGGCTCGAGTCTCAGCCGGTCAGCGGGGTCCAGGGCATCACCCGGGACGGGTGGATTCTGACGTCCATCGCCGCGGGGACCTTCGTCTCTACGGGCCGCCGACGCTGCGCGGGAGCCTGGAGGGAGAAGCGAGAGAGGGGAGACGTCATGAGCACCCCGACAGCCAGCGACCCGATCGTGGTGGGCGTCGACGGGTCGCCCGAGAGCCGGCAGGCACTGCGCTGGGCCGCACACCTGGCCCAGCTCCTCGGTGTGCCCATCAACGTGGTGAGCGCGTGGCAGTACCCCACGACCTACGGGTACGCCGCCCCTCTACCCGACTGGAGCCCCGACCAGAACGTGCGCGTCGTCCAGGACCAGGTGATCACGGGAGTGTTCGGCGAGGAGGACCCGCCCGGCGTCGCGCGCATCCTGCAGAGCGGCGGCGCCGCCCACGTCCTGCTCGAGGCCAGCGAGACCGCACTCATGCTGGTCGTCGGCAGCCGGGGCCACGGCGGGTTCGCCGGTCTGCTGCTCGGCTCGGTGAGCGCCACCGTCGCCGAGCACGCGTCCTGCCCGGTCCTGATCGTGCACGGCGACCGGCCTCCGCCGATGCCCCCCGACGAGTCGTAGCCGAGCCGGATCTCGCACCGAACGCACGATCTGGGCGCCGAGGATCTACACTGGTCGCATCGGCACCGGCGGGTGACGGCTGATCCGGGCCTCACTCGCGCCGGGTGTCAGCGCCCTCTGGCGCGACACAGCCGAGGCAATCGACACCGGAGGGCTCGGAGTCGGCTGCGAGATCTGGGCCCGTCGTACGACGCCAGATCGCCGCGGCGGGCCAGTCACCCTCCGCGTCGGAGTACGCATCAGGAAGAGGGCTGGTTGGCCACACAGCGTCGACGCCGGTCCGGGGACACCCGGTCGGGTCAGCGACCCCGCACCCAGGGGCGCGCGAACGGGCGTGCCCGCGGACGGGACAACGAAGGCATCATCCCGGTGCTGGCGATGGCCGTCCGCGAGGTCGAGCGCGCGGTCGCGGGCCGGCAGCTCACCTCGGGTCAGCGGGCGAGGTTCCAGGCCTCCGCGCTCCTGGCGCGGGCCGAGCGGGCCCACGTGCGCGCCGACGAGTCACTCACCCCGGTCCAGCGCGACACCCAGCTCAAGCGGCTCGAGGGCCTGGCCACGATCCTCGCCCAGATCGCGACCCGTGAGCCCTCGCTGTTCGCCCTCCTCCAGGAGGACGCCGAGGTCTCCGACGCCACTCGTCGCCTCGAGCGGGAGATGCAGATCCAGGCGGGTCTCGAGCCGGAGCCCGAGCCGGAGCCGTCGGCCACGCCGTTCTCCGGCGACACGCGCGAGCGCACCGCCCTGCCCCAGTCGGTCGTCCAGGCCCAGCTGGCCAACCCGTTCCTGGTGCCCGACTTCAGCCAGGCCGCACCCCGCGTGCAGGGCCGGCTGGCCGGGTGGGAGCTGATCGAGCCACTGCTCAACTCCTTCGAGCAGGCCGCCGCCGGCGCCCCCGCGAGCATGGAGCTGCCCGAGCCTCGGCCGATGCTGCTGCCGCCCGGCGTCGACCTGATGTCCCACCAGGCGAAGCTCCTGGCCTCGGCCGCCGAGGGACACCGCACCTACCTCCTCGCCGACGAGCCCGGGCTCGGCAAGACCGCGCAGGCGCTGCTCGCCGCGCAGGTCGCCGGCGCCTATCCGCTGCTGTGCATCGTGCCCAACGTCGTGAAGACGAACTGGGCGCGCGAGGCCGCGATGTGGACGCCGCAGCGCTCGGTCACCGTCGTCCACGGTGACGGCCTCGACGTCGACGGGTTCGCCGACATCGTGGTGGTCAACTACGAGGTGCTCGACCGGCACGTCGGGTGGATGGGCGAGCACGGCTTCCGCGGTCTGGTCGTCGACGAGGCGCACTACATCAAGAACAAGAAGTCGCAGCGCTCGCAGAACGTCCTCGAGGTCTCCGACCGGATCCGGCAGCGCGTCGCGAGGCCGTTGATGATGGCGCTGACCGGCACCCCGCTGATCAACGACATCGACGACTTCCGCGCGATCTGGCAGATGCTCGGCTGGATCGAGGAGAAGAAGCCCGGCAACGTGCTGATGGCCGCTCTCGAGGAGACCGGCTTCAACCCCGCCGACCACGCGTTCTACCCGGCCGCGCGGCAGGCGGTCGTCGACATGGGCATCGTCCGGCGCCGCAAGGTCGACGTGGCCGCCGACATCCCGGCCCGCCGGATCGCCGACCTGCCGGTCGAGCTCGAGGGCGCGATGGGTCGCTCGATCCGCGACGCGGAGCGTCAGCTCGCCCAGCGGCTGGTGTCCCGCTACCAGGCGGCGCTCGAGCACCGTCGTGCCGGTGCGTCCGTGCTCGACGCCGACGGCATCGACCACGAGCTCGTACGCCGCGTGGCCGAGCGCGAGGTCGCCGAGGGCTCGGAGTCCAACACCAGCGGGGACAACGTCTTCACCATGGTCCGCAAGATCGGCCAGGCGAAGGCCGAGCTGGCTGCCGACTACGCCGTCCAGCTGGCCCGCAGTGCCGGCAAGGTCGTGTTCTTCGCCAAGCACCTCGACGTGATGGACACCGCCGAGGAGCTCTTCGCCCGCCGAGGCGTGGGGTCGACCTCGATCCGCGGCGACCAGACGAGGGCCGCGCGCGACAAGGCGATCGACTCCTTCGTCCACGACCCCGAGGTCCACGTCATCGTCTGCTCGCTCACCGCGGCCGGCGTCGGCATCAACCTCCAGGTCTCCTCCAACGTCGTGCTGGCCGAGCTCTCGTGGACCAACGCCGAGCAGACCCAGGCGATCGACCGGGTCCACCGGATCGGGCAGACCGAGCCGGTCACCGCGTGGCGGATCATCGCCGCGCAGACCATCGACGCCAAGATCGCCGAGCTCATCGACGCCAAGGCCGGACTGGCGGCGCGGGCGCTCGACGGGGCCGGCGAGGCCGACGCGTCGGGGACGGTCGACGTACAGGTCGAGACGCTGGCCGCGATCCTCACCGAGGCGCTGGTCGCGACCGCGTCGGAGGACTGACCCGACGGGTCAGTCGCCGGCCTGCTCGCCCTGGACCACGACGTCGCCGCGGTGGATGCGCTCGATCGCGTCGACGAGGGCGCCGGGCGGCAGGTCGTGGGAGAGCCAGCCACGCAGCCGGCCGTCCATGACGCTGCCGGCCATCGCGAAGGCGAGCGTGTCGACCGTCGGCACCGGCGTGTAGACGACGAGCGGGGCGTCACCACCGACCTCGGAGGACCGGGTGAGGTCGAGCGCGGCGCCATCGGCGCAGGGGTCGAAGAGCACGAGGTCGGCTGCGTCGCCGAATCGCGTGCGCAGCACCTCGACGCGGCCCTCGAAGCCGCCCAGGACTGACTCGAGGTGATGCCGCGACCGAGGGTCGTCAGGCGTGAAGGCGATGCGCACCGGAGTGCGAACAGCTGAAGTGGGCACGAGTCCTCCGACCAGTGTGTGGTGGCGACATCGAGGAGACGCCGTCGGCGTCGACTACGAGAGGCTGTCACACGATCAGAGGGACGCTGCCTGCGACTGTATCGCCGTTCAGCCTGCCCCCGGCCCCGCCCTCAGGGGTGTGGCCGCGACCCGGGTCAGCGGCGGCCGGAGCTGAAGGCCGCAGCGCTATGGCTCCCGCCGGACGACGTCCGGGTCGACGAGCCGCGGCGCCGGTTCCCGGACGACTTCTGGCCGGACGGCTTCTGGAGAGACTTCTGGCCCGCCTGCCGCCCCGCCTGCTGGCCGGACTTCTTGCCGGAGTTCTGGCCGGACTTCTGGCTCGACTGCTGGCCGCGACGCCGGCGGTTGCGCCCACCGCCACCGGAGCCCTGCTTCGCCGGGCGGTCGACGACGACCTCGGTCGAGATCGGCTCGGAGAGCACCCGCGTGCCGGGAGCCAGCTCGACGAGGACCGGGTGGGACGAGTCCTGGATCCGGGTGGTGGTCGGTGAGATGCCTGCCGCCCTGGTCAGGTCGCGCACGTCGCGGACCTGGTCGGAGGTCATCAGGGTGACCACGGTGCCGGCGCTGCCCGCGCGGGCGGTGCGGCCCGAGCGGTGCTGGTAGGCCTTGTGCTCGGCCGGCGGGTCGGCGTGCACGACCAGCGCGACGTCGTCGACGTGGATGCCACGCGCCGCGATGTCGGTCGCCACCAGGGCGGCCGCCTTGCCGGAGTGGAACGCGTCGAGGTTGCGGGTGCGCGCACCTTGCCCGAGGTTGCCGTGCAGCTCGACGGCCGAGACGCCGCTGCGGTTGAGCTGGCGGGCCAGCGCCTTGGCGCCGTACTTGGTGCGGGTGAAGACGATCGTGCGGCCCGGGGCGCTGGTGAGGTCGACGAGCACCGGCAAGCGGTGCTCGCGGTCGACGTGCAGCACGTGGTGGGTCATCTTGGCGACCGGCGACTGCGCCGAGTCGGCCTGGTGGGTCACCGGCTGGGTCAGGAACTCGCGGACCAGACCGTCGACGGCCTTGTCGAGGGTGGCCGAGAAGAGCAGGCGCTGGCTGCGCGACCGCGTACGACGCAGGATCCGGCGGACGCCCGGCAGGAAGCCGAGGTCGGCCATGTGGTCGGCCTCGTCGAGCACGGTCACCTCGATGTCGTCGAGGCTGCACGCGCCCTGGCCGATCAGGTCCTCGAGCCGGCCGGGGCAGGCGACGAGGATGTCGACGCCGCGCCGGAGGGCGCTGACCTGCGGACCCTGCCCCACTCCGCCGAACACGGTGCGGGTGCTGAGGCCGGCGACGGCTGCGAGCGGTGCCAGCGCAGCGTCGATCTGGCCGACGAGCTCGCGCGTCGGGGCGAGGATCAGGGCCCGCGGCGAGCGGGGTCGGGCCGGGCCGCCGTCGGAGAGACGAGCGACCAGCGGCAGCAGGAAGGCGTAGGTCTTGCCGGAGCCGGTCCGGCCGCGGCCGAGCACGTCGCGCCCGGCGAGGGAGTCGGGCAGGGTCGCCGACTGGATGGGAGTGGGCGTCTCGATGCCCTGGCGGGCCAGGACGGTGGACAGGCGTGCCGGCACGCCGAGGTCTGTGAAGGTGGTCAAGGGAAGCGCTATCTGTGCTGTGTCTCGCCGACAAGCCGGGTCCGAAGGCTTCGGGCGGCTTCACCACGGAGCAGCGGTCAGCTGCTACGACGTAGCGGACAACTCGCGGCGAGAGCTCGACGAATTGATGGCTTCAGCCTAGCGGGAGGTGCGCCGGATCCCGGCATCACGGCGATTCCCCTCTCCCCTAGGCTCGGCCTCGTGACCGGCCTGCAGATCGTGCTGAGCGTCCTGGCGGCCGTGATCGCGGTGTGGCTGGTGGTGCTGATCGTGCGCGACCGGCTACCGGACGACTACCTGTTCGGCGCCGTCGCCCTGCTCGAGGTCGGCCTGCTCGCACAGCTCGTGGTCGGGCTGGTGCAGGTCTTCGGCGACACCGGCGGGGTCAACGTCGCGGCCTACGTCGGCTACCTGGTCGGCCTGGTCCTCGTGCTGCCGATCGCCTTCGTCTGGTCGATGGGCGAACGCACCCGCTCCGGCACGGCGGTGCTCCTGGTCGGCGTGATCGTCGTACCGGTGCTGTTCCTGCGGCTCCATCAGCTGTGGAGCGCGCGATGACGACCTCGACGCGCAGCGGCTTCGGACGAGTGCTGGTCTTCGTCTACGGCCTTTTCGCCGTGGCCGCGACGGCTCGCGCGCTGGTCCAGCTGGCCACCCACGCCTCGAAGGCACCGGTCGCCTACTCGCTCTCGCTGTTCTCCGGGATCGTCTACATCGTCGCCACCTGGGCCCTGGCCACCGACCGCCGCCGGGTCGCCCTGGTGACGATCGGCATCGAGCTCACCGGCGTGCTGGTGATCGGCACCCTCAGCCACCCCTCCGACCTCGACAAGGCGAGCGTCTGGTCCGACTACGGCAACGGCTACGGCTACGTCCCCCTCGTGCTGCCCTTCGTCGGGCTCTGGTGGCTGTGGCGGGTGGGCCGGGGCGGCCGAGAAACCGCTGCGTGAGTCGCCGAGTCCGCCGCCGGTACCTTCATTCTCCCAGCGGTTTCCTCGCGGGCCCCTGGTCGCTGCCCCTGCTCGGGCCCCTCCTGGCCGGGCGAGGTGCCAGGATGCGACGGTGAGCTCCGGACCGGCCCAGGACGAGGTCCGACGACTGCTCGGGTTGATCGAGGAGCTCGACCCGCAGATCCGGTCGGTCAACGCGGTCAACACCCATGCTCTGGCCGAGGCGGAGGTGCTCGACCGCGAGATGGCGCAGGGACGGCAGTGGTCGCCCCTGCACGGGCAGGCGATCGTGGTGAAGGACAACATCGACACGGCGGGACTGGCCTCGACCGCGGGCTCGCTGGCTCTGGCCGACGTGCCGCCCCGGCTCGACGCACCGCTGGTACGACGCCTCCGCGAGGCGGGCATGGTCGTGCTCGGCAAGACGAACCTGAGCGAGTGGGCCAACATCCGCGACCACCACTCGACGTCCGGCTGGAGCGCCCATGGCGGGCTGACCCGCAACCCCTACGGGCTCAACCGCACGGCCTGGGGCTCGAGCTCCGGCAGCGGTGCGGCGGTGGCGGCGCGGCTCGCGCCGTTCGCGATCGGCACCGAGACCAACGGCTCGATCACCGCACCGGCCGCCGCGTGCGGGGTGGTCGGGCTCAAGCCGACGGTGGGTCGGGTCCCGACGCAGGGTGTCGTCCCGATCTCCTGGTCGCAGGACTCCCCGGGGCCGATGGCGCTGACCGTCGCCGACACGGCAGCGCTGCTCGACGTCCTGGCCGGCACCGAGACCACCGCCGTCCTCGGGCGAGGGGTCCGCGGACGCAAGGTCGGCGTCCCGCGCGATGTCTGGGGGTTCAGCCCTGCCGCCGACGACGCGGCGGAGCGGGCGCTCGACCTGCTGTCCGCGGCCGGTGCGGAGATCGTCGACGGGATCACGCTTCCGGCGTTGAAGGGTCTCGACGAGCAGCACGAGCTCACCCTCATGCTGGTGGAGCTCAAGGTGTCACTCGCGAAGTACCTCCACACCCGTGACAGCGAGGTCCTCGACCTCCACGACGTGATCGCCTTCAACCGTGCCCACGCCGACGCGGAGCAGCCGTGGTTCGGCCAGAGCCTGCTGGAGCAGGCGGCGGAGACCGAGGGGGTCGCCTCGCCGGCCTACCTCGAGGCCGTCGACGCCTGCGCAGCGGCCGGCATCGCCGAGCTCGACCGAGTCCTCGGCGTGCACGACCTCGACGCGCTGATCGCGCCCGCGATCGCCCCGGCCACCCCGATCGACCTGGTGAACGGAGACGCCTACACCGGCGGCTCCTGCGACTCCAGCGCGTTGGCCGGGGCGCCGATCCTGACGGTGCCGGTCGAGCTGGTGCACGGCCTGCCGGTCGCGGTCAGCCTGTGGGGAGCGCGCGGCAGCGAAGCCGCCCTGCTCCAGCTCGGCCAGGCGCTCGAGTCCGGCCGGGACGCCTCCTCCGGTCCCCTCCCCGAGCCCACCTTCCCCGCCTGGGTGTGAGGGCCCGGGCTAGGGTCGAGGGATGAGTGAACCTTCAACCGTCTCCGGGGCTCATCGCCGCCCTCCGGGCCTCCCAGGACAACCTCGCCACCACCCTCTCCGGCGTCGACGATGACCTGGCCACGCAGCCGTCGTACGACGACGGGTGTTCGATCGCCGACGTCGCCTCGCACCTCGGCTCGAGCGCGGTGCTCTTCACCGGCTACCTCCTCTCCGGCCGCGACGGCACGCCCGCCTCGGGGCAGGACGCGGCCCAGCCGGTCTGGGACGAGTGGAACGCCAAGGCCCCGGCGCCCAGATGCGCGACTCGGTCGCCGCCAACGCCGCACTCCTCGCCGCGGTGGACGCTCTGACCGAGGAGCAGCGAGCGGGGTCGCTGCTTGACCTCTTCGGCATGGACCTCGACCTGGCCGGGTTCCTGCGGCTGCGCGTGGGTGAGCACGTGCTGCACACCTGGGACATCACGGTGGCCCTCGACCCGAGCTCGACGATCGCGCCCGACCGGGCCGAGCAGGTGCTCGGCAACCTGCCGATGGTCGCCGCCTGGTCGGGGCAGAAGAACGACGACCAGCTGTCGGTGGAGGTGCGCACGACGGACCCCGAGCGCGCCTTCCACCTCGACCTCGGCCCAGGGGCGTCGGCCTGGCGCCGTGGTCCGACGACACCGCCGCCTCAGCCGAGCTGCTGCTCCCGGCCGAGGCGTTCGTCCGGCTGGTCTACGGACGGCTCGACGCCGTCCACACTCCCGGCGACGTCAGTGTCCGGGGTGTCGAGCTCGACCTGCTGCGTCGCACCTTCCCCGGCAGCTGAGCCGCCCGACGGCGGGTAGAGCAGCGCCTCGGCGTAGGGGCGGCTCTGCGGGTCGCTGAACCAGCTCGAGTGCAGGTGGGTCAGCGGCGGGGCCGGGTCCTCGTCCTCCCACAACACCGGCGGATCGAGCAGCCGGTGGTCGACCCCGCCTCCGCCGGGCGCCTTCACCCAGCCGCCGATGTAGTCGGTCTCCCGGACCAGGTTGGTCCAGCGGCCGTCGAGCCCGACCTCGAGCGCGGCGATCTGGTCGGGACCGAAGTGCGACGGGAAGGTCCGGCCGTACAGCCGCCGCACGGGCGATGCCATGGTCAACAGCCGCACGTGCCTGCGCACCTCCGGCGGTAGCTGACAGACGACGGCGGTCGCGATCGGGCAGCCCTGGCTGTAGCCGACGAGCAGCACGTCGGTGTGCTCCTCGCGGTAGGCCGGCGCGGTGCCGGCGTCGTACTGCTCGGCGTGGTCGAGGGCCTGCGCCGGGTCGTAGGGCTCGAGGTCGTCGCCGACGATGCGGCGGATCCGGGTGACGACCTCGGGCACCGAGCGTTCGGCGTACGACGGCGGGCCGAGCGGATGACAGGCTCGCGGCCAGAAGGTGATGACGTCCCAGAGGAACCCGACCCGCTTGCGGGCGGCGGGGTCGGTGACCGCCGACCGGAGGTAGGCCAGGAACCCGATCGTGGCGGCGGTGGCGAGGTAGGCGCCGGCGTTGGCGAGCCACTTCAGGTGCGGGTTGCCGACCGGGTGCATCTGCAGGAGCGCCTGGTAGCCGAGCAGCACCAGGAACGTCGGGGTGACCACGCAGAACAGGGCCCAGCCCGAGGAGTCGGTGAGCCGCGAGGTCGCGATGGTGCGCGAGACCGTGTGGGCGGCCTCGGTGTCGATGCGGGTCGTGCCGTCGGGACGGATCGGGCCGCGGCCGGCGTAGAGCGGGCCGATCTCCTCCTGCCGTACCCGCCGAGCCTTGAGGTTGCGGACGACGAAGACCAGCACGAGGGCCGTCACTCCGGCCGAGATGACGGCGACCGAGGAAGGCGAGTCCGCCGGAGTACGCCGTGCTGGGCAGGTAGAGGGCGTCGGGGCTCCTGGTCGGCACGGGCACCGTGGCGAGGGTCGGCCGGGCGATCATCTGGGCTACGGAGTTGAGCAGGCTGGCGGTGAAGATCGTCGAGATCAGGGTCGCCAGCAGGGTCATCACCGCACTGCCCAGACCGCGCACGAAGACGTCGCGCTGCGCCCAGGGCGCGTGCGCCAGCACGACCAGCGCGACGACGCCGGCCAGCACGAGGCCGGAGAAGAACAGGACCAGCTGCACACGGCCGTCGTAGGGCAGAGCGGTGGCGTAGGTCGCGTCGGGCTGCCACCAGATCCGGGCCAGCGAGACCACCGCGGCGAAGCCCAGGACGACGCGCGAGCCGACCACCACGACGCGGTCGAGGAACAGGGGCCGGTCGGTGTCGGGGCGGTCGACGCCGCGGTCGGTCCAGGGCGAGAGCGTCAGGGCGACGGCCGCGACGCCGACGACGATCGCGACCACCCAGACGACGGGTCGCACCCAGGCCAGGGTCGCCGAGCGCGGCAGGCCCTGGATCATGAGCACGGTCGCCGAGGCGGCGAGCAGGTGGACCGCGCGCTGGCGGGTCACCGGCAGGGCCCCGCACCACAGCATCCGGTCGGAGAGCGGCCAGATGTCGAGGTCGGGCGCGCCGGCGCCGGAGCTGCGGTCCTCGTAGTCGCCCTGAGTGCGGTGGCTGAGCCACCACAGGACGCCGATCACCGCGAACACCGCGAGCGACATCAGCGCCATCCGGGTCCCGAGCTGCCAGTTCTCGAAGCCACCGGTCCAGGCCCAGAGCAGGTCGCGCTCGGCGGCCTGCCAGGCCACCAGGTCGAGAGCGATGTAGCAGGTGGTGGCGACCAGAGCGACGGTGAGCAGCAGGCTCTGCAGCCGGAGCAAGGCCCGGGCGGTCGCCCGGACCATGCTCGGCCCGACCGCGGGCAGCGCCCAGTGGGCGACGTTCAGGAGCCCGAAAGGCAGGAGCAGCAGCCACAGGGCGGTCCACCAGGCGGTGTCGAGGTGTCCCCAGCAATAGGCCTCCTGGAGCGGGCGACCACGCGCCGTACCACCGGGGAACCAGGCGCGGTAGAAGCCGGCCCGGGCGTCACCGGCCACCTGGAGCGTGGCGGGTGACTCGAGGTTGACCTCGGGTGGCGCCCCGCCGACCCCGTGGATGCGCAGCTCGAGAGTGCGCGGCTCGCTCGTGCCCTCGGGCTGCCAGACGACCTCCTCGCGCGCGATCGCCGTACGCAGGTTGGTGAGGTCGGCGCCGCTGTAGCCGTACGTCGACCCGAGGCCGAGGGCGGGACCCTGGAGGTCGGATCCGCCGGGTGTCGTGTGCTTCATGCCGGGCTCCTTGCCGCCGGTGGGCGGCCCGATCCGGACATCGTCTCGCCGCAGGCGGCCCTTGGGAACAGGAGAGCCCGCCGGGGCTGGTGATACGCGGGCGTCGGGCGGAGCCGCGGGGCGCCGGCAACTAACTGGCATACAAACCGGACCTGGAGCTGGGCCCAAACTCCGGGCTGTATGCCAGTTAGTCGACAGCCACCCGCTCCCGGAGCCCCGCGGCCAGGCCGGCGACGGTGGCGGCGTCCATCAAGCCGCCGAACGTGTCGGCGATCCGGGGATGCTTGACGGGCGCCAGCCGCAGCCGCAGCTGGACATGGGTGCCCGGGGAGCGACGGAGGTCGGTCGGCTCGAGCACGATCGCCCACGACCCCCGGGTGTGACCGCGCTGCGTGGTGTGGACGAGCGCGTGCGGAGGCTCGAGGATCGCCACCTCGAACGTCGCGTGCCGCCCGCCCCAGTCGGGGATCACGTGTCCGACGTGGAGGTCGAGCAGCGAGGCGTCCAGCCGGCGCAGCGCACGTCGGCCGGGCGGGGTCAGCCGCTCGATGCGGCGCGGGAGGTACCAGCCGGCGCGGTGCTTGCCGAGCTGGACGAACCACGGCCACACCCGCTCCGGTGGTACGTCGAGGTCGAAGGAGCGGTCCATCACCACGTCCGCATCGGGGACCAGGTCGTCACCGGGCAGCGCCCGCCCCACGTCGTACGGCGTGGGGGCAACCGAGGCGAACACCTCGCGATTCTCCCACCGCCGCGACCGGCTCCGCCCACGAGTCACACCAGCCACAGCGCCTACGTGTTCTGATCACTTCCCGGGCGTTGCACCGGCCGAGAAGTGCGCGAGTCGCCGGTGAACCGGCGACTCAGCGGGTCCTACGCGGCGAGGGCGGAGTCGGCGGCGGCGCGGCGGCTCTCCTGGATCATCCGGGCCTGGAGGGCGCGGCGGACCTTCGGGCCACCGGTGGCCATCTGGTAGAGCCGCTGGAGCTGGGTGGGCAGGTTGCGCGCGGTGGTCGAGTCGAGCCAGCCGTTGGGCAGCGAGAGCCGGACCACCTTGTGCCACGCGGAGTAGACCTGCTGCGGCAGCGGCCGGGCGCAGTACTCGAGGTCGTAGCGCGCGAACAGGGCCTGCACCCGCGGCGCGATCTCGCCGTAGCGGTTGGACGGCAGGTCGGGGAACAGGTGGTGCTCGATCTGGTGGGACAGGTTGCCGGTCATGATGTGCATCAGCCTGGACCCGGAGATGTTGGCCGAGCCGAGCATCTGGCGCAGGTACCACTCCGCCTTGGTCTCGCCGTCGATCGAGCGCTTCTCGAAGGTCTGCACGCCCTCGGGGAAGTGGCCGCACATGATCACCGAGTGCGACCACAGGTTGCGCACGGTGTTGGCGGTGTAGTTGGCGAGGACCGTGGTGAAGAACGAGCCGGTCACCGCCGACGCCGCCGGGTGGACGACGTAGTCCTTGGTGACCTGCTTGCGGATCTTGTTGAGCACCGCCTTGCCCTCGCGGCGGAACTTCTCGGTCTTCTGCTTGCCGCGCTTGAGGTTGCCCCGCAGCTCGAGGTCGTAGGCGGCGATGCCGTACTCGAAGAAGCAGGCGTTGACGAAGTTCCACAGCGGCTGCCCGAGGTGCATCGGGTGCCACGGCTGGTCCTCGTCGACGCGCATGATGCCGTAGCCGAGGTCGTTGTCCTTGCCGATCACGTTGGTGAAGTTGTGGTGCAGCTCGTTGTGGGCGTGCTTCCACTGAGCCGCGGGCGTCGCGGAGTCCCACTCCCAGGTGGTCGAGTGGATCTTCGGGTCGCGCATCCAGTCCCACTGGCCGTGGAGGATGTTGTGGCCGATCTCCATGTTCTCCAGGATCTTGGAGATCGAGAGGCCGACGGTGCCGACGAACCACGCCGGCGGATACAGCGATGCCAGGAGTACGACGCGGCTGCCCAGCTCGATCTGGCGCTGGGTGCGGATCACCCGGCGGATGTAGCGGGCGTCGCGCTCGCCGCGGGTGTCGATCACCGACTGGCGGATCTCGTCGAGCTCCTTGGCGATGAGGTCGATGTCCTCCGCGCTCAGGTGGGCGATCGGGTTGGTCTGGCCGATCTTGGCCTTCTTCTGGATCGTCGTCATCTGGTTCCTCCTGGTGCTGCCCGGGGGTCAGGGTGCAGTGGTCAGTGGTCGAAGTGGCACGGCCCGGCGGCCGCGTTGATGCAGGTCTGGATCTTCAGGCCGCCGGTCGGGGTCTCCCCCGGCACCGCGGTGGTGAGCTCGCCGGTGCGCAGGTCACGCACGGCGCCCTCGCGCATCGGCAGCACGCACTGGTAGCAGATGCCCATCCGGCACCCGCTCGGCATCAGGACGCCGGCCTCCTCGGCCTGGTCGAGGATGGGTCGCGCACCGTCGCATTCCACCTCCGTACCCGACTTCTCGAACTGCACCGTGCCGCCCTCGCCGGCCACCAGCATGGCGACCCGGAACTGCTCGGTCAGCAGAGCCAGCCCGCGCTCCTCGTGATGGGTCTCGATGGCGTCGAGCAGACCACCTGGCCCGCAGGCGAACGTCGTCCGGTCGGCGAGGTCGGGCACCAGCCCGTCGAGCTCGTCGAGGTCGAGCACGCCGTGCACGTCGTCGTAGCGGGCGACGAGGCGGATGGCGCCCGCGGCGTCGAGCGCCCGGAGGTCGCGCAGGAAGATCGAGTCGGGCTCGCTCGGAGCGACGTGCAGCACGACGATGTCATAGGACTCCGAGCGCACGGGCCGGAGCACGCCGCTGTCGGTGGACGGGAAGAGGTTGCGCAGGATCCCGATCACCGGCGTCACCCCGGAGCCGGCGGTGACGAAGAGGTAGCGCTTCGGGCCGGTCTGCGGCAGCACGAACTCACCGGCCGCCTGCTCGAGGTGGAGCATGGTGCCGGGCTTGGTGTGCCGCACGAGGTAGGGACTGACGACGCCGCCGGGCACCGCTTTGACGGTGATCGAGATCCGTCCATCGGGTCGCGGCCCGTGGGTCAGGGAGTAGGCACGCCAGCAGCGCACGCCGTCGACGTCGACCCCGATCCGGACGTACTGACCGGGCACGTGGCCCGCCCAGTCGGCGCCGGGCCGGATCACGAGCGTGGCGGCGTCGGGGGTCTCGGGGAGCACCTGCTCGACCCGACCGCGCAGGTCGGCGCCGGGGCGCAGCGGAGCGAACAGGTCGAGGAAGTCGGCGGGCACCAAGGGCGACGTCGCGGCCTCGGCGACCTTCCGGGCGCGGTCGCGCCAGCGGGATGCCGGCTCCACAGTTGTGCTCACCCTCCCAGGATGTCGTGTCGAACTGCCACGTTCCTGACCAGCACACGTGAATCAGATGGGAACTTTTGTTCGTATGGAACAATTCAGTGCTATGACCTCGCCGGATGTCCCCGTGCGTGAGCGGCGCGGCCCGGATCGCCCTCGACCAGCAGCTGCTCGACCTGCTCCGTCGACGGCTGCCCGACGTGGCCAACCACACCATCGCCGCGGTGACCGGCGAGGTGCCGTCGTACGCCGCGGCGTTCGGCGGCCCGATGGGCGACACCATCGAGAACGCCGTGCAGATGGCGCTCGCCGGCTTCCTCCGGCTGGCCGCCCGCGGCCGCTCCGGTGACCCCGGTACGCCGTTGTCCCCCGCGCTCGAGGGCGCCTACGCGCTGGGTCGCGGCGAGGCCCGCAGCGGCCGCAGCGCCGACGCCCTGCTCTCGGCCTACCGCGTGGGGGCCCGGGTCGCCTGGCGGGAGCTCGCCGAGACCGCGGTCGAGGCCGGCGCGCCCGCCGACATGCTGGCCTCCTTCGCCGAGCTGGTCTTCGCCTACATCGACGAGCTGTCCGCAGCCTCGCTCTCCGGTCACGCCGACGAGCTCGAGACCAGCGGCCGGGTGCGGCAGGGCTACCTCGACCGGCTCAGCCTCGGCATCCTGCGCGGCGACCCGGCCGACGCGCTGGTCGCCGCTGCCGAGCGCGCCGACTGGGTGCCGCCGCGCACCCTGACCGTCGTCCTGGTCCCGAGCGTGCAGGTGCGCCCCGTGCACGGCCTGCTCGACCCGCGCACCCTCAGCACCGCCGGCGAGCCGACGCTGCCCGACGGGGTCGGCGTCCTGCTCGTGCCCGACGCGGGGGGCCGGGCCCGGGCCGGGCTCGTCCGCTCGGTGGCCGGCCGGTCGGCCGTGGTCGGCCCGGCGCGTCCGTGGCTAGAGGCCGCCACGTCCTACACCCGGGCGCTGCGGGGGCTCGAGCTCCGCGTCGGCGAGGCCACCTACGACACCGAGGAGCACCTCGCCGACCTGGTCCTGGCCGCCGACACCGAAGCAGTCGCCGACCTCCGGACGCGCGTGCTCGCGCCACTGGCCGAGCTGCGGCCGGCCACCCGGCAGAAGCTCATCGAGACCCTCCTGTCGTGGCTGCTCCACCAGGGCCGGCGCGACGACATCGCGGCCGCGTTGTTCGTGCATCCGCAGACCGTGCGTTACCGCATGGGCCAGCTGCGCGATCTGTACGGCGACCGGCTGGACGACCCGGCCACGGTCCGCGACCTGACCATCGCGCTGGCTTGAGACGCGTCACAGATCCCTCCAGCGGCGGATGGCGGAGGCGCTCTCGGCGTCCTACCCTGCAGGTGGGTTCTCGGGTCCCGGGTTCGAGGGAGTGCAGATGGACAAGACTCATCACCCGAGCATCGAGGTGCGGCGGCTCGTCGGAGGCTCGGCCCTGGTGCTGGTCACCGGTGGGCTCGGGGTCCTGGCCGCGGCTCCCGACGCGGCAGCGTCGCACCCGGCCCGCTCGGCTGGGTCATCGGTGACCAGGTCGGGCTCCACGTCGTCGGTGAAGCCGGGCGCGTGGACCGCGCTGGGCGTGACCACGCAGGCCGGCACCCCCGCCGTGTGGCAGAGCTCGGCGGGCACGACCTATCTGCTGTGGCTGCTGAAGCCCAGCGGGTCCAACGCGACCTATCACTTCGCGAAGGTGACGGCGGGCGGCACCGCCTCGGCGCAGCAGGACGCCTTCTCCGGGGCGCACTGGACAGGGCTCAGCGGAACGCCGGCCCTGGTGGGCGCCGGCTCGGCGCCCGAGGTGATCTTCAACGGCAGCACCGGAGCTGGCCTGTACAGCCACGGCTGCGTCTACGGCGCAGTCGGGCCGACCGCGCCGTGGACACCCCAGCCCTGGGTGCTGTCGTTCGACTGCGTGAACCCGAACGCGGCGGCCGCGACCGACCGCACCGGCACCGTGGCCGCCGCCTGGCCCGGCGGGTGGACGACCGGGCACGGCGTGAACTACCGGATCGGCACGGCTGCCTACCCGGCCCCGGAGGACTCCCACGTCGCCGTCGGCACCGGGGTCGGCGTCGCCAAGACCGGCGTGGCCGCGGACGCGGCCGGCAACGACCACTTCTGGGTCGGGTGGACCGAGACCGACAACGCCAGGGCCGCCAAGAACGGCTACTACGCCGAGGACGTGACCGCGGGCGGGTCCCCGCGCAAGATGCCGGGGACCGGCACCATGTCGATCGCCCCCCACCTGGGTCCGTTCGCCGAGCTGGCGATGACCGCTCGGCGGCAGGCCTCCGGCGTGTACCTGGCCGGGTGCACGAACACCCAGACCTGCACTCTCGAGCTGTGGCGCGCAGGCTCCACTGCGGTCCACAAGGTCCCGAGCTCGAAGAACGCCGGTGACGTGGCCATCTCCGCCGGCCCCCAGGGTCGGATCTGGGTCGCCTGGTACGACGCCTCCACCAACAAGGTCAAGGTGACCCGGACCAACCGGGGTGCCTCGAGGTTCGGCCGGGTGCTGACGTTCAGCACCCCGTGCTTCGAGGGCGGTCTGCTGGGCCTGACCAGTGGCACGTCCTCGCGCGTGGTGATCGGGATGCAGTGCTTGAACAAGAAGAGCAAGACCGAGGAGTACGTCACCCGGACGACTGCAGCGCTCACCCTCGGCGCCAGCGCGCACAAGGTCTCCAAGGGCACGACCATCACCTTCACCGTCACCGATGCCGGCGACGCCGTCGCCGGAGCCAAGGTCTCCTTCGAGGGGCACACGGCCACCACCAACTCCGTGGGCAGGGCCAAGCTCAAGGCCACCGCCAAGGGGACCGCCACGGTCAAGGCGACGAAGTCCGGATACGTCGCGGCGACGACGAGGATCAAGGTCACCTGAGACCCGTGCCGGCCCGGCGACCGTCAGCCGAGGTAGCCGTAGACCGGCTCGCCCGCGACGAAGGTGATCGCGACCGGCTAGCTGCCGCAACCGCTCGGCCTGCTCGGCGGGGGTGTCGGCCGGGGCGAGCGGGTCGGCGTCGAGGAGCACGAGGTCGGCCGGCATCCCAGCCCGCACGCTCCCGCGTCCGTCGACGCTGGCGGCCAGCGCCTCGCGGGGGGTGATCGCCTGCTCGGGGTGCCAGGCCTCGCGCTCGTCGGCGCTGCGGTGGACGGCGGCTGCGATCGCCAGCCAGGGGTCCAGCGGCGACACGGGCGCGTCGGAGCCGAAGGCCATGCGCACCCCTGCGTCGAGCATCCAGCGGAACGCGAAGCAGCGGCCGCCGCGGTCGGGCCAGCACACCTCGGTGACGTCCCGGTCGTCGAGGAGGTGCGCCGGCTGCACGCTGGCCCGCAGCCCGAGCCGCGCCAGCTTGGCGAGGTCGGCACGGCGCACCAGCTGGGCGTGCTCGATCGAGCCCAACGCGCCGGACTCGTCGTACGCCGTCAATGCCTCGCGCAGCGCCAGGTCACCGATCGCATGGGTGGCGACCTCGAGGCCGTTGGCGTGGGCCCGCTCGAGCAGGGCCGTCAGCTCGGCCGTGGTCTGGTTGGGCGCCCCCGCCCCGGAGCCGTCGGCGTAGTCCTCGCAGCACCACGCCGTGCGGGTGTTGAGCGAGCCGTCACTGATGATCTTGAGCGGGCCCATCGTGATCGTCGTCCGGAGAGCCGGGGAGCCGGTCGCCGGAGTGCAGTCCGGCGGCGATGGTCGCGTCGAGCCCGTCGGCGTACGTCGCCACCCGCACGCGGATCGGTGAGTCGCGGCGCTCCCAGTCGGCCGCGGTCTGGCCGCGCTCGAGGTCCACGACGCCGGTGATGCCGAGCGTGGCGGCGCGGGTCAGGGTCCGCCGGTAGGCGGCCGGGGAGAGGTCGGGCTCGACGACCCGCTCGATGCGGGTGTAGGCGTCGTACCACTCGTTCTCGGCCACGACGCCCTCGCGCGGCGGGAGCCCGAGCCGCTCGAGGGCGCGGGAGTTGAGCCACGCGTGGTGGGCGTCGCCGGCGATCAGGACGACGGGGACGTCGGGTGCGACCTCGTCGAGCGCGGCGACGGTCGGCTCGGTCTTCCACAGCCCGAGCCGGTGCCCGAAGCCGACCAGCGGCCCGGGATGGGCAGCGAGGTGCTCACGGACCCGCGCCAGCGCGGCCGCAGGCGACTCGCTGCCGGCCAGGTCGAGGCGGCCGCGCAGGGCGGTCCACTGCGACAGGTGGACATGGGCGTCCCAGAGGCCCGGGATCGCCCACCGTCCCTGCGCGTCGTACTCCTCGAGCCCGAGGGGCCGCTCCATCTCGTGCCCGATCGAGAGCACGTGGCCGTTCTCGACCACCAGGTCGACCGGTCCGGCCCACCCCGGCCCCGGACCCAGCTCGACGATCCGGACGTTGCGGAGGACGAAGTCGGGCACGCGCACACGGTAACGGCGACCGGGGGTCGTTCAGTCGACGTGGCGCCGCGACTGGACGATCCGGAACCGGGAGGCGACGTAGGCGCCGTCGGTGTAGGACGCGTTGGCCGCCGGGTTGGCGCCGGTGCCGTGGAAGTCGGAGAACGCCGCCGACTGGTTCACGAAGACCCCACCGAGGAGGTTCTCACTCAGCGCCACCCCGGCGTCGAGCGCGGCGTGCCGCACCTCGTCGAGCACCTCGTCGGAGGTGGAGTACACCGACGCCGTCATTGCGCCGTGCTGCTGCACCGTCGAGCCGAACAGGCTGATCGACTCGTCGGTGCCGGCGGTCGCGATCAGGTAGGCGACGGGGCCGAAGCACTCGGCCTCGTAGACGTGGGAGTCGGCGGCGGTCAGCCCGATGATCGTGGGGGTCCGCACCGTCGCGTCGGGGTACGTCGGGTGGGTCACCGTGCGCGACGCGACGTAGACCTCGCCCTGCGACTCCGGCCGACTCCAGCCGGTCGAGGACGCCGCCGTTGACGACGCCACCGAGGAGCTCGACGGCACGGGCGTCGTCACCGAGGAGCTGGTCGAAGGCCGCGCCGATCCCGGCCGCGACGTCGGCCGGCGTCTTGCGGCCCTCGTCGGTCTCGATGCCGGCGGCGGGCAGGTAGACGTTCTGCGGGGCCGTGCACATCTGGCCGGTGTAGAGGGCGAAGGAGAAGGCGAGGTTGAAGCACATCGCCGTGAAGTCGGACGTCGAGTCGAGCACGACGGTGTTGACGCCGGCCTTCTCGGTGAAGACGGTCGCCTGCGAAGCGTTCTTCTCCAGCCAGTCGCCGAACGCGTTGCCGCCGGTGAAGTCGATCAGCTTCACCTCGGGCCGCAGCGCCAGCGACGAGGCGAGCTTGTCGGCGGGGTTCTCCGCGGCCAGCGCCACCAGGCCGGGGTCGTACCCGGCCTCGGCCAGCACCTCCTGGCAGACCTGCACGGTGATCGCCAGCGGCAGCACCGCCGAGGGGTGCGGCTTCACGATGACGGAGTTGCCGGCGACCAGCGAGGCGAAGAGGCCGGGCCAGGAGTTCCAGGTCGGGAAGGTGTTGCAGCCGATCACCAGTGCGACCCCGCGCGGGACGACGGTGAACGTCTTCTCCATCTTCAGCGGCACCTTGCCGGGCTTCTCCCAGATCGCGGTGCGCGGCGTGCGGGTCATCTCGACCCAGGCATAGGCGATCGCCTCGAGAGCCCGGTCGAGCGCGTGCGCGCCGCCGGCCTGGAACGCCATCACGAACGCCTGCCCGCTGGTGTGCTGCACCGCGTTGGCGAGCTCGAAGACGCGGGCGTGCAGCCGGTCGAGGATCTCGATGCAGACTCCCGTGCGCACGTCTGGTCCGGCGTCGCGCCAGGCGCGCATGCCGGTCAGGGCCGCGGCGAGCAGCGCGTCGACGTCGTGGGCGTGGGGGTAGCTCACCCCCAGGTCGAAGCCGTACGGCGACCGCTCGGTCGCCACGGTGCCGTCGCTGCCGGGCGTCTCCAGGGGGAACGGTCCGTCGAGCCACGCCTCGAACGCCGCCTTGCCCTCGGCGGCCGCGGACTCGCCGTACACCCGCGGGGACGGCGACTCGTCGAACGCGGAGTAGTACTCGCGCGACGCGCACGCGGCCACCGCTGCGTCGAGGCGCTCGCGGTGCTTGTCGAAGTAGGCGGTGGTCATGCGTTCACCATGGCGCGTGTGACAGCCCCACGCAAACGTGTCGCGGGCCTGTCACAGGCGCAGAGCGCCCTCCTCAACCGGCGGGCGCGCCGGGGTGGCTCTCGTGGTGGCGGGCGCCGTGGGTACGGCGGTCCTCCTTCATCCGGGCCTCGAACACGTGGCGCCGGCCTCCGGCCAGGTCGTGCCGCGCGGTCGACTCGAGGTCCCGGAAGAGCGCGTAGTAACCGTCGTCGTACTCCTCGACCACCTGGTAGGTCCAGCGCCCCTCGATGACGTTGCGCCCGACCAGCTCGGTCTCGAGGCGGTCGGCGAGGTCGTCGTGGCCCGCCTCCCGGAAGGCCTCCACGGCCTCGCCGAGGGTCAGGTCGGCGGTCCCGGTGAGCCGGTGGAACCCGTAGAGATGCCCGCGCGCGTCCTCGACGACCTCGAGCGCCTCGGACAGCTTGCCCAGCGCCGTGCGGGTGGCGTCGTCGAGGTCGCCTCTCCGGTCGGCCGGGTCGGCAGGTTCGTGCGTCATGGGTGCGTCGTACCCAGCGCCGCAGCGCACACACCGGTGCTCGGTAAGTTGGACGCATGAGCAGACGGGGACTCCTGGTCGCGCTGCTCTGCGGGCTGATCGGGATCGGCGGCGGGCTGCTGCTCGGCTGGCTGGTCCAGCCGCGACCGGCGGCCGGCGGTCTGGCGGACCCGGTCCCGGCGCAGTCCCCCAGCGTCCCGGTCGACCTGCCCAGCGCCTCGCCGTACGCCCGCGACATCACCTACCCACCCCTGTCCCCCGACCTGCCGCTGCGCGGGGTGCACACCATGCGCAACCGCCTCGCGCTCTGGACCTATCACGTGCCGCAGGACTGGACGGCGTACGGCGACGCCTCGGACACACCCCTGACCCCGCGCCAGGTCGAGCACAGCCAGGCCGTCCGGTTCAAGCCCGGGGACGAGCCGCCGATCGGGGGCTACAGCCTCTACGTGCGGATGCTGGACAACACGCTCTTCGACACCCACATGTCCGTGGCCGCCAAGAAAGCCGGGTTCGAGGAGGCGAGCGGGGTCGCCGACTTCCGCGTGCTCAAGGAGACGGGCTCGTCGGTCTACTTCGAGTACCGCGACAAGCCGAGCAACCTGCGCCGCTACAACTACTTCGAGTGGTTCGCGGTGCCGGGCGACCCCTTTGCCACCTTGCAGGTCTCGGTCGCCGGTCGGCGGATCGACGTCCCGGGTCTCAAGGCGCTGCTGAACCGCTTCTCCGACGACGTGAGCGGCACCCACGCGCCGCCTCATCGCTCACCCAGCTCACCCAGCTCACCCAGCTCACCCAGCTCACCCAGCTCGTCGGCGACCGCGACATCGTCGGCATCCGCGTCGGCCAGCCCGTGACGGGTCTCAGAACAGGCCGTGCGTATGAACCCTGCCCAGCACCTGCCGGGCTGTCCGTGGGTCGGCGCCCCGGACCTGGACCCACAACAACGTGGAGGCGCTGAGCTGGACCGCGCGCTCGATGATCGACCCGGGGCAGCCGCTGAACGTGACGGTGACCGACGGGTCACCGCGCGTCTCGCGCACGGGCGTCCCCATCCGGCGACAGCTGGGGTGCATCGGCATCGTCGCGGGCAGCTTGCTCTCGGGCAGCAGACCGGCGAACACGCCCTGGCCCTGCGGGTCCTCGCGCCAGCCGGAGGTGTCCCCGACCGAGAGCGCCGGCTCCCCGATCGTGCTGTCCGGTGGGTTCCAGCCGTGGGTCTCGACCGAGCCGTACCAGCTGCGCGGGACGGTCACCGACAGCACGCCCTCGTCGTCGGTCACCGTCACCTCGGAGTGGGTCGAGCGCCACTCGGCGAACCCGGCGACGCCGCCGACCACGAGGAGCGCGATCGCCAGGGCGACAGCCGACCAGCGGCGGGGTGCGTGCGGCGCGACGGGATCCGGGAGGTCGCCCTCGTCGGCCGACAGCGACGGCTTGTTGCCCGGTTGGGTGAGCTCGGCGTCGAGGGGCAGCCAGCGCTCGGGGAGAGTGCCGACGCCGGCGTCGCCCAATGACTCACGCAGGGCCGCCACGAAAGACGGTACGTCGGGCCACCTGTCGTCGCGGTCGCCGGCGAGCGCGCGTCGTACGACGTCCTCGGTGGCCTGCGGGAAGGGGCGCTCGGGGGTCGACAGCGGCGGGGGCGGCGCAGGGTTGGCGGCGGCGGACAGGGTGCCGTGGGCGTAGGGCGCGCGGCCGCTCAGCATCAGGAAGGCCAGCGCCCCCAGCGAGAACTGGTCAGCGCGCGCGTCGAGGTGCTCCCCCTGCGCCTGCTCGGGCGCGACGTACGACGGAGTGCCCGCGATCATCGTCAGCCGCGACGAGACGTCGAGCTCCTTGCCGAGCCCGAGGTCGCCGACCATCGCCCGGACGGCGGTCCCGGCGTTCTCGGGGTCGACGGTGCGGAACAGGACGTTCGCGGGCTTCATGTCGCGGTGGAGCACCCCGCGCTGGTGCAGGGCGTGGAGCCCGTCGCCCACCTGGCGGATCACCTCCATCGCCTGCGGCACCGTGAAACCCTCACTCTCGAGCCGGTCGGCGAGGGTGCCCTGGTCGGCGTACGACATCACCAGGTAGGGGCGGTCGTCGTCGAGCAGCCCGGCGTCGTAGACGGTCACGACGTGCGGCGACTCGACCTTGCGCAGGAAGCGGCCCTCCTCGAGGAACCGCTGGCGGACGTGGGAGTCCTCGGTCCAGTTCTCCGCGAGCACCTTGACCGCAACCGGAGAGTCGAGCTGCTCGTCATAGGCGAGCCAGACCGTGGCGAAGCCTCCTGAGCCGATACGCCGACGCACGGCGTAACGTCCGAGACGGGCTGGCATCGACACCCTCGGCATTATGGTGCAGGCACGCAACCGTCCTGATGGGCGGCACGGGGAAGGCGAAGGACCAGCATGACCGCAGGCGAGCTCACGCCCGATGACATCGACGACCTCGCGCGTCGGGCGCAGGAGGGCGACCGAGACGCGCTCGAGGCGTTGCTGACGGCGGTCCGTCCGCGCTGCCTCAACGTGTGCCGCGGCGTGCTGCCCTACTCCGGCGACGCCGAGGACGCCTGCCAGGAGGCGCTGATCAACATCGCCAACAAGATCGGCTCGTGGCACCGCAACGGCCGCTTCACCACGTGGATGCACGTGGTGGCCGTCAACAGCGCCCGCACGACCTACCGGCGGATGAAGAACCAGGCGTTCTCCTCCGACGTGCTGCCGCTGGAGAAGCCCGACCCCCGCACCACCAGCGTGATCGCCGGCACCCGGCTCGACCTGCTCGAGGCGCTGGAGACGATCGAGAAGGACCATCCGCAGTTCGTCGAGCCGCTGATCCTCCGCGACGTCTACGGCATGTCCTACGACGACATCGCCCAGCAGATCGGCGCCCCGATCGGCACGATCAAGGCGCAGATCCACCACGGCCGCAAGCTGGCGCGGCCGCTCCTGCGCGAGCAGGACTGAGGTGCGTCGGGTCGCGCCGGGCGCGGTCGCCCTGGTGCTGTTCGGGCTGCTCGCGGCCGGCTGCGGGTCGGGGACTTCCGGCGCGGCACCACCGTCTGCGCAGGGCAGCCAGACCGCCGTCGAGGCCGACACCACGGCGTACGACGCGGCGCTGAGCACCCCGCGCGAGGACTCCGTCTACCCGTCGGTCGGCGACCCCGGCGTGGACGCCCTGCACTACGGCCTCCAGCTCAGCTGGGACCCCGGCCACTCGCAGCTCACCGCGACGGAGTCGGTGCTGTTCCGAGCAGCGACCACCGCCGACCACCTCCAGCTCGACATGGCCCGACAGCTCCAGGTCGGCAAGGTGTGGCTCGACAGCAAGCCCGTCGCCTTCCAGCACGACGGCAAGGACCTCGTGGTCCAGGCGCCGATGAAGGCCGACGACCGGCACGTGCTGCAGCTGACCTACTCCGGCACCCCCGAGCCGGTGCGCGCGCCGACCGACCGGTCCGACTTCGACACCACCGGCTGGACCACGACCGCCGACGGCACGGTCTGGACGATGCAGGAGCCCTACGGCGCCTACTCCTGGTACGCCGTCAACGACCAGCCGTCGGACAAGGCCTTCTACGACATCTCGATCTCGGCGCCGTCGCCGATGGTCGGGGTCGCCAACGGACGGATGCTCGCGAGGACGACGCTGGGCGCCCGCACGGTGACCCGGTGGCAGCTGGCCGACCCGGCGGCGTCGTACCTCGTGACGATCGGGATCGGCCGCTTCACCGAGACCCACGACACCGGCCCGCACGGGCTGCCGATCACCTACTGGACCCCGGCCTCCAAGCCGTCGACGCTCCAGCGCGTGCGCTACACCCCGAAGGCGATCGCCTACCTGGAGAGCAAGGTCGGGCCCTACCCGTTCCCGACCCTGGGGGTGCTGGTGGTGCCGTCACACAGCGCCATGGAGACGCAGTCGACGATCACGCTCGGCGAGACCCGGTACACGCTGACCCGCGACGTGCTCGTGCACGAGCTCGCCCACCAGTGGTACGGAGACACGGTCACGCCGGGCGACTGGAGCGACCTGTGGATGAGCGAGTCGATGGCCCTCTACCTCGCGGAGGGCAGCTGGACCGCCGACCACGGCCCGGACTCGCTGGACCGGATCCTGCACGGGTGGAACGTCCAGGCGTCGTTCATGCGCAGCATGTGGGGGCCGCCTGCGCGCTACCACCCGGGGTCCTTCGGCGAGGGGAACGTCTACTACCTCCCGGCGCTGATGTGGGACGAGGTGCGCCAGCGGGTCGGCACCCAGGAGTTCTGGCGGCTGGCCCGCGAGTGGCTGGCCACCCACCGCTTCACCAGCCAGGACCGGGCCACCGTCGTGGCCTGGTGGAGCCGGCGTACGGGCCAGGACCTGCGGCCGCTCTTCCATGCCTGGCTCCTCGGGGCGCACCAGCCGGCCTGGCGCGCGGGTTGAGCCGGTCCTGTCGTCGGGCACGTTCGGGCGCCTCTGGAACATGGGATTGCGGAGAATTCCGTGCGGCACTTCAGCGGATATCGATATCCGTTCGCAGGCACGTCAGCCTTTGAGGTCGAAGACCTTCGTGGCCTCTTTCTTGTCCTCTTTGCCTACGTGATATCCCACGAACAGCCAGAGGAACGAGAACAGAAACACAGCCACCAGACGATGATACTCATGTCGCCACCCCCGTGACGAGGCCAGGAGATCCGCCGGTGCAGAGCCCTGGGGCTCTCATCGGCTGCTGAGAATTCCTGCCTTCTAGTCACATTGTCTCGCCTTCGGATAACTCCGGTCAGGGACCCCGGTCACGAGAATTCCGGACGATCGGCGACGAACTTTCCGCCCGGCGTGGCGAATATCACGGATAGCACTCGATCCGAGGAATGAACCAACGATGGCCGCGGAGCGTCGCCCATCCCGGGCCCTGGTTTCGAGACGGTCGCAGAGCGACCTCCTCAACCAACGGCCCGTCCGACAGACGGCCCTTCGCCCCACCCTCCGGCGTCAGTAGAGCAGCGCGGTGCCAGGGTCCTCGAGGATGCCGGCGACATCGGCGAGGAAGCGCGAACCCTTGGCACCGTCGATGTGCCGGTGGTCGAAGCTCATCGCCAGCGTCGTCACCTGGCGGACCACGATCTCATCGACCCCGTCGACCTGCACGACCCACGGCTGCGGCTTGATCGCGCCGAAGCAGAGGATCGCGGACTCGCCCGGGTTGATGATCGGCGTACCGCTGTCGACGCCGAAGACACCGACGTTGGTGATCGTGAACGTGCCGCCGCTCATCTCGGCCGGCTGGGTCTTCCCCTCGCGGGCGGTGGCGGTCAGCTGGTTGAGCGCGGCCGCCAGGTCGACGAGCGAGAGCCGGTCGGCGTCCTTGACGTTGGGCACGACGAGACCGCGCGGCGTCGCAGCGGCGATGCCGAGGTTGACGTAGTGCTTGTAGACGACCTCCTGCGCGGCGTCGTCCCACCACGAGTTGATCTCCGGGGTGTCGCGCATCGCCAGCATCGCCGCCCGCGCGAGCACCAGCAGCGGCGAGACCTTCACGTCGCGGAACTCGCGGCGGGCCTTGAGCCGCTCGACCAGCTCCATGGTGCGGGTGACGTCGACCGTCACCCACTCGGTGACGTGGGGCATGGAGAAGGCCGAGTCGACCATCGCCTGACCCATCATCTTGCGGACGCCCTTGATCGGCTCGCGGGTCTCGCGCTCGCCACGTGGCTCGGGGGCAGCGGCCGCGCCGGTGGCGGCCTCGCCGGTGGCGGCCTGGACGTCGTCACGCGTGACGGCGCCGTTCGGCCCGGTGCCCACCAGTGCGGTGAGGTCGACACCGAGGTCCTTGGCCAGCTTGCGCACCGGCGGCTTGGCCAGCGTGCGGGTCGCTGCCGGCGACACGGGCGCCGCGGTGGCGGGCACGGCCGGCTCGTCGGGGAGGTCGACCACGGCGGGCGAGGCGACGCCGGGTGTGAACGACCCCTGCAGCTGCTGCTGGGTCGCCGCGGCGCCCGGCGAGACGCGGGGCGGCGTGGCGCGCGCGTCGTACGGCGCTGCGGTCGGCCTTGTTGCGGCCGACGAGCGACTCGCCCTCGCCGCCACCGCTGGCCGCGGGGTTGGAGAGGTCGATCTCCGGCTGCGCCGGCAGCGGGCGCCGGCCGGGGTCTCTCCGGCCTCGCCGATGGCGATGATCGGGGTGCCGACCGGGACGGTCTCGCCCTCGGGCACCATCAGCTGCTGCACGGTGCCCTCGAACGGCGAGGGCAGCTCGACCAGCGACTTCGCGGTCTCGATCTCCACCAGCACCTGGTTGATGGTGACGGTGTCGCCCGCCTTGACCTTCCAGCTCACGATCTCGGCCTCGGTGAGGCCCTCGCCGACGTCGGGCAGCTTGAACTCAGCCATGGGTGGGGTGGCCTCTCAGAAGTCGAGGGTGCGGTCGACGGCGTCGAGCACACGGTCGAGGTCGGGGAGGTAGTCCTCCTCGATCCGCGACGCGGGGTACGGCGTGTCGAAGGCGCCGACGCGGAGCACCGGCGCCTCGAGGGAGTAGAAGCACTCCTCGGTGATCCGGGCCGCCAGCTCGGCACCCATGCCGAGGTTGACGTGAGCCTCGTGGGTGACCACGGCGCGACCGGTGCGACGTACGGACTCATAGACCGGGGCCAGGTCGAGCGGCGACAGCGTGCGCAGGTCGATGACCTCCAGCGACCGACCCTCGTTGGAGGCGGCCTCGGCCGCCTTGAGGGCCGTCTTCACGGTCGGGCCGTAGGCGAGGACGGTCACGTCGCTGCCCTGCCGGACCAGGCGCGAGCTGAACAGCGGGTCGGGCGTCGCGCTCTCGTCGAGGTCGGCCTTGTCGGCGTGGTACTGCCGCTTCGGCTCGAGGAAGATCACCGGGTCGGGCGCGGCGATGGCCTGCTGGACCATCCAGTAGCCGTCGACCGGGTTGGAGCAGGCGACCACCTTGAGCCCCGGCGTGTGCGCGAACTGCGCCTCCGGGGACTCGCTGTGGTGCTCGACCGCACCGATGCCACCGCCGAACGGGATGCGGATCACGATCGGCAGCGGGGTCTTGCCCTGCGACCGGTAGCACATCTTGGCGACCTGGCAGACGATCTGGTCGTAGGCCGGGTAGACGAAGCCGTCGAACTGGATCTCCACGACGGGCCGGTAGCCGCGCAGCGCCATGCCGACCGCCGTACCGACGATGCCGGACTCGGCCAGCGGGCTGTCGATGACGCGGTCCTCGCCGAAGTCCTTCTGCAGACCGTCGGTGATCCGGAAGACGCCGCCGAGCTTGCCGACGTCCTCGCCCATGAGCAGGACCTTGGGGTCGTCCTCCATGGCCTTGCGCAGGCCCATGTTGAGGGCCTTGGCCAGCGTGACCTTCTGCGTCGCGGGTGTGGTGGTCATCAGTGGGCCCCCTCGAAGCTCTCGAGGTAGGCGGCGAAGCCCTCGCGCTCGGCGCGGAGCTCGTCGGTCTCCTCGGCGAAGACGTGGTCGAACATGCTCATCGGCAACGGGTCGGGCATCGCCTTGCAGCCCTCGCGGAGGCGGTGACCGAGGTCGTCGGCCTCGGCGGCGACGTCGTCGAAGAACTCCTGCCCGGCCATGCCGTTGCGCTTGAGGTAGACCTCGACGCGGGCGATCGGGTCCTTGAGCTTCCAGCGCTCGACGTCGTCGGAGAGCCGGTAGCGGGTCGGGTCGTCGGTCGTGGTGTGCGCACCCATCCGGTAGGTGTAGGCCTCCACGAGCGTCGGGCCCTGGCCCTCGCGGGCGCGCTGCAGGGCGGCCCGGGTGACGGCGTAGGTCGCGAGGACGTCGTTGCCGTCGACCCGGATGCCGGGGAACCCGAAGCCGAGAGCCCTTTGGTAGAGCGGGATTCGCGTCTGACGCTCGATCGGCTCGGAGATCGCCCACTGGTTGTTCTGGCAGAAGAACACGACCGGCGCGTTGTAGGAGGCGGCGAAGATGAACGACTCGTTGACGTCGCCCTGGCTGGACGCGCCGTCACCGAAGTGGGCGATCACCGCCGCGTCGCGGTCGGGGTCGCCGGTGCCGACGACGCCGTCGCGCTGCATGCCCATGGCGTAGCCGGTGGCGTGGAGGGTCTGGGCGCCGATCACGATCGTGTAGAGGCCGAAGTTGTTCTCGTGGGGGTCCCAGCCGCCCTGGTCGACACCGCGGAAGAGGCCGAGCAGCTTCAGCGGGTCGACGCCCCTGCACCAGGCGACGCCGTGCTCGCGGTAGGTCGGGAAGACGTAGTCCTGCGGCTTCAGCGCGCGGCCGGCGCCGACCTGCGCGGCCTCCTGACCGAGGAGCTGGGCCCAGATGCCGAGCTCACCGTGGCGCTGCAGCGCGGTGGCCTCGACGTCGATCCGGCGCGTGAGCGTCATGTCGCGGAACAGGCCGCGGACCGTCTCGGCGAGCTCGGCGTCCGACAGGTCGTCGCCGAAGGAGAAGTCGGGGTGCTCGACGCGCTCGCCCTCGGGCGTGAGCAGCTGGACGAGCTCGGGGCCACCGTCCTGGTGGGCAGGTCCGAAGACCTCCGCGAGGTCAGGGCCGAAGCCTGCATGGGTCACGGGTGCTCCTTACGGTTCCAGGCTCGCGGGGTCGCCGCCTGCCTGCTGCCTGCTCGATGCCAGCCGGCGTACGGCGCGGGGTGGTGCGACGCTGTGCCGGGTGTGACTGGGACCACATTCGTATCCTCAAACTTACCGGGCCGGGTGCGCGCGGCACCAATCAACCCGGACATCAGGCACGGCGCCCGGCATGGGTAAGGTCCGTGCGGTCATTGCCATTCACGTCTCGGGGTACCGCAACGACATGAGCATCGGGATCGGTACGACGGTCACCTGGCGCACGGCGTCGGGTGTCGTCGAAGGCACGGTGACCGCGGTCCACCCGCGCCCGGTCGTCCGGCGGATCGGCGGCGTCCGGATCACGCGGCTCGGCAGCCCCGAGGACCCGGCGTACGAGATCGAGCAGCCCGACGGGACGCGCACCCTGAAGCTCGCCAGTGAGGTGCAGCCCCGCGCACTCTGAGGGCCGGCGGTGTGAGGATGGGCGTCGTGACGACTCCGGCGGCGACCGGCCGCGACCCGAAGTGGTGGACCCTCACGGCGGTCTGCACCGGCGTGTTCATGCTCCTGCTCGACATCACGATCGTGAACGTCGCCCTGCCGGACATCCAGCAGCAGCTCGACGCGACGCTGTCGGACCTCCAGTGGGTCATCGACGCCTACGCCCTCAGCCTGGCCGCCCTTCTGCTGACGGCAGGGTCGCTGGCCGACCTCTTCGGGCGCCGGCTCGTCTTCGTGATCGGCCTGGTGATCTTCACGATCGGCTCGGTCGCCTGCGGCGCGGCCCAGGACATCTTCTTCCTCCAGGTTTCGCGGGCGTTCCAGGGCATCGGCGGCGCGGCGATGTTCTCCACCGCTCTCGCCCTGCTGGCGGCGGCGTTCCACGGCAAGGACCGCGGCACGGCGTTCGGCGTCTTCGGTGCGACGACCGGCGTGGCGGTCGCGATCGGGCCGGTGCTCGGCGGGGCTCTCACCAGCGGCCTCTCCTGGCGCTGGATCTTCTTCGTCAACGTGCCGATCTGCCTGGTGGCACTGGCCGTCTCGCTGACGCGCGTCGTCGAGTCCAAGGACCCCCACGCCGGGCGACCGGACTGGTTCGGCTTCGTCAGCTTCTCGATCGCCCTGGCAGCCCTGGTCTACGGCCTGATCGAGGCCGGCAAGGATGGCTGGGGCGTGACCCGCGTCGTCGTCGCGTTCGTGGTCTCGGCGGTCCTGCTGGTGGTGTTCGTGATCAGCCAGGTGGTGCAACGCAAGCCGATGTTCGACCTGGGCCTGCTGCGCAAGCCGACGTTCACCGGTGGCCTGGTGGCGGCGTTCGGAGTCTCGGCGTCGGTCTTCTCGCTGCTGACCTACCTGGTGATCTACGTCCAGAACGTCCTCGGCTACTCCGCGGTGGCGACCGGCGTCCGGTTCCTCTACCTGTCGGTCGCCTCCTTCTTCGCGGCCGCGATCGCAGGTCGGCTCAGCGAGCACGTGCCGGTCAAGTGGCTGATCGGCCCGGGCTTCGTGGTGCTCGGGTTCGGCCTGTTGCTCCTGCACGGCATCCAGCCCGACTCGTCGTGGACCCACCTGATCCCCGGACTGATCGTGTCCGGCGTCGGCGTCGGGATGATCAACCCGCCGCTCGCCTCGACGGCGGTCGGCGTCGTACCGGTCGCTCGTGCCGGCATGGCCAGCGGAGTCAACTCCACCTTCCGGCAGATCGGCATCGCCACCGGCATCGCCGCCCTCGGCTCGATCTTCAGCCGGCAGGTGGCCTCCGCGGTGCGGCCCGAGCTGTCACCGAAGGTGCCGCCGCAGGCCCTCGACGGGCTCACCGCCGCGCTCTCCGGGGGCCAGGTCGAGCCCGCTGCCAAGGCGGCCCAGGCGGCCGCGACCCAGCAGGGCGGTGCCTCGGCCGGCCAGCAGGCCTACAACCTGATCCACCAGGTGGGTACGTCGGCCGTGGTCGACGCCCTCAACCACATCACGGTGATCGCGATGGTCGTCGCCTTCACCTCCGCCGCGCTGTCTTTCGTGCTGATCCGGCAGCGGGACTTCGTGGCCCGCGGTGGTCCGGAGGTGCCGGCGCGGGAGCAGGTGGGCTGATTTCAGCGGATGGAGTGTGGCCCGCGACGGCGGGGTACGGGAGCCACATGGCGATCCGGGTCGGTACGACCGTCAGCTGGGCGTGGGGCGGCTCGCGCGCCGAGGGGACGGTGACCGCGCTCCATCACGCGCGCGTCACGCGCACCATCAAGCGCAGCCGGATCGTCAGGCACGGCACTCGCTCCGACCCGGCGTACGAGATCGAGCAGGAGGACGGCTCGCGGGTGCTCAAGCTCCGCAGCGAAGTGCAGCCACAGCGCTGGGGATGGAGACCCGATCGGGGTCGCTGGTTTCGAGACGGGCAGTAGGACGCCCTCCTCGACCGGCGACCGTCGGCTGGTGCACGGCGTGCAGCACCCGTCCCCTCGACCGGCGACCGTCGGCTGGTCGAGGAGGCGCGCCGGCACCGCTCTCCACCCTGCCGCCAGGCGGGACGGAGAGCACTGCGAGGAAGGGGTCAGTTGACCCCTTCCTCTTAGCGGTGACTGTCGGGGGTGTGGGAGAAGGGTCGCTGGTTTCGAGGCGGGCGTAGGACGCCCTGCTCACTTGCGGCCGTCGGCTGATCCACGATGTGCAGCACCCGCCCCCACGACCAGGGTCAGAGCATGCCCTTCTGCTGCAGGAAGCGGCGGATGTGCTGACGAGGATGGTCCGACAACTGCGGCCCGTGGGTGAACGCCGCGGTCGTGTACTCCAGCTCGGCGAGCCGGACGGCCGTCTGCTGGGTCATCCGGAAGTCGGTGCAGAACGACTTGATCGGCCAGCGGAGTCCGCGCACGTTGAAGATCGCGTCACCGGTGATCAGCACCTCCGACTCCAGCAGGAGGTACGACGCGTGGCCGGGCGAGTGCCCGGGCGTGTGCACGACCCGGATGCCGCCGGCGAACGGGATGACCTGGCCGTCGGTGAACGTCTCGCCGACCGACACCGGAGGGAAGCCGTTCTTGCCGCGGGCCATCAGCCGACCGAGCAGGAAGCGCTGGTCGCGCGGCGGGCTGATGCCCTGGCGAGCGAAGCCGGCGTCGGCCTCGTGGATGCCGAAGCTTCGGCCGGTCTCCTGCCCGACGTACGCCGCGCCGCCGGCGTGGTCGGGGTGCGCGTGGGTCAGCATCAGCCGGGTCACGTCGGAGGGGCCGGCGCCGATCGAGGCCAGGGCCGCCATCACCTTCTTGCCCGACTGCTTCAGGCCCATGTCGATCAGGGTCACCTGTCCGTCGGCGTCGCGCAGGACGAACCCGTTGACGAAGTCGCGGACCAGCGGGATCCGCCAGACGCCGGGCGCGAGTGGGACGACGGGGTCGGAGGCCATGCCGGCCAGCCTAGGGATCACCGGTGAGCCGGGCGATCAGGCGCCTCGCATCGTGGGGCGCGTAGCCCTTCATGTCGTTGTCGAAGTAGCAGAAGACGTCCTGGCCGGCCGCGGCCCAGCCCCGGCACCGGTCGGCCCACTCGTCGAGAGCCCGGTCGGTGTAGCCGCTGGCGTAGAGCTCCTTGTCTCCGTGCAGCCGGACATAGCGGTAGGACCCGGTGTCCTCGTCGACCTTCGGCCACCGGCCGGCGGTGTCGGCGTAGACCGTGGCGACGCTGTGCCGACGCAGCACGGCATACGCCGCGGGGTCGGCGAAGGTCGGGCTGCGGAACTCCAGCGCGTAACTCAGCGGACGGTCGGCGTCGGCCACGGTCAGGGCGCGGTCGTCGGGCACCTTGTCGTCGTGGCGACCGGCGAGGGCCGCGGCCTCCACCGAAGTCCGCGGCAGCCGGCCCAGGAAGTCGTCGAGCACCTCGGCGTCGAAGCGGAGGTTCTCCGGGAGCTGCCACAGCACCGGCCCGAGCGCCGGACCGAGCGCGAGGACGCCGGAGGCGAAGAAGTTGGCGAGCGGCACGTCTATGTCACGAAGCCGCTTGAGGTGGGTGACGAACCGGGGGCCCTTCACCGCGAAGACGAAGCCCTCCGGGGCATCCGCCCGCCACGCGGCGTACGACGAGGGCCGCTGCAGGGAGTAGAAGGAGCCGTTGACCTCGATCGAGGTCAGCTGCGAGGCGGCGTACTCGAGCTCGCGCCGCTGGGCAAGCCCCTTCGGGTAGAAGTCGCCGCGCCACGCGGGGTAGCGCCACCCGGAGATCCCGACCCTGACGACACCGGACACAGCGGCAGGCTAGAGGCGTTCGCGGCCGTGCGGTGCATGCCAACCGGACAGGTCGGGGCCCTCGGGCACGATCCCCGACTGGTTCACGTCGGACTGCACGACGTAGTAGTGCCGCTTGATCTGCTCGAAGTCGGTGTTGTCGCCGAAACCGGAGGTCTGGAACAGGTCACGGGCGTAGCCCCACAGGGCCGGCATCTCGATGAGCTTGTTGCGATTGCACTTGAAGTGCCCGTGGTAGACCGCGTCGAACCTGGCCAGGGTCGTGAACAGCCGCACGTCCGCCTCGGTGATCGCCTCGCCCATCAGGAAGCGCCGGTCGGCGAGCCGGTCCTCGAGCCAGTCGAGGGTGTCGAACAGACGGCGGAAGGCCTCGTCGTAGGCCTCCTGGGAGCCGGCGAAGCCGCAGCGGTACACGCCATTGTTGACCTCGGTGAAGACCCGGTCCATCACGTCGTCCATCTCCTCGCGACGATCGTCGGGCCACAGGTCCGGCGCGTCCGGCCGGTGGTGGTCGCGCCACTCGAAGAACAGGTCGTGGGTGATCCAGGGGAAGTCGTTGGTCACCACCTCCCGGGTCTCGATCTCGACCAGGGCCGGCACCGTGACGCCCTTGTCGTAGTCGGGGAAGCGTCGGAGATAGGCGTCCTCCAGCCGTGGGAGGCCGAGCACCGGGTCGCGGCCTCCGGCGTCGAGGTCGAAGGACCAGCTGTGATCGTCGTGGACAGGTCCGGCCAGACCGAGCGAGATCACGTGCTCCAGCCCGAGCAGCTGTCGGACGATGATCGCGCGCGTGGCCCACGGGCACGCCTTGGCGGCCACGAGCCGGTAGCGACCGGGCTCGGCCGGCCAGGTCGGCACCTCGAGCGGCTGCTCCTCGTGCTGGTCGGCCGAGCACCGCGACACGGCGGTGACCCGGTCGGGCAGGTAGTCCATGTCGCGCTCGTACGACGCGCCTGTGGTGACGTATGACGTGGCCGGAGTCATGAGCGAGCCGTACCCGACCTTGCGGCAAGGCATTAACAACAACTGTTTGCAAATATCTCTTTGCAAAGGTATGTTTGCAGTCATGGCCGACCTGCTCCCCTCGATCACCCCCACCGCCGCCGGACTCCGCGCCCTGTCCCACCCCACCCGGCTGAAGATCCTGATGCGGCTGCGGGTCGAGGGCCCGGCCACGGCGACCACCCTGGCCCGCGAGCTCTCCCTCAACACCGGCGCGACGTCCTACCACCTGCGCCAGCTGGCCGAGCACGGCTTCATCGTCGAGGACACCGAGCGCGGCGACGCCCGCGACCGGTGGTGGCGGGCCGCCCACCAGAGCACCCGGGCCAACCTCACCGACCGGCGCGACGACGAGGACGCCGAGAGCGCGGAGGCCTACCTGCAGACGGTCGCCCTGATGTACACCGAGACTCTCATGCAGGCCGTGGCCGAGCGCCGTCACCTGCCTGAGCCGTGGCAGAGCGCGAGCACCACGAGCGACTGGCACCTCCGCCTCACCGCGGAGCGGGCCGAGCAGCTGGTCGACCGCCTCGCCGCGCTGGTCGACGAGTGGGAGGAAGCCGACCCAGGAGTCGAGGGCGCCGGCGACTTCGTGGTCAACCTCAACGCCTTCCCCCGCCCCGGCACCGTCGTCTCGGAGGGAGCGGAGCAGTGAACGGGCCGGCTCCGAAGCGGATCCCGCTCTACGGCTGGCTGGCCGCCGAGACGATCTCTCTGCTCGGCACCAAGATCTCGATGATCGCGATCCCCTGGCTGGTGCTGGTCACCACCGGCTCGCCCACCCGGACCGGGCTGGTGGCGGTCGCCGAGATCACCCCGATGGTGGTGCTCAAGGCGGCAGGCGGCCCCGTGGTCGACCGCATCGGCCCGCGCCGGATGGCCATCACCGTCGACCTGCTGAGCATGGTCGCGGTCGGCATGATCCCCCTGCTCCACCACGCGGACTCGCTGACCTTCCCGCTCCTCCTGGTGCTGGTCGCGATCGCCGGCGGGCTCCGCGGGCCGGGCGACGCCGCCACCACCGCGATGATCCCCTCGCTGGTCGAGCATGCCGAGGTGCCCTACGAGCGCGCCACCGGCCTGGCGTCGGCCATCGAGCGTGGCTCCATGATGCTCGGCGCGGCCGTGGCCGGCGGTCTCGTGGCCGCGATCGGCGCGGCCGACGCGGTCGCGGTCGACGCCGCGTCGTTCGGGCTGTGCGCGCTGGTGCTGGCCGCGACCACGCGCGGCCTCGGACCGTCGTCCGGCCACGGGTCGGCGGACCCGAGCACCCCCGAGGCGTCGTACGGCGCACGTCTGCGCGAGGGCTGGGCCTTCCTGCGCCACGACCCGGTGCTGATGAGCCTGTGCGTGATGATCGCGGTCACCAACCTGCTCGACCTGGCCTGGGCCGCGGTGCTGCTGCCGGTATGGGCCCGCGACTCCGGCGCCGGGGTCGGCGCGGTCGGCCTGGTCTTCGCCGTCTGGGGCGGCGCCTCGATGCTCGGGTCGGTGGTCGCAGCCGCCTACGGCACCCGCCTGCCCCGCTTCACGACGTACGTCGTGGCGTTCTTGATCACCGGTCTGCCCCGGTTCGTCCTGTTCGCCCTCGGAGTGCCGCTGTGGGTGATCGTGGTGAGCTGCCTGGTCGGCGGCTGCGCCTCCGGCTTCCTCAACCCGGTGCTGGGTGCGGTGCAGTTCGAGCGGATCCCGCGCGAGATGGTCGGCCGGGTGACCTCGCTGAGCAACGCCCTGTGCTGGTCGCTGATGCCCTTCGGCGGGCTCCTCGGCGGCCTGCTGGTCAGCGGGCTCGGGCTGACCACGGCGATCGTCGTGGTCGGACTGGCCTACTTCGCCACCACCATGGTGCCGACCGTGCTCCCGACGTTCCGGGCGATGGATCGCGTGCGCGTCTTCGAGACCGCAGACGCCGACGGCCGGCACCTCGTGGGGGCACCGGCCGTCGTACGTCGTGCGGAGGTTCAGCCCTTGCAGGCCAGGTAGGTCCGGGTGGCGGATGCGGTGGCGCTCAGGCGTAGTGACGGGCCAGCTCGAGGATCCGGTCGTTGGCCTCCGGCTCGCCGATCGAGATCCGCGCACCCTCGCCGGCGAACGGACGCACCACGATGCCCAGCTCGTCCGCGGTCGCGGCCAGCTCGGCCGTTCGGTCGCCCATCGCGAACCACACGAAGTTGCCCTGCGCCTCCGGTACGACGAGCCCGGCGTCGGCGAGCCCCTTGACCACCCGCTCCCGCTCGGCCACCAGTGCGTCGACCCGCTCGAGGAGCTGGGGCCGGGCGGCCAGCGAGGCGACGGCGGCGGCCTGCGCGACGTTCGAGACGCCGAAGGGGAGCGAGACCGCCTTGCAGCGCGGTGGCCACCGGCTCCGGCGCGACGGCGTAGCCGACGCGGAAGCCCGCGAGCCCGTAGGCCTTGGAGAAGGTGCGGGTCGACACGACGTTGTCGTGGGCGGCGACGGTCGCCAGCCCGTCGACGGGGTCGCTCATCCGGACGAACTCGACGTAGGCCTCGTCGACGACGACCAGCACGTGGGAGGGCACCTTGGCCAGGAAGGCGTCGAGCTCGGACCTGGGTGACCGACGGTCCGGTCGGGTTGTTGGGCGTGCAGACGATCACCAGTCGGGTGCGGTCGGTGATCGCCGCCGCCATCGCGTCGAGGTCGTGCCGGCCGTCGACGGTCACCGGCACCCGGACGCCGGACGCGCCGGCGGCGGTGACCGCGATCGGGTAGGCCTCGAAGCTGCGCCAGGCGTGGACGACCTCGTCGCCGGGCTCGCAGTAGGCCTGCACCAGCTGGTAGATCAGCGCGACGCTGCCCGTGGCGAGGGCGAGCCGCTCGGTGCCGACGCCGAGCGTGTCGGACAGCGCGGCGTAGAGGTCGGAGCTGCCCATGTCGGGGTAGCGGTTCATCTGCTCGGCGGCCCTCGCAGCGGCCTCGAGGACACCCGGCAACGGCGGGTAGGGGTTCTCGTTGCTGCTCAGCTTGTACGTCGTCAGGCCCGCGCGCGGCTGCGGCGGCTTCCCCGCGACGTACGCCGGGATCTGGGACACGCACGCGCGCGGCTGCGGGGTGGTCATGCCGCCAACTTATCCCCGACGCTGCGGGACCGTTTGGCCCGCCAGGGGCGGAACAGCGGCAGCAGGAGCAGGCCGATCGCGACCCCGATCGGCGGCGCCGGTGACGTTGTCGATGATGTCGGTGACGTCGCAGGCGCGGTCGATGCGGGCGACCTGGAGCTGGGTGTACTCGATCGCCAGGGAGTACGCCGCGAGCAGGCCCAGGCCGAGCGGCACCAGCACCCATCCGGCACGCCAGCGCGCGAGCACCAGCACCAGGAACATCCCGGCCGGCACGAACAGCAGCGTGTTGAGCAGCTGCTGGCCTCCGCCGAAGATCCAGAACCCGTCCGGTGACGGGCCGCCGATGTCCCAGCTGCACGAGGTCGCGTGCTGGTCGGCCGGGCACGTAGCCCAGCCCGTTCTGGGCTGGGACCAGGGTCACGATCGCGATCACCGAGATGCTCCACAGCAGGCCGAACCAGGCGAACCCGGCGAGCGGCCCCAGCCGCCGGCCGGCGGCGAGCCCCACGACGGCGCACAGCAGCCCCGCGGCGGCGGCGAACAGCAGCATCCAGCCTGCGCCGCCGATCGAGACCATGCCCGAAGGCTATGACCCGGGGACGACGACCTCGCCACCGAGCACGATCGGCACGTCGCGACCGAGCACCACGTCCACCGGGTTGGTCAGGCAGCGGATCGAGCCGCCGCCCTTGTGGAACTCGCTGACGTCGACCTCGACGACCCCGAAGCCCCACTCGGCCAGCTGCGTCCTTGACCCGCGTCGGGGCTGCCGGCCGGCATCACGACGGTGTCGCCGACCACGATCGAGTTGGCGCAGAACGTGGTGAGCGCCTCGTCGTCGGTGAGCACCAGCGGCTCGGGCACCAGGTCGAGCAGCGCCGGCGCTGACGCGTCGTCGAACGCACCCGGCGCGACCATCGCCCGCCGGTCGTCGAGGGGGCAGAACGCGAGGTCGAGGTGGTACATCGCCGGGTGGGTGATCCGGACGCCGCGCACCCGCACCCCCAGGTCGCCCGCGAGGTGCTCGAGCGCCAGCTCCTCGGTGCGCGGACCGAAGCCGGCGAGGAGCGCGTCGCCCCAGGCGAACACGTCGCCGGCCTCGAGGTGGGCGCCGACGCCGTCGCGACCGACGTACGACGTGGAGCGGCCGCTGCCCTCGAACCACGGACCGGCGGAGCTGGTCTCCATCCGGCGCTCGGCGTAGCGCATGTGGGACATCACCACGTGGCCGGTGACCACGCCGATGCCGTCGGGGCGCAGCACGCCGAGGCCGAGGTTCATCGCGTAGACCATGTCGGGGGCGTCGGCGCGCTGCGGGAGCACCTCGACGGTGCCGCCGAGCCGCTCGATCGTCGCCAGCAGCTCGACCCACTGCGCCATCGCCCGACGCCGGGTCGGGCTGGTCGGCGAGGTCCATGTAGGGGTTGATCGCGTAGTCGATGCGGAAGTGGTCGGGCCGGACCATCACGTAGCGGCGGCCCCACGACAACGGGGTCGCGAGCTGCGGCTCCAGGGCCTGCTGCGCGAGCGACACGGCTTACTCCTCCCACGGGTGGTCGACTAGTGATTGTCAGACAATCTGACAACCCGGAGTATGGCGCGCGATGCGGTGCTCGGCAAGTCTTTGTCAGACAATGGGGTCATGTCTGCTGCCGAGCGCACGAGCGACGCGTTCGGCTCCCTTCACCTGGAGCACTCCTCGACCGTCGACCGGGTCGCCGAGGAGCTCCGGCGGGCGGTGTTCGAGGGTGAGCTCGAGGCCGGTACGCCGCTGCGCGAGGTCGCCCTCGCCGAGTCGCTCGGCGTCTCCCGGCCCACCCTGCGCGAGGCGTTGGCGGTCCTGGTCGCCGAGGGCCTGGCCACCCGCGAGCCCAACCGCGGCGTGACCGTGGCCAGCCCCGACCCCGAGTCGGTCCGCGACGTGTCCCGGGTGCGAGCGGTGCTCGAGACCGCGGGTGTCCGCCACTGGCCGACCGCCGGCGAGGATGCCCGCGACGCCGTCCGCCAGGCGCTCGGCGCCTACGAGTCGCGCGGTCGCCGACGGCGCGTCGTACCAGGAGCTCAACCAGCGACACCTCGCCATCCACCTGAGCCTGGTCGGGCTCACGGAATCGCCGAGGCTGGTCGCGATGGCCGAGTCGGTGGTCGCCGAGCTGCGGCTGGCGCTCGCGCAGATCGACCGCGTACGACGCAACGCCCGCGACCAGGCCGGCGAGCACCACCACCTGCTCGAGCTCCTCGAGTCCGGTGACGTCGACGCCGCCGTCGCCGAGCTGACCCACCACCTCGCCGGCGCCGAGGACGCGATCATCGAACGGCTCGATCTCGACTGAGATCGTGCCGACGCCGCGCCAGCGGCGGCGGCACGACCGCAAGGAGCGCCACGGCCGCTTGCGGCCGTGGCGAAGACCGGCCGTATGCTCGCCGACGTGAGGTTCGTGACCTGGCTGCTGTCCACGGCGGTCGCCGTGGCCGTGGCCACCTGGCTCTTCCAGGGCATCTACTTCACCGGCCCCACCTCGGGCTCGGCCGAGATCAGCCCACAAGCTGGTCCCGCTCCTCGTGGTCTCGCTGATCCTGGGCCTGGTCAGCATGCTGGTGAAGCCGTTCGTGACGTTCCTGTCCCTGCCGTTCGTCGTCCTGACGCTCGGGCTGTTCCTGCTGGTGATCAACGCGCTGATGCTGCTGCTGACGGCCTGGTTCGCCGGTGCGCTCGGGATCGGCTTCCACGTCACCAGCTTCTGGGCGGCCCTCGGCGGCTCCATCGTGATCACCCTGGTCAACTGGGGCATGAACGCCCTCGCCGACCGCGACTGACCGTGCTCCCGCCGCCGCGCCACCCGGGGCGCTACGCCGTCGCGCTGGTGTGCCTGGGCAACATCTGCCGCTCCCCCACCGCCCACGTCGTCCTCGAGCAACGGCTGGCCGAGGCCGGGTCTCGACGACCGGGTCGTGGTGCACAGCAGCGGCACCGGCGACTGGCACGTCGGCGACCCCATGGACCAGCGAGCGGCCGCCACGCTCGCCGACGCCGGCTACGACCCGAGCCAGCACCGCGCGCAGCTAGTACGACGCCTCCTGGGCCGGCGACCACGACCTGGTGCTGGCGATGGACGCCGACAACCTCGCCGACCTCGGCGGCCGGTCCGAGCGGGTCGGGATGTTCCGCGACTTCGACCCGGTCGCACCGGGGGCCGACGTGCCCGACCCTTACTACGGCGGCCCGGACGGCTTCGTGATGGTGCTGGAGATGGTCGAGCGCACCTCCGACGCGCTGGTCGCCGCCCTGGCCGACCGGCTCGCCCCCTGACCCCGCTGAAGGAGGAACTCGTGCCGAAGACTCCCCTGCCCGAGCCCGCGCTCGCCCTGCTGCGCGAGCCCAACCCCGCAGTGATCGCCGTACGACGTCCCGACGGGCATCCGATGTCGGTGGCGACGTGGTACCTCGTCGACGACGACGGCACCGTGCTGGTCAACATGGACGCCGGCCGCGCCCGGCTCCGGTGGATGCAGGAGCATCCGTACGTCTCGTTGACTGCGCTCAAGGACGGCGAGTGGTACACCCACGTCAGCATCCGGGGGCCCGTCGTCGGTTGGGAGCACGACCCGGCGAAGGCTCTCGCCGACATCGACCGGCTCTCCCGGCACTACGGTGGCGACGAGTTCGGCAACCGCGAAGCGGCGCGGGTCAGTGCCTGGATCAGGATCGACCACTGGCACGGCTGGGACCTCGCCTGAAGCGGACGACCCGCGCGGCGTACTACGGTGTGGGCAGCCGACCCGGCCGGATCGCAGGAGGTGCCGATGACGCGCCAGCCTCACGTCGCGCGCCGTGCGGAGGAGCTGCTCGGTACGGCGGTCGCGGCCACGGCACCGGTCGCCGGCGGTGACATCGCCACCGCCACCAAGCTCCGGCTCAGCAGCGGTAGGTCGGCGTTCATGAAGACGCTGCCGCACGCGCCCGAGGGGTTCTTCGAGGCCGAGGCCGCCGGGCTGCGCTGGCTCGGCGAGACCGGCGGCATCCGCGTCCCCGAGGTGCTCGCGGTCGAGCCCGACTGCCTGATCCTGGCCTGGGTCGAACCGGGCAAGCTGACCACCGAGGCGGCCTCCGAGTTCGGCCGCGCGCTGGCCAAGACCCACGACGCCGGAGCGCCGTCGTACGGCCTCGACCGCGAGGGCTTCATCGGCCGCCTGCCGATGCCCAACAAGCCGGCGCCGACGTGGGCGGAGTTCTACGCCACGAAGCGGGTGCTGCCCTACCTCAAGCTGGCCCAGGACCGCGGCGCGATCTCCCCCGACGGCGCCGCCTACGTCGAGGCCGTCGTCGGGCGACTCGCCGACCTGGTCCCGGAAGAAGGACCCCACCGCCTGCACGGCGACCTGTGGAACGGCAACGTCATCTGGACCCACGAGGGTGGCTGCTGCGTGATCGACCCGGCCGCCCACGGCGGCCACCGCGAGACCGACCTCGCGATGCTTGCGCTGTTCGGCCTGCCCCAGCTGCCCCGGGTGCTCGCGGCCTACGAGGAGGTCTCGCCCCTCGCCGACGGCTGGGAGGACCGGATCGGCCTGCACCAGCTCTTCCCGCTGCTCGTGCACGCGTGCCTGTTCGGCGGCGGGTACGGCGCTCGCGCGGCCGAGGTGGCGAGCCGCTACACCTGAGGCAGGACACGGCACGGTTCTCAGCCCCGGTTCAGGACGGGCTGGCAGAGTGAGGCCCGTGACACCGCCATCCCTGCCTCGAGCGCCGCCAAGCCGCGGGTGCTCGTCGTCGACGACGACAAGGCGGTGCGCGAGTCACTGCGCCGCAGCCTGGAGTTCAACGGCTACGCCGTCTCGCTGGCCTCCGACGGGGCCGAGGCGCTGGCCGGCATCGCCGGTCACGCGCCCGACGTCGTGGTGATGGACGTGATGATGCCGCGGCTCGACGGCATCGAGACCACCAAGTCGCTACGCAAGGCCGGCAACGACGTCCCGATCCTGGTGCTCACCGCGCGCGACGCGGTGGGCGACCGGGTCGAGGGCCTCGACGCGGGCGCCGACGACTACCTCACCAAGCCCTTCGCGCTCCAGGAGCTGCTGGCCCGGCTCCGGGCCCTGCTGCGCCGCGTCGTACCGGCCGAGGGTGACGACAACGAGGTGCTCTCCTTCGCCGACCTGTCCATGGACCTCGCCACCCGCGAGGTCCTCCGCGGCGAGCGGCCGATGGAGCTGACCCGCACCGAGTTCACCCTGCTCGAGATGTTCCTGCGCCGGCCGCGCCGCGTGCTCGAGCGGTCGTTCATCCTCGAGGAGGTCTGGGGCTACGACTTCCCGACCACGGCCAACTCCCTCGAGGTCTACGTCGGCTACCTGCGCCGCAAGACCGAGGCCGAGGGTGAGCCGCGGCTGATCCACACCGTGCGGGGCGTCGGCTACGTCCTCAAGGAGAGCTGAGCGCCTCATGAGCCCCCCGGCGACCGCCGCATCACCGGGCTGGTCGGCCGAGGAGCCCTCCTCGCGCGACGAGCCACGGTGGCACTACCGCCGTTCCCTGGCCAGCCGGGTGATCCTGCTGACCACGATGGCCGTCGGCTTCGCGGTGGCCCTGGTCGCGCTGGGCGCCTTCGTCACGGTGAAGATGTCGCTGCAGGGCTCGCTCGACCGGTCGCTGCTCGACCGGGCGCACCGGGTGAGCGACACCATCGCGTTCGTCCAGCTCACCCACACCGAGATCCCGGCCTGGGCGGTCGGGGCCGCCGACATGCACATCTACTACGTGAACGCCGACGGAGGGATGGGCGCGGTCGACGGGAGCCCGCAGCGGACCCTGCCGTTCGGGCGGCCCGAGATCGCCGTCGCGGCCGGCACGTCGTCCCAGAGCGTGCGCACGGTCCGGCTGGGCACCAGCGACTACCGCGTCGTCACCGTGCCGCTCACCAACAGCCGCGGCAGCGCGCTCGTCCTCGCCCAGAACATGGCGCCGCAGCAGAGCGCCCTCAAGCGGATGGGCGCGGTGATGCTGCTCTTCGGGCTGGCCGGGGTGATCGGTGCGGGGGCCGCGGGGTGGGCCATCGCCCGCAACGGCCTGCGGCCGGTGCGCCGGCTCACCTACAACGTCGAGCGGATCGCCCGTACCGAGGACCTCACCCCCTTGCCGGTCGAGGGCGACGACGAGATCGCGCGGCTGGCCACGGCGTTCAACACGATGCTGGCCGCGCTGTCCGCCTCGCGCGACCGGCAACGCCGCCTGGTCGTCGACGCCGGCCACGAGCTGCGCACGCCGCTCACCTCGCTGCGCACCAACCTCGAGCTGCTGCTCCAGGCCGACGACACCGGTGGTCTCGAGCCGGAGTCGCGGGCCGAGCTGCTCGACGACGTCGGCGCCCAGATCGAGGAGATGTCCAACCTCGTCGGCGACCTGGTCGAGCTGGCCCGCGACGAGCCCGTGCGCGAGAACGCCGTCGAGCAGGTCGACCTGGCCGAGGTCGTCGACCGCGCGGTGGCCCGTGCCCGGCGCCGCGGCACCGGCCTGACCTTCGAGGTCGACCTCGAGCCGTGGTGGGTGACCGGTGAGTCGGCCTCCCTCGAGCGCGCCGTCACCAACCTGCTCGACAACGCCGTGAAGTGGAGCCCGCCCGAGGGCACGGTGACCGTGCGCCTCGTGCACGGCACCCTGACCATCGACGACCAGGGCCCCGGCATCGCGCCGGCCGACCGCGAGCAGGTCTTCGAGCGGTTCTACCGCGCCGACGAGTCGCGCTCGATGCCCGGCTCCGGGCTCGGGCTCTCGATCGTCCGCCAGGTCGTCGACCGGCACGCGGGCTCGGTGCGGGTGGAGGAGAACGACGGCCGGCGGCACCCGGATGGTGCTCCAGCTCCCGGGCGCCGCGCTCGTCGCGGGCTGACCCGGCCTACACCTCGAACCGGTAGCCCATGCCCGGCTCGGTGATCAGGTGCCGCGGTGCCGAGGGGTCGTCCTCGAGCTTCTTGCGCAGCGCTCCGACGTAGACGCGCAGGTAGTTGGTCTCCTTGTCGTACGCCGGCCCCCAGACCTCGTGCAGGAGGTCGCGCTGGGCGACCAGCCGGCCGGGGGTCCGCACGAGCATCTCCAGCAGGCCCCACTCGGTGGGGGTCAGCCGCACCACCTCGCCCGGCCTTCGTCACCCGTCGGGCGGGGAGGTCGATGACCAGGTCTCCGGCCTCGAGCACCGGGACGTCCGACCCGGCCCGCCGGGCGGCGGCCCGGATCCGGGCCAGCAGCTCGTCCATCCCGAACGGCTTGGTGACGTAGTCGTCGGCGCCGAGGTCGAGGGCCTCGACCTTCTCGGTCGACTCCGCCCGGGCGGACAGCACGACGACGGGAGTCGGTGCTCCACGCCCGGAGCCGCCGCAGCACCTCGATGCCCGAGAGGTCGGGCAGCCCGAGGTCGAGCACCACGACGTCGGGGCGGTCCTCGCGCAGGGCCTGGAGCGCCGTACGCCCGTCGGCGGCGATCAGCACCTCGTGGTCGGCTGCCCGCAGGCCGATGGCGAGGGTGCTGCGCAACGTGGCGTCGTCGTCGACGACGAGCACCTTCACGGCCCGGCCCCGGGGAGCTCCGAGCTGCATCGTCAGCCCGCCGCCGGGGGTGGGCACCGCCTCGAGCGCGCCGTTCTGCGCCTCGGTGAGGCCGCGGGCGACGGCCAGCCCGAGCCCGACCCCGGCGGACCCGCCGGCGACGTCGCCGTGCCGCTGGAAGGGCTCGAAGATCCGGGCCCGGTCGGCCGCAGCGATGCCCGGCCCATGGTCGACGACGGAGAGCAGGACGCGACCGCCGCGGCTCTCGCCGGTCACCTCGACGTCCGGGCTGTAGCGCAGGGCGTTGGCGACGAGGTTGGCGAGGACGCGCTCGAGCAGCGCTGCGTCGACGTACGCCGTGGGGAGCTCGTCGACCTCGACCCGCTCGGCTCCTTCGAGCCCCTGCAGGGACCGCCGGACGACCTCGCCGAGCGGCACGTCGTCGGCGATCGGAGAGACCGCGCCGGTCTGCAGGCGGCTCATGTCGAGCAGGTCGCTGACCATCGTGGTCAGCCGGGCCACCGAGACCTCCATCGCCTCGAGGAGCGCGTGACGCTCGTCCGGGCCCAGCCGCTCGTCGTGCGTGGCGAGCGTCTCGGTCGCCGAGCGCAGGCCGGCCAGCGGGGTGCGCAGGTCGTGGGAGACCGCGGCCAGGAGGGCGGTGCGGGTGCGGTTGCCGGCCTCGAGCTCGCGGGCGGCCAGGCTCTGCCGGGCCAGCTCCTCGCGCTCGCGGAGCACGCCGACGTGGGAGGCGAAGGCCGCGGCGACCGAGCGTTCGCGGGGGCCGAGCGCCCCGCCACGGAGCACCAGCCAGGCGTCCGGCCCGGCCGGGAGCACGACGGCACCGGTGGCACCGACCGGCTCGCTGGTGACCAGGTCGACGGAGTCGGCACCGAAGGTGTCGCGCGCCAGCGCCAGCAGCTGCGGGACGTCGTACTCCCCGCCGAGGACCTGGCGGTTGAGCATGGCCAGGGTGCCGGCCTCGGCCTCCGCCGACCGTGCCTGCTCCCGGCTCCGGGCGGCCGTGTCGACGACGGCGGCCACCGCGACGGCGGTCACCGCGAAGACGACCAGCGTGTAGAGGTCGGAGGTGGAGGCGACGTCGAGGGTGTGCAGCGGCGGGATGAAGAAGTAGTTGAGCAGCAGCGCGCCGGCCACCGCGGCGACCAGTGCGGGCCAGCGGCCACCCACGATCGCGACCAGCACGGCCAGGCTGAGGAAGAGCATCGTGGCCAGCGCGATCCGGGCCGATCCGCGGGCGGCGTGCACGAGGAGCGTGGTCAGCAGGGGCAGCCCGAGCAGCGTGATCGCCCAGCCGAGTGCGACCCGCCGGGGGCTCAGGCGGCCGGCCTCGGGGGTCTCCACGGGCCCAGTGTCCCGCACCGGGGGGCCGCCGCCGCCTTGAGCTCACCTCCTCACCCCCGCTGCCCACTGGGTGAGTAACCACCCCGCGCTCACCCCACGTGGACGTGCGGGCGGAGGGTCGGGTCGGGCTCGGCGCGTCGGAGCACCTCGCGGGTCACCGGGGCGACCTCGCCGAGCCCGAACAGCAGGAATCGGAGGAACTGCTGGACCGGGTTGCCCTCGGTCCACTCGAAGTAGATGTGCGGGATCGCGCCGCTGTCGTCGCGGATCCGCAGAGCCAGCGCGGCGAGCGCGTTGGAGACCGACGGCGCCTGGACGGTCATGACCCGGTAGCGCTGGTGGAGCACCTCGCCACGGACGTGGAGCCGGCCCTCGAAGTCGCTCGGGTCGACGACGGTCACCTCGACGAAGATCACGTCGGGGTCCAACGGCAGGTCGTGGTCGCGCCGCAGCCGCTTGATCTTGTCGAGGTAGTCGTCGACGTCGCGCTCGTGGGTCTTGTTCGCGACGAGCCGGATCGTCCGGCGCGAGCAGTCGCGGATGAAGACCTGGCTGGCGGCGTCGAAGTCGATCTCGGTCGCGCGCAGCTCGAAGACCCGCTTGACCCGCGAGAGCAGGGAGACCGTGACGATGGCGAGCACGAAGCAGGCGCCGATCTTCACGCCGTCGGGGCGCTCGAAGATGTTGCTGACGGTCGTGTAGGCGAGCACCAGGGTCACCACGGCGAACCCGACGGTCCGATGACGCTGCCCGGCCCGGCGCGCGGCGAGCGTCACCGCGGTCGCCGCGCTGGTGAAGAGCACCAGCACGCCGGTGGCATAGGCGCCGCCCTGCGCGTCGACGCTGGCGTCGAAGATCCAGGTGATCAGGAAGGCGATGGCGGTGAGGATCAGGACCAGCGGCCGGACCGCACCGGCCCACTCCGGGGACATGCCGTAGCGCGGGAGGTAGCGCGGGATCAGGTTGAGCATCCCGGCCATCGCCGAGGCGCCGGCGAACCAGAGGATCGCGATCGTCGAGGCGTCGTACGTCGTGCCGAAGGCGTTGCCGAGGTAGCGGTGGGCGAGGAGGGCCAGCGCTCGGCCGTTGGCCTCGCCGCCGGGCTGGAACTGGGCCGGCGCGATCAGCAGCGTGGTGGCGAAGGAGCTGGTGACCAGGAAGATGCTCATCATCACCGCGGCGGTGGTCAGCAGCCGCTTGGTGCCGCGGATCCGCCCGACCGGGTGGGCCTCGGTGTCGGAGGCATCGCCGCTGACGTGGGGCATCACCGCGACGCCCGGTCTCGAAGCCCGACATGCCGAGGGCCAGCTTGGGGAAGACCAGGAGGGCGACCCCGATCATCGCCAGCGGGCTGCCGTGCTGGGCGATCAGCGCGTGCTTCCAGTCCGGGACGAGGGACGGGTGCTCGGCGACGTGCCACAGGGCGACCGAGATGACGACGACGTTGAGGGCCAGGTAGATCCCGACCAGCGCCACGGCGAGGCCGATCGCCTCGGTGAAGCCACGCAGGAACACCGCGCCGAGCAGTCCCACCAGCACCAGGGTGATCACGACCTGGTGGCCGGAGAGGACCGGCTCGAGGTTGGGGTTCTGGATCAGGTGGGCGGTGGCGTCCGCGGCCGACAGCGTGATCGTGATGATGAAGTCGGTGAGCGCGAAGCCGAGCAGGGCGAGCACGAACAGCTTGCCCTTCCAGAAGCTGAGCAGCCGCTCCAGCATCGCGATCGAGCCCTCGCCGTGGGGGCTCTCCTCGGCGACCCGGTGGTAGACCGGGAGGGCGCCGAACAGGGTGAGGGCGACCAGGACGAGCGTGGCGATCGGCGAGAGGAAGCCGGCGGCCAGCGCCGCGATGCCTGGCTGGTAGCCCAGCGTCGAGAAGTAGTCGACGCCGGTCAGGCACATCACCTTCCACCACGAGCTGCCCCGGGCGGCGTGGTGCACCTCGCCCTCGGTCACCAGCCAGGCCTGCAACGTCACGACTCCAGCGTCGTTCCCCTCCGCCGCGTTCAGGGGTCTTGACGGGTTCCTGACGCCGCTGTCGCCCGCGTCACGCCAGCGTGGTTCAGGGCCCGAGCAGGTCGCTGACCAGGCCGTGCACCAGGGCTGCTCCGTGCTCGGTGAGGATCGACTCGGCATGGAACTGGATGCCGCGGAAGTGCGGGCCGCGGACCAGGTGCACGTCACCGGTCGCCGGGTCGGCCTCGACGCTGACCCCCTCGGGGAGCGCCGCGCCGTCCACCCGACCGACGAAGGTGTTGTAGAAGCCCACCCGCTCGGGCCGCCCGTCGAGGCTGATCTCGTCCTGGGTGCCCTGGAACACGATGTCCTTGTAGGCCAGGGGGATCCCGAGCCGGTCGCACAGCACCTGGTGGCCGAGGCAGACCGCGAGGAACGGCTGCCGGCGCTCGAGCAGCCGGTCGACGGCAGTCGCGGAAGGTGGCGATCTTGGGGTGGTCGCCGTCTCGAGGGTCGCCCGGGCCGGGCCCGACGATCACCAGGTCGGCGTCATCGAGCGCGTGCTCGTCGTACGACGCGTGTGGCATCACGCTGCTGGTCATCCCGGCGACACCGAGGACGTGGCGGAGCATGTTCACGAAGTCGTCCTCGCCGTCGAGGATCACCACGTGCTTGCCCGCCAGCGCCGGGTCGGCCGCCGTACCGGACTGGTCGGTCAGCCAGAACGACGCGAGCCGGCGGTTACGCGCGTGGAGGGCGAGCAGGACGTCCTCGTCGTTGACCAGCTCGGCGACGTTGGCGGTCGGCACGGGCGCGGGCGCGACCAGTCCGAAGGCGGCCAGGATGCCTCCCGCCTTGGCGCGCGTCTCGGCCACCTCGTACGCCGGGTCGGAGTCGCGCACGAGCGTCGCACCGGCCGTGACGGTGAGGCGGCCGTCGAGGTCGACGTCGGCGGTGCGGATCACGATCGGGCTGTCGACGACCGGGGCGCCGTGGTCGTCGCGACCGAAGATCGCCAGCGCGGCGCCGTAGTAGCCGCGGCCCTGCGACTCGTACTGCTTGATCAGGCGGCAGGCGTTCTGCACCGGGCTGCCGGTGACCGTGGCGGCGTACATCGTGTCGCGCAAGCACCTCGCGCGGGTCGCGGCTGGTGCGGCCGGCCAGGAAGTACTCGGTATGGACGAGCCGCGACATCGGCTTGAGGAAGGGGCCGAGCACCTGTCCGCCCTTGTCGCAGATGTCGCACATCATCTTCAGCTCCTCGTCGACGACCATGAAGAGCTCGTAGATCTCCTTCTCGTCGTGCAGGAAGTCGAGGAAGCGGGGCTTGAGGGTGTCGGTGTCGGAGGAGCCGAGACGGAACGTGCCGGAGATGGGGTTCATCCGGACGTCGTCGCCGTGCACGGAGACATGCCGCTCGGGGCTGGCGCCGATCAGGTAGCGGTCGCCGGTGAAGAACAGGAAGGTCCAGTAGGCGCCGTGCTCGCGCTCGAGCAGCCGACGGAAGACGGTCAGCGCCTTGCCGGGGCCCCAGTCGGCGACGTGGGCGCGGTAATGGCGCCCGATCACGAGGTTGGCGCCCTCGCCCTGGCCGATCTCGTCGTCGATGATCGTCGCGACGAGCTTGGCGTAGGCGTCGTCGTCGATGTCGAAGCCGCCACGGTCGGCGAAGTCGACGCCCGCGTCCCCCCAGGTCATCGATCGCGTCGACCACCTCCGCGACGCTGAACTCCTGCTCGCTCGCGACGTCGACCACGACCAGCGGCGTGCCGTCGTCGTGCGCCTCGAAGCCGCGCTCGCGGACCTGGCGGAAGGGGATGGCCACCAGCCGGTCGGCGATGTGGCCGGCCTCGGGGACCCCGTCCTCGAGCGGGATGTCGAGGATCGACTCGACCTCACGGCGGGCGCCGCCCACGAGGCCGACGGTCTGCCGGTCGCCGGCCCGGGTCGAGCGCCGGATGATCGCCCACGCCTCGTGCTCCTGGAGCGCGGCGACGGCGTCCCGGGCGGTCATGGCGTCGGCGGTCATGTCCGGGAATCTACCGGTCAGCCGACGCCCTTGATGGCGTCGAGGTAGCGGACGACGGTCGTCAGCTCGGCGACGGTGAAGCCGGCGTGGATCTCCTCCATCTCCCGCAGGATCGCGTCGTAGGCCGCGCCGATCTCCGGATGGTCGAGGGGTATGGCGTGCACCCAGGTCTTGCGCCGGTCGGCGGGGTCCGGCTCCCGGCGCACGAGCCCCTTGGCCTCGAGCCGGTCGAGCACCCGGGTCGTCGTGCTCGACGGCAGCTCGGTGACCTGGGCGATCTGCCCCGGGGTCATCGGCTCGCCCTGCCGGACCAGCACGCCGTAGGTCTGGAAGTCGATGACGTTGAGGCCGACGTGGCGGGCGATCCGCTCGTTGGTGAGCACCGCGGAGGCGATCAGCTCCTGCATCAGCAGGGCAATCCGGTCACCGAGCTGGGCGCGGGTGGACAAGGGCTCACCTCCTCGTTAGTCTCTCCATATCGGAATTATTCCGATTCAGAGATATCCCTAATCGGGGACTTCTCCGTTCTGAACCAGACTACCCGACCTCGGGAGGACTCGATGAACCACCACGGACGTGGTCTCGCCATGAGCGTGCTGATCTTCGCGTCGTTCATGGACCTGATGGACGCGACCATCGTCAACGTCGCGCTCCCCTCGATCCGCACCGACCTGGATGCCACCGGCGCCCAGCTCGAGTGGGTCGTGGGCAGCTATCTGCTTGCCTTCGCCGTGCTGATGATCACCGGCGGACGGCTCGGCGACATGGTCGGCCGACGACGGATGTTCGTCCTCGGCGTGCTCGGCTTCACGGTCGGGTCGGCCCTGGCCTGCCTCGCACCGACGATCGGCGTGCTGCTGATGGCACGCGTGGTGCAGGGGGCCGGCGCCGCCATGATGGTGCCGCAGGTGCTGTCGTCGCTGCAGGCGCTCTACTCCCCGCGCGAGCGCGCGCCGATCTACGGCGTGATCGGGGCCGTCTCGGGCCTCTCGGCGGTGATCGGCCCGGTGCTGGGCGGGTGGCTGGTCACCAGCAACGCGTTCGGGATCGGGTGGCGCAGCATCTTCCTGATCAACCTGCCGGTCGGGCTCGCCCTCGTGGCCCTGGCGTTCCGCTGGGTGCCGGAGACCCGGTCGGAGCACCCCCTGCGGCTCGACCCGGTCGGGCTGACCCTGTCCACGCTCGGCCTGCTCGGTGTCGTCTACGCCCTGGTCGAGGGCCGGCAGCAGGACTGGGTGTGGTGGATCTGGGCGGTCGGAGGCGCCGGCGTCGCCCTCCTGGCGGCGTTCGTGGTGCAGCAGCGCCGGCGTGAGCGTCTTACCGGATCTGCGCTGCTGCCGATGCGCCTCTTCTCCGACCGCGGCTTCTCCGCCGGACTCGTGACGCAGGGGACGTTCCAGGGCTCGCTCGCGGGCTTCGCGCTCGTGCTGACGATCTACGTGCAGACGGGGCTCGGCTGGTCAGCGATCCACGCGGGGCTCACCTTGCTGCCGTTCAGCCTCGGTGCGTTCGTCGGCACCGGGATCTCGGTCCCGCTCGGCACCCGGCTCGGCAAGGTGATCATGGTGACCGGCGCCCTCCTGCAGTCGGCCGCGACGGTGTGGGTGCTGGTGGCGGTGCAGGGCAGTGGCCACGACCTGTCGACCTGGAGCCTGGCACCGGCCTTGGCGATCGACGGGATCGGTCTGGGACTGCTCGTGGTTCCTCTGGTCGACGTCGCGCTCGCGACGATCCCGACCTCCGAGGCCGGCGCCGCATCGGGCGCCTACGGCACGGTGCAGCAGGTCGGCGCGGCGCTCGGCGTGGCGATCACCGGCACCGTGTTCTTCGCGGTGGTCGGCACGTCGTACGACGCGGCGTCGCTGCGGGCGGGCCTGGTCGCGGCGTGCTGGGTGGCGGCGGCAGGCTATGCGCTCGCCGCGATCGCCAGCCTGCTGCTTCCCTCACGAGGGCAGGTGCTCGCGCACCACGAGGCCCTGGTCAGCGCACCAGGGTGAGCAGCTGGGTGGCGCGGGTGAGCACGACGTAGAGGGTGGCGCGGCCAGTGGGCGACTCCGCCTCGATCGCCCCGGGGTCGACCACGACGATGCCGTCGAACTCCAAGCCCTTGGTGTCGATGCCGGTCAGGACGACGATCCGGTCGTCGCCCGCCGTCTCTGGCGTGGTCGCGTGGGGAGCGTCGTCGGCATGCTCCGGCCACGACGCCAACCACGCGGCCACCTCGGCGCGGCGGGCGATCGGCGCCACGATCCCGATGGTGCCCCGCACCTCGCCCGCGATCGCGGTCAGCTCGGCCCTCACCGTCGCGGCCAGATCGGGCCCGGCCGACACCTCGCGGGGGGAGACCCCCGTCGACCGGACCGCGGTCGGCAGGTCGGCGTCGAGCCCGACGCGCGAGGCGTAGTCGGCGGCGTAGTGGTAGATCTCGGAGGAGTTGCGGTAGTTGGTCGACAGGTGGAACTCGTGGAGGTCCTTGCCCTCGATCGCGGTGGCCCGCGCGGAGGCCGACTCCGACGGCACCGGCCACGACGACTGGGCGGCGTCGCCGACGATCGTCCAGGTGGCCGCCCGGCCGCGGCGCCCGACCATCCGCCACTGCATCGGTGTCAGGTCCTGCGCCTCGTCGACGAGCACGTGGGCGTAGGAGTCGTCCTCGATCCGGTGGGTGGGCGGGCGCCAGGGCCCGGCGTCGGGGCCGTACTCGCGCTCCAGAGCGGTGGTCAGCTCGCGCATGTCGCCGCCGAGGTAGTCGTCGAGCTCGTGGTCCTCCTCGCGGGCGCGGTCGGGGACGTCGCCCACGGCGTAGCGGAGCTCGTCGACGAGAGGCATGTCCTCGACCGACAGCGAGTCGGCCTGCCACGACTCGACCAGCAGCCGCTGCTCCTCGGGGGTGACGACGCCCTCGCCGACGCGGGCGAGGAACTCCGGGTCGCGCAGCCAACCGAGCACCTCGGTGGCCTCGAGCGGCGGCCACCACGACACCGCGAAGTCGAGGAAGGCCTGCGAGGACAGCATGTCGTCGTCGAAGGCCTCGCGGCCCCGCTCGCGCCCCCGCTCGCCGGTCACCTGACGCCACATCACGTCGAGCAGTGACGACGCGATCCGCGGCAGCTGCCGGTTGCGCGGGCCCTGTCCCATCAGCTGGCGCCGCAGCTTGCCGAGGGCGCCGCGGTCGAGGTGGACGACGTCGTCACGCCAGAACACCCGGAACTCCTTGGGCGACGACGGCGCCTGCTGGCGCGCCGTACGACGCATGAGCTCGGCCATCCGCTCCGAGCCCTTCACCAGCGCGACGGCCGGGTCGTCGTGGCGGGTGGACCGCAGGCCACCGACCACCTCGCCGAGCGACCGGAGCGCGACCGCGGTCTCGCCGAGCGAGGGCAGGACGCGCTCGATGTAGCGCATGAAGACGCCCGGAGGGACCGACGACGAGCACGCCGCCGGTCTCGTAGCGACGGCGGTCGGTGTAGAGGAGGTAGGCCGCGCGGTGCAGCGCCACGACCGTCTTGCCGGTGCCGGGCCCACCGCTGATCGAGACGACCCCCTTGGCCGGTGCCCGGATCGCGCGGTCCTGCTCGGCCTGGATGGTGGCGACGATGGAGTGCATCGAGCGGTCGCGCGCCCGGGAGAGCTGGGCCATCAGCGCACCCTCGCCGACGATCGGCAGGTCGGTGTCGGCCTCGGCATCGAGCAACTCGTCCTCGACGCCCACGACCTTGGGCCCCTGGCAGCGCAGCACCCGCCGGCGGATCACGTCGTGGGGCTCGGCGGCGGTGGCCTGGTAGAAGACCGCCGCGGCGGGGGCCCGCCAGTCGATCAGCAGGGAGTCACGGTCGTCGTCGCGCAGGCCGATCCGGCCGATGTAGCGGGGCTGGGGGTCGAGCGACGCCTGCAGGTCGAGCCGGCCGAAGACCAGGCCCTCGTGGGCGGCGTCGAGCTGGGCGATCCGCCGCGCCGCCTGGAAGACCATGGCGTCACGCTCAACGAGGCCACCCTCGTGGCCCAGCGCTCCGCGTCCGTGTCCCTCGCGCGCCAGGGCACGTGCGTTGCGCGCCGATCGCTCGAGCTGGACGTACACCCGATCGACGAAGGCCTGCTCAGCATCGAGCTCGGCGGCCAGCACCTCGTCAGCCAAGAACGTTGTCTCCTCGGATCCCCACCCGCCCCCGTGTTGAGGGCGAAACCGGCAAGTCGACCATCGTATCGGCTCGTCCCCGGCGCCGTACGCCGGTCCGCGCAAAGGCGCTCAGTCCGCGCGCACGTAGGCGCCGATGCCCAGCCGGGCCGTGCCCTGGGTGAGACGGGCCGTCGGAGTCGACCCGGCGGGAGCCCAGAGTCCAGGCAGCGAGCCGCCACCGACGCCTCGGGACGTGACGCCGTCGCTCTCGCTGCCGGCGCGATAGGTCACCTTCAGGGTCTCGGTCCGGCCGGGCCTGCTCCAGGCCACCACGACAGGCTGACCGTTCCGGTAGGGCGTCAGGTGCGCCCAAGCGCGCGCGGTGAGGTCCGTCGACATGGAGGAGCCCAGCATGAAGGTGTGGCCAAGGTATTCCACGGAGGCCGGCACCGGCGTCCCCCCGACCCTCTCCAGAGGCACCGGGCCGTAGACCCCGATCCCCATCTTCAGGTCGGGTGCCGACCTTGCCGGCAGCTGGGTCGCGCTGTCCTGACCGGCCGTCACCCACACGCGCAGCCGCACGGGTTGTCCCGGCGTGCCCACGCCCTGGAACCGGGCCACCTCGTGGGTCCCGGCGTCCCAGAACTTCCCCGGGTCGCACGACGCCGGGTCGACCGACGAGGCCTCGTGACCCGCGAAGGCCACATGGAGAGTGTCGCCCTTCGGCAGGCCCGAGCAGACGACAGCCAGCGACACCTGACCCTGCGGGGCCACGAAGGTCGAGCTCGCGCCGGTCGCGCCCTGGCCGGGCACCAGCCCACGCAGGAGGGAGGCCCCGGCGACGTCGCTGCGGAAGGTGACGCCGTCGTGGGAGTAGCCGTCCGGGGGCTCGCCGGAGAGCTGGTAGGAGGCCACGGCTACGTCCCCGCCTTTCACCGCCTCGAACCCGAGCGCGCCGCCCTGACCCGGCGGGATGACGACGAAGTCCTCGAACCCCGAGAGGGGTGAGTACCAGGTGCGGTGGTCCGGCAGCTCGATCGCCACTCGGGTCTTCAGCGAGGTGGTCCAGGAGAACAGCTGCGGCTTGTCGGACGCCTTCACCTGGATCGTCCCCGCGCCGTGGAACGTGTAGCCCCGGCCGTCGGTGTCGTAGTGGAAGCCGAGCGACTTCACCCAGTCCGGCGCCTTCTGCCCGAGCAGCGTCGGTGCCGCCGGCTGGGGCTGCGTGGTGGCTCGCGGGATGACCGTGGCTGCCACTGCGGCGAGCAGGACCAAGGAGACGGCTCCGGCTGCCACCGCACGGCGGCGACGTCGTACGACGGTGACCCGGTGACGGATCGAGGCCGTCCGCGCGACGGCTGCCGGGTCGGTGACCTCGGCCGCGTGCTCGTCGAGGGTGCGACGCAGGTCGGTGAGCGTGTTCATCGCGGGTCTCCCTCCTGGGCGAGTGCCGGGTCGATGCGGAGCTTGGCCAGCGCCTTGCTGCTCTGGCTCTTCACGGTGCCGACCGAGCAGCCGAGCACCTCGGCGGTCTGGGCCTCGGTGAGGTCCTCGAAGTAGCGGAGCACGATCACCGCGCGCATCCGGCGCGGTAGCCGCTCCATCGCCGTCCACAGGTCCGTGGGCTCGGCGTCGCCGCCCTCCTGGGCCTTCGCGGGTCGCTCGGGGAGCCGCTCCGTCGGCTGCTCGCCGTTCCACTTGCGGCGCCACCAGGACGCGTAGGTGTTGAACAGGACCTTGCGCACGTAGGGCTCCGGCTCCCCCTGGATGCGCTTCCAGGCGAACCACGCCTTGGCCAGCGCCGTCTGGAGCAGGTCCTCGGCGAGGGCGTGGTCGTGGGTGAGCAGGTACGCCGTGCGCAGCAGCGCGTGCGACCGGGCGGCGACGAACTCGTCGAAGGACACCTCACGCACCTGTCCCCCCGAGTCGACAGCCGTCATGCCGGTCATACCAGGAATGACCAGCGGGACAGGGCGAAAGGTTGCCCGTCACCGCTTCCGGTTCAAGAACGCCGTCATCGCCTCACGGGCCTCGTCGGAAGCGAACAGCTGCGCGCTCAGGGCGGCCATGTCGTCGCCGAGCGCGTCGATCCGCCGCACCAGGTCGGCGTTCAGGATCCGCTTGGACTCGCGCAGGCCCTGGACCGCGCCGGTGGCCAGCTGGGCGCAGAGCGTGGCGACGGCCTCGTCGAGGTCGGCGGCCGGGACGGCCTTCGTGACCAAGCCGTACTCCGCCGCCTGTGCTCCCGTGAACGTCTCGCCGCCGAGCGTCGTGAGGGCGGCCGCACGGGGAGTCATCCGGGCGTGCACGGTGAGGCTGATGATCGCGGCAGCCAGGCCGAGCTTCACCTCGGTCAGGGCGTACGTCGCGTCGTCGGCGCTGACCGCCAGGTCGCTGGCGGCGACGATGCCGATCCCCCCCGCGCGGACCGCCCCCTCGACCCGGGTCACCACCGGCTTGCCCATCGTCGCGATCAGGCGCTGGAGCTCCACGATCCGCTTCGCGTCCTCCTCCATGCCCACGGTCGTCGCCTCGGCGAGGTCGGCGCCGGAGCAGAACACCCGGCCGGCCTGCCGGACCAGGACCACCTTCACGTCCGCGTCGACGTCGGCCCGCTCGAGCCGCTCGAACAGCTCGGTGACCAGCTGCCGGGAGAGCGCGTTGCGGTTGTGAGGCGAGTCCAGCGTGATCGTCGCCACTGCGTCGGCGACGGCGTAATGGACGAGCTCCTCGGGAGATGTCTCCGGCATGCCCGGCATCCTGCCACCCGGACTGCCGGTGGGTCGGGGTGCTGCCGTGCCGCGGAACACCACGTGGGACGTGTCAGCGGCACACAATCGGGGAAAGTCGTACCCATCCGGTCCGCCGCCGGCTCCGAACAACTCGCGAGACCCCGGACCGGGGCTCACAGAGACGCGACCCGGGAGGATCGAGCAGTGACCAACCTCCGGCCCGTACCGGCCGAGCCCCCCTCCGACGAGGGCGGACCCGGTGGTACGCCGATGGCCGAGCTGCTGAAGCGCGCCAGCCACGGGGACGAGGCCGCGTTCGCCGAGTGGTACGACGCCACCGCGGCGCGGGCCTTCGGGCTCGCGGTCCGGGTCCTGCGCGATCGGGCCCAGGCCGAGGAGGTGACCCAGGAGTCCTACCTGGACTGCTGGCGTCATGCCGCGAGGTTCGACGCCGACAAGGGCAGCCCGCTCGGCGTGGCTGCTCACGATCGTCCACCGCAAGGCCGTCGACCGGGTGCGGTCGGCGGAGGCCGCGGGGCGCCGCGAGACGGCGTACAACCGGCGCGTGCACGAGGTCGACCACGACAGCACCGCGGAGAGCGCGACCGCATCACTGGAGGCGACGCGCGTGCGCACCGCGCTGCGGGAGCTCACCGAGAAGCAGCGGCAGGCCGTCGAGCTGGCGTTCCTCGGGGGTTACACCCATACCGAGGTCGCCTCGATGCTCGACCTTCCGGTGGGCACGGCGAAGACCCGGATCAGGGACGGTTTGATCCGCCTGAGAGACGCCCTGGGCGTCGGAGAGGTGGCCCCGTCATGAACGACCTGACCGCCATGAGCGACATCCACGCCCTGTCGGGCGCCTACGCCTTCGACGCGCTCGACCCCGCCGAGCGGGCCGGGTTCGAGACCCACCTGGCCGCCTGCGCCGCGTGCCGGGCCGAGGTCGCGTCGTTCCAGGAGACCTCCGCCCTCATCGCCGAGACCACCTCCGAGGCCCCGCCGGCCTCCCTGCGCGCCGGGGTCCTGGCCGGCATCCGCGAGGTGCGGCCGCTGCCCCCGGAGCCGGCTCTCGAGCGACCGTCGTCCCGATGCGCCGGCGCGATCCTGCCGCGCCTGCTGGCCACGGCCGCCGCGCTCGTCCTGCTCGCGGCCGGCCTGCTGGTCTGGCACCCGTGGCAGTCGGCGAGGACCGACATCGCCGACCAGGTCCTGCACGCGCAGGACGCGGTCTCGTCCACGCAGCCATGGCCGGTGGCGGCGAGATGACGCTGGTCAGGTCGCCGTCGCTCGAGCGCGCGGTGCTGGTCGCCCACGACGTGCCGCCCGCGGGCGTCGGGAAGACCTACCAGCTGTGGCTCGCCCAGCCGGGCAGTGGCATGGTCTCGGCCGGCCTGATCTCCGACACCTCGGACACGACGGTGCTCACCGGCGACGCCGCCACGGCCACCGCCGCAGCGGTGAGCGTCGAGCCCGACACCGGGTCGCCCAAGCCGACGACCGACCCCGTGGCGCTCTTCCCGTTCTCGGCCGCCGGGAAGGGCGGCGCGTGACCGGGACGGAGCCGCCGGGTCGCGGTGATCGGCTCCGGCGTGGCCGGGCTGACCGCGGCCCATGTCGCGAGACGCCACGCCCACGTCACCCTCTACGAGGCAGACGACCGCCTGGGCGGCCACGCCGACACCCACGAGGTGGAGGGGCTGGCTATCGACACCGGCTTCATCGTGCACAACCAGCGCACCTACCCGACCCTGCTCCGGCTCTTCGCCGAGGTCGGCGTCGCGACCCAGCCGTCGGAGATGTCGATGTCGGTGCGCGACGAGGAGACCGGCCTGGAGTACGCCGGCGCCCTCGGCGCGCGCGGGCTGTTCCCGACCGTCCGCACCTTCGGCCACCCCGGCTATCTGCGGATGCTCGCCGAGGTCCCGCGGTTCCACCGGCAGGCCCGCGCCCTGCTCGAGCACCCCGACACCGACGACCGCACGCTGCGCGACTTCCTCGCCGACGGCGGCTTCACGGCGTACTTCCGCCGCCACTTCATGGAGCCGCTCGTCGCGGCCGTCTGGTCGTGCGACCCGGCGGTGGCCCTCGACTACCCGGCCCGCTACCTCTTCGAGTTCCTCGCCCACCACGGGATGCTCTCGGTGACGGGGTCGCCGCAGTGGCGGACCGTCGTCGGCGGCTCGCGGACGTACGTCGCGAAGGTGGCCGCGGGTGTCGACGACCTCCGGGTCGGCACCAAGGTCACCGCGGTGCGGGAGACCCCCGAGGCGGTCCACGTCACCGATGGCAACGGCCAGACCACCGCCTACGACGCGGTCGTGATCGCCACCCATCCCGACCAGGCGCTCGCCATGCTCGAGGACCCGACCGCCGCCCAGCGCCGGGCGCTGGGGGCGATGCCCTACAGCGACAACGTGGCCTTGCTGCACACCGATCTCTCCCTCCTGCCGCGCGCCGAGAACGCCCGGGCATCGTGGAACTTCCTGCGCCCTCGCGGCCAGCGCGAGGGGGTCACGGTCACCTACGACCTGACCCGGCTCCAGCGCCTGCCCACCGACATCCACTACCTGGTCACGCTCGGCGGTGAGGACCTCGTCGACCCCGAGACGGTGATCGCGCGCCGGGAGTACGCCCACCCGCTCTACTCGCCCGAGTCGGTCGCAGCGCAACGCGCCCTGCCCGAGGCGAACACCGCGCGGGTGGCGTTCGCCGGGGCCTACCACGGCTGGGGCTTCCACGAGGACGGCGCTCGCTCCGGCGCCGCCGCGGCCGCCCACCTCGGCCTGCCCTGGGACGGACCCGAGGTGCCCCGGCCGGGGATGTACGCCTCGACGATCCGGCACACCCGGCGCCGGCCGTTCGCGAAGTCCCACACCCACCGCACGCGACATCTGGCTGGTCGACCTCGACGCCCTGCCCGACCACGGGCGGCTCGGCACCTTCGAGGCGCGTGACCACCTCGGGTCGCCCGACCGCTCGATCCGCGCGAACGTCGACGCGTTCCTCGCCGAGCACGACGTCGACCTGCGGGGCGGCCGGGTGCTGATGGCCGCCAACGCCCGCGCGCTCGGCTACTGCTTCAACCCGATCAGCGTGTTCTGGTGCTTCGACGCCGACCACGAGCTCGCCGCGCGCGATCGTCGAGGTGCACAACACCTACGGCGGCCGCCACGCCTACCTCGTCCATCCCGACGAGCGCGGTCGCGCCAGGGTCGACAAGGCGCTCTACGTCTCGCCGTTCCACGGCACCGACGGGTGGTACGACGTGCGGGTCCCGGTCCCCGGCGACGACCTGCTGGTCGCGGTCACCCTGCACACCGACGACGGCGCGACCTTCAGCGCCAGCCTGTCGGGACGGCGTACCGAGGTCTCCGCGCGAAGGGCGGCACCAGCCGCACTCCGCGGTGCCGCCCTGATCCGCGCACACGGCGTCGCCCTCTGGCTGCGGCGACTGCCGGTCCAGCCCCGCCCCTCCAGCCCCGAGGAGACGACGCGATGACCACCGCCCTCAACCGCCCCGCCATCGACCAGTGGCCCGACCTCGGCACCGTGCCGACCGGCGTCCGCACCACCGTGTCCGCCGCCGTCGCGCGGCGGCTGTTCGAGGCCGGGCTCCATCGGATGCCCGTGACCGTGCGGGTCGAAGGCCGCGTTCACGGCCAGGGCGGACCGGAGATGACGATCCACCGGCCCGAGGAGTTCTTCGACCGGCTCGGACGCGACCTGCTGATCGGCTTCGGGGAGGCCTACCTCACCGGGGCCTGGGACGCCCCGGACCTCGGCGCCTTCCTCACCGTGCTCGCCGCCGACCTGCCCTCGCTGGTGCCGGCGAGCCTGCAGCGGCTGCGCGCCCTGGCGGTCGCCCGCCCGCCGCGCCACCAGCGGAGCACCCGCGCCAACTCGCGCCGCAACATCGCGCACCACTACGACCTGTCCAACGACCTCTTCGAGCTGTTCCTCGACCCGAGCCTGACCTACTCCTCGGCGCTGTTCCCGGCCGACGAGCTGCACGGCGATGGGCTGGTCCGGATGTCGGTGCCCCGCGCAGGCAGCGACCTGGCCGCAGGCCAGGCGCACAAGATCGAGCGCCTCCTCGACCACACCGGCGTCGTCGCCGGCACCCGGCTGCTCGAGATCGGCACGGGCTGGGGCGAGCTCGCGATCCGGGCCGCGCGGCGTGGCGCCGTCGTCCACTCGATCACGCTCTCGACAGAGCAGAAGGCGCTCGCCGAGAAGCGGATCGCCGCGGCCGGGCTGACCGACCGGGTGACCGTCGAGCTCCTCGACTACCGCGCCCTGCCGGCCGACGCGTCGTACGACGCGGTGGTGTCGGTCGAGATGATCGAGGCCGTCGGCTACGACTTCTGGGAGGAGTACTTCACGATCCTCGACCGCTCGCTCGCGCCCGGCGGCCGGGTCGGCCTGCAGGCGATCACGATGCGCCACGACCGGATGCTCGCCACCCGCAACACCTACACGTGGATCAACAAGTACATCTTCCCCGGCGGCTTCCTGCCGTCGGTCGAGGTGATCGACCGGATCACCCGCGGGCGGACCGGCCTGCGGGTCACCGACCGGATGGCGTTCGGCACCCACTACGCCGAGACGCTGCGCCAGTGGGACGAGCGGTTCCTCGCGGCGCGCGACCGCGTGGCGGCGCTCGGCTTCGACGAGACGTTCGTGCGGATGTGGCACTTCTACCTGGAGTACAGCCGCGCCGGGTTCGCCTCGGGCTACCTCGACGTCAACCAGATCGTGCTCTCCCGGGAGGGCGGTCGATGACCTCCGACCTCGCCGTGGCCCCTCGCTCGCCAGAGGCGGCCGCGCCGTTCGTCGGGGGTGACCTGCCGGTGCGGCTACGCGCGTGGGACGACTCCGAGGCCGGTCCCGTCGACGGGCCGCTGGTCGAGATCCGCACCCCCGACGCCCTGCGCCGGCTGCTGTGGCACCCCGGCGAGCTCGGCGCCGCCCAGGCCTACGTCACCGGCGAGATCGAGGTGCACGGCGACCTCGGCGAGGCGTTGACGCACGCCTTCGCGGTCGGGCGCGAACGCGGCGTGACCGGACGGCCGCGCCCCGCCGCCCTCGCCCACGTGGTCCGCACCCTCCGCTCGCTCGGCGTGGTCGGGCTCCCGCCGCAGCCCCCTGCGTCGCAGGCGCGGGTGCGCGGGCGCCTGCACAGCCCGAGCCGCGACCGGAGCGCGATCAGCCACCACTACGACCTCTCCAACGAGTTCTACTCGCTGATCCTCGACCCGCACGATGGCCTACTCCTGCGCCTACTTCACCGACGCCCGACGAGACGGTCGAGGAGGCGCAGCGGGCGAAGCTCGACCTGGTCTGCCGCAAGCTGGGCCTGGAGCCCGGGATGACGATGCTCGACGTCGGCTGCGGCTGGGGGTCGCTGTCACTGCACGCCGCGGAGCACTTCGGGGTCCGGGTCACCGGGGTGACGATCGCGGCGGAGCAGAAGCGGTTCGTCGACCGGCGGGTCCGCGAGCGGGGGCTCGAGGACCGGGTCGAGATCCGGTTGCAGGACTACCGCGAGGTGCCCGAGCGCGGCCACTTCGACGCGGTGGGGTCGCTGGAGATGGGTGAGCACGTCGGCGAGCGCCACTACCCGGCGTACGTCGACGTGCTGCAGCGAGCCGTGAAGCCCGGCGGCCGGGTGCTGGTGCAGCAGATGTCACGGACCGGAAGGCATCCGGGGGGTGGACCGTTCATCGAGTCGTTCATCGCCCCCGACATGCACATGCGGCCCGTGGGAGAGACCGTCGCGTACCTCGCAGCTGGGGGGCTCGAGGTACGCGACGTTCACGCCCTGCGCGAGCACTACGTGCTGACCGTCGCCGGCTGGCTGGAGAACTTCGAGCGCCACCTCGAGCGGCTGACCGCGCTGGTCGGCGAGGAGGTCGTGCGGGTCTGGCGGCTCTACCTCGTGGGTGGCGCGCTGGCCTTCCGCGACGGGCGGATGGGGGTCGACCAGATCCTGTGCGTGCGCCCGGGCGGCGCTCACACCCTGCCGCTGGAGCGTGGCTGGTGATCACGACCGGGTGGGGCCTCGCGCTGATGGCGCTCGGGGTCTCCGCGGTGGCGATGGTGCTGACGGCGTACGCCGCACACCGGGCCGGGCGGGTCTCGGTCGTGGACGTGGCGTGGGGCCTGGCGCTGGCCGCGATCGCGGTGGTGGCCGCCGTGGTCGGCACCGGAACGCCGTGGCGGCGCTGGCTGGTCGCCCTCCTGGTGGTGGTCTGGGGAGCGCGCCTGGCGCGACACATCTTCAGCCGGTCGCGTGGTGCCGGCGAGGACCCGCGCTACGCCGAGCTCCTCGGCGACGGTGGCTTCCGGGCCGCGATCACCCAGGTGTTCCTCACCCAGGGGCTGGTCATCTGCCTGATCTCGCTGCCCGTGCTGGCGGCCGCCCACGACGACGTCGCGACCACCTGGCTGGTCTGGGTCGGCGTGGTCGTCTGGGCCGTCGGCGTCGGCTTCGAGTCCGTCGGCGACGCCCAGCTGGCGGCGTACAAGAAGGACCCCGACCGCGGGCCGGTGATGGACCACGGGCTGTGGGGCTGGACCCGCCACCCCAACTACTTCGGCGACGCCCTGCTCTGGTGGGGGATCTGGATCGTTGGCGGCGCCGCCTCGGGCTGGCTGCCCGCACTCGTCACCGTGCTGTCGCCGCTGGCGATGACCCACTTCCTGCGCAACGTCACCGGCGCCAGGCTGCTGGAGAAGACGATGTCGCAGCGGCCCGGCTGGGACGCCTACGCCGCCCGCGTCCCCCTCTTCGTCCCTCGACCCCCTCGCCGCCCCTCCCGGTAGTCCGTGACGTTCGTCGGCGTGTCGCCCGGCTTGTCGGCTGACGTCCGTCACGGACTACGGGATTAGCGTGGGGGGGTGGGTGGAGGAGACGCGGTGGCGGAGGCGTTCGCGGCGATGCCGCGGGAGGCGTTCCTGCCGCGCAGTCAGCGCCGCCACGCGTCGTACGACGGGCCGTTGCCGATCGGGCACGGCCAGACCAACAGCCAGCCCAGCACGGTCGAGGCGATGCTCCGGCTGCTGGACGTACGGCCGGGCCACAAGATCCTCGACGTCGGGTGCGGGTCGGGCTGGACCACGGCCCTGCTCGCCCACCTGACCGGTCCGACCGGGCGGGTCCTGGGCGTGGAGCTCGAGCCCGACCTGGTGGACTTCGGCACCAGCCATCTCGACGCGTGCGACGTGCCGTGGGCGAGCATCCACGAAGCCGTCCCGGGCGTCCTCGGCCTGCCGGGGGCCGCGCCGTTCCACCGGATCCTGGTCTCCGCGATGGCTCGCGAGCTCCCCGACGATCTGGTCGCCCAGCTCCACTCCGGTGGCGTCATGGTGATCCCGGTCGCCGGCACGATGCTCCGGGTCGCCAGCTCGATGCGGGGGGTGCAGATCACCCGGCACGGGTACTACCGGTTCGTGCCCCTGCGCTGAGCCAGGTTTCACCTGACGTTCACGCGCCGTAACGCAGGCGCAAGACAAGACGTCGATGCTGGGGCCATGACCACCGAGCAGCTCGCCCTGGACGTCCGGACCGGCCCCACGGGAAAGCAGAAGGAGAAGGCCGCGGCGGCCCGAGACCGCGCCGACCGCACGGCCGCTGGCCTGTCCGAGCTGCTGGCGCGCCGGCCCGAGCTCCGTGGTGTCCACGCCCCCGCGGACTGGCTGGACGACGCGATCCGCTGGACGGCCTGACGACCGCCGTCACACCCGACCGAACCTTCGCGGGTCGCCCGGCATCCGACGGTGCGTGATCAACACTCGGAAGCTCCGTCCCTCGCACCGGCCGGCCGGCCTCGCGCTGGCCCTCACGCTCGGCATCGCGCCGTACGCCGTAGCCCAGACAGACCTCCACAACGACCCCGCTCACGACGTCCGCTACGCCGCCCCCGGCGACGTCCTCGGCCCGCACCTGGCCGACCCGGGCCAGCGCAACGGCGACCTCAGGTTCGTGGTGACCCGCCACACGCCCCTCCACGTCAGCGTGATGACGAAGTTCCGCGACCTCCGCCGAGTCGGTCACGTGAAGCACTGGTACGTCGTCCGCGGCCTGAGCCGGACCGATCGGGTCGTGCTGAGCGCGACTCCTGGCCACCGGTCGGGGCAGCTGACGGTCCGTCGCTATCGGAGCGGGCGCCTGGTGCCGTGCCCCGGCGCCATCTGGCGCATCGACTACCGAGAGAACCGCACCGCGTGATCCTGCCGGTCCAATGCTTCAAGAGCCCCGCTGGGTCCGGATCGCATCGGGGTGGTGGGACCGGGAGAGGTGGCAGCGCGGCGACGACGCCGGGTCCGGCGACTACGACATCCACGCCCTCACGTTCGGCAAGCGGCTCTCCGACCCCGCTTCAGTAGCTCTTCGGCAGGCCGAGGGAGTGCATGGCGACGAAGTTCAGGATCATCTCGCGGGACACCGGCGCGATCCGCCCGGCCCGGGTCGCAACCAGCAGGCCGGCCATGCCGTACTCCTGGGTGATCCCGTTGCCGCCGTGGGTCTGGACGGCGCGATCGGCGGCGTCACAGGCGGCCTCGGCGGCGGCGTACTTGGCCATGTTGGCGGCCTCGCCGGCACCCATGTCGTCGCCGGCATCGTAGAGGGCGGCGGCCTTCTGGGTCATCAGCCGGGCCAGCTCGATCTCGATCTTGGACTGCGCGAGCGGGTGGGCGATCGCCTGGTGGCTGCCGATCGGGCCCTGGAAGACCGTCCGCTCCTTGGCGTACGACGCGGCTCGCTCGAGCGCGAACCGAGCAAGCCCCGTCGAGAAGGACGCCGCCATGATCCGCTCGGGGTTGAGGCCGGCGAACAGCTGCACCAGCCCGCCGTCCTCGTCACCGACGAGCGCGTCGGCCGGGAGCCGCACGTCGTCGATGAAGACCTGGAACTGCAGCTCGGGGCTGACGATCTCCATCGCGATCGGGCGGTACTCGAAGCCGACACTGTCGGTCGGCACCACGAACAGCACCGGCTTCAGCTTGCCGGTGCGCGCGTCCTCGGTGCGCGCGACGACCAGCACGTTGTCGGCCTCGTCGACGCCGGAGATGTAGATCTTGCGGCCGTTCAGCACCCACTCGTCGCCGTCGCGCCGGGCGGTGGTGGTGATGTTGTGGGTGTTGGTGCCGGCGTCGGGCTCGGTGATCGCGAACGCCATCGTGCCCGTGCCGTCGCAGATGCCCGGGAGCCAGCGCTGCTTCTGCTCCTCGGTGCCGTAGCGACTGATGATCGTGCCGCAGATCGCCGGGCTGACGACCATCAGCAGCAGCGGGCAGCCCTGCGCCGAGAGCTCCTCGCAGACCGCCGCGATGTCGCCGATGCCGCCGCCACCGCCGCCGTACTCCTCGGGGATGTTGATGCCGAGGTAGCCGGCCCTCCCGATCTCCAGCCAGAGGTCGGTCGTCTTCTCACCGGCCCGGGCCTTCTCGGTGAACCAGTCCCTGCCGAACTTCGCGGCGAGCTTGGCCACCTCGCGGCGAAGCGCCTGGCGCTCCTCGCTCTCCTGGAACGGGACCTCGGTGCTGCTGGTCATGCGTCTCCCTCTTCCTGTGTTGCGACGACCGCCAGGACCTCACCTGCGGCCACCTGGTCGCCCGGCCGGACGGACAGGTCGGTCACCGTGCCGGCGTGCGGCGCCGCCACGGTGTGCTGCATCTTCATCGCCTCGAGCACCAGCACTGCGCGGCCGGTCTCGACGTCGTCGCCCTCCTGCACGTGGACCGCGACCACCGTGCCGGGCATGGGCGCGAGCAGGCTGCCGCTGGCGACCGCATCGGCGGGGTCGGTGAAGCGCGGGAGGACGGTCAGGCTCACGTGGCCGGACGGTGCGTCGACGTCGACGCGGTCGACCGGCCACCACGACGTCGTACGTCGTGCGGAAGCCGTCGCGCTCGAGGACGACCCGGTCGGGGGTCGCGTCGACGACGGTGCAGCCGGTCACGGCGTAGCCGTCACGGCCGCCCCACCACTCGACGGCCACGTCGCCCTCGAACACGGTGTGCTGGGGCTGGCTGACGACGTTGCGCCAAGCGATGGGGATGCCCTGCTGGACGGTCCGGGCGAGGCGGTCGCGCTCGGCCAGAGCCAGCGCGGCCGCGACGTCGTGGTCACCCTCGGGGGCGCTCCCCGTCGGCGGATGGTCGTCGAGGAAGGCCGTGCTGAGGTCGCCGGCAAGGAAGGCCGGCTCGCCGAGGACGGCGACGAGGAGGTCGCGGTTGGTGACGACCCCGTGGATCCGCGCGCCCCGGAGCGCGGAGGCGAGACGACGCGCCGCCTGCTCGCGGGTGGGTGCCCACGAGACGAGCTTCGCGAGCATCGCGTCGTAGTGGGTCGAGACCTCGCTGCCGGTCTCGAAACCGGCGTCGAGCCGGAGACCCGGACGGTTGAGCAGGTCGAACGCGCCGTCGACCCCGGGTACGTCGACCAGGGTCAGCCGACCGCTCTGCGGCTGCCAGCCGGCGGCCGGGTCCTCGGCGTAGAGGCGGGCCTCGATGGCGTGGCCGTAGGTCTCGCCGATCGCGCGGGGGTCGGGCGAGCCGCCCTCGGCGACCGTGAGCTGGAGCTCGACCAGGTCGACGCCGTGGACCAGCTCGGTGACCGGGTGCTCGACCTGGAGGCGGGTGTTCATCTCGAGGAAGAAGAAGCGGTCGGCCCCGGGGTCGTAGAGGAACTCGATGGTGCCGGCGCCGTGGTAGTCGATCGCCGCGGCGGCCGCATGGGCGGCCTCGTGCAGGGCACCGCGGGTCCGGGCCGGCAGCCCCGGCGCCGGGGACTCCTCGACCACCTTCTGATGGCGTCGCTGCACCGAGCAGTCACGCTCGCCGAGCACCAGCACGCCGGCCGGATGGCCCACGACCTGCACCTCGACGTGGCGCCCGCGCTCGACGTACGGCTCGACGAAGACGGTGCCGTCGCCGAAGGCGCTCGCCGCCTCCGCACTCGCGGCCTCGATCTCCAGGGGCAGATCGGCGAGCCGGCGTACGACGCGCATCCCGCGACCGCCGCCGCCCGCCGACGCCTTCACCAGCAGGGGAAGGTCGCTCTCGGTGGGGACTGCCGGCGCCTCGAGGACGGGTACGCCGGCCTTGCGCATCAGCTCCTTGGCCCGCACCTTGGAGCCCATCGCCTCGATCGACTCCGGTGACGGACCCGACCCAGACCAGCCCCGCGCCGATGACTGCGCGGGCGAAGTCGGCGTTCTCGGAGAGGAAGCCGTAGCCCGGGTGGACGGCATCGGCGCCGGCGCGGCGGGCGGCGTCGACCAGCAGGTCGATCCGCAGGTAGGTGTCGGCGGGGGCGTTGCCGGGCAGGTGCACGGCGGTGTCGGCCTCGCGGACGTAGGGCAGCCCGGCGTCCGCGTCGGAGTGCACCGCCACGGTCTCGATCCCGAGGCGGCGACAGGTCGCGAACACCCGGCTCGCGATCTCGCCGCGGTTGGCCACCATCAGTCGGGTGATCAAGTGCGACTCCGCTGGTTCAGCCGCTGGTTGAGGAGGGCGCTCTGCGCCCGTCTCGAAACCGAGGCATTCATGTCCGGAACACCCCGTAACCTTCGGCACCCCTGATCGGGGCGTTCTCGATGACCGACAGGCAGATCGCCAGCACGATGCGGGTGTCGCGCGGGTCGATGACGCCGTCGTCGTACAACATCCCGGAGAGGAAGAACGGCAGGCTCTGCTCCTCCACGCTCTGCTCGATGAAGGCCCGCATGCCGGCATCGGCCTCCTCGTCGTAGGCCTGGCCGCGCGCCTCGGCCGCCGCGCGCGCGACGATCGACAGGACGCCGGCGAGCTGGGCCGGCCCCATCACCGCGGACTTCGCGCTCGGCCAGGTGAAGAGGAAGCGGGGGTCGTAGGCGCGGCCGTTCATGCCGTAGTTGCCCGCGCCGTACGACGCGCCCATGATCACGCTGAGGTGGGGGACCTTCGAGTTGCTGACGGCGTTGATCATCTGGGCGCCGTGCTTGATGATCCCGCCCTGCTCGTACTCCGCGCCGACCATGTAGCCGGTGGTGTTGTGGAGGAACAGCAGCGGGGTGTCGACCTGGTTGGCGAGCTGGATGAACTGCGTGGCCTTCTGCGCCTCCTCGCTGAACAGCACGCCCTGGGCGTTGGCGAGGATCCCGATCGGGCGGCCGTGGAGGCGGGCCCAGCCGGTGACCAGCGAGGTGCCGTAGAGGGGCTTGAACTCGTCGAAGGGCCGCTCGTTGCCCGGGCCCCTGCCGTCGACCAGGCGCACGATCACCTCGCGCGGGTCGAACGGCTCCTTGAGGTCGCGGGGATCAGGTCGAGCAGCCCGTCGGCGTCCTGCTCCGGCTCCGCCCAGGTCCCCGCCGGCGACGGGGTCGGCTTGCGCCAGTTGAGCCGGGCCACGATCCGGCGCCCGATCCGGATCGCATCGTGCTCGTCCTCGGCGAGGTAGTCGGCCAGGCCGGAGACGCGCGCGTGCATCTCGGCTCCGCCGAGCGACTCGTCGTCGGACTCCTCCCCGGTCGCCATCTTGACCAACGGCGGGCCGCCCAGGAACACCTTCGCCTGGCCGCGCACCATCACCGTGTAGTCGCTCATGCCCGGCACGTAGGCGCCGCCGGCGGTGGAGTTGCCGAAGACCAGCGCGATGGTCGGCTGCCGGCGCGCCGAGGCCCGGGTCAGGTCACGGAAGACCTTGCCGCCGGGGATGAAGATCTCCTTCTGCGTCGGGAGGTCCGCACCGCCGGACTCGACCAGCGAGAGGGTCGGGAGGCCGTTCTCCTCCGCGATCTGCGCGGCCCGGAAGCCCTTCTTGACCGTCCACGGGTTGCTGGCGCCGCCCTTGACCGACGGGTCGTTGGCGGTGATCAGGCACTCGACGCCCTCGACCACCCCGATGCCGGTCACCAGCGACGCGCCGACCGCGAAGTCGGACCCCCAGCCGGCGAGGGGGGAGAGCTCGAGGAAGGCCGAGCCCGGGTCGATGAGCAGCTCGATCCGCTCGCGGGGCAGGAGCTTCCCGCGCGCGTGGTGCCGCTCGACGTACTTGGGGCCACCACCCGCGACCGCCTTGGCGTGCTCGGCCTCGAGGTCGGCGAGCTTCTCGAGCATCGCCTCGCGATTGCGAGACGCCTCCTCGATCCAAGGGCTGCTCATGCCTCGAGCACCGCCTTCATCCGCTCGAGCGTGGTCCGCATGCCGCGCTCGTTGGTGCGTCCGCGCAGGGCGCCGAGCACCGTCCAGTATGCGCGCATCATCAGCGACGGCTCGATCCGGAAGTACTCGGTGACCTTGGTGCCGGCGCCGTCGGGCTCGATCCGGTAGCCCCAGTTGTTGAGGGTCACGTCGTCGGTGCCGACCGCGAACTCGAAGACCTCATGGGGCACGCATGTGGTGACCTGGCAAGGCGACCAGTACGTCGGGCCGACGCCGTTGCGCTTCACGTGCCCTTTGAACGACGCCCCGACCCCGGGCCCGGTCGAGCCACGGGTCCAGCGCGCCTCGAAGGTCTCGGGCGAGAACTCCCCGATCCGGGTGACGTCGCTGACCAGCGCCCACACCTCCTCGGGGGTTGCGTCGACGTGGACGGAGACCTCCCTGGTGAGGGGCCCGAGCAGGTGGAAGGTCATGGCGTGTACCCCATCAGTCGTGCGGCGAGATCGGTCAGGACCTCGGTCGCTCCTCCTCCGATCGGCAGGATCCGGGCGTCGCGGTAGTGCCGCTCCACCTCGGTGCCGTGGAGATATCCCGTGCCGCCGTGCAGCTGCACGGCCTGGTCGCAGACGAAGGCCGCGCACTCCACCGCGGTCTGCTTCGCCAGGCATGCCTCGGCGACGACGTAGTCACCGGAGACGTGTCGACGCGCGACCTCGTGCACGTAGGCCCGCGACACCTCGACCTGCCGGCGCATCTCCACCAGCCGGTGGCGGACCACCTGGTTGGCCAGCAGGGGCTTTCCGAACGTCTCCCGCTCGCGGCAGTACGCCGTGGTGAGGGCGAGGCTGCGGGCCGCGATGCCGTAGCCGTGCACGGCCAGGGCGATCCGCTCCACCACGAACTGGTCGGCGATCTGCGCGAAGCCAGTGTGCTCATCGCCGACCAGGTTGGCAGCACGCACCCGCACGTCTGCGTAGCCGAGCTCGGCGGTGTCGGAGCAGTGCCAGCCCGTCTTCGCCAGTGACCGGTCGACGGTGAAGCCGGGCGTGCCCTTCTCGACGACGAGCAGCGAGATCCCGGCGTGGCCGGGGCCGCCGGTGCGAACGGCGGTGGTCACGAAGTCGGCGCGCACCCCGCTGGTGATGAAGGTCTTGGTGCCGTTGACGACGTAGTGGTCACCGTCGCGGCGCGCGGTGGTCCGGATCGCTGCCACGTCGGAGCCGCCGCCGGGCTCGGTGACGGCGAGGCTGCCGATGAGCTCACCGGCAAGGGTCGAACGGACGAAGCGGTCGACGAGGTCGGCGTTGCCACTCGCGACGATGTGGGGCAGGGCGATGCCGGAGGTGAACAGCGCGGCCAGCAAGCCGCTGGACGCTCCCTCCTCGAGCATGCCCTCCATCACCGCGATGCTGTCGAGCAGGTCGCCGCCCTCACCGCCCACCTCGACCGGGAACGAGACGCCGAGCAGTCCCTGCTTCGCTGCGCGGGCGTGCAGGTCGCGCGGCACCTCGCCGGCGTCCTCCCAGTCCTGGAGGTGGGGCACCACCTCGCGCCGGGTGAACTCACGCGCCGTCCCCCGCAGCGCGTCGCGGTCGCTCACAGCAGTGACTCGGGGATCTCGACGTAGCGCGACCGGGCCCACTCCCCGAGCCCCTTGGCCTGCGGGTCGAACCGCGTCGAGGCGGCCACGCCGCGGCCGAGCAGGCCGCGCAGGACGACGTTCACCCCGCCGAGGTTGGGCAGCGCGAAGACCTCGACGTCGAGGTCGGCCGCCTCGGGCAGCAGGGTGCGCACGAAGCTGGGCGTCACCAGGGCGAGCAGCCACTCGACCCGCGCGTCGTACGCCGGTGAGCCGTCGTGGGCGACCCAGAACCCGAGGTTGGCGTCGCCACCCTTGTCTCCGGAACGGGCATGGACGAACGTGCCGAGCGGGGCTCTCATCGGACCACCTCGGCACGGCCGTCCCCGTGGTGCACCGTGTGGGTGACGGCCGACCGGTCGACGTACTCCGCGCGGTAGACGCCGAAGGGCGTACCCGCTCCCGGGGGCGCGGTCATGGTGAAGCCCGGGTAGGACGCGAGCGCGAGCTCGACCGCAGCGCTGCTGAAGGCGCGACCGACGGGGTCGGGCGACGGGTCCTGGACGGTGCACCGGAGCAGCGTGGACGCTCCCTCCTCGGTGTCGGCGTCGGGCTGCGGCAGGGCACCGAGGGTCCAGGTGACGGAGGACGCCACGAGCCGGGGCTCGAGCTGGGCGCGGACCCAGGCTGCCTTCTCCTCGACGTCGAGGCCGGTCAGGACCAGCTCGACGGAGTTGCGGTAGCCGCCGAGCTCGTTGACGCAGATCTTGAGCTGCTCGGGCGGTGCCTCCCCGCGCACCCCGGAGATCCGCACGCGGTCGGGCCCGTCGTCGGAGAGCCGGACCGAGTCGAGGTGGGTGGTCACGTCAGGCCCGAGGTAACGGGTCGACTGCACCTCGTACATCAGCTGCGCCGTCACCGTGTCGACACTGACCAGCCCGCCGGTGTCGGGGTGCTTGGTGATCACCGACGAGCCGTCGTCGGAGAGCTCGGCGAGCGGGAAACCCAGCGGTTGAGCCGATCTCGGCATCGAACCGAAGCCGGAGAAGTTGCCGCCGGTGGCCTGCGTCCCGCACTCGAGGACGTGGCCGGCGACCACGGCGCCCGCCAGCGCGTCGTACGCCGTGGGCTCCCAGCCGAAGTGGGCGACGGCAGGTCCGACGACCAGCGACGCGTCGGTGACCCGGCCGGTGACGACGACCTCGGCGCCGTCCGACAGCGCGGCGGCGATGCCGAAGCCGCCGAGGTAGGCGTTGGCGGTGAGGGCGCCGGGGAACCCCAACGCCCGCACGTCGTCGCCGTCGACGTAGGCGATGGAAGGTGCGAGCCCGAGGCCCGCGGCGACCTCGGCGAGGCGGTCGGCGAGCCCGGCCGGGTTGAGCCCGCCGGCGTTGGACACGATGCGCACCCCGCGCTCGAGCGCGAGGCCGAGGCAGTCCTCGAGCTGTCGGACGAAGGTGCGGGCGTAGCCGAGCGAGGGGTCCTTGAGCTGGTCGCGGCCGAGGATCAGCATGGTCAGCTCGGCGAGGTAGTCGCCGGTGAGGACGTCGAGCGTGTCCGCCCTCGAGCATCTCCCTCATCGCGGTGAGGCGGTCGCCGTAGAACCCGGAGCAGTTGCCGACCCGCAGCGGCCTCATCGCGGCTCACGTCCGTGGCCCGGCGGGCCGGCGAAGCACTGGGCGATGGACAACCACATCTCGGCGTCGGGCCCGACCGCGACCAGTGAGGTGTCGGCACGGTTGACCCGCTGGGTGACCAGGAGGCAGAAGTCGTAAGCCGCGCCGGTCACGGTCTGGCGCGCGTCCTCCGGTCCCCACGACCACAGGTCGCCCGACGGAGCGGTCAGGTCGACCCGGAACTCCTCGGCCGGCGGCGGAGTGCGGTGGGTGGCGAAGGAGAAGTCGCGCGTGCGGACACCCAGGTGGGCGACGTGGCGGATGCGGTCGGTGACCTCGGGCTCGACGCCCAGCGCCCCATGGACGTCGAGCGAGTGCGCCCAGGTCTCCATGAAGCGGGCGGTCGCCATCGAGGTCGCCGACATCGGCGGGCCGTACCAGGGCATCTTCTGGCCCTGGGGGTAGCCGCGCAGGGTGTCGGCGAGCCGGTCGCGCGCCGTACGCCAGCGGGTGAGCAGCGCCGGGGGCGCGGCGAGCCCGCCCTGGATCGCGGCGCGGTCGACGGCGTGCTCGGGGTCGGCGAGCGCCTCGAGCACCAGCGCGTCCCAGCGCGCCTTGTCGGTGGCGGCGGCATGCGCGGCCTCGTCGGTCCAGGCCAGGTGGGCGATCTGGGTCGCGACGTCCCAGCCGGCGGCCGGGGTCGGCGTGCGCCAGCCCGGCTCGGGGAGGTCGACCACCAGTGACTCGAGCCGCGCGCCCTCGCCGGCGAGGTCGGCGAGGACCTGGTCGAGGACGGCGTTCACGACAGGGCCCCGTCGAGGGTGCGCGCCCACTGGTCGAGGATCCGGTTGCGGCGCCGCGAGTCGTCGGTGATGGTGGCGGCCAGGCCGAGCCCGCGGACGAGGTCGAGCGTGGCCTGGACGAGCTGCCGCACGCCCGGGTCGGGACTCGTCGGCGCCGAGCAGGCGGACGGTCATCCGGTGGGTCTCGCGCCCGACCTTCTGCTCCAGTGGTGCGACCGCCGACAGCAGCGTGGGGTCCGTGCGCGCCGCGACCCAGAGCTCGAGCGCCGCCACGAAGACCGGCGAGACGAAGTGGTCACCGAGCATCCGCAGCACGTCGCGCGTGCGGTGGGGGCCGTGGGGTACGGCGGCGGCCGCGGTCGCCAGCTCGGCACCGCGGACCTGGGTCAGGTGCTCGACCGCCGCGACCACCAGGTCGTTCTTGGTCGGGAAGTGGTGGAGCTGGGCGCCGCGCGAGACCCCGGCCCGCTCGCTGATCAGGGTCGTCGACGTGCCCGCGAACCCGTGCTCCACCAGGCACTCGATGGTGGCGTCCATCAGCCGCGCACGCATCGCGCGCGACCGCTCTTCCTGCGGCACCCGGGCCGATGTCACCACCCGCCCATGCTCCCGTCGTACAAACAAACAGTCAAGCCTGTCTTTTTGTGAGCGGCGGCGGCAGCCGGCCCCGTTGCAACTAACTGGCATACAGACCGCATCTGGAGCCGCGCCCCGACGGCGGTCTCTATGCCAGTTAGTGGGGGCCGACTTTTCTGGCCCAAGGACGACCCTGCTGGCGGGTCGGCCGGCGTCGGCTGTGGGCCAGAAAGTCGGGCGGCCTAGTCCAGCCGGGCCACCAGAGGCAGGCGCGACCGCGCGGTCAGGCCGACCACGAGGGCCGTCACCAGCGGCAGCGCGACCACCAGCCCCAGGATCAGCGGCCACGGGATGGAGAGGTAGTGCGACGGCGCGCCCGGGAGGTAGCCCCGCGTGAGGGGGTACGTGACGGCGATCCCTGGGATGAACCCGACCGCAGCACCGAGCAGCGCCCCGACCGCTCCGACCGAGAGCGCGTACGCTGCGGCGACGCCACGTCGCGTCCGCGGCGCCGCGCCGACCGCGGAGAGCGTCGCGAGGTCGGGCCGGGCGTCGGAGAGCGCCAGGAAGGTCGCCGTCAGCGTCCCCCCGATCATCAGCACCCCGGCGAGCCCGAACAGGATCCACAGCACGACCCGCTCGGCCCCGGGCACCTGGTAGCCCCGCTCGACATAGACGTACGACGAGGGGTCGAGAGCGGTGAGCGACTGCTCCAGCGTGCTCTCCTGGTCCCGGGTGAGCGGGACGCCTCCGAGCACCAGCCCCACGGGACGCGGCGCCACCCCGAGCGCCCGCGCGACCCGAGGAGTCAGCACCCCCATCTCCGAAGCCGTCCCGGCACCCACGTCGAGGTAGACGGCCGGGACGTGGAGCCGCCGGTGGCCCGAGATCGAGAGGCCGGCCGTGTCGGCGCTGGTGGCGCCGTCGGTGAAGAACACCGACCGCCCGTCGCGCAGCGCAGCGCCGAGCCGTGCCAGCTGGGCGGCGTCGAGACCCCTCCCCACGACCCGGAGCGTGGCTGAGTCGGTGCCATCGCTGACGACGGCCTGGGAGGGGAGGACGCTGGCATAGGTCGCCTGACGTGCCGAGTGCCCCGGAATCGACAGCCTGAGGTGCTGGCTGCCGGCGCCCACGACGGCCCGCACCCGCGACTCCGGGGCGATGCGGTGGACCGTGGCGGTGAGGGCCGGCCAGTCCGGGTGCGGGGAGAAGGCGGTCACCGCCCCCATGCCGACGGGGAGCTCCTGCGTGTAGTCCGCCCTGGCCTGGGCCTGGTCGCTGGTGTTGGCGATCGCCAGGGCCACGACACCGGCCACGGTGGCGGCCACCGCGGCGACCGCCGGCACCGTCCGGGTCCGGTGTCGCGCCGCGTCGCGTACGGCGTAGCGCAGCGGCAGCGGGAAGCGCCGGCCCAGCCGCGCCACCGTGACGACGACGACCGGCACCAGGAAGATCATCCCGAACACCGACACCACGGCAGCCGCAGCGATCAGCAGCTCGCCCGCTCCCTGGCGCGCCCCCAGCACGGCGAGCACGACGCCGACGCCGAGTAGGAGTAGTCCCGCGAGCGGCGAGCGCAGGCTCGGCCTTCCGATCACCCCGGCGTCCCGCCAGCACCGCCACGACGTCCTGCCGCGACGCGATCCAGGCCGGCACGACGGCAGCCAGCAGCGCGCTCACGAGCCCGAACGCCGCGATCGCGAGCGAGGTGCGGCCAGCGCAGCTGGAAGGGCCCGAACCACGTGTCCGACATCCCTTGCAAGGCGGGCAGGATCGCCCACGCCGTCGCGATCCCGAGCACCAGGCCGGCGAGGCCACCGACACCACCCAGCACGACCGCGGTCCCGAGCACCACGCGACGCGACTGCTTCGGCGTGCCGCCGTTGGCCGCGAGCAGTGCCAGCGTGCGCGACTGGCGGCGGGCTCCCACAGCGAACGCCGGACCGGCCAGCAGCACCACCTCCAGCAGCGCCATCACCCCGATCAGCGCGAGCACCGTGTAGAGCTGGGTGCGGCCGGTCGACAGCGCCGACGCCACCTGCGGCGGCAACGACGACGTGGGCGGCGGGTGCTCCACGACATCCCGCGAGAGCACCAGCCCGCCGACGGCGTTGACCGCGCGCACCTGGTCCCAGGTCACGGGCGCGCCACCCACGAGCCAGGAGCGGATGCCCTCGCGACCGGGGCCGGGGAAGAGCGCGGGCATGCCGAGCAGGGTCGGGGCCGTGCGCTGACCGCCGGACTCCGCGATCCCGACCACGGTCGCCGCCGTGCCGTCGGCGAAGGTCAGCCGGTCGCCCACGGAGAACCCCTCCTGGGCCAGGGCCGCGTTGACGGCGACCTCGTCCTTGCTGGCCGGAAAGCGCCCGGAGGTCAGGTGGAACAGTCCCTTCGCCAGCGGGCTGGCCATGTCCACGCCGGTCGCGTCGACCCGCAGGACGCCGGCGTCGGTACGAACGACCGCCTGGCGCGGCCTCACCTCGAGCACCGGCCGGGGGCCACCGAGGATCCGTCGGATCGACGCGAACGAGGTCGCGGGCCGGCGACCGCCCTCGCTGCTGGACGCCTGGTCCGGGTCCGGCAGCTGATAGGCCGTCGTGACGTCGGGCAACGAGGTGATCCTGGCCTGCGCCGTCCCGAGCCGCCGGTCGAGGCCCTCGACCGCGCTGACGCTCGAGGTCGCCTGGGCGACGTCGGCCGCGACCACGGCCACGACCGGGAAGGTCACCATCACCAGCACCAGCGCACTGCGACCCTTGGCCCGCCACGCCTCGCGCCGGGCCAGCCGCAGGGCCAGCCGCCAACCCGAGATCCCCGAGAGCAGGCTCATCGCGAGCGCTCCAGGAGGGTGTCCGGTCGGTCGGCGCCCGACTCGTCGACGACGACGCCGTCGCGCAGGAACACCACCCGGTCGGCCCACGCGGCGTGCCGGGCCTCGTGGGTGACCAGGACGCCGGCCGCGCCTGCGTCGCAACGACCCCGGAGCACGCGCAGGACGTCCTCGCCGGTCTCGCTGTCGAGCGCCCCCGTCGGCTCGTCGGCCAGGATCAGCCGGCGCTCACCGACGACGGCGCGGGCGATCGCGACCCGCTGCTGCTGGCCGCCCGACATCTCGTCGGGGAACCGGTCGGCCAGCTCGCCGATCCCGACCTCCTCCAGCGCCTCCCTGGCCGCCTGGCGGGCCGACCGGCTGCCCTGGCCGTCCAGCTCGCGTGGGAGAGCGACGTTCTCGACCGCGGACAGGGCGGGGATCAGGTTGAAGTCCTGGAAGACGTAGCCGATCGAGGTACGCCGCATGGCCGCGCGCCCCTTCTGCCCCAGCCCGGCCAGGTCGACGCCCTCGACCCGCACGACCCCGTTGGTCGGGGTGTCCAGCCCGCCGGCCAGGGTCAGCAGCGTCGACTTCCCGGACCCCGACGGACCCATCACGGCGACCAGCTCCCCGGCGTACGCCGCGAAGCCGACGGCCCGCAGGGCGGTCACCTCGGTCGCCCCCTCGCCGTGCACCCGGGTGACGGCCTCGAGCTCGAGCACGGCGTTCACCGGACTGCTCCCTTCGTCGCGACAGTCGCGGCCTTCCCGGCCGATACGACCGGCTCGACCGGCTTGACCGGCTCTGCCGGCCGCTCGGCCGCCGCGCGGCGCAGGCGGGCCTCGCAGTGGTCCAGCCACCGGATCTCCGCCTCGGCGTTGAAGACGAGGGAGTCGAGCACCAGCCCCCACGCGAGCTCGGCGGAGCCGTCCGAGCCCTCTCCGGGGTCGGGGGCCCGTCGCTTGAGGCGGGTGTAGTCCTGCAGGGCCGTCATGGTGGCGCTGCGCTGCTGCTGGATGACCGCGCCGACGTCGACCCCCGGCACGGTCACCGCGAGCGCCAGCTTGATGGCGAGCTCGTCGCGGGGCGGCTGCGTGCGGGCCACGGGCGAGGTGAACCAGTCGGTGACCTCCTGGCGCCCGGCGTCGGTCACGGCGTAGACGACGTGGCCCTCGCCGTCCTCGCCCCGGCCCTCGACCAGCCCGTCGCGCTCGAGCCGGGCCAGGGTCGTGTAGACCTGCCCGACGTTGAGCGGCCAGGTGCCGCCGGTGTGGTGCTCGAACTCCGCTCGCAGCTGGTAGCCGTAGCGAGGTCCCTGCTCCAGCAGGGCGAGCAACGCGTTGCGCACCGACACCGGTGGCCTCCTTCGTCGGATCCATGTCCCCCGTGGCCATGGATACGGAGTATGTATACGCTCTTGCATATCGAGTATGCAAGGGCTCCGGTCCGCCTTCTCGAGGTCGCGCCATACTCGGGCCATGTCCGGTGCCGGGTACGCCTCGTGGCCGGCGCGGGTCGGTGCGGTCCTCATCGACGGACTGGCCAACGCGGTCGCCGCGGCCCCGTTCTATGCCGGGTACATCTCGCTGCTCGGCAGCCACCTCGCGACCACGCAGAACGCCGACGGCTCGTCGACCGTGCACGTGACCGGGAGCATCGGCCTCCAGGTGACCCTCATGGTGGTCGGGACCGTCACGTTCCTGGCGTTCTTCGTCTGGAACATCTGCCTGCGCCAGGGCCGCACCGGCGCGACCGTCGGCAAGACCATCCTGGGGATCCGCCTGGTCAGCCGCTCCGAGGGCCGGCCGATCGGCCCGCTGCCGGCGTTCGTCCGCCACCTGTGTCACGTCGTGGACGGACTCTTCTGCGGCCTGGGCTACCTCTGGCCGCTGTGGGACGCCCAGCACCAGACCTTCGCCGACAAGATCATGAGCACGGTGGTCGTCAACGAGGTAGAGGAGCCCGACCGGGCCCGGTGACGGCGCGGGCGCTCCGCTCCTTGTCCAGCTCGGCGCGGTAGGAGTGGAAGTCGACCTCCATCGTGTGCCGCTTGCTGGCCACGAACCGTCGTCGCACCGCCTCGTCGTACGCCGCGACCTGCGCCCGCATCTGCGACCGCGAGGGCAGGGTGACCCGGCCGTTGATGAGATCGGCGACCCAATGCGCCTGGGCCTCGGCGAGCGGCATGATCGCGCCGAGCGGCTGGACCAGCCCGATGAAGTACAGGCCGGGGCAGTCAGGGGCGACGACCCGGCGGTAGAGGTCGACATGGTTGTCCTCGGCGCGGACCACGGTGTCTTCCAGGAATGGGAAGGTGACCTTGTAGCCGGTGCAGTAGACGACGACGTCGGCCTCGACGCTCGAGCCGTCGGCGAAGTGCACGCACGGCCCGTCGAACCCGGTGATCGTCGGCTTGACCGTGATGTCGCCGTGCCCGAGCCGCCCGAGGAGCTCGTCGCTCACCGTCGGGTGCGCCTCGAGGACGTCGTGGTCGGGCTGGGGGAGGCCGTAGTCGGTCATCTTCCCGACCGCGACCCGGAGCATGGTGCGCATCGCGATCTTCTGCAGCCGCAGCGGTCCCCGGGCGAGCGGGGAGTCGGTGAGGTGGTCGGTCGGCGTCCCGAACAGGTACTTCGGGATCACCCACGCACCGCGGCGCATGGCCAGGTAGGTCTCCTGGGCATGACGGCTCGACTCGACGGCGATGTCGGTGGCCGAGTTGCCGATCCCCAGCACCACCACGCGCTTGCCTTCGAGGACCTCCGGCGTGCGGTAGTAGTGCGCGTGCATCTGGAGCCCCGGGAACGTCTCGGCGCCCGGGAACGACGGCTCCGGCCAGCGCGGGTCCCAGTGGTGACCGTTGGCGACCAGGACGTGGTCGTAGTGCCGGGTCTCGACGACGCGGCCCTCGTCCCGGGAGCGGAGGGTGACGTCGTAGCCGCCGCCGGCCACCGGCTCGACCTTGGTCACCTCGGTCCGGAACGTGATCTGCTCGCGGAGACCGAAGTGGTCGACGAAGTCCTCGAAGTACTGGGCGACCTGCCAGTGGCTCGGGTAGTCGGGGTAGGTCTCGGGCATCGGGTAGGCGGCGTACTCCATCGCCGCGCGCGAGGTGTTGATGTGCAGCGAGCGGTAGGCCGAGCTGACGCCGTTGTCGTTGTCGTAGCGCCAGTTGCCGCCCACGCCCGACCCGATCTCGAAGCAGTCGAAGTCGATGCCGTCGGCCTGCAGCACCTGGGCCGCGGTGATCCCCGACGACCCCGCCCCGATGATGCACGCCTTCCCGCCGCCCTTCATGCGCCGAGGTTAGCCGGGGTCGCGACGGCCTGGTTTCGAGACGGTCGCAGAGCGACCTCCTCAACCAACGGCCGACCGTCGGTTGAGGAGGCGCGCCGGCGCCGTCTCGAAACCACGGTCGGTCACCCATAAGCCCACCAGCCACGGCCGAAGGCATGCGACCGGACTGGCGTTCTGCTGAGAGCGGAACGGGGCTGCCACCGTCGGCCGGCCGACCTAGCATCGGGTCATGGGTGATGTCGTTCCGCTGCCGGTACGCCGGGAGCCACCGTCCGAGCAGGGGCACGCCAACGGCGTGGAGCCGCTGTGGCGTGAGTCGCTGGGACGCGAGCTCCGTCGCGAGCGACACGCCTCCGGCAAGCGGCTGGTCGACGTGGCGGAGGAGGCGGGCGTCTCGCCCCAGTACCTCTCCGAGGTCGAGCGCGGCCTCAAGGACCCGTCCTCCGAGCTGTTGGCGGCAATGGCCGGCGCCCTCGGGCTCTCGGTCGGCAGCCTCGCGATCCGGATCGGCTCGACGGCGCCTCAGTCGCCGGTCTGCCTGGCCGCCTGACCGACCCGCGGCCCGGCGTCGCGCGAGGTGATCACTGCGTCCACGACGCCGTACTCCACCGCCTGCTCGGCGGTGAGCACGAGGTCGCGCTCGGTGTCCTCGCGGACCTGCGCGGGCGTGCGCCCGGTGTCCTGGGCGAGGAGCTCCTCCAGCAGCGAACGCACCCGCTCGATCTCCTCGGCCTCGAGGATCAGGTCGGGGACGGTGCCGCGGCCCTCGGCAGCCGGCGCGTGCAGCACCACCCGGCCGTGCCGGAGGATCTGCCGGTGCCCGGGCGCGCCGCCGGCCAGGAGCACGGCCGCCGTGGCGACCGCCTGCCCGACGCAGGTGGTCTCGACGACCGGGCGCACGAACTGCATCGCGTCGTAGATCGCCAGCATCGCCGGGATCGAGCCGCCCGGGGAGTTGAGGTAGAGGTTGATCGGCGCCTCGGGGCTCTCGGACTCGAGGTGGATCAGCTGGGCGATCACCGTGTTGGCGACCCCGTCGTCGATGGGCGTCCCGAGGTAGATCACCCGGTCGGCGAGCAGGCGGCTGTAGACGTCGACGGTCCGCTCGCCGCGGTTGGTGAGCGTCGTGACGTAGGGGATCGGGTAGCTGGTCATCGTGACGCGCCCAGCCCGAGCGGACGTCGTACGACGGGCTGCACCTCGTCGAGCGAGGCGACGACGCGGTCGACGAAGCCGTAGTCGAGCGCCTCGTCGGCGCTGAACCACCGGTCGCGCCGCGAGTCCCGTTCCACGGTCTCGATGTCCTGGCCGGTGTCCTCGGCGATCAGCCGGAGCACCGTGTCGCGGGTGTGCCGCAGGTCGTCGGCCTGGATCGCGATGTCCATCGCGGTCCCGCCGATGCCTCCGGAGCCCTGGTGGAGCAGGACGCGTGCGTGCGGGAGCACGTAGCGCTTGCCCCTCGTCCCCGAGCTGAGCAGGAACTGGCCGGCGCTGGCCGCCATCCCCATCGCCACGGTGACCACGTCGTTGGGGATGATCCGCATCACGTCACGGATCGCCAGCATCGCCGGCACCGAGCCGCCGGGCGAGCTGATCCAGAGCTGGATGTCGGCACGCGTGTCGCGGGCCGCCAGCACCATGAGGCCGGTACAGAGCCGGTTGCCCAAGGTCTCGTCGAGCACCCCGCCCACGAGCAGGGTGCGCTGCTCGAGCAGGCTGCCCGCGATCTCGTCGTCGATCCGGTGCCAGGCCGTGGAGTCGTTCATGCTGCGAGGCTGCCACCCGTCGTACGGCGAGCGAAGGGCGTGCTGCCCCGAGCGGAACTGCCCTCGGCGGAACTGCCCTCGGCGGAACTGCCCTGGGCGGAACTGCCCTGGGCGGACTGCCTGAGCGGACCGCTGGGCGACCCTCAGCGGTAGGTGACCAGGTCGCGGGGCAGGTGGCTGTGCTCGTTGAAGGTCAGCAGCCGGCGGCCGGTCGAGCCCTCGATCACCCGGCTGACCGAGGTGTTCGCGATGACGGTGTTGTACGCCGCCCAGAGCCGCCCCAGCTCGGTCGGGGAGGCCTCGCGGTCGACCAGCATCGAGCACGCGGCGGCGATCGGGCCGCCGGACGACGCGACGACTGTCACGCCGTCGCGGGCCGACGCCCGGTCGAGGGCGGAGCGGACCCGGCCCACGAACCCCGTCCAGGGCTCGTCGTAGTCGTCGTCGTAGGCGCCGCTCGCCCAGCGGGCCGTGGCCAGCTCGAAGACCTCCTGGAAGACGCGGCGGTCGGGAGCCGGGCCCGCGAGCCGGTCGCCCTCGGCGGCCCGAGCGACGACGGCGATGTGGTCGAACTCGTTCCAGCCCTCGTCGAGCTCCGGAGCGGCCGCCCACCCGGCCGCCTCGGCCATCGCCGTGGCGGTGTCGCGCTGTCGCTTCATCGCGCCGTGCACGACCGCGCCGGGCTCGATCCCCGCGGCGGCGAGGAACCGGCCGAGCACCCGGCTCTGCTCGATCCCGGTGTCGCTGAGCACGTCGTAGTCGTCGGCACCGAACGAGGCCTGCCCGTGCCGGACCAGCAGCACCAGACCCATCAGGCGGCCCCGTCGGCCGAGGCGAGCAGGGCGTGGCAGCGCGACTCGAGGTAGGCGACCGCCGGACCGAAGCGGGCGTAGGCCTCGTTGTGGGTCTGGCCGTGGAAGTAGCGGTACCAGATCTGCTGGCAGATCACCCCGAGCCGGAACAGGCCGAAGACCTCGTAGAAGCGCCACTGCTCCGGGCTGACCTCGAGCCCCGTGTGCTCGGCGTACCACGTGACGACACGCTGCCGGGTCCACATCCCCGGCGCCGTCGTCGGCTGCCGCCGGAATCCCTGGAAGAACTCGTCGTCGTCCACCTGGATCCAGTAGGCGAGGGCGCCCCCGAGGTCCATCAGGGGGTCACCGACCGTGGCCATCTCCCAGTCGAGGACGCCGCGCACCTGGAGCCGGTCTGCGGGGTCGAGCACCATGTTGTCGAAGCGCCAGTCGTTGTGGATCAGGCACTGGCCCACGTCTGCGGGCTGGTGGGCATCGAGCCAGGCGGTCACGCTGGACCAGTCGCCGAGGTCGTCGGTCGCGGCTCGTGCGAGCCGGTCGGTCCAGCCCGCCACCTGGCGCGCGACGTACCCCTCACCGCGTCCGAGCGCGGCCAGCTCCGGTACGGCGCTCACGTCGACCTGGTGCAGCCGGACCAGCGCCTCCCACGCGTGCTCGCACAGCGCCGAAGCCTCGTCGGGGCTGAGCTCGAACGGCAGCTCCTTGCGCAAGATGGTGCCCTCGAGCCGCTCCATCACGTAGAACTCCGAGCCGATCACCGACGCGTCCCGACACAGCCCGACCATCCGCGGGACGTAGGGGTAGACCGGGGCCAGCGCCGACTGGATGGTGTACTCCCGCCCCATGTCGTGGGCGCTCTTGGCCTTCGCGCCCGCGGGTGGCCGGCGCAGGATCAGGTCGAGGTGCGGGTAGCGCAGCAGGTAGGTGAGGTTCGAGGCGCCGCCGGGGAACTGCCGCACCTCGGGGGTGCCGTCGAGCCGGTCGCGGAAGGTCGACGCGTGATCGCGCAGCCACTCGGCGACGGCCTCGACGTCGAAGGCGTCCTCCTCGCGGACCGGGCGCGACTCGTCGGCAGTGCTCACCGGTTCAGTATGTCGAGGCCTCTCCCGGGAGCTGCGCGTAGGCCTCCACGCCGTCCAGCTTCCAGTCGTGGACGGTGTCGCGAGTGAGCGCCATCGGGCCCTCGGCGTCGACGATCGCCGCGCACCCCACGTCGACCACGTCCCATCGGGTGCCGCCCCCACCGTGGAGGCCGAGCGCGAGCCAGCGCCCGTGCGGCAGTCCCGGGCAGGTCCGAGCGGGTGCCGCCCGGGTCACCGCGGCGGCGTACGAACGGGCCGGAGCCGCAGACGTCCGCCCCGACCACATCAGCTCGGGCGTACCCGTGTCCTCGGAGTAGACGCACACCGACATCGACGAGGGGTCCAGCCCTGCAGGCCCTCGGGTCGGCTGCTGCACGGCGCGAGTCGGGCAGCCGTTGTCGTCGACCTCGACCACGCTCGCGGTGCCCAGGATCTTGCGCCGCAGCGCCGAGCTGCCCGCGAACACCGTCACCTTCTGGCCGCCGACCGCGCGGGTCTCGGCGACCTGCGTCCCCACGGACTTGACGCCGACCGCGAGCGGCGAGGCGAACCACACGGCCTCGCTGCGCGGCATGACGCCGTCGCTGCCCCAGGGGACGCACCGGTCGGTCATCACCGCAGGGCGCCCCACGAACGGCGTCTCCGAGGAGGCGTACGTCGCGCGGTCGGCCGAGGACAGGACGGCGGCCTCGTTGGCGCCGCAGCCCCCGAGATGGCGCCCCCCGAAGCTGTCCGAGCGCACCGGCGAACCGCCGAAGCCCCAGGTGTCCGGGACCCGGATCTCCACACCGGCATAGGACTCGACCCGCCAGTCGCTCGGCACGCTCCCGTGGGGATAGGTGATGACGCCGTCCGGGGTCGAGGTGACGTGGCCGGCCCAGGCGATGCCCCCGACGAGTGCCAGCACCCCCAGGGCGCCGGCCCAGGCGCCGCCGCGGGGCCGGCTCGGGGGCGAGGTCGCCACCCACTCGTCGTACCGTTGGGTCACGGAGACCACGATGCCCGCCTCGCCGGCCCCGCGGGAGAACGTCACCGAATCGTTCTCCAGGACGTGCCCTGGCCGAGGCCCTGCAACCGGGCCGCCTGGTGCCGCAGCTGGGCGTCGTACGCCGGTCGGTTGCGCAGCTTGAGGTCGTAGGCCGCCCGGGCCGCCGGGTCGGGGAGGATCACCTCGTCGCCCGCGTCGATGCCGGCCAGCACCGCGGCCGCGATGTCGTCGGGTCCCAGCGGCGACGACTCCACCAGGTGGCTGACGATGCCGCGGAGCTCGGTGTCGGCACACCGGATCGAGGTCATCAGGTTGGTCCGGAAGTACGACGGGCACACCACGTGGCACTGCACGCCGTAGGGCGCGAGCTCGTGGCCGAGCGTCTCGCTCAGCGCGACCACTGCCGCCTTCACCGCGTTGTACGACGCCATCCCGGCCGGGTGCACGAGGCCGGCCAGCGAGGCGACGTTGACGATGCGGCCCGAGCCCTGTCGCTTCAGGAGTGGGGTGAACGTGCGGCAGCCCCGCACCACGCCGAACAGGTTGATCTCGGTGATCCACTCCCACTCGTCGAGCCCGGAGACGTCGATCCGGCCGCCGCCGGCGACCCCCGCGTTGTTGACCAGGACGTCGAGCCCGCCCCATCGCTCCTCCACGTGGGCCAGCGCCGCCGCCCAGTCGTCGTCGGAGGTGACGTCGAGCCGCAGGTCGGCACCCTCCATGACGTCCGTCGCCAGCACCTCCGCGCCCCGGGCGCGGTACGCCGCGGTCAGCGCCGCCCCGAGCCCCGACGCCGCGCCGGTCACCAGGACCCTCACGAGGAACTCTGACCCGAGACCCCGGGGTCCCCGCGGCGTTGTTCGGTGGAGGAGCGAAGCGGGGGAGCCGAAGAACGTCGTGGGGTGGGCTTGCGGTACTTGTTCAGCTCGAGGCGCGCCACCATCCCGCGGTGAACCTCGTCGGGCCCGTCGGCGAGGCGCAGCGAGCGGGCGCCGATCCAGGCCGAGGCGAGCGGGAAGTCGTCGGACATCCCACCGCCGCCGTGCAGCTGCAAAGCCATGTCGATGACCTGCTGGGCCATGTTCGGCACGGCCACCTTGATCTGGGAGACCTCGGACAGCGCGTTCATCGGGCCGCCGGCGTCGAGCTTCCACGCGGCGTTCAGGACCAGCAGCCGGGCCTGGTCGATGGCTATCCGGGCGTCCGCGATGCGCTCGCGGTTGCCGCCGAGGTCGACCAGTGGTTTGCCGAACGCGGAGCGCTCGAGCCCGCGCCGGCAGGCCTGCTCCAGCGCCATCTCGGCCAGCCCGATCAGCCGCATGCAGTGGTGCACCCGGCCCGGCCCGAGGCGGCCCTGGGCGATCGCGAAGCCCTCACCGGGACCGGAGATGATGTGGGACACCGGGACGCGGACGTCGGTGAACGACACCTCGCCGTGCCCCAGCGGCTCGTCGTAGATCCCCATCGTGGGGAGCAGCCGCTCGATCTTCACCCCGGGGGTGTCACGCGGCACCAGCACCATCGAGTGCCGGTGATGGCGGTCGGCCTCGGGGTCGGTGACCCCCATGAAGACGTAGATCCGGCACTCGGGGTGACCGACGCCGGTCGACCACCACTTGCGGCCGTTGACCACGACCTCGTCGCCGTCGACGACGCACGTGGCCGCCATGTTGGTCGCGTCGGACGACGCCACGCCTGGCTCGGTCATGGTGAACGCCGACCGGATCCGCCCGTCCAGCAACGGCTCCAGCCACTCCGCGCGCTGCGCCTCCGACCCGTAGTGCAGCAGCACCTCCATGTTGCCGGTGTCGGGCGCGTTGCAGTTGAAGACCAGGGGCGCGAACGCCGACCGGCCCATCAGCTCGGCGAGGGGGGCGTAGTCGACGTTGGTCAGCCCCTCGCCGCCGTCGGTGCCGAACCGCGCGGCGTACTCCCCGGCGTGCCTGGCGGGCAGGAACAGGTTCCACAGCCCCTGGGCCCGCGCCTTGGTCTTGAGCTCCTCGATCACCGGGAGGGGCTGCCACGGGTCACCGGTGCGGCGCGCCTCGGCCAGTTCGCGGTGGTAGTCCGCCTCGATCGGGGTGATCTCGGTGGCCATGAAGTCGGCCACCCGCGCGGTCAGGTCAGCGGCTCGAGGGGACGGTGAGAACTCCATGAGCCGACAGTAGTGCCGGGGTGCGGGGCGATCATGCTGCTGTGGTGGTGACCACACGCGCCCGGAGCATGGGGTCCTCCCAGCGCCGGGCCGTCCGGGCGAAACGCACGCCCGACCACAGCACGCAGGGGATCGCGACGATCACCGAGAGCCGCCAGTCGGGCACCTTCGAGCAGGCCGAGAAGAACAGTCCGGTGAACGTCGTGCTCACCGCGAGGCGGGCCGAGTAGCCGACCATGGTGGCCGGTGGCGCCGGAGTGGCGCGGGCCGAGCGCATGTCGACCGGGAACGGGTGGAGCAGCGACCACCGCATCGACGCCCCGACCACCTGGAGCAGCACCACGACCAGGGTGCACACGAGTGCCGCCCCCTCGGTGCTGTTGGGGATGCCGGCCCGCAGGGCGCCGAGACCGAGGGTGATGAACGAGGCGACGGCGAGGAACTCGGTGATCACCCAGGCCCGGGCGTCGAACACGTTCGACGGCGTGACCGGCAGGCTCTCGCGCCACAGCGCACCGCGGCCGTCGAGGCTCCAGGCGTTGACACCGAACAGCAGCGCGCCGCCGGAGGCCACCAGGCCCGGCAGGATCGTCATCGACGACCACGGCAGGTCGCCGAAGATCGCGACCAGGCCCGGCCCGATCGCCAGCACCATCACACCGCGCCGCATCGGGACCGACCGCCACACCGAGCCGCGGTCGAGCCGGATCAGCGTGCCGAGCACCGACCGGGCGAGGGGCCGGGGCTCGTGCTGGTCGGTCTCCATCTTGGCCTCGTCGCGAGGCATCTTCTTGGCCGCGGCGTGGGCCGGCAGCGCGCCGAGCACGACCGCGACGAGGATCCCGGCCACCAGGCCGACGACCGTGAGGAGCCAGCGCAGGCTCCAGCCGTCGATCGCCCCCTGGAAGATCCAGATGGTCGGGATCCGGTCGAGCGCCTGCGTCGTGCGACCCGTCAGCTGGACGGCCACCGCGACGAGGCCCATCGCCACGAAGATCCCGCGGGTGATCGCGACGCCCGAGCGACCGCGCCGGATCGCCTCGATGGTCCAGGCCACGACCTGCCCGATGGACGTCGAGAAGCACATCCAGAGCAGCATGACGACCTGTGCCTGGAAGAGCTTGCCGGGCCCGAAGCTGTAGGCCATCGAGCCGAAAAGGACCCAGGCCTGGATCATCCACGAGATGTTGAGCGGCGCCATCAGCAGCGCACCGAGGTGGTCGGTGGTCGGGCTGACCGGGTGTGGACCGGCCTGGTCGCGCGAGATCAGCTCGCGGCCACCGCCGGAGGCGACGGCCGACAGCATGTTCAGCAGCATGATGGCGCCCATCGCCGAGGGCATCAGCAGCAAGATGTCGAACGCCTTCGTCGAACCGCCGGCGGACGGCATCAGGGCCGGGATGACCGCGGCACCGATCGTGAGCGTCAGGGGCACCACGAACAGGGCTCGGACGACGTGGCGCCGGCGTACGGCCTGGCGGCGGAAGTGGGAGAGGATCCCGACGTCCTGGACGGCACGCCGAGCCGCGGCGACGTGACCGACCCGCACCGGCCTGGCGGGAGCGACGGTCTCAGTCGAGGAGGGCGCGGTAGGCACGGGCCCCCTCCTCGCCGGCCATCTCCTCGGCGTCCACGGCGGCGACCCGCGCGCCGCCGCGCAGCACCAGAGCGGTGGTGCAGGCCTGGATCGCGAGGTCGCGCAGGTGGGTCGAGAGCAGGATCGTGGCGCCCCGGGCCCGCCCGTCGGCGATGACCTCGAACGTCGCCTCGACGCCGATCGGGTCGACGCCGTCGAAGGGCTCGTCGAGCAGCAGCACCTGCGGCTGGTGCATCGCCGCCAGGATCACCGAGAGACGCCGTCCCATGCCGTGGGAGAAGCCGCCGGTGACGCGGTTCATCACGTCGCCGAGCTCGAAGCGCTCGAGCAGGTCGCGGGCGCGGTCCTCCCAGTCGTCGAGGCGGCGGAGCCGGGCGCTGAGCTGGAGGTGCTCCCAGGGCGTCGCCCGCGGCACCAGGCCGCCGACGTCGGGGCAGTAGCCGCAGATCTGCTTGACCGCCAGGGTGTCGTGGCGGATGTCCAGCCCGGCCACGGTCACCGTGCCGGCGGTCGGCGGGACGACTCCGGCGAGCACGCGCATGGTCGTGGACTTGCCGGCACCGTTGCGCCCGAGCAGCGCGGTGGCCTGGCCGGCGTACGCCTGGAGGTCGATGCCGGCGACGGCCTCGACGTCGCCGAAACGGACATGCAGACCCTGCACGTCGACGACGGGTTGGTTCACCCGAGAAGTCTCGCAGCGCTCACGCGTCCTGCACCGGGAAAACGTAAAGTTTTTCACCCGGCTCTCGGCAGCGCGGGGGGCGGCGACCTATCGTGCTGTTGCTGGCCATGGTCCCGGGGGGAGGACGTTCATGGGATGGCATCGGATGCGCGAGGACGAGCCGCAGGCGGGGGACTCCGTCGGCGGTGGCGTCGACACGGGTGCCGACAGCCTGTTCTGGGCCTCGCCGGTCGGGCAGGCAGCCCGGGCGAAGCTGCGGGGCGACCACTTCTTCCAGATCGAGCTGGACGACTCTGCCATCGCCGCCTATGCCGAGTCCGCGGTGCCCGGCACCGGACGGCGGGCGCGGCACACCTACGACCTGCTCGGCCAGATCGAGGAGCTGGGCTGGCACCTGGAGCACGTCGCGTGGTGGCCGATCGACCCGGACGACCCGACCGCTCCGCCGACCTCGGAGGTCGACTCCGAGCACGTCCGCGGGGTCTACCTGTTCCACTCCGTGCCGGAGGTGCACGCCGGCGGCGGCGCGCACGCCGCGCGACAGGTGACGTGACCGGACACGCCGGGCACGATGGGGCGCATGGCGACGTTCCCGAGGTATCTCGGCACTGCTCTGGACACTACCGACCTGCGCGGGCTCGCTGAGTTCTACCGCGAGCTGCTCGGGCTCGACTACCGGCCGGGCGACGAGCCACCCACCGACGGCTCTTCCGACGACACCGACTGGGTGGTGCTGCAGGAGCCCGGTGGGCGACGCGTGCTGGCCGTCCAGCTGGTCAAGGAGCTCACCCCGACCACGTGGCCCGAGCACGACGTACCGATGCAGCTGCACATGGACTTCACCGTGGAGAGCGTCGAGGAGCTCGAGCGCCACCGAGCACGGGCCGAGGCCCTGGGCGCGCGGCTGCTGCTGGACAGGTCCGAGGATCCCGACGAGCCGCTCTACGTGCTGGCCGACCCCTCCGGCCACCCGTTCTGCATCTTCGTGTGAGGTGGCCGGGCCGGTGGTCGGGCCTCAGGACGGGAAGCGGCCGCCGTTCGTCGCCAGGTCGCGCAGGTAGGCCGTCGGCCGGAACCGATCGCCGTAGCGGTCGGCGAGCTCGTCGGCACGCGCCACGAAGGCGGCGAGACCGATCGGGCCGGTGGCCTCACCCTGGTCGTCGAGGGCCTGGTAGCCGGTCATGAACTGGGCGGCGCCACCGGAGTTGGCGGGGAAGCCGATGCCCATGATCGAGCCGATGTTGGCCGCGGCCGAGGACTCGATGACACCTTCCTCGAAGCACTTCGCGGTCTCGATCGCCTCGATGAACATCATCCGGTCCTTCGCGTCGGCGAAGGGGATCTGCTCGGCTGCGACCGGGAACTCCTCGGCGAGGCCGGGCCACAGGTGGGTGCGCCGGCCGTCCTCGTAGTCGTAGAAGCCCGCGCCCTTGAGCCGCGAGGTGCGGCCGAGCTCGATCATCCGGGCCACGACCGCGCCGCCGGGGTGCTCGTCGTACGGCGTGCCGTCGCGCTCGGCGGCGTCCTTGGTGGCCTTGGCGATCTTGGCCATCAGCTCCATGTTCAGCTCGTCGGTCAGCTGCAGGGGTCCGACCGGGTAGCCGTCCTGCAGGGCTGCACGCTCCAGCGACATCGGGGGCACGCCCTCGGCCAGCATCGACAGACCCTCGTTGACCATCGTGCCTATGACGCGCGAGGTGTAGAAGCCGCGGCTGTCGTTGACCACGATCGGGGTCTTCCGGATCTGCAGCACGACGTCGTAGGCCTTGGCCAGGGCGGCGTCGGAGGTCTGCTCGCCCTTGATGATCTCGACCAAAGGCATCTTGTCGACCGGGCTGAAGAAGTGCAGGCCGATGAAGTCCTCAGGCCGCTCGACACCGGTCGACAGCTCGGTGATCGGAAGGGTCGAGGTGTTGGAGCACAGCAGGGCGTCATCGTTGACGTGCGGAAGGATCTCGGCGAAGACCTGGTGCTTGAGGCTCGGGTCCTCGAAGACGGCCTCGATCACGAGGTCGCAGCCGGTCAGGTCGGCGGGGTCGGCGGTCGGCGTGATCCGGGCGAGGAGCTCGTCGGCCTTCTCCTGGGTGAGCTTGCCGCGCTCGACGCCCTTGGCGTTGAGCTTCTCGCTGTAGCCCTTGCCGCGCTCGGCCGCCTCCAGGGTGACGTCCTTGAGCACGACCTGCATGCCCGAACGCGCGCACGAGTAGGCGATGCCGGCGCCCATCATGCCGGCGCCAAGGACGCCGACCTTGGTGGCGGTGAACTTCTCGTAGCCCTCCGGCCGGAACTTGCCGGCGTTGATCGCCTGGAGGTCGAAGAAGAACGCCTGCGTCATGTTCTTGAAGTTCTGCCCGACGATCAGCTTGGTCAGGTAGCGGCTCTCGACCCGGCTCGCGGTGTCGAAGTCGGTGCTTGCTCCCTCGACGGCGGCAGAGAGGATCGCGCGCTGCGCGGGGTAGACGGCGCCCTTGGTCTGCTGGCGCAGCAGAGCCGGGAACGCCGGGAGGAACGCCGCCAGCTTGGGCGACTGCGGGGTGCCGCCGGGCATCCGGTAGTCGGGGCGGTCCCAGGGGTTGCCGGCCGCCTCGGGGTTGGCCTTGATCCACGCCTTCGCGGCGGGGACCAGGTCGGCGCGGTGGACGACCAGCTCGTCGACCAGGCCCTTGCCGAGCGCGTCCGCGGGCTTGAAGCGCGTGCCCTGCAGCAGGACGTCCATGAGCGCCGAGCTCACACCGAGCATCCGGACCACGCGGGTCACGCCCCCTCCGCCGGGGAGGAGCCCGAGGGTGGCTTCCGGCAGACCGACCACGGCCGAGGTGTCCTCGACGAGGATCCGGCGGTGGCAGGCCAGAGCGATCTCCAGGCCGCCGCCGAGGGCGGCGCCGTTGATCGCGGCGACGACCGGCTTCGGGAGCTTCTCGAGCCGGCGCAGGTCTGCCTTCATCGCCTCGATGCCGGCGAAGACCGAGGCGGCGTCGTCAGCGGTCGCCTGCATCATCAGCGTGAGGTTGCCGCCGGCGAAGAAGGTCTTCTTCGCCGACGTCACCACGACGCCGGTGAGACTGTCGGGGTCGGTGGCCAGCTCGTCGTACAGGCGCTCGACCGCTGCATGCATCGACGCCTGGTAGAGCTCGTTCATCGTGTTGGCGCTGGCGGTCGGGTCGTCGAGGGTGAGGGTGACGATGCCGTCGGCGTCCTGGTCGTAGCGGACGGCGGTCTGGGTGGTGGTGTCGGTGCTCATGGTCTCTTCCGTTGCGAGGTCAGGGGTGGGGAGACGTCAGACCGTCTCGACGATCGTGGCGATGCCCATGCCGCCACCGATGCAGAGCGTGACCAGGCCGCGGCGCAGGTCGCGCCGCTCGAGCTCGTCGATCATGGTGCCGAGGAGCATGGCGCCGGTCGCGCCGAGCGGGTGCCCCATCGCGATGGCGCCACCGTTGACGTTGGTGACCTCGTGGGTGATGCCCATGTCCTTCATGAACCGCATGGCGACGGCGGCGAAGGCCTCGTTCATCTCCCACAGGTCGATGTCGCCGACCTCGAGCCCGGCCCTCGCCAGCGCCTTGCGGGCTGCAGGGGCCGGACCGGTGAGCATGATGGTCGGGTCGGCACCGGAGACGGCCGCCGACACGATCCGGGCGCGCGGCGTGAGGCCGAGCGCATTGCCGAGCTCCTCGGAGCCGATCGCCACCAGGGCCGCACCGTCGACGATGCCCGACGAGTTCCCGGCGTGGTGGACGTGGTCGATCTTCTCGACCCAGTGGTACTTCTCCAGCGCCACGTCGTCGAAGCCGGCGTCCTTGCCCATCTGGGCGAAGCTCGGCCTCAGACCCGCCAGCCCCTCGACGGAGGTGTCGGGACGCACCAGCTCGTCGTGCTCGAGCACGGTGAGCCCGTTGCGGTCGGTGACCGGGACGATCGCGTCGGCGAAGTAGCCGTTGGCCCAGGCCTTGGCCGCGCGATGGTGCGACTCCGCGGCGTAGGCGTCGACGTCCTCGCGGTTCCAGCCCTCGAGAGTGGCGATCAGGTCGGCGCCGATGCCCTGCGGCACGAAGCCCGTGGTCAGCGCGGTGGCGGGGTCCATCGCCCAGGCGCCGCCGTCGGAGCCCATCGGGACCCGGCTCATCGACTCGACGCCGCCGGCCAGGATCAGGTCCTCGAAGCCGCTGCGCACCCGCGCCGCCGCCTGGTTGACCGCCTCGAGGCCGGAGGCGCAGAAGCGGTTGAGCTGCACGCCCGCCACGGTCTCGGGGTAGCCCGCCGCCAGCGCAGCGGTCTTGGCGATGTCGCCGCCCTGCTCGCCGATGGGCGAGACCACGCCGAGCACGACGTCGTCCACCCGCTCGACGTCGAGCGCCGGGTTGCGGGTCTGGATCTCCTTCAGGAGGCCGACGGCCAGGTCGACCGGCTTCACCTCGTGGAGCCCTCCGACCGCCTTGCCCTTGCCGCGCGGCGTACGGAGATGGTCGTAGACGAATGCTTCGCGGGGTGCCTCATGGGGTGCTGGAGCCATGGGATCGATTGTGACACTCTTACTGTCATGGTCGTCAAGGACGCAACTGTGGCACCCGTCACGCTGCTCACGCTCGACGAGCTGACCGAGCGGGTCGGGATGAGCGTGCGCAACATCCGGTTCTACACGACCAAGGGCCTGGTCCCGTCTCCGCTGCGGCGGGGCCGCAGCGGCTACTACACCTCCGACCACGTGGCCCGGCTCCAGCTCGTGCAGGAGCTCCAGGGCCACGGCTTCACGCTGTCGGCGATCGAGAAGTACCTCGCCGGCATCCCCCAGCACGCGACGCCGGAGGACATCGCGCTGCACCGGACGATGCTCGCGCCGTGGATGGCCGATTCCCGGGCCGAGGTCAGCCGCGTCGAGCTCGAGCAGCGGGCCGGCCGGCCCCTCGACGCCCACGACCTGGAGACCCTGGAGGCCCTCGGGGTGCTGGTGCCCAGCGGGCGCGGACGGTTCGAGGTCTCGGTGTCGCAACTCGGCGTCGGGCTGGGGCTGCTCGACCTCGGCTACCCGATCGAGGCCGCCCGTGCCGCCGCCGAGGTGTACGCCGCCCACGGGCGCGCGATCGCCGAGGAGCTCTACGAGCTGTTCCGGACCAAGGTGTGGCCGGTCTACAAGGAGCAGGGCGTCTCGCCCGAGACCATCCAGGAGGTCGTCGAGCGGCTCAAGCCGCTCTCGATCGCGTCGCTGGTGCAGGCCTACGAGGCCGGCATGGACGCGACCCGCCGCGCCAACATCGCCAAGCGCGCGCGATGACGGTTCAGCGGCGGGGCGCCGGGGTACGAGGTCTCCCGTGACCGCGCCCACCGATCCTGCGACGGTCCTGGTCACCGGTGCCACCGGCTTCATCGGGCGTCGCCTCTGCCCCGCCCTCGTCGACGAGGGATACGACGTGCGCGCGATGACCCGCCGACCCGAGGCGTACGACGGGCCGGGCGCGGCCGTGGGGGCCGACGTGCAGGACGCCGACTCGCTGTCGGCCGCCCTGGAGGGCGTCGACGTCGCCTACTACCTGGTGCACTCCCTCGACTCCCCCGACTTCGAGCACCGCGACGCCCGCGCGTCGGAGGCGTTCGGGAAGGCCGCGGCCGCGGCCAGGGTGCGCCAGATCGTCTACCTGGGCGGCCTCGGCGCCGAGGGCACCGAGCTCTCCCCGCACCTGCGGTCGCGGCGTGAGGTCGAGGGGCTGCTCGGCGCGGGCGGGGTCCCGGTCACGGTGCTGCGGGCCGGCATCGTCGTCGGCAGGGGCGGCATCTCGTGGGAGCTGACCCGCCAGCTCGTCAAGAACCTCCCGGCCATGGTCGTGCCCCGCTGGGTCTCGACGAAGACCCAGCCGATCGCCGTGGACGATGTCGTCCGCTACCTGGTCGGCGTCGCCGACGAGCCGGAGGCCTACGGACGGGTCTTCGAGATCGGCGGCCCCGAGCAGCTGACCTACCTGGAGATGCTCGAGGTGGCCTCCGAGGTCTCGACCGGGCACCGGGTGCCGATCGTGCGGGTGCCCGTGCTGACGCCTCGGCTCTCGTCGTACTGGCTGGCCTTCGTGACCGACGTCGACGTCACCACCGGCCGCAACCTGATCGACTCGATGGGGACGGAGGTGGTGGTCACCGACCTCTCCATCCGCGACCTGGTGCCCGGCGACCCGCTCCCCTACGCCGAGGCCGTGCGCCGCGCCCTCGACGACGACGAAGACTCCGACCGGCCCTGATCCGGTAGTCCGTGACGTTCGTCAGCCGACTCCCCGCTGAGACCGACTGACGAACGTCACGGACTACCGAAAAGGGCGGGGAGGGCGAAGAGCATGGCGGTGGACCAGACGACGTGGGTGATCACCGGGGCCAGGATGCCTCCGGTGGCCCGTCGTTGGAGGCCGCACAGGAGCCCGAGGAGCAGGGCCGCGAAGGAGAGCATGAGGTTGCCGGTGGCCAGCGTCGCCGCAGCGTAGGCGACCGTCGTGACGACGACCGGGTAGCGGGTGGTGGCGGCGTAGAGCGCGCCCCGGAAGAACAGCTCCTCGGCCACCCCGTTGAGCGCCGTGATCACCACGAGCAAGGGCACCGAGCCCTGCTGCGCGTGGTCGAGGACGTGGCGCACCTGGGCGTCCAGCCACGGCACCTCCCGGACCACGAGCCCGCCGACGACGAAGAGGCCGGCGAGCAGCACGCCGTACGCCGCCGGCACCAGCAGCGGGCGCGGGCCCGGCTCGTCGCCGCGCAGGGTGCGGCCGAGGTGCAACGGACCCGAGGCGACGGCTCCGACCGTCCACACCAGGGCGAGACCGAGCGTCGCGGGGTAGAACCACGCGTTGCCCGGAGAGATCGACAGCGAGAAGCCGAGCACGACCGCCCCGATCACCACGAACGCACCGGTGACCCACTGGCGCCGTCGCAGGGCACGCGGCGACTCGCGATGGTCACGTGGGACCTTGTCCCACAACGACCGGCGCACGGCGCGGCCGACGGCAGCCAGCACGCGGGTCACCCTAGGCGTTCGCGGTACGACGAAGGGCCTCGCCGCCGCAGCCGTGAGACCCTTCGCGACCTGTCTCCGCTCAGCTGGAGAACGTGTCCTTGATGTTGCCGGCCGCGTCCTTGACGTGCTCGCCGGCCTTCTTGACCTTGGCCTCGCCCTGGTCGGCCCTGCCCTCGGACTCCAGGCTCTCGTTGCCGGTGGCCGAGCCGGTGGCCTCCTTGGCCTTGCCCTTGGCCTCGGTCGCCTCGTTCTCGATCTTGTCGTCGAGCCCCATAGCGGCGCCCCCTTCGCTGTCGTGGCGTGCTGGACCCCCTCGTCGTACCCGGTGGGCGCGGCCTCATGCGGCGCCGGCCTCAGCGGAACCGGAGCACGCCGTCCTCGAGGTCGCCGCGCCGGAGCACGCGCCGGTCGTACCAGTAGCTCTGCCGCAGCCGCCAGGGCTCGCGGTCGCCCTGCTTGGGCAGCTGGTCGAGGGCCCGCAGCACGTAGCCGGAGGTGAAGTCCATGAACGGCCGCTCGCCGATACCTTCCTCGCGGACGGGGACGACGCTGCGGTAGCGGTGGTGACGCATGTGGGCCAGGAGCCGGCAGGTGTACTCCGCGACCAAGTCGGCCTTCAGCGTCCAGGAGGCGTTGGTGTAGCCGACGGTGTAGACGAAGTTGGGCACTCCGGACAACATCAGCGCGCGGTAGGTGAGCTCGCGGGACGGGTCGACCTTCTCGCCGTCGACGTCCAGCGCGAGTTCGCCGAACGGCGAGAGCTCGAGCCCGGTCGCGGAGACGATGACGTCGGCGTCGAGGTGGCGGCCGCCGGTGAGCACGATGCCGTCGGCGTCGAAGCGCTCGATCGTCGCGGTCACCACCTCCGCGTCGCCGCAGCGTACGGCCTTGAACAGGTCGCCGTCGGGCACGAAGCACACCCGTTGGTCCCAGGGCTGGTACGTCGGCGTGAAGTGGGTGTCGACGTCGTACCCCTCGGGGAGCAGCGCGACGTTCTGCTTGCGGATCATCCGCTTGACGATCGACGGCCGGGCCCGCGAGAGCCGGTAGAACACCGACGCGGTCGCGATGCTCTTCAGGCGGACGAGCCGCTGGGCGAGGCGGTCGGGCAGCCACTTCTTCAGGCGTACGGCGACGGGGTCGCGCGCGGGCAGGCTCAGGATGTAGGTGGGCGAGCGCTGCAGCATCGTGACGTGGGCGGCGTCGCGCGCCATCGCCGGGACGAGGGTGATTGCGGTGGCGCCGCTGCCGATCACCACGACCCGTCGGCCCGACCAGTCGAGGTCGGCCGGCCAGTGCTGCGGGTGCACGAACGTCCCGCGGAACTCGTCGGCCCCGGCGAACTCGGGCTCGTGACCGTGGGCGTAGTCGTAGTAGCCGCGGCAGGCCCACAGGAACCCGGCGGTCAGGGTGACCGGCTCGCCGTCGTGCTCGGCCTCGACCGTCCAGCGGGCGTCCTCACTGCTCCACGAGGCGCTCACTACGCGGTGGCGGTAGCGGATGTGCCGCTCGACGTCGTACTCCCGCGCTGTGTCGCGGAGGTACTCCAGGATCCGGTCGCCGGACCCGAGGGCCTCGTCGTGCGTCCACGGCCGGAAGGAGTAGCCCATCGTGTACATGTCGGAGTCCGACCGGATCCCCGGGTAGCGGAACAGGTCCCACGTGCCGCCGCTCACCTCCCGCGCCTCGAGCACGACGTACGACGTGCGCGGGAGCGCGCGGGCCAGGTGCGCCGCCGCGCCGATGCCGGAGAGGCCCGCGCCGATGATGAGGACGTCGACGTGCTCGGTCTCACGCGGGGTGGACATCAGGCCTGCACCGCCGCTCCGGAGGCGACGAGGGCGTCGGCATCGAGGCCCCAGGCGGCCAGCGCCGCGCGGGTGTCCTGTCCGGCGGCGGCGGGTGGCGGCGTGGTCAGCGAGGGTTCGGTGCGCGAGAAGCGGGGCGCCGGTGCCGGCTGGGTCACCCCGTCGCGCTCGACGAACGTGCCGCGCGCGGCCAGGTGGGGGTGGGTGAACGCCTCGGTCATCGGCAGCACAGGTGCGACGCAGGCGTCGGACCCGTCGAAGACCGCGACCCACTCGGCCTGGGTGCGCGACGCGACCGCCTGGGCGATCACCCGCCGGAGCTCGGGGTGGTGGGCGGCGTCGTTGCGGTCGGGGGCTCTGTCCTCGATGTCCAGCAGCCGGACCAGCTCGGCGTAGAACTGCGGCTCGAGCGAGCCGACGGCCATGTGGCGGCCGTCGGCGGTCTCGTAGACGTCGTAGAAGGGCGCGCCGCCGTCGAGCAGGTTGGCCGCGCGCTCCTCGCGATAGAGGCCGGCGGCCAGGAAGCCGGTCGCCATCGCGTTGAGGTGGGCGGTGCCGTCGACGATCGCGGCGTCGACGACCTGCCCCGCGCCGGAGAGCCGCGCCTCGAGGAGGGCGGCCAGGATGCCGATGACGAGGTAGGTCGAGCCGCCGCCGAAGTCGCCGACGAGGTTGCTCGGGAAGTGCGGCCGGGCCTTGTCCTGACCCATCTCCGCCAAGGCGCCGGTGATCGCGATGTAGCCCAGGTCGTGGCCGGCGGTGGCGGCCAGCGGCCCGTCCTGGCCCCAGCCGGTCATCCGGCCGTAGACCAGCCGCGGGTTGCGGGCCAGGCAGGCGTCCGGGCCGAGGCCGAGGCGCTCCGTCGTACCAGGTCGCAGGCCCTCGACCAGGACGTCGGCCGTCGCCACGAGGTCGAGCACCGCCGCCACGGCGTCGGGGTGCTTGAGGTCGAGCGCCACGCTGGGCCGCCCGCGGTTGAGCAGGTCGTGGGGGCCGCCCGTCAGCGGCTGGCCGCCCGGCCGGTCGACCCGGATCACGTCGGCGCCGAGGTCGGCCAGGATCATGCACGCATGGGGACCCGGCCCGATGCCGGCCAGCTCCACGACCTTGACGCCGCGGAGCGGACCGGTGCCCTCGCCGAGGTTCATGAGCCCCAGGACGCGCGCGAGGAACTGGCGCGTGCGCTCCTCTTGGGGGTGGGTGAAGATCTCCGCCGGCGGGCCCTGCTCGAGGATGCGTCCGCCGTCGAGGAAGCACACCGTGGTGGCGATGTCGCGGGCGAAGGCCATCTCGTGGGTGGCCAGGATCATCGTGGTGCCCTGCTCGGCGAGGTCCTTGACGATGGTGAGGACGTCACCCACCAGCTCCGGGTCGAGCGCCGCGGTGATCTCGTCGAGGAGCAGCAGGGTGGGCTGGGTGCACAGCGCGCGCACGAGTGCCGTCCGCTGCTGCTGGCCGCCGGACATTCGGTCGGGGTGCTTGTCCGCCTGGTCGGCCAGCCCGAACTGCGCGAGCAGGTCACGCGCCCGCTGCTCCGCCTCCGCCTTGGGTACGCCGTGCACGCGGCGTGGCGCCAGGGTGCAGTTGTCGAGGACGGACATGTGGGGGAACAGGTTGTAGGACTGGAAGACCATCCCCATCCGGCTCCGAACCTCGCGCCGGTCGACGCGCGGGTCGGAGATCTCGCGGCCCTCGAACTCGATCACGCCGTCGTCGATGTCCTCGAGCAGGTTGAGGCAGCGCAGCAGGGTCGACTTGCCCGACCCCGACGACCCGATCAGGCAGACCACGTCATGGGCCTGCAGGCTCAGCGAGACGTCCGCGAGCACGACCTTCTCGCCGTAGGTCTTGCGGACGTCGGCGGCCTCGATCAGCACCGTCATCGGGCACCGGCGAACTGACGCCGCAGTGCGCGGCGACCCAAGTAGTCGGTGAACCGGGTCAAGGGGATGGTCAGGCAGATGAACAGCGCTGCGGCGACCACGAGCGAGGTGTAGTTGAAGTGGTAGTTGTTGTAGTCCTGAGCGGAGAACATGGCCTCGAACACCGCGATCACCGACAGGAGGGCGGTGTCCTTCTGCAGCGAGATGAAGTCGTTGAGCAGTGGGGGCGTCACCCGTCGGGTCGCCTGAGGCAGGATCACGTGCCGCATCGATTGCCACCTGCTCAGGCCGAGCGTGTCGGCACTCGCCAGCTGGGACGGGTGGATCGACTCGATGCCGGCGCGGAAGACCTCCGAGACGTAGGCGCCGTAGGACAGGACGAGGGCGCCGGTGCCGAGCCACAGCGGGTTGGTCGGTACGCCGCTGAGCTGGAGGGCGGGGATCCCGAAGCCGGCCAGGTAGACCAGCAGGATCGTCGGGATGCCCCGGAACACGTCGGCGTACACGACAGCCAGGACGCGGAACGGCAGCATCACCGGCGAGATGGTCGACCGGGCCACCGCCACGGCCACACCGAGCACCAGGATGAACGGCTCGGCGATCATGAAGATGACGATGTTCTTCCCGAAGCCCCGGATCACCTCGGGGAACGACGCCTTGGCCTCGTCCCAGTTGAAGAACGACTCCTTGACCGCCGGCCAGCCGGGGGACGTCGTGATGGCGACCGCCAGTGCCCCGAGCACCACGATCAGCGCCACCGACGCGACGGTGATGTCGCGCCGCGCCCGAGCGCGGCGTACGGCGCGACGTTCGAGCTCCCGCCGGCTCGGCTCCCAGGCGAGGTCGGTCGAGCTCACTGCGCCCTCACTGGAGGACGGGCACGTTGACCGTGTCGGAGAGCCACTTCTTCTCGATGTCGGACAGCGTCCCGTCGGACTTCATGGCCGCGAGCGCCTGGTTGACGCAGCCGACCAGGGGGCTGCCCTTCTTGAACAGCATCCCGAACTGCTCGGGCTGGCCACCGGTCTGCTGGAACTGCCCGACGATCGTGCCCTTGGGGATCTCCACCGCCGTCAGGTAGAACGCCGTCGGCAGGTCCGCCACGATCGCGTCGACCTGGCCGTTGAGCAGGGCCTGCTTGGCGTCGTTGGTGTTCTGGAAGACGACCGCGTCGCTGCTGGGCTGGATCTGGTCGCGGATCGCGGTCAGCGACGTCGTCCCGGTCTGGGCGCCGATCTTGTACTGCTTGAGGTCGGCCAGGGACGTGGCGTTCGCAGCCGGGGACCCCTTGACCGCGATCACGGCTTGCGCTGCGTCGTAGTAGCCGTCGGAGAAGTCGACGACCTTGGCGCGCTGGGGCGTGATCGAGATCTGGTTGATGTCGAAGTCGAAGTGCTTCGGCCCCGGTGCGTAGGAGGAGTTGAACGGCACCTTGGTCCAGGTCACGGCGCTCGCCGGGAACCCCATCCGCTTCGCGACCTCGTAGGCGACGGCGGACTCGTAGCCCTTGCCGTTGCTCGGGTCGTTGTTGCGGAACCACGGGTCGTAGGCCGGCGAGTCCGTGCCGACGGTGAGGACGCCGTCCTTCATCGTCTTGCCCTGGGCACAGTCGGCGGCCGATTGCGAGGCGGAGGAGCCGGTGCTGGGTTCGGTGGCCGTCGTCGAGCTTGCTTGCGGCGCGCACCCGAGCGCGAGGAGCGTGAGCGGCAGGAGGACGGCAGCCGTTCGAGGCATGCGCATGCGCAGATCGTACGGGAGCCCCTGCTCAGTGCTGGTGGGCGTGCCCCTCCGCGGACCCGTCGGCGTGACCCATGGCGTGCCCCTCGTGGAGGACGTGCACCACGGCGTGACCCTTGCCGCGGTCGATCAGCCACCGGTTGACCGGCACCGCGACCACGAACGCGACAGCCAGCGAGACCGCCAGCGACCACCAGAACAAGGTGGAGTCGAGGCCGGCCGCCATCGCGCCGGGCACGACCAGGATGAAGAGGTTGTCGACGACCTCCATGGTGAGGATCGAGAGGGTGTCGCTGGCCAGGGCGGCCCGGACGGCGGTCCGGCTGTCGGCACCCAGCCGGCGTACGCCGGTGTAGGTGAGCCCATAGCCGAAGCCGAAGGCGAGCACGACGCTCAGCGCGATCGTCGCGCCGTTGCCCCATCCCCACCAGGTGGCCAGCACCATGCCGAGGATCTCGCCGATGGCGCAGCCGGTCAGGCAGTGTCGGGTCGCGGTGATGGCCATCCGCCAGCTCTCGTTCATCCGTCCGTTATACCCCCTAGGGGTATATGAGTGCAAGCCATGTCACATCCCAACTGGGCGCGCGGGACGGTTCAATGTCGCGGTGACCTACCCGCACCTGCTGGCCCCGATCACCCTCGGCGACCTCACCTTGCGCAACCGCGTCGTGATGGGTTCGATGCACACCGGCCTCGAGGACCGGGTGCGTGACCTCCCGGCGCTCGCGGCGTACGTTGCGGCGCGGGCCCGCGGCGGCGTGGGCCTGATCGTCACCGGGGGCTATGCGCCCGACCGGCGCGGCTGGCTCAAGCCGCTGGCGTCGGAGATGACCCACCGCCTGCAGGCGATGCGTCACCTGGAGGTGACCGACGCCGTGCACGAGGCGGGTGGCGCGATCGCCCTGCAGGTGCTGCACGCGGGCCGCTACGGCTACCACCCGTTCAGTGTCAGCGCCTCGCGCACCAAGTCGCCGATCACGCCGTTCACGCCGCACGCCCTGAGCACCAGGGGCGTCGACCACACCGCGTCCCACTTCGCGCGGGCAGCGCGTCTGGCGAAGAAGGCAGGCTACGACGCGGTCGAGGTGATGGGCTCCGAGGGCTACCTGATCAACCAGATGCTCGCGGTCCGCACCAACCAACGCACCGATGCCTGGGGTGGCACGGCCGAGAAGCGGATGCGGTTCCCGGTCGAGGTGGTCCGGCGTACTCGTGAGGCGGTCGGCGACGGCTTCCCGATCGTCTACCGGATCTCGCTGCTCGACCTCGTGGAGGGCGGCCAGACCTGGGACGAGGTGGTCGACCTGGCGCACGCCCTCGAGGAGGCCGGTGTCACCGCGTTCAACACCGGGATCGGTTGGCACGAGGCTCGCGTGCCGACGATCATCACCCAGGTACCGCGGGGTGCCTGGCGCTCGCTGACCGCACGGTTGCGGGCCGAGGTGTCGGTGCCGGTGTGCGCCTCCAACCGGATCAACACCCCCGACCTGGCCGAGGAGATCCTGGCTGCCGGCGAGGCCGACCTGGTGTCGATGGCTCGGCCGCTGCTGGCCGATCCCGACTTCGTCGCGAAGGCGGCGACCGGCCGGGCCGACGAGATCAACACCTGCATCGCCTGCAACCAGGCCTGCCTCGATCACGTGTTCAGCAACCGGAAGGCCTCCTGCCTGGTGAACCCCCGCGCAGCCCGTGAGACCGAGCTGGTGCTGCTGCCGATCGGAGGGCCGCGTGGTTTCGAGACGGGCGCCAGGGCGCCTTCCTCAACCAGCGGCGAGGGCGCCAGGGCGCCTTCCTCAACCAGCGGCGGCGGCGTGGGCGCGCTCGCGCCGCCGGTTGAGGAGGTTGCGCAGCAACCGTCTCGAAACCAGCTGCGCCACATCGCCGTCGTGGGAGCGGGGCCGGCCGGGCTCGCGGCCGCTGCTGCGGCCACCGAGCGAGGGTTCGCGGTGACCTTGTTCGAGCGGGCCGACGAGGTGGGCGGGCAGTTCCGGCTGGCGATGCGGATCCCGGGCAAGGAGGAGTTCGCCGAGACGCTGCGCTACTTCAGCCGCCGGCTCGCGGTGCTCGGCGCGCAGGTGCGGCTCGGGCAGGCGCCGACGGCGGCCGAGCTCGCGTCGTACGACGAGGTGGTGGTCGCGACCGGCGTCGTGCCGCGGGTCCCGGAGCTCGAGGGTGTGGGCCACCCGAGCGTGGCGTCCTACGCCGACGTCCTCAGCGGCCGGGTGGTCCCCGGCCGGCGGGTTGCCGTCGTGGGTGCCGGCGGCATCGGGGTCGACGTGAGCCACTTCCTGACCCACGACCCCGAGGAGACGACCGACGACTGGATGTCCCACTGGGGCGTCGGCGACCCGGCCCTCCACCCGGGCGGGTTGACCGAGCCCAAGCCGCGCCCGCCGATCCGCGAGGTCACGCTCGTGCAGCGGAAGGCGACGCCGATCGGGATCGGTCTCGGCCGGACCAGCGGGTGGGCGCACCGCGCCGTGCTGAAGCAATCGGGGGTCCGGCAGGTGCGGGGCGCGTCCTACGTCCGGGTCGACGACGCCGGTCTCCACCTCCTCGTCGACGGCGAGCCCGTGCTGGTCGAGGCGGACACCGTCGTGCTGTGCGCGGGTCAGGAGTCGGTCCGCGGCCTGTACGACGAGCTGGTCACGGCGGGACGGCAGCCGCACCTGATCGGTGGCGCGGACGTGGCCGCCGAGCTCGACGCCGAGCGCGCGATCGAGCAGGGGACTCGGGTCGCCGCAGCGCTGTCTCCCTAGACTCGCGCCATGCGCATCACCGTCATCGGTTGCGGCTATCTCGGGGCCACGCACGCCGCAGCCATGGCCGAGCTCGGGCACGAGGTGCTCGGCATGGAGATCGACCCGGTCAAGCGGGCGTCGCTCTCCGACGGACGGGTGATGTTCTTCGAGCCCGGCCTCGCCGACCTGCTCGCCCGCCATGTCGCCTCCGGCCGGCTGCGGTTCACCGACTCCTACGCCGAGGTCGCGGCGTTCGGCGACCTCCACTTCCTCTGCGTCGGCACGCCCCAGCGCGCCGAGGGACTGGGCGCCGACCTGGGCCAGGTCGACCGCGCGATCGTAGGCCTCGCGCCCCACCTCGACCGGCCGACCCTCGTCGTCGGCAAGTCGACGGTGCCGGTGGGCACCGCCGGGCGGCTCGCGGCACGGCTGGTCGCGCTGGCGCCTGCGGGCGCCGAGGCGCTGCTGGCCTGGAACCCGGAGTTCCTGCGTGAGGGCCACGCCATCGACGACACGCTCCACCCCGACCGGATCGTGCTCGGCGTCACCGACCCGCGGGCCGAGAAGCTGCTGCGCGACTTCTACGCCCCGATGGTCGACTCCGGGGCGCCGGTGGTCGTGACCGACTACGCGACCGCCGAGCTGGTCAAGGTCGCGGCCAACGCGTTCCTGGCCACCAAGATCTCGTTCATCAACGCGATGGCGGAGCTCTGCGAGGCCACGGACGCCGACGTCGCCGACCTCGCCGACGCGATCGGGTACGACGCGCGCATCGGCCGCAGCTTCCTCGACGCCGGCGTCGGGTTCGGCGGCGGCTGTCTGCCCAAGGACATCCGGGCGTTCGCACACCGGGCCGGCGAGCTCGGCGTCGAGGACGCGATGACCTTCCTGCTGCACATCGACGACGTGAACCTCCACCAGCGCGAGCGGGTGGCCCAGATCGCCCAGTCGATGGTGGAGGCGTCCTCGCCCGACGGGACGATGGCCGGCGCCCGGATCGCGGTCTGGGGCGTGGCCTTCAAGCCCGACAGCGACGACGTCCGCGACTCACCGGCCCTGTCGGTGGCCGGCCAGCTCCACCTCCGGGGGGCGCGAGTGCAGGTCTACGACCCCGCGGCCACCGAGACGGCCCGCGCCCTGTTCCCGACGCTGACCTACGCCGACTCCGCGGTGGAGGCCTGCCGCGGCGCCGACCTGGTCCTGCACCTGACCGAGTGGCGGGAGTTCCGCGACCTCACCCCGGCCGATCTCGACGGCGTCGTCCACCGGCGTCAGCTCTTCGACGGCCGCAACGCGCTCGACCTCGACACCTGGCGCTCCGCCGGCTGGACCGCGCGGGGCGTCGGCCGCCGCTGACCCGTCGAGAGGGTCAGTTGTCGGGGGGTTGGGCGCGGATCATCTCGGCGTACCACTCGAAGGAGCGCTTGGGGATGCGGGCCAGGGTCTCGAAGTCGACGTAGACCAGGCCGAAGCGCTGGGTGAAGCCCTCGGCCCACTCGAAGTTGTCCATCAGCGACCAGGCGTAGTAGCCGCGGACGTCGACCCCGGCGCGGACGGCGACCGCGATCGCCCGGAGGTGGCTGTCGAGGTAGTCGATCCGCTCCTGGTCGTCGACGACGCCGTCGGCGTCGGGCTCGGAGGCGTAGGAGCAGCCCGACTCGGTGATGATGATCGGGGGCAGGGCCGCGCGGTAGCGGGCCCGGAGGGTGATCAGCCACTCGCGCAGGGAGTCCGGTACGACGGGCCAGCCGAAGTCGGTGACCGGGTAGCCGACCACGTTGCGCTGCTCGAAGGGCATGTCCGCCTCTTCGTCCTCGGAGGCCGCGATGCGCATCGGGTTGTAGTAGTTGACGCCGTAGAAGTCGAGGGGCTGGCGGATGGTGGCCATGTCACCGGGCTCGATGAAGGGCTCGACGAGCAGCTCGAGGTCCCGCGGGTAGCGCCCGAACAGCATCGGCTCGGCGAACATGCCGTTCCACACGCGCGTCGAAGAGCTTGGCGGCCCCCACGTCGGCCTCGTCGTCGCTCGCCGGCCACATCGGCGCGTGGTTGTTGGCACAGCCCACGCTGGTCGCACCGGCGGCCCGCAGCGCGATCGCGGCCCGGCCGTGGGCGAGCAGCAGGTGGTGGGCGACCACCATCGAGTCGAACATCAGCGACAGCCCTGGCGCGTGCACCCCGGTGGCGTAGCCGAGGAACGTGACCACGTTCGGCTCGTTGATCGGCACCCAGTGCTCGACCCGGTCGGCGTAGCGCTCCCCGAGGGTCGCGGCGTACTCCGCGAACCGGTCGACGACGCCGCGGTTGATCCACCCGCCCTCGTCGTCGAGCGCCTGCGGCAGGTCCCAGTGGAACAGCGTCGCCATCGGCTGGATGTCGCGCTCGAGCAACCCGTCGATGAGCCGGTCGTAGAAGTCGAGGCCGGCGGGGTTGAACGCGCCGCTGCCGGTGGGCTGGACCCGCGGCCACGAGATCGAGAACCGGTAGCCCCCCAGCCCGAGGCGGGCCATCAGGTCGAGGTCCTCCTCGAGCCGGTGGTAGTGGTCGCAGGCGACGTCGCCGTTCGAGCCGTCGATCACCCGCCCCGGTTGGTGGGTGAAGGTGTCCCAGATGCTCGGCCCCTTGCCGTCCTCGGCGGCCGCTCCCTCGATCTGGTAGGCCGCCGTGCTGGCTCCGAACCGGAAGCCCGGTGGAAGCAGAGGGTGAGCCACGGGGATCATTGTGGAGGTGAGTGTTCTCGTTCGTCGGGGATTGGACCGGTTCAACACCCGGGAGAAAGGCCGCCAGACGCGGCACTCGTTCTCCTTCGGGGAGTTCTACGACCCCGACCGTATTGCCTTCGGGCCCCTGATCGCGCTCAACGACGACCTGCTGGGCACCGGATCCGGGGTACGACGCCCACGAGCACCGCGACGTGGTGCTCGTGACCTGGGTGGTCCGCGGTGAGCTGACCCACGTCGACGCCTCGGGCGCGGTGGTGCAGCCCGCGGGCGAGCTCGCGGTGACCGACACCGGCGCCGGGCTGACCCACAGCGAGCGTGCCCTGACCGGGGCCACGAGGTTCGTCCAGATGTGGCTGCGGCCGGGCGAGATCGGGCACCGCCCCCACGCGCCGTACGACGGCACCGGACCTGTCGAGCGGGTCGCTGACGGCGGTCGCCGGCCACGAGGGGCTGCCCCTCAACGTGCCGGGCGCGACGCTGTGGCTGGCCGACGCCGGAGCCGGCGACTCGGTCGAGGTGCCCGAGGCGCCGCTGGTCTACCTCTTCGTGGTCACCGGGGCGCTGACCCGCAGCAGCCTGGCCGAGCCGCTGGCGGCCGGGGACGCGTTCGAGTTCCGCGACGAGCGAGGGCTGTCGGTGACCGCCGCCGTGCCGACCCAGCTCCTGGTGTGGACGTTCGAGGCCTGAGCCGACGTGAGTCCCTCAGGGCACCAGCACGCCGGGGTTGAGGATGCCGTCGGGGTCGACGGCCGCCTTCGCCGCCCGCAGCACCGCGACCCCCACCTCGCCGATCTCGGCGGCCAGCCACGGCTGGTGGTCGGTGCCGACCCCGTGGTGGTGGGTGATCGTCGCGCCGACCGCCACGATCGCCTCGGAGGCGGCCCACTTGGCCTCGTGCCAACGACCGATCGGGTCGTCGCCCTCGGGCGCGGCGACGGTGAAGTAGAGCGAGGCGCCGGTCTCGTAGACGTGCGAGATGTGGCACAGCACCAGCGCCGAGTCACCCAGCGAGCCGCGCAGGGCGCCCGACACCGCGTCGTACAGCTCTCGCAGGTGTGACCACCACGTCGCCGTCTCCAGGGTCTCGACCAGGACGCCGACGTCGAGCAGCGAGTCACGGAGGTACGGCGCGGCGTAGCGGCCCGCCGACCAGGCCCGGCCGGGCTCCTCGCCGGCGAGGGTGCCCCCCAGCTCGGTGAGCACGGTGGACACCGCGGCCCGGCGCGCCGACACCTCGGCCGGCGTCCCCTCGTGGCCGACGATCATCAGGCAGCCACCACTGGCGGCGTCACCGCCGACGGCGTCGGGGTCGGCGAGGTTGATCGCGGTCTCGTTCTCGTCGGAGAGCCGCAGTACGGTCGGCAGCAGCTGCGTCTGGGCCAGCGTCCGGACGGCCTCGGCGCCGGCGTCGAACGACGGCCAGCGCCACCCCTCGTAGAGCCGCTCGGAGGGCAGCCGCCGGCAGCGGACGGTCACCGACGTGATCACCCCGAGGGCGCCCTCGGACCCGAGGAAGAGCTGCCGCAGGTCGGGGCCCGCGGCGCTGGCCGGAGCCCGGCCGAGGTCGACGGGGCCGATCGGGGTCGCCACGGTGAGGCCGGCGACCACGGCGTCGAAGCGCCCGTAGCCCGCCGACGACTGCCCGCTGGACCGGGTCGCGGCGAAGCCACCGATGGTGGCGTACTCGAACGACTGCGGGAAGTGGCCCAGGACCATGCCGTGCTCGGCCAGCAGCGCCTCGGCCTCGGGGCCGCGGAGCCCGGGCTCGAGGGTCGCGGTCATGGAGACCGGGTCGACCGCGAGCAGCCGCTTCATCCGGACCAGGTCGAGGCTGACCACACCGCCGTACGACGGGTCGCGGCGCGCGACGAGGCCGCCCACGACCGAGGTGCCGCCGCCGAACGGGACGATCGGCGACACGGTGGCGGCCGGCCACCTCGAGCACTGCCTGCACCTGCGCCGCGTCGGCGGGTCGGACCACTGCGTCCGGGGCGTCGGTGAGGTCGCCGGCGCGGGCGCGCAGGAGGTCGGGCGTCGACTTGCCCCTGGTCCGCAGCCGGCGGGTCTCGGCGTCGGTGTGCACGTGCTCCGGACCGACCACCGCGGCGAGCGCGGCGAGCACCTCGTCGGAGAGGCCGGGCGCCGGCAGGTCGAGCGCCAGGTCGTCGGGCACGGAGCGGTCGCTGACCGGGAAGACCAGCTCGACGAGGCCACGCGTGCTGTCGGGGAGCGCGGCCGCGCGCGCGGGGTCGCCCCATCGGGTCGGGTGCATCTCGGTCGTCATGTGTTACAGTGTGACATATGACGTCACTTCGTCACAACAGCGATCCGCAGGCGGCGTACCTCGACGCCGCCCGGGCGTGCATCCTCGACGTCGGGTGGCGCCGGACGACGCTGACCGAGGTGGCCCGTCGCGCCGGGGTCAGCCGGATGACGATCTACCGCACCTGGCCCGACATGGCCGCGGTGCTGGGCGACCTGATGACGCGCGAGTGGGGTGAGGTCGTGGCCGCCGCGGTGGTCGCCGCCGACGGCTCTCTCGTCGACGACGGACCAGCGAGCCACCGTGGCCGACCACCTGGTCGCGATCGTGGTCGCGACCACCCGGGCGCTGCGCGACAACGAGCTGTTCGTCCGCATCGTCGAGCTCGACCCCGAGCTCCTGCTCCCCTACCTGCTGACCCGCCGCGGTCGCAGCCAGCAGGCGATCGCCGAGCTCACCGCCGCCCGCATCCGCGAGGGGCAGGCCGAGGGCTCGATCCGCGACGGCGACCCGGTCACCATGGCGCGGGCCCTGCTGCTGGCGGCGCACGGCTTCGTGCTCAGCGGCCACACGATGATCGACGACGACGTCACCGAGGAGGCGCTCGACTCCGAGCTCGCCCACCTCGTGCGCCGGGCGGTGACCCCGTGAGCACCGCGCGCCGGATCCAGGCCCGGTCTCGACGCCGCCCCGACCCGGGTCGACGTCCTGGTCGTCGGTCTCGGGGTCACCGGCGTCGGCGTCGCCCTCGACGCCGTCTCTCGTGGCCTGACGGTGCTCGCGGTCGACGCCCACGACCTCGCCTTCGGTACGTCGCGCTGGTCGAGCAAGCTGGTCCACGGCGGCTTGCGCTACCTCGCCACCGGACAGGTCGGCGTCGCCCACGAGAGTGCTGTCGAGCGCGGCATCCTCCTCGAGACGACGGCGCCTCACCTGACCCGGCCGCTGCCGATGGTGCTGCCCCTGGCCGACGCGACCGGCCACCAGCTGGCCGCGCTCCTGCGGGCCGGCATCGGCGCCGGCGACCTGCTGCGGATCGCCGCCCGCACCAGCGGCCGCACACTCCCACGCTCACGCCGGATCTCCGCTGCGGAGGCCAGGCTGCTGGCTCCCGGCCTGCGGGGTGACGTGCGCGGTGCCCTGCTCTCCTGGGACGGCCAGCTCGAGGACGACGCCCGCCTCGTGGCGACCATCGCCCGGACCGCTGCCCGCCTCGGGGCCGACCTGCGCACCCGGGCCAGGGCGGTCGAGCTGACCGGGGACCGGGCCGTGCTGCGAGACGAGCTGACCGGGCAGACCGTCGAGGTCGCGGCCCGCGCCGTGGTCAACGCCGCCGGCGTCTGGGCCGGCGGGCTGGTCGACGACGTGGAGCTCCGGCCCAGCCGCGGCACCCACCTCGTGCTCCGGCCCGGGACGCTGCCGGGCCTCCAGGCCGCGCTCACCCTGCCGGTGCCCGGAGGGCACGCCCAGTTCGTCAACGTCCTGCCCCAGTGCGACGGGCTCGTCTACGTCGGCCTCACCGACGTGCCCGTCGACGGCGACCCGCCCGACGTACCGGTGCCGTCAGCCGACGAGATCGACTTCCTGCTCGCCACCGCGTCGTCGGGTCTGGCCCGGCCGCTCACCCGCGCCGACGTCGCCGGCTCCTTCGCCGGGCTGCGGCCGCTGCTGCGTGCCGACGGCGCCACCGCCGACCTCTCCCGCAAGCACGCCGTCCTCACCTCCCGCTCGGGGGTCGTGACCGTCGTCGGCGGCAAGCTCACGACCTACCGCCGGATGGCGGAGGACGCCGTCGACGCCGTCGTACGACGGACCGGGCTCAGGTCCGGCCCCTGCCGGACCACGCGGCTCGCCCTCGACGGCGCCGCACCCCGCGAGGAGCTGGCGCGCCTGACGGCGACCTCGCCCAGCCCGCGCCTGGTGCGACGCTACGGCGTCGACGCCACCCGCGTGCTCGACACCGCCAGGGCCGTCTCCGGCCTCGGCGACGACGAGCTGCTGCGGCCGGTGGCCGACGGCGTACCGGTCACGTTGGCCGAGCTGATCTTCGGCGCGACCGACGAGGGCGCGCACGACGCGGACGACCTCCTGGAGCGCCGGACCAGGGTCGGTCTGGTGGCCGACCACCGCGCTCTCACCGAGCCGGCAGCGGCCTCGGCGCTGGAGATAGCCCACTCGGTGAGGGTTAAATAGCCCGTCGGGCTCTCCCCACGGACCCCGTCGACCCCGTACCTTGTTTCCATGCTCGAGCCCAGGGGGGCGGACTCGCGCACGTCAGTCGGCCATGCATCGGTCGACTCCGCCCGGTTTGCACACCAAGCCAGCAACGCGCTGCTGGAGGGGCGGATCGGTAACGCCCTCGACCTCGTCGACCAGGGACGCCGTGAGGAGTCCGTCGACGAGCCGAGTCGCGCGACCCTCGCACTCACCGGGCTGCTCGCCCGTCTCGCGCTCGGCGACACCCGCGGTGCCGCGCCCTACTCCCGCGACCTGACCAGCCTGGTCCGAGTCCGCGGCGAGGTCTCGGCGACTGCCTGCTTCGGGCTCGGCGAGTTCGCCGCTGCCCGTGGCCAGGTCGACCAGGCGGTCGCCTACTACGAGCGGGCCGGTGACGAGCTGGGCAGCGCCTCCACGTGGCTGCCCTGGCGCAGCGGGCTCGCCCGCCAGATCGCCGGCCGCGGTGAGGTCTCGACCGCCGCCCGGCTGGTGGAGGAGGAGCTCGCCGACGCGCGCGTGCTCCACACGCCGTACGCCGTGGCCTATGCGCTGCGCACGCAGGCCGCCATCGCGCCGACCCCGGACCGGATCGGTCTGCTCGACCAGGCGCTCGAGGTGCTGGCCGGCGCCGGTGCGTCACGCCTCGAGGCCCAGATCCGGACCGACCTCGCGGGGTGGCTGATGCTGCTGCGCCCCGAGGAGCAGGCCCGCACGGTCGACCTCCTGCGGGCCGCGGAGAAGTACGCCCGTCAGGAGGAGCTGACGCCGCTGCTGTCCCGGGTGCGCTGGCTGCTCGAGCGCCTGGGCGAGTCACCCGACGGTGAGCTGCCCGGCCGGATGGCCGAGCTCAGTGCCGCCGAACGCCGGGTCGCGGCGCTGGTCGTCACCGGCAAGCGCAACCGCGAGATCGCCGCCGAGCTGGGCGTCAGCGTGAAGTCTGTCGAGTGGCACGTGTCCCACATCCTGCGCAAGCTCTCGATCAGCTCGCGCTCGGAGCTCGCCGACGCGCTGGCCCAGCCGCGGCAGCGCTGACGGCTGCCGCGGCTCGGGTCGCGCCGGTGTGACCGGGTCAGCCCGGGATGGCGACGTAGGTCGTGTCGAGGTACTCCTCGATGCCCTCGAAGCCGCCCTCGCGCCCGAACCCGCTGGCCTTGACGCCGCCGAACGGCGCCGCCGGGTTGGAGATCAGCCCGCTGTTGATCCCGACCATGCCGAACTGGAGCTGCTCGGCGACCTTGATCGTGCGGGCCAGGTCGCGGGTGTAGACGTAGGAGGCCAGGCCGTACTCGGTCGCGTTCGCGATCCGGATCGCCTCGTCGTCGTCGGTGAAGGTGGTGATCGGGGCGACCGGCCCGAAGATCTCCTCGGTGTTGACCCGGGCGTCGGCCGGGACGCCGAGCAGGACGGTCGGCGAGTAGAAGTGGCCGGGGCCCTCGGGCGCCGAACCGCCGCACACGACCTCGGCCCCGTGGCTGACGGCGTCGTCGACCAGCTCACCGACGACCTCGACCGCGGCGGCGTTGATCAGCGGGCCGACGTCGGTGCCGGCCTCCTGGCCGCGACCGGTGCGCAGCGCACCCATCCGCTCGCCGAGCAGCCGGCCGAACTCGGGGGCCACCGACTCGTGGACCAGGAAGCGGTTGGCGGCGGTGCAGGCCTCGCCCATGTTGCGCATCTTGGCGACCATCGCGCCGTCGACGGCGGCCTTCACGTCGGCGTCCTCGAAGACGATGAACGGCGCGTTGCCGCCGAGCTCCATCGAGAGCCGCTGCAGCTGGTCGGCCGACTGGCGCACCAGCACCTTCCCGACCGGGGTGGAGCCGGTGAAGCTGACCTTCCGCAGCCGGTCGTCGGCCATCAGCGTCGCGCTGAGTGCCTTGGAGTTGTGGGTGGTCACGATGTTGAGCACGCCGGCCGGCAGCCCGGCCTCGTCGAGGACGTTGGCCAGGGCCAGCATCGTCAGCGGGGTCAGCTCGGCCGGCTTGACGACCATGGTGCAGCCGGCCGCGACCGCGGGGCCGATCTTGCGGGTGCCCATCGCCAGCGGGAAGTTCCAGGGGGTGAGGAACAGGCAGGGGCCGACCGGCTTGCGGATCGTCAGCAGCCGCGAGCCGCCACCGGGCGCCTGCATCCACCGGCCGTGGATGCGCACCGCCTCCTCGGAGAACCAGCGGAAGAACTCCGCGCCGTAGGTGACCTCGCCCCTGGCCTCGGCGAGGGTCTTGCCCATCTCGAGGCTCATCAGCTCGGCGAAGTCGTCGGCCTGGTCCATGATCGCCTCGAACGAGCGGCGCAGGATCTCGCCGCGCTCGCGCGGTGGCGTCGCGGCCCACTCGGCCTGCACGCCGGCGGCCGCGTCGAGGGCGGCCATGGCGTCGTCGGTGCTGCCGTCCGCGACGTCGCAGATGACCGAGTCGTCTGCCGGGTCATGAACCTCGAACCTCCCTCCGGTGCTCGAGTCACGCCACTCGCCGCCGATGAAGAGGCCACGGGAGCCCGTCTTGGCCAAGAGGTCTAGTCCAGTCATGGAATCAGCCTTGCACTCGCGAGAAAGTTGCCGAAATGCTGCACGCCCGACCCACGAGTCTGACACTCTGAGGACGTCGGCCTGGGGGCATGCACCCGGAACGATATCGAGCCCCTCGCTGACCCCATGCTGCGAGGGGCTCGTCCGCGTCCGGAGGAGCTTCTCGGCCGGCCCCCGCCCCGCCTCGGCCCGGATCAGGCCCTTCGACCCCTTGAACATCGGGGCCAGGAGGAGTTGTTTGGGTTCCACTCACTGATGCGCGTGGTGCGCGTGAACCGGCGGCTCTCCCCGGGCCGCCCGAGAGCGGAGGCGGAGATGGCTGACAGGGCAGGCGGTCGCAGACCAGCCGGGCAAGATCTCGGGGCGAGCAGCCCCGACCGGATCCGCAACGTGGTGCTGGTCGGACCCGGTGGGTCCGGGAAGACCACCTTGGTCGAGACGCTGCTCGCCTCCGCCGGAGCCATCCCCCGAGCGGGATCCATCACCGAGGGCAGCACCGTCTGCGACTTCGAGGAGTTCGAGCACTCCCACGAACGCTCGATCTCGCTGGCCATCGCGCCTGTCGTCCACCGGCAGACCAAGATCAACTTCGTCGACACCCCCGGCTACGCCGACTTCGTCGGTGAGGTGCGCGCCGGACTGCGCGCCGCCGACTGCGCGCTGTTCGTGATCGGCGCCAACGAGCCCGTCGACGACGCCACCGCCGCCCTGTGGCGCGAGTGCGCCGAGGTGCAGATGCCACGCGCCGTGGTGATCACCAAGCTCGACAACGCCCGCGCCGACTACGACGGCGTGCTGGCCGCCGCCCAGGAGGCGTTCGGCGCCAAGGTGCTGCCCCTCTACGTCCCGGTGCGCGACGGCGAGGAGGTGACCGGGCTGCTCGACCTGATGGTCGAGGACGGAGCCCACGACGATCTCCGCGGAGCCCTGATCGAGGGCATCATCGAGGAGTCCGAGGACGAGTCGCTCATGGACCGCTATCTCGGCGGCGAGCAGATCTCCCACGAGGCCCTCACCGAGGACCTCGAGAAGGCCGTGGCCCGCGCGAGCTTCCACCCCGTCGTACCGGTGTGCTCGGTGACCGGGAGTCGGCTGCCGCGAGCTGCTCGACCTGGCCGTCGACGGCTTCCCGTCGCCGCTCGAGCACCCGTCCCCCGACGTCTTCACGCCGGCCGGCGGGGCGGCCGAGCCGATCGAGTGCGACCCCAAGGGCGCGCTGGTCGCGGAGGTCGTGAAGACCGCGAGCGACCCCTACGTCGGGCGGGTCAGCCTGGTGCGGGTGTTCTCGGGGACCCTGACCCCCGACGCGCCGGTGCACGTGTCCGGGCACTTCACGTCGTTCTTCGCCGACTCCACCCACGAGGACCACGACGAGGACGAGAAGATCGGCTCGCTGGCCTACCCGTTCGGGCGGCAGCACGTCGCAGCGGAGGCCGTCGTGGCCGGCGACCTGGCGGCCATCGGCAAGCTCAGCAAGGCCGAGACCGGCGACACGCTGTCGTCGATCGACGAGCCGCGGGTGCTCAAGCCGTGGTCGATGCCCGAGCCCCTGCTGCCGGTCGCGATCGTGGCGCGGAGCAAGGCCGACGAGGACAAGCTGTCCCAGGCGCTCGGCCGGCTTGCCGCCGAGGACCCGAGCGTGCGCGTCGAGAACAACCCGGAGACCCACCAGCTGGTGCTCTGGACGATGGGCGAGGCGCACTCCGACGTGCTCATCTCGCGGCTGTCCGAGCGCTACGCCGTCAACGTGGACACCGAGCCCTTCCTGGTCTCCCTCCGGGAGACCTTCGGCGGGGCCGGCAAGGGGCTCGGGCGGCACGTGAAGCAGTCGGGCGGCCACGGGCAGTACGCCGTTTGCCACATCGAGGTCGAGCCGCTGCCCGAGGGCGGTGGGTTCGAGTTCGTCGACAAGGTGGTCGGCGGTGCGGTGCCGCGCAACTACATCCCGTCGGTCGAGAAGGGCGTCCGCGCCCAGATGGAGAGCGGGCGTCCGCGCCGGCTACCCGATGGTCGACCTGCGGGTCACCCTCACCGACGGCAAGGCGCACGCCGTGGACTCCTCCGACATGGCCTTCCAGATGGCCGGTTCGCTGGCTCTCCGGGAGGCGGCCGCCGGCACGACCGTGACCATGCTGGAGCCCTACGACGTCGTCGCGGTCGTCGTCCCGGACGAGCACATCGGCGCCACCATGAGCGACCTGTCGTCGCGCCGCGCCCGGCTGCTGGGCACCGACAAGGTCGGGGACGACCGGACGGTGATCAACGCCGAGGTGCCGCAGACCGAGCTGGTCCGCTACGCCGTCGACCTCCGCTCCGCCACCCACGGCGCCGGGTCGTTCACCCGCTCCTTCGGTCACTACGAGCCGATGCCCGAGGACGTCGCCCGCACCGTCACCCCCAAGGAGCGCTGACTGGCGGGTGTGGGGTCGGCTGCTCGAATCGCCGGTTCACCGGTGACTCGCGCGCTTCTGGCCCGGTGCAACGCCTTGGAAGCAGACAGACCGACCCTGCGACGGGACTGGAGTGACCTCTGGGGTCGACGCCCTAGCGGGCCAGCGCACCCCGCAGGAACTGCTCGAGCAGCGGCCCCGCCGTGCCGGCGCCGGTCTGGCCGATGTCGACGAAGGCACACACCGCGAGGTCGCCCTGGCCGGCGATCATCCAGGCGTGGGTGAGCCGCTTGCCACCGCGGTCGAACTCCGCGGTGCCGGTCTTGGCGATCACCGGCGGCCCGGGTACGTCGTTCAGGCCGATCCCGGTGCCGCGGGTGACGACGCCGCGCAGCAGCTGCTTCAGGGTCGCATCCTGCCGCGCCGTCAGCGGCTCGGGCGAGGTCTTCGCGGGGTGCACCGACGTGATCAGCTGCGGTACGACGGTGTGCCCGGCCACCACGGAGGCCATCACGGTCGCCATCGTCATCGGCGAGGCCAGGATCTGCCCCTGCCCGATCATGTCAGCGGCCTTGGTCGTCTCGGAGGTGGGCGGCACGACGTTGCCGAAGTACGCCGGGAAGCCCAGGTCGTGGTCGACCCCCATCCCGAGGGTGGCGGCGGCGTCGACGAGGTCGTGCGAGCCGAGCTTGCTGCGCTCGTTGATGTAGGCGGTGTTGCAGGAGTTGGCCAGCGCGGTGGCCAGCGTGATCCGGCCGTTGGCCGACGGCGGGTAGAAGCTGTCGTTGGTGAACACCTTGCCGTCGACGTCGACGCTGGTCGGGCAGTCCACCGGTGACGACGGCGTCTGGCCGTGCCTGAGCAGCGCGAGTGAGCCCACGGTCTTGAACGTCGACCCAGGGGCGAACCGGCCGTAGGTCGCGTCGTTGTAGCCGTTGTTGCCCGGACCGTTGGCCGCAGCCACGACGGCTCCCGTCGACGGCCGGACCGCAACGATCGCGCTGGCCGGCCCGACGTTCGCCAGGATCCGCTCGGCCAGCAGCTGCAGCCGCGGCTGCAGGGTCAGGCGCAACGGCGTTCCGGCCACCGGCTTGGTCGTGAAGAGCGTGCGGCGCTTGCCGTCGGTGGCGACCGCGTCGACCTGGACCCCCGGCGTACCGCGCAGCTGTCCGTCGTAGCGCGCCTGCAGCCCGGAGAGCCCCGCGACGTCACCGGCCCGGTAGACGCCGGGGTGGTCCTTGACCATCTCGGCCGTGACCGGCCCGACGGTGCCGAGGATCGGCGCCGCGAACTCCTTGGTGATCGCGAGCGGCAGCGTCCCCGCGATCGCGTCGACGCCCTTGATGTGGGTGTAGCCGCGCACCACTCCGGCCGGCACGTCGGCCTGGCGGTAGACGATCGCCGGGACGAACTGCTCGCTGCCGGCCCCTTTGACGAGCTTGACGTACGGCGCGACCTGGAGGCCGAGCAGGCTCGCGAGCCGACGAGCCGAGTCGAGCGCTGCGGGGCCCTTCACCTTGTGCTTGTCGACCCCGAACCGCAGCACCGGCCGCTCGGTGACCAGCCCGACGCCGTGCGGGCCGAGGATGTCGCCGCGTTTCGCCGCCACCGTGGTCGCGTCGAGCGACTCACCGGGCGCCAGCGAGGGCTCCACCACGCTGTCCCTCCAGGCGACCTGCCAGGCCTGGCCGTCCGAGGTCTTCTGCAGCGAGGCCTTGGTGGTATAGCTCCATCCGCCGCCGATCGGCCACGTCCAGTGCAGGGTGGCGGTGTCTGCCTGGTCGCCGCTCTCGACCGAGGCGACCGTCACCTTCGGCTTCACCTCACCGAGACCCGCGGTCGCGTCGTCGAGGCTCTGCTGCGCCTGCGCCGCCGAGGCGCCGGTGAAAGCGACCTTCGAGAGGTCCCCCGACGACAGGCCCGCGGCGAGGGCGTCGGCCGTGGGCTGCGGGTCGGCGTCCTTGCTGCCGCAGCCGGACAGGGCGAGGACGAGCGTGAACGGTGCCAGTGCGGTCAGGACGGCGAGTCGCGGCCGAGAGGTCCCCATGGCCGCCATCTTGTCAGGGGCGACGTGGACCGCTTGCGCGCGGGCGCGCTGCGCGGTTCGCTGCGGCGGTCAGACCGGCTCCGCAGGCCCTGACCGTCCTCGTTCAGACCGCCGGCAGCTTCTCCAGGGCCGAGGCACGGCGCTCTGCAGCTCGGCGTCGTCCCAGGTGTGGTCGACGATGTCGCCGCGCAGGTAGGCGTCGTACGCCGCGAGGTCGAGGTGGCCGTGCCCGCAGAGCGCAGTCAGGATCACCTTCTCCTCACCGGTCTCGGTGCACCGGTGCGCCTCCTCGATGGCCGCCGCCAGGGCGTGGGTCGGCTCCGGCGCCGGCACGATCCCCTCGGTGCGGGCGAAGAGCACGCCCGCGGCGAAGCACTCCGACTGCTTCTTGGCGACTGCCTCGAGCTCGCCGTTCTCGTAGAGGTGGCTGATCAGGGGACTCATGCCGTGGTAGCGGAGGCCGCCGGCGTGGATCGGGTCGGGGATGAAGTCGTGACCGAGCGTGTGCATCTTCATCAGCGGCGTCATCCCGAGGGTGTCGCCGAAGTCGTAGGCGTAGGTGCCCTGGGTGAGGCTGGGCACGACGCCGGCTCGACGGCGCGGACGACCGGCGACATCCGCCCGGCCCACTTCTCACGCAGGAACGGGAAGGCGAGGCCACCGAAGTTGGAGCCGCCGCCCGTGCAGCCCACCAACAGGTCGGGGGTCTCGCCGACCATCGCGAGCTGGAGCAGGGCCTCCTCACCGATCACGGTCTGGTGGAGCAGCACGTGGTTGAGGACACTGCCGAGGGCGTAGTTGGTGTCGCTGCGCTGGGCCGCGACCTCGACCGCCTCGCTGATCGCGATCCCCAGCGACCCGGTGGAGTGCGGGTCCTGCGCCAGGATCGCCCGTCCGGCCTCGGTCAGGTCGCTCGGGCTCGGGTGCACCGTGCCGCCGAAGGTCTCGATCATGATCCGCCGGTAGGGCTTCTGGTCGTAGGACGCCCGCACCTGCCAGACCTCGCAGTCGAGGTCGTACTGCGAGCAGGCGAAGGCGAGCGCCGTACCCCACTGACCCGCGCCGGTCTCGGTGGTCAGCTTCGAGATGCCGGCCCGCTTGTTGTAGAACGCCTGCGGCACCGCGGTGTTGGGCTTGTGCGAGCCGGCGGGCGAGACGCCCTCGTACTTGTAGTAGATCCGCGCCGGCGTCCCGAGGGCCTTCTCCAGCCGATGGGCCCGGAACAGCGGCGAGGGCCGCCAGAGGCGGTAGACGTCGAGCACCTCGCCGGGGATCTCGACGTACTGGTCCTGCGAGACCTCCTGCATGATCAGGTCCATCGGGAACAGCGGAGCCAGGTCGTCCGGCCCGACCGGCTGCCCGGTGCCCGGGTGGAGCACCGGCGGCGGGGGCGTCGGGCAGGTCGTGCAGGACGTTGTACCAACGCGTCGGCTGCTCGCTCTCGGGCAGCAGGATCTTGTGCTCGGTGCTCGGTGACATGGGCCGAGCCAAGCACTCGCGAACCCGGCTTGTCAGCCCTTGTCTCAGCGTCGCCCTCAGCGGGCCCTCAGCGTCGCCCTCAGCTCAGCGTCGCCCTCAGCGTCGCCCTCAGCGTCGCCCTCAGCGGGCGGCGAGGCGGTGGCGACCGGTCAGGGCCGTCTCCCGAGAGCGCGCGTGTGACTCAGGTCACTCGAGGCAGTGGAATGCCTGGAGGGCCAGGGCGTTGTACCGAATACCGTTTGGTTGAAACTTCAACTCAGGAGACACGACTTCCCATGGCTGACAGCACCTTCGATCCCGCCACCAGCGTCCTCACCGACATCAAGGGCGAGTACACCCTCGACCCGACGCACACCCGCCTCGGCTTCAGCACCCGCCACGCGATGGTCACCACCGTGCGCGGCGCCTTCACCGAGTTCAGCGGCGAGGCCGTCGTCGACACCGAGAACCCGGCCGCGAGCAAGGTCACGGTGAACATCAAGGCCGCCAGCATCGACACCGGTGTGGCCGACCGCGACGCCCACCTGCGCAGCGCCGACTTCTTCGACGCCGAGACCTACCCCGAGATCACGTTCGTCTCGACCGACGTCGCCCGCAACGGCGCCGACTGGACCATCACCGGCGACCTGACCATCAAGGACGTCACCCGGCCCATCAGCATCGACTTCGAGTCCACCGGCTCGGCCAAGGACCCGTTCGGCAACACCCGCCTCGGCTTCGAGGGCCAGGCCGTCCTCAACCGCAAGGACTTCGGCCTCTCCTGGAACGCCGCGCTCGAGACCGGCGGCTTCCTGGTGTCGGACAAGATCAAGCTCGACTTCGACATCTCCGCGATCGCCAAGTGAGCTGACCCGGCACTCGCGTCACGTCGTACGACGCTGACCCGGCACTTCTGTCGACAGAAGTGCCGGGTCGAGGCGATTTCGGCGCACGCCGTCGCCAGGTCAGCGTGAAATCGGGTGACGCCATCGCCAGGTCGATGATGGGATGTCGCCCCATGGACGAGCTGACCTTGCCCGAAGGGCTGACCTCGCGACCGCTGACCGTCGACGACGCCGAGGCGGTGTTCTCGGTGATGGCCCTGCAGGAGCAGGAGGACATCGGCAAGGTCGAGATCGAGCTCGCCGACATCGTCGGGGACTGGCAGAAGCCGAGCTTCGACGTGGCCGCCTCGACCGTGGGTGTCTTCGACGGAGACCGGCTGGTGGCCTACGCCGAGGTCAACAAGTCCGGCCGCGGTGACGCGGCCGTGGACCCTGCGTACCGCCGCAGGGGGATCGGAACGTCGCTCGCCGCGTGGATGCCCACCCGCACCCGCGCGCTCGGCGGCCGGGTGATCGGCAGCCCGGTCCCGGAGGGGTGCCCCGGGGACCGCCTCCTCGAGAAGCTGGGGTGGAAGGTCCGTTGGACCAGCTGGGTGCTCAACCTTCCCGAGGGTGCGCAGATCGCGGAGCGGCCGCTGCCCGAGGGATACGCGGTCCGCGAGGCCACGCCCGAGGAGTACCCCGCCGTCCACCAGGTCAAGGAGGACGCCTTCCTCGAGTGGACCGAGCGCGATCGTGAGCCCTTCGACGACTTCCTGGCCACCTCGGTGCTCCGACCCGGCTTCGAGCCGTGGCACTTCCGCGTCGTGACCGACGGTGCCGGCGAGATCGTCGGGACCGCGCTGATCCAGATGTTCGGTGACACGACCCGCGAGGCGTTCATCAACCAGCTCGCAGTCCGTCGCGACCAACGCCACCAGGGGCTGGCCCAGGCCCTGCTCGTCGACGCGTTCGCCCTGGGCCGTGAGCACGGCGCCAGCCGCTCGGCCCTGTCCACCGACTCCCGAACCGGAGCGCTCGGCCTCTACGAGAAGGTCGGCATGGAGGTCGTCGACGTCTGGGTCAACCGGGCCGTCGAGGTCTGAGCCTGCGTCAGCGCCAGTAGCCGTGCCAGTGGCCGTGCCAGTGCGTGCGCCGGCGCATCGCCACGCGGCGTACGGCGAGGACGTAGACCAGGAGCGCGACCAGCACGATCGGCAGGTGGGTGACCGCGAGGACGAACAGCACCACGAAGCACAGCAGCCGGAGCGCGAACGGCAGAGCGGCGAGCGGGGCGAACCACCGGACCCGTCGCGCATCGTCGGCTCGGGCCGCTCCGGCTGCGGCCGGGGCAGGTCGCCGAAGACCGGCGTCAGGTCGGCGCTGGTGCGCGCCGCCCAGATCCGCTCGAGCCGGTCGCAGTGCTCCTCGGTGGTGATCCGGCCGAGCGCGTAGTGCTCCCCCAGCTCGCGCGCGGCCTCTTCGCGCTCGGCGTCGCCGATCCGCAGGGTCTGGTTCACAGCTCCTCCTCGCGCGTCCTCGCCGTCGCGCGAGGGCCGTCGTCGCGAGGGCCGGTCGCCGAGGTCGTCGACCTCGTCGGCGAGGATCTGGTAGAGCCCGCGCCTGGCCTCCACCAGCACGCCGATCGCGGCCCGCCGTTGGTCGTCGGTGCCGGTGCTGATGATCTGCCAGGCGGCGTTCATCACCCGGCCGATCTCCGGCTTGAGCGAGGTGAAGTCGGGCGCCTCACCGTCGCTGCCGCGCCGTCCGCGCCGGGCGCCGGCTGCGAACGGGGCCCACACCGCCGCGACCTCGTCCGCGTGGTCGGCGAGGTAGGTGCGGCCGGCGTCGGAGAGCCGGAGGGTACGCCGGCCCCGCTCGTCGTCACCCTCGACCAGGCCCTCGTCCTCGAGCTGGGAGATGGTCGGGTAGACCGAGCCCGGGCTGGGACGCCAGGCGCCGTCGGTCCGCTCGGCTATCTGCTGGATCACCTGGTAGCCGTTGAGCGGCTCCTCGGCGAGCACCGCGAGGATCGCCACCCGCACGTCGCCGCGCCGTACCCGTGGCCCGCGCGGCGGCGCGTCCTGGCCGGCCAGCCCGAACAGCCCCGCCAGCCACGGCGGCGGCCCCGACGGGCGGCCGCGTCCGCCCCAGCCGCCCCAGTCCCCCGGCCCCCGGCCGCCCCACCCGTGCTGCTGGAGCTGCGCCTCGAGCTCGCGAGCCCACTGCCGGTTGAACCCGTGTCCCATGCCCTGCCCTGCGCCGTCACCCATCTCCGTGCTCCTCGAATCGTCAACCGTTCGCGATATATCGCGAGCGTACGGCGAGTGTCGTGCGGAGACAAGGGGTGGGCGGCAGGCACTCACTCGGTGCACTCAGCCCGTGTTGCGCATCCCGGCGGCGATCCCGTTGATGGTCAGCAGCAGGGCGCGCTCGAGCTTGGGGTCGTCCTCACCACGGCGGTAGCGCCCGAGCAGCTCGATCTGGAGGTGGTGCAGGGGCTCGAGGTAGTTCTCGCGGATCTCCAGCGTCGTCCGCAGGGTCGGCTCGCGGTCGAGCAGGGCCCGGTCACCGGTCACGGCGAGCAGGCGCTCGACGGTCAGCGCGTGCTCGGCCCGGACCTCGTCGAGCAGGGGCCGGAGCTCCTCTGGCGCCAGCGCGACGTACCGCGCGGCGATGTCGAGGTCGGTCTTGACCAGGGTCATCGAGACGTTGCCGAGGAAGGTCCGGAAGAACGGCCACTCGGCGTACATCTCCTGCAGCACGTCGAGTCCGCCGGCGGCGAGCCCGGTCCCGACCCCGAACCACCCCGGCACGATCTGCCGCGACTGGGTCCAGCCGAAGACCCACGGGATCGCGCGGAGGTCGTCGATGCCGTCATCGGCGCCGGGACGGCGAGCCGGGCGCGAGCCGATGTGGAGCGCGCCGAGAAGGTCGACCGGCGTGCTGGTGAGGAAGTACGGCGGCAGGCCGCGCTCCTCGACCAGCGCTCGGTAGCGCGCGTGCGCGGCCTCGGAGACGCGGTCCATCATCGCGTCCCAGCGGCCGGCCTGGTCGGGCGTACGCCGGTCGGTGCGGTGGAGCACGCTGGCCTCGAGGGTCGCCGCGAGCGCGAGCTCGAGGTTCTGCCGGGCCAGGGTCGGCAGCGCGTACTTGTCGCTGATCACCTCGCCCTGCTCGGTGATCTTCACCTCGCCGTCGACCGTGCCGGACGGGCAGCGCCATGATGGCGTCGTACGTCGGGCCGCCGCCGCGACCGACGGAGCCGCCGCGGCCGTGGAAGAACCGCAGCCGTACGCCGTGGCGCCGCGCGACGTCGCGGGCCCGCCGCTGGGCGAGCTGGATCTGCCACTGCGACGTGGTGATGCCGCCGGCCTTGTTGGAGTCGGAGTAGCCGAGCATGACCTCCTGCACGTCACCGCGCAGCCGGACCAGCTCTCGGTAGGACGGGTCGGCGAGCAGCGCGTCGAGGATCAGCTCGGTCTGCTCGAGCTCCTCGACGGTCTCGAGCAGGGGCACGAACCCGATCCGCGCGATCCCCGACGCGAGGTCCACCAGTCCGACCTCGCGGGCCAGGACGACCGCGGCGAAGACGTCGTCGGCGTCGTGGGTCATCGAGATGATGTAGCTCTCCACCGCCCGCGGGCCGAAGGAGTCCAGGGCCCAGCGGATCGCCCGGAACGTCTCAGCGGTCACCGCCGCGCCCTCGTCGAGCGGGAGCGGGGCCCGGGCCAGCGGGCGGCGCTGGGCGAGCTCCTCGCTGAGCACCTCGGTCCGGCTCGCGCGGTCCAGCTCGGCGTACGGCGTGCCGAGCTCGCCGACGTGCTCCAGCAGCTGGCCGACCGCCGCGTGGTGCTTCGCACTGTGCTCGCGGACGTCGAGCGTGGCCAGGGTGAGGCCGGTCGCGGCGACCGTGCGCAGCAGGCGCTCGAGCTCGCCCGAGGCGACGACCGCTCCCTGATGGGCGAGCACCGAGCGGTGCAGCAGGCGCAGGTCGTCGAGCAGCTCGGTGTCGTCGGCGTAGTCGCGCCCGTCGACATGACGGCCGCCGTCCGAGACCCGCCGCTCGGTCAGCCCGAGCCGCACCTCCACGCAGGTCAGGAAGAGCCGGTAGGGCTCCTCGGCGTTGAGCCGCCGGTAGCGCGGGGCGACCTCGGGCAGGGCCGGCAGCAGCTCGGCGATCCGCGACCGCAGCTCGTCGGAGCCGGCTCACCCGGTCGCTGACCGAGAGGTCGCGACGTACGCGGTCGACCAGCCCGCGCAGCAGCCGCAGACCGTGCACGGCCTGCAGCGTCAGCACCTCGCGGGTGGTGGCCGGGGTGACGTGGGGGTTGCCGTCGCGGTCACCGCCGACCCAGCTGCCGAAGCGCAGCGGCCGGACGTCGACCGGCAGCTCGACGCCGAGCGTCGCCAGCCCGTCCCGGAGCTCCTCGAGCACGTCGGGCAGCGCCCCGCCCGACAGGCCCTCGAGGTAGTAGACGACGTTGCGCGCCTCGTCGGTCGGCTCCGGCGGCTCGACCCGGATCTCGTCGGTCAGCCAGAGCAGCTCGACCGCCTCCTGGAGGCGACGGGTCCGCCGCGGGCTGTCGGGCTCCTCGAGCAGGGCGGCGACCCGCCGTAGCTTGTCGATGGTCGAACGGCGCGCCACCTCGGTCGGGTGAGCGGTGAACACCGGCCGGACGGCGACCTGCCGCACCAGCCCGGCCAGCTCCCCGGGGTCGATCCCGGCCTCGCCGATCCGCGAGGTCGCGCGCTCGATCCAGCCGCCCTCCTCCTCACCGAGGCGGGTGAGGGCACGGCCGCGGTGGACCTGCTCGGTGATGTTGGCGAGGTGGAAGTACGCCGTGAACGCGCGCACCAGCGTCGTGATCGTGTCGAGGTCGAAGTCGGGGAGCTCGTCGAGTCGGCGGTCCTTGGCGTGGGCGCGCACGACCTCGACGAGGTCGAGCAGGTCCTGGCCCTCGGCCCGAGCCAGCGTCTCGCCGAGGATGGAGGTCACCCGGCGGATGTCGCGCCGCAGCGCCTTGTCCGGCGTGCTCGGGTGTCCTGGGCGCATGGGTCCATCGTCACCGAGGCCGATGTCGGGCGGGTTTCGCGCCCACCCAGCGAACCGGCCGGACGGCGTAGGAGCGCCTCACCCCATCGGCGTACTCGGCGTCACCCTGACTAGCGACGACAGCCCGCGGGCCCGCGCATAGCGTGACGGCACAACAGCACACAACAGCACAGCAACGGGGGGATCAGCGTGCGCGTGCCCGGGGGATCGTTGAAGGTCGTACGAGTACAGGTACCAGGTCGGACGGGGGTGCGCGGCCTCGCCGCCGCGGTCTGTACGGCGCTCGTGGCCGCGCTGCTCACCGGAGTCGGGCCTCCCGCCGAGGCGAGCACCGTGCGGGTCGTCGCCCAGCAGAACGCCAGCTGCTCGGACGCGGGACCCGGCACCAGCGCCACGCCGTACTGCACCATCAGCGCGGCCGCGAAGGCCGCCGGGTCCGGTGACACGGTGAGCGTCCAGGCCGGGACCTACCGGGAGACGGTCACCGCACCCAGCGGGGTGAAGTTCCAGACCTCGGCCGGCGCCCAGGTGGTGGGGACCGACCCGCTGGACGCCGCGACCTGGTCGCCCACCGGCGGGAACGCCTGGACCACGCAGCTCAGCGCCACCGCCAGCCCCACCCAGGTGTTCAAGGGCAGCACGGCGTTGACGAAGGCGGCCTCGGCCGGCGCGACGACGACGAACAGCTGGTTCTTCGACTTCGCGACCCACACGCTGTACGTCGACCTGGGCGGCCCGGCGCCGACCGCCGGTGACGGGCTGACGGTGGTGCGGAACTACGGATTCCTGGTCCGCAACGCCAGCGGCGTGACCATCCTTGGCTTCACCCTGCTCCAGCAGGGTGGCGCTGGGGTGTTCCTCGACACCTCGACCAACTCGCTGGTCAGCGGGGTCACGGTGAGTGGCTCGGCGGCCTACGGCATCAACGACGACGAACGGCACCTCGGACACCGTCACCTCGGTCAAGGCGATGAACAACGCGTCCATCGGGATCCGCCTGCTCAACACCTCGTCGAGCTCGGTCAGCTCCTCGACCGCCACCGCGAACGGCAACCACGGCATCAGTGTGCAGGGCGGGAACCGGATCGCACATCTACGGCAACCTCGCGACGGCCAATCTCAAGCCGGGACCCGCGTCGGCCACCGGGATCGACGTGAGCTCCGGCTCGTGAACGCCGTGGTGGAGCGCAACGTCACCTACGGCAACGACGACTCGGGGATCGAGATCTACACCGGGTCCACCGGCGCCGTGGTCCGGCGCAACATCAGCTACGACAACAACGACCACGGCATCGACATCTCCAGCTCCCCGAACGCCGTGGTGGTCTCGAACACCTCGGTCCACAACGCCACGTCCGGGCTCAACGTCGAGGGCAGTCCCACTGGGTCGACCGGCACCACGCTGCGCGACAACATCTCCGTCGACGACGCCGTGAACAGCCCACGGAGCAAGGCCGGGATCCGGGTCGAGGCAGGCTCGGTCTCCGGGACGACCATCGACCACGACCTGGTGTACGAGTCCGACGGCACGACCCCGCTGTTCGAGTGGGACGGGGTCCTCTACGCCGGTCTTTCCACGTTCCGCTCCGCCTCGGGCCAGGAGGCGCACGGGAAGGTCGCAAACCCGAAGTTCGTGGACCTCGGCACCCGGAACCTCCAGCTCGGGCCGAACTCACCGGCTCTGGACGCGGCCGACGCGACGCACCGGGATGGGTCGCCGCTGATCAGACCGGCGCCGGCCCGGTCGACCAGCCCGACGTCGCCGACACCGGCGTGGGCAACCCCACGTTTGCCGACCTGGGCGCCCTGGAGCGCACCACGGTCCCCGTGGACAACCCACCGACAGCGGCGCTCTCGGTCACCCCGACCTCAGTCGACACCGGCCAGGCCGTCACTCTCGACGCCTCCGCATCGACCGATGACCACGGGATCGCCCAGTACGCCTTCGTCTGCGACACCGGTGGGCCGGTGACCAAGAAGGCCACCCCCACCACGACGTGCACCTACCAGTCCGGCGGTGACCATCACCCGGCCGTCACCGTCACCGACGCCAGGGGCCAGACCGCGTCCGCGAGCCAGACCGTGACGGTGAAGGCCCCGCCTGGCGCACCGACAGCCGCCCTGCGGGCCAAGCCATCGACGGTGAAGCAGGGGGTGACCGTCACCCTCGACGCGCGGGCGTCCCAGCCCGGGCAGGGCAGCACGATCACGTCGTACACGTTCACCTGCGGCAAGCAGCGGACCCGCGCGGCGCAGTCCTCGGCCACGGCGACCTGCCGGTTCACCCACAGGGGCAGGTGGAAGGTCAGCGTCCGGGTCTCCAACAGCTCCGGGCCGAGTGACACCGCGAGCGCGGTGGTCAGGGTCACCGCGGGCACGCCGCCCCGGGCCCGCCTGACCCTCCGGCCCCAGACCGTACGCGTCGGGCGCGCGCTTCACGCGTACGCGTCGTCCTCGACCGGGACGTCGGTGTCGCACATCGTGCGCTACCGGTACAAGTGCGGGGGCAAGGCACCGACCAGGTGGACCACGAAGTCGGCCACGGTGTGCAGGTTCCACCGGACCGGCCGAGTGAGGGTGACGGCCTGGGTGCGGAGCAACCTCGGCCTCGTCAACCGGGTCGTGAAGTACGTCCGGGTACGCCGCTGAGCGCCGGCGACCGGTAAAACGACTACGGGACCATCGACCCTGGCCTGACGTCTACCCCCAAGGGGTACCCTCGACCGCATGGAGCATCCTGGAAACCTGCTCGACAAGGACGACGTCCTCAAGCGGCTGCGGAGGATCGAAGGGCAGGCCCGTGGTCTGCAGCGGATGGTCGAGGAGGACCAGTACTGCATCGACATCCTGACCCAGGTCTCGGCGATGACCAAGGCCCTGCAAGCGGTCGCGCTCGGGCTGCTGGACGACCACCTGGCGCACTGCGTCCGCGACGCCGTCAGCAGGCGGGGGTGGACGCCGACGAGAAGCTGACCGAGGCCTCGGCCGCGATCGCCCGGCTCGTCCGGTCGTGACGGAGCACCGCATGACCCAGACCTGGACCGTGTCCGGCATGACCTGCGACCACTGCGTCGCCTCGGTGACCGAGGAGGTCGCCGAGCTGCCCGGCGTACGACGCTGTCGAGGTCGACCTCGGGGCCAGCGGAGCCCTCTGCCCGTCGACGCCGAGCCGCCGCTCTCCGACGACCTCGTGCGCGAGGCCTCTCGGGAGGCCGGCTACCGGCTGGTCTGACATGACGCGGGAGCACCCCCACCGATCCCGCCCCTTCTCGACGTCGACCTCGAGATCGACGGGATGACGTGCGCCTCCTGCGCCCACCGGATCGAGAGGAAGCTCAACAAGCTCGAGGGGGTCGATGCCTCCGTCAGCTTCGCGAGCGAGCGGGCACATGTGCGCTCCCCTCCGGCCCTCGCGACCCAGGACCTGATCGACGCCGTACGACGGGCCGGCTACGGCGCCGCCCTCCCCGCGCCCACACCCCACCCGACCCGACGGCCGCCGCCGGTGCGGCTGGTGGTCGAGCGGTGGTGCTGTCGGTACCGGTGGTGCTGTGGGGCATGGTCCCCGCGACGCAGGGTCGCGGGGTGGCAGTGGTGGTCGCTCGTCCTGTCCGGCGTCGTCGTCTGGTGGTCCGGCTGGCAGTTCCACCGGGCGGCCGCGGTCAACGCGCGGCAGGGGCGCGAGCACGATGGACACCCTGGTCTCCCTCGGCACGGTGGCGGCCTGGGTCTGGTCGGCGGTCGCGGTGGTGCGGCGGCGAGGGCCATCTCTACCTCGAGTCGGCAGCGGTCGTGACGACGTTCCTGCTGGGGGGCCGGTCGCTACGCCGAAGGACGGAGCAAGCAGCGGGCCGGTGACGCGCTGCGATCCCTGATGGAGCTCGGCGCGAAGCAGGTCAGCCTGCTCGAGGACGGCGGCGTCGAGCGAGCTGGTCCCGGTCGAGCAGCTGGCGGTCGGTGACCGCTTCGTCGTACGGCCCGGCGAGAAGGTCGCCACCGACGGGGTCGTCGAGACCGGCGCCTCGGCCGTGGACCTCTCGCTGCTCACCGGTGAGCCGGTACCGGTGGAGGTCGGCCCCGGCGACGCCGTCGTCGGATCCACCGTGAACGCGTCCCGGACGGCTCGTGGTCCCGCGCGACGCGCGTCGGTGCCGACACACAGCTCGCCCAGATCACGCGTCTCGTCGAGGGGAGCGCAGCGCACCAAGGCGCCGGTGCGAGCGGCTCGCCGACCGCATCTCGTCGGTGTTCGTGCCCGTCGTGCTGGCGATCGGCGCTCCTCACGCTGCTCGGCTGGCTGCTCGCCACCGGCGGGACGGGCGACCATGGCCTTCACCGCCGCGGTCTCGGTGCTGGTCATCGCCTGTCCCTGCGCGCTCGGCCTGGCCACGCCGACGGCGCTGATGGTCGGGCACCGGACGCGGTGCTCAGCGCGGCATCCTGATCCGCGGCCCGCGAGGTGCTCGAGTCCACCAGGCCGTCGACACGATCGTGCTCGACAAGACGGGCACCGTGACCACGGGCCGGATGTCGGTCGTGCGGGGGCGTAACCGGCCCGACGACCGGTCGATGCTGCAGGACTCGCAGCCGCGGTCGAGGCCGCGTCCGAGCATCCCGTCGCCCGCGCCGTCGTCGCGGCCGCCGGTGACCGATCTCCCCGCGGCGGACGACTTCGCCGCCCTGCCCGGGCTCGGCGCCCGCGGACGGGTGGAGGGTCGATCTGGTGACCGTGGGCCGCCTCGACCTCTTCGCCGAGGGGTGCCTGACGACGTACGACGCGCGGGTCGCCGACGTCGGCGACGGCACACCCGTGGCCGTGGGCTGGGACGGAGTCGCCCGCGGGGTGATCACCGTGGCCGACGCGGTTAAGCCCACCTCGGCCGAGGCGGTGCGCCTCGCTCCACGCGCTCGGTCTGCGGACGGTGCTCCTGACCGGCGACCACGAGGCGACGGCACGTCGGGTCGCCGACGAGGTCGGCATCGAGACGCGTGGTCGCCGGCGTCCGTCCCGAGCAGAAGGTCGCCGAGGTCGCGGCGCCTGCAGGGCGAGGGCCGGGTCGTGGCCATGGCGGGTGACGGGGTCAACGACGCGGCAGCGCTCGCCCGGGCCGACCTGGGCCTGGCGATGGGGACCGGCACCGATGTCGCCATGGCCGCCAGCGACCTCACCCTGGTCGGCGGCGACCTGCGCGCGGCGGACCACCGCGATCCGGCTGGCCCGGCGTACTCTGGGCCACGATCCGGGTCAACCTGTTCTGGGCGTTCGCCTACAACGTGGCGGCGATCCCGCTCGCCGCCGCGGGCCTGCTGGACCCGATGGTCGCCGGGTGCGGCGATGGCGTGCTCGTCGTTGTTCGTGGTCGGCAACAGCCTCCGACTGCGCCGATTCCGCTAGGGGGGGGGGGGGGGGGGGGGACGCCCCTCCTCGACGTACTTCTTGACCTGGTCGAGCATGCCCTGCCAGTTGGCGGCGAACTGCTCGGCCTGCTCCTCGGAGTCGTTGCCGTCCTGGTCGAGGGTGAGCTAGTCGTGCCGGCCCCGCTGGCGGTGAGGCGGTAGTCGAGCGTGTCGTCGCTCTCCGGCTCGTCGGGTTGCCCCGGTCATCGGGCTGTAGTGGGTCATCCGCAGTCGTGCCGGGGCTCGTCGACCTCGAGGATCTCGCCCTTGTCAGGTGAAGGACCTGCCGTCGTACTCACCGGTCCAGGTGATCGGGCTACCGACCTGCCAGTCGGTCTCGACCTTCGACCCGAACATGAAGGCCGAGATGGCCTCGGGGTCGGTCAGGGCACTCCAGACCTGCTCGGGAGAGGCCGAGATCTCGGTCTCCGCATGCGCGACGTGGTCTGCCATCTGCTCCTCCGATCGTCTGATGCCTGCGTGGTCCCGTACCCCACGACCCGGCTCTGCCAAACCTCGACCCGCCAAACCTCGACCCGGCCCCGGGAACACCAGCCCCCGCGACCTGCCTGGTTGGGTTGGGCACCGGCACCAGGGACAATGGGGCCCGAGACACCCGGGAGGTGCCATGGAGGAGAAGCCGTCGTTCGCCGACCAGGTGAAGGCGCTGCTCGAGGAGTACGACGTCGAGCGCCGCCTGACCGAACTCGCCGACCAGGCAGACCACTTGGTCCGGCAGGGGCTCGCGCTCGCGGGGGAGTTCGCCCACGAGCACCGGGAGGACGTCGGCCGGGTGTTCGACCAGGTCGCGGACGCGGTCAACGGCCGCACCGAGGGCCGCCATGCCTCGACCCTGCTCGAGGTGCGCGGCGTGCTCGACCGTGGCGTCGAGCGGATCGCCGAGCAGCGCCTGGGTGGCGAGGACGCCGGCCCGGCCGAGACCCCGCCGACGACCAGGCCCACGACCAGGCCCACGACCAGGCCGAGCCCGGCCCCGAGGAGCACTGACCGATGGCGCCGAGCAAGCGGAAGGACAAGGTCCCGGCGCTGACGGCGGCCACGGTCCAGCACCCCGACGAGGGCGCGGTCTCGCGGCTCGTGCAGGTGCTGCTCGACGCGGGCATCGACGGCCTCGGGCCACTGCGGTCGGCCCACGAGCTCGCCGTGTGGGCCCGCACCGAGACCGGCCGGACCGGCTCGACCGAGGCCGCGGCGGCGAAGGTGGCCCGCCAGACCCTGGTCCGCGGCGGGATCGGCGGCTTCGTCACCGGTGTCGGCGGCTTCCTGACCATGCCGATCGCACTGCCGGCCAACGTCGTGGAGTTCTACATCCAGGCCACGCGGATGGTCGGCGCGATCGCCGACCTGCGCGGGTACGACGTGAACGACCCGATGGTCCGCACCGCGATCCTGATGACGCTGGTCGGCTCCGACGCCGACGACGTGCTCGCCAGGGCCGGCCTGGTCGGCGGCAAGCAGAGCCGGGTCATCACCCTGGCCTCCGGCCAGCTGCCTCCCGCGGGTCTGCTGATGCTCAACAAGGCGATCGGCTTCCGGCTGATGCGAGGAGTGGGCGAGAAGGCGTTCAGCAGGCTGGGCCGCGGCATCCCGCTCGCGGGCGGGTTCCTCGGTGGCGGGATCGACATGTGGATGATGAAGCGGATCGCGGACCACGCGATGGGCGAGTTCCCCCCGGTCGCGCTGCACGCCCTCCCGGCCGCGGACCCCGTTCCGACCGCTCCCCCAAGCCGGTCCGACGTACGGCTGAGGGCGTCGAGCCTCAGCCGACGTCCGCGACGGCCTGCGCCACCGCCGACGAACCGCGCCCGCTGAGCACGATCGTGTAGTGGTTGACGTCGGGCACGAGCCGGACCTCGAGGTCGGGCCGCTGCCGGGCCGAGGCCTCGACCGCCGGCCGGGGATACAGGCCCGGCGGCTCGTCGGCGAGCCCACGCGGGGCGTGCAGGAACAGCCGCGGGTGGCTCTGCTGCTCCAGGGCGTCGGGGAAGGCACCGCTCCGGAGCAGGTCGGCCTGGTCGACCTCGACCGCCTCGGGCACGACGCTGGGCCGCCCGGATCGGCCGGGAGGTCGTAGTCGGCGTAGGCCTCGACCTCGGGCGTGTAGTCGCGGACGAACGCCGGGTGGTGCAGGAACCAGTCGCGGTACTCCGTCCGGGTGTACGACGTGACGAGGCGCTGCACGATGGGCTTCAGGCCGGTGAGCGTCGTCTCCTCGTCCGCCGCCGCGAACGGGAGACCGCCGTCGACCAGGACCACCGCCCGGACCAGGTCGGGGCGCCGGGCGGCGAGGACGGTGGCGACGAAGCCGCCCATCGAGTGGCCGACGACGACCACCGGCTGGTCGCTGACGGCCTCGACCACGGCCGCACAGTCCTCGGCATGGGCGACAGGCCGTAAGGACCGGGCAGCGTGTTCGACCGGCCGCGGCCGCGCAGGTCGGGCGCGACCAGGGGCCGGTCGAGCTCGGAGGCCAAGAAGGGCCAGGCCCACGCCGACGAGGTGATGCCGTGGATGGCGAGCACCGGAGGGCCGTTGCCCTCCCAGGAGGTGACGCGGAGCGAACCGCCGGCGACCGGGAGGTCGAGGGTGTCGGACATGGCTCCGGTGTACCACTCACCGGGTGGGCGGGCGGGCCGGCCACGCTCAGTGGCTGCTCAGTGGCTGCTCAGTGGCTGCTCAGTGGCTGTTGGAGTACACCAGCAGGGCGAGGAAACAGATCGCCAGCAGGCAGATCAGCAGCGCCCAGCGGTAGAGCCGGAAACCATGGCTGGTGAGCTCGGCGACCCGCGCCTGGTCACCGGCACGGCGGGCCCGGGAGATCTGGAGGTGCAGCAGCACGCGGTAGGCGGCGTAGGCGATCGCCAGCAACGGGACCAGCACCTTGAGCCACACGACGGGCAGCATCGCACGGCCGGCTCGTTCTCGAGGATGCGGGAGCCTGACCTGGAGTCGAGGGCGAACCACCCTCTCGGACCCAGGAGCCTGCGTTGTACACCGTCGTCAACCACCTGATCTTCCGCGATCCTGTCGACCCGGCCGTCTTCGCCGAGTTCAGCACCCTGGCCGACGACCTCCGGGCCACCGACGGTTTCGAGGCAGCGCACGTCGTCCAGACCAGCGAGCGCGAGGTCGTGCTGCTCATCGTGGGCCGCGACGCCGAGGCCCTCGACCGGAACGCCACAGAGGCCGGCTCTCCCTGGCTGATGCGGACGGTCGTGCCCCGCCTCGCGGGGGCGCCCATCAGCAGCTCGGGCCGGTCATCGCCTCGACGTCCTACGGCGCGGCCTAAGCCCTCCGGTCAGCCGCGGCGCCGCGTCGCCAGCGGACCCAGCCGGGAGGACGTAGGCAGGCGGTGCGTCCGCCCGCGCGATGAACCCGAGTCCCTCGAACAGCGCCTGCGACGGGGCGTCGTCCGGGTGGACCTCGCGCACCTGCAGCTCCTCCCACCCCAGCACCCGGGCCCGGTCGACCAGGCGGAGCAGGACCGAGCGAGCGATCCCGCGCCGACGGTGCGCCGGGGCGATCACGATCGGCAGGGTGTCCGGGGCGAGCGTGACGCAGCCGACCGGCTCCCAGCCCGAGGCGTGCTGCGCTCGACCAGGTAGAGCTCCCCCGGCGTCCCCAGGGCGTCGTAGGTCGCGAAGAGCCGGGCGCGGTCGTAGGGCTGACTCCCGGACCGTCGAGTGGGTCGACCGGGCTGCTCGGCATACCAGGGCAGGGCGACGTCGACATCCGGCTCCCGGCGAAGGGCCGGAGGCGGAGCCCCTCGTCGACGGGGACGACCCCGTGCTCCTCCATGCCGGCGAGGCTACACGCCAGGGCACCCCGACGTGGCGGATCAGGAGTGCGCGAGGAGCTCGTCGAACATGCGCTCCATCGCGCCGAGCCCGATCGACAGGTGGCCCTCACCCTGCTCGAGGTGCGCGGTGACGCCCGGGATCCGTTCCGCCAGCCACTCGCCGTGGGCGAAGGGCACCATCAGGTCCTCGCTTCCCTGCCACAGATAGGTGGGACGGTGACGCGGCCGGGGCGAAGCCCCACGGCCGGGTGAAGGCCAGGTCGTCGTCGAGCCAGCCGTCGACGCCGCGCGAGACGGCCTGACGGAACTCCGCGGCCAGGAAGTCGCCGAAGTCCCCGGAGAGCCCGCCTCGTCGACGGGGGCAGCAAGGTGGCCATCTCCTCGGCGATCTCCGGCCGGTGATCTCGAGCACGGCCGGACGCTGCGGTCGAGCCAGGCGCGAAGGGCGCCTCTCCGGCGAGGGCCTCGCCGAACTCCTCGAGGTTCTCCTCGCCCATACCGGCGAGGAAGTCGAGACCGCGTCTGTGTCGAACGGCGCGACCCCGGCGATGCAGAGCACCGCGCGGACCCGGTCGGCCAGCAGCGCCCCGCAGGCCAACGCGTGTGGACCTCCCCCGGACCAGCCGGCGACGACACACGTCTCGACCCCCAGGTGGTCGAGCAGCGTGGCGGCGTCGGCCGCCTCGCTGGCCACGTCGCGGCCCGCGCGGCGCGTCGAGGCGCCGTACCCGGCCGCGACCAGGTCACCAGCCGATGACCCCGGTCGTGCACCACCCGCGCCATCTGGTCGAGCTGGGTCGAGCCGCCGGCGTGCCGTGGTGGAACAGCAGCACCGGGCCCCCGTCCGGACCGGAGACCTCGACCTCGAGGGCGCGGCCGTCGGGCAGGGTGAGCAGGGCCATGGTGCCTCCGGAGGTCGAGGGGTCAGAAGTCGCGCCGGCCGCGCAGCGACTCGCCGCGATCCTCGCGGGTCCGGGCGTAGACCGCCACCCGTTGCGGCCCGGGCAGCGCCAGCTCGACGCCGTCGCCGAACGGGAACTCGAACCGCTCGCCCACCTCCACCCCTCGAGCACCCAGGTCGGCAACGGCCGCCTCGAGGTCGCGACCCGGTAGACCGAGATGGGACGGTCGCCGTCGAGGTGCTCGGCGAGAGAGAACCGCCGGGCCCCCCGGGGCCGGCTCGACGCAGGCGACCCGGGTGTCGAAGCGCTCCACCGCGAAGACGGGGTCGCTCCCAGCCGGTGGGTCCAGTACGCGAGGTCCTGCGCCGCATCGTCGCTGGGCAGTAGAGGAAGTCGAGGGAGCCGAGCATCTGCGGGCCTCACTCGGCCGGGCCGTCGACGTTGTACGTCGGGTCGCCGGTGCCGCAGCGCACGATCACCGCGCGGGCGGGCTCCTCCGACGGGTTGGACTCCCGGTGCACCGCACCCGCGGGCACCCGCAGGAAGTCGCCGGGCCCGGCCTCGACGACGTGGGAGCCCCCCGGTCCGGACTCGAGCCGCATCCGGCCGGACACGACGTAGAGGGTCGTCTCGTGGTCGCCGTGGTGGTGCCAGCCGGAGACGGCGTGCGGCTCGGTGTCGACGGTGCCGGTCCACATCTCGTCGCGATGCATCGCCACCTGTCGGGTCATCCCGGGCGTCGGGTCCGACTCGCTCAGCGCGTCGGCCGGCACCCACGAGCACGGCTGGGCCGGGTCGCGGCGGGCGGCGGTCATGGGCGCCAGGCTAGGCCCCGCCCAGCGCGGTCACCAGGGTCGTGCACCGACGGGGACTCAGCTCCCGTGGCTGAGCCGGTCGAGCCGGTCGCGCATCGTGGCCACGGTCTTCTTCGCGAGGTGCGGCAGGTAGAGGGCCACCAGGGGCACCGCGGCCCGGCTGGCGCCGTGGAAGGTGAACTCCGCGTCGTAGGTGACCTCGGTGCCGGTCGCCCCGCCGGCCAGGGCCTCCAGCCGGATCCGGTCGTGGCCGGTGAACTGCTCGTTGTGCCCACGGAAGTGGACGAAGCTCGGACCGGTGAGCTCCTCGGCGACGTACTCGAGCGTGGTCTTCCGGCCGAGGAACGACGAGACGTTGCGGTAGCGCGTGCCCACGCCCCCGTCGCCCTCGACCCGGCGTGCACTCGACCGTGCCGGGGTCCCACTCCTCGGCGCGGGTGAAGTCGGAGAGGTAGGCGAAGACGACGTCGGGAGGGGTGATCGTGGTGAACGTGCGGTGAGCCGAGAGCATGCCGCCACGCTACCCAGCCGACGAAGCCGCCTACGCTGGCAGGATGCACGAGGACGCCGGCCGCCTGCTCGCCGAGCGCGAGGAGCAGCTCGAGGCCGAGCTCGCCGAGCTGACCGGGCCGCCCGGGGAGGTGGGCACGATCTCGTTCGGCAAGCGCATCGGCGAGGGCACCTCGATGGCGGTGGACCGGCTCGCGGCGGTCTCGGCCCAGGAGCACCTGCTGGCCATGCTCGACGACGTACGGCGGGCCCGGGCGCGGGTCGCCGACGGCACCTACGGCGTGTGCGAGGTGTGCGGGGAGCCGATCCCGGAGGGCGGCTCGAGGCGCGGCCGTGGTCGACCAGGTGCGTGGCGCACTCCTGACGGGGCGTGCAGTGGGCCGGACGGCGCCGCACTAAGGTGGACAGCGGTGTGCCGGGAAGTCTGGTCGGCGTCGTCCGACCGACCCCGAGCAGTGGAGTACCTGATGCACGACATCACCTCGTTCGCGGTGACCGTCGTCGTCGCCTCGATCGCGCTGCTTCTCGCCGATCCTCTCCAGCCGGCTGTCCTCCAAGGTGCACGTGCCGAGCCCGGCGCTCTTCCTGGTCGCCGCGTCCGTGTGCTCGGCGGTGTTCCCCGACCTCGGGTCGCTCTCGATCGTCACCGACCAGCGCATCGTCACCGTCGCGATCGTGCTGATCCTCTTCGACGGCGGCCTGCGCATCGGGCTCTCGCGCTTCCGCCCGGTGGCCGGGCCGTGATGTGGCTCGGCGTCGCCGGCACCTTCGTGACCGCGGGCGCGCTGGCGCGTCGCCGCCCAGGTGCTCGGCTTCGACTGGCGGCCGGCGCTGCTGCTGGGCACCGCGCTGGCCCCCACCGACCCGGCGACGGTCTTCTCGGTGCTCGGACGGCGCGAGGTGTCCGGTCGCTCCGGCACCCTGCTCGAGGGTGAGGCCGGCGCCAACGACCCGGTCGGGATCGCGCTGATGGTCGCCATCCTGGGCTCCACCGGCGCCGGGCTGGGGCGCTGTCGCGCACGGGACGCTCGAGTTCGCGCTCCAGATGGTGGTGGGCATCGCCTTCGGGCTCGCCGGCGGCCTGGCCCTGCGCTGGCTGCTGTGCCACCTCCCGCTGCCCAACGAGACGCTCTACCCGCTGCGTGCCGTGGCGTTCGCGCTGCTGCTGTACGGCGCCACCACCCTGGTGCACGGGTCGGGCTTCCTGGCCGTGCTGCTCGCCGGGATCATGGCCGGCGACACCCGCGCGCCGTACAAGCGCGAGGTCGAGCGCTTCGCGTCGGCCCTCGCCAGCCTGGCCGAGATCGTGGCGTTCACGGTGCTGGGCCTCTCCATCTCGCTCACGCACGCCGTCGGGGACGGGCGCGGCTGGACCGGTCTGGTGCTGGCCGTGCTGCTGATCCTGGTCATCCGCCCGGTGCTGGTCGGGCTGGTCCTCGCTCCGATCAGGCTGCACCGCGGCGAGCGCGCGTTCGTGCTCTGGGCCGGGCTCAAGGGCGTCGTCCCGATCCTGCTCGGGACCTACGCCGTGGCCGAGGCCGCGCCCGATGCCGACCGGATCTACTCGGTCGTCTTCGTGGTCGTGCTCCTCTCGGTGGTGGTGCAGGGCGGGCTGGTGCCGACGCTGGCCCGGGTCTGGAAGGTCCCGATGCGCGTCGTCGAGCAGGAGCCCTGGACCATGGGCATGCGCTTCCGCGACCAGCCCGAGGGCATCCATCGGTATGTCGTCGAGCACGGCTCGGCCGCGGACGGCGCGACGCTCAACGACCTGCCGCTCGACGAGGACGTGTGGGTCAGCGTGGTCAGCCGGCAGGGCCGGATGGTGCAGGTCAGCGGGGCGACCACGCTGCGGCCCGGGGACGAGGTGCTGGCGATCACCTCCGACCGGGCGCTCGCCGACGGGCTCTTCCGCGCGGCCCGTCAGGGGGGATGAGCGCTCCCGGCGGGTCACAGCCCGGCCGCGAACTCGGCGATCGAGCGCGACGGTGTCGTCGGCCCGGGTGAACTGCGGCCAGTGGCCGCTGTGGAGGTCGGCGTAGCGCAGGGAGCGCAGCGCGGCGATCTCCTCGGTGCCGTCCATGCCGGCATCGGTCCACTCGCGCAGCTGGGCCGCATCGTATTCGGCGGTGATCATCAGCACCGGCAGGTCGTAGCGGGCCTCGTGGCCGAGGTCGAGTCCGTCGGTGACCGCGTGCAACGGCGAGGGGACCGAGCCGGCCCGGATGGAGTCGCGCAGGGCCTCGTCGAGGTCGGCGGTCATCTCGGCGTCGAAGAAGTCCCAAGCGGGGAGCGGCACGTCGGAGCCCTCGACCGGGAACATCGCCTCCCCTCGTCGGGGACGCCGGGCTCGCTGGCCAGGAACACCACGCCGGCGACCCGGTCGAGCCGGGCGTCGGCCGCCGCCCAGGCGAGCACCCCGCCCATCGAGTGGCCCACCAGGAGCACGGGGTCGTCGCCGGGGACCGCGTCGATCGCGGCGACGACGGCGTCGACGTGGTCGCGCCGCGTCACGCCCGATCGGTCGGTGTCGACCGACTCCATGCCAGGGAGGGTGAGGGGGTGGGGTCGATGGCCGGCGTCCGCGAGCCGGGGCACGACGTCGTCCCACGATCGAGCGGTCAGCCAGAGGCCCGGGATGAGGATGATGTCCATCCCGCGACGCTAGGACACCCCACCGACAACACCCTCCCTCCAGGGGGTGAGGGGCGCAGGGTACGGGTCCGTCAGGCTCCGCCCGGAGGAGGCGTCATGCGTCGAGGTGAGGTGCTCGCGATCGTGCAGGCGGCCAGGGCTCGCGGATGGACGTGCTGACCAGGGAGCGGGCCGAGCCGGCGCTGCCGTTCGGGGGCGTGCACCGGCTGGTCGACTTGGCGCTGTCGAGCCTCGTGCACTCCGAGCTGGTCGACGTGTGGGTGAGCGTGCAGTACCCGGGGGGCGACGTGGCCGGGGAGGTGCGGGGCAGCGTGCTCGGGCCGGGCGTGGTCGTCGAGCGCGGGGCCCGGGCACCGACAGGGTGCGCTTCGACGACGTCGTCATCCGGTCGGGAGCGGTCGTGCAGACGGCGATCGTCGACGAACGCAGCGAGGTGCGACGTACGCCCGGTGGTCGGCGAGGTGCCGCGCTCCCGGCTCGCCCGCGACGAGGACATGGTGCTGATGGGCCGCGACTGCGTGGTCGACTCGCCTCTGGGCGCCGGCGCCCGGCTCGAGCCCGGCACCACCACCTGACCGCTGCGCCCTACGTAGTGGCACCGCGCGGGAGGTGGCGGACGGAGGGGATCGCGAACACCGCCAGGGAGCTGGCGATCCCGATCGCGGTCATCGCGTAGAGCGTCGGGTAGATGCCGGCGAGCCGCGGCCACCGTGCCGACGAGGAGGTTGCCCAGGGGGATGACTCCGGTGCTGGCGAGGTAGTCGTAGCTCGACACCCGTGACAGCGCGTGCGGCGGCACGTGCTCGCCGAGCGAGGTCTCCCACAGGGTGAAGGTGCCGGTGACGCAGATGCCGGTGAGCAGCTCCAGCATCCCGATCCCCCACACCGACAGGTGGCTGCCGATGATCGCGGCCTGGCACGAGGCCCCGACCAGCATCAGGGCGCCGACCCGCAGGGCGTACGGCGGCCGCCAGGCCAGGAGCAGGAGGTCGCCGAGGATGTTGCCGATGCCGAACAGTGCGGTGACCACCGCCCACGACCGGGCGCCGTCGTAGTGCGCGGCCATCAGCACCGGCCCGACCACGAAGATCGAGGGCAGCACGACCGCGTGGTAGACGCTGAAGCCGCCGAGGTAGCCGAGCACCCACGAGCGTGAGCGCACCTCGTGCCAGCCCTCGCGCAGTGCCGTGCCGAACGACGACTCCGGGGCCGGCTGCCGGTCGCCGGCCTCCACCGCCTCGATGTCCCGTGGCCGGAGTGGCACGAGCAGGGCGACCGAGGCCGCGAAGGTGAGGGCGTCGAAGGCGAAGGCGCTGCCCGGTCCCCCGGCGAAGGCGATCAACGCGCCGGCGACCACCGGCCCGACCACGTTGGCCAGGGAGAAGGTCAGGCCCCGGAGGGCGTTCGCCGGCTGGAGGTTGCCGGGGTCGACCGTGGTCGGCAGCAGGCCGCTGAAGGCCGGGGAGAAGAAGGCGTCCGCCGCTCCGAACACCGCAGCCAGGACGACCAGGTGGCCGACCTGCGCGGTGCCGGTGAGGAGGAGCACGGCCGCGGTCGCCTGGGTGACCAGGCGTACGGCGTCGGAGACGACGAGGATCCGCTTGCGGTCCCAGCGGTCGGCCCAGACGCCCGCCGGCACGGCCAGCACCACGAAGGGCAGGAACTGCGCGGCCGAGGTGATCGCCACCTCACCGACCCCGCCGCCGATCGCGAGCACCGCGAACGGCAGCGCGACGCTGGCGACCCGGTCGCCGACCACCGAGAGCACCTGGCTGCCGAAGAGCAGGCGGTACTGCGGCTCCTCACGGAGCACGGCCGGGACGGTGACGCGCACGAGGCGTCAGCATCCCCGACCATCGCCGGTTTGTCGCCCGGGATTCTGCCCTTCGGTCAGGCGCCGCGCTTGACCCGGCGCAGGAGCGCCTGGGCGCCCTCGATGTAGAGGTCGACGCCGAAGCCGTAGTAGGCCGCCTCGTCGTCGCAGTCGGTGAGCGTGACCGCCGCCGCCTGCACGTGGGGATAGCGGTCGACGGGGAGGCTCTGCACGTGCTCGCGCTTCGCCGCGAGCAGCGCGTCCCGCTCCTCCATCGCTGCCTGGCTCTCTGCACCGGGACGCTGGGCGACCAGCATCATCGCGGTCTGCAGCCCCATCCGGGCGAGGTCGGCCGCCTGCTCGGGGCTGAACCCGGCCTCCTCGAGCAGCGTCAGCGTGAACTCGGTGAGCTCGAGCCCAGCCTCGGCGACCAGGACGCGTGGGAAGACCAGCTCCGCGGCTGCCGGGTGTCGCGCGAGCTCGCGGATCAGCACGTCGACCACCCCGCGCAGCTGGACGTGCCAGGGGCCCGTCGCCGGCGGCAGGGTGACTCCGGCCAGCAGGGCGTCACCCATGGCGGCGAGGAGCTCGTCCTTGTTGGCGACGTGCCAGTAGAGCGCCATCGGGGTGACCCCGAACTCCTGGGCGATCCTCCGGATCGTGACGGCGTCGGGACCGTCGGTGTCCATCACGGTGAGGGCGCTCTCCACGATCGCGGCCCGGCTGAGGTCGGCCTTCGCCGAGCGGGAGGGCTTGGTCGCCGTGGCGGTCCGGGGCGTCATACCGACAACTATACACGATAAGACTTGACAACTATACGGCGTACAAGGTTCCCTGTACGGCATACATGTACGACGTATAGGAGACACCTCATGAACCGCAACCGATGGGCTCTCGTGTCGGTGGCGCTGGCCACCTTCATGACGTACCTCGACAACAACATCGTCAACGTGGCGATCCCCGACATCCAGCAGGAGCTGGGCCTCTCGACCGCCGGCATCGAGTGGGTCGTCAGCGGCTACATCCTCACCTTCGCCGGCCTCCTGCTCGCGGGTGGGCGACTGGCCGACGCGTTCGGCCGCCGCCGGCTCTTCATGATCGGGCTGACGGTCTTCACGCTGTCCTCGCTGTTCGCCGGGTTCGCCGGCGGCGCCGCGACCCTGATCGCCGCCCGCGCCCTCCAGGGGGTCGGAGCGGCCCTGGTCACCCCGACCACACTGGCGATCATCAGCGCGACCTTCACCGACCCGCGCGAGCGCAACGCAGCGGTCGGCGTCTGGGGCGGGGTGGGCGCGATGGCCCTCGCCGTCGGCCCGGTGGTCGGCGGGCTGCTGACCCAGTACGTCTCGTGGGAGTGGATCTTCTGGATCAACGTCCCGATCGGCATCGCCACCTTGATGCTCGGTGCCTGGTCGGTCCAGGAGTCCCGCGAGGACGAGGCCCGCGGCCTCGACCTCCCAGGGGTGGCTTTGTCGACGGTGTCGCTGTTCGCTCTCACCTGGGCCCTGATCGAGGGTCACGACCGCGGGTGGACCTCCGCCGGGATCCTCGGCGCCTTCGGGCTCGCCGCTGCCTCCGCCCTGGCCTTCGTGGTCGTCGAGGGCCGGGTCGCGCAGCCGATGGTCGACGTCACCCTGTTCCGCCGTCGCGAGTTCACCGGTGGCATCGTGGCCCTGATGCTGTGGGCGTTCGGCATCTTCGGGATCTACTTCTTCACCTCGCTCTACCTTCAGGGCGTGCTGGGCTTCTCGCCGACCAAGGCGGGCCTCGCCTTCGTTCCGATGGCGCTCCTCATGGCGGCCACAGCGGTGGTGTCCGACCGCATCGCCGCGCGCTTCGGCGCCTACCGCTCGACGGGCTTCGGGATGCTGGCCATGGGCGTGGCGGTCTGCTCGATCGCCTTCTTGGGGGAGGGTGCGTCCTTCCTGTCGCTGATGCCCGCGTTCGCCGTCATCGGGGTCACCAGCGGCATGACGATCCCACTGACCGCCACCGTCATCGGAGTGACGCCCACCGCCCAGGCCGGGGTCGCGTCGGGCGTCTTCAACGCCTCTCGCGAGGTGGCCGGCCTGCTCGGCATCTCCGTGATCGGTGCCGTGCTGACCAGCCGTCAGGGTGCTGCGCTGGCCGCCGGCCTCCCAGCCGTCGACGCCTTCCTGAGCGGCTACCGCGCCGGCATCCTCCTCGCGGGCGTGCTGGTCATGGCCGGTGGTGTCGTGGCCTTCGTCGCGTTGCGCCGGGCGCACGTGCGCCCCCTGGTGGCCAGCCCCGAGGAGATGGTGCTGGCCGGCTGAGTCTCCGGCGGAGACGCACGAACCCAGGGCCCGTCCTGTGGGGGGACGGGCCCTGGTGCCTGTTTGCGCGGGCGGGGTCCGGACCCGCTCGCCGTACGCCGCCCCCGAGCTGCCTCACCCACGACCGGCGTACGGCGTCATCGTGGGGCAGGCCCGCGGTCCGCTGCTCCCGGTTCGCCCGAGTCTTTGCCAGGGCTTTGCCCGGGTAAGGGACGTCCGGGGCGGCTGGGGGCGGATGTGACCGGTGGGACCGAGCCTCGCGCTCCGCGCAGGGCCGCAGGCCCCGGGCACGTCTCTAGTGGCGGCCCGGGCTCTGGTTGCGCTTGGCGGGGTTGCCGGAGCGCCGGTTGGGGTTCTTGGGCGGGTGCTTGCGCGCCTCCATCGCCCGCCAGACGGCGGTGACGATGACGGCGCCGGCGAGGGACCCGATGATCCCGCTCGGGCGCAGCTCGAGCCCGTCACCGGAGAGCAGGCTGACCACCAGGCCGCCGATGAAGGAGCCGGCCAGGCCGGCGACGATGGCCATGGTCCAGTCGACCTTGCCGCCGCGGCGACCCAGGATGAACTGGGCGCCCGCTCCGATGACCATGCCGAACAGGATCATCCCCAGGATGAGGTACATGCCCCCGACCCTAGGGACTCGACGGCACGCGTGGGCTCACCTGCTGCGGGTGAGTACGGCGCGTCGCGAGGCCTCGGTGGCCGCGGCGACCTCGAGCAGGAGCTCCAGCGCCCGCCGGGTCGGCAGGTTGGGCGCCGAGCCGGCCCGGACGAAGGCCACGATCCTGCGGCGGGGCGTCGGGTTGACCACCTCGCGGCTCTCGACCCCGCCCATCCCCTCCGGGACGGCCAGCGCCGGCAGCAGGGTGATCCCGATCCCGCTGGCGACGAAGGCCAGCGCGGTGTGGTGGTCGTCGGAGCGCGCGACGTAGCGGGGGATGAACCCGGCCGCACGGCAGGCGCCGCTGATGATCAACGAGCAGCCGGTGTTGCTGAAGTCGTTGTCGATCATCGCGTGGTCGGCGAGCGCCGCCAGCGGCAGCTGACCGGCGTACTCCGTCAGGAGGGGATGGCCCTGGGGGATGACGGCGCGGTAGCCCTCCTCGCTCAGGACGTGCCGACGGTAGCCGGGTCGCTCGGAGCCCGGGACATCGGCGGGCTCGGTCACGACCTCGATGTCACGGCGCACGGGGTCGCGCTGGCCGGCGCTGCCGAGCTCGTCGAGGCTCAGCTCGAGCACGAGCTCGGGGAAGTCGCGCTGCAGCCCGCGCGCCACGTGCGGCAGCCAGAACTCCGCGGCGGAGTCGAAGGTGCCGATGGTCAGGGTGCCGGTATCGCCGTCGCGGAGCTGGTCGACGACCGCGCCCAGCCGGCTGAGGCTCCCCATCACCTCCTCGCTCTCGAGGGCCAGCACCTCGGCAGCCGGCGTGGGGGTGATGCCGCGGCCCGCCTTCTCGAAAAGCGTCAGCCCGGTCTCGCGCTGGAGCGCGGAGAGGGACTGGCTGATCGCGGACGGCGTGTAGCCGAGGTGGTCGGCCGCCGCCTGCACGGAACCGCTGGCCACCACGGCCCTGAATACCCTCAGTCTCTGGATGTCGAGCATGCCGACGATCATACAGCGTTGCTTCACTGATCGTAAGAAGTATTCGCTGGTGCTGAACGGTTCTGAGGTTCACCATGGAGTCATGAACCAGCACCCGACCACCTCCCACTCCTCCCGCGCACGGCCGCCTCCGCACCTTCTTGAAGTACGCGTGGGGCGACTCCGTCGCTGCCCACCGCGCGATGCTGCGGGTCCCGCCGTACGACGACTACCTGATCAACCACCGCAACGAGTACTGAGGTTCCACCGCCCCCCTTGCTCGTCACCCGCCTCGTCACCCACCCCGTCACCCGCGCGTCACCCACCGGGAGCCGGCCGCCACCATGGCGACCGGCTCCTCTGTCTTTCCGGGGGCCGTACGGCGAGGGGCGCTCAGGCGAGGTAGAGCTTGCGCAGCCGCTCGGTGACCACCCAGGTCGTGCGGTCGCCCTCGTGCAGCCGGACCAGGACCCCGGGCCGCAGGTCGATCTCGCTGCCGTCCTCGAAGCGCACCGTGCCGGCACCGCTCAGCACGAGGAACACCTCGTCGGCCTCCACGTCGGTGTCGGTCCCCGGCCCGGCCTCCCACAGCCCCACCTCGACCGCGGTCGTCACCAGCACGGCGGACGCCGTCGCGAGCGGCTCGGAGCCGCCGTCGGGAGTCACCGAGGCGGCCAGGACGTCGGGACTGGCCAGCCGTTGCGCGCTCATCGTGGACACGGCCGAATCCTCGCAGAGCGCGGGCGCGACCAAAGACGTTCGGGTCCGAACCTCTTGACAGCACTCGGCTGCGACGGCACCCTCTGACGAAAGTCATTCGGATCCGAACGAGATTCTCGGTCCTGCGGTCGGACACCACTGCGCTCTGAGGAGAGCCCGCCATGAGCCAGCTCCAACCAGCCCCCGAACAGACCGAGGAGTCCGCGCTCCACGGCGGCCGCCTCGGAGTCCTCGGGATCGTCTTCTTCGTCGTCGCCGCCGCGGCTCCCCTCGTGGGCATGACCGGCGCCGTACCGGTCGCCATCGTGGTCGGGAACGGCGCGGCCGCGCCCGGTGCCTATCTCGTCGCCGGCATCGTCCTGCTCCTCTTCTCGGTCGGCTACGCAGCGATGTCCAGCAAGGTCACCAACGTCGGTGCCTTCTTCGCGTTCGTCGGCCGTGGGCTCGGGATCATCCCCGGGGTCGGCTCGGCCTTCGTCTCGCTGGTGGCCTACCTGGCGGTGCAGCTGGCCGTCTACGGCTTCTTCGGCGGGGTCGTCACCGCGCAGATGGCCGACAAGGTCGGCATCCACTGGAGCTGGTGGATCTGGACGCTGATCGCGTGGGCCCTGGTGACCGGCCTGTCCGCACTGTCGGTCGACGTCGGCGCCAAGCTGCTCGGCGTCCTGATGACCCTCGAGCTCCTGTCCCTGGTGGTCACCGCGACCGCGGTGCTCGTGTCGTCGAAGAAGCCCGACGGCATCCACTTCGGCGCGTCCTTCGCCCCGTCCAACATCTTCGTGGGCGGTCTGGCCAGCACGGCGGGCATCGCCATCGCGTTCGCGTTCGCGTCCTACATCGGGTTCGAGGCGACCGCGATCTACGGCGAGGAGTCGAAGGAGCCGCACAAGACCGTGCCCCGCGCGACGTACCTCGCGGTCATCGCGATCACCGTGATCTTCGGCTACACCGCTTTCGGCATCGTGACCGGCCTCGGTGCCTCACAGGTGGTCGACCAGACCGCGAAGCTCTCCAGCGTCGGCGGTGTCCCGCTGGTCAACCCGGCCAACGTGCTCTTCTCGATCGCCGACACCTACGTCGGCTCCTGGATGTCCGACCTGATGAGCTGGCTGGTCATCTCGTCGCTGTTCGCCGGTCTGCTGGCCTTCCAGAACAGCGCGGCGCGCTACTTCTACGCGATGGGCCGCGCCGGCGTGCTGCCGCGGTCGCTGGACCGGGTCAACCGCCGCGGCGCACCGTGGACCGCGACCGTGGTCACCTCGGTCATCTCCTTCGTCGTGATCGTCTTCTTCCAGCTCCGCGGCTGGGACCCCGTGCTCAACCTCTTCTACTGGTTCTCCGGCCTCGCGGTGATCGCGATCGCCCTGGTGGAGATCCTGGTGTCGATCGCGGTGATCGCGTTCTTCAGCCGCCACCGCGGCGAGGTGTCGCAGTGGGCCGCCCTGTTCGCCCCGCTGCTGTCCATCGGCGGCCTGGCCGTCGGGCTCTGGCTGCTGATGTCGCGCTTCGCGCTGCTGGCCGGCACGGTCAAGCCCGGCGTCGACCCGGTCGTCCACCCCTGGGCGCTGAACACCACCGGCTGGATCCTGGTGCTGGCGCCGTTCGCGATGTTCGTGATCGGGACCATCGTCGGGAAGCTGCGGCTCTCCGACGAGAACGAGGACGCCGTCGCCGACCTGGTGACCTGAGCCGCGCCGTACGACCCCCGGTCGGAGGGCCACCCGCGAGACCTGCGGGTGGCCCTTCACCTGTCTGCGGCGGGCCGAGGTGGGCTCCGGCGGACTTTCTGGCCTACAGACGACCGATCTGGACCGCCCCACCTGTCGTCTGTAGGCCAGAAAGTGCAGAGGGGCGCCCGACTCAGTCCTCGGCGTCGACGGTGGAGGGGTAGAGGTCCTTGCTGGGGGTGCGGATGCCGCGGAACTCCCAGTCGCCACCGAGGGCGGTCGAGACGACCTCCTCGCTCTCGGTCGGCTGGGCGCCGACGTCGGTGCGGATCGGGGTCGGGCCCGGTGACGACGTGGTTGGTCAGCCGGCCGAGACCCTCGACCTCGACCTCGACCACGTCGCCGGGCTGCACCGGCCGCGAGTTCGCCGGCGTACCGGAGAAGCAGCAGGTCGCCGGGCGAGCAGCGTGATCGTGCGGGCGATGTCGGCGACGAGGTAGTGCATGTCCCACTCCATCTCGTCGGTCGACGCCTCCTGCGCGCACCTCGCCGTTGACCAGCGTACGCAGCGTCTTGCCGCGGAAGTCCCAGTCGGTGACCAGGCCGGGCCCGACCGGGCGCGAGGGTGTCGGAGCCCTTGACCCGCAGCATCGAGCCCGCGTCGGTGTCGCGGAAGTCGTGCAGGCCGTAGTCGTTGCCGACCGTGTAGCCGGCGATGTAGTCACCCGCCTCGGCCGGCGAGACGTTGCGGCAGGTGCGGCCGATCACGATGACGATCTCGCCCTCGTAGTTCAGCCACTTGCACCCCTCGGGCCGCACGACGGCCGCCGCGGTGGGAGTTCAGCGCCGTGACCGGCTTGTGGAAGTACGTCGGCGCGGCCGGCAGCCGGGTCATGAACTCCTCGGTCCGGCTGGCGTAGTTGAGGTGGACCGCGATGATCTTCGACGGCTCGGTGGGAGGCAGGTGCACGGCCTCGTCGACCCCCACCTCCCGGCCGTCGCCGGCGACCAGCGTGTCGCCGCGTCGTACGACCTGGACGGCGGCGCCGTCGAGCAGGATCCGGCGGTACTCACTCGTCGGCGGGGTCATCAGCCGGCCGCGGTCAGGTCGGGGCCGCCGTTCTGGCGGACGTAGTCGGGGTCCTCCGGCGTACGACGCGGGCCGGGGAAGCCGCCCTCGGGACGGTCGAACCACAGGTGCACCTGGCCGGTGCCGATGGAGTTCTCGTAGTCGCCGTACTGGCGGGCGCGGGCAACGCAGTCGTCCTCGCCCAGGGCGCCGACCATCATCAGGTAGTGGGCGAACATCGACTCCGGCCGGTAGGGCAGGAACTCCGGCATGGTCTCCAGCACCCGCGCGTGGTCGCCGTGCTTGAACCACGCGATCCGCTCGAGGTCGGCGGCGTAGGCCTCCGGCGTGCGGATGTGCTTCGGGTCGCTGGCCTCGTGGTCGCGCAGCTGGCGCAGCTTCCAGAAGGTGTGCGACAGCGCGCCCGAGGCGAGCAGCAGGACCTTGCGGTCGGTGGCCGCGATCGCGTCGCCGAGCGCGCGGCCCGCCCGCAGGAAGTCCTCGCTCTCGCCGGTCTGCGCGACGCTGACCGACATCCAGCGCTTGTCGAGGCCCTCGCCCAGGAACTTCCAGAGGTTGAGGGTCGCGTAGTACATCGGCAGGTAGTGGTCGTCGATCGCGGTCACCCAGGTGCTGTGGGCGCGAGCCGGCCTCGGCCATCGCCCACGCGAGCTCGGGGTCGCCCCGCCAGTCGTAGGGGATCCGGCACATGCCTCGCGGGAGCTCCTCGGCGGTGAACAGCCCCGCCCGCCGGTCCTGCGCGGTCACCACGAACTCGACGGTGGTGAACCAGTGCGAGTCGAGCACCACCACCGTGTCGTAGTCGAGGGTCTCGAACACCTCCTCGCGCAGCCGGTGGAGCGCGGGAACCAGCGAGATCTCCTTGCCCTCGTTGAGCTCCAGCCGGGTCTCCGGCGGCAGCATGATCGTGGGGACGTGCGCGAGCAGCCCCGCGCCGACCACTTCACCCATGGGTCACTTCCATCCTCTCGGTGCGTAGACCGAGTTCTTGACGTCGCAGTAGAAGTCGAACGACCAGGTGCCGCCCTCGCGGCCGATCCCCGACCGGCCACTGCCGCCGAACGGCGCGGAGAGGTCGCGGACGAAGAAGCAGTTGACCCAGACCGTGCCGGCGCGGACCCGGCCGGCCACCCGCTCGGCACGGTCCTGGTCACCGGTGACGATGGTCGCGGCCAGGCCGTAGTCGGTGTCGTTGGCCATCGCCACGCCCTCGTCCTCGCTGCCGAAGCGCTGCAGGGTGAGCACCGGTCCGAAGACCTCCTGGCAGGTGATCTCCATCGACCGGTCGACACCTTCGAACACGGTCGGCCGGAAGTAGAAGCCGCCGGTCTGCTCGTTGAGCTCGGTGTTCGGCTCGCCGCCGAGCACGACGTGTGCCCCGTCGGCCTTGGCCCGCTGCACGAAGCCGTCCACGCGCTCGAAGTGCGTCTTGCCCACGAGCGGACCGATGTCGACGGTCTCGTCACGGGAGTCGCCCTGGACGACGGCGACCGCGCGCTCCAGGAAGCGCTCGCGGAACGCGTCGTAGATCCCGTCCTGGACGAGGATCCGGACCGCAGCCAGGCAGACCTGCCCGGAGTTGTCGAACTGCTCGACCGCGAGCTCGACGGCCAGGTCGAGGTCGGCGTCGTCGAAGACCAGCAGCGGGGACTTGCCGCCGAGCTCGAAGCTGACCGGTGTCACGTTGCGCGCGGCCGCCTCGCCGATCTTGACCGAGGTCGGGACCGAGCCGGTGAAGCAGACCCGGCGTACGTCGCGATGGGCCACCAGCGGGGCACCCGCCTCGGTGCCGAAACCCTGCACGACGTTGAAGACGCCCGCCGGGAGCCCGGCCTCGTGGGCGATGTCGGCGAACAGGGACGCCGTCAGCGGCGCCCACTCCGGCGGCTTGGCGACGACCGTGTTGCCGGCGGCCAGCGCGGGGCCGATGCGCCAGGTGGCGAGCATCAGCGGTGCGTTCCAGGGCGTGATGATCGCGGTGACCCCGGCCGGGTCCCAGGTGACGTGGTTGCGGTGACCGCGGGTCTCGAAGTCGGGATGGGACAGCTGGAGCAGGTGGTCGGCGAAGAACCGGATGTTCATCGCCACCCGCGGCATCACGCCCCGGCGGTGCGAGCGCAGGAGCGAGCCGTTGTCGCGGGTCTCGACCTGGGCCAGGTCCTCGATGCGCTTCTCGACGCCGTCGGCCACCCGGTGCAGGATCGCGGCGCGCTCGGCCGGCGGCATCGCGGCCCAGGCCGGGAAGGCGGCCGTGGCCGCGGCCACCGCGGCGTCCACCTCGGCCTGCCCGCCGCGGCTGACCTGCGCGATCACCTGGCCGTCGAGCGGGGAGACGTCGTCGAAGGTGCTCTCGCTCGCGACCCGCTCGCCCCCGATCCAGTGCCGGGTGTCGACCTCGACCCCGGCGACGTTCTCCGTGCCTGCCATGTGGCTGCCTCCGCTGTCGTGCACCTGGGGGATGCCGATCCGGAGCGGGCGCGACCCTGGCGTCGCCACCCTCGTCTCCGATATCGTTCGGACACAAACGTTATTGCCGAGCACCGGAGGCGTCAAGGCATGTCCGTCACCCCCCTCGTCGTGATCCCGGCGCGGTTCTCGGCCTCGGCCTCCGCCCACCGCTACGCCGCGCTGAGCACGGCGCGCACGCTGTCCTCGGGTGTGCTCCGGGCCGGAGGCGAGCCGCTGGCCGTCCACCCGTGGGCTCCCGACGGCGTCGTGACCCCGGACGAGATCGAGCGCCGTCTCGGTTTCGCTGACGCGGTGCTGCTCCCGGGCGGTGGGGACGTCTCCCCCGCCCTCTACGGCCAGGCGCTCGACAGCGACGCGGTCTACGACGTCGACGACGAGCAGGACGCCTTCGACCTCGCGGTGGCCCGGTGGGCGCTCGAGCGGGAGGTCCCGCTGCTCGCGGTCTGCCGCGGCTGGCAGCTGGTCAACGTCGCCCTCGGAGGCGACCTCGAGCAGGACATGGCCGAGCCGCACCGCCACGTCGTCCAGACCGTCGACGTCGTGCCCGACACGCTGCTCGCCGACGCGGTCGGGACCCAGGTCTCGGCGTCGTGCTTCCACCACCAGCGCGTACGACGGCTCGGCGACGGCCTGCAGGCGGCGGCGTACGCCGTGGACGGGACGGTGGAGGGGGCCGTGCTCCCCGACGCGGCGGGCTGGTTCCTCGGGGTCCAGTGGCACCCCGAGGACACCGTGGCCACCGACCCCGTCCAGCTCGGGCTCTTCCGAGCCCTGGTCGAGGCGGCGCTCAGCCCTGCTCGACCCGCTTGACGATCGTCCGCAGCGAGCGGGCGAGGTCGAGCGTGGCCTGGGGGTCGAGGTCGGTGGTGACCCAGGCCTCGACGGCGTTGAACTCCGGGAAGAGCTCGGCCATCAGCCCCTCCCCCTCGGCGGTCAGCGAGAGCAGGACCCGGCGGGCGTCGTCGGGGTGGACGGTGCGCGCGACCAGGCCCTTGGCCATCAGGGTCTTCTGCACCCCGGTCAGCGTGCCCTTGGAGACGCCGGCCTCCGCCGCGACGTGGCGGCTCTCGATCTCGCCCCAGATCCAGATCACCCAGAGCACGACCCAGCCGGTCCAGGTCAGGCCGTGCGGGGCCAGCACGGTGTGCTCGAGATGGTTGCGCACCGAGTTGGCCGCGCGGTAGACGTTGGAGACGACGGCCATCGCCGACATGTCGACCTCCATGCCCTGCAGCCGGTCGGAGACCGCCTGCTCGGTCGCCTCGAGGGTGAAGTCGCCCGAGGCGGATCCCTCCTCGGCCGCGGCCGCCGCCCGCGCGTAACGGCTCAACGAGCACGCCGCGTCGTCGCACGGGCAGCGCGAGGGGTCGCAGTCGTCGGGGTGCACCGGGTGGTCGGAGACCGGGCGCCGGCGCGTGGCTCGCGGGACCGGGGACGACGAGGGGCGGGGGGCAGCCATGGTGGCGAGCCTACGAGTCACGGCCGGTCGGACCGGCGGTGGTGAGGTCGGGGGTGGCGTCCGGACTGGCGAGGGCCACCCGGTCGAGGAAGCGGTCCACGAGCCGGTGGGCCCGTCGGCGGGCCTCCGGGGCCAGCGCGTCGGTGTCGGCCAGGACCCGCTCGGTGTCGATCCCGTGGGCCTCGAGGTAGGTCGCTCCGCCGTTGGCGAGCCAGCCGCGCAGCATGCCCGGGGTGAGCTCGGGGTGGAACTGCACCGCCAGGCTCCGCCCGACCACGAAGGCCTGCTCGGCGGCCGCGGTCCGGGCCAGCACGTGGGCACCCGGCGGGGCCACCCAGCGGTCGTGGTGCCACTCGAACCACGGCCCGGCCTCCACCAGGTCGGGGTCGTCGGTCTCCACCGATGTCCAGCCGATCTCCACCTCGTCCGCCGGTACGACGGCGCCGCCCAGGGCCGCGGCGAGCGCCTGGCCCCCGAAGCAGATCCCGAGCACCGGCACGCCACCGGCCACCGCTCGTGCCAGGAAGGCCAGCTCCGGCTCGACCCACGGCCCGATCGTCGCCAGGTCGTAGACCGACCATGGCGCACCCATCGGCACGATGACGTCGTACGACGCAGGGTCGGGGAAGTCGCCCTCGACCGCCGGCGTGTGGAACCGGTCCTCCGGCACCACGAGGAGCTCGTCGACGGAGTAGCCGCGCTCGACGAACCGCTCGCCGACCGGGCCCACGGGTGAGACGTGGTCGTGCTGCACGAAGAGCGCCCGCATCGGCGGCCTCCTGGTCGGTTCGTCACGCTGGATAGTCGTTCGGATACGAACATATTGACACACCGCAGGTCGGGCAAGGGTCCGGCAGGAGGTGGCTCGTGCCTCTTCCCAGGACGGCCGGACCGCACTACATTGCCTTTATCGTTCGGCCCCGAACGATCTTGCCGCGCCGGAAGGTGAGCACATGACTGGCACCGACGTCCCCGCACTCGTCCGCGACCTGCGCGCACGCGGCATCGATGTCATCCGGGTCTCCTACTCCGACCTGATCGGAGTCGACCGCGGTCGCGACGTCCTGCTCGACGAGCTCGAGACGGCGCTCGGCCACGGCATCGCGTTCTGCCGCGCCGTCTACCACACGTCGCCGATGGGCGACGTGGTGCCGGTCCAGGGAGGCATCGAGTCGGGACTGCCCGACATCAGCGCCCGGCCCGACCTCGAGACCCTCACCGACCTGCCGTGGGAGCCGGGCGCCCTCTGGTGCCTGGCCGACACCACTGTGCTCGGCGGCAAGGCGGCCGAGGAGGCCCCGCGCGAGGTGGCCCGCCGCGTCAGCCACCGGCTCGCCGACCTCGGCCTGCGCGCCGTCGTCGGGCCGGAGCTGGAGTTCTACCTGCTGGAGGAGGACGCCACCTCCCACACTGGTTGGAAGCGCTACGCCGACGCCCCCGGCAACGTCTACGTCGTCGGCCGCAAGGGCGACCCGCGCGGCGTACTCCTCACGATGCTGCGCTACCTGCGCGACGCGTCGTTGCGGGTGACCGCGGCCAACCACGAGTTCTGCGGCGGCCAGTTCGAGATCAACCTCAACCACTCCGAGCTGCTCGACGCCGCCGACCGGGCCTTCCGGATGAAGTCCGCGGTGCAGGAGATCGCCCGGCACGAGGGGATGCTCGCCACCTTCATGGCCAAGCCCTTCAACGACGAGGGCGGCAGCGGCTTCCACCTCCACGTCTCGCTCGTCGACGACGACGAGGAGAACGTCTTCGGCGATCCCGAGGGCCAGTTCGGGCTGTCCGACACCGGCCGGCACGCCGTTGCCGGCGTGCTCGCGCACGCCCCGGCACTGGCCGCGATCCTGAACCCGACCATCAACTCCTACAAGCGCTTCGGCCCTGACACGCTCGCGCCCTGGCTGATCGACTGGGGTCTCGACAACCGAAGCTCGATGGTGCGGATCCCGCCGGAGCGCGGCTCCGCCGCCCGGATGGAGGTCCGGCTCGGCGACGCGACCGCCAACCCCTACCTCGCCATCGCCGCCGTCGGCGCGGCCATCTACCTCGGCATACGCGACAAGGTGGAGCTGCCCGACCCGCTCGAGGGCTACGGCTACGACCCGGAGTCGGCGCCGATGCTGCCGCAGTCGCTCCCCGAGGCGCTCGATGCGCTCGAGGGCGACACCGACCTGCGTGAGGTGCTCGGCGACTTCTTCGTCGAGTCTTTCCTGACCTACAAGCGCAACGAGGCCGACCGGTTCGCGCACTTCGTGACCGATTGGGAGTTCCGCGAGTACGCCTACCACCTATGACCCCTCCTGTGACTTCGGAGCCCTCCCCGCGTCCCCTCTCGTTGGGCGAGGAACGCACCATCGCCCTCGACCACGGTGTCGCCCTGCTGCGCAGCGCGTGGTCGTCCTTCGACGAGGCGCGCCCGCACCAGCCGCCGGTCTCGGTCGAGACCTTGGGGCTGCTGGAGAGCGCCCTCCCGGAGGGCGGGATCGGGGTCCGGGCCGCCCTCGACGCGGCCGAGCAGGTCCTCGACGAGAGCCTCGCGCAGACCCGGCCCCGCTTCTTCGGCTACGTGGGTTCCTCGGGCCTGGAGTCCGCGGTGCTGGCCGACGCCCTCGCGATGTCGCACGACGTCAACCTCGCTGCCGAGTCGGCCGCGGCCCTGCTCGTCGAGCAGCAGACGCTGGGGTGGGTCGGTCGGCTGGTCGGCTACCCCGCGGCAGCCGGCACGGTGACCAGCGGCGGCATGCTCTCCAACTTGACCGCGCTGATGTCCGCGCGCACCCGCGCCTTCCCCGAGAGCCGTCGTACCGGACTGAGTGGGGTGCGGGCGGCCGTCTACACCAGCGCCGAGGCGCACTCGAGCGTGGAGCGCGCGGTCGAGGTGCTGGGCCTCGGCCGCGACTCGCTGCGGGCCGTGCCGATCGACAGCCGCCGGCGGATGGAGCCTGGAGCCCTCGCCGCTGCCATCGCCCACGACCGGGCTGCCGGCATCACGCCGCTGGCCGTGGTGGCCACGGCCGGTACGACGCTCACCGGCGCGGTCGACCCGATCGGCGCGATCGCCGACGTCATGGAAGGCAGCGGCGCGTGGCTGCACGTGGACGGCGCCTACGGGTTGCCCGCGGCCTGCACCGAGGTGGCACGGCACCTGTTCGCGGGGCTCGACCGCGCCGACTCCGTCTCGGTGGACGCCCACAAGTGGCTGTTCGTGCCGAAGGCCTGCGGCATCCTCCTCGTGCGCGACCCGGCCACGCTGCACGCCGCCTTCCGTCACGACGCGTCGTACATGGTCGAGGAGGAGGGCTACACCCACCCCGTCGACGAGACGATGGAGTACTCCCGCGCCTTCCGCTCGCTCAAGCTCTGGACCGCGCTGCGTGCGCATGGCGCCCAGGCCTTCCGTGAGGCGATCACCACCACCATCGAGCTGGCCCGCGAGCTCGCCGAGGCCGTGCGCGAACGACCGAATCTCGAGCTGCTCGTCGTCGAGCCGGAGCTGTCGACCGTGCCGTTCCGACGGGTCCCCGCGCGCGGCGACGTCGACGAGCACAACCTGCGGTTGGCGCGGGCGATGCAGGACGACGGGCGTGTCTACGTGACCAGTGCCATCGTCGACGGGCAGGCTTGCCTGAGGCCCTGCATCGTCAACTTCCGCACCACGCGCGCCGACGTCCTCTCCATCGTCGACATCGCCGACGAGATCGGCGCGCGGCTGGAGTCGTAACCTGCTTTCGTCGGCCGGCCCTCCGGGGGGTCCCCAGCGTCACCACCCGGAGGAGGACACGTGAGCCGTGGTGTCGGAGCAACGGGCGAGGTGCTGGTGGCCACCCTGGTCACGCTGGCGGTCGTCGTGGGCGGCGTGGCGGTCTACTGGCTCCGGCCGGCCCACGACGTACGCCGCGAGCAGGCCGAGACCTTGCAGTGGTCGGGCCGGTTCGGCCCCACGATGTCGGGTCACTGGGCCAAGCTCGTCTTCGACGGCTACACCGAGACCGGCAACCCGCAGCTGGAGACGCAAGAGCCGGTTCGCGTGGAGGTGTCGGTCGCGGGCGCCGCTCCGGTCCAGGTCATGGTGCTGTCGGCCGGCTACCCGGTGCGCCCGCGCCTCGCGCCCGCCGGAGCGGACGGAACAGGTCAGTTCGTCATCACGCCGAGCGGCGATGCCTGCCTGGTCCCGATCCTGGTCTACGTCCGCGGCGTCACCCCGACCTCTCCCCTCACGTCCGCGAAGGCAGTGGTCACCTACCGTCCGCTGGGCCACACCCACTCCTGCGCCGCCGGGCTCGCCGGTTGAGTGTGGCGCTGGGCGCGGTGGTCGCCGGTTGAGGAGGGCGTTATGACGCCCGTCTCGAAACCAGCGGCCGCGATCTCGATCGCTATTCGATCCGTGGTCGATATCGGTCGGGGTGGTGGGGAGAACTCGGGTTTTCGGTCTTTGGGGTTGATCCGGATCTCCCACGGGGTGTGGTGGATGACGCGGTGGTGGTGGCCGCATCGGAGGAGGAGGTTGTCGAGCTCGGTCTCGCCGTGGTCGGCCCAGTGTCGGATGTGGTGGGCGTGGCACATCACCGGGGGCTGGTGGCAGCCGGGGAAGGCGCAGTGCCGGTCGCGGACCACCAGGGCGTTCCAGATCGGGACGGTCACGGTGCTGGTGGCGCGGCCGACGTCGAGGACCTCGCCGTGGGCGCCGAGGAGGACGGGGAGGACCTCGGCGTCACAGGCCAGGCGGCGGACCACGCCGGGTGGGAGGTCCAGCCCGTCACCGGTCACCGGAAGAGTCTGCGCCGCTGCGAGGACGCCGGCGATCAGGGTGTCGTGGTCGATGGTGACGACCACCCGGGTGCGGGTGCCGTGGGAGTCGGGGAGCGCGTCGGTGTCCAGGGCGTGCTGGCCGAGCTGGACCAGTCGCGTCCCACGTCCGGGCCCCCCCGTCGCGGGGGTCGCACACGCGGCCTTCCCCATCCTCTTCGTCCACCGCAGGGCTGGGGGCAGGTCAGCGGCAGCAGCGCCGCCTTCAAGATGGCGCCGTCCTCGACCGACCCGCGGCCTTTGAGGCGGACCCCGCCGGCGCCGTCGTCGGTGACCGCGAGGTACCGGTCGGCGTGCGCAGCCCGGTCCTCCCGTCAGCGGTCCTCCCGGTCCTCCCGGTCCAGCTGGGCCTCGAGCTTGGAGTCGATGCCGTCGGGGTCGACCACCGCCAACAGGTGGCGGCCGGTGCGGGCCAGATCGGTGGCGTCGAACCTGGCCGCGTAGCGGACCAGGGTCTTCTCCGCCCGCCTGCGTAGATGCGCCGCACCCGGGAGGTCGGCCACCGCCCGGACGATCACATCGGCCTGCTCCGCCGACACGGTCCCGGCGACCATCCGGGCCCGGGTCCGCCCCAACGGCCCGGTCACCGCGACCGCCCGCCGGACCAGCCGTGTGCCCTCGCCCCGGCGGAGCCCGCCGAGGTGGGTCAACCAGTCCCGGTCGACCCGTAATGCAGGACCTTCTTCGCGAGGTCTCCGAGCCTCGGCCTCGGCGACGGCGTGGGCCTCGACCGCCGCCAACGCAGCCTTGGCCCGCTGGAGCTGTCCGACCACGTCGACGACCTCGCCGTCGGACTGGGCCGCCCACAGCGTCTGCGGCCAGCTCCGGGACCCGGGCCCGCACCTGCGCCAGGACCGCGGCAGGCCCTTCGTTGTGGTGGTGCCCCGAGATCGACATAGGACAAGCCAAATCAGGGCCCACCGACAGCCGAGGCGATATCCACAGCCCTTATCCCACCATCCGAGACCATCCACAGAAGAATCTTCCGGAGCCCTTTTCGGTCAGGTCCACCAGGAGCAGCGCGACGGCGGGCAACGCGAAAGGCAACGGTCGGAAGAACCGTCACCAAGCGCGCACCGTCACCACCCATCTGGTCTGAAACGGCGACCCAAAAGCGACCCGCGGCGACCGTGTCTGGTCCGCGTGGTTTCGAGACGGTCGCTAGAGCGACCTCCTCAACCAGCGGGCCTTCTCGACCAGGGACACCCGTGGCTCAGCGGTGGGCGAGGGTGGTGCCGCCGTCCCAGCTGGTGCCGACCTGGACGTAGTAGCCGCTGATCACCTCGCGCACCGGCAGGGAGTCGGCGACGTCGTCCCACGGCGAATCGAAGAGCTCGAGGGAGGCCTCGGCCTTCCACGCCTGGCCGGACTCGAAGCCCACCCCGCTCATCGTCAGCACCTCGTCCAGCGCCCAGCCGGAGTCGCCCCGCTCGATCGGGCGCACCTGGCGGTGGTGGAGCATCGGAAGCGAGTTCACGAAGCCGTTGGTCTCGCTGGGCTCGGTCAGGGTGATGACGGCCTGCGCCAGCCGGTGGTCGTACGCCGCCAGGGTCGCGCCGAAGCAGGCGCCGGCCTCGATCCGCGGAGCGCCCTGTCCGTAGGGCATCGGGCGGGTCTGGTGGATCGAGCCGAGCTTCTTGGGATATCCCTGGTGCACCCCGCGCGCGATGGCGAAGTCGGTGGTGACCCAGATCAGCACGCATCGCGAGTAAGTGACGCCCTCGTAGCGGCAGCGGACGACGGCGAACGCCTCCTTGTACTGCGACCGCGCCGGGTCGAGCAGCTCGGCACCGCCGGTCGAGCACGACTGCCAGTCGGCCCAGATGAAGGCGACCGCTCCCGGGTCCTCCTCGGCCAGATCGACGTCGTCGGGGAGGATCGCGCGGACCTTGTCGACGTCGGTGCGGTACTCCACGGTGAGGAGGTCGCCGCTGTAGAACCACGGCGGGTTCGGGATCAGGGCACTGCGGCCGGTCACGGTGTACGGCGGGGCGAACCCCTTCAGCTCGGGCACGGTCTCTCCTGGCTCTCGTGGATCGTGAGGTACGGCGTCACGCTCGGCCGTCGCGGGTCAGCCACGCGCTCTCCTCGGCCACCATGCCGCGCACGATCTCGCGCACCCGCAGGGCGGCGACGTCGGCAGCGACGTTGACCTCCGGCCCGGGCCCGTAGCGGTCGAGGGTGGCCTGGGCGGTCTCCATCGCCACCCGCACCCGGGCGTAGTAGTCGGCGAACATCTCCTGCATCCGCCCGTCAGCCGCCGCGTCGCCGACTGCGAAGTCGCGGCTCACCCGCCAGTGCAGCCGGCTGGTGCTCGCGTCCACCGGCGTCACCAGCTGGGTGAACCGGAGCCGCGCGACGCCGCCGGCGAAGGTCGTGTCCCAGTGGTCGACCCACACCGCCGGTGAGAGGAAGAACCCGCCCTGCACGGTGCTGCCGTCACGACTTCCCACGCCCAGCATCTCGGCCTGCCAGCCAGGGAGGGGCGACGGCGGGAACTCACGCCGCAGCTCGACGGTGGTCTCGGTAACCACGACCTCCAGCGGTGGCGCGATCGCGAGAGCCGCCGGGGCGATCTCCGGCGCGACGAACGGCACCTGGGTCACGTCGGCGAAGTTCTCGTGCAGCAGCAGCGCTCCGGCCGCGACCTCGTCGGTCTCGCCGACGCTCGCCCAGCCCTCGTCGCTGAGCCAGGGCAGCTCCGGCACACGGTGGAGCCGAGCGCGACCGGGCTCGCCCAGCCAGAGCCAGACGACACCGTCACGCTCCTGCACGGGGAACGACGCGACGTGCGCGCCGAAGGGGACCCGCGGCTGGGTCGCGACCGAGACGCACTGCCCGCCCGCGTCGTAGCCGAAGCCGCACAGCCCGCAGCGGACGACGTCACCGTCCAGGCTCCCGGCGGAGAGAGGGTAGGCGCGGTGGGCGCACCGGTCCTCGAGCGCGGCCACGTCGCCGCCCTCGGTCCGGAACAGGACGACGGGCTCGGCCAGGACGACGACGGCCACCAGGCCGCGGCCGACCGACGACGAGGACGCGACGGCGTACCAGCAGTCCGTCGGCACCGAGGGGGTCGCGGAGGGGGTCGTGGAATGGGTGCTCATGGCGTCGCCCCTCACAGGTCCAGGACCAGGCGGTCGGACAGGCAGCGCGAGACGCAGACCATCATCGCGTCGTTGGCGGCCTTCTCGGTCTCGTTGAGCACCGAGTCGCGGTGGTCGACCTCGCCCTCGAGCACGACCTGTTCGCAGGTGCCGCAGATGCCTTCGTGGCAGGAGCCGAGCACGCTGACGCCGGCGTCTTGGATGACGTCGAAGACCGACTTGTCGGCCGGCACCTGCAAGGTCACGCCCGAGGCGGCGAGCTCGAGCTCGAAGGAGCGCTCCCCCTCGGCCGGCGCCTCAGTGGCCTTGGCCGCGAACCTCTCAAGGTGGAGCGCGCCGGCCGGCCACGAGGCCGTGCAGACGTCCTCGACCGCCTTGAGCAGACCCTCCGGACCACAGCAGTAGACCAGGGTGTCGGCGCTCGGGCTGCCCAGGATCGTGGCCAGGTCGAGCACGCCCTGCTCGTCGAACGGCACCAGCGTGACCCGGTCGCCGTACGCCGTCACCAGGCGCTCGGCGTAGGCCATCGACGCAGCGGTGCGGCCGCCGTAGCTGAGGTGCCAGTCGGCGCCGGACGCCTCGGCCTCGGCGATCATCGGCAGCATCGGGGTGATCCCGATGCCACCGGCGATGAACTCGTAGCGCGGCGAGGCCAGCAGGGGGAAGTGGTTGCGCGGGCCACGGACAGTGACCCGAGCACCCTCGGCCAGCCGGTCGTGGACGTAGGCCGAGCCGCCCCGCGACTCCAGCTCGCGCAGCACCGAGACGGTGTACGACGTCGCGTCGGCGGGGTCGCCGCACAGGGAGTACTGCCGGACCAGGTCGTCGCCGAGGACCAGGTCGACGTGGGCGCCGGGGGTCCAGGGCGGCAGGCCGGTGCCGGAGTCGTCGGCGAGCCGCAGCTCGACGACGCCCTCGGCGACCGTGGTGGCCGAGGCGACCACGAGCTCACTCTCGTGCTCCCGCAGGGTGGTCCGGGTCTCGGTCATGGCTTCGACGACCGTCACTTCGAGACGATGCGGACGGGGAACTTCTTGATGCCGTTGACGAAGTTGCTGCGCACCCGGCTGATGTCACCGGTCTGCTGGATCTCGGCAATCTGCGGCAGCAGCGTCTCGAAGAGGATCCGCATCTCGAAGCGGGCCAGGTTGGCGCCCATGCAGGAGTGCGGTCCCTTGCCGAACGACATGTGGTCGTTGGGCATCCGGTCCAGCTTGAGCGTGTACGGGTCCTCGAACTTGGTCTCGTCACGGTTGCCCGACGCCCACCACATGACGACCTTGTCGCCGGCCTTGATCTGCTGGCCGTGCAGCTCGACGTCGCGGGTCGCCGTACGACGGAAGTGGTAGACCGGCGAGGCGTAGCGGACGAACTCCTCCACCGCGACCTGCATCTTCTCGGGGTGCTCGAGCAGCCACCGCATCTGGTCGGGGTTGTCGATCAGCGCCTTCATCGAGTGGCTCATCGCCTGGCGCGTCGTCTCGTTGCCGGCGACCACGAGCAGGAGGAAGTAGTTGTCGTAGTGCTCCGGCGAGAGCGGCACCCCGTCCTCGGGGATCCGGTTGACCAGCTTGCTGACCAGGTCGTCGCCCTCGCCGCCCTTGCGCTCGGCGGCGAGCTGGCGGCCGTACTCGAAGATCTCCTGCGAGACCGGGGAGCTGAACGGCAGGTGACGGTAGGCCTCCGCCTCCTCGGAGTTGACCAGGACCCGCGCGTACTCCGGGTCGGAGAAGCCGACGATCTCGTTGCCCCACTCGATCAGCTGCGGCGTCATCTCCTCGGGGGTGTCGAGCAGCCGCGCCAGGACGGCGATCGGGTAGTCGGCGGCGATCGCGTCGACGAAGTCCATCTCCTCCTGCTGGAGCGCCGTCGCCACCGTGAGCTGGGCGAGGCCGCGCAGGAAGTCCTCGTAGCGGCGCAGCTGGGCCGGCGTGAAGTCGCGCATGAGCAGCTTGCGCAGGGCGAGATGGCGCGGGCCGTCGGTCTCGAGGATCGACCTGCGCAGCTCCTGGTACTCCTCGGGGGGCTCCTCGAGGTTGGTGAAGTGCGTCGAGGTGAAGGTCTCCGGGTCCTTGTCGATCGCGCTCGATGTCGTCGTAGCGCGTGACGGACCAGAAGCCGGAGCCACCGTCGTGCTCGGGGTTCCAGTGCACGGGCGCCTCGCGACGCAGCGTGTCGAACATGCCCCACGCCTGGTTGTTGACGAAGACGTCGAGGTCGGCCAGGTCGACCTGGTCGAGCGGGACGGGCGTGGGCTGCATGGGTCCTCCCAGGAAGGGTCACCGACAGAATCGTTTGGATCCGAACGTAATGGCCGTCCCGCGCCATCGTCAAGAGCTTCTGGACCCCCCTGCGCCGGTACGACGGGGGCCTCGGGCGCGCGGCGTAGGTTTCGAGGAGCCCACACACCGGAGGTCACCGATGCCCCTCACCCCACGCGAGACCGCCGAGATCGAGGCCGCCAACGCGAGCGGGAAGCGGCCGGTCGTGTTCGTGCACGGCCTGTGGCTGCTGCCCGGCAGCTGGGACCCCTGGCGCACCTGGTTCGAGGAGGCCGGCTACGCGACGCTTGCGCCGGGCTGGCCCGGCGACCCCGAGACTGTGGTGGACGCGCGGGCCCGGCCCGAGGCGCTGGCGGGCACGAAGGTGGGGGCGGTCACCGACCACCACCACGAGGTGATCCGCGGCCTCGCCATCGCCCCGGCCCTGATCGGTCACTCGTTCGGCGGACTGGTCGTGCAGCAGCTGGCCGGCCGCGGCGTCGCCGAGGTCACCGTCTCCATCGACCCGGCGCCCGGGCGCGGAGTCCTTCCGCTACCGGTCTCCGCCCTGCGCTCGGCCTTCCCGGTGCTCGGCAACCCCGCCAACGCCAGGCGATCGGTCACCCTCACTCGCGAGCAGTTCCACTACGGCTGGACCAACGCGCTCTCCGCGGAGGAGTCCGCCGCGCTGTACGACGCCCTGCACGTGCCCGCGCCGGGTGCCCCGATCTTCCAGGCCGCCTTCGGCAACCTCAACCCGCGCTCGGAGACCCGGGTGGACTACACCGCCGGAGACCGCGGTCCGCTGCTCGTCGTCTCGGGAGGCGACGACCACACGGTGCCCCACGCGATCTCCCACGCGGCGTACAGGAAGCACCTGAAGAACCACGCGACCACCGAGTTCGCCGAGGTCCCGGGCCGCGGCCACTCCCTGGTCATCGACGGCGGCTGGCGCGACGTCGCCGACATCGCGCTGGCGTTCATCCGCCGCTTCGCCCTCCCCGGCGAGTGAGCATGCTCCTCGCACCGGTCGTGCGGGGACCTTCGCCTCTGACCTCATGCCCGGCCGGCTCGGTACCTTCCGAGGGCGTGCAGAGACGACTCGGCTCAGGCAGGCACGTCTCGAACGCCTGGGCCGCCACTCCCGAGGAGCAACGCGATGGCCGACGTGAGTTTCGAGCGCAAGAAGGTGCTGTCCCGCGAGGAGGCAGCGGTCTGGCTGTCGGCCCTGTCCAAGGGCTTCGCCAAGGGCGGCGACGTCGAGCTCCCGGTCGGGGGTGGCGGCACCATCACCCTGCACATGCCCGACCAGGTGCAGGCCGAGTTCGAGGTGGAGATCAACGGCGACGAGGTCGAGGTCGAGCTGGAGTTCACCTGGTCGCTGGCCCGCACGGCTGACGACGACTGAGGGATTCCCTTTCACAACAGGAGGTGCGGCATGTGCCGTTGGCTCGCCTACTCCGGTGCGCCGGTCAACCTGGAGGAGCTGCTCTTCAAGCCGGCCAACTCCCTGGTGATCCAGAGCAAGCACTCCAAGATGGGCGCCACCACCACCAACGGCGACGGCTTCGGCGTCGGGTGGTACGGCGTCGGCGACACGCCGGGCCTCTTCCGCAGCACCGAGCCGGCCTGGAACGACCGCAACCTGCGGGAGCTGGCGGCCCTGGCCAGCTCGCGGCGGGTGTTCGCCCACATCCGGGCCTCGACGGGCTCGGCGGTGCAGCAGACCAACTGTCACCCCTTCCGGCACGCGAACTGGCTCTGGATGCACAACGGTGTCCTGGCCGGCTTCCCGGAGCTGAAGCGCGACCTGGCCTTCGAGGTCGACCCTGCCCTCTACCCGCTGATCGAGGGGTCGACCGACTCGGAGCTGTTCTTCTACCTCGCGCTCACGTTCGGGCTCGAGGCCGACCCTCCGGCAGCGGTGGCTCGCGCCGTCGGACTGGTCGAGGCGACCGCGCACTGGCACGGCATCGTCGACCCGGTGCAGATGACGGTCGCCACCACCGACGGCCATGTCACCTGGGCGTTCCGCTACTCCAGCGCCCACAGCTCCCGGTCGCTGTTCCACAGCACCGACGTGTCCACGCTCAAGCACCAGTACCCCGACAACCCGGTCCTGCACGAGCTCCCCGACGACGCCCGCCTCGTGGTGTCCGAGCCACTCGGAGACCTGAAGGGCGCATGGCGCGAGGTCCCGGAGTCGTCGTACGTCGTGGTGCACGGCGCCGGTGAGGACCTGGAGGCGTTCGAGCCCACCGCCCCCTGAGGTCGCGCTGGTTGAGGAGGCTCGGCCGCGCAAGGAGCTCCGCTGGTTGAGGAGGTCGCCCTGGCGACCGTCTCGAAACAGCGCGGACCAGCAGAGGACCAGACAGGCGCAACGGCGGCCATCCCCGCAGGGACGGCCGTCGTCACCGCGCCACACGTCAGATGAAGAGGAGCTGCGCGCCCTCGGTCATCTCGATGAAGTCCGAGGCGCTGATGATGGCCTCGACCTCGTCGTAGAGGTCCTCCTCGGTGAGCTTGTTCATGTCCGCCGACATCCGACACGCCCACAGGTGGCCGCCGGAGTCGACGATCTGCTGCAGGAACTCCGGGACCTCGGGCACGTTGAGGTCGGCGATCGACTTCTTCAGCTGGTGGGTCGCCATCGCGGTCATTCCTGGCAGGCCGCCGAGGCCCTGCGGCATGTGGGTCGCGGTGTTGCCCAGCATCGTGAACTTCAGGTCGTCCATCGTCTTCTTGTTGATCATGTCGAAGCCCCAGAACGTGAAGAACAGGTGCGTCTCGACTCCCTCACCCAGGGCGGCGTTGGCAAGGATCAGGGCCGGGTAGGCCATGTCGAGGTTGCCTTTCGAGCAGATGATCGCGAGCTTGCGGTCGGTCTGGGCCTCTCCGAACGAAGGCACGACCGGCTGGGTCTCGGTGGTGGTCATGGTTCTCTCCTTCACAGTGGGTCAGACGCAGCCGTGCGGCTTGGGGAGGCCCGCGACGTACGCAAGCTTCTTGGCAGGCTTCTGCGGGAACAGCTGGAACAGGGTCTTGGTCGGGATGCCGCCGACCACGCTGATGCGCCGCAGGGTGGGCGTCTCGCCCTCCTTCGCGTAGTCCTCGCGCAGGAAACGGATCGCCTGCCAGTGCTCGTCGGTGAGCTCGATCCCGATCTGGGCGGCCAGCGACTTGGCCAAGGGCTCGCTCCACTCGTCGGGGTCGGTCATGAAGCCCTCGTCGTTGACGTGGATCTCGTGGCCGTCGATGGTCGTGGTGGGCATGTCAGGCCTCCTGGTGGGATGTGGTGGGCTCGGCGGGTTGGTGCTTCCCGGCCATCGACATGTGGGCGGGCAGCGGGACGGGACGCCCGGGCATCAGCACGTTCCAGTAGATGTGGCGGAACGCGAGCTTGCCCAGGTGGTTGGCCCGGGTCTCCTTCAGGAGGCTCATGGGGCCGACGTAGGGGACCGGGTACTTGCCCGGGAGCGGCTCGACGTCGTAGTTGAAGTCGATCAGCACGGCCTTCTCGTCGCCGGACTCGACGAAGCAGTTGGCATGCCCGTCGAACGACCCGGTCATCGGCCTGCCCTCGACGTGCTCGAGGAAGTTGTCGACGAAGACGTCGACCGCGAAGTGGGCCACCGAGCCGGCCTTCGAGGTGGGGATGTCGCTGGCGTCGCCGAGCACGAAGATCGTCTCGTACGCCGTGGACAGCAGGGTGTGCTTGTCGACCGGGACGTAGTTCAGCTCGTTGCCCAATCCGGAGCGGGCGACGAAGTCCGCCCCCATGTTGAGCGGCACCGTGATCAGCAGGTCGTAGGGCACCTCGCGCTCGTCGAAGGAGACCAGCACACGGCGCTCCTGGTCGATGTGCTCGACCATGAAGTCCGGCTCCACGTGGATCTTGCGCTCGTTAAGCATCGCGCCGAGCCGCTCGGAGGCGATGGGCTTGGTGAACGCGCCGTCGAGGGGGGTGACGAAGATCAGCTCCACCCGGTCGCGCAGGCCCTGCTTGCGCAGCCAGGCCTCGGCCAGGAACGTGACCTCCAGCGGCGCCACCGGGCACTTGATCGGCATCTCGGTGATGTGGACGACGAGCCGGCCGTGGTCGAAGTTCGCCAGCGCGGTCGCCAGCGCCTCCGCTCCCTCGAGGGTGTAGAAGTCGAAGATGCTGCGATGCCACTCCGGGCCGAGCATGCCGGGCGTCTGGTCGGGCCGCGGCGACGTACCGGTGGCGATGACGAGGTAGTCGTAGGCCAGTTCGCGGCCGTCGGCAAGCGTGACGTGCTTGGCCTCGGCGTCGACCCGGTCGATCTCGGCCAGCACGAGCTCGATGCCGTCACCGAGGAACCGGTGCCGGGAGCGCACCACCTGCTCGCGCGTCGCGTCGCCGAACGGCACGAAGATGTAGGCGGGCTGGTAGTGGTGCTCGTCGTTCTGGTCGACCACGACGATGCGCCACTCGTGGGCGTCGAGTCGGTGCCGCAGCCGGTTGGCGGTCATGGTGCCGGCGGTGCCCCCGCCCAGCACGAGGAGTGTCCTCATCAGGTGCCTCCTAGGCGATCTGACTCTCACGCTAGGAAGCGGGTCGCTGGTTCAGCAGAGGCGAACGTCCCTACCCCAGGGGGTATGCGTGCCCCTCCTCCGGCAGGATGTGGCCCGTGAAGGAGTACGCGGACTTCCTCGGGAGCCAACCGCCGTACGACGCGCTGGGCGCAGACGAGCTCGGGCGGCTGGTCAGCGAGCTCGAGGTGGAGTACTTCGCGGCCGGGTCGACCATCGTCCAGGCCGACGGGCCACCGCTGGACCACCTGTGGGTCGTGCGCACCGGAGCGGTCGAGGTCGTCGACCGTGGCCGGGTCGTCGACCACCTGGGGCCCGGCGACACCTTCGGCCACATCTCGGTCCTGACCGGGCTGGCGCCGGCGCTCTCGGTTCGCGCCCTCGAGGACAGCCTGTGCCTGCGGCTGCCGGACCCACGGACGGTCCTGCACGACGCGGGCCGGCTCCGGTTCTCCCACTTCGGGACGATGATCAGCCGCGAGCGCCTCACCAGCGGCGGCACCCTCGACCACACCCCGGGCTCGGCCCGCTCCCTGATGCGGCCGCTGGTCACCGCCGAGCACGACGAGACGGTCGCCGAGGTCGCGCGGCGGGTGACGCAGGCCAACCACTCCGCCGCGCTGGTGCGGCGCGGTGAGGAATGGGGCGTGGTCACCGACCACGACTTCCGGCGGCGGGTGGCCACCGGCGAGGTGTCGCCGTCCGCGCCCGTCGGTGAGCTCGCGTCGTACCCCGTGATCGGGATCGGTGAGGACTTCTCCCAGGCCACGGCGTTCTCCCGGATGATCGACCGCGGCGTCCACCACCTCGTCGTGCTGGACGCCCGCGGCGTGCCGGAGGGGATCCTGCGGGCCGTCGACTTCGCCTCCGCGGAGATCCGCAACCCCCTGCAGGTGCGTTCGCTGATCGACGACGCCCGATCGGTCGAGGCCCTCCGAGCCGCGTCGCAGCTGCTCCTGCCGAGCCTGGTCGAGCTCGGGCACAGCGGGGTGCCGGCGATCCAGATCGGCAGCCTGCACGCGTCGATCGTCGACGCCCTGCTCCGCTCGCTGGTCGGGCTGCACGGCCTCGACCAGCTCGCGTCGCCGCCGTCGTGGGTGGTGCTCGGCTCGATGGCGCGGCGCGAGCCCCTGCCGCACTCCGACGTCGACACCGCCATGGTCTGGGCGGGCCCAAGCGGCGACGACGTGCGGCAGGACTACCTCGACCGCGCCGAGGCCCTGCTCGTGGACATGGAGTCGTGCGGCCTGGCCCGCTGCGACAACGGCGCGAACGCGGTCAACCCGCTGTTCGCCCGCTCGACAGAGGAGTGGGGTGCGGCCACGGCTCGCTGGCTGGCTGACCCGATGGCGCCCCAGGTGCTGCTGCTGTCCTCGATCGTCATCGACAGCCGTCCCCTCACCGAGGTCGCTGTGGGCCGGACGGTGACCGACGTGATGCGCCGGCAGGAGCGCAGCCGCGACTTCCTCAGCGCGTTCGTGAAGGAGTCGACGGCCGTCAAGCCTCCCACCGGCTTCGTCCGCGACTTCGTGGTCGACCATCGGGGACACCACCGCGGGCAGCTCGACCTCAAGCGCGGCGGGCTGCTGCCGGTGGCGGCGATCGGCCGGTGGGTCGCGGTCGTCACCGGTGACACCCGCGGCGGGACGCTCGACCGGCTGCGGCGGGGCGAGCGGGCCGGCCTGCTCACCCACGACGAGGCGGACACGCTGGTGGCGGCCTTCGACCAGGTCTTCGAGCTGCTGCTGGCCCGTGACCTCGCCGCGATCTCCACCGGCACGGCCTCCACGACGTACGTCGACCCGCGCGAGCTCGACACCCTGACCCGGCGGCACCTGCGCGAGACGTTCCGCGCGGTCGCCACGATCCAGGAGGCCGTGGCCGCCGACTGGTCGCAGCGCACCCGCCGATGAGGGTGCGCCGCCGTTCGCTGCGCGGGCCCGAGCTGGACGTGCCGTGGCGTGACGTCGAGTACGTCGTGGTGGACGTCGAGACCACCGGCCTCGACCTGCGTCGAGACGTGGTGATCTCGTTCGGCAGCGTGCTCGTGCGGTCGGGACGTCTGTGCTGGGGCACGCGGACCTACCTCGCCGATCCGGCCGGAGCGTGCGATCAGCGAGAGCGCGATGCGCGTGCACGGCCTGCGGCAGACAGGACCTCGACTCCGCGCCGCTGATCGGCGAGGTCGCGGCCGAGCTGCACGACCGGCTGGAGGGCCGGGTGCTCGTCGCGCACGCGGCCTGGGTCGAGCACGCCTTCCTGGGGCGCGTCATACCGGGGATGCGGGCGCGGTCACCCACCGACCGTCGACACCGCCGCGCTGCTCCGGGCCACCGGGCTGGCTGCCAGCGGGACCGGGCACGAGCCCGACGTCGAGGACGTCGCCACGTCGTTGGGGCTGTGCGTGCACACGCCCCACCACGCCCTGGGCGACGCGGTGACGACCGGGGAGGTGTTCCTGGCGACCGTCTCCCGGCTCGAGCGGGAAGATGCCGCGCTCACCGCCCGGACGCTCGTCGAGGTCTCCCGGCGCCACTCCCTGACCTGACCTCGGCACCGGGCCAACGCAGCGAGGGGCCGGGCCCCGTGGCCCGACCCCTCGTCGTACGGCGTGCGTCAGGCGAGCGCCTTCGCCTTGAGGGTGTCGAACTCCTCCTGCGTGATGGCGCCGGAGTCGAGCAGGGCCTTGGCGTTGGCCACCTGGTCGGTCGGCGACGAGCCGGCGACCTGCTTGATGTACTGCTCCTGAGCAGCCTGCTGCTTCTGCATCGCAGCCAGCTGCCGCTCACCCATGCTCCGGCCTCGGGTCACCAGGTAGATGAACGCACCGAGCCACGGCAGGAAGATCAGCAGCAGCGACCAGCCGACCTTGGCCCAGCCGCTCAGGGTGTGGTCGCTGAACATGTCGAAGACGCAGCGGAACCAGATGAAGATGGCCGTGACCCAGACGAAGATCCAGAACGTCCACAGGACGATGTCCCAGAAGTTCCCAGAGAAATCCATGCGATTTGCCTTTCCAAGGAGTGGTCAACCGAAGATTTCCACTCCTGGAGGGCGGTGTCCTCACCTGTGCCGGGTGATTGGCCCGGGTGCGGGAGATCGAGCGGTGGTGTCAGTGGGCCATGTCGACGAAGCGGGAGTAGTGGCCCTGGAAGGCCACGACGATGTCGCGGGTCGGGCCGTTGCGGTGCTTGGCCACGATCAGGTCGGCCTCGCCGGGGCGGGTCGACTCCTTCTCGTAGACGTCGTCGCGGTGGAGCAGGATCACCATGTCGGCGTCCTGCTCGAGGGAGCCGGACTCACGCAGGTCGCTCATCATCGGCCGCTTGTCACCGCGCTGCTCGGGGCCACGGTTGAGCTGGGAGAGGGCGATGATCGGCACCTCGAGCTCCTTGGCCAGCAGCTTGATCTGGCGGGAGAACTCACGAGACCTCGACCTGGCGGCTCTCGACCTTGCGGCCCGAGGTCATCAGCTGCATGTAGTCGATCACGATCAGGCGCAGGTCGTGGCGCTGCTTGAGCCGCCGCGCCTTGGCCCGGATCTCCATCATCGTCATGTTGGGCGAGTCGTCGATGAACAGCGGGGCGCTGGAGATCTCGCCCATCTTGCGGGCCAGCTTGGTCCAGTCCTCGTCGCGCATCGAGCCGTTGCGCAGGGCGTTGAGCGGCACCCGCGACTCGGCCGAGAGCAGCCGCATCGTGATCTCGGAGCGACCCATCTCGAGGCTGAAGAAGCAGCTGGTGAGGTTGTTGTGGATCGACGCCGCGCGGCACAGGTCGAGGGCGAGCGTGGACTTACCGACCGCGGGGCGGGCGGCGACGATGATCATCTGGCCCTTGTGGAGGCCGTTGGTGAGCTCGTCGAGCTCGGCGAAGCCGGTGGGCACGCCGTAGAGGCCCTCCTCGCGGTTCTGGATCGCGTCGATCTCGTCGAGGACGCCGTTGAGGATGTCGGAGAGCGGGGCGTAGTCCTCGGAGGTACGGCGGTCGGTGACCTGGTAGACCTCGGCCTGCGCCTGGTCGACGACGTCGTCGACCTGGCCCTGGCCGGCGTAGCCCATCTGGACGATCTTGGTGCCGGCGTCGACCAGCCGCCGCAAGATGGCCTTCTCGCGCACGATCTCGGCGTAGTAGCCGGCGTTGGCGGCGATCGGGACGTTGGCCGACAGGGTGTGGAGGTAGGGGGCGCCGCCGATGCGGGCGAGCTCGCCCTTGCGCTGGAGGTCGTTGCTGACGGTGATCGGGTCGGCGGGCTCGCCGCGGCCGTAGAGGTCGATGATCGCGTCGTAGATGACCTCGTGGACCGGGCGGTAGAAGTCGGCGCCGCGCAGCACCTCGCTGACGTCGGCGATGGAGTCCTTGGACAGCATCATCGCGCCCAGCACGCTCTGCTCGGCGGCGTTGTCCTGCGGGGGCGTGCGGTCACCGGGGCGGGTCGGCCGCTCGCCCGGCTCGTAGGCCGCGGGGCCGTCGCCCCAGTCGTCACGCGGTGGCTCGGGCAGGCCCGGGACGTCCCACGACCCCTGCTCGGTGATGCTCACGCCCGCGCCTCCCGTTGGTCCGGCGGGAGCCCCATGCACCCGACGTGTGTGACAGGAGTGACGCTAGGGGTCACCACCGACAACGGCCGCAGAGCCGCCACCGGCGGCCGGCGTACCGTGGCGGGGCTCCCCGCTCCGGTCCCCGCCCCATGCGGTTCCGACCTGCCTCGCCGGAATCTAGGTGCCCGGACGACGCCACGCCCAGCCGCTCCTCCACAGGCCCTGGGGATAACTCGGGCTAGCCCGTGGACGACACGCCCCGGACTGTGGCCGAGGCCGTGGACAACGTGTGGACAGACCCGCCCGATCCTTGACTACCACGCCTGTGACCTGCGCGGATGCGATTCCACAGATGTGCAGCAGAAAAAGTCCCCCACCCCGCGGGTTCATCCTTTCGCCATCCGGGATTTGGCCGTTGGTTTGTCGACAGTTGCCGACCCCGGGGCCGAAACGGGGGATATCCACCGCTCATGCACAGGGTGTACGCCGGCCTCCCCGGCGGCTCCCGGGGAGCCGCTCAGTCCGGCTCGACCGGCCTCCGGGACCCCGAGCCGGACTGCTTGCGGTGCCGCTGAGCGGCCGGGGACGCAGCGAGGCCCGCCCGGACGGATCCGGGCGGGCCTCGGTGCTGCTGAGTGCGCGGTCAGGCGGGGATGACGTTGAGCGCCACGGTGGCGGACACGTCGTCGTGGAGCCGGACCGACACCGAGTGGGAACCGAGGGTCTTGATCGGGTTGGCCAGCGCGATGGTGCGGCGGTCGACCTCTTCCCCGGCGACCTCGGCGAGGGCGCCGGCGATCTCGGTGGTGGTGACGGCGCCGAACAGGCGCCCCTGGCGCCCGCCTTGACCTTCACGTCGACCGGGGCGGCCTCGAGCTTGGCCTTGATCTGGTCGGCGTGCTCGGTGTCGCGGACCGCCTTGGAGGCGCGCGAACGCTGGAGGGCCTCGACGGTCTTCTCGCCGCCACGGGTCCAACGGACCGCGGCACCGCGGGGCAGGAGGTAGTTACGGCCGTAGCCGTCCTTGACCTCCACGACGTCGCCGGGGCCACCGAGGCCGGTGACCTCCTGGGTCAGGATGATCTTCATGCTCGTGCCTCCCGTCAGCGACCGGTCGAGGTGTAGGGCAGGAGGGCGAGCTCGCGTGCGTTCTTCACCGCGATGGCCACGTCGCGCTGGTGCTGGACGCAGTTGCCGGTGACCCGACGCGCGCGGATCTTGCCGCGGTCGGAGATGAACTTGCGGAGCAGCGTGGTGTCCTTGTAGTCGACACCGGTCGCCTTCTCCTTGCAGAACTGGCAAACCTTCTTCTTCGGCTTGCGCATCACTGCCTTGGCCATTGTGGTGCTCTCTTTCGTCGAGCCCGGCTCGCGCCGGAATGGTGGGCTTGGACTGGGTATTCAGTTGTGTGGTGTCCGAGGTGCGATCAGAACGGCGGCTCGTCCGAGCTGACGCCCGGGGTGGCCCACGGGTCGTTGGCCGGAGCGCCGCCGCCGGCCGGGGCCGCCGCCCTGCGCGGGAGCCGGGGTGGCCCACGGGTCGTCGGCGGGCGCACTGCCGCCGCCCTGCTGGCCCCCGCCGTACGACGAGCCGCCCTGCCGCTGCGGTGCGCGTCACCTTGGCGGTGGCGTAGCGCAGCGACGGGCCGACCTCGTCGACCTGGATCTCGAAGACGGTGCGCTTCTCGCCCTCACGCGTCTCGTACTGACGCGAGCGGAGGTTGCCCTGGACCACGACGCGCATGCCCTTGGTGAGGGACTCCGCGACGTTCTCCGCGGCCTGCCGCCACACCGAGCAGGACAAGAACAGCGCGTCGCCGTCCTTCCACTCGTTGGTCTGGCGGTCGAAGGTCCGCGGCGTCGAGGCGATCCGGAAGTTGGCCACCGCGGCCCCCGACGGCGTGAAGCGGAGCTCGGGGTCGTCGACCAGGTTGCCGACCACGGTGATCTGGGTGTCGCCTGCCATGTTCTGAGTCTCCTCGTGAGGTGAGTACGCGTTGACGCTCATCGTGGCCGCTGGCACCGACAGGCGCCAGCGGGATCCACAAGTGTCGGGAGGTCAGTGGGCGTCGGGACGCAGGACCTTCGTGCGCAGCACGGAGTCGTTGAGACCCAGCTGGCGGTCGAGCTCCTTGACGGTGGCGGGCTCCGCGGTCAGGTTGATGACGGCGTAGATGCCCTCGGCCTGCTTCTTGATCTCGTAGGCCAGGCGACGCCGGCCCCACACGTCGACGGACTCGATGCTGCCGCCGTCCTTGCGGATGACGTTGAGGTACTTGTCGAGCGACGGCTCGACCGTACGCTCCTCGAGACTCGGGTCGAGGATGACCATCACTTCATAGGCACGCACAGCGGTCTCCACCTCCTCTGGACTAGAGCGGCCACGGACTCTCCGTGGCAGGAGGGCTTTGCGTTGTCCGGCGTACGACGCGGGTCGGTCGCCGAGGCTGTCCCACGCCGCTAGGTGACGGACGGGAGACAACCGGGCCAGGCTAGCAGCGCTCTCCACAGGCGGCCCAATCACGACAGCGGGGTCGGTCCGGCCGCGCTTAGCGTCTCGACGATGCCCCGACTCGTCGCCGGCCGCTTCCTCCTGCGTGAGGTGGTGGGCACCGGCTCCGCCGGTCCGGTACGACGTGCCTGGGACCTCCGCGCAGGCTGCCAGGTCGTCGTCAAGCAAGGCGGGCGGGGCGGGCCCGCGCTCGACCACCGGCACGTCCTGACCGGAGAACGCGTCGGCGACCTCCTCGTGCTCCCGCTGATCCGCGGGGGCAGCGCAGAGCAGCTGCTGGCGTCGCGCGGTGCCCTCCCCGGTGAGCTCGTCGCCCTGCTCCTCGACCAGCTGCTCGCAGCACTCGCTGCGCTGCACGAGGCCGGCTGGGTGCACCGCGACGTCAAGCCGGGCAACCTGCTGCTCGAGCCGACGGACACCGGCACCGCCACACCTCTGGCTGACCGACCTCGGCTCGGCCCGCCCGATCGCGGCGTCCGGCCCACCCGACGGAACGCCGGGCTACGTCGCCCCCGAGGCCCGAGCGGGAGCACCGGCGCACCCGCGGGCCGACCTCTACGCCGCCGGCGTCACCGCCGCCGAGCTGCTCACCGGGCGGCCGCCGCGCCGGCCCGGCGAACTCCCGCGCGGCCGGCTACGGCCGCTGCTGCGATCGCTGGTCGATCCAGATCCCGGGCGCCGACCGGCCACGGCCGTCGAGGCCCGCGCCCTGCTGCACCGCCGAGGCGCTCAGAGGCCGTAGACGCGACGCGCGTTCTCCCGGGCCACCAGGTCGGCGATCCGCAGGGCGTCCGCGCCGCTCGCGTCGCCCGCCTCGACCAGGTCACCGAGCACCGCCTCCAGAGCCCTGCGGAACAGCACCGCCCCGAGCAGGTAGAGCTCGGCGAGACCGTAGGCGTCGGTGGAGAACAGCAGCTTGCCGAACGGCGCGATCTCCAGCGTCTCGCGCAGCACCCCGGCCGCGAACGCCCCCGTGTTGTGGGTGGTCAGCCCGAGGTCGAGGAAGACGTGGTCGTAGACCTGGGCCAGATAGGCGGCTCGCGGTGGTAGGGCCAGGTGTGCAGGAGCAGCACCGGTACGCCGTGCTCGCGGGTGGCCCGCAGGAAGGTGGTCAGCCGCAGCGGGTCGGCCGCGGCCAGGTCGAGATCGGCGTCTCCGTAGCCCGTGTGGACCTGTAGCGGGAGGCCGACCTCGAGGGCGGTGTGCGCGAGCCAGGCGCTGACGACCGGGTGCGCCAGCCGCTGCGGGTCGCTCTCGGCGAGCGCCGCGGAGTAGGCGTCGTCCGACGGCTTGTCGGCGGGCAGGTCGAGCCCGACGCGGTACGCCGCGATGCTCTTGGCGGCGATCGCGCCGCCGTGTCGGAGCCGCTCCTCGGTCTCGCCGACGACGTCGGCCGAGCCATGCGCCAGCACCTCCTCGGCGAGCCGCTCGAGCCGCACCACCTCCCGGGCGCGGCCTCCGCACAGCGCGGCGAGGTCGCCCGGGCCGCACAGCTCCTCGCGGCCCGAGGCCGGTGTCGACCAGGAGGGTGCCGATGCCGCACGCCCCCATCAGCCGGGCGCTGACCTCCGCACCTCCGAGCTGCGCCCGACGGGCGAGGTAGGCTTCAGCCGGCGCCAGCGGCTCGAGGTCGAGCAGCGGCGCGCAGTGACGCCGGAGCGCGAGGCCGAGCATCGAGTCGAGCAGGGTCGTGCCGAGCGGCGACGGACCGCTCGCCTCGTTCAGCAGTGACTCGAACCGGGCCCGGTCGAGGTCGCCGGTCACGATGCCATGGCAGTGGTGGTCGACGAGGTCCTCGAGCGGGAGGCCGAGGTGTCGGCGCGGGGCCGCGGGGGTGCTCGCGGGAGCGGTCATGGCCGGCCTCCGGGGTCCTGGATGGAGTCCCTGGGGAGTCTGGGCGGGGGTACTGTCCGTTGTCCAGACGCAGCCCCTACGGCGCTGCCGGAGCAGGGAGCCCGACCCCATGGACCTCGCCGACCGCGACCGCCGCCGGGATGCTGCCGAGTCGCTCGATGCCCGACCTCGCCGAGCAGGGGGTGGTCGCGGTCGCGACCAGCTTCGTCGACAACTCCGGCATCTCGCGGGTCAAGAGCGTCCCCCTCGACCGGCTGCCCGACCTGGCGGCCTGGGGCGTCGGCTGCTCCACCTCCTTCGACTTCTTCCGCTTCGACGACTGGCTCGTCGCACCCTCCTCGGGCACGGGCCCCGTAGGTGACCTGCGGCTGCTGCCCGACCTCGAGCGGCTCGTCGTCCTGTCCGCCCAGCCGGGCTGGGCCTGGGCGCCGGGCGAGCGGTTCGACCAGGAGGGCACGCCGTACCCCCTTGACACGCGCCAGCTGCTGGGCAGGCTCGTCGACGACCTGGGCAGCCGCGGCATTTCCGTACGGTCGGCGATCGAGATCGAGTGGGTGGTCTCCGAGGAGGGCGGCGCGTTCACGCCCGCGGTCGAGGGTCCGGCGTACGGCCTGGCCCGGCTCACCGACGCGGGCGACTACTGCCGGGACCTGCTGGTCGCGCTCGCCGACCAGGGGGTGGCGGTCCAGCAGCTCCATCCGGAGTACGCCGCGGGACAGCTCGAGCTGTCGGTGGCCACAGAGTCGCCGGTGCACGCCGCCGACACCTCCGTGCTGGTGCGGTCGACCATCCGTGCGCTGGGGATGCAGTACGGCCTGCGCACCTCCTTCTCGCCCAAGGTCGCGGCCGACGGGGTCGGCAACGGCGGTCACGTGCACCTGAGCCTGTGGAAGGACGGTCGCAACCTGTTCGCCGGCGGCTCCGGCCGGTTCGGGCTGACCGGCGAGGCCGAGGGATTCGCAGCCGGGGTGCTCGACCATCTGCCGGCCCTGCTCGTACTCGGCGCGCCCTCCGTCGCGTCGTACCTCCGGCTGGTGCCGCAGCACTGGGCCGGTGCCTACGCCTGCTGGGGCCTGGAGAACCGGGAGGCCGCGCTGCGCATGGTCACCGGCTCGGCCGGGAGCGAGGACTGGGCGGCCAACCTCGAGGTCAAGTGCGTCGACCTCTCGGCCAACCCCTACCTGTTGCTCGCCGGGCTGCTGGCCTGCGGCGTCGCCGGGATGGACGGCCGCGCCACGCTGCCTGAGCCGGTCGACGTCGACCCGGCCTTCCTCAGCGCCGACGACCAGGCGCGCCGGGGATCACGCCGTTGCCCGCCGCGCTCGGCGTGGCCCTCGAGGCGTTCACCGCCGATGACGCGCTCTGCTCGGCGCTGGGTTCAGGCCTGGTCGAGGCGATCACCGCCGTGCGGGAGTCGGAGGTCGACCTCTTCGCCGCGCACACGCCGGAGGAGATCACCGCCGCGACGCGCTGGGCCCACTAGTCCGTCGTACGACGAGCCGGCCGGCCCGCAGCGGGCACAGGCAGGTCAGTCGCGCGAGCTGCCGAGGGCGACGGCGACGATCCAGACGCCGGCGACCACGATCAGCAGCAGGCTCAGCGTCAGCACTCCCACGACCAGCACGTTCATGGCCCCAGCCTGCCACGAAGGCGGCCCGGCACTGGTGTCGGCCCGGCTTCCTACGATGGCGGCATGGCCACCTCCCCGACCCTCGCGCTGGGCGCCCATGTCGAGCAGACCGACCCGATCACCGAGGCGCGGGCGCGACTGGCGCCCCACGTGCAGTTCTTCCTCGGTGACCCTCAGAGCTACAAGGGGCCCGAGGTCCGCTACGCCGGGGGCGCCGAGGGCCTGCGCGCCGACGCCGAGGGGGCCGGCATCGGGCTCTACATCCACGCCCCCTACATCGTCAACGTCGCCACCACCGACAACCGCATCCGCATCCCGTCCCGCAAGCTCCTCCAGCAGCACATGGACGCCGCGGCCGAGATCGGGGCGCGCGGCCTCATCGTCCACGGCGGCCACGTCAACAAGGACGACGACCCGGCGGTCGGGTTCGACAACTGGCGCAAGGCGATCGAGGCCACCGACCTCAAGATCCCGCTCCTGATCGAGAACACCGCCGGTGGCGACAACGCCATGGCCCGCTACCTCGACCGGATCAAGGGCGTCTTTCGCCGCCGTCGCGCCCCCGACGGCGCCGACATGGTGGGCTTCTGCCTCGACACCTGCCACGCGCACGCCGGCGGCGTCCCGCTGGAGTCCGTGGTCGACGAGGTCCGCTCCATCACCGGGCGCATCGACCTGGTGCACTGCAACGACAGCCGCGACGAGTTCGACTCCGGGGCCGACCGCCACGCCAACGTCGGCGCCGGGAAGATCGACCCCGACCTGCTCGCCCAGGTGGTCCGCGACGCCGGCGCGCCCGTCGTGTTCGAGACGCCGGGCGGTCCCGAGGAGCACCGCGCCGACTTCGAGGCGGTCCGCTCCCGGCTCTGACCCCGGGCCCCGCGGGCGCGGTCCGCCCACCGGTAGCCTCATCGGCGTGAGTCTGACCGTCCGGCCGATCTCCGCCGAAGCCCATCGTGGCTTCGTCGCCGACCAGTCGTGGGCCAGCTTCCTGCAGACGCCGGCCTGGGCCACGGTGAAGGCCGAGTGGCGCGGGGAGTCGGTCGGCTGGTTCGACGGCGACGCGCTCGTCGGCGCCGGGCTGGTGCTCTACCGCCGGATCCCAGGCTCCCGCGCTACCTCGCCTACCTCCCCGAGGGACCGGTCCTCGACTGGGGTGCCGACGACCTCGAGGCCTGGCTGGCCCCGATGACCTCCCACCTGCGCGGCCAGGGCGCGTTCGGCGTGCGGATGGGTCCGCCGGTGGTCACCCGCCGGTGGACCGCCGCACCAGGTGAAGGCGGGCATCGCCGACGAGAGCGTCCACGCGGCTCGGCGAGTGGCCCCCGACCGAGCGGTCAGCCGCCGGGGCCCGCGTCGTCCAGCAGCTCGAGGCGCTCGGCTGGCAGCCGCCGGCCGTCGACGGCGGCTTCGCCGCCGGGCCAGCCGCAGTACACGTTCGTGATCCCGCTGACCGCGCCGATGGCACCCGCCGTACCGACGACGACGTCCTCGCCGGCATGAACCAGCTCTGGCGGCGCAACATCAGAAGGCCGACAAGGCCGGCGTCGTGGTCTCGCAGGGGACCGGCCGAGGACCTCAAGGCCTTCCACGACCTCTACGTCCACACCGCCGAGCGCGACCACTTCACGCCCCGGCCGCTGGCCTACTTCCAGACCATGTACGACGCGCTGGGCGCGGAGGACCCGCGCCGGATCCGCTCTGGCTGGCCCACCACGAGGGCGACCTGGTCGCCGCCACGATCGGGGTCCGGGTCGGCACCCACGCGTGGTACTCCTACGGCGCCTCCTCCACCGACAAGCGCGACGTCCGCGGCTCCAACGCCGTCCAGTGGGCGATGATCCGCGACGCGATCGCCGCAGGGCGCCGAGGTCTACGACCTGCGCGGCATCACCGACACCCTCGACCCCGACGACCCCCACGTGGGGCTGATCCAGTTCAAGACCGGCACCGGCGGGGAGGCCGTCGAGACCGTCGGCGAGTGGGACCTCCCGCTCAACCGCGCTGCTCTACAAGGGCTTCGACCTCTACATGAACCGCCGCTCCCTCTCGCGGCGCCACGGGTGACCGGATGAGCCTCACTCTCACCGTCGACGGCGAACGCTGGCGGCGTCACCTCCGCGAGTTCGCCGACCAGCCCGGGCCTGGTGCCGGTGGCCAAGGGCAACGGCTACGGCTTCACCGTCGGCCGGCTCGCCCGCAAGGCCGTTGGCTGGGCGTCGACACCCTCGCCGTCGGCACCTACGACGAGCTCCCCGAGGTCGCGCAGCGCTTCGACGGGGACCTGCTGGTCCTCACCCCCTGGCGTCCACTCGGCGCGGGCCCGCGGGAGGGGCTGGCGCCGCGCCGGGCCGTGCACACCGTGAGCCGGCTCGCCGACCTGGTCACGCTGCTCGAGCACGAGCCCGAGGCACGGGTGGTGCTCGAGCGGCTGACGAGCATGCGCAGGCACGGCATGACCGGCGAGGAGCTCCGCGCCGCCGCCCAGCTCCTCGCGCGGCGGCCGGCGCCCGTCGAGGGCGTCGCCTTCCACCTGCCGCTGGCCTCCGGCTCCCACCTCGGCGAGGTCGTCCACCTCATCAACGACGTGGTCGCCTCCGAGCTGGACACCCGCACCCTGTGGGTGAGCCACCTGACGCCGGCCGAGCTGGCCTCGCTCCGCACCACCCACGCCGACTTCGTGGTGCGGCCCCGGGTCGGTACGTCGCTGTGGCTCGGCGACCGGGGCAGCTGGCGGGTGACCGCGACCGTGCTCGACGTGCACGAGGTCGAGCGCGGCGACGTCTTCGGCTACCGCGGCCGCTCGGCACCCAAGAGCGGCTACATCGTCGTCGTGTCGGGCGGCACGTCCCACGGCATCGGGATGGAGTCACCCCCCGGTGACCTGTCGATGCGCACCCGGGCCGCGACGTTGGCCCGCGGCGGCCTCGACGCGGTCGGCTTCGTCCGCTCGCCGTACTCGATCGACGGGAAGCACCGCCTCTTCGCCGAGCCGCCGCACATGCAGTCGTCCATGCTGTTCCTGCCGCACGGCCCGCGGGTGCCGGCGGTCGGCGAGGAGCTCGACGTCGGGTCCGGATGACGACCACCACGTTCGACCGCGTCCTGGTCGGCTGAGCCTCGCCCCGGTCACACCGGACGCGGCCGTCGCCGCGGCAAACCTGTCCACGGCAGGGTGATCAACGCCCAACCCACCAGGACGATCACCATCTCGGCCACCAGGTAGCCCGGCCACGGTCCCAGGAAGTCGAGCACGGTGCCACTGCTCGGCTTGCGGTTGACGTATCGGTGTTGGGCACCCAGGACGGCGTTGAGACCGAGCACGGCGAAGAGCCAGACGAAGGTCCACACGACGGTACGCCGGTAGCCTCGCCAGTCCGGCCCGTTGCGCAGGGTCAAGGTGAGGTAGACCGCGCCCCACACGATCGCGACGTGCTTGAGCCAGAAGACGAAGAACCTCGGCTCGGGGAACGGCTGCTCCAGCGTGGGCTGCAGGACCGCTTGGAGAGTCAGCGTCAGCCCCCAGTAGTAGGTCAGGGCTGTCGGCGTCGGCCGCCGCGACAGCAGTGCCCACGCCACGACGACCCACACGAAGCCGCAGATCTGAAGGGGGAGCGAGCTCCCGACGTGGAACGGCACCATCCCCAGCACCATCGAGATCACCCCGAGCACGAGGTTGGCGACGGCGAAGGCCACGGCGACGGGCTGCTCCCACCCGGTCCCGCGCAGGCTTCGGCCCCACGTCAGCAGCACCACCGTGCCGACGGCGAAGACGGCCAGGACGACCAGGTGCGAGGGCGAGTACGCGTGGAACACCGCGCACCTCCCTCCGTCCGGCTCAGCGGGCAGACATCACGTCGCGTCTCGAGAGTGACAGACCCGGCCGGGGTCGGCGACGGCCGGGCCGCCACTCCCGCATGCGCACCACGTCGTACTCCGGCCGGAGGATGTCGCGGACCACGATCGTGGTCAGGTAGAGCTGCCCGGCGATGCGCACGATCATCGCGACCCAGTAGAAGCCGGCGTCGCCGCCGCCAGCGGGGTTGAGGTACTCCCCGAGGTACCACCACACCGAGACGAAGTAGAAGAGCTCGGCGCCCTGCCAGATCAGCTGGTCGCGCCACCGCGGCCGGGCCAGCACCGCGAGCGGCAGCAGCCAGAGGCTGTACTGCGGCGAGTAGACCTTGTTGACCAGCAGGAAGCCGACCACGAGCAGGAAGCCGAGCTGGGCCAGCCGCGGCTGCTCGGGCGCGAGCGTGCCGAGCACTGCGACGCCGGCGCACCAGATCAGGAAGAAGGCCCACGAGACCACGTTGATGGTGTGCACGCTCGCGGTGTGGCTGGTCATCTGGCCGAGCAGCAGCCAGACCGAGCCGAGATCGGCGCCTCTCGGCGTTGAAGGTCCAGAAGACCTTCCACTCGTGCGGGCCACTGAGATAGGCGGGGGCGTTGACCAGGGCCCAGGTGCCCGCCGTCGCCAGGGTGGCCTCGACCAGGTCACGCCAGCGCCGGTCGCGTCCCCAGATCACGGCGAGCGCGCCGAGGAGGAACAGGGGATAGAGCTTCGTCGCCGTCCCGAGCCCGATCAGCACGCCGGTGAGCAGTGGTCTGCCCCGGGCATGCGCCCACAGGGCGCCGGCCACGCAGACCACGGCGAGGAGGTCCCAGTTGATCATCCCCTCGAACAGCAGCACCGGTGACGCGGCGAACAGCACGGCGTCCCAGGGTCGCCGCCGGTTGACGCCGCTGAGGAACCACGCCGCGATCAGCGCGCACAGCGCGAACCCGATGGCGTTGACCGCGGTGAACAAGCAGCTCCTCGTGCCGCACCTGGTCGAGCTCGTAGAGCTGGTCCTGGTTGAGCGCTCCCCGCGCGGCCAGGTCCGGTGAGCCGGACAGCCAGTGGGTCACGTACGACGAGGCCCAGGCGTAGTAGGCGATCCCGACGGGGTACTCCATGACGGGGTAGCGGTCGCGGACGTCGATCGCGTCGGAGTAGGGCCACTCCAGCTCGGCGAACCCGCGGCCGACGTAGAGGTAGGGCAGGTCGGAGTAGCAGAGGTCGGAGTAGCGCACCTCGTCGCTGCTCCAGCTCGTCTGGTAGCAGGGCGTCTTGGGACGAAGCCCAGCGCGCAGCACCGGGCCTGGCGCGAGCACGACCCGGAGCGGCGTCCACCACGGGTGCCGTCCGGCATGCGTCCCGATCGGGCCACCGACCCCCAGGCTGTACTCCGCCGCGAGCGGGTCGTCGGCGGTCAGCGGCACCGGCCGCGGTGGCTCGCGGTCCGGCCTGCTGGGGTCTGCCCCGTCGACGCCCCGGTCGTCGGGAGGCTGGTCGCTCACCAGCAGGGCTCGAGCTGGCCATGATCGCGGCCGTACGGCCGCCGGCGCCGTGGACGTGGTCGGCGGAGCTGCTGACGGGGGCGGGCTCGACGAGTGGCAGTGGCCGCGGGGGGAAGCACGACGACCCGGTGGACGGCGGGCGGGCTGGACGTCGGCGGCGGTGGAGGTCGGCGGCGTGGACGTCGGTGCGGTCGAGGTGGGCGCCGACGAGGCCGGGCGCGACGTGTGATGCGTGCCGGCGGAGGGTCGGGGCCGGCGCGTGGTCCTTCTGCTTGGGCGGGACGTTGGCCGGGGGCGGGAACTTCTCGACCGGCAGGCCGAGCAGGTCGGCCTTCATCACCGCGGTCCAGGTGGCCGTCGGGTAGCCGGCGCCGAAGTAGCCGGAGGCCCCGTTGTACGGCGGGAGCCAGTCGTTGAGGGCACCGTTGCCGTTGCCGCGCACGTACATCACCGCGGTGGCCAGCTGGGGGGTGAAGCCCACGAACCACGACGAGGACACGTCGCCGGCGTCGTTGGTCGCCGTACCGGTCTTGCCGGCTGCCGGGCGCCCGAGCGCCTGCGCGTTGGCGCCGGTGCCGTGGAGCACGACCTGCTGCATGGCATAGCTGACGTCGCGGTCGATGTCGGGGTCGACGGCCTGGGTCGTGTGCGGCTGGTACTTGTACTTCACGGTGCCGTCGCTGAGGGTCACCTTGCTGATCACGTGCACGTCGGCGCGCTGGCCGCCGTTGGCGATGGTCGCGTAGGTGTTGGCCATGTTGATGGCGCTGACCCGCGACTTGCCCAGGGTGATGAGGGCGTCGGCCTGCAGGTCGGTCGTGGTGTCGGGGATGCCGGGGTAGTGCGGGTCGGCCTGGGCGGGCGGGATCCCCATCTTGTTGGCCATCGACAGGATCTTGTCGGGCCCGTTCTTCATGCTGTTCGACAGGTCGACGAACGCCGTGTTGATCGACTGCTCGAGGGCGTAGACCGAGCTCACGGCCGCGCCGTAGTCGGTGCCCTCACCGGGACCCTCGTTGTGGACCTGGAGGCCGTCCGGGAAGACGTACGGCGAGTTGCCGTCCCAGGTGCTCTTCAGCGAGTAGCCGTCGGTGATGCCGGCGGCCAGCGAGACGGGCTTGAAGGTCGAGCCGACCATGCCGCCGGCCTCGGCCCAGTTGATCTGCGAGCGCAGGTAGTTCTGCCCGCCGTAGAAGCCCACCAGCGCACCGGTGCCGGGCTGCACGGACGCGACCGCGACGTGGAGGTGCTTGTCGCTGATCTTGGGGCGGACCGGCCAGCACGCCGGCCTTCGCCGCGGCCATCGCCTTCGGCGTGAAGGTGGTGGTGACCCGCAGGCCACCGCCGTCGATCTGGTCGTCGGTGAAGCCGAGCTGGTGCAGCTCCTGGCGCACCAGCGAGAGCATGTGGCCCTTCTGCCCGCCGTAGGCCTGGGACTCCTTGAAGACCGGGAACGCCGGCAGCCGCTGGGCGGCCGCCTGCGCCTGCGCGTCGGTGATGCTCCCCATCGAGGCCATCCCGGCCAGCACGTAGCGGTAGCGCGTGAGCAGCGCCTCCCTGTTGCTCTTGCCGTTGGCGGGGTCGAACTGCGACGGGTTGTTCAGCACCGACGCGATCACCGCGCTCTGCCGCAGGCTGAGGTCCTGGGCGTCGACGCCGAAGTAGGCCTGGGCGGCGGCCTGCACGCCGTAGGCGCCGCGGCCGAAGTAGATGGTGTTGAGGTAGCCCTGGAGGATCTCCTGCTTGCTCAGCTGCTTCTGCAGCTTCAGCGACAAGATCGCCTCGTGGACCTTGCGGGTCAGCGAGCGCTCCTGGGTCAGGTAGAGGATCTTGACGTACTGCTGGGTGATCGTCGACGCGCCCTGGGTGGCGCCGCCGCGTGGCGTCGTTGAACGCCGCCCGGATGATCCCCTTGGGGTCGATCCCGTGGTTGGTCCAGAACGTCCGGTCCTCGGCGGCCACCACGGCGTTGCGCAGGTTGTCGGTCATCTCGCTGTAGGGGATGATCTGCGGTTCTGCGTGGCGTAGGTGCCGACCTGGGTCTTGCCGTCGGCGTAGTAGACGAAGGACGTCTGGGTCTGGAAGTCCTTGTTGGGGTCGGGGATCGCCGTCGTCTGGTAGAGGTAGACGAAGCCGCCGATCAGCACCAGGACGCCGACCAGTCCGACGATCAGGGTCCACTTCAAGACCTTGCGCAGGCGGGTCCGGCCGCGTGGCGGGGCGCGTCTGTCCGCGAGCTTTCGTCGGCTTGCGCTTCACGGCCGGCCCGGGGGCCCTGCGCTTGGCACTCACAGGCGTCTCCAGAGTTGCGTCGGGGAGGGAAGTGGTTGCACAGAGGACGGCCAGCCACCCGGCCCCTCCGGTCGCGGCCCGAGCCGTCGGGGACGAGGGTACGTGCCCGGGCCAGGACGGGTCGAAACCACGCTTCCCCGTCCGGCCCCGACGGCGGAGTTGGCGGTTGATATATCGAGTTGATATGTTCGCCCGATAGAACGCCGTGACACATCGCGGCGTCGGATCAGACGGGAGCCTCTCATGGCGCGCAAGGGGGCCTCGCTCGAGCTGGCCGTCCTCGGCCTGCTCCACGAGTCCCCGTTGCACGGCTACGAGCTCCGCAAGCGGCTCAACCTGCTGCTCGGCTGGGGCCGGCTGCTCTCCTACGGCTCGCTCTACCCCGCGCTGAAGCGACTGCTGCGCGCCGGGTGGATCACCGAGGTGACCGCTCCGGCCGCGGTCTCGCGGCGGCAGCGCATCGTCTACCAGATCACGCCGGCCGGCCGGCAGTACTTCGGCGAGGAGATCACCGACGACGGTCCCGCGGCCTGGGAGGACGACTCGTTCAACACCCGGTTCGCCTTCTTCTCCCGCACCGACGCCGACGTGCGTCTGCGGGTCCTGGAGGGGCGCCGGTCCCGGCTCCAGGAGCGGCTCGACCGCGCCCGGCACGCCGGGGGTGGCGACGACCGCTACCTCTCCGAGCTCCGCCGCCACTCGATCGAGTCGGTGGAGCGCGAGGTCAAGTGGCTGGGCGACCTGATCAACGCCGAGCGCCTGGCCGACCAGCCGGTGCCCCCGGCCCGCGAGACCACCAGCGACACCAGCGACACCAGCGACACCAGCGAAAACCCATCCAGCGTGGCCCCCGTGGCCGACGCAACCACCTGAAACACCCGCTAGGAAGGAACAGACCCTCATGGGTTCGGTACGAGTAGCAATCGTGGGCGTCGGCAACTGCGCGACGTCCCTGATCCAGGGCGTCGAGTACTACAAGGACGCCGACCCGGCGGGCACCGTGCCCGGCCTGATGCACGTCAAGTTCGGTGACTACCACGTCTCCGACGTGGAGTTCGTCGCCGCCTTCGACGTCGACGCCAAGAAGGTCGGTTTCGACCTGGCCGAGGCCACCCAGGCCTCGGAGAACAACACCATCCGGATCTGCGACGTGCCGCCGACCGGCGTCATCGTCCAGCGCGGCCACACGCTCGACGGCCTGGGCAAGTACTACCGCGAGACCATCGACGAGTCCGACGCCGAGCCGGTCGACATCGTCCAGGTCCTCAAGGACACCCGGGCCGACGTCCTCGTCTCCTACCTCCCGGTGGGCTCCGAGGAGGCCGACAAGTTCTACGCCCAGTGCGCGATCGACGCCGAGGTCGCCTTCGTCAACGCGCTGCCCGTCTTCATCGCCTCCGACCCCGTGTGGGCCAAGAAGTTCGAGGACGCCGGCGTCCCGATCGTCGGCGACGACATCAAGAGCCAGGTCGGTGCGACCATCACCCACCGGGTGATCGCCAAGCTGTTCGAGGACCGCGGCATCGTGCTGGACCGCACCTACCAGCTCAACGTCGGCGGCAACATGGACTTCAAGAACATGCTCGAGCGCGACCGCCTGGAGTCCAAGAAGATCTCCAAGACCCAGTCGGTCACCTCCAACCTGACCGGCCCGCTGGCCGGCAAGGTCCACGACCGCAACGTCCACATCGGCCCGTCCGACTACGTCGCGTGGCTCGACGACCGCAAGTGGGCCTACGTCCGCCTCGAGGGTCGCGCGTTCGGCGACGTCCCGCTGAACATGGAGTACAAGCTCGAGGTCTGGGACTCCCCCAACTCGGCCGGCATCATCATCGACGCGCTCCGCGCGGCGAAGATCGCCAAGGACCGCGGGATCGGTGGCCCGATCATCTCGGCGTCGTCCTACCTGATGAAGAGCCCGCCGGTGCAGCTGCCCGACGACGAGGGCCGCGCACGCGTCGAGGCCTTCATCAAGGGCGAGGAGTGACGTCGCGCCCCTGCTCGACCCCTCAGGTCTGACCTGCCCCGGACCCCGGTCCCGCTTCGGCGGACCGGGGTCCGGTGCGGCGGGGGCAGGATGAAAGCCTCGGCGGCCCGCGCGGGGCAGTGACACGGGTTCTTCGCGAGCCCTAGATTGCCGCGCATGAGTGACACCAACGAGCCTCCGCGCCCCGACGGGCCTGCGGACGAGCCCGCACCTCCGCCTCCGTTTTCCGAGGCACCCCCGCCCCCACCCCCGCCACCGCCGTCGACACCCCCGCCCCCCGCCGCTGAGAGCCCCTACGGCGCGGGTCCCGCCGATGCAGGTGGCTACGGCGCTCCGCCGCCCGCCGACGGTGGCGGCTACGGCGCCCCGCCGCCGGCCGAGAACCCCTACGCGGCCAGCCGGGTCAGCCCGGCGGCTACCAGGCAACCGATGCGATCGGCTACGGCTGGCGCAAGTTCACCCAGAGCCCCGGCACCATGCTGATCCCGACCCTGGTCGCGTGGGTGGGCATCATCGTGGTGGGCGTCCTGGTCTACGTCATCCTCCTGGGTGCGGTGAGCACCTCGAGCACCTTCCCGCGCCTGCTGGTCTCCGGGCTCGCCGAAGGCATCTTCTTCGTCTTCGCCCAGCTCCTTGCCGCCGGCCTGTACCGCGGTGCGCTGCGGGTGACCGACGGTCAGGACTTCAAGGTCGGCGACATGTTCGAGGGCTACGACAAGGCCCAGGTCGTGATCGCCGCGGTGCTGATCGCGATCGGCACCGCGATCGGCACCGTGCTGTGCTACATCCCGGGGCTGATCGTCGGGTTCCTGACCTTCTTCACGATCATGTTCGTCGTCGACCAGCACCTGTCGGCCTGGGACGCGATCAAGGCCAGCTACAAGCTGGTCACCGAGAACCTCGGCAGCACACTGGTCTTCTACATCCTCGCCGGCCTGATCCTGCTGGTCAGTGCGTGCATCTGCGGCGTCGGCCTGCTCGTGGGCATCCCGGTCGTCCTGCTCGGACTGGGCTACACCTACCGGCGCCTGCTCGGCCAGCCGGTCGTGCCCTGACCCACCTGCGGTCTCCGGTCCGCACCTGCCCGACCAGGGCCCGGCTCCACGTCGTACGGCGTGGGACCGGGCCCTGGTCCTGCGCTCGTCGGCGTCAGCTGCGGACGGCGAGGGTGAGCGGCAGCACGGCCGTGGCGCCTGCGTCGCGGAGGGCGCGCGCGGCCAGGGTGAGCGTCCAGCCGGTGACGACCTGGTCGTCGACCAGCAGCACCCGGCCCGGGGGAACCTCGCCCTCGAACCGGTAACGGCGCGCCACCGCGGCCACGCGGTGGGCGGAGTTGGCCGCACCACGGTCCGGCTCGACGGTGGGGTCGACGATCGCCCACCTGCCGACGACCGGGACCCGCAGGTAGCGCGAGAGCCCGTCGGCGAGGTCACGGGTGAGAGTGGGCCGGCGCGCCGAGTCGACCACCACGATGGCCTCGACGTGGGGTCGCCAGTCGGCCAGCACCTCGATCACGGCGTGCACGAGCCCGTCGGGGACGATGACGTCTCGGGCCGGCTCGGCGAACAGCGCACGCAGCTCCTGCCCGTGGCCGAGGTCGGTGAGCCGGGCGACGGCGCGCCCCGGCTCCGCGGTCTCGCCGATGCGGCCCTTGAGGTCGAGGCCGAGGTTGGCCAGCGCCGTGGGCCACATCGCCCGCGGCTCCACCACGACGCCGGGGCGCGCCAGCCGCTCACGCGCGTCGGCGACCGAGGAGTCGGACACCGCCGTGGTCAGGCTGATGCCACCGCAGGTGTCGCAGCGACCGCAGCGGGTCTGGGCGGTCACGTCGGGGTCGTCGAGCTGGTCGCGCAGGAACCACATGCGGCACCGGTCGGTGTCGAGGTAGGCGAGCATGGCGTCCTGCTCGCGCCGCCGCGCCTCGGCGACCCGCTGGTAGCGCTCGGCGTCGTAGACCCACTCCTCGCCGGTCGCCTGCCACCCGCCGCGGACCCGGCGTACGGCGCCGTCGACGTCGAGCACCTTCAGCATCTGCTCGAGCCGGGTGCGGCCGAGGTCGACCCAGGTCTCCAGCGCGGCGGTGCTGGCCGTGCCCTCCTCGCCGAGCACCCGCAGCGTGTGGCGCACCTGGTCCTCGCGCGGGAACGCGAGAGAGGCGAAGTAGGCCCAGATGTCGCGGTCCTCCTGCTGCGGCAGGAGGACCACCGAGGCCTCGTCGGTGCCGCGCCCGGCGCGGCCGACCTGCTGGTAGTAGGCGACCGGCGACTGCGGTGCCCCGAGGTTGACCACGAAGCCGAGCGTGGCGTCGAAGCCCATGCCCAGCGCGCTGGTCGCGACCAGCGCCTTGACCCGGCCGGTGGCCAGCCGGTGCTCGAGGTCCAGGCGCTCGGTCGCCTCCGTCTGCCCGGAGTACGCCGCGACGTCGAGGCCGTGGGCCCGCAGGTGCTCGGCGACCTGCTGGGTCGCGGCGACGGTCAGGCAGTAGACGATGCCGGACCCGGGCTGCTCGGCGAGGTGGTCGACCAGCCAGGCCAGCCGCTGCTCGGGCGTGGGCAGTCGCACCACCGCGAGCCGGAGCGACTCGCGGTCGAGCGAGCCGCGGAGGACCATCGTGTCGTGGCCGCCAGCTGCTCGGCGACGTCGGCGCTGACCCGCGCGTTGGCGGTGGCGGTCGTGGCGAGCACCGGGATGCCGGCCGGCAGCTCGGCCAGGAGGGTGCGGATGCGGCGGTAGTCGGGTCGGAAGTCGTGGCCCCAGTCGGAGATGCAGTGGGCCTCGTCGACCACGAGCAGGCCGCAGGTGGCGGCCAGCCGGGGCAGCACCTCGTCGCGGAAGCCGGGGTTGTTGAGGCGCTCGGGGCTGACCAGCAGCACATCGACCTCGCCGGCGGCCACCGACGCGTGGATCTGCTCCCAGTCGTCGGCGTTGGTGGAGTTGATGGTGTGGGCCCGGATGCCGGCGCGCTCGGCGGCCGCGATCTGGTTGCGCATCAGGGCCAGCAGGGGCGAGACGATCACGGTCGGGCCCGCGCCCGCGTCACGCAGCAGCAACGTCGCCACGAAGTAGACCGCGGACTTCCCCCACCCGGTGCGCTGCACCACCAGCGACCGCCGGCGCTGGACGACCAGGGCCTCGATGGCCGACCACTGGTCGTCGCGCAGCCGGGCGTCGTCGCGGCCGACGAGCGCCCGGAGGTAGCGCTCCGCCTCGGCGCGGACGTCGGTCTCGGTGGTGGTCACCCCCACTGTCTAGCAGCGCCCCCGACCACGCGGTCAGGTCCTCCACCGCGGTGGTTGCGCGAAGGCGCCCACGAGCCCCCTCGACCCACGACCGACCCACGACCGACCCACGACCGACCCACGACGCCGGTGGTTGAGGACGGCCGTCGAGGCCCGTCTCGAAACCCGCGGACCTACTGCTCGGCCCACCAGGCCAGCAGGGCGGCCTTCGCCTCGTCGTACGACGCGGGCCCTCGTCGAGGCGCAGCTCGAGCAGGAAGCGGTAGGCGGCCCCGACCTGCGGTCCGGGCCGGATGCCGAGGATCTCCATGATCTGCGTGCCGTCGAGGTCGGGACGGATCGAGGCCAGCTCCTCGGCCTCGGACAGCTGCGCGATGCGCGCCTCGAGCTCGTCGTAGGTGCGCCGCAGCCGCTCGGCCTTGCGCTGGTTGCGGGTCGTGCAGTCGGCACGGGTCAGCACGTGCAGCCGCTCGAGCTGGTCGCCTGCGTCGCGGACGTAGCGCCGCACGGCCGAGTCGGTCCACTGCCCGTCGCCGTACCCGTGGAAGCGCAGGTGGAGCTCGACCAGCTTGGAGACCGCGTCGATGTCGTCGCCGGAGAACTTCAGCGCCTGCATCCGCTTGCGGGTCAGCTTGGCCCCCACCACGTCGTGGTGGTGGAAGGTGACGGTGCCGTCCGCCAAGAAGCGGCGGGTGCGCGGCTTGCCGACGTCGTGGCTGAGGGCGGCGAAGCGCGAGACGAAGTCGGGTCCGCCGAGCCGGTCCTCCAGGTCGATCGACTGCTCGAGCACGGTCAGGGTGTGCTCGTAGACGTCCTTGTGCCGGTGGTGCTCGTCGCGCTCGAGCGCCAGCGCCGGCAGCTCGGGCAGCACCCGCGCGGCCAGGCCGGTCTCGACCAGCAGGGTCAGCCCGCGCCGGGGCTGGGGGCCAGCACGAGCTTGACCAGCTCGTCGCGGACCCGCTCGGCCGAGATGATCTCGATGCGCTCGGCCATCGCGCGACATCGCCTCGACCACGGCCGGGTCGACGGTGAAGCCCAGCTGGGCGGCGAACCGGGCGGCCCGCATCATCCGCAGCGGGTCGTCGGAGAAGGAGTCCTCGGGGGTGCCGGGGGTCCGCAGCAGCCCGTGCGCGAGGTCGACCACACCGCCGTAGGGGTCGACGAGCTCGCGGGTCGGCACCCGCACCGCCATCGCGTTCACCGTGAAGTCGCGGCGGCCCAGGTCGCCGGCCAGGTTGTCGCCGAAGGCGACCGCCGGCTTGCGGGAGGTCGGGTCGTAGTGCTCGGAGCGGTACGTCGTGATCTCGACCACGAAGTCGCCCTTGCGGCTGCCGATGGTGCCGAAGGCCCGGCCGATGTCCCAGGTGGCGTCGGCCCAGCCGGTCAGCAGCCGCTCGATCTCGTCGGGACGGGCCGAGGTGGTCAGGTCGAGGTCGTTGTGCCGGCGGCCCAGCATGGCGTCGCGCACCGGTCCGCCGACCAGGGCGAGCTCGTGCCCGGCCGCGGCGAAGCGCTTCCCGAGGGGGTCGAGGACGGGGGCGATGCGATCGAGCTCGGCGGCCACGTCCCGCTGTGCGTCGGCCAGCCGGATCGGGCCCGGCAGCTGCCGGTCAGGGGCGTCGGACACAACGGGTCAGCCTAGCGGGGTGCGGCCGACGCTCCCGAGTCCGCGTCACCGCGCGCACTAGAGTCTGGGCGTGCTCCGCCCGCCGTCGATTCCGCATGCCCTCAGGGTGGCGGTCCGGCTGGCTCTCCTGGTCACGGCGACGCTCTTCCTCGTCCTCGGAGCCTCGCCGTACGCCGTGCCGGGCGCGGGAGCACCCACCGCCACGGCAGCGACCAGGCCCGGCGACCCCACCCAGCCGCTGGTGGTCCGGATGGGGTCGATCACGCCCGGCTACATCCCCGCCCATGGGCCGATCGTGATCAGGGGCACGATCACCAACGCCAGCAACGAGACGTGGACGGCGATCAACGTCGACGGCTTCATCGGCTCCACGCCGATCACCACCACCGACGGACTCGCCGCCGCGGTCCAGACGCCGGTGACCGCCGACGTCGGCCACCGGATCATCGCGCCGGGGACCTTCGACCACATCGACTCCCTGCTACCGGACCAGACGGTGCCCTTCACGGTCCGGCTGCCGAGGTCGCAGCTGGGGGTGACCGTGCCGGGCGTCTACTGGTTCGGGGTCCACGCCCTCGGCACCAACCGCCAGGGCTACACCGGCAACGCCGCCGGCCGCGACCGGACCTTCCTCCCCCTCATCCCGTCCTCGCTCCAGGCGACCGGCGCCATCGAGGACATCGCCCTCGTCGCCCCGGTGCGCAGTGGCGTGACCCGGGCGACCGACGGCACCATCGAGGACACCGACGCCTGGCTGAGGAGCCTGCGCACCGGCACCCTCCACCGGGCCGTCGCCCTCGGCGCAGCGGCCCAGTCCCACCCGCTGAGCTGGGTGCTCGACCCCGCGGTGATCGACGCCGTACGCCAGCTCGCGCAGGGCAACCCGCCCCGCACCCTGCACGCCCCCGGCACCAACGGCGGACCGTCCTCCGGTCCGAGCCAGAGCCCGTCGTCCTCCGCCTCCGCGACGACCACCGCGGACAGCACGACCACGAGCATCTCGCCGGCGACCGTGCGCGCCGCGCAGCAGTGGCTGGCCGACATCCGGCACGTCCTCACGACCGGCACCGGCCAGACGCTTCGGTCTCCCCTACGGCGACCTCGCCGTCGCCTCGGCCCTGCGCCACGGCCCCGAGCTGCTCTCGGAGGGGATCCGACGCACCGCCCACTCCCTGCGCTCGTGGGACCTCCCGCTGACTCCTGCGGTCGCCCCGCCCACCGGCCGGATGAGGGGCGTCGAGATCGGGCGCCTCCCCCGAGCGACCGAGGTGTTGCTCGACGACACCGGGTACGACGGTCCGGCCACCGCAGCGGTCCGGGTCGACGGGCGCTCGGTGGTCCTCGCGGCCACCGCCGCCGCGGACGGAGGTCCGGGACCGGTCGACCCGACCAGCAACGTGGCGCTTCGGCAGCGGATCCTCGCCGAGGCGGCGGTGCGGTTCCTCGACCAGCAGCAGCCGCTGGTGGTGAACCTCCCCGACGAGCTGCGCCATCCCCGGCCGAGCTTCTTCACCGGCCTCGACGTTCCGTGGGTCGCCTCACCAGCGTCGACGACGCCACGGCCGGAGGGGGAGCGTCCGTCCCGCCCACTCGCCTGCGCCCACCGGCGCCCGGCACCCCCCGCCTGGGCCATCTGGTCTACGACACCGCCCGGCGCACCCTTCGCTACGGACGGATCCTCCAGTCCGTGCTGGCCGGCAACAACCTCCTCCGCTCCCAGCTGTTCACCGATGTCGCCGGCAACGCGTCGTACACCGCCGCCGAGGACCGCTTCGGCGCTCTCGCCCGCATGGACTCGACCTCCCGCTGGGTCGGCGACAACCTGCAGGGGATCGACATCGCCGCCCCGGAGTCGGTCACCCTGGCCGGGACGTCCGGCCGGTTCGCTGCCATCGTCAGCAACACCCTCGACGTACCGGTCACCGTCGAGGTGCGCGCCGTGGCCGATCCGGCGCTGGAGATCACCGGCGGCGAGACGATCCAGCTCCCCCCGCACGGCCAGACCACCGTGCTGCTCAAGGCGTCCACGCAGGTGGGGGGCGTCCACGACGTCACCCTCGAGCTGACCAACAAGGCCGGCCAGCCGCTGGGGCCCCAGGACCAGTTCCCGCTGCGGGCCGAGCAGGTGAGCCGGCTGATCTGGGTGATCATGTCGGCGCCGGCCTGGTCATCTGGCTGATCGTGGCCCGGCTGACCGCCGCGTAGTCGGACCTGACCCCACGAAACCGAGAGGCCGCTGCGCGCGGGGGCCCCGGATGAGCGACGCCGGCGAGAGCCGGAGCATCCTGGCCTCCTCGGCGGTGATGGCCTCCGGCACCGTCGTCTCGCGCCTGAGCGGCTACGCCCGCAACGTCCTGCTCGCCGCGGCGATCGGCAACGCCCTGCACGCCGACCTGTTCAACATCGGCAACACGATCCCCAACATGCTCTACATCCTGCTGGCGGGTGGCGTCTTCAACGCCGTGCTGGTCCCGCAGCTCGTGCGGGCCCAGAAGAACGACGCCGACGGCGGCGCGGCGTACACCAACCGGATCGTGACCCTGGCGCTGCTCTTCCTCGGCGCCGTCACGGTCGTGCTCGTGGTCGCGGCGCCGCTGGTGATGCGGCTCTACCTGAACAGCTCCTACAACGACCCCGGGCTGGCCGCCCAGCGCGACTCCGCGATCGCGTTCGCCCGCCTGTGCCTGCCGCAGGTCTTCTTCTACGGCATGTTCGTGCTGCTCGGGCAGGTCCTCAACGCCCGTGGCCGGTTCGGCCCGATGATGTGGGCGCCGATCGCCAACAACGTCATCTCGATCGTGGTGCTGGTGCTCTACCTGTCTCTGGTTCGGCCCGCTGCCCGACGCCGAGGGTTGTGCCGCCTTCACCCGCCAGCAGGAGCTGGTCCTGGGTCTCGGGTCGACGCTGGGGATCGTCGCCCAGACTGCTGATCCTGCTGCCCTACCTGCGCTCGGGCCGGCTTCCGGTTCCGCGCGCGCTACGACTTCCGCCACTCCGGGCTCGGCCACACCCTCCGGCTGGGCATGTGGACCGTGCTCTTCGTCGTGGTCAACCAGGCCGCCTTCCTGGTCGTCGTCCGGCTCGCCTCGGGCGGCACCGCCGACGCGGCGTGCCTCCACGGACACCTCCAGCACTCGCCGAGCCGTCGACCGCCACCGGCTACACGGTCTACGCCGCAGCCGCGCTGTTCGTGATGGTGCCGCACGCGATCATCACGGTCTCGCTGGCGACCGCGATCCTGCCGCGGCTCTCGGCGAAGGCCGCCAACCGCGACCTCGCCGGCCTGGCCGGCACCCTGGCCGGCACCCTGCGGACGGCGCTGGCGATGGTGGTGCCCGTTCGCGCTGGCCCTGCCCCTGCTGGCCTTCGACAGCGCCAAGGTGCTCTTCGGGTACGGCGCGACCAGCGAGACCTTCGACAACTACGTCATGTCGATGATCCTGTTCGGTCCCGGCGTCGTCTTCTTCACCGTCCACTACCTGATGCTGCGGGGGTTCTACGCCCTCGAGCTCAACCGCACGGTCTTCTTCATCCAGTGCAGCATCGCCGCGACCAACATCGTGGTCGCGATCGCCCTCGTCCAGCGCGCGACCGCCGCGGGCACGTCGCCGGCGCTGGTGGTCGCCTACGGCGCGTCGTACGCGGTCGGCTCGGCGGTCTCCTACGGCATGCTCGCGCGTCGCCTCGGTGGGCTCGAGACGCCGACGTCGCTGCGCTTCCTGGTGCGCCTGCTGATCGCCGGCGGGCATCTCCACCACGGTGGCGTGGCTGCTCGGCCATGCCCTGCCGGGCACCGGCGACGACATCTCGCACCTGACCGCCGCGACCCGGCTGGTCACGCTCGCCGGCGTCGACGTCGTGGTCTTCGTGGGCCTGGCCCGGCTGATGCGCATCCGCGAGGTCACCACCGTCCTCGACCTGGTCCTACGGCCGCTTACCGGGCCGAGCGCTCCTACCATGGGTGAGCGCAGCGAAGGGACGTGGTTGCCCGAGCACACCCGGCCCGGTGACGTGCTCGCCGGGCGCTACCGACTGAACGACCTCCTGACCGAGCAGGCAGGCGGTCGCTTCTGGCGCGCCTTCGACTCGGTGCTCCACCGCGACGTCGCCGTGCACATCATCGCCACCACCGACGAGCGCGCGCCCCTGCTCCGCGAGGCGGCCCGCACGTCGGCGACGGTGCTCGACCGCCGGATGCTGCGGGTCCTCGACATCGACGAGGCCGCCGAGGGCTGCTTCGTGGTCAACGAGTGGGGCTCGGGCACCAGCCTCGACATCCTGGTGGCCGACACCGGGCCCCTCTCCGCGGCCGTGGCGGCCTGGATCGTCGCCGAGGTCGGCGACACCCTGGCGCAGGCACATGCCTCCGGCGTGGCCCACGGGCGGCTGGTGCCGGAGAACGTCCTCATCGACCACGACGGCGCGGTGCGGCTGATCGGCTTCGCGGTGGACGCCGCGCTGCACGGCCTTCCCGCCGGTACGACGTCCCACGACGTGGTCGACCTGGTCGGGCTGCTCTACGCCGCGCTGACGGGCCGGTGGGCCGGGCCGAGCCGGTCGGTGGTGCCGGCCGCGCCCTCGCAGCACGGCCACGTGCTCCGGCCGCGCCAGGTGCGAGCCGGCATCCCGCGCACCCTCGACGCCCTGTGCGACCACGTCCTCAACCAGGACGGCGACGCGGATATGACCGCGGCCATGGTCAGCGACATGCTCCGCGGCTTCCTCGGCGCCTCCTCCCGCCCGGCCGAGACCTGGCTGATGCGGCTGGAGCACCCACCGGCCGGCCAGTCGACGGTGGTGCTCACGCCGCTGCCCGACCCACCCGCACCCGAGAACACCGCCGAGGTCCCCGTCGTCGACGGGGCGGACGCCGACCCGCTGGACGACACCGGGCTGGACGACACCGGGCTGGACGACACCGGGCTGGACGACACCGGGCTGGACGACACCGGGGTCGACGAAGCCGTCGTCGATGAGGACCCCGCAGGTCGACCAAGGGTCGGACGAGGACGCTCCGGTCGACCAGGGCTTGCCCACCCAGGCCGGGCTCCCGATCTTCCACGACGACGACGAGGTCTCCTGGATCGCCCAGCGCACCGAGCCCGCGCCCCCTCCGCCCGCGCTCGAGCCGCCTCCGGTGCGACCACTGTTCGCGCCCGACCCCACCGACGGCGCCCCCGTCCGTCGGCCGCGGACGCTCCCTCCGCAGGCGGACGGTGGCGCCGGCTTCTGGCCCTGGGAGGGATCCGGTCCCGCCACCGGCACCGGCAGCGGAGTCCTTCCGGCCTACGTCGAGGACGACGAGGACGACGACGACCGGCAGCCGGGCGTCAGCTGGCTCCGGCTGGCTGCCCTGGTCGCGGTGTGCCTGCTGGTGCTGATCGCCTCCGTGATCGCCTTCAACCTCGGGCGCGGCCGCTCGCCGCTGGGCGCCGTACCGGACACTCCGGCCACCAGCCCGGCCCGCACTCCGAGCAGCACGCCGACCTCGGCCGGGCCGATCAGCGGCGTCGCCGCCACCGACTTCGACCCCCAGGGCAGCCCCCCGGAGGAGAACCCCCAGGAGGCCGCGCTCGCGGTCGACGGTGACCCGCGGACCGCGTGGACGACGTCGCGCTACAACGAGAACCTCGGGCCCGGCGGCCTCAAGACCGGCGTCGGCCTGGTGCTCGACCTCGGCAAGCCCCACCAGGTGACGCGGGTGGAGCTGACCACCGTCGGCGCGCCGACGACCGTCCGGATCTACGTCCTGGGCGCCGAGCCGACCGCGGTCGTCACCCGGTCACCGGCCGGCCAGGCCACCCTCTCCGGCACCACCGGCAGCGTGCGGCTCTCGGCACCGGTGACCGGCCGCTACGTCGTTGTGTGGCTGACGTCACTGCCCTCCGTGAAGGGTGGCTTCCGCGGCGAGATCGCCGAGGCAGTGGTCGACGGTGACTGAGCCGACCGGCTCCGGTCCCGACGCCCGCAGCGACGCCGGCCTGCTCGCCGCCCATGTCGCTGGTGACCGCGATGCCTTCGGGATCCTCTTCGCTCGCCATCGCGACCGGCTGTGGGCGGTCGCCCTGCGCACCATGGGCAACCCCCACGACGCCGCCGACGGCCTCCAGGACGGCCTGGTCGCGGCCTACCGGCGGGCCGAGACCTTCCGCGGTGACGCGGCCGTGACCACCTGGCTGCACCGGGTCGTGGTCAACGCCTGCCTGGACCGGATCCGGGCCGCGAAGGTGCGCCGGACCCAGCCGCTCCCCGACGACCTGGACGACCACGGCGACCGCGGCTCGATCAAGGCGAGCACCGAGGGGAGCACCGAGGGGAGCACCGGCACCGCCGCCCAGGTCGACCCGGAGGAGGCCGCCGTCGCCGACGAGCGCCGACGGGCGGTGCTGGCCGCCCTCCGGACCCTCCCGGCCGAGCAGCGCGCTGCGCTGGTCCTGGTGGACATGGAGGGGTACACCGTCGCCGAGGTGGCCGCCATCCTCGACTGCGCCCAGGGGACCGTGAAGTCGCGGTGCTCCCGCGGCCGCGACCGGCTCGCCGTCCTGCTGACCGCTCGGGACCAGCTGGGTGACCAGCTGGGTGACCCACCTCACGGGGAACCGCGGGCCGGGCCGGCACGTCCCATCTCCGCCACCCCAGGTCCACCACGCCAGGCCCCGGAAGGAGGTGCACCGTGACCGACGAGACCGAGCAGTCCAGCCCCGAGAACGACGCCGTGCGGCGCCTCCTGGCCGAAGCGCGCCACGAGGAGCCGATGCCGGCCGACGTGGCGGCCCGGATGGACCGCGTGCTGGCCGACCTGGCCACAGCGGCCCCCGCAGTGCAGCCCGCCACCGAACCGGCCTCCGAACCCGCCACCGAACCCGCCACCGAACCCGCCACGGTCGAGTCGCCGACGGCGGGTGGCATCGTGACCCGTCTTCCCGTCCAGCGCCGGCGTCGCGCGGCGGGCCTGCTCGCCGCCGCCGCCGCGATCGTGGTCGGCGGCGTCGTCCTCGCCCAGAACCTGCCCGGCCCGGGCACCGGGAGCCAGACCGCGTCCGGGTCGGCCGCGTCCGAGGGCGACCGGCTCGCCGCGGGCGGCACGGGGCAGAGCGGGAAGGCTCCGTCCCATGGGCCGACCGCCGGCGACAGCACGAGCCTCGGCGGGCCGGGGTCGGTCAAGGCCGTGGTCCGCGACGGTCGTGTCGTCGTACGCCGTCAGTCGTTCTCCGCCGATGCCCTCGCCGGGCGAGCGCTGCTCAGCGGCCAGGACACGCGTCGGATCGTCCAGCCCGCAGCGTCCTGCGTCGTCGCGGCCGGCGACGAGCGGGTGCTCGCGGCGCTCTACGACCTCGCTCCGGCAGCGCTGGTCTACCACGTGCCCGACGGCTCCACCCAGGTGGTCGACCTCGTCCTGTGCGGCTCCAGCCGGCCGATCCGGTCGGTCACGCTGCCCACTCCCTGAGCCCTCGCGACGGCTGAGGGGCGTCCCACCGGGGCCGGGCGCCGTCGGGCGGGAACAGCACTCGCCTACGATCTGTTGCAACGTATGGTCGACTGCCCCGCCGGTGGCGCGACCAGAGCTCCCGACCGGCAGCAGGAGTCGTCCCATGTCGCAGTCCCCGTCCGCCGAGCAGGTCCGCAACGTCATCGTCGTCGGGTCCGGCCCCGCGGGCTACACCGCCGCCGTCTACGCCGCCCGCGCCTCCCTCCACCCCCTGGTCTTCGAGGGCTCGGTGACCGCCGGTGGCGCCCTGATGAACACCACCGAGGTGGAGAACTTCCCCGGCTTCCGCGACGGCATCATGGGTCCGGCCCTGATGGACGAGATGCGGGCCCAGGCCGAGCGCTTCGGCGCCGAGCTGGTGCCCGACGACATCGTGTCGATGGACCTCACCGGCGAGGTCAAGACCGTGAGCACGGCGACTGAGACCTACTCCGCGCGAGCCGTGATCCTCGCCACCGGTTCCGCCTACCGCAAGCTCGGGCTGCCGGGCGAGGCCGAGCTCTCCGGCCGCGGGGTGTCGTGGTGTGCGACCTGTGACGGCTTCTTCTTCCGTGACCAGCACATCGCCGTCGTCGGCGGTGGCGACTCCGCGGTCGAGGAGGCGACGTTCCTGACCCGGTTCGGCAGCAAGGTGACGATGATCCACCGTCGCGGCGAGCTGCGGGCCTCCAAGATCATGCAGGAGCGGGCGTTCACCGACCCCAAGCTGGAGATCGCCTGGGACTCCGAGGTCGCCGCCATCCACGGCGACGACCGGCTGCAGTCGATCACGCCTGCGCAACACCCGCGACGGCAGGAGAGCGAGCTCGCGGCGACCGGGCTGTTCATCGCGATCGGCCACGACCCCCGGTCCGAGCTGCTGAAGGGCCAGGTCGAGCTCGACGACGACGGCTACGTCCTGGTCCACGCGCCCTCCACCGCGACCAACCTGCCCGGTGTCTTCGCCTGTGGCGACCTGGTCGACCACCACTACCGCCAGGCGATCACCGCCGCCGGCACCGGATGTGCGGCCGCCCTCGACGCCGAGCGCTACGTCGCCGAGCTCGACCACGCCGCGGTCAGCGAGGCTGACGCCCGCGCTGCTGTCATCGGCTCCGCGGCCAGCGACACCGTCAAGAACGCCGGCCTCTGAGCGCGGCGCTGACAGGGGAACAACCGTCGGCGGCATGATGTTCACTCAGGTGACCATCCGCCCGCCGCGGGTGTGGACGCCGATCAACCGGAAGGAACCTCCCGTGGCAAACCTGGCAGCTGTCACCGACGCCGACTTCGAGGCGACCGTGCTCAAGTCCGACAAGCCCGTTCTTGTCGACTTCTGGGCCGAGTGGTGCGGCCCGTGTCGCCAGGTCGACCCGATCCTCAACGAGATCGCGGCCGAGCACGGCGACAAGCTCACGTTCGTGAAGATGAACGTCGACGAGAACCCCGTCGTGCCTTCGTCCTACCGCGTCAACGGCATCCCGACCATCAACGTCTACCAGGGTGGCGAGGTCGTGAAGTCGATCGTCGGCGCCCGTCCGAAGGCCGCGCTCCTCAAGGAGCTCCGGGACTTCATCGCCTGAGCGAGGATGACCTGGCCCGACTTCGTCGGGCCAGGTCACCGCAGCGAACGGCGCAGCGAGCTTGCTCGCCAGCCGACGACCGTCCCGACGAAGCCGATCGCCGTGGCGAACCGCGCAGCGAGCTCGCTCCAAGCCGGCCCGACGATCACCCCGGTGACCGCCGTGCGAGCCCTCAGCGCGGCCGCAGCCGCGTCCGACTCGTGGTCCGCGGGTGGTCGGCGCGGGTCTTCGGCGCTGGCCTGACCGCGCCGAGGAGCCGCTCGAGCGCCGCCTCGACCTCCTCACGCCACGACAGCGCGCTGCGCAGGTCCATCCGCATCCGGGGAGTGACGGCGTGGGCGCGTTGGGTCTTGAAACCCACGCCGGCCAGGAACTCCACCGGTACGACGCACCGGCCGGCCCCGGTCAGCCCGGGCCCGCGGGTGTCCCCGAAGGCCTCCACGGCGGCGACCCCGCCGCGCTCGATCAGGTCGCGGGCCATCCCCTGCACCAGCATCCGGCCGAGCCCGCCCCCGCGCGCCCCGGGCTCGACGTACACCGCGGAGAGCAGGACCGCGTCGGTGGAGACCGGGGACGTCGGGAAGGCGCCGGCGCCCGGGTAGTAGGCCGGCGGCGCGTAGAGCGCGTAGCCGACAGGGCGGTCGTCGACCAGGACGACCCGTCCGCAGGAGCCCCAGTCGCGCAGGACGGCCGAGACCCATGCCTCCTTCTCCGCCGCCGGGTCGTCGACCCGTTCGCGTCGTACGGGGTCGAGCTCCCAGAAGACACAGGAGCGGCACGGCCCCTCGAGAGCGGCGAGGTGGTCGAGCGTCATGCGGACGACCTTGCGTGACATCTCCAGACCTCCTGACGCCCCTGCTCCGGACACCATCGTAGGCCCGCTCGCCCTGCTGAGAGGATGACGTGGTGCGTCCGATCCGGCAGAGCCAGAAGCTCCAGCACGTCCGCTACGACGTGCGCGGGCCGATCCTGGTCGAGGCGCAGCGGCTGGAGGCCGAGGGGCACCGGATCCTGAAGCTCAACATCGGCAACCCCGCGCCGTTCGGGTTCGAGGCGCCCGAGGCGATCGTCGCCGACATGGTCCGCCACCTGCCCGACGCCCAGGGCTACAGCGACAGCCGGGGCATCTACTCCGCCCGCACCGCGGTCGCGCAGTACTACCAGGCGCGCGGCCTGCGCGACGTCTCCGTCGACGACGTCTTCATCGGCAACGGCGTCTGCGAGCTGATCTCGATGGTGCTCAAGGCCTTCGTCGACGACGGCAACGAGGTCCTGGTGCCGGCGCCGGACTACCCGCTGTGGACCGGCGCCGTCACCCTGGCCGGCGGCACCCCGGTGCACTACCGCTGCGACGAGACCAACGGCTGGGAGCCCGACCTGGCCGACATCGAGGCCAAGATCACCGACCGCACCCACGCCCTCGTCATCATCAACCCCAACAACCCCACCGGTGCGGTCTACAGCGAGGCCACGGTGCGCGCGCTGGTCGACATCGCCCGGCGTCACGACCTCGTGGTGATGGCCGACGAGATCTACGAGAAGATCCTCTACGACGACGCGGTGCACCACCACGCGGCGACGTACGCCGGCGACGACGTGCTCTGCCTGACCTTCAGCGGGCTGTCCAAGGCCTACCGCGTCTGCGGCTACCGCGCCGGCTGGGTGATGATCTCCGGGCCCAGGCACCTCGCCACCGACTTCCTCGAGGGCCTCACCCTGGTCGCGAACATGCGCATGTGCGCCAACGTGCCCGCCCAGCACGCGATCCAGACCGCCCTGGGCGGCTACCAGTCGATCGAGGAGCTGATCGTGCCCGGCGGCCGGTTCCACGACCAGAGCATGCTGGCCGACCGGTTGCTCAACGAGATCCCCGGCGTGACGTCGGTGCGACCGCGCGGGGCGCTCTACTGCTTCCCGCGGCTCGATCCCGAGGTCTACGCGATCGACGACGACGAGGCGTTCGTGATCGACCTGCTGCGCGCCAAGCGGATCCTGGTCACCCACGGCACGGGGTTCAACTGGTTCGAGCCCGACCACTTCCGCCTGGTCACGCTGCCCGACGTCGCCGTCCTCGAGGAGGCGATCGGGCGGATCGCCGAGTTCCTCGCCACCCGGCGCTAGCAGGAGACTTCATGACCGAGCTCGTCTACTCCTCCATCATCCGGGCCTGCAAGGTGGCCTTCCGGGCGCTGGGCCAGGACATCGACGTCTCCGGCCTCGAGCACCTCCCTCGCACCGGGCCCGCGCTGCTCGCGGTCAACCACGTGAGCTACGTCGACTTCATCTACGGCGGGGTCGCGCCCGAGCGGATCGGGCGGCGGGTGCGCTTCATGGCCAAGCGCGAGCTCTTCGACCACCGGGTGAGCGGTCCGATCATGCGGGCCTGCCGGCACATCGAGGTGGACCGGGCCGAGGGCGAGCGGTCGCTGGCGGTCGCCGAGCAGTTCCTCCGCGACGGTGAGCTGGTCGGGATCTTCCCCGAGGCCACGATCTCGCGGGCGATGGAGATCAAGGACCTCAAGACCGGCGCGGTCCGGATCGCCGCGCGCACCGGCGTACCGTTGATCCCGCTCGTGCTCTGGGGCACCCAGCGGCTGATGACCAAGGATCACCCGCGCGACTTCTCCCGCGGCACCGCAATCTCGATCCGGGTCGGCGCTCCGCTCGCCGTCACCGGCACCGATCCGGTCGGCGAGACCGCCGCCCTCAAGGCCGCCCTCCAGGGACTGCTCGACGATGCGATCACGTCCTACCCCCAGGCCGGCCGAGGGGGCCTGGTGGGTGCCCGCGTCGCACGGCGGGACCGCGCCGACCCTGGCCGAGGCGGCCGGCCTCGACGCCGCCGAACGTCGCCGCCGGGCCGAGCGCAAGGCCGGCCCGTCCCCTTCCGCAGACTCGGCGCGCGCCGACTGAGCGGTCGCTCACTCGGGCCGTCGGGGAGCCCCGTCCCGCCGAGTCGTCGCCTGCCGACCCGGCGAAGAGGCATTTCCGCAGGTCAACGGCCCGTGTCGACGAGTCCGTCTATCGTTTGAGCGACTTGTTGCTTTGTCGACATATGTCTTCAGGCCGTCGCTGCACTGATGCGGAACGCGTCAGATGGGGCGGTCGCTGCGGTTGCGCGGATCCATGATGTCGACGATCCGACGCAGGTCGTCGAGCGAGGCGAACTCCACGGTGATCTTGCCCTTGCGCTGGCCGAGGTCGACCTTGACGCGCGTCTCGAGCCGGTCCGAGAGCCGTTCGGCGAGGTCGCTGAGTCCGGGCGCGACCGGCTTGCGGCGCCGCAGCTGAGGCTCCTTGGCCTCCTGCTGCCCGACCGCGACGATCTCCTCGAGGCCCCGGACGCTGATGCCCTCGGCCACGACCCGGGCGGCCAGCCGGTCCTGCAGGTCGGGATCCTCCACGGCGAGCAGCGACCGCGCGTGCCCGGCCGAGAGCACCCCGGCCGCGACCCGACGCTGCACGGCCGGCGAGAGCTTCAGCAGCCGGATGGTGTTGCTGATCTGTGGCCGCGAGCGTCCGATCCGCTCGGCGAGCTCCTCGTGGGTGCAGGAGAAGTCCTCGAGCAGCTGGCTGTAGGCCGCCGCCTCCTCCAGCGGGTTGAGCTGGGCGCGGTGGAGGTTCTCCAGGAGGGCGTCGCGCAGCATGTCGGCGTCCTCGGTCTGGCGCACGATCGCCGGGATCGTGGTCAGCCCGGCCTCCTGGGCGGCCCGCCATCGACGCTCGCCCATCACCAGCTCGTAGGACTCCGGACCCGTCTGGCGCACCACCACCGGCTGGAGCAGCCCGATCTCCTTGATCGAGTGCACGAGCTCGCTCATCGCCTCCTCCTCGAAGACCTGGCGCGGCTGCACGTGGTTGGGCGCCACCTCGGTGATCGGGAGGTCGGCGAAGTAGGCACCGGCCGGCACCGGCATGGGGGCAGCGGCCGCCGGGTCGACGACAGGTGCGTCCGGCTCGGGGGGCGGGTCCTCACTCGGCCGGCGGGCCGGTCGGGATCAGCGAGCCGAGACCACGGCCGAGCCCACGGCGGGGACGGTCCTGGCTCACCGCGGCTCCCACCCGGCGCGGCGAGCGGTCTGGTGGGTCGAGTCATCGGGGGGCAGCCTTCCTGGCGATCTCACGGGCGGCCTCGAGGTAGGACAGCGCGCCGGGTGACGCGGGGTCGTAGGTCATCACGGTCTGACCGTACGACGGTGCCTCGGAGACCCGCACCGAGCGGGGGATGGTGGTGCGCAGGACCTGGTCGCCGAAGTGGTCGCGCACCTCCTGGGCCACGCCCGAGGCGAGCCGGGTGCGCGCGTCGTACATCGTGACCAGGATCGTCGAGACGACCAGGCCGGGGTTGAGGTGGGCCTTGACCATCTCGACGGTCTCGAGCAGCTGCCCGAGCCCCTCCAGCGCGTAGTACTCCGCCTGGATCGGGATCAGCATCTCGCGCCCCGCGACCAGCGCGTTGAGGGTGAGCAGACCCAACGAGGGCGGGCAGTCGACGAAGAGGAAGTCGTAGCGGTCCTCGCCGGCGTCGGCCGCGTCGCCGACCAGCGGGTGGGCGGTGATCGCCTTGCGGAGCCGGTTCTCACGAGCCACCAGGCTGACCAGCTCGATCTCCGCGCCGGCCAGGTCGATGGTGGCCGGCACGACGAACAGGCCGGGTACGTCGGGGCACGGGCTGACCAGGTCGGCCAGCGGCTCCCCGTCGACCAGCGCGTCGTAGGTCGAAGCGGCTCCGCGGTGGTGCTCCACCCCGAGCGCGGTGGAGGCGTTGCCCTGCGGGTCGAGGTCGACGACCAGCACCCGCTGCCCGAGCTGGGCCAGGGCGGCCGCCAGGTTCACGGTCGTGGTGGTCTTGCCGACCCCGCCCTTCTGGTTGGCCACCACCAGGACCCGGGTGGCTTTCGGCCGCGGCATCGGAGGTCGCTGGGACGGCCTCGAGCCGGGCCCGCACCGTGTCCTCGGCGACCCGGGCCAGAGGGGTGCTCTCATCCAGCACCGAGTCGCCGTACGCCGCGAAGTCGGCGGCGGTGCGCACCGCCGGGGTGGTCACGACCGGCTCGGGCAGCGGTGTTTCACGTGAAACATCGGTAGCCCGATCGGCGACAGGGCTAGTCACCGGTGGTTGTGGATAACCAGGGGAAACTTGTGGAGACTCACGCTCAGGGGGCCACCCCAGACCGGTGGAAAACTCATCGGGTCCCACTGGAACGGACTCGGTCGTCGGTGCCGTCTCCGGCCAGCCGAGCCCCGTTCGGGGATCGGACGACACGGCAGTGGTGGCGTCGTGGCTCACCTGGGCCCCTTTCGTCCTCGTCGCGGGCCGGTCCGGGTCGAGCGCTCCGGACCCGAGCCCACGGGCCAACCTATCGCCGTGGCGACCCGGGGAACCACCCGGACCACGGTCGTGGACGTCGCACCGGTCACCTCCGGGTGAAGCACCTCCGCGGTCGCCTGCGCAGCGAGCCAGCTCGGCCGCGGCCGCCGCGATCTCCTCATCCGCCGAGGACCCCTTCATCGCCAGCACCGCACCTCCCGGCGCGGACCAGCGGCAACGCCCAGCGCAGCAGCTTCGGCAGAGGCGCCAACGCCCGGGCGGTGACCACGTCGAAGCGCTCCGGACGGGCCCAGTCCTCGGCCCGGCCCGCGCACCACCTCGACCGTCGCGAGACCCAGCCGCGTCCACCGCCTCCTCGAGGAAGGCGGTGCGGCGTGCCATCGGCTCGATCAGGGTCACCGGCACGTCCGCTCGCGCGATGGCGATCACCAGCCCGGGCAGGCCGGCCCCGGAGCCGAGATCGGCGACGGGACGCGTGCGGTGGCACCAGCGGCGGCGACCAGCGCGGAGTTGACCAGGTGCCGGTCCCAGAGCCGGCCCACCTCCCGCGGGCCGATCAGGCCCACGGAGGACGCCTTCGGACGCCAACAGCGCGGCGTACTGCTCGATCAGGGCGTTGCGATCCTCGGGAAAGAGCGGCGGCGAGCACCGCCGGATCGGGAGGCGGCGGTGTTTCACGTGAAACATCGGCCATCAGGCCGGGAGCACCACCACGTAGCGACGCGGCTCCACGCCCTCGGACTCCGAGGACAGCCCGGCGGCTGCGACGGCGTCGTGCACGACCTTGCGCTCGAAGGGCGACATCGGACGGAGCGCAACCCGCTCCCCCGACTCCTTGACTTGCGCGGCGGTGGCCGCGGCCAGCTCCTCCAGGTCGCGCCGGATCTGGGCCCGATGGCCCGAGATGTCGAGCATCAGCCGGCTCCGCTCCCCGGTCTCGCGGTAGACCGCCAGGCGGGTCAGCTCCTGCAGCGCCTCGAGCACCTCGCCGCGGGCCCCGACCAGCTGCGCCAGGTCGGCCCCCACGATCGAGACCACGGCCCGTTCCCCCTCGACGTCCATGTCGAGGTCGCCGTCGAGATCGGCGATGTCGAGCAGCTCCTCGAGGTAGTCCGCTGCGATATCGCCCTCCTGCTCCAGGCGATCCGCCAGCGGCACCACACTGCCGTCGGCGTTCGTCGGCGTCCGCGTCGGCGTCCTCGTCCGGCTCCTCGTCGGCGTCCGTCGTCGGACCCGTCGGCGCCTCGGTCTCCTCGTGGGCGTCCGTCGAGGTCGCAGCAGCTCGTCGGCGCCCGGTGGACTCGCGTCAGCTCGTCAGTCGGCTCGGTCAGTCGGCTCGGTCACGGCTCGGTCAGTCGGGCTCGGTCATCGGCTCGGAGGTCTCGCTCATGCGCTCTTTCCTTCGTCATCTGTGTCGTCGTTCTCGGCGCGGTCGGAAGGCGCAGGGTCGTTCGGCTTGCCGGGGCGTTGCTGTCCGCCGGGCTTCGGGCCGTTCTTCCGCTTCTTCCGCTTCTCCCGTGACTGCTTCTTGGGCTGCTGCCGCTGGCGCGGCGGCTGCGCCGGGGCGCTTGTCGCCGTGCGCCTCCTCCACGGCCAGCTCCTGGGAGAGCTGAGTGGTGCGGCCCTTGGCCCGGTCGCGGGCGACCTTCGCGTCGAAGGCGGGCGTCCCGGGGGCCGGGTTGCGACGGATCACGTAGAACTGCTGGCCCATGGTCCACAGGTTGGTGGTGGTCCAGTAGAAGAACACGCCGATCGGGAAGGCGATACCGCCGACCGCGAAGACGACGGGCAGCACATAGAGCAGCAGCTTCTGCTGCTGGGCGTACTGGCCGCTCATCGCGTCGGCCGGCATGTTCTTGCTCATCAGCTGGCGCTGGGTGGTGAACGTGGTGACGGTCATGGCCACGACCAGGATCGCGGCCAGAATCTGGACCTGGACCAGGCCGTCGTTCTTCAGGAACGTCGCGGAGATCGGGATCGTCCCGAACAGCTTGGCGTGGCCGAGGCTGTAGGCCTGGGCCGGGGTCATGAAGCCGTTGGCGGTGCCGTGCTTGTAGGCCTGGTCGAGCAGGCGGAACAGGGCGATGAAGACCGGGGTCTGCACCAGCAGCGGGAGGCACGCGGAGAACGGGTTGGTGCCAGTCTCCTTGTAGAGCGCCATCGTCTCCTGGGCGAGGCGCTCCCGGTCGTGGCCGTACTTCTTCTGCAGCTCCTTGACCTTGGGCTGGATCAGCTGCATGTTCCGGCTGGACTTGATCTGCTTGACGAACAGCGGGATCAGCGCAGCGCGCACCACCAGGGTCAGACCGATGATCGACAGCACCCAGGCGCCACCGCTGTCGGGGTTCATGAAGAGGCTGAAGAACCAGTGCCACGCCAGGAGGATCGCCGAGACGGCGTAGTACAGCGGTGCCAGGATCAGGTGACCGAGTTGGCCGAGGGCATGCACGGGTCAGGCTCCTTGGGTGGGAGTGGTGCTCGCGCCGGAGGTTCGGCGAGGAACTGGGTCGTAGCCGCCCGGCGCCCAGGGGTGGCACCGGAGCAGGCGCCGCAGCGCCATCCAGCTGCCGCGCACCGCGCCGTACTCGGTGACGGCGTCGAGGGCGTAGGCCGAGCAGGTCGGATGGTAGCGGCACACCTGGCCGTACAGCGGGCTGATGGCGAACCGGTAGGCGCGCAGCAGGCCGATCAGGACGTACTTCACGCTCGGCTCACCGCCCCCTCGGCCCGGCGCGCCAGGCTCCGTTCCAGACAACGGTCGAGGTCGAGCGCGAGTTCCGCCGAGGTGGCGCCGGCGGCCGGGCGCAAGGGCGCGCACGACCAGCGAGCTTCCGGGGGGCAGGCGATCGAGGCGGTCCCGACACAGGTGACGTAGGCGGCGCTGGACCCGGTGCCGGACGACGGCGTTGCCGACGGCCCGGCCGACGACGAAGCCCACGAGGGCGGGACCGGGGTGGTCGTCGGTGAGCAGGTGCACCACGAGCGTGCGCTGACCACTGCGACGCCCCGACCGCGCAACTCGCCGCAGGTCAGCCCCACGCGTGAGGCGGTGCGCCGCTGGCAGCACGGGTCTGGAAGCCGCGAACCGGAGCTCAGACGGCCAGGCTCTTGCGGCCCTTGCGCCGGCGAGAGGACAAGATCGCGCGCCCGGCACGGGTGCGCATGCGCAGCCGGAACCCGTGCACCTTGTGGCGTCGGCGGTTGTTCGGCTGGTACGTACGCTTGCTCACGGGGTCTCTCCGGTTTATGGTGTTCGCTTGGACGTCACGCCGGCAGGTCGGCCCGGTCGTCCGATGGCTCGGACGGTACTGGACGAGACTGCAGTTGTCGCGGGTGTTGCGGAGGTCTCGGCCGGCACCGCCCACCCACGCGCACCTCGGAGCTGCCTGCGAGGAGGGCGTGGACATGCGGCACCCGTCGACACCGGGTGACCGAGGAACGGTACGCGCGGCGCTCCGGCCAGGTCAAATCGAGATCCGGCGGTCGCGGCCCCCGAGCGCCCCTGTGGAAAGCCGAGCCTGGACCGTGGCGCCGAGGAGGCCGGTCTCAGTGGCCGGTCACCCGGGCGCTGCCTGTGGATAGCGTCTTGCCGCCCGGCTCCGGCGAGGGTTATGTTCGGGACTCGTCGAGTTTCCCCGCGTTCGGTTCGGACCCCCCGCCGACGGCAGCCACCAGACTCATCCGGCTCGCCAGAAACGGCCCCTGACCTGCGGTGATCCGGCCTAAGCCGGTCCGCAGTGAGCGTCTCGGCAGGTTGTTTCCATAAGGAGGCAGCCACGTTCACAAGGTGTGGACAAACCTGTGGAACCGGGCCTCGCGTCTGACGGCGTACGACGACTGGCGTCCCCAGGTCCGGGAGATCGAGGAGAGCGGGTCGTACCTGTGGAGAACGAAGCGGATCTCGCTGCTGTCTGGCAGCAGGTCGTCAACGATCTGCAGCCCAACCAGCAGGCCTGGGTGCAGAACAGCGAGCCGGTCACCATGCACGGCACCAACGCGATCATCGCGGTGCCCGACGAGTTCACCCGGAGCCAGCTCGAGGGCCGGCTGCGCGGTCAGCTGGAGGACGCCCTGACCGAGGCGTTCGGCCACGAGATCCGGCTGGCGGTGACCGTCAATCCCTCCATGGGCGAGAAGACACCGCCCCAGCACGTCGACGAGTCGCCGAATCCATACTGTCGACATGTCGACAGATGGACATGTCGGCACGCCCGCGCGCGACGCCGGCGGTCGAGGCACCGCGGCCCAACCAGGGCGAGACCCGGCTGAACCCGAAGTACACCTTCGAGACCTTCGTCATCGGCTCCTCCAACCGCTTCCCCCACGCTGCGGCGGTGGCGGTGGCCGAGGCGCCGGGCAAGGCCTACAACCCGCTGCTCGTCTACGGCGACTCCGGGCTCGGCAAGACCCACCTGCTGCACGCCATCGGCCACTACGTCCGCTCGCTCTACAACGGCGCCAAGGTGCGCTACGTCTCGAGCGAGGAGTTCACCAACGAGTTCATCAACGCGATCCGCGACGACCGGCAGGACCGGTTCAAGCGGCGCTACCGCGACGTCGACGTGCTGCTGATCGACGACATCCAGTTCCTGGAGGGCAAGACCCAGACCCAGGAGGAGTTCTTCCACACCTTCAACACCCTCCACAACGCCAACAAGCAGATCGTGCTGACCTCCGACCGCGCACCCAAGCGGCTCGAGGCGCTCGAGGACCGGCTGCGCAACCGGTTCGAGTGGGGGCTGATCACCGACGTCCAGCCTCCCGACCTGGAGACCCGGATCGCGATCCTGCGCAAGAAGGCCGCCATGGACCGGCTGTCGGCGCCGGCCGACGTGCTGGAGTTCATCGCCAGCAAGATCCAGACCAACATCCGCGAGCTCGAGGGTGCCCTGATCCGGGTCACCGCGTTCGCCAACCTCAACCGCCAGGAGGTCGACATGACCCTGGCCGAGATCGTGCTCAAGGACCTGATCCCCGAGGGCGGCGAGCCCGAGATCACCGCGGCGCTGATCATCGCCCAGACCGCGGCGTACTTCGGCCTGTCGATCGACGAGCTGACCGGGCCCAGCCGCGGCCGCCACCTGGTGATGGCCCGTCAGATCGCGATGTACCTGTGCCGCGAGCTCACCGACCTCTCGCTGCCCAAGATCGGCGCCCAGTTCGGCAACCGCGACCACACCACCGTCATGTACGCCGACCGCAAGATCAACCAGCTCCTCGCCGAGCGACGCGCGGTGTTCAACCAGGTCAGCGAGCTGACCAACCGGATCAAGATGCAAGCCCGCCAGGCGTGAGGCGACGAGCGTCCTGGCCGGCACCCTCGCGTCGGGCGAATCACATCGCTGCAAGATGTGCACCCGGCTGTGCGTGCGTCCGGTGATTCGTGCACAGGCCCTGTGCACCGGCGAGCCGGTGCGGCGGACGCCCGGGGCCGTCGACCACAGGCCGGACGCGACTCGCCCACGCTTGCTCCACAGCGCCGTGTGGAGGACCAAAGGGCCGCTGACCTGGGCGAACACGTGTTCCTCCACATATCCACCGCACCTATGACTACTACGAACCTCTCACTGTCCGGATCATCCTCCAACGACACTCCGCGCCCTTCCTGGGGACAAACCGACCCGACACGTGTCGTCCTCCGGGCTCGGCCGCGGTGTTCTTGGGCCCGGCCCGACATGTCAGGCGTCTCTCCCGCGTGGGGGAGCCGCGTGGCAGGATGCTCAGTCCAGAATCCCCCTGGGCGGTCCGCAGACCGCCGACCCATCTCCCGAAGGATCCACCGTGAAGTTCCGCGTCGACCGTGACGTACTCGCGGACGCCGTCGCCTGGGCGGCGCGCAGTCTTCCCGTCCGCCCCAGCGTCCCCGTCCTCTCGGGTCTGCTGATCGAGGCCAACGACGACGGCCTGGTCCTGTCCACCTTCGACTACGAGACGTCGGCCCGGGCCACGCTCTCGGCCGAGGTGGCCGACGAGGGCAAGGCGCTGGTCAGCGGCCGGCTGCTGGCCGACATCTGCCGCAGCCTGCCCGCCAAGCCGGTCGACATGACCCTCGACGGCTCCCGGGTGAGCCTGATCTGCGGCTCCGCGCGGTTCAGCCTCCAGACCATGCCGGTCGAGGACTACCCGGCGCTGCCCGACATGCCGGCCGCGACCGGCACCGTCGCCAGCGACGTGTTCGCCCACGCGGTGGCGCAGGCCGTCACCGCTGCGGGGCGCGACGACATGCTTCCGGTGCTCACCGGCGTCCGGATCGAGATCTCGGGGTCGACGATCTCGCTACTGGCCACCGACCGGTTCCGGCTGTCCCACCGCGAGCTCGACTGGCAGCCGCACACCCCCGACGAGTCGGCCGCGGCGCTGGTGCCGGCCAGGGTCCTCGGTGACACCGCCCGGTCGCTGACCGCGGGCAGCGAGGTCACCATCGCGCTGGCCACCGGCGGCACCGGCGAGGGGATCATCGGCTTCGAGGGCTCCGGCCCCGGCGGCACCCGGCGTACGACGACCCGGTTGCTCGACGGCGAGTTCCCCAAGGTCCGCAGCCTGTTCCCCGCCGAGCACCAGACGACGGCGACGGTCGACAAGGCCTCGCTGATCGAGTCGCTCAAGCGCGTCGCCCTGGTCGCCGAGCGCAACACTGCCGTCCAGCTGGCCTTCAGCGACGGCACGTTGACCCTCGACGCCGGCTCCGGCGAGGAGGCCCAGGCCAGCGAGTCGATCGAGGCGACCATCGAGGGCGACGACATCACGACGGGCTTCAACCCGCAGTACCTCCTCGACGGCCTCCAGGTCATCGACGAGGCGGTCGTGGAGCTGGCGTTCACGGTGGCGACCAAGCCGGTTGTCATCAGTGGCGCGATGGGCGAGGCTGGCGACGCAGGTGACGACACCGGGTTCCGCTACCTCCTGATGCCTCGCCGCCTGCTCTCGTGACCCCGCTCGACCGGGCATGACCCCGAGCCTGAGCTCGGCCAGCAACCGGTCGGTCACCGGCCAGACCCCTCCACGAAGGAGCACCGCGATGCACCTCGGACTCGTCGGACTCGGGAAGATGGGCGGCAACATGCGCACCCGCATGCGCGACGCCGGCCACACCGTCATCGGCTTCGACCGCAACCCCGACGTCTCCGACGTCGGCAGCCTGGCCGAGCTCGTCGAGCAGCTGCCGCGCCCCAAGGTGGTCTGGGTGATGGTCCCGGCGGGTGACGCGACCCGCGACACCGTCAAGGAGCTCGCCGACCTGCTCGGCGAGGGCGACCTGGTCGTCGACGGCGGCAACTCCAAGTGGACCGACGACCAGATCAACTCCGACCTCCTCGCCCAGAAGGGCGTCGGGTTCGTCGACTGCGGCGTCTCCGGCGGCGTCTGGGGCCTGAAGAACGGCTACGCCCTCATGTGCGGCGGCTCCGACGACAACGTCGCGAAGGTCCAGCCGGCCTTCGACGCGCTCAAGCCCGAGGGCGAGTTCGGCTTCGTCCACGCGGGCCGGGCGGCCGGCGCCGGCCACTTCGCGAAGATGGTCCACAACGGCATCGAGTACGCGATCATGCAGGCCTATGCCGAGGGTTGGGAGCTGCTCGACAAGGTCGACATGATCGAGAACGTCACCGAGGTGTTCGCCTCGTGGCGCGAGGGCACCGTCATCCGCTCGTGGCTGCTCGACCTGCTCGTGGCCGCGCTCCAGGACGACGCCCACCTCGACAAGATCGCCGGCTACGCCGCCGACTCCGGAGAGGGCCGGTGGACCGTCGAGGCCGCGATCGACAACGGCGTCGCGATGCCGGCCATCGCCGCCTCGCTGTTCGCGCGGTTCGTCTCCCAGCAGGACGAGAGCCCGGCGATGAAGGCGGTCGCCGCGATGCGCAACCAGTTCGGCGGCCACGCGGTGAAGACCGAGGCGCCTCCGGGCGGCGACGCCTCGCCGACCAGCTGACCGCCGGACGAGCACGCCGTTGTACGTCGCCCGCCTGACGCTCGTCGACTTCCGCTCCTACGCCGGCGCGGACGTCGACCTCGAGCCGGGCGCGACGGCGTTCATCGGTCGCAACGGCCAGGGCAAGACCAACCTGGTCGAGGCGATCGACTACCTCTCGCGGCTCGCCTCCCACCGGGTCGCCGGTGACGCGCCGCTGGTCCGGGCCGGCTCGGAGCGCGCGCTGGTGCGTGCGAGCGTGGTCCGCGACGGGCGCGAGGCGGTGCTCGAGGTGGAGATCAACCCGGGTCGCGCCAACCGGGCGCGGGTCAACCGCGCCGACCTGCCGCGCGCCCGCGAGCTCGTCGGGCTGGTCCGGACGGTGATCTTCGCCCCCGACGACCTGGCCCTGGTCAAGGGCGACCCGTCCGGCCGCCGCGCCTTCCTCGACGACCTGCTGGTGATGCGCGCGCCCCGCCTGGCGGGCGTCCGTAGCGACTACGACCGGATCCTCAAGCAGCGCAACTCGCTGCTCAAGACCGCCGGTGCCGCGCGACGGGGCTCGTCGTCCGCAGGACTCCGCGCTCTCGACCCTCGGAGTCTGGGACGCCCACCTGGCCCGCACCGGCGCCGAGGTGCTCGCCGAGAGGCTGCGCCTGGTCGAGCTCCTGCGCCCCTACGTCGGGCACGCCTACGCCACCGTCGCCCGAGGGCGCGAGCGTCGACGACGCCGGACTCGACTACCAGCCGAGCCTCGACCTCGAGGGCGCCACCGAGCGCGGCGACCTGACCGAGCGGCTCCTCGCCGAGCTCGAGCGGCGGCGGGGCGACGAGCTCGACCGCGGGATCTCGCTGGTCGGTCCCCACCGCGACGAGCTCCTGCTGTCGCTGGGCAACGGTGAGCGCCGGCTGCCCGTGCGCGGCTACGCCAGCCACGGCGAGTCGTGGTCGTTCGCGCTCGCGCTCCGGCTGGCGTCCTACGACCTGTTGCGCGCCGACGGCGACGACCCGATCCTGATCCTCGACGACGTCTTCGCCGAGCTCGACAGCGAGCGCCGCTCGCAGCTCGCCGAGCTCGTCGCCGGGCGCCGAGCAGGTGCTGGTCACCGCGGCCGTCGCCGACGACGTACCGGAGAAGCTGTCCGGCACCCGTTTCATGGTCGGAGGGGGTGAGGTACGCCGTGAGCCCTGACGAGCCGGACCTCGCGGCCCCCGACCCGGCACCCGAGCCCCACCCGGGACGGGCCGGCGCCCGACCACGACGACGCCGGGCTCGACCTCGCCCGCACCCTGGCCCGGGCGACGGCCCGCTCGAGTCCCGCCCGGCGGAAGGCGGCGCGCAGGGTCGACCGGCCCGCGCAGCCCGGGCCGCGTCTCGGGAGCCCATCCCGACGACCGCGACCCCCAGACGCTCGACAGCGCCCTGACCCGGATGGTCGACGACCGCGGCTGGCAGGTCGACCTCCGGGTGGCCTCGATGTTCGCGCGCTGGGCCGAGATCGTGGGGCCCGAGGTCGGCGCCCACAGCACGGCCGAGTCCTTCGCCGACGGCCGGCTCGTGGTGCGCACCGACTCCTCCGCCTGGGCCACCCAGCTCAAGCTGCTCGCGCCCGCCGTCGTACGCCGTCTCAACGACGACCTCGGGCACGGCACGGTCCAGGTGATCGAGGTCCTCGGGCCCCACGCTCGCTCGTGGAAGCACGGCCAGCGGTCGGTCCGCGACGGCCGCGGACCCCGCGACACCTACGGCTGAGCAGGCCCGGACCGGACTCCCGCGGCGACGCTCGCGAAGCGTGCCCCGGTATGCCGATCTGAGGGCGCGCTCGACGTATGGGGACACGGTCGACCCCCTGTTCGGGCCTCCGTTGGGCCTTCTCGCGCCCGCTGCGAGGCATTTTCCTCCACAGACCCCCCTCCGTCGGGGGTGCCAGCGTGGAATGCGGCCCGGGAACGGCTATCATGGACGACGAAGGCCGCGCGCTCTCCTCGATGCCGCGGCCCTTCCCATGTGAGGTCGGTCCGGGGGCCCGCGAGGGCGCCCGGCAACGAGGAAGAGGTGCGCGTGAGCGACGAGACTCCCGAGCAGTCACCCCCCGAGTCAGTCCCCCAGCCAGCCACCGCACCCGACATCCCTGAGCCGCCCAACGGCGTCGCCTACGACGCCTCGGCGATCACCGTGCTCGAGGGCCTCGAAGCCGTGCGCAAGCGCCCCGGCATGTACATCGGGTCCACCGGCGAGCGCGGCCTGCACCACCTGATCACCGAGATCGTCGACAACGCCGTCGACGAGGCCCTGGCCGGCTACTGCGACCGGATCGTGGTCACCTTGCAGGCCGACGGTGGGCTGCGGGTCGAGGACAACGGTCGCGGCATCCCCACCGACACCGCGCCGGGGCAGGAGATGCCGGCCGTGACGATGGCCCTGACCATGCTCCACGCGGGCGGCAAGTTCGGCGGCGGTGGCTACAAGGTGTCCGGCGGCCTCCACGGCGTGGGCGTCTCCGTCGTGAACGCGCTGTCGACCCGGCTGGTCGTCGAGGTGAAGAACCGCGGCCACCTGTGGCGGCAGAGCTTCCACCTCGGTGACCCCGACGGGCCGCTCGAGGAGGTCCGCACCCTGGACGACGGCGAGCGCACCGGCACCACGGTCACCTTCTGGGCCTCGGAGGAGATCTTCGAGACCACGACCTACAACCTGGAGTGGATCACCACCCGGTTCCGCGAGTACGCGTTCCTCAACAAGGGCCTGGAGATCGTGGTCCGCGACGAGCGGCCGGTCGCCGAGGAGGTGCTGGAGGCGGTCAAGGACGAGACCGTCTCGGGTGACGTCGACGAGGTCGGCGGCGACGCCGTGCACCAGGGAGAGGCGCGGTGGTCTGGAGCGGACGTTCCGCTACGACCGCGGCCTGGTCGACTACGTCGACTACCTCAACAAGCGCAAGACCCCCGCCAACCCGACCGTGATCTCGTTCGAGGCCGAGCAGAGCCAGGGCGCCAACGGCGGCACCCAGGACCTCAGCCTCGAGGTCGCGATGCAGTGGAACACGACGTTCACCGAGTCGGTGCACACCTTCGCCAACACCATCAACACCCCCGAGGGCGGCACCCACGAGGAGGGCTTCCGCTCCGCCCTGACCTCCCTGGTCAACATCTGGGGAGAGGAGTGGGGGCTGATCAAGAAGCGCGAAGACCGGGTCTCGGGCGACGACGTCCGCGAGGGCCTGACCGCGATCGTCTCGATCAAGCTCGCCGAGCCGCAGTTCGAGGGCCAGACCAAGGCCAAGCTCGGCAACACCGAGGCCAAGGGCTTCGTCCAGCGCGTCGTCAACGACCAGCTCGGCGCCTGGCTCGAGCAGAACCCCGCCGAGGGCAAGGACATCGTCCGCAAGGCCCAGTCCGCAGCCAGCGCCCGCATCGCGGCGCGCAAGGCCCGCGACCTGGCCCGCAACCGCAAGGGCCTGCTCGGCGGAGGTGGTCTGCCCGGCAAGCTCTCCGACTGCCAGTCGACCAACCCCGAGGAGTGCGAGGTCTTCATCGTCGAGGGCGACTCCGCCGGCGGCTCGGCCCGGCAGGGTCGTGACCCGAGGATCCAGGCGATCCTCCCGATCCGCGGCAAGATCCTCAACGTCGAGAAGGCGCGCATCGACAAGGTGCTCGCCAACACCGAGGTGCAGGCGATCATCTCCGCCCTCGGCACCGGCATCCACGAGGAGTTCAGCCTCGACAAGCTGCGCTACCACAAGATCGTGCTGATGGCCGACGCCGACGTCGACGGCCACCACATCAACACCCTGCTGCTGACCCTGCTGTTCCGGTTCATGAAGCCGCTGATCGAGCACGGCCACGTCTACATGGCCCAGCCGCCGCTCTACCGCCTGCGGTGGAACAAGCCGGCCGACCACGAGTTCGTCTACTCCGACTCCGAGCGCGACGCGCTGATGCGTGACGGCATCGCGTCCGGCAAGAAGCTGCCCAAGGAGAACCCCGTGCAGCGCTACAAGGGCCTCGGCGAGATGAACGCCGAGGAGCTGTGGGACACCACCATGAACCCCGACCAGCGACTCATGCTGCAGGTCACCCTCGACGACGCCGCTCGAGCCGACGAGATCTTCTCGATCCTGATGGGCGAGGACGTCGAGCAGCGCCGCAGCTTCATCCAGCGCAACGCCAAGGACGTCCGCTTCCTCGACATCTAGCCGCTCCGGGGCGCACGCCGGCGCGTCGAGGTTCGGATGGTGATGTCTACGAAAAAGCCTAGACAGAGGTAGAAGGCCACAGAATGAGCGAGACCCCGAGCAACCTGACCACCGGCGGTGGAGACGGCGGAGACGGCGGCGGCCGGATCGAGCCGATCGAGCTGCAGACCTCGATGCAGCGGGCCTACATCGACTACGCCATGGCCGTCATCGTCGGCCGCGCGCTGCCCGACGTACGCGACGGTCTCAAGCCGGTCCACCGGCGGGTGCTCTACGCGATGTACGACGGCGGCTACCGGCCCGACCGCGGGTTCTCCAAGTGCTCGCGCGTCGTCGGTGACGTGATGGGTCAGTACCACCCCCACGGCGACACCGCGATCTACGACACCCTCGTGCGCCTCGCGCAGCCCTGGGTGATGCGCGCGCCGCTGATCCACGGCCAGGGCAACTTCGGCTCGCCCGGCAACGACTCCGCCGCCGCCATGCGCTACACCGAGTGCCGGATGGCACCGCTGGCGCTGGAGATGGTGCGCGACATCTCAGAAGACACCGTCGACTTCCAGCCCAACTACGACGGCCGCTCCCAGGAGCCGGTCGTGCTGCCGTCGCGCTACCCCAACCTGCTGGTCAACGGCTCGGCCGGCATCGCGGTCGGCATGGCCACCAACATCCCGCCCCACAACCTGCGCGAGATCGCCGACGGTGCCACCTGGGCGCTCGACCACCCCGAGGCCACGCGCGAGGAGCTCCAGGACGCGCTGGTCGAGCGGATCAAGGGTCCCGACTTCCCCAACGGCGCGCTGATCGTCGGCCGTCAGGGGATCGAGCAGGCCTACCGCACCGGTCGCGGCTCGGTCACCCAGCGCGCGGTCATCGAGATCGACGAGGACGCCAAGGGCCGGACCTGCCTGTCGATCCTCGAGCTGCCCTACATGGTCAACCCCGACAACCTCGCGCTCAAGATCGCCGACCTCGCCGACACGGGCAAGGTGCAGGGCATCGCCGACGTCCGCGACGACTCCTCCGGTCGCACCGGGCAGCGGCTCGTGGTCGTGCTCAAGCGTGACGCGGTCGCGCGGGTGGTGCTCAACAACCTGCTCAAGCACACCGAGCTGCAGACCAACTTCAGCGCCAACATGCTGGCGCTGGTCGACGGCGTGCCCCGCACGCTGACCGTCGACCAGTTCATCTCCCACTGGGTGACCCACCAGATCGAGGTCATCCAGCGCCGGACCCGCTACCGCCTGGCCGAGGCCGAGGCCGACGCCCACATCCAGCGGGGCCTGGTCAAGGCGCTCGACATGCTCGACGAGGTGATCGCGCTGATCCGGCGCAGCCCCGACGTCGAGGAGGCGCGCGAGGGCCTGATCGCGCTGCTCGAGATCGACGAGCTCCAGGCCCGGGCGATCCTCGACATGCAGCTGCGCCGGCTCGCGGCTCTCGAGCGCCAGAAGATCATCGACCGGCTGGCCGAGCTCGAAGCCGTGATCGCCGACCTCAACGACATCCTGGCCAACGCCGAGCGGCAGCGGCTGATCGTCAAGGAGGAGCTCGCCGAGATCGTCGAGAAGTACGGCAACGAGCGCCGTACCCAGATCATCGCGGCCGACGGCGACCTCTCGATGGAGGACCTGATCCCCGACGAGGAGCTCGTCGTCTCCATCACCCGGGGCGGCTACGCCAAGCGCACCCGCGCCGACGCCTACCGCACCCAGAAGCGCGGCGGGAAGGGCGTGCGCGGCGCGACGCTGCGCGGCGACGACGTCGTCCAGCACTTCATCGCCACCACCAACCACCACTGGCTGCTGTTCTTCACCACGGCCGGGCGGGTCTACCGCACCAAGGCCTACAACCTCCCCGAGGCCCAGCGCGACGCCAAGGGCGGCCACGTCGCGGGACTGCTGTCCTTCCAGCCCGACGAGGACATCGCGCAGGTGCTCGCGATCCGCGACTACGACCAGGCGCCCTACCTCGTGCTCGCCACCCGCAACGGGCTGGTGAAGAAGACCCGGCTCGGTGACTACAACTCACCGCGGCAGGCCGGCGTCATCGCGATCAACTTCCGCGAGGACGACGACGAGCTGATCGGCGCCGAGCTGGTCTCGCCCGACGACGACATCCTGCTGGTCTCGCGCAAGGGCCAGGCCATCCGGTTCCGCGCCGACGACGCCCAGCTCCGCCCGATGGGCCGGGCGACCTCCGGCGTCACCGGCATGAAGTTCCGTCAGGGCGACTCGGTGCTGTCGATGTCGGTGATCCGGGCCGCCCAGGTCGCAGCCGAGGCCGCCCTCGACAGCGAAGCCGCCGACGTCGACGCTCCCGAGGTCAAGCCGCAGTTCGTGTTCACCATGACCGACGGGGGTTTCGCCAAGCGCACTCGGATCACCGACTACCGCAAGCAGTCGCGCGGAGGCATCGGGATCAAGACGATGTCACTGGCCAACGAGGACCGCGGCGGGCTCGTGGGTGCCTTCATCGTGGTCGAGGGCGACGAGATCCTGTCGATCACCCAAGGCGGTCAGGTCGTTCGCAGCCCGATCAATGCAGACTTCAGGGCGACGGGGCGCGACACGATGGGCGTCAAGTTCGTCACCCCCAAGGGAGGCGACGCGGTGGCCGTGGTCGCCCGCTCCGTGGAGTCACCCGAAGAGGTGTTGGAGGAAGCCTCCGCCGGCGCCACGGTGTCCGAGGAGCAGGCCGACGAATCGCCTGATGTGGGCCCGGATGCAACAATCGAGAGCGGTACGTCGTCTCCGGAGGAGGCGTCCGGGTCCGACGAGGGGCCCGCTTCCCACTGAGAGAGTGAGGGCTGATGACAGAGCGCTCTGCCGAGCAGGCACCTGTCCAGACGCGCCCGGACACCCAGGACAACACCGCCCGCATCCCGCTCGCCGAGCGCCTTCAGCGCCGCGTCGGGGCCGGTGAGGAGCGAAAGTCCCATGGGTCGAACGGGTCCAACGGCCAGGTGCAGCGTGAGTCGGCGCGGGTGCTGCCCGCCGCCGCCGCCCGAGCTGGTCGCGGAGCAGGCTCGCGAGCAGGAGTCCCGCGAGCAGCAGCGCGAGGAGCAGGCCCGGGCGGCCCGCGAGCAGCAGGCCCGCGAGGAGGAGGCGCGCCGGGCCGACGAGGCCCGCCGCGCGCAGGAGAGCGTGCCGATGGCCCCGGTCGTCCCCGTCGGGCGCGAGGCGTCGGCTCCGGCCGCGCCGGTGCCCGCACCGGCCGCCGCCGCCGCGACCACGCGCCGTACCCGCGAGCAGCGACAGCCCGCCCGCGCACCTCGTCGGGCCCGGCTGCGGCTGAGCCGGATCGACCCCTGGTCGGTGATGAAGGTGTCGTTCCTGCTGTCCATCGCCTTCGGCATCGTCACCGTGGTCTCGGTGTTCATGGTGTGGTCGGTGCTCGGCGCGGCCGGCGTCTGGAGCTCGATCAACAACACCGTCTCCGACACCGTCTCCAGCGGCAACCACGCCTCGACGTTCGACATCACCAACTACCTCGGGATGTCGCGAGTGCTCGGCTTCACGATGCTGGTCTCGGTGATCGACGTCGTCCTGATCACCGCGATCGCGACCCTCGGTGCCTTCCTCTACAACATGGCCGCGTCCCTGCTCGGCGGCATCGAGGTCACCCTCGCCGAGGACCAGGTCTGAGGCCTCCCCGACGAGGACGCCCCGGTTTTGGGCGGCCTCCGACGGCTGCGGTAATGTTCCGCAGCGGCCGCTGCCCGATCACGCGGGGATGGCCGTCCGGTCTTTCCGACCGACCCCGGGCCTATAGCTCAGACGGTTAGAGCGCTTCCCTGATAAGGAAGAGGTCACAGGTTCAAGTCCTGTTAGGCCCACTGGTTCACCCATGACGGAGTCCTCATGAAGAAGCTGCTGTTCATCGCCCTCGCTGTCGCCGGCGCGCTCTTCGCCAAGAAGAAGCTCGACGAAGGCCAGCGCGAGCAGGCCCTGTGGGCCGAGGCGACCGACAAGGTCGATCGGGGCTGAGCCCGTCGCCGCGGCGTCCCCGACGCCGAGTGCCGGCACCAGGGGCCTTGGCGCAATTGGTAGCGCACCTGCTTTGCAAGCAGGGGGTTGCGAGTTCGAGTCTCGTAGGCTCCACCACTATAACACCAGGTCAGAGGGCATTTCCTAACCAAACCTGACCACTCGAGATTGCTTCGAAACGGCTCTCTTGGGGGTTCCCAGGGGGTAGGGATTACGCCTGGGCCGCTGAACGCCGACTTCCGGGGACGGCAGACTTCGCCTCGGAGGCCCGTCCCCGGAACTCCTTGAGGAGGGCGAGTGCCTTCTTGGCGGCGGCTTTGTCGACCTCGTCGCCGGGGATTGCCTGCAGCCAAGAGACCAGGGCACGTCCTCCGATGAAATCCACTCCCTCAACATGGCATCCGTCGGGCACCTGATGCTGGGCGGGGCCCCAGATGACGACGAGAGGTGTCACCAACACGGTGTTCCCCCTGGCCCGGTGACTGCCCCTCTCGGACTTCAGCAGTGTCCGAGTCAGACCCTCGGCTCGGAGTCGGGCGCGGCGTGCTGATGCGGCCATCTCGACGGCGTCGGTGCCCCTGCTGCGCCACTTCGAATCGATGACCACGAATCCGCCCTTGCGCGGCAGGACGAGGTGGTCGAGGTCGCCCGCTTGGAGCTCGATGCTGTCGATCCAGCCCCAGACCACCCTCTTGCGCTTGGCGCGACGGAGCTCGTCTCGTGTGGCCTCTTCGCCCCAGGCGCCACGAAGCTGCCAGATCGCCTCGCGTTCGCGGATGAGAAACGTGCTGTGGACCAGATACAGGCCGATCGCCACGATCGTTGCCTGAGTCGCGCCGAGAAGCCACGTTCTGAAGCTGGTGTCGGGCACCACCACCAGGATCACGGCTGTCTCGATCGTCAGGAGAGCAGCGACCCCGCCTGCGATGCCGGCGAGGAGCTTCACATTGCGTCGGGCCCAGGCGTTAAGCAGGCTTCGGTATTCCTTACGGGGGTACGGCTGGAATTTCGCCATCTCAGCCTGCAGCTCGGCGAATACGGGTTAGACCGCCCGAGGTTGGTCGCTTCATGACGAGAAGTCTGGGGTCACCGACCCGCACGTGCGGGCGAATCTGAGAGTTGAGCCGGGATCACCTCAGCCTGCGGCCACCAGGCGAGCGCTCTCGAAGGCGACTTCAGGCAGTGGTGAACGGAGCCGCCACGTCAATGCCACGGGGCGATCGCCTTCCAGTTCGCCGTCAAGATCGACAAGTCCGAAACACCGGAATGTGCCCTCGATCGGTCCCGATCCTCGTTCCCTGACGAACAGGAGCCGGTGGATCGAGCCTTCTGGACCCTTTCCGACGCATCGCAGGGTGGCTGGTGACTGTTGGCGCCAGTTGTTGGGTGTCTCCCAGTGGAAGAGCTCAGCGGTCAACGCGTGGTCTCGGTACTGAATGTTCGACGAGAACTTGCGCGTGTCCTTGTGAAGCGTGACGAACATGAGCTGGACTTGAGACTCGGCCACGAAGTAGACGCCCTCCCGGTGCTCCTTCGGACGGTCCACGGTGCTCACGCCGACGGCGGCGAAGACCTCGGCGCGTGTGTAGCGGGCGTGGGCCAAGAGTGGCACGTCGGCCATGCCGAGCAACGGACTCGGGATGATGTCGAGCTCTGACCGGACCAGGGTCAACAGCTCTGCGATCTCGTGGCGGACAGCGGGCTGGCGCCACAAGGTGTCGAACCCCTCTTGGAGGCTGTGCGGCTGAAGCAGGAGAAGGTGCATCAGTTGCATCGCCAGCCGCTGCTCGGCACGCGACAGCGCATCTGCGTCGACCGGTGCGTTCGCGGTCATCCAGTCGAACCAGCGGTTCACCCGCAACCCGTCCGCGGCGTGCTGCAGGTATCCGACCCTTCGGAGCAACTCGGCTTCTTCCTTGTCGAGCGCCTCATCGTCGTGGCTCTTCGGCGCTGACGAGACGAGAGCGGCACGCTGCAACCGAGTCCACGACATCTTGCGGTTGTCGACGCCGTAGAACTGCTCGACTGTTCGACTGGTCCGTTCGAGGAAGGATTCGAGTGATGACCAGGTGCCCGCTTGGAAGTCCTTGAGCAGTCCCGTGATCCCGGGTCGTACTGCGACGTCTTTCAGGGCGGCGAGGACCCGCTCCCGCGCAACGCGCTCCAGCGTGATTGAGCAGCCAGCGGGCAGAAACGGGAAGCCGGCTTCGGCCTGAGCGCGTACGTCGCCCTGGACCGGGTCAACCAACGTCTGATAGCGCTGCTCAACTCGGTATTCGGCTCGATGTTGGCCGATGAAGTCCAGAACCAGGCACGAGGTCTTGCCGGGTGAAAGACGCAAGCCACGCCCGAGCTGTTGAGCGAAGAGCACAGGGCTTTGGGTCGGGCGACACAGCAGCAGAGTGTCAACGTCCGGAACATCGATTCCCTCGCCGAGGACGTCAACGCTGAACACCACGGCAAGTTGCCCAGCTCGAAGCCGCGCAAGGACCCGATCCCGAGAGGGCTGATCGTGCTCACCCGACAGGTAGTCGGCAGGGAGACCGTGCTTGGCGAACTGCTCTGCCATGAACTGGGCATGTGCCACCGAGACGCAGAACCCGAGAGCACGCATCGTCTCAGGGTGCTCCACCCAACGGTGTATCGCCTGCAGGATTCGACGTACCCGTTCGTGGTCGCCGGTGTAGAGGTTGGACAGGGCACCGATGGCGTACTCGCCCGAGTGCCAGGCCAGATCGCGAAGGTCAGTGCCATCGTCGACGCCGACGTACTCGAAGGGGGCCAACAACTGATCGTCAACCGCTTCCCATAGACGCAGCTCGGTGGTGAAGCGCCCTCCGAACGAGTCCGCGATGTTGGCGCCGTCGGTGCGCTCCGGTGTTGCGGTGAGCCCAACAAGTTCTCGGGGTTCGAAGTGGTTGAGCACCGACTCCCACGACTGAGCCGCTGTGTGGTGAGCCTCGTCGATGTAGATGACCTCGTAGGCCGCTGGCGGGACTTGGCTCAGCCGATTGTGAAGCGATTGAACCATCGCGAACACGTGAGTATCGCTTGTCAACGTCCCGGAGGAACCGCTGAGAAGCTGCCCGAACCCGGGGTCTTGCAGCACCTGGCGAAATGTTTCGCGCGCCTGTTCCAGGATCTGTTCGCGGTGGGCCACGAATAGCAGGGTCGGCCGCGGCAAGCCAGATTGGCACAGTCGGGCGTAATCCAGGGCCGCGATCACTGTCTTGCCGGTGCCGGTGGCTGCAACCAGCAGGTGGCGGTGTTCGTCGAACTCCTGGCGTCTCGCCGACAAAGTGTCGAGGACGCGCTGTTGGTGGGGTCGGGGACGAACCTGGATCTGGGCGTAGGCGGCAGCGAGCTGCTCGCTCAGCTTGTCGATCGTTCGTTGCGCTCGCCTATTGAAGCCTTGCGCGGCGTACCCGCGTGCATCTGCGAGAGCAGCATCAAGCCGCTCCCGATCGGCCAGGGTGTATCGCTCGAACACAGGTGTGTTCCAGTAGCTATCGAAGACTTGCTGGATTCGGCTGAACACGGACGGTGCATCCGCTCGGGCCAGGCGGACGTTCCACTCCAACCCGGTGTACAGCGCCGCTTCTGAGAGGTTCGAGGATCCAATGAATGCCGTGTCGAGCTGGCCAGGGCGGCGGAACAGCCACGCTTTGGCATGCAGCTTGGTGGCCATCCCCTGGTAATTGACTCGCACCTCGGCACCGAGATTGATGAGTTCATCGAGCGCCTTACCGCTCGTCGACCCCGGATAGGTCGACGTGATCACCCGAACCCGCCCACCTCGGTCGACGAGAGCGCGCAACTCTTCGCGGAGGCTTTCAATGCCCTTGTAACCGACGAAGGCGCAGATGAGGTCCACCTCGTCTGCGCATCGAAGCTCCTGTTGGAGAACCGTGCCCAGCGAGGGTTCCCCGGCACCGTTGACCATCAACTCGCTAGTGCTCAATGGGATCGAGGGATGGGCTGGCAGTGCGGAATTTGCCAGTCCGGCAGCGCTGCGAACGCCGCGGAGAACTCGAACGGGCGTTTCGACGTAATCGACAGCGAAGTCCTGGCCGAGTGCGCCGATGGCTTCGTTCACGAGTGCTGCACTTGAGGTCAGCTCGGTCTCGTTGGTGGGTGACTTCAGGCGTCTGGCCACCCGAAGCAGATGGCGACCCATTCGCTCGATCGCCTCGCCCCTGTCGATGGAGGTGACGTCGACGCGATCGGTGCTGAGCAGCTCCAACGCCTGTGCGAGCTCGGCGGTGATCAACTCGTCGCGAAGTCCGGGCGTTAGCTCATCGCTCACTCGCGCCTCCCGGGATGCACTGGCCGGCCCGAGCTTAGGGCCGATCAAGCGCTCGAGCGTGCCAATCCGATCGCGCAGGCTGCCAATTCACGGGAGGGAGCGCAACGCAGCATGAGCCCGGGTCTGCCTCGTCCTTGCTTTCAACGCGCCTATATCGCCCGCGATAACACCTGGCTATCCTGACGACGTGGACATCCGCGCGGAGCGTGTCGCGGCCGGCCTGAGCCAGTCGCAGCTGGCGCGTGCCGCGGGAGTGCCGCAGCCGAATCTGTCGGCGTACGAGAACGGGCGGCGTGCGCCGTCGGCCGACGTCCTCGACCGCATTCGGCGTGCCCTGACCGGGCCGCCATCGCAGCGCCTCGAACAGCATCGGGATGAGATTCGCGCCCTGGTCGCCGCACACCATGCGCTCGAGCCACGGAGTCTTCGGCTCGATCGCTCGGGGCGAGGACACCGCCGGTTCCGACGTCGACCTTCTCGTGGAGTTCACCGACGAAGCGTCGCTCCTCGACGAGGTCGGGTTGCGCCTCGCGCTCTCCGACCTCCTCCAGGTGGAGGTCGACGTCGTCAGCGTCGACGCACTGCGCGGGTCCATCCGCGAACGGGTCCTGCGTGAAGCGGTGGCGGTGTGACCGATCCGCTGTCCAAGGCCCGCGATGCTGCCGAGCGGACCGTGGCCATGTGCGACGTGTTGGCGGAGTTGACGCAGATGGACGTCGAGGCCTTCGTAGCTGACATCCGGACTCAATGGGCCGTCGAGATGGGGTTGATCCGGATCGGCGAGGCGGTCAACCGGATCCCGGAGGATGTCCTCACGCGATTCCCGGACCAGCCGTGGCGTCAGATCGTCGCGATGCGCAACTTCGCCGCCCACCAGTACGACGACCTCGACCCCCACCGGGTCTGGCGCACGGTGACCCGAGACGTGCCAGCACTGCGCGCATATCTGGCCGACGTCGTGCTGCCCGAGATCCAGGCATGAGGCGACGTCACACGAGGACTCCAGGCACCTGACTGCGTAGCCTGTGTCAGGTCTCGCAGGCTGAGACAGGGAGGTCCATCCTGATTGCTGGTTGTCTCGGGCTGTCACCGACTGTCTCGAGTTGTCTCGGGCTGTCGCGGAACCGGGAATTCTGGCGGTTGACACCCGCTCGACCGCACCGCATCGTGGAGAACCCTGCTCCGTGTCTCAACGTGGGCATGTGTGCCGCCCGTGGCAGCGCATCGTGAGCAGATGGTGGAACGTGGCTCTCGGGAGGTCGGCGATGGGTGTCGCAGCTCTTCTCGGTGTTGAGCACCTTGGGACGCCTCTGATGGAGGCGGCATGCCGTGCCTGGCCGCGGTGGTGCTGATGCCGATCCGGAACTCGCGGTGGTCGATGAGTTGGCCGAACTTCCGGAGTGGATGCGCCACGCCGCTCGGCACGAGGGGAACGACGTACTCGCCAGGCTGGCGGCGCTGACGGCCTCCGATACGAACGCGGTGGCCGTTCTTGCATGGCTGCTGATCCCAGGGGCAACCAGGATCGCCACCGACCTGAGTGACCTGCACCCCGACATCGACGGCTTGGTGGCGGGACAGTTCTGGATCGAAGCCGCCCGAGCTCATGAGCTCGGTCGACGCGGTGTCGCGGCGACGATCCTCCGGGCCACGCGTCGCGGGGTGTTGACGGACCTTGGTGTCGGTGACGGGGCTCGTCGTAGCGATCGAGCGTGGGCGCAGGTGGTTCAGGTCGAGTCGCTCGACGAGAGGATCCCTGCTGAGGAGGTCCGGCCGTGGTCGTACGTCGAGCTGCTGGAACTGCTCCGCGATGCCCTGAAGGATCGAGCCATCATCGCGTTCGACGTCTGGTTGCTCTGGGAGCTGGCGTCTGTGGCCGACGAGCGTGGTGCTCCGACTCGCCGGGGCAGGATGGGGCTCACCACGCCGGGCGTGACGGCGACCGTCGCACTCGGCTCCGGGAGGTCGGCGGAGACCCTGCGCAAGCGTGCGATGAAAGCGGTCACCCGACTCCAGGAGTACGTCGCGGCTCGTGGTGACGAGGGTCAGTTCGCGGAGTGGAAGGCTCGGCATCCGATGCAGCTGCTGACCGCGCGCGAGGAGCTGGAGCTCGCGATCGGCGACTTCGAGCTGGAGTACCGACTCACAGGCCGAGTCCCCGACTGGGTGGAACTGGCTGACGAGGCGGGTCCGGAGCGACCCACTGAGAGCGCTTGACGTACTGCTGGATGCGGTAGGCGAGCGCCTCGGTCGTGTGCTCCCTTGGAAGCGGTCTCCCTGTCGAGGCGCGGCGCAACATGAGACCTGCGTTCATGCCGGTGCGCTCGAGTCGGTCGAGCTCGCGAGCCAGGTCGAGGGTGTGTTCGTCGCGCCCTGCGGGCCTGCCGATGGACTCGGCGACTCGTTGCTCCCAACGGCGGACGGAGGCGGGGTACAGGTCGTCGACCTGCCGCTGAAGGCGACGGGCGTAGCGATGTGCGGCCCAGTCGGTCGGCGTCGGCCCAAGGAGGCTGCGGTCGTCGTCGAGTATCCCGTTGGCAGTTCGCCAGACGATGACCTCGTCACGGAGCTTCGGAGGCAGCACGTCGTTGAACCGTGCCAGCGACGCCGGCAGGGCGGTGTCGCGGCGTACTTGGTCAGCAAGCAGGTCGACCCGCTCGGCTCGCGCGGTGAGGTAGCTCGACCACTGTGGGTGCTTGCGCACGTCTGCGGGGATGCCCGGCAGCCACGGCAGTGGTCCGTCCGCGGATGCGAGCGTTTCGGCGGCGTCGGGTCCGAGGAGGCGGTTGGTTGCGGTGGTGACGGCGTCGGCGTACCGGCGTGTGGCCTCGTGGAGTTGGGTGGCTGGGCTGGCGGCTCGGGTGAGCTCGGTCGTCGCGGAGAGCGCGGCGCCGTTGCGATCGACGATGCGGTCCAGGATCTCGACAGTGGTGAGATGTTCGTCGATCCCGGGAAGGAACTGTTCCTCGTCACGCTCGGACGGGTCGACGACGACGTGGAGGTGGTTCTCGTCGCGGCCGCGGGTGAGCATCGTGTAGAGCAGCTGCCGGTCCTCGGTCCCGGTGAGGATGCCGTGCATGACGTCGGCGGTGCTGCCCTGGGCGGCGTGGACGGTGGTGGCGTAGCCGAGCTCGACGTACTCGGCGACGTACTGCGCCGGCAACCTGACCCGAAGGTGCGTCTGAAGGTGCCGGGCGTCGAGGCTGCCGTCCCGAGCGACGCCGGTGACGGTCCAGCGGTCGCCGTTCTTGACCCAGTCGGTGGCGCTGGTGCCGAGGCGGCGGTCGTTGTGTCTGGTCAGGACGATGTCGCCGACGGAGGCCCGGTTCCCGTCGGCCAGCTCGACCTCGGCAGCAGGGATAGCGCCCCCAAGGCGAGCTGTGCGGGCGGACTGGTTCAGTCGTGCGACGAGATCGCGGGTGGGCGCCAGCATCAGGCACTCGCGGCCATCCGCCCGTTCGGCCACCCAGGCGCCCAGGACCTGGCCGAGGCAGGTGTCCACGTCTCCGCTGTGCACGCGGTCGTGGTCGAGATAGAACCCGAGCGCGGCTCGGTCACCGGCACGCAGGTCGAGGGACGCGGCTGCCTCGACCGGGTCGGCGAACCGGACGACCTCCTCGAGGCGTACGGCGCCGTGCGTGCTGGCGATGTCGCGCAGGACTCCGCCGGCGCCGACCGCGGCGAGCTGCTGGTCGTCTCCGATCAGTCGGACCCGGGCGCCTCGGTCGCAGCAGGCGCCGATGACTCTGTCGAGGGTGGGCGTGTCGGCCATGCCGGCCTCGTCGATCACGATCACGGTGCGCGGGCCGATGCCGGGATCCCGGCCCGTGGTGAGGGTGTGGTCGAGCTTGGCGAGCGTCTCGGTCGGCATCCCGGTCGCCTCGCCGAGGACCGCCGCGGCCGCTGCCGACGGGGCCAGGCCGATGACGGTGTACCCGAGGTCGTCGTAGACGTCGGCCAACGTGCGCATCGCGGTGGTCTTCCCGGATCCGGCCGGCGCGAGCGCCAATGTCACCTCCCGTGGGTCGCTGACCATGGCGCGCACCAGCTCGTGCTGGCCCTTGTTGAGATCGGCTCCGTCGAGCTCGGCCTTCATGAGTGCGAGCTCGACGTCGAGGGGGTCGATGGTGGCGGCAGACGCGCGGCCGGCGGCGTCGACGATGCGCCGCTCGGCGTCCAGCATCCGCTGACTGGTGAAGTGGTCGGCGCCGCTGTGGCGGTAGACGCTGGTCCCGTCGGAGCGTCGCAGGACCGTGGGGTCGGCGATCGGGTCGAGGTCGGGCGTCAGGTTGATCAGCCTGGTGGTGGCCGCGCGGACCAGGTCCTCAACGACCTGGGCGACCTGCTCGGCCGGTACGTCGAGGTCGCGCACCTGGCGCTGCGCCTCGGCGTACAGGTGCCAGGACTGCCAGGTCGCACGGCGTTCCTCCAGCTCGGAGATCGCTCGGCCGGCGGCCTCTTCCAGCCACTGCTGCGAGAGCTGCGGGCGCGTCGTCGAGCTCGGGTTCAGGGCCGCACCGATCATGTGCTGCAGGCCGCGCTGCCCCAGCTCGTGGACGGCCTCGGCCTGCCACGTCGCCCGCTGCTCGGCCTCTGACCGCGGCTCGTGCTTGGCAGCGCGGGTCTCCAGGTTCGCGCGCTGCGCCAGGGCGAGCGACTGCTTGGTTGTCGGCGGGCGGCCGTGCTTGACGGTGAAGTCGGCGGTGAGTTCGCCGGTGCGGTCCTCGATGTCGCGGCGGCGGTGTGACCACGTTCGACACAACATCGGGTCGACGCCCTCGATCTCCCGGATCGGACGCTTACCCGGACCTCTGGTCGTGTCGACGAACCGGACGCCGAGGAGCTCGCCGAGGCGGTGTTCGAGCGCGGTGTTGTACGTCTCGGAGGCGGCAGTGCCGTACTGGTGCAGCACCGTGCCGTAGATCGAGAGCCACTTGCCCTCACGGGTCTGGACCTTGTTCGCGACCGCGATGTGGGTGTGGAGGTCCGGATCGCCGGCACGCGAGTCCCGGTGCAGGAAGCCGGCCGCGATCAGGCCGCGGGTCTCGACCTGGCGGACGCCGTCGGTGCCCTCGCGCGTGAAGATCGCGTGCCCCTCGAGGAACCGGAGCGCGTCGAGGACGGCAGCGTTGTGCGCCTGCCGGATGACCTTGGCGACCTCGGGTGGCGCGACGGCCCACAGTGCCGAGACGGACTTCACCGGCGAGAACGTCAGGTCGTACCCGGCCACTGCATCGGGTCGGTAGGCCCGGCCCAGTGCCTTGCCGGTGACGGGGTGGCAGCCCTGGCCGAACAGGTTCTTCATCTGGTCGGCGGTGACGACGTCGCCGTACTCGAGGCTGTCGATGCCGGCGAGGCCCGAGCCGATCCACCGTCCTGGCGCCTCGCCCTTCGCGGAGTAGTAGTCCGCCAGCTTCGTGCGACCCAGCTCTGTCGAGTCGGCGGCCGCGACCTGCCGGGTCAGGTACTCGTAGCCGGAGCCGGCCGCCAGCTTCTTGAGCGTCATCGTCACGCTCCTCAAGGCCGCCGCCGACGGTCGAGTGGCCACCCCGATTCGGGAATGAAGGAGGTGTGTCTGGAAGGAGTGGTGGAAGAGGAGCGAGAGGAAGGGGAAGGGGGGATGAGCGAGAGTAGGGGGAAGGCGGGCGAGGAGGGCTCGGAGAGGGGAATTGGGACGGGTGCGAGGAGGGGTAAGAAGTGGGGTGACCACTGGGGGACATTCCAGGGCCTTGGGGGATGAACGCGGCCAACCCGGCCGCCCGACCCCAGGAGCACCCATGCCCACAGCAACGCCCGCCCCCCGCCGCCTCGTCTCGCTGACCCAGGCAGCCGAGATCCTCGGCGTCTCGACCAAGTCCGTACGCCGCTACATCGCCGCCGGCGACCTCGACGCGGTCCGCATCGGACGACGCACGATCCGGATCAAGACCGAGTCCCTCGACCGGCTGATCGACGCCCACCCGATCAACGCTTGGCGAAACCGACCCGCCTGATGACGCGCTCGGAGAGGGTGAGGGCGCTGCTGGACTGGCGATGTTGCGGCGGCCCTCCCGGAATCGCACTCCGCATCGTCGACGGTGCATCGGTGCTGCACTGTCCTGGCCACGCTCACACGCGAAGTCACACCAACGCTGCTCCGGTGGTGTCGGTCAGGGACGCCGCGGCTCACTTCCGGCTCGAATGCGCTCAGCGATGCTGGGAACGTCATCGAGACGGCCAGCGGCGACGTCCATGATCAGTTCGTAGGCCTGGTCGTTGGTGAGGGTGAGTCGCCGGCCGTTGAGGCCGAGGAACGCGATCGTGGCGGCGAGAGCCAGTCGTTTGTTGCCGTCCACCAGGGCATGGTTGCGCGCTAGTGAGTGCAGAAGGGCGGCGGCCTTCTCATCCAGACCCGCATACGCGTCCTCACCGAATGCCGTTGCCTGCGGACGCGCCAACGCTGACTCCAGCAATCCAAGATCGCGGACCGGTACGTCGGTGCCCAGCGTTCGCTCGGCGACGTGCATGAGCTCGGACAGCGTCAGGTAGATCACTGACCGAGCCGCTCCAAGGCTTCGGCGTAGCGGGGCAACTCTTCATCGAGAACCTGATCAAGCAGCTCTGCTCGACTGTGGTTCTCCACGTACTCGCGCACGGCCTGTCGGGCTACCTCCTGCATCGAGCGGGCCTCAAGCTGAGCGCGGCGGCGCAGCGCCTCGTTCTCCTCATCCGTCAGTCGAAGGGTCATTGCCATACGGCCATGGTATCACTCGTGACACCACCAATCTCGACCCGCGGACGGCGGCCAACTCCCGGCGGTTGACGCGCCTGCAGCCACGCGCAATGAACGTGATCGGAAAGGTCTCACCTATCGACAGAGCTGAACCGCCCCCGTCCATCTACACCTCAGACCGTGTCGTCCACGATCTCGACCAACCCGCCGGACATCACAACTAGCGACTACATGCGGTCCAGGATCTCTTGCTGCTTCATTGCGTACTGATCGGTGGTGATCAGACCCTGGTCGAGCATCAACTTTAGCTGGGCGAGGACGGCTACCGGGTAGTCCTGCGGCGCGCTGTCCGGGGTGGGTGGCGCCGTGGGTTGCGTCAGCCCGGTGAGGGTTCCGCCGATTGAGCCGAGACCCATGGCGAGGCCGATGACACCGTCGCCCCCGGAGCCGCTCTCGGCCATGGCCAGGGCCGAGTCCGCGATCGTCGCCTGGGCGTAGGCGTTGCCGATGGCGCCGCCGAGCATCGGTGCCCTTGTTGTAGCTTGTCCATCAGCTCACTGCGACGCCTCGTCGTACTCGATCGGCGCGATGGCCGCGCTACCACCTCGATGCCGAATCGCTCAGCCCAGGCGGCCCCGGGCGCCGGATGCATTCGTCGGCCGCGGCGGCGCTCGGGCCCGTGCGAAGCAAGAGAGGCGATGTCGGTGTTGCGGGACAAGCGTTTGCAGCGCGGCTTGGAACGCGGTGACGGACTCCTGTCGTCATCTGTCCGACTTCGCGCCTGGTCGGCGAGCGAGTACGAACCGGGTGTTCGGCTGGGAGGAAGTCGCGGAAGAACCGAATCGGGTCGACGATCTGGAACGGAGTACTGACCGCGAGCCCGAACCGCAGGACGGGTGCCTGGTGAGAACCGGCGGGACCAGAGAGAAGTCCTCGTACGGCAGTGGAGCCAGGGGTCCCGAAGCCGGAGGTTCCGGATTTCGCGGAGGTTCACGTAGTAGATCGCGTTGCTGCTGGGCGGGCTTCACCCCCGACTTCAGCCGCTCCCAGGTCTGGGTGATCAGCGACTGCGCTCAGTCCGGAGCCGGCTGAAGAGTCGAAGGTTGTCCGTCGTTGTAGAACACGAAGTAGCCGGGCTCGGTCGGCACGCTCGCGATGCTGCCGCCATCGGTGACGATCAGGGCGGAGTTCTCAGGGACGGATATCCGAGAGCCGTCACTGATGATGTTCTGGGACCCATGCTTATTCGTGCCCCAGTCCCGCGTTGCTGGCTGTGAGAATGCCCGGTGCAACGAGGGTCAACTCGTCGAAGGCGGGTGCGGTGAAGAAGTCCAGCCATTGATCAGCCGGAGAGCGTGCCCCTGCGCGGCATCGAGTCCAGCGGCGATCAGGCCCATGGGGTTCCTGCCTTCATACCGTTCATCGGTGGCGGTGCCGGTGCATCTGCCAAAAAGGTCGGAAGCATCAAGAGGTCACCGCAGGAGGCGCAGTGCCGCGTGATGCCCACGATCAACTCGTTTCGCTGGCCACAACTCGAGCACTCGACCACGGTCTTGTGCGAAGTCTTGGGGACGTACTTCTTGCTGACGACCTGCTCGCCGTCGATGTCGACGTAGAAGTCCTCGATCGTCCCGGACTCGATCAGTCTCTGCATATCCGCATAGACCTGTGCGGTGCTATTACCCGTGATCCCCGCAAGCTTCTGGATCTTGATCGACTCGATACCAGCGAGGATGGCCGGGTAGCGTCGCAGCGCCGCGCGCTTCGCGTTCCACCGGATCTCGAAGATGGTGAGGGCGACGGCGAGCAACAGGAGGGCGATCCCACCCCCAGCATGGCGCCCGTCCCCTGTTCAGGAACCTGTGTCGTCGTGGTGTGCTTCCACCAGAGGTAGCCGATGTCTGGGTGTGGTTCTCGGTCTTGTCAAAGGATGCGGCGATGAGCATGGCGCCGAAGCTCGCGAGAAGGAATGGCCCGATGATCAACAGCATCGTCCGACGCGTCTTCTGAAGGTCGGGGTCCTTGCTCCACGCACGCGCTTGGTCGCTTGAATGCGCAAGGTAGTCGAACAGGTTCACTCAAGCATCCTCAAAAAGGCCAGAGCCCTCGTCAGGGCAAGATTGGCGAAGACCGGATCCGTGGCTTGCCTACTCGTCCACGCGCGCTTCGTCGGTCAGGCCAGTCTGATCAGCGTTGCGCTTCGCTCTGTTGCCCGGGAGTCTTCCTCCGACAGCCTTGGCTCGGCTTAGGGATCCTGCTCCGAAGCGTCGGGCACCGTCCAAGCCGTCTGCGGCCGCTTCAAATGCACTGTTCCTGGCTTCGGCGACTGCCTCGGACCAGCGCCTCGCGTCCGAGCTCGGACGCTCACGGTCGATGCCGAGAGGATGCTCGAAGTCGAGGATGGCGGCGAGACCTGGTTGCTCGATCGCACGATGGCGGGCACCCTGAGTCGGGTGAATCAACACCTTGGCGTTCGCCACGCCTGCGGCGGCATCCATGCGTGCCATCAGTCGTTCCGTGCTTCCGGCAAGGAGTTCGAGCCGGTTCTGCCGAGCTGACTTCAACCCCAGCCGATGCCGGTCCAACTCGTTCGGGGATCGGCTTCTTCGGCACCTCGGTCCAGTTCGAGAACCCCCAGTGCTTCCTGGAGCTGGAAGCAATGGGCCAGAACTGCAAGCCACTCCTGAGCCGTCGACTCGGCCTTCCTGGAAGCCTTGGCAAGATCGCCGAAGTCAGCCTTGCTCTCGAGCGTCTCCGCGAGAGCGTCGAGCTGACGTAATGCGTAGGCCTGTGTGCGCGCGATCGTGGTGGAGGTGGATTGCACCTTGGACCAGGTGACCTCGGAGACCCTGCCCACTTCACCGCGGATCGTCATGGCTTCCTCGATCACGAGGTCCACACCGATCATGTCTGCCAACACCGCGTCCTTCTGGGCTCAGCGTCGCATCGACCAGTTCGCCTTTTTTATAGCCGATGGTGGCTTTGCTGCTCGCCTGGTCGCTGATCTGGTAATACAGGTAATTCTGCGTGGTGGGGTCGGTGCTCAACGCCAGCTTCTGCCCGCCTGGCAGCGGTTTGTGATAGCTGGCAGTCAGCTGGGATTGCTGATCCTGGACGATGGTCCGGTTCATCTGGTCGCGGCCTTTGGACTGGGTCGTCTGCGACAGGGTGTAGGCGAAGCTGTCCAGCTCGCCGGGGCGGCCCGGATTACCTTCCACGCTCTTCTCGCTGACCGATGCGCTGAAGTCGCCCAGCCCGGTCAACAGGCCGTGATCGGTGTCCGTCAGTTCGATCGAGTTCACCGTCTGCGCCGCCGTGGAGACGCGGGTGTCCGGGTAGTTGGAGTGCAGCGTTTTGAACGCGTCCTCGAACATCGACAGCAACTGTGAGTCGCCGTCGCCACGCTTGCGCGCCGCCTCGATCTGGCTGACATAGCCGTCCAGCGCTTTCGCCTGCTGAGCACTGTCACCCCGAATGGCCGCGTTTTTCAGGTCCACCGAAAGGTCGAGATTACCCAGCGCGCCACTCATGCGCACCGAACGCTGGTCGGCGTCGGCGTGCAGTTCAAGGGTCTGGGCGCTGCCGTCTTCGAGTTTAAAACTGCTTTTCAAATCAACGGAAGCGAAGGCCTTGGCGTCGAAATGGGTCAGGGCGTCGAGTTTCAGGGTCGGCGGTTTGGAGGTCAGGCCGTCGATGGCTGACTGAAAACCGTCCGCCATGGCATTCAGCGCGTTGAGCTCGTCGTCGCTGAGGTCGCCGCCGCTCACTTGGGCCTGCACCGCCAGGCCGTCGTCCTGGCTCGAGAGGCTCAGCTCGATGGTTTTGCCGCTGGCGGTTTTCAGGGTCAGGCTGATGCTGTTGGCCGGATTGCTGTGCAGACGGTCCTGGGCGGCAGCAAGCTCTGCAGGCTCCAATGCTTTGCCGGTCGTCGAGCGCAGCACCGATTGGGAAATATTCTGGCCGGTCTGGGCCAACTGACTGAGCAGCGTCGCGCCCAGGCCCTGGAAGCGACCCGCTGTGGAGGAGGTGCCGAAATTACCCATCATCGCCAGGGAGACTTTGTCCTGGCGGGTGTACTCCCAGGCGGGCGGTACGCTGGCGTCAGGCATCAGCCCACGGACGTTGTAGATCAACGGGGCGCTGACCTTGTCGTCCTGGCCGAGCATCACGACGGACGACGGCGTGGCGGTGGTGATGCCAGCAGCGGCGTTGTCATTGAGCGCGACGGTGGCCGCCGGTTTGATCACCGGCATCAACTGCGCAGCTGAGCTGACCGAAGAAATCGCTGACATGGCACTTCCCTGTTCAAGTGAGTAATAGACTTCCTGAACAGGGTGTCGGCGGACGCCTTTGTAACTTGAGCGATACAAACCCGAGGCATTCGGGCTACAAAGCGATAAAAATCAATCGCCTTTGGTGACGCTGTTGAACGCACCATGGGTTAAAAGCGACAAGGGCAAGGGCTGCCATTTCACTATTTTGTTTCCGCTGGTGGGATCTGCGCCGTAACTCGGCCACAATACGCCCCGATCCCAGGCTCCAGGGCTTTATGCCTTTCGGTTCGCCGCATAACCCGACACCCCCAGGACTGAGCAATG